>QHTE01000119.1 GCA_003220685.1 Candidatus Rokuibacteriota bacterium
CGCCATCGCGCGACGGGCCAGCCCGCGTATCTGAACTTCGCCGTCGTCAGCAAACTCCAGCGCAAGTTCTCCCCGCTCTACGCCAAGCGCATCGCCGCCGACTGGCACGCCAGGACACGGGGGCAGCTCACGAACTACGTGGACCACCCCGTCATCGACCTGTTCCGCAAGACGTCGGCGGAGACGGTGGCCGACTTCTGTCTCGAGATGTACCGCGGGATGGGCCTGCTCGACGGCGTGGACGTCGTCCGCTCGAGCGATCCGGAGGTGCGGCGCCGCGCGTGCGACGTGGACGACTTCTTCGTGGACGTGCCGTACGAGGGCGAGATCGTGCGAGCACGCGCGCGCGACGGCCCGCTCTACCTGCACGAGGGCGGCGATTCGTTCGTCACGCTGCCGGCGGCGACCTCCCGGTTCAGGAAGGAGCAGATCAGCCCGACGCGGGACACGCGGCTGCGGTGGATGCAGTCGGTGATCCACTGCACGCACTACGTGACGGGCGCGGGCGAGCAGGCGTATCTTCGGCCCGAGGACGCGCCGGAGATCGCGTACGTCCGACGGGAGGACATCGAGCGATCGGATGAAGCGTTCACGGAGCTATCGGGCTGACATGCCGCCCGGCGGCGCGCACGGTCTCTGAGATGGCCGCGGACACGCTACGCGTCGGCATCACGTGCTACCCGTCGGTCGGCGGCAGCGGGGTGCTGGCCACCACGCTCGGCGAGGACCTGGCAGCGCGCGGGCACGACGTGCACTTCATCGCCTACGAGCGTCCGTTCCGCCTGCCCTCGGACGCACCGCGCCTGCACTTCCATCCCGTCGCGATCAATGAGTACGAGCTGTTCCGGTTCCCCGACTACACCCTGCCGCTCTCGGTGCGTATGGCCGAGGTGAGCCGCGATCATCGCCTCGACGTCCTCCACGTCCACTACGCGGTGCCTCACGCCACCGCCGCGATCCTCGCGCGCGCCATGCTCCCGCCCGGCCAGCAGCCCCGCGTTGTCACGACACTGCACGGCACGGACACGACGCTGCTCGGCCACGACGCCGGCTACGCGCCCGCCATCAAGCACGCGCTGGCCTCATCGGACGCGGTCACCGCCGTGTCCGAGTCGCTCAAGCGTGAAACCCAGCGCGTGCTCGACTTCGACGGCCCGATCGAGGTCATCCACAACTTCTTCGCGCCGCGCCCGCCCAGCCGCCCGCCCGAGGTCGTGCGCCGCGAGCTCGGCCTCGGCGATGAAGTCCTCGTGGTGCACTCGTCCAACCTGCGCCACGGCAAGCGCGTCGACCTCCTGCTGGAAACCGCCGCGCGCGTGCGCCCGCTCGAGGCCTTCAAGCTCCTCATCCTCGCCGGTGAGGCGTTCGCGCCGTTCGCTGGCGACGTGCGGCGCCTCGGCCTGACCGACCGCGTGATCGTCCGCGAGAAGGTCCACGCTATCGAAGACTATCTTCAGATCGCTGACGTCGGCCTCTACACCTCCGACGCCGAGAGCTTCTGCCTCAGCATCCTCGAAGCCATGTGCTTCGGCTGCCCGAGCGTCTCCACCCGCGTGGGCGGCATCCCGGAGGTGGTGGAAGACAACGAGAGCGCTCTGCTCGTGCCGGCCGGCGACGTCGCCGCCCTCGTCAAGGCGCTGGAGACCCTGATCCACGACGAGCCGCGACGCCACGCCCTCGGGCGCGCCGCGCAGGCGCGCGCGCGCGAGCGGTTCTCTGCCGAGGTCATCGTGCCGCGTTACGAAGCGCTCTACCGCCGGTTGTGCCGGTGACCGCCCACGCACGCGCGCTCGGGTGGGTCACCTCGACCAGGAGTGAACGGTGTAGGATGAATCTCGCCGGGAGGCGACCATGAAAACCCTGACCTACGCGTGCGTGGTGTTCTTCGCCGGCGTCGCAGCCGCCGTGCCCTCGTTGCTCTCGGCCCAGACGCCGGCGCCGAGCCTGGCCAAGGAGCTCGCGGCGAGCTTCCAGCGCGCCGCCACCGAGATCCTCGACGTCGCCGAAGTGATGCCCGCCGAGAAGTACGGCTACAAGCCGACGCCCGAGGTCTCGAGCTTCGGCGACCAGCTCGTGCACGTCGCCGGCATCACCCAGCGCTTCATCGACACCGCCAAGGGCACCAAGACGGAAGCCGCCCATCAACCCGCGATGGCGAAGCCCGAGGTCATCGGCCTGCTGAAGAAGACGTTCCAGAGCGCGCAGGAGATGATCACGCCGCTGACCGACGCCCAGCTCCTCGAGCCCGTGAAGTTCCCGTTCGGCGACCGCACCGTCACCCGCGCCACGTTCTGGCAGGGACCGCTGTACCAGATCCGCAACCACCACGGCCAGCTCGTGGTCTATCTGCGGATGAACGGAATCGTGCCGCCGACGACCGCGCGGCGGTAGGCTTCGCGTCGCCCACACTGCGACTTCGAGGTACTGCGGGACGAAGCCAATGAACGCCATGCCGCAAGGGCAGCCACAGAACTCATCAGAGCGCCGACTAGCGCAAAGACACGGATGGCGATGCCGACATATCTTGGTTTTAGCTACTCAACCCTGGAAAACGATTTCTGCTTCCAGCGGAAGGCTAGATCCCACACCAGCACAGAGTACGCAAAGTTAGACGCTGTTGAGTTGCCTCATTTGGACCCATTTGGGGGCCGGAATGTCGATAGAAAGCAGATAGCGCCGAAACAGAACCTTTGGGTCTCAGAGGCGGCGCACCTCAGCCTCTGCCTTCTCAAGCCAGAACCGCATGTCCATTGCGCGGTACATCGTCACAGCGCTCGCGAGGTATTCTCGGGCTTCGTGACTCTTGCCCACGCGTTGATACAGCCTACCGAAGCCGAGGTGGCAATGGGCGACGAGCGGACGCATCCCAAGCTGGTCGGCGAGGGTCCGTGCCTCTCGGTAGAAGGCCTCAGCTTTTTCGGTATCCGGCGGATCGCGATGCGAAGCGATCTCGCCGAGAGCCCGGAGAGCCCACGCCTGGTGCGGCCGTAGCTTGTGATCACGGGCGAAATCGAGCGCTTGACCGGCGAGCCGGATCGCATCCTCTATTCGGTTGGCCAGCCGATAGCCCTCGCTCAGGTGGATAAACGGGAAGGTACGGCCCTGCAGTTGTCCCCTCGAGAGGGACTCCTCGATCGTCCGCTCGAGAAGTGGCAGGCCCTCGGCGAGGTGCCCGGAGAGGATGCACGCATAGCCCAGGTACGAGGGGACCCCGGATGGGGAGGTCGGGATATTCCAGGTCTGGCCGAGCTCGCGGCAGCGCTCGAGGAAGCGGATCGCCACGTCGAGGTCGCCTTTGCGCAGGTAGAGATGTCCGAGAGCGCGATACGCCATGATCAGACTGAAGGGGTGATTCACTGTCTCGGCGATCTGCACCCCTTCCTCTCCTCGGGCGATTCCCTCCGCGAACTCTCCACGCTTGGCAAGCACGTAGACCAGCCAGACCCGGGAGAGAACCGAGGGCACAAACGGCTCGCCGAAGCGCTCATGGATCAGGTCGCCTTCGAGGAACTCGATGTTTCGCTCGAAACATTCCTTTGCAGTAGGGTAGTCGCCCAGACTGAGATAGACCTGCCCCAAACGGAAATTCGCCACGACTTGAAGGGCGTAATCCCGGCAGGCCTGGGCCACGGCGAGCGCAAAAATGGGCAGCCGTGTAGGCGGAGATCCACCCCAGCCGGCCTTGATCGCCGATCCGCTCGGCGAGAATTCTACCTTCGGCAAGGCAGTCGAAGATTTGCCGGAACTCTCCAAGTGTGAAGAGCGAATTGCGAAGCTCTAGCCGAAGATCGATGCCCTGCTCGATCGTTTCGCGACTTTCGGGGAGATACGTGAGGGCTCCGAGAGCCTGCTCAAAGCACGAGACTGCTTCGCGGTAGGCAGAATGCGCGGCAGCCTTTGCGCCGGCCTGACGGAAGTAGGCAACGGCTTTGTCCCAGACCCCACCCCGGAGGGCATGGTAGGCGAGGCGATCGACCTGCTCCGCCAGCCGGTTGGCATACAGCCGTTCGATCGCCTCCATGATCCGAGCGTGGAGGGGCCGCCGTCGATTCTCGAGGAGGCCCGCGTAGGTGACCTCGTGCGTCAAGCCGTGCTTGAAGGTGTATTCCAGCTCGGGGACGAGTCTCGTCTCGTACACGAACTCGTTCCCCTGCAGCCGCATGAGGCCCGCGCTAAGCAGTTCCGCCGGCAGGTCCGCCACCGTCCTGAGCAGGGCCAATGGCACGTCCCTGCCGATGACGGCTGCCGTCTGTAGCAGCGTTCTGTCCTCCGGCGGCAGCCGGTCGATGCGTGCCGCCAGCACCGCCTGGACGGTGGCGGGCACCCGGATCTCGCCGACGGACCGCGCGAATCGGTAGTCACCACGATCGCCGAGGAGCACTCCCGTCTCGACCGCTGCCCGCACGCTCTCCTCCAGGAAGAACGGATTGCCGCCGGTGCGTTCGATAAGAAGCGCCTTGAGTGAAGCAGTGGCCATGTCACGTCCCACCAGACTATCGAGGAGGGCTTGGGCATTCTCAGGCGAGAGCGGATCGAGCCGGAGCTGCGCGTAATAGCTCTTACCGACCCAGGTGGGATGGTACTCGGGGCGGTGGCTGACGAGAAGTAAAACACGATAGCTCGCGACGCTCTCGACCAGAGTGTCGAGCACCGCCTGTGTCTCGGAGTCGACCCAGTGGAGATCCTCGAATACGAGGACGACCGGCTGGCGACGGCTCTCCTCGAGCAGCAACAGCTTCACAGTCTCCAGCGTCCGCCGCCGCTTCTGCTGCGGATCGAGCTCCCGCCACTGGGCGTCGTCGTTCGGCACGTCGAGGAGTGCGAGGAGGGCGGAGAGCGCTGGCGCCAGCGCGAGTTCAAGCGACAACACTTTCTCCGTCACCCTCTCCCGGATCTTGTCCGTGCTGTCGCGCGGCTCGATCCGGAAATACGCCTTCAGCAGATCGATGACCGGGAGATAGGGCGTCTGCCTCCCGTAGGAGACTGCACTGCAGACGAGGATCAGCGAGCCCCGGGCGCGGTGCGACTCGATGAACTCCCAGAAAAGACGCGACTTGCCGACACCGGGCTCGCCGACGACGGCGACGACCTGGCCGTGGCCCGTCTGGGCCTGCGTGTGCGCCCGCACAAGCTGGTCCAGCTCACGGCTCCGGGCCACCAACGGCGTGAGCCGCTCGCCCAAGCCCAGCCCCGTTCGCTCGAGACCCACCAGACGACACACCGTCCGCGTCGCTCCATCGCCGGCCACGCCGGGTGCGAGGACAAAGCGTCGCTCGAGGAACGGGCGTGTCGCCTCGCTGACGAGCACGGTCCCCGGGCCAGCCTCCCCGACAAACGCCTCCAGTTGCTCCCACGCCTCCCGTTTTGCCGTGTGGTCGACCCGCGACACACCGCCGATCTGGCCGATCGAGATCTCGCCGACATGCAGACCAATTCGAACTCGAGGGGCGACCGCGGCGATCCTCTGAATCGCCAGCGCCGCGTGCGCCGCGCGGCGGGGTGCATCCTCGACGGCCTCGAGCCCAAACACCGCCACGAGCCCTTCGGGGCTGATCTCCTCGACCCAGCCGCCGAAGTTCTCAATCTTCTCCACGAGGGTTGCGAGCGCCGCGGTCGCCGCAGGGACAGCTATCACCGGCGCCGTCGGGACGAGATCAGCACGGAGCAGGGCGACATGCCGGCGCTCCCACTGCAAATTGACCGGGCCGCGGCCTGTGGTGGGCGGGACCGCGTGGTGCGGGCCGTCGGTCGGCTCCGTCGGCTCCGCCGTCGCGGGAGGAAGCTGTAGTCCGTACTTCTGAACGCGGTAGCGCAGGACGTCGCGAGTCACCCCTAATCGGTTCGCCGCGCGCGAGATGTTCCAACGGGTTTCGTGCAGCGCCTCGACAATATGCCGACGCTCAATGTCTTCGACCGCCTGGCCCAGTGACATGCCGACCGGCGCATCACGGCGAGTTGTCTCGCGTTCCTCTCGAGAGGATGTGCCTCGCTTTCGAGGAATCGCCAGCCCCAGATTGTCTGCAGTCACCAGACCGCCGTCGACGAGCAAGGCGGCTCGCTCCATCACGTTCGCCACTTCCCTCACGTTCCCCGGCCAGCGATGGGCCAGGAGGGCTTGCCGCGCGTCCGCAGTGAGCGTCTTCGCTGCCAGCCCATACTCGGTGCACGTGCGCGTCAAGAAGTGTTCGGCGAGCGTGAGGATGTCCGCTCCTCGCTCTCGAAGGGGTGGGAGTCGAAGCATCACCACCGCAAGCCGGTGGTAGAGCTCCTCGCGAAACCCGCACCGCTGGGCCCCAGCCTTCAGATCCTCGCTCGTGGCCGAGATGATCCAGACGTCCACTCGCTCAGCGCGCGTACTGCCCAGCCTCCGGACCGCGCCCTCCTCGAGCGCCGTGAGCAGCTTGGCCTGCAGGTTCTCGGGCAACAACCCGATCTCGTCGAGGAACAAGATGCCCCGATGAGCCGTCTGGAATAGGCCCGCTTTGGCGTGGCGGGCATCGGTGAAGGCCCCGCGCTCGAAGCCGAACAGTTCGGCCTCCAACAGAGTGTCGGGGATCGCAGCGCAGTTGACCGCGACAAACGGGCCGGCCGCCCGAGGCCCCGATTCGTGGATAGCGCTGGCGAGCAGTCCTTTGCCGGTTCCCGTCTCACCGAGGATCAAGACGGAAGGAAAGCGGCGCGACCCGGCCTGGCGCCGCAGCAACTGCTCGACCTGATTCCGGACAGCAACTAGAGCCGGGCTGTCACCTATTAATCCACCGAGTGGCGCCACGGTGCGCGCATTCTAACGCCGCTTCGAATATTACTGGGGAATTTCCCCCACCAGGTCCAACGGGCCTACCGGCAGCGGCTACGTGCGCGATTTTTCAAGCTTCCACCATGGCACTGCCGTTGCCTTCTCATCTAGCAGCGACTGAGACCGCGGTTCCGGCACGCAGGGGCGTGAGAGGAACCATCGATCTTGAACGTTCGTATCCAGTGAAAGGGGGATCTATGAACTGCAAAGCGCTCGCATTCAGTGTCGCCTTGATTTTGCCGGCAGCCGGCCTGGTCACGATTGCCCAACCGCGAGCAGCAAGCGCCAGGGGGGAAACAAGGGCTGTCGGAACGTTGACCACCACATTCGCCAATCCGGACATAGCCCAACGGACTCAGGGCAACCTCGTCATCCTGTCTCGATACTCGCTGAGCACGTACGTTGGATCCCTTCAAGGGACAACCGTAGCTCTTCAAACGGTAGTTAGAGACGATGTAGTCGAAAAGAAGGCCTTCCAAACGAATACGGGCCACTTCTGGGGAACATTGGAGGGCTTTGAGCCAGGCAGCTTCTCATTCATTGTCCATCTTGTCGGCGATAGATCCGGCTGTCTTTCCCCACCCGGTCTAGGTCCGTTCGAAGCCAAATTCGTCGTCGTCGAGGGCACCGGCAGCGGCGGCCTAGAAGGCATCTGTGGGGGCGGAACGCTCAAGACGGCTGGCACCCCCGGTACTGACTATGACTACACGTTCCGATTCGGCAAGGACTGCAAGGCGAACAACTAGGCGCGCGCGCAACGCACAAACTGAATGTCGACGCGAACGCCGGCCTGCAGCGAACAGCCAGGCCGGCGTTCACCCAGTTGCAAACGACGCCACCCGACGGATCGGCCGGAGGAGAAACGGTCATGAGCAGCATGCGAGGGCATTCTTGTTGGTGTTACCTTACCGCGCGCTCTGACCGGGGAATCGGGTCTGCTTCCAGGGGAACGCTAGATCCATCACCAATGCAGAATTCGCAAAGTAAGACGCGATTGAGTTGCCCCATTTGGACCCCTTTGGGGGCAGGAATGTCGATAGAAAGTAGATAGCGTCTCTGCCTCGCCCGTTAGAGGCAGCGCAATTCTGCCTCCGCCCTCTCAAGCCAGGACCGCAAGTCCATCTCGCGATACATCGCCGTGGCGGTCGTGAGGTGCTCTCGGGCTTCTTGCCGCTTGCCCACGCGCCCGTATAGCTTGCCGAAGCCGAGGTGGCAGTGGGCGACGAGCGGGCGCATGCCCAGTTCACCGGCGAGGGCCAGGGCTTCCCCGAAGGAGGCTTCAGCTTCTTCGACAGCCGGAGGATCGCGATGCGACGCGATCTCGCCCAGAACCTGCAGAGCCAAAGGCTGCTCCGCCCGTCGCTGGTGGTCACGGGCGAACTCGAGGGCTTGGACGCCGAGCCTGACCGCGTCCTCCGTTCGATTCGCCAGGCGGTAAGCCTCGCTCAGATACGTAGCCCGTCGGACATAACCGCTCCGGTCTCCCATCGAAACGGGCTGCTCGAACCCCTGTTCGAGAAGCGGCAGGCCGTCGGCAACGCGCCCGGACAGGACATACGCATAGCCCAGGTTCGCGGCGATTCCATAGACCCAGGTCGGGAACTTCCAGGCCTGGCAGAGTTCACGGCCACGCTCGAGGATGGCGATCGCCTCCTTGAGATCGCCTTTGCGCAGGTAGAGACGCCCGAGACTGCGTAACGCCCCGATGAGACTCCAGGGGTGATCTACCGTCTCGGCAATCCGCACCCCTTCCTCCCCCCTGGCAATTCCCTCCGCAAACTCGCCCAGCTCGGCAAGCAAATCGGCCAAAAAGAGCCGCGAGCCAACGGAGGGCAGCCCCACCTCGCCGAAACGCTCACGGATAAGCTCGCCCTGAAGAGACTCGATGTTGCTCCGGAAGCATTCACCCGCACGGCGGTGGTCGCCCAGGCTGAGGTAGGCCTGACCCAGGCGCTGATTTGCCACGATCTGGAGGGGGAAATCTCCATGGGCGTGCGCGAGGGCCAGAGCGCGGTGGCCGGCCTCCACAGCGCGGTCGAGATCACTCGACCACCAGAAATGACCAGCAATGAAGGCGGAAATCCATCCGAGCCGGCATCGATCACCGATCCGCTTGGCTAGAATTTCGGCCTCGCACAGGTGGTCGAAGACTCGTCGGATCTTGCCAAGGGGAAGGAGCGAATTGCGAAGGTCCAGCCGCAGATCGATCCCCTGCTCGATCGTTTCGCGACCCTCGGGGAGATGCGTGAGGGCTCCGAGCGCCTGCTCGAAGCACTCGACCGCTTCACGGTTGGCCGAGCGCGCAGCAGCCTTCTTCCCGGCCTGACGGAAATAGGCAACAGCCTTGTCCCATACCTCGCACCGGAGGGCATGATGGGCGAGGCGATCCACGTGCTCGATCAGCCGGGTGGCATGCAGCTGTTCGATCGCCGCCATAATGCGAGCGTGAAGAGCCCGCCGTCGGTCTTGGAGGAGACCCGCATACGCGACCTCGTGGCTCAGGGCGTGCTTGAATGCGAATTCACGCTCGGGGATGACTTTCGTCTCGTACAGGAACTCGCTCCCCTGTAACCGGATGAGGCCCGCGTGGAGCGCTTCCTCCGCCAGGTCCGCCACCACCTTCAGCAGGGCGAACGGCACGTCCTTGCCGATGACGGCCGCCGTCTGCAGGAGCGCCTTGCCCTCCGGCGACAGCCGGTCGATGCGCGCTGCGAGCACCGCCTGGACGGTCGCGGGCACCCGGATCTCGCCGGCGGACCGCGCGAGCCGGTAGTCACCACGATCGACGACGAGCACGCCCGTCTCGACCGCCGCCCGCACGCTCTCCTCCAGGAAGAACGGGTTGCCGCCGGTGCGGTCGATCAGAACGGCCTTGGCCGATGCCGTGGCGACCTCACGCCCCAACAGGCTATCGAGGAGCGCGTGGGCATTCTCCGGCGAGACCGGGTCGAGTCGGAGCTGCCCGAAATAGCTCTTGCCGCTCC
>QHTE01000120.1 GCA_003220685.1 Candidatus Rokuibacteriota bacterium
TCGGCCGTGCCTTCGGCGGCAAGGATCACACCACGGTCCTGCACGCGGTCGGCAAGATCCAGACCCTGCTTCGCGAAGATCCCGCGCTGCGCAAGACCATTCACGGGCTCACGCAAAGTCTCACCCTGTGATCCGGATCGTTGGGCCCGCTTGACCTCCTCGCGTTTCTCCCCTGGTCCGGTTTCTCACCCTCTTCGAATGCCCCAACGGGATTCGAACCCGTGTTTGAGTCGCGATCACGTTTTCGCCAACGCCATTCCGTACTTGTACAGCAGCAAGCCTGCAACAAGGGGACGCGACTAAAACACCCATCGTGAAGTTCCTTGAACCCACCCTGTCGCTGGTTCAGTTCGGGGGCTGGATATGCCGAATGCTACAGCGTCTCAGCAAAGCGCTGGCTCGAGCAGCGCGCCGATGAGATGGGCAAAAGGACGCGCTCGACCATCTCGCAGTCTCACGCCACTGGCGCGACCGGTCACCGTATCATTGTCGCACTGGTGGGACCTTACCTCCCCTGTACCGATGGCTGGTTGCCTCCTACGACCGACCGTATCGGTTTTTTCACAGCCTCGACACGTGGGCGTCGGAAGTCGGCCCGGTAGTTCGCATCGAAGTCCGACGCAGTCATCGAACGCTCCGCCTGGCCGACAGCACGACCATTCGCCCCGGCGACCAGATCGGTGTACTCCACCTCAACAATGATCGGGTCGTGGGACTTCATGCGGACGGCGTGTCGCCCATCGCGGTGGGCTTCGAATTTCGACGGCAAATGCTTGCCTCCCTCCACGCGCTGGCAAGGCTTACCGGCCCGGGTGGCTGGTTGAGCGAGGTGCGGGCGTTCGAGGCGACGACGATCTTCCTCCATCAGGGGTTCAGGCGACTCGGGTTCGAGGCGGACCCCCACGGTCTCGCCTGGCCGAGACTCGTCGCCGCCTATCAGCGCGCCCTGCGCGCCTACCTGGATCCCGCAGGCCCGGCCCGACACCGGCACGCTCAGCGGCTCTGGATCTCGCGCGATACGCTGCTGAGACGCCACGGCATCGGGGCCCGCGCCCCCGCGGTTAGCATGTCAATTTCCCGGAGCACCGCCGGTGCAAGTAACTGCGTGAGAAACGAGTTAGTGGCCTTTCGAGACCCGTGGTTCGAGCCCGTGTTTGAAAGTGGCGATCACCGTCGCCTTCTCCTTTAGAGAGGACGCGACTAAAACACGCAGCCTTTTGAGCCGAGCTTCGGCGAGAATCCTTGCCAGGAACCTAAGACCGGGACATCTTTGCCGAAAGTGAAACGGCCCGTCACCTCACGGGCGAGCCCTTTCAAGTTGCGGGAAGGGGGTGACACAGATATCTCTGATGTGTTCAATCGCAGCAAGTAGGGCAAAGGCGGGGATGTGCACGCATGAGAAGGTGACGGCGGGTGTGATCGCGCTGCGGGTGTCCACGCGCAGCAGGTCCACGACCAGATCGCCAAAGCGTTGAAAGTCTCCAGCCGGGTGCGCCTTGACTTCGCCGACGTCGAGTCCAAGAGCTGTATCGGCGCACGCTACTTCACCACCACCTCCACGCTTCCCTCTCGTCGCACGACCGTGACCGCTATGTCCCCCCTCTCGTGCCGGGTGAGCAACAGGTCGACGCGTGCCTCGCCTACGCGTAGCCTGCGGAAGAACCCCGCGGCCCGACCAAAGTCCGGGTGATCGCGGGTGAACGCTTCGAGGATGCCGACGGCGGACTTGGGATCGTACGCGATCCAGGACGAAGCCAGCCCCACGGAGGGGGCCGCCAAGCTCGCCGCCTTCCACGCCCGCCAAGCGGCGGTCTCGGTCGGCGATGTCGCGGCTGCGACACGATCGCATTCGCCAGCAGCACTAGTACGAGTACCGTACGAGTTGAGACGGTCGCGGCGTGACGGAACACTTGCTGAGTGACGCTAAGTACGCAAGGAAGAGAATTTTGAACTGGTGGGCAGGGACGGGATTGAACCGCCGACACCAGGATTTCAGATCTTGGCGTGGATCGCCTGCGTTGTCCTTCTTCTCAACGAGTTGCTCTGTCGGAGCTTCGTGGATGAAGTGGCGATCAGTGACGGACGAGTGTATCGGGTCGCGCCCTGCGAGTGACAGTCTCGGTGACAGCGTCCGCCGCAGGAAAGAGACACCGATCAGCACCTCGCCGGCGGCTTGTGCTGGAGGTTCGGGAAAGTCGGCAAGTTCGAGGACGATTCTCGGCTCGCCGAAAGTTCTGATTTGCACTGCACGCATTCTGCGCCCCCCGTGTTAGTGATCGCCGAATTCGACGAGGTCGCGACCGGCGAGCGGACCCCCGGCCTGCTGCAGGCGGCCGCCCGTCGCGAGACCGCCGAGATCGACCGCCGTGAAGCCGAAACTCTCGATGAGCTGTTTGATGAATGCGGTCGGTTCGGGATGGTCCCCCGAGACGAAGATCACGCGACGTCCTCCGTTCTTCACCGGCCCTTCATTGCCGTTCCAGGCGGGTAGGCTCTTCAACGCTGACTCGACGTTTCGCCAAGGCACGGCGAGCAGCACGTAGTCGAGGCTCGCGGCTTCCTCGACCGAGGCCGCGGACGCACCACGACCGAACTCGGCGACTTTGTCGCCGAGTGCATCTGGACCACCGCGGCGCAGCACCTCGTGAGCTCGCTCCCCGTCTACGACCGTCCGTATCGCATCGTCCCGCTCGTCCCCGGGTACCGGCGGGCGGGCGCGGCGTGGACGACCTCGAGATCGGCTCCGCGGGCCCGGCGCGGCTCGCCCGGATCCGTGACGCCTCGGGACCAGGTCCGGGAGCTCCTCATCAAGAATCCTTCTCCGGAACTCTCAGCGGCTGAGAAGAAGACACGCCTGACGATCTCACGTCAGGTTGTGTAGCTGACCGCACCACTCAGGAAACGGCGACGCGTCCTGGACGCGGCGCAAGTCAGTCAATGTGTGCAATCGGGCGACGTCAACCGGCAAAGTTTTTCACAACTGATGCAGGATTCCGAGGCTCCTCGGTGCCGCAAGACATTCGATTAATTATGTTCCTCGCTTGGCACGGAAGATGCCACCTTTCCGGAATGTCTACGACCATGAGGACATACTGGGTCGCCCCATCGCTCCTGTCCTGGCGGTGTCTACCGGCAACGCGCCGACGGATGAAGTCCATTTTTGTCTTCCCATCTGGATTGTCACAGGAGCCAATGGCGACGTTCTCGTTCCAGTAACGCGACTATTTACCCGCGAATCAGGACTCATTCCAGGCAGAAGCGCAGGCCTGTCTCGCGCGGGCCTGGTGCTGGAGGATGCGATAGGACGATTGACCACCGCGCAACGATGCAGCCCGAGATCGGGTGACGCGGACCTCCGATTGTTGGAGGTGCCCATGTCCGGAACATCCGACCCATCGCGAGACGAGACTCCGCAGGGCGCCGAGCGTGTCGTCGCCTTCATGACCAGCGCCCGGGCGCCCTGGCGCTGGCGGATCATTGCCCTTAACGGACAAATCCTCACGGAATCGGTCAGCACCTTCCCGAGTGTCGTCGACGCCTTGGCCGATGGACAGCGCCACGCCGGCCGGTCATGTCCGCGGCCATCTGACAGGTCCCTGGCGCTGAAAGCCGGGGAAATCGCATTTGATAGCAGCTTGAAGTATGGGAGTGCGGTGACATGAGAAAAAATACGCTGTCGCAGCCGGGACGCACCGGCGTGCTCTGGTCGACCTTAAAGGGAGCTTGCCTGTCTGCGGCCCTCGGAATCGGGTTGTCTCCAGCGACGGCGACAGCTCAGACGACTCAGAGCAACCCGATCGTGATCGAGAACCAGCAACCCGGGACGAGCCAGTGGCGGCTCAGCGCCAAGGGGACGGACGCAGTGGGCCAGATCAAGGGTTATGCGTCCGCCACCAGCGTCAACAAAGGCGGGAACATCACCTTCTACGTGAGCGTTAACCCGGCGGCGCAGAACTACACCATCGACGTCTATCGGATCGGGTGGTACCAGGGGCTGGGCGGGCGCTTGATGCAGAGCATCGGCCCGCTCATCGGTGTCCAGCAACCCACCTGCCCCACGGACGCGACGACGGGAATGATCGAGTGCCAATGGGCGCCAGCTTACACGTTGGCCACCCAGACCTCGTGGACCAGCGGGATCTATCTCGCTCTCCTGAC
>QHTE01000005.1 GCA_003220685.1 Candidatus Rokuibacteriota bacterium
GAGAGCCGCACGGGCGTGCCGGCGCCGTTGCGCTCGACCGCGTTCATCAGCGTCTTCTTGAGGTCGAGCAGGAAGGGATCGCCGAACTCGTAGCGCTTGGCCTCGTCGGTGGGATCGCCGCCCGCGCCGCGGCGCTCGATATTGTGCCGCCCGAAGCGGTCGCGCTTGAGGGTCGCGAAGATGTCCTTGAGCGCCTTGTCGCCGAGCTTGCGGATCGCGCGCGCAGTGAGCTCGAGCCGGTCCCCCTTGCGCTCGAGGTAGCCCGCCTCCTCCAGCTTCTTCGCCAGCTCCTTCAGCCGCTCGAGGTCCTTCGCCGACTCCTCGCCGAGCAGCTTCTCGACGTCGATCGGATCGATCTTGTCCAGATCGTCCGGCGACTGCACGCGGCGCAGCTGGCGCTCGAGCTCCTCCATCTGCTGGAGCTCGTCCATCAGCTTCATCGCCTCGCGCATGGTCACGTCGTCGTCGCCGCGGAAGTCGTAGCGGCGGCGGAATTCCTCGGTGAGGCCGAGCTGGTCGAGGTGCATGGCGAGCTGGGCCATCTCGGCCTCGAGCCGCTCGTCCTTCATGAACAGGCTCGACATCATCTCCTGCAGCTGGCGGCGCTGCCCGGGCGACATGCTGTCCAGGAGCGATTGCAGCTGCCCGGCCTGACGCCCGAGCTGTTCGAGCAGCTCGTCGAGGCTCTCGACGCCGGGGAAGTTCTGACCCCACTTCTGCTTGAACGCGTCGAAGTCGGGCTCGTCGCCCTCGGCGCGCTGCCGCAGCATCTGGTTGAGGTCGCGCATCATCTCGCGCATGCGCCGGAGGTCGTCGGCGCTCATGTTCTGGAGCGACTGCTTCATCCCCTGCATGAACGGCTGCAGCATCTGCTGCTGCAGCTGTTGCATCAGCTCCTGGAACAGGCGCTCCGCTTCGGGGTCGGTGAAGTTGTAGTCCTGGAGCTGCTTGATCCGGCCGGCCGGATCGGGCGGGAGCTGATCGAGGGGCTCGAGCTTCTTGGCGCGCTCGCCCGCGTCGGGCACCTGCCGCTCGATCCCGGCGCGCTCGGTGCGGATGACCTCGTCGAGCTTCTTCTTGATGTCCTCGAGCGCCGAGCCCAGATCGTAACGGTCGAGCTGCTCCTGCCGGCGCTTCCGCAACCGGTCCATCAGGTTCTGCAGGCCGGGGATCTGGGGTCCATGGGGGGTCTGAAGCCCTCGCTGGAACATGCGCCGGAGCGCGTTCCACAAGTCGCCGTCGGACATGAGGTCGTCGGACATCGCCGCCAAGAGGTCGTCGGCGTCGAGGTCGGCGAGCTGCTGACTGCCGTCCCAGCGCGAATAGTGGAAGAGCATGGACGTGATTATAGGGCCGTCGGTTGTCGTATGCTAACCGTCATGACCACTCCGAACCCGACCGCCCGCTTCGAAGACCTCCTGTCGACCCGCGCCCGCATCGGATGGGGCGGGTCGGTCCCGACCGCCCGTCCCGTCGCGAAACCGCTCTACGAGTTCGGCGGCGGCTTCCCCGACCCCGCCTCGTTCCCGTACGACGGCCTGGTCGAGGCCACGCGCAAGATGATGGACGCCGAGGGCGCCGACGCGCTCACCTACGGCGACCCGCAGGGCTATCGCGGGCTGCGCGAGCTGATCTGCCACAAGTACAGGTTCTACGAGAATCTCGAGGTGACCCCCGAGAACATCTTCGTCGCGAACGGATCGGGCGCCGCGCTGGCCCTAGCCTTCAGCGCCTTCGTGGACCCGGGCGAGCCGATGATCATCGAGGCGCCGACCTTCTCGGGCTCGCTCAACAACATCCGCCGGCACGGCCCCGAGATCTTCGGCGTCCCGGTCGACGGCCAAGGCATGGTCACCAGCGCGGTCCGGGCGAGTCTCGAGAAGATCAAGCGGTCCGGCCGCCGGTGCAAGCTGATCTACACGATCGTGAACTTCCAGAACCCGGCGGGCCCCGATCTGTCGATCGGCCGCCGCCGGGAGCTGATCGAGCTGGCCGAGGAGTACGACACGTTCATCCTGGAAGACGATGCCTACAACGAGCTCAGGTTCGAAGGCGACTCGAAGCCTCCGGTGTACGCGCTCGACCGCACCGGGCGCGTCATCCGCGCGGGCACGCTCTCGAAGATCCTGGGCGCCGGCGTGCGCCTGGGCTGGCTCTGCGCGCCGCCCGCGATGCTGCCCGCGTTCCAGGGCTTCAACTTCGGCGGGGGCGTCAATCCGTTCATGTCGCGCGTGGCGACCTATTTCCTGCGCGACAACATGGAAGCGCACGTGAAGGTGCTGGTCGGCGTCTACCGTGCCAAGCGCGACGCCATGCTGCGCGGCCTGTGGGAAGTGCTCGAGGGCACCGACGTCGAGATCAGCCGGCCGCAGGGCGGGTTCTTCATCTGGATCAAGCTACCGTCGGCCACCGACGTCGCCAGGCTCGAGCAGCTGGCGCTCGAGGCGCGCGTGCAGTACACGCCGGGCGGCGCGTTCTTCGCCGGCACGGGCGGCGAGCGCCACATCCGCCTGGCGTTCAGCTACGAGCAGCCGGACAAATGCTACGAGGGAAGCTGCATCCTGGCCAAGGCGATCCGCGCTGCGGGGCGTTCCTAGCGTCGCTGGGTAGCGCCGCGTCTTACTTCTGGCCGACTTCCTTCTGGCCGAGCTCCTGATAGTCGACGTTGCTGACGACGCCGCGCTCGTCGTACGTCACGACGAGGTGCTTCTGGTAGAACTTCACGGTGATGGGGCCGCCGCGGGTCTCGGCGTATAGATAGACATCGGCCTGCCGGTTCTGATCCGCGATCAGGGGATACCCGTACGTGCCCCCCGGGCGACCGATCAGGCGAACGACGTCATCGCGGGTTGACACGCCCTTCTTGATCTCCGACACCTTCGCGCCGTCGAAATTCGTCTGGTCTTCTTTCCACGAGCTCGCGAAGTCGTAGCCCGCGAGCTTGTCGTCCAGAAAGTAAAAGCCCTGGCCCCGCGTCGGTACGACTCCGTCGCGGACCGCCGCCCCGCTGGCGGTGGCGAACGCGTAGCTCAGGGTCTTGAGCTGTTTGCCGTTCTTGGTGGCGGTGCCCTCACGGTACGGTGTGCCGAGCCGCTGCAGGATCTCTTGGCGGGTGGTCTGGCCCAGCACGAGGGCGTCGTCGGTCTGTTTGGCGAAGTCGAAGCCGGCGCACCCGGCGACCACGAGCGTGAGGACGACCGTCAGGCAAGCGGTGAGACGTGACGTCATGGTCATCCCCGAGCGTACGCCCTCACGCGCGAGAACCCGGCAGAGTTATTGCGCGGTGTTGGTCAGGATCTGGCTGCCGCGCCGGACGGCTCAGCTCCGGTAGCGGTAGCGTCCGGCGCGGGAGTCCTTGTTGAGCTTGCGGCTCAGGTGCAGACCCTCGAGCACGAACTCGAGCGCCGCGGCGGTGCTGGCGGGATCCCCCGCCCCGAGCTTCTTCAGCACCGGCTGCAGCGCCCGCACCTCGGCGATCTGGCGCATGTACTCCGCCGACGGCATCGAGTCGGCGACGTCGATGCCGAAGCCGCCCTGGAAGGCGGCGACGACCGAGTCGAGCTCGCCGCCTGTGAAGCTCCGATTGAAGACGTTGAGCACCGCCTTCTGCACGAGCTTGCCGAGCACCTTGTCCTCGCCGCCGTCCCCGAGCGTCTCCAGCTCGATCTTGCCGGAGGTCGAGGCGACGATGGCGCCGAGGTCGCTCACTCGCGGGGCCACCTCGCGCTCGTCAAGCCGGATGGCGCGCTTCAACGCGTTGGACAGGAGGTTCTCCCAGTTGCAGATACTGACGCGCACCGACACGCCCGAGCGCTGGCTGATCTCCGGCGTCTTGCGCGCCAGGTGGGTCAGCTCGGCGACGACCTGCTTCATGTACGGCGCGGGCGCGTACTGGAAGCCGGCGGCCGGGAACTGCGTGAGCTCGGCCTCCATGATGGCGATCTCGTCCTCGAGCCGCCGGGGATAGTGCGTACGGATCTGGGAGCCGAAGCGGTCCTTGAGAGGCGTGATGATCCGGCCGCGGTTGGTGTAGTCCTCGGGGTTCGCGCTGGCGACCACGTAGACGTCGATCGGCAGGCGCACCTTGTAGCCGCGGATCTGGACGTCGCGCTCCTCCATGATGTTGAGCAGGCCGACCTGGATGCGCTCGGCGAGGTCCGGCACTCGTCGGCCAGGTAGCGGCCCTCGGCGACCTTGATCGGATCGACTTCGCCGATGAGGTCGGCAATCGTGATGTCGGGGGTCGCGAGCTTCTCGCCGTAGCGACGGTCGCGCGGGATCCACGCGATCTCGGCCTTGTCCCCGCGCTCGACAACGGCCTGCCGACAGGCCTGGCAGATCGGCACGTACGGGTTGTCGTTGATCTCGCAGCTGGCCACCACGGGCATCTCGTCGTCCAGCAGCTCGATCAGCAGACGCGCCATCCGCGTCTTGGCCTGGCCGCGCTCGCCCAGGAAGACGATGTCCTGCCCGGAGAGGATCGCGTTCTCGATCTGCGGCAGGACGCTTTCCTCGTAGCCGACGATGCCCGGGAAGAGTGCAGTGCCCTTCCGGATCCGCGCGATCAAGTTGTCGCGCAGCTCCTGCTTCACCGTCTTCGGCTGATACCCGCTCGCTCGCAGCTCGCCGATCGTTCGCGGTTTGCTCATAGCGGCACTATGTGGCCTGGTACCACTCGCTGTCAATTAGACGCCGACGGCCGGCCCCGCGCCGATGAGCGTGCGCACCAGCTCGATCTCGCCGGCGTGGGCCATGCCGTGCGAGACGCAGGTCTGGCCGAGCGCGCGGACGCCGGGCATCTCGCCCAGCGGCTTCACGGTGACGACCTGGTCGAGCGCCGTCGGATCCGTCCTGGTGACGAAGTCCTCGGTGCTCGCCCAGACCTTCTGCATGTAGTCCCGGAACAGCGCGACGTCCTTGAGACGCAGCGCCTGGGCGTCGGCCGTGGACATGCCCGTGCCCTGAGCCACCGGCGGCAGCCCGAGCTTCTCGGCGTAGCCGCCCTCCGCCCACACGGTCGCGCGGCGATTCTGGAGCACGAAGCGCACCACGTTGTCCTCGGTCCGCGCGTAGTGAAAGAAGATCCACGCGAGCGTGTTCGCCTTGGGATGGCTCGCGGGCACCGTGTGGAGCTGGGCCGGTGTCAGGTCGACGATCGCCTTGTCCAGCATTCCATGCAGGCGCTTGAGCTCGGCGTGGATGAACTCGAGGGCGGTCATCATGACGACTCTCCCCTTTTGGAGACGCGAAGTCACGTCTTGGGTCGAACGAGCCGGCGGCTCGCGATGTCAGACGGAGGCTAGACGGTGGACCGGCGGGCCGTCAAGCGTAGGCGCGGCCGCGTGGACGAGCGAGATCGATGCGAGGCGCGCGGCGGCGACCGAGGGTCCGCCGCCGCGCGTGGGTCGTTCAGGGAGTATGACCGGGCGTCGTAGGAACGGTCCCGACTCTCCCCATGCCAGGCGTCACACCATTCTTCGGATCGGCCTTTCCGGGGCGAGGGGTGGAGAGCCGCTGGGTGGCTGTCGGGGAGCGGTGCTGACTGCCGGGCGCGGTCAGCGCCGTGCCACGGCCGGCGCCCGTCGTGAAGCCGCGCGGTGAGCCGGCGCCTTCCCCGACGCCGTGACCATTTCCGTGGCCGTTATCCTGACCATTTCCGTGGCCGCCACTCGCGGCGGGTCCTGAGCCGTTGCCCCCGCCGCCTCCTCCCCCGCCCCCGCCGCCTCCTCCACCCTTGGCGAACGCGGGAGTTATCACCAGAGCAATCACCGCCAAGCCGAGCACGAAAGCGCGAAACATAGCCATGTGCGTTCGGCCTCCTTTGAGGGCGCTCACGCAAGCCGTCCGCCGCCAGCCTCAGCATCCTCGATGCCATCCGGCGAGGCGCGTCGTAACTGCAGCGACGATACGCACTTCTGCGGTCCCGCCGGCCGGCTCCCTGTGTCGGCCCTTGAACGGTTCCCGTGTAAGAGTTTCATCGTCGCCCAGGCGCGTCATCGCGGAGCGCGCTACTCTCTACGCGCGGAAGTGCACATGGGGGACTGGTTTCCGAAGCAGACTCTCGGATCGCTGCCCGAGCGCGCGGCCGAGCGCTGGGGAGCCCGCGAAGCGCTCTACTTCAAGGGACAGCGCTGGAGCTTCGCCGAGCTGTCGGCAGGGATCGACCGGCTGGCGCACGGCCTCATCGGGCTCGGCGTGCGGCCCGGGGAGAGGGTCGCGCTCTGGATGGTCAACCGGCCCGAGTTCATCGAGGCGATGTTCGCGGTGATGAAGATCGGGGCGGTGCTCGTGCCGATCAACACCCGGCTGCGCACTGAGGACGCCGCGTACATCCTCGGCCAGTCGGATTCCGCGGCCCTGCTCATCGCCGAGCGCTCCGGTCCCGTCGACTACCTCGGCATGGTGAAGGAGCTAGCTCCGTCTCTGCGCGGGGGCGCGGCGAGCGAGGAGCGATTCAAGCATCTCCGCCTGGTCGTCGCCGCCGGTGACCCGCGCCCCGAGACGCTGCACTGGATGGACGCCGTGGCGGCCGGCCTGGGCGTGCACGAGTCCGCGCTGCGCTCGCGGTCCGCCGCGGTCGATCCCGACGCCACCGCCTTCTTCATGTACACGTCCGGGACGACCGGGTTCCCCAAGGGCGCGATGCACGGCCACGCGATCGTCCGCAATCTGGTCGACCGGGCTTTTCGCATGGCCATCACGCCGGCGGACACGATCATGATGTATCTGCCGCTGTTTCACCTCTTCGGCTTCTCGGACGGCGCGCTCATGTCCATGGTGACGGGCGCTCGCCAGGTGCTCACGGAGACCTTCGATCCCGACGAGAGCCTGGCGCTCGTCGAGCAGGAGCGCGCGACGATCCTCCACGGGTTCGATACGCACTTCAAGGAGCTGATGGAGGCGCACGCGCGTTGTCCCAGGGACGTGTCGAGCGTCCGAACGGGCATCCTCGCCACCGGCATGTCGAGCTCCGTGCCGATCGCTCGCAAGGCGCGCACGGTGCTCGGCCGGTTCCTCTCGGGATACGGGATGAGCGAGTTCGGCGTGGGCGCCGCGCTCAGCGCGCTCGACTCGACCGAGGAGCAGTGCACCGAGGCGTCCGGGTTCCCGGCGCCGGGCTACGAGATCCGCGTGGTCGATCCCGAGAGCGGACGCGATCAACCGCCGGGAGTGCCCGGCGAGATCCTCGTGCGGAGCTACATGACCATGCAGGGCTACTATGGTCGGCCTGCGGAGACGGCGCAGGCGCTCGACCGCGATGGCTGGCTGCACTCGGGCGACATGGGCCTCATGCGGGCGGACGGGCACCTGCGCTTCATCGGCCGCTACAAGGACATGCTGAAGATCGGCGGCGAGAACGTCGACCCCATGGAAGTCGAAGCCTTCCTGATGAGCCTCGCCGGCATCAACCTGGCCGCGGTGGTGAGCTTCCCCGACGCGCGGCTGTCGGAGGTCGGCGTGGCCTTCGTGCGGCGCGAGCCCGGCCACGCGCTCACCGACGTCGAGGTGCTCGCGCAGTGCAAGGGCCGGATCGCGAGCTTCAAGATCCCGCGTCATGTCATCTTCGTCGACGACTTTCCGATGACGAGCTCGGGCAAGATCCAGAAGGTGAAGCTGCGCGAGGAGGCCCTGAGGCGCCTCGCGCGCGCGTGAGGTATGATGCGCCCCGTCCCGGCCATCCGGTGCGGGATATTCGAACTCCGAAGGAGCTGACCATGCCGAGAATCTTCAGGGGCCTCGCGCTGCTCGTGGGAGCGCTCTCGGCGCTCACCATGACCGACGCGGCCCACGCGCAGAAGAAGACCCTCGTCGTCGCGCTGAATCAGGATCCCGACATCCTCGATCCGACCCTCGCCCGGACCTACGTCGGGCGGATCGTCTTCGCCCAGATGTGCGAGAAGCTCTACGAGATCGACGAGGGGCTCCGGATCCATCCGCAGCTCGCCGCCGCGATGCCGGCGATCACCGACGGTGGCCGGACCGTCACGATCAAGCTGCGCTCGGGCGTGAAGTTCAACGACGGCACGCCGATGGACGCGGAATCGGTCCGCCTCTCGCTCGAGCGGCACCGCACCTTGAAGGGCTCGAACCGGGCCAGCGAGCTGGCGCCGGTCGAGGCCGTCGAGGTGGTCGACCCGCTCACGGTGCGCCTGCGCCTGAAAGCGCCGTTCTCGCCGCTCCTGGCCCAGCTGACCGACCGGGCCGGCATGCCGCTGTCGCCGACGGCGGTGAACAAGCTCGGCGAGAAGTTCGGGACCGCGCCGGTGTGCGTCGGGCCGTGGCAGTTCGCGGAGCGGGTCGCCCAGGATCGGATCGTCGTCGAGCGGTCCACGCACTACTTCGACCCGGGACAGGCGAAGTTCGAAAAGATCATCTTCCGGATCATTCCCGACGACAACGTGCGCGTGGCGAATCTGAAGTCGGGTGACATCGACTTCATGCACATGGTCTCGCCGACGGACGCCACCGGCCTCAAGCGCGAGGCGCGGTTCGAGCTGTCGAATGTGACGGGGCTCGGCTATCAAGGGATCACGATCAACCTCCACAACAAGACCGGCAAGACGAACCCGCCCGACGATCTCGGCACGCCGCTGGCCAACGACCCCCGCGTGCGCGAGGCCTTCGAGCTCAGCATCGATCGCGAGGCGCTGAACCAGGTGGCGTGGGACGGTCTCTTCACCCCGGGCTGCACGCCGATCCCCCCGATCAGCGTCTTCTTCGACAAGAGCCGCAAGTGCGCCGGCCGCGACGTCGCTCGGGCCAAGAAGCTCCTGGCCGACGCCGGGCTCGCCGGCGGCTATAGCTTCGAGATGACGGTCGTCAACAACCCCCGCGAGCGACGCGTGGCCGAGGTGATCCAGCAGATGGCCCGCGAGGTCGGCTTCAACATCTCGCTCAGAGCCCAGGAGTTCGCGTCGGCGCTGACGGACAACGAAGACGGTAAGCATCAGGCGTTCCAGATCGGCTGGAGCGGCCGCGTGGATCCCGACGGTAATATCCACCAGATCCAGGCATGCAAGGGGAGCCTCAACACCACGCTCGCCTGCGACGAGAAGATCGACGCGATCCTGAATCGGGCGCGCGAGGTGAGCGATGTCGATCAGCGACGAGCTCTCTATCGCGAGGCCATCGATCTCTTCACGGCCCGGCGCAACCTCATCTACATCTACCATCCGAACTACATCGTCGCCTTCCCGAAAAATCTGAAAGGGTACAAGGCCGTCCCCGACGGTCTCATCCGGATCAAGGGCACGTCCTGGAACTGACCCGGTAGTCGGCGGCGCCGATGTTCGAGTTCCTGGTCCAGAGGGCCGCGATCTCGGTCGTGACCCTCTTCGTCATCAGCATGGTCGTCTTCACCGGCGTGCGCATGATCCCCGGGGATCCGGCGCGCGTCATGGCAGGAACCGACGCGGATGCCGCCGGCATCGAGGCGATTCGCGAGAAATACGGCCTGAGCGACCCGATTGCCCTGCAGTACCTGCGCTGGGTCGGGCTGGCGCTCCGCGGCGACCTCGGTCACTCCATCCGTACGCGGCAATCCGTGATCGACACGGTCGCGATGAAGCTGCCGATCACGATCGAGCTCGCATTCCTGTCGCTCCTGATCGCCGTCGGCATCGCCATCCCCGCCGGCGTCCTGGCCGCGGTGCGCCGCAACACGCTCTGGGACATGCTGGCCAGCGGCGCGTCGCTCAGCGGCGTGTCGATCCCGAATTTCTGGCTCGGGATCATGCTGATCCTGTTCTTCTCGGTGCAGCTCGGCTGGCTGCCCGCCTCGGGGTTCGTGCCGATCTGGGAAAGCCCGCTCGACAACCTCCGCCGCATGATCATGCCCGCCTTCGTGCTCGGCACCGCGCTGGCCGCGGTCCTCATGCGCCAGACCCGCAACAGCATGATCGAGGTCATGAGCGCGGACTACATCCGGACCGCCTACAGTAAGGGGCTGGCGAGCCGCGCGGTCGTCTTCCGCCACGCGATCCGCAACAGCCTGATCCCGGTCGTCACGATCCTCGGCCTGCAAATGGGCGCCCTGATGAGCGGCGCGGTTGTCACCGAGCAGATCTTCGTCGTGCCGGGGTTCGGACGGCTGATCGTCGAGTCGGTCTTCACGCGCGACTACCCGCTCGTGCAGGGTGTCGTGCTCATCACTGCGAGCTCCTACGTGTTGATCAATCTGCTGGTCGACGTGTCCTACTCGCTCTTGAATCCCCGCATCCGGATCGGAGGCACCGCCCGTGAGTCCTAGCGCGACCGCGCCGACCGCGCTGCTGGCCCAGGCGCCACCGGCGGAGCCGAGCCGCCTCGGCCGGGCGTGGCGGCAGGCGCGTCGCCGGCCGGCGTCGCTGGTGGGCGCGGCGATCGTGCTCCTCTTCGTGGCCGCGGCGATCGGCGCGCCGTGGATCGCCGGCGCCGACCCGATGCAGACGGACTGGAAGCTCGTCCGCAAGGCGCCGAGCCTCGCGCACCCCTTCGGCACCGACGACCTCGGCCGCGACACCTTCGCGCGCGTCGTGTGGGGCACGCGCGTCTCGATGCAGGCCGGCGTCTTCTCGATCCTGCTCGCGATCACCGTCGGCGTGCCGCTCGGCCTCGTCGCCGGCTTCTACCGCGGCGCGCTCGATCAGACGATCATGCGGTTGACCGACGCGTGGCTCGCATTCCCGTTCCTGATCCTCGCGATCGGCCTGGTGACGATCATGGGGCCGTCGCTCACGAACGCGACGGTGGCGATCGGCCTGGGCGCGACGCCGACCTACATCCGGCTCACGCGCGGCCTCGTGCTCGCGACCGCAGCCGAGGACTACGTGCAGGGCGCCCGCGCGCTCGGGGCCGGCGACCTGAGGCTCATGAGCCGGCACGTCTTGCCGAACATCGTGAGCTCGCTCCTGGTGCAGGCGACGATCTCGATCCCGATCGCGATCATCGCCGAGGCGGTGCTGTCCTTCCTCGGCCTCGGCGTGCAGCCGCCCGCCCCGAGCTGGGGCACCATGCTGAACACGGCCCAGCAGTTCCTGGAGACGGCGCCGTGGATGGCGTGGTGGCCGGGGCTCGCGATCTTCTCGCTCACCCTGTCCTTCAATCTCGCCGGCGACGGCCTGCGCGATCTCCTCGATCCCCGCGACTACTGAGCGCGGCTCGCCGACCTCGACGGCTCGCAGCTCGACATCTGGCGGCACATCGAGGCGCGCGCCCGCCGGTATAATCGGCGCGTGCGTCCGACCCTCGTCCTCCTGGTGCGCCACGGGCAGACGCCGACGACCGGCAAGGTGCTCCCGGGGCAGGCGCCGGGCCTGCATCTGGCCGAGGAGGGCCAGCGCCAGGCGAACGTCGTCGCCGCGCGCATCGACAAGCTCCCGAAGGTCGCCGCCGTGTACGCGTCGCAGCTCGAGCGTGCGCGCGAGACCGCGCTGCCGATCGCCCGCACGCACGGCCTGGCGGTTCGCGTCGACCGTGACCTGGCCGACGGCGACGTCGGCGAGTGGACGGGCCAGAAACTGCGTCGCCTCGCCCGCAAGCCCGAATGGCAGACCGTCCAGCGTCACCCCAGCGGGTTCCGCTTCCCCGGCGGCGAGTCGTTCATCGAGATGCAGACCCGCATGGTCGGGGCACTGGCCCGGATCGTGGAGCGCCATCCCGGCACCGTCGTCGTCGCCGTCTCGCACGCCGACCCGATCAAGGCCGCGGTGGCCCACGCGCTGGGCGTTCACCTCGATCTCTTCCAGCGGATCATGATCGCGCCGTGCTCCGTTACTGCGATCGGGTACCATCGCCATGGCCCCGTCGTGCTCACCGTGAACTCCGTCGACGGCGATCTCGGCTGGCTGGGAGGCTCATGAGCGCGTCGTTCGAGTTCGTCGCCCCGGATCACTTCACCGCCGGCGCCGTCGGCCCGCCGGGACAGCGTGTCTTCTATCTGCAGTCGCGCGAGAAGGGCACGCTCGTCACCCTGAAGAGCGAGAAGGAGCAGGTGCGCGCGCTGGCCCAGTACCTGTCCGGCCTGCTCGAGAAGCTCCCCGCGGTCGGCGATCGGATGGCGCGCAATCTGTCGCTCATCGAGCCCATCGACGAGGCGTGGATCGTCGCCTCGATCGCCGTCGGCTACGACGAGGCGCGCGACCGCATCCTGGTCGTCGCCAACGAGCTCCAGGAGGAAGAGGAGGGCGGCGATCCCGCGTCGGCGCGCCTGCTGATCACGCGCGCCCAGGCGGCGGCGTTCGTGAAGCAGGCGGAGGTCCTCATGAAGGCGGGGCGGCCGATCTGCCCGTGGTGCAGCCAGCCCAAGGACCCCGGCGGGCACGCGTGCCCGCGGAGCAACGGCCACGTCCACCACTGAGACGTCGGATATCCTGGCCCGCGGCGAGGTGACCCTGAAGGGCCGGATGCCCTGGGCCTCCAACGCGACGTTTCTCGTCGAGCTGACTCTCGCGGACGCAACGACCCTGGCCGTGTACAAGCCGGCGCGCGGCGAGCGGCCGCTGTGGGATTTCCCGCGCGGTCTCTACAAGCGTGAGCTGGCCGCCTGGCACCTCTCGGAAGCGTTCGGCTGGGGGCTCGTGCCGCTCACGATCGAGCGCGACGGCCCCTACGGCGGGGGCTCGTTCCAGCTCTTCATCCAGGCCGACTTCGAGCAGCACTACTTCACCTTGCGCGAGAAGCCCGAGCACCGCGCGCCGCTGCAGCGGATATGCCTCTTCGATCTCGTCGCCAACAACGCCGACCGGAAGAGCGGCCACTGCCTGCTCGGCCCCGACGGGATCTACGGCGTCGACAACGGCCTCTGCTTTCACGTCGAGCCGAAGCTCCGCACGGTCATCTGGGATTTCGGCGGCGAGCCGATTCCAGCCGAGATGCGGGCGGACATCCGGCGCTTCGCCCGCGCGAAGCTTCCCAGGGCGCTGGCGACGCTGCTCGATCCTCACGAGCAAAAGGCGCTGCGCACCCGCGCCGCCGCGCTCGCGAGCACCGAGTGCTTCCCCGTCGACACCGGCGGCTACCGCTACCCCTGGCCGCTGGTGTAGGGCCGCCCGGCGCCGTTCCAGCGGATGCCTGAGCTGCCCGACGTCACCGTCTACATCGAGGCGCTCGAGGCGCGTATCACGGGCGCGACCCTCGAGCGTGTGCGGCTCGCGAGCCCGTTCCTGCTGCGTTCCGTCGATCCGCCGATCGCGGCGGCGGCCAACCGCCGCGTCACGGGGCTTCGTCGGCTCGGCAAGCGCGTCGTGATCGGCCTCGAGGGCGATCTCTTCCTGATGCTACACCTCATGATCGCCGGCCGGCTGCACTGGAAGACCGCGGGCGCCAAGCTGCCCGGCAAGATCGGCCTGGCTGCGTTTGACTTCTCGTCGGGGACGCTCGTGCTGACCGAGGCGGGCTCGAAGCGGCGCGCGGCGCTCTCCCTCGTGCGCGGCGAGGCAGGACTCCGCGAGCACGACCCCGGCGGGCTCGAGGTGCTCGACACCGACGCGGCCACGTTCCACGCCGCCCTGACCCGCGAGAATCATACGCTCAAGCGCGCGCTGACCGATCCGGGCATCCTGAGCGGCATCGGCAATGCGTACTCGGACGAGATCCTGCATCGCGCCAAGCTCTCGCCCGTGAAGCAGACCCGCCAGCTCTCGCCCGAGGAGAGCGCACGACTCCTCGAGGCCACCCGGGCGACGCTCCTGGACTGGTGCGATCGGATTCGGGCCGAGGCGGCCGGCGAGTTCCCGGAGGGCGTCACCGCGTTCCGCGAGGGCATGGCCGTGCACGGCCGCTATGGCAAGCCGTGTCCGGTGTGCGGATCGCCCGTGCAGCGGATCGCCTACGCCGACAACGAGACCAACTACTGCGCGGTGTGCCAGACCGGCGGCCGGCTCCTGGCCGACCGCGCCCTGTCACGCCTGCTCAAGCAGGACTGGCCCCGAACGCTCGAGGAGCTCGAGGACCGCCTTCAGGCCGGACGGCGCGGCGTCAGCGCGCGCAGCACCTCGGCGAGCGAGGGGGTCGGACCGTCCTTGTAGATCGCCATGCGGCGATAGATCTCCGCCGCGCCCAGGTGGAAGCCGTCGGGCAGCCCGACCGCCGCGTACGTCGCGGCGATCTCTTCCATCTCGCCGATGAAGCGCCACGCCTTCTTCGCGTTGGATTTGGAGGCACCCTCGGCCCGGGCCGAGAGATCGGGCTGCGAGATCTTCCACTCGCGCACGAGCGAGTCTTCGACGCCCTCGGCGCTGGCCATCGCGCACACGGCCAGCAGCAGCGCGGAGCTTCCCTTGGTCCACGACGCGTACGCCATCTTCACCGCGGAGGCGGCGCCCGCCCCGCCGGGCACGACGATCGCCTGGAGCGGGCCGGCGGTGAGGAGCTGGGCGACGCGCTCGGCCCCCGAGCCCGAGACGTAGAAGCGCGTGCTCCCCGGCTTCACGGGCGGCGGCCCGATGATGCCGCCGTCCACGAACGTGGCGCCGCCCTTCTCGACGATCCCGCCGATCTCACGCGCCGTGGCCGGGGAGACCGCGTTGCCGTCCACGTAGATGCCGGCGAAGCGCAGCGCGGCGACCTCTTTCGCGAGATCGACGGCCGCGTGGGGCGGGCAGACCGAGAGGATCACGTCGCTGGCGCGGGCGACCGCCGCCACCGAGCCTGCGTCCTCGAGCCCGGCGTCGCTCGCGCGCTTGTGGGTGGCCGCGCTCCGGCCCTCGCCCGCCCACAGGACCCGGGCTTCCCCGGACCGCACCGCGGCGCCGACCATGCTGCCCATCTCACCTGGATTCAGGAGCCCGATCGTGGTCATGTCCTCTCCCTCCCTGACGAGCCTCTCGCGAGACCGATTGTGTGGCCCACCTGCGGCGGCCGCGGCAGCGCGTCGTGCGCCGCCTGGATCCGCGCGAGCCGCTCGAGGATCTCGGCGGCGATCGGCGCGCTCCGGCGCGTGGCCTGGCTCACGTGCAGCGACATCAGCTCGTTCGTCGCCGCCAGGTAGCCGTCTTTCGCATGATACATCTGATGGATGTAGTGGACGCGCTTCACGTCGTGCCCGAGCAGCACGGTCGTGAACCGCAGCGGATCGCCCTCACGCACCTCCCGGTGGTAAGTCACGTGGGCCTCGAGGCAGAACGTGGTGACGTGATGCTGCCGCCGGTGCGCGTCGTCGAGCCCGACCCATCGAAAGAACTCGTCGGTCGCCAAGTCGAAGACGACGAGGTAGTAGCCGACGTTCATGTGCCGGTTGTGGTCGATCCACTCCGGCCGGACCACGTCGCGGTATCGGTCGAGCGGAGCTTCGATCACACCGGGTCAGAGAGCAACTTCTGCCATCAGCCGGATGGCGTCGAGCTTGCCGCGGATGCCGAGCGTCGTCACGCCGGCGGCTTTCCATTGCGACAGGCGCTCGCGGATGCGCTCGCGCGGGCCGCACAGCGTGATCTCGTCGACGAGCGCGTCCGGCACCGCGGCTTCCGCTTCGGCCTTGCGGCCGGCTAGATACAGATCCTGGATCTTGCTCGCGGCCTCCTCGTAGCCGTAGCGACGGACGACCTCGTTGTAGATCGCGGTCCCGACGTGCAGGCGCTGGGTGCGGGCCGCGATCCACGTCGCGGTCGTCACCGCATCGGAGCCGTACGACTCCGAGGTCCAGACCGAGTCGTAGCCGAGCCGCTCGGCCTCGAGCACCCGGTCTAAATCGCTAGACAGGCTTGCCATACCCGATAGGCCTTGGTTCAGCGCCAGCTTCATCGTTACGTCTCCGCTTTCGTTTACCTGAGGGGGGCGACCCCCCCTCAGACTCCCCCGGCACTCACTACGCCACGTGTCCGACACGAATCGACCCTGGCGCTTCAGGTTCGCGCTCTCTCAGCAGTTAGAAACTTCGGCATGACTTCGCTGGACTCTAACGCGAGCGGGCATGGCCCGGGCAGCATACAATAGCCGCCACCATGAACAACAGTGACCTCTGCTGGATGTCCGCGTCCGAGCTGGCCGGCGCGATCGCGAAGAAGAAAGTGTCGCCCGTCGAGGTGGTCGATGCCGTGCTCGAGCGCATTGGCACCTTGAAGCAGCTGAACGCGTACGTCACGCTCGACGCCGACCGCGCGCGGCAGGCGGCGAAGGCCGCCGAGCGCGCGGTGATGAAGCGCGGGGCGAAGCTCGGCCCGCTGCACGGCGTGCCGTTCTCGGTCAAGGACCTCATCATCACCAAGGACGTGCGCACCACGTTCGGCACCCCGATCTACCGCGACAACGTGCCGACCGAGGACGCGCCCTCGGTCGAGCGGCTCAAGGCGGCCGGCGCCATCATGCTCGGCAAGACCAACACGCCCACCCTGGGCTGGGTCGGCGTCACCGACAATCTCCTGTTCGGCGTCACGCGCAACCCGTGGAGCCTCGGCCACACGCCCGGCGGCTCCTCGGGCGGCGCCGGCGCCGCCGTCGCGGCGGGCTTGGCTCCGCTCGCGCTCGGCACCGACGGCGGCGGCTCGATCCGCAAGCCGGCGGCCTGGTGCGGGATCTACGGGCTCAAGGCCTCGTGGGGACGGATCGCCGTCTACCCAGCCAGCGCGGCGTGGAGCCTCTCGCACGCCGGGCCGATGACGCGGACCGTGAAGGACGCGGCGCTCATGATGAACGTGTGCGCCGGGCCGGACGAGCGCGATCAGTACTCGCTGCCGGCGACGAAGGTCGACTACGTCAAAGCGCTCCAGGGAAGTCTCAAGGGGCTCCGCGTGGCGTGGAGCGAGAAGCTCGGCGTGGCGCCGGCGGTCGACCCGGAGGTGAGCGCCGCCACCGCGAGGGCCGCGCGCGCGTTCCGCGAGCTCGGCTGCAAGGTCGAGACCGCCGAGCCCACATGGCCGTCGCCCTACGACTGCTGGCGCACGATCTTCCTCGGCGGCATCGGCGCGCGGCTCGCGCCCTACCTCGATCGCCGCGATCAGATCGACCCGGGGCTGCTCCCGATCGTCGAGGAGGCCACGAAGCTGCCGCCGACGAAGTACGTCCAGGCGTGGTTCGACCGGCTCGCCTGGTGGCAGCACGCGCGGGCGTTCTTCGAGCGCTACGACCTCCTGCTCACGCCGACCGTCGCGTGCCCGCCGCTCCCGATCGGCCAGTTCTATCCGGACCAGATCGGCGGCGTGAAGGTCGGGCGCGAGGCGGCGAGCGCGTTCACCTACATCTTCAACATGACCGGCCAGCCCGCGGCCACCGTGCCCTGCGGGTTCACCAAGGCCGGCTTGCCGATCGGGCTCCAGATCGTGGGCCGCCGCTTCGACGACGTGACCGTGCTGCGCGCCTCGGCGGCGTTCGAGGCGGCGCATCCGTGGGCGCAGCGGCGCCCTGCTCTCGGCTAGCGATGAAGATCGGCGTCAATCTCCTGAACTGGGGGCCGGGCGTGAGCCCGGAGGCGCTCGCGCGCACGACGGCGCTCGTCGAGGCGCTGGGCTATCACCTGGTCATGATCTCGGACCACGTGGCGCCGACACCCGACGTCGCGGCCAAGTATCCGACGCCGCTCTACGACCCCTTCACCACGCTCGGCTGGCTCGCTGGCGCCACGCGGCGGATCGAGCTCGGTACCACCGTGATCATCCTGCCGTACCGCAACCCGATCCTCACGGCGCGGATGGCCGCGACCGTCGACCGGCTGAGCGGGGGCCGCTTCATCTTCGGCGTCGGCGTCGGCTGGGCGAAGCAAGAGTTCGAGGCGCTCGGCGTACCGTTCGCGCGCCGCGGCGCCATCTCGCACGACTATCTCCAGGCGATCAAGACGTTGTGGACCGAGGACGTCGCGTCGTACACCGGCCCGTTCGTCTCGTTCGAGAACGTGCACACCGCGCCGCGGCCGCTGCGCTCGCCGCATCCGCCGATCTGGATCGGCGGCTCGACCGACGCGGCGCTCCGGCGCGCGGTGCGCTACGGCGAGGCCTGGCATCCCAACCGCGTTCGCATGGACTGGCTGAGAGACATCGGCCTGCCGAAGCTCGAGGTCGTCGCCGCCGCCGAGGGCAAGCCCGTGCCCGCCCTCTGCCCGCGCATCAGGCTCGAGCTGACCGACGCACCGCGCCGGGACGCCGAGCGCCTGATCGGCCAGGGCACGCTCGATCAGATGCGAAAGGACCTGGAAGCGCTGCAATCGCTCGGCGCCGAGTACGTCCTACTGGACAGCGCGGGCGACGACCCGCAGGCGACGCGCGATCAGGAGCCGCTCTGGCGGATGCTGGCGACGCTCGCCGACAAAGTCCTGGATCTCCCGCAGCAGACCCTGCGCTAGGCGACCTTCCGGCAGCCCGCCGGCTTGTGGATCCGCTCTGTAGACGGCGGGAACTTCGCGAGCTTGTCGGCGGGCCGGCGCGGCCGCGCCACCAACTCGCCGCCGCAGTTCGGGCACGTGCCCCCGAGCACCGTCGTCGCGCACGACCGGCAGAACGTGCACTCGAACGAGCAGATCACGGCGTCGGACGAGTCCGGCGGCAGATCGCGATCACCGCACTCGCAGCTCGGGCGCAGCTGCAGCATGGCTACCTCCGTACCTGCACGGCCTTGCGATAGACGAGATCGGCGGAGACCACGTCCTGGACCGCGACGCCGACCGATTTGTAGAGCGTGATCTCGTCCGCCGACTGGCGGCCGGGCCTGGTGCCCAGCACGACCTCGCCGATCTCCGCGAAGATCCGGCCCGAGGCGATGACGTCGCCGGACTCGTGCGTGGCCGCCTCGCGCGACTCGACGTAGAGCTTCGCCTTCCGGAGCGCGTCGTCGTCCAGCTCGCGCCAGGTCGGTCGCGGCGCGCCGACCGCGTTGATGTGCGTTCCCGGCGCGAGCCACGCGCCCGACAGCACCGGCGTCTGCGACGTCGTCGCCACCACGATCACCTCGGCGCCGCGCACCGCGTCTTCCGCGGACGCCGCCGCGCGGATCCCGAACTGCTTGGCGAAGGCCGCCGCGTTTCGCGGGCTCCAGACGCGGACCTCGCGGAACGTGCGGACCAGGCGGAGCGCCTCGAGGTGGCTCCGCGCCTGGACGCCCGAGCCGAGGATGCCGAGCACCGCGGCCTCGGGACGCGCGAGCAGCCGCGTGGCCACCGCGGACACCGCCGCCGTGCGCATCTCGGTGATGAGCCGGCCGTCCAGCGTGACCAGCGGCTCGCCCGTCTCGGGACGGAACAAAAGGATCATCGCGTGGTGGCTCGGGATGTCCCGGTTGTTCGGGTAGAACGTGACCAGCTTGGCGCCGAGCACGCCGCCGTACGCCGGCATGAGCCCGAGAAACCCCTGATGCTCGGCGACCGGCAGCATCACGCGCATGGGCTGCACGACCTTGCCGCTCGACAGGTCGGCCATGGCCTTCGCCATGGCGGGGATCAGATCCTCCATCTTCAGAAGATCGTGCACCGCCTGCTCATCGAGGATCATCGGCGGCCGAACCAGTGCCTCAGCTCGATGCTGTGTCCGTCCGGATCGCGGATCTCCGCCCTCGCGTACGCGACTTCGCGTACCCGCGGCCCCCAGGTGATCGGCACGCCCTTCGTCTTCAGATAGTCGATGGTGCTCTGCATGTCCGCGACCTCGAGCGCCATCATGCGATAGCCGAGATGCTCCTGCGTGGGGGCGGGCGCGACCGATCCGCCGTACTTGATCAGCTCGATCGACGTGCCACCGAGATCCAGATAGGCCAGATCCAGCCGAACGCCCAGGCTCGAGCGGTCGATCCGCTCACGGGCCCGGACCTTGAACCCGAGCACGTCGGTGTAGAACTTCACGGAGCGGTCGAGATCTTCCGTCACGATCTCGACGTGGTCGATACGCTTGAACATGGAACCCTCCCTGACGCGGTTACCCTCCGAGCAGGCGGGCGACCTCGGTTCGGTTGTGCTTCGTCGCGATGTCGAGCGGTGTCTCCCCCTCGGGTGTCCGCAAGGATCGATCGGCGCCGCTGTCGAGCAGCAGGCGAACAAGGGCCATATCCCCGTTGAACGCGGCCTCGTGCAGGGGTGTGTGCCCGGCGGATGAGCCGCGGCCGTCGACCGGGGACCCGCGAGCGACGAGGAGCCGCACGATCTCGGGGCGGCGGTCGGCGCGCACCCCAGCGGCCGCGGCGTTGATCGCCAGGTTGGCTTCAGAGTTCCGGGAGACGGCACGCACGTCCGCGCCGGCGTCCAGGAGTGCCTCGGCGGTCTCGCGATGGCCGAAGAACGCCGCCAGATGGAGCGGCGGCCAGCCGTCATGCGAGCGTTGCCCCACGAGCCCGGGATTCTCGCCGAGATGTCGCCGAACGTCTGCGAGGAGCCCGAGGGCGCAGGACTCGAAGAAGCTCGGGCGGGCGCCGCGCTCGAGCAGGAGCCGCACGATGTCGTGCTGGCCGGTGTACGTCGCGATCAGCAGGGGTGAATTGCCGTGCTCGTCGCGCGCGTTCGCGAGAGTTGGGCCGGCGGCGAGCAGCTCACCGGCAGTCTTCGCGTCGCCGCGACGAATGGCGCCGAGTAGATCGGCGATTCCGCTCACGAGGGTCGGGCCCGGGGCGGGCCCTGCGCCGGCGACTACGTCTTCAGGAAGGCCGGCGTGGGCGTGAGCGCCTCGTCCCACGGCCCGGGGAAGCGGCCTTTCGCGCCCTGCTCCGAGAACGGCCGCTCGCGGTGCCACTCGCTCCGCGGCTGCTCGTAGTAGACCTCGAGGCCGTTACCGTCGGGATCAGAGAAGTAGATGCCGATCGAGACCGTGTGGTCGGAGACGCTAACCGGAACGTCCTTCTCCTTGAGCCGCTTGTACATCTCGCCGAGGTCACCGAGGTTCGCCATGCGCCAGGCGACGTGATTCAGGCCCACCTGCTTCTTCTGCGGGCCCGCGGCCTCTTCACCCACCTCGAAGAGCGCGATGTCGTGCGCGTGGTCGGTGTCGCAGGAGAGGAAGGCGGCCCGCAGTTTCTCGGTTCCCTGAAACATCATGGTGTCCTGCACGTGGAAGCCGAAGACGTCCGTGTACCACTTGAGCGAGCGCTCGGCGTTCCGGACGAAGATGTTGACGTGATCGATGGACACCGGCTTGTAATCCATTGGCCTGTCTCCTGCGGTCAGAATTTCGCTCCCGGAGTATACCGCACCGGGGGCGAGCCATGCGACCGCCTACTCCGTGAGGATCCGGTCCGCCCACTCCACGAGCGCCACGAGCTTCGGCGGGTCGGAGAACGAGGCGTTCTTCCCCGCGAGATCGTCGATCAGGACCCCCCGGGCCCGCGAGCAGGCCCCTCAGACGTGGATCGGCACGCGATCAGCGATCACCTTCGCGAGCGCCTCCGAGAGCGGCGCCCAGCCGACCGGCACCACCGCGTTCGCGACGACCGTGCGCATCAGCGAGACGGCCTCCCCCAGCAGGAACACCTGGACGTCGTGGCCCGCTTCGGCGAACGCGATCGCGTGATGAAACGGAAACGAGGCCTGCGTGGGATCGCCCGACCCCCAGGCGCTCTTGATCAGGACCTTCATCGCGTCATCTCCGTTTCTCCGAGATCGAGACGAAAGCCCATGACCGTCGTGCCGGGCATGGGATGAAAGTCGAGCTCGGGCGCGCGAACGAAGCCCATCCGCTCGTACATCCTGAGCGCGGCGGCCATCATCTCCGTCGTGTGCAGGCTCAGGACCCGTGCGCCGGCTCGACGGGCGCGCCGCACGCATTCCTGCATGAGCGCCGTGCCGACGCCGCCCCCGCGCTCGGCCGGCGCCACGGCGAGGAGCCGCACCTCGGGCCAGGGCATCTCGAGCCCACCGCCCTTCGGCAGCTCCATACGGCGCGGGGGATAGAGCAGCACCGTGCCCACGATGTCGCCGTCGCGCTCGGCGACGAGCTGCTCGGCCGAGCCGACCTCCGCGAGCGAGGCCACGATGTTCCGGCGATAGCCCTCCCAGAAGGCCTTCATCGGGGCGGCGTACTCCTGATAGGCCGCCAGGGTGACCTTGCGGATCGCATCCTGGTCCTCCGGTCGCGCGTCGCGAACACGCAGATCAGTCACGGGCCTTGAGTCAGGCTCCGGGTGACGCTCTGCTGTGAGAGCAGATCGACGTAGGCGCCCTCGACGAGCTGCTCGTCGCCGAGGCCGAGCGCCGTCATCAGGACTCGGGCCTCCTTCACTCCCGCGTCCGGGCTCTCGCCCTCCGCCAGGACGACCTCGAGCTCGAGGAAGTGCCCCAGACTCTCGACCCGATCCAGGTGCACGCGCGTCCGCCCCACGAGATACAGGGTGCGATGCTTGCGCACGCGCCCGGCCGTCCCGTAGGCGAGCGACAGCGCCTCGCGCAGCGCATCGGGTGCGCCGGTCGGCGCGATGACGAAGCGCGACTCCTTGGGCCGGGTCTGATTCGCGCGCCGGTAGAAGATCAGATTGCCTTCGGTCGGCGAGAACGTCCGAAGCTTGAGCCTGCCGCGCTCGCAGACGAAGAACGTGTCGTCTTGCTCGATCTCGGTCGGGCCCCGGTCGGCGATCGCGGCGACCCTCGGCGCCATGACCTCGACGCTGGTGATCCAAGCCTTGATCTCGACGTTGCGCTGCTCGTGACTCGCGTGCGCCGATCCGGGTGCCGTCATCTCAGCATGGCCTCCGCCCGAGCTCGAGGACGTGCGTGAACTCGCCGCTCTCAGTGCGTGGCCGAAAGCCCATCGCCGCGTAGAGGCGTGCCGCCGCCTCGTTGTTGGTCCGCAGGCGCAGCGTGTCGAATCGACCGCCCGCGCTGTCGATGACGTGCGCGACCAGCTGCCGGCCCACGCCGCGCCCGCGGAAGGATGTCAGCACGTAGAGATGCCGGACTCGGCCTGCCCGCGGGGCGCCGGCATAGGGATCGACGTTGAGCCCGCACACGCCGACGAGCCGGCCAGCGACCCGCGCGGCGAACAGCGCCTCGCCGGGCCGATCGAACCGGTTGGTCTGATCGGCCCACTCGTCCACGAGGCGGCGGACGATCCGTGAGCCGGCCGCCTCGCTGTCCGCGAGCAGATCGCGCACGCGCTCGGGCGGCAAATCCCGAAGGGTCTCGATCGTGGCGGGACCGGAGGCGATCCCGCCTCTCGGTGGCCGGTGAACGCAGCCGCCGAGCTCGGTCATCGCCGGGGGCGGGTGATGATGACTTCGACCACGTCGAATCCGGGGGCCGGCGACGCCGTGCTGCTGAAGGCCACCGCCACCGAGTACGCCGTCCCGAAGTCGGTGCCGGCGGCCGCCTCTATCTCGCGCCGCGTCTGGTCGCTGAATCGACGGAACGTCCCGGAGGGATAGTAGCTGCCGACGACGAGCGTCTCGGGCGGGCCTTGCGCGTCCCTGAACGAGGGCCGCACGGCGAGCCCCACGCCCGTCTTCGGGTCGGTGGCGATGATGCCCGTGCCCCGGTCAACGGGGCCGGGCCAAATCTTCCACGTCTGCGAATCGACCATGCGTCTGGCTTCCGCCTCCCACTGGGAACGGTTCAGCCCGAAGATCCGGTCCGCGTCCTGCTTGCTGACGAGGCGCTCCTGGGCCGCCGAAGGCCCGGCCGCGACCGCGAGCAGGGCGAGGAGGACCATCGCGACGAACGACCCTAGTGCTCCAGAGCGATTCCCCGATACCCGCAAAAATAGCAATGTTCGATCCTCCGGTGAAGTGTGGGACAAATCCACCGAAAGCGTAATCCCACCCCCCCGCCCCGGCGAAAGATTAGAGCGTGAGCCGTCCCAGACACGCCACGAGCTCCGCGGGTGACCGACAGAGGCCGGCCGCCCCGGCGCCGGTCAGCTCGGCCTGGGACCCATAGCCCCAGAGCACGCCGATCGACCGGACGCCATTGGCCCTGGCCCCCACGATGTCGCCGGCCCGGTCGCCGATCATCACCGCGAGCTCCGGCGAGATCTTCTCGGTCGCCAGGAGGTGAGCGAGCAGGTCCGCCTTGTCGTCGAACCGCCCCTCCAGCTCGGGTCCGTAAACTCCAGCAAAGAACGGCTCGAGCCCGAGCCGGCGCACGATCCGGTCGGCGTAGGGCTTCGGCTTCAGGGTCGCGACGAACGTGGCCGACGCCGGGGCCCGCGCGTGGTCGAGCATCTGGGTGACCCCGGCGTAGACCTGATTCTCGAAGAGTCCGGTGTCGCCGTACTCCTCGCGGTAGAGCGCCAGCGCCCGCTCGATCAGGCTCCGGTCCGCCGTCTCGAGCAGGGTCCGGAAGGTTTCCCGGAGCGAAGGCCCGATGAACGACGCGAGCACGTCGTCCGACGGGCAGGGCGCGCCCAGCGTGTCGAGCGCGTACTTCATACACCTGACGATACCGGGCCTGGGGTCGGTCAGGGTTCCGTCGAGATCGAACAGCAGCACGAACGGCTTCACGCGACGATCACGTGCTCCGTCGTGACGATGAAAGCCACCGGCCCGGGCGCGATGAAGTTGCCGTCGTCGGCCTGTGCCCGATCCCATTCCGGTGTCGTCGTCGCCGCGCGCGGCGCCGCCGAGTCATCGAACCACACTTCAGCGATGCCGTCGTACACCGGCTCCCCGCTTCGGTAGGCGGCGGGGCGCGTGTGCGACTGGACATACCGGCGCACGCCCGGGACCTTCGTGACCACGTCCGGATGCCGCGTGCGCCAGTAAGCCTGGAATTCTTCGACGGGCATCCCGGCGCGGCGCTTGAAGAACGAGAGGGCCTTCACCACGGCTTTCGCGCGAGCGATGCCTCGAGCTTCGCGCGGATCGTCGGCCACTCCGCCCGCACGATGGAGTAGTACGCGGAGCTCCGGACCGAGCCGTCCTGGGCGGGCATGTCGGCCCGCCGCACGCCCTCGAGCCGGGCCCCGAGCCGCTCGATGGCCTGTCGCGAGCGCACGTTGCGCTCGTCGGTCTTGAGCGTGACCCGATGTACCTCCCACATGTCGAACGCGTGACCTAGCATCAGATACTTCGCCTCCGTGTTGCATCGCGTGCGCTGGGCCGAGTCCGACAGCCACGTCGCGCCGATCTCGACCGCGTCCGGTCTGTCCGTCCGCTGCAGGGAGGACCCGGCGGGCCAGCGCCATTGCTGGAGATCCAGATAGCTCGTGGAGCCCACGACCCGGCCGTGCCACACGGTGACGAACGGCATGCGACGGCCTTCGTCGCGGTCCCGAAGCGCCGCCGCGATGTAGCTCTCGGCGTCCTCGATCCCGGCCGGCACGCGCGTGTAGATGTAATGCTGCCGCGATTCGGCGGCGGCCGCGGCGAGGGCGCCGGCGTCCGTGAGCGACAGCGAACGCAAGGTGACCGTCGGACCCTCGAGAACGGGCTGATCCAGGCTCATCCGGCCTTCACCTCGACCTCGAATACCGGCAAGGTCCGATCGGGATCACCCTCCACCGGAGCGGGAACCGTTGCCCTTCGCTGCGCGCCCATCCGCGCGTAGAAACCCGCCGCGTAGGGATCGGCCTCGATGACCACGATACCGGGCCGGATGGCCCGGACTCGGTCGAGGGCGTGGCCGTACATGTGGCGCCCGACGCCTCGTCCGTGCCAGCGCGGGTCGACCCAGAAGTGCTCGAGCGACCAGCGGTCGCCCCGCGGCTCCAGCGCATAGAACCCGACCATCTCGTGATCCCGCGCCGCGACGTAGACGAGCTGGCGTTCGACATACTCCGGCGTGATGCTCAGAATCGGTGCCCAGACCGCCAGCCACGCTCGGGGGTAGCCCCAGTGAGCCTTCGCGGCGCGGGCGATCTGCGACAGGCGCTCCGAGTCGCCGGGCAGCGCCCGTCGCATCCGAAGCTCGACGTCGCGCTTGGACAGCTCGTGGCCTCCCGTTGCTCCGGCGTCGGCGTGATGAGGGCGAGCCGAACATAGCCCAAGACGATCCTGACGAACAAGCCGCGCCGATGGCCGCCGCCGTGCGGCTCGCGCCGCGCCTAGTCCGCCGGCCGCCGCTTGAACACGGCGCCCAGTACCGGATGGAGATCGTCGGTGAGCGGGACCGCCCGACGGCTGGAGTACTCGATCCAGAGCGGCCCTTCGTCGCGGACCGGGTCGATCTCGATCGCGACGTACATGAACGAGCCCGGCCATCGGTAGACGAGCGTGCCGTCGGCTCGCTCGGCGCGCGCGCCCTGGAGGACTGCGCCCCACTGGGTGCGCGCGCGTTCCCGCGAGCGCGCGCTGAGGCGCAGGCCGAGCACCGTGATCGCCGGCACGGGCTCGCGCGCACCCGGCAGGTGCCGGCGGCTCTCGTCGCGCGGCGGCGGGCTCGACGAATCGGCGCTGGTCTCGGCGAACTGGACGACGATGCCCTGGGCCTGTCGCGGGTGAAGGAACGCTTCCTTCCACTCCGGATCCGAATCGTCGTAGCCCACGATCGAGTAGCCGCGGGCCCGGGCGAGTGCCAGAAGCTGAACGCGTCCCTCGTCATGCCGTAGGCCGAGCGCCCGCCGAGCTCGCCCGCCAGGATCGCCTCGGCATCGGCCAGACGCGCCACCGCGATGGCGATGTGGTCGAACAGGACCGGGCGCACCGGGCCTAGGACAGGACGGTGGTCTTCTTGCGCTCGATCAGCGCGAAGTCGATCGCGGCGCCGAGCCCGGGGCCATTGATCGCGTGGACCTGTCCGGTCCGGTCGACCTCGATGTCCTCCACGAGACCGTACTTCTGCGCGCCGGACGGCAGCAGCACCTCGAAGAACTCGCAGTTCTTGATCGCCATGATGACGTGGAGGTTGGCGACGTTGTTCAGCGAGTTGCCGCCGTGGTGCACCTCGAAGTTCATGTGGAAGGCTTCGGCCAGGTGCGCCGTCTTGACCAGCGACGTGATCCCGCCCTTCACGGCGACGTCGCCGCGCAGGTAGTCCGTCGCCTGCGCGGTGAGCCACGGGGCGAAGGCGGTGAAGCCGCCGGGCGCGTACTCGGTGGCGAGGATCGGAATCGAGAGCTTCTGCTTCAGCTTGACGTAGTTGTAGATGTCGTCGTCGGCCAGTGGGTCTTCGTACCAGTGGAAGCCGAGCCGCTCGACCGCCTGTCCCACGCGCAGCGCGTCCGGATAGACGTACGCCCACGTCGAGTCGAGCATGACCGTGAACTTGTCCCCGACCGCCCGGCGGACCGCCTCGCAGACCTCGATGTCCACCCTGGGGTCGGTCGGCGGATGGATCTTGTACGCGGTCCAGCCCTCGGCCTTGAACTTCGCGGCCTCCTCCGCGTACGCCTCCTTCGAGGGGAGCACGGCCGAGCTCGCGTAGGCGGGCACGCTGTCGCGATAGGAGCCGAGGAGGCGATGGATCGGCTGCCCGGCCACCTTGCCCGCGATGTCCCAGAGCGCGACGTCCACGGCGCCGATCGCGCGGTACGTCGTCGCGCGGTTGCGTTGCCAGAGCCCCTGGTAGAGGCGCTCGCGATCGAGCGGGTTCTGGCCCATCACGACCGGCTTGAGGAACTGGATCAGCGACTCGCCGTCCAGGTGGGCCCCGCGTTGCGCAGAGCCCAGGAAGGCGTGGCCCTCGACGCCGTCGTCGGTCTTGATCGCGAGCAGGCCGAGGTGGCTCTTGCCGCTGAAGCGTCCGGTGTGCCGGCCGTACGTCGTCGCGGGGATATCGGTCCAGGCGAATATGGTAAGCGTGACGTCGGTGATCTTCACGCGGCAGCCCCTCCATTTTCTCTGTTGCCGATACTGCACGCGCCGATCGATGGCGCCCCGAAAGCCTGCTGTCTCTTCAATCTCATCGCGCGGTCAGGTGCGGCCAGAGCGCGTCGGCGCCGCGCTCGGCGACCGAGCGGCCGAGCGCGATTGCCCACTCGCCCTCGCCGCCGAACTCGGCGCGCCACGACCACAAGCGGCGCGTCGCGAACTGGAGCGCGTGCTCGTAGGTGAACCCGATCGCGCCATGCACCTGATGAGCGATCGAGGCGCCGATGCCCGCCGCCTCGCCGACCCGCACCTTCGCGACGGCGATCTCGAACGCGGCGTCGCCGCGGTCGGCGGCGCGGAACGCGTTGGCCGCCGCCGTGCCCGCCGCGGCCGTGTGCCCGGCCAGCACCGCCAGGTTCTGCTGGATCACCTGGAACGAGCCGATGGGCTTTCCGAACTGACGCCGTTCGGTCGCGTACTGCGAGGCCTGACGCAACAAATAGTCGAGGCCGCCGGCCATCTGGGCCGCGCGCACCAGCGCGCCGTAGAGCCACACCGCCTGCGCCGGAACGCCGCGACCGGCCGGCACGGCAGCGACGACGGGCGCGTCCTCGAAGGCCAGCGTATCGCGCGGCTCACGCGCGAGGTTCTGATCCGTCTTGACCTGTCCGGCCCCGCGCGCGGCGAGCGCGACCATCGTGCGTCCCTCGGCCTCGGTGACGACGACGACGTGGCCGGCCGCCCGGCCCCACGGCACGCGCGCCGCGGTCCCGCTGAGCCGCCAGCCGCTCCCGGCGCGCGCCAGGCGCAGGCGCTCGTCGCGATGAACGGGCGCGATCGTCAGCGGCCCCGAGGGCACGTCGAGCCCGGACGCCGAGAGGAGCCACGCGCCCACGATGGTCTCGGCGAGCGGCAGCGGCACCGCGTGGCGGCCCGCGGCGCGCGCGACCACGAAGGCGTCGCCCCAGCTTCCCCCGGCGCCGCCCTTCGACTCGACGACCAGCGGCAAGGTCAGGCCGCTCTCCTCCACCGCCTGCCAGAGCGCCTCGGGCCAGGCGCCGGTCTCGGCGGATTCGAGGAGGTCCTTCGTGACGAGGTCGGTGAAGAGGCGCGTGACGACGTCGCCGAGGATCGTCCGCAGCTCGTTCACCGAAGCCCCAGCCCGCGCGCGATGATCCCGCGCAGGATCTCGCGCGTGCCGCCGCGGAGGGAAAACGACGGCGCGCGCTGCATGAGAAAGCCGAGCACCTGCTGGAGATCGCTGCCCGTGTCGATCGTCGGCTCGACGCCGAGCAGCGCGTGGACGATCTCGGGCCCCTCCTGCTCGAACGTGGTGCCCACGTCCTTCACCACCGCGGCTTCGAGGTTCGGATTCTCGCCCGCCTCAAGCATGAGGGCGACCGAGAGCGACATCTGCCGCAGGGTGGCGAGGTGCGCCACGAGCCGGCCGACGGTCGCCGCGGCGCGCTCGCCCGGATCCTTCGACACCTCGCGGACCAGCTCGAGCAGCAGCGCGAAGCTCGACAGGTAGCGCTCCGGGCCGCTGCGCTCGAAGGCCAGCTCGGTCGTCACCTGCTTCCAGCCCGCGCCCTCCTCGCCGACCCGCATGTCCTCGGGCACGAAGACGTCCTCGAAGACCACCATGTTGAAGTGGTGCGAGCCCGCCAGGTCGATGATCGGGCTCATCGTGATGCCGGCGAGCTTCGTGTCCACGAGGAACTGCGTGAGGCCCTCGTGCTTCTTCGCCGGGTCGTGGTGGGTGCGGAACGTCGCGATCATGTAGTCGGCCAGATGGGCGTTGCTCGTCCAGACCTTGGTGCCGTTGACCCGATAGCCGCCGGCGACGCGCTCGGCGCGCGTGCGCAGCGAGGCGAGGTCCGAGCCCGAATCCGGCTCGCTCATGCCGATCGCGAACGCGAGCTCCCCACGCGCGATCGCCGGCAAGAACTTCTGGCGCTGCGCCTCGGTGCCGAATCTCAAGAGGAGCGGACCGGACTGGCGGTCGGCGATCCAGTGGGAGGACACGGGCGCGCCGGCCGCCAGCATCTCCTCGAGCACGACGTAACGCTCGAGCGCGCTCCGCTCGTGCCCGCCGTAGCGCTTCGGCCACGTCATCGCGATCCAGCCGCGGACACCCATCTTTTTGCTGAACTCGCGGTCGAAGCCGCCCCAGGAGTGCGCGCGCCGCACCGGCGCGGCGTCGCCGAGCTCCCGGCGCAGGAACTCGCGCACCTCGGCGCGCAGCGCCTCGGCCTCGGGCGGCAGCTCGCCCAGCTCGAACCGGAACGTCTGCATGCTCACGCGTACGACTCGCGCTTGCGGAGCTCGACGAAGAGGCCGTGCGTGTCTTGCGGATGCACCCAGGCCACGTCCGGGCGCCGGCCGTCGACGCGCACGCCGGCCTTCTTCAGGCGCTCGACGCTGCCGGGGATGTCCTGGCACTCGAAGCCCACGAGGTAGACGCCTTCGCCGTGCTTGGCGAGGAAGCGGCCGACCGCCTTGTCCGGATCGGTCGGCTGCAAGAGCTCGATGTGGCCGATGCCCGTCGGCAAGATCGCGTTCTTGAACCCGAACTCCTTGGACTCGCCGCGGTGATGCACCTTCAAGCCGAAGAGCCCGGTGAACCGCTCGATCGCGGCCTCGATGTCGCGCACCACGACGGTCAGCTCGACGACGTCGCCCAGCATGATGAGCCTCCTGGGAAACCGCTACGGCAGGGCGGATCATACAGTAGAATCACCTGGCCCGCATGCGCCGCTCCGTCGCAAAACTCTTCTTCGGCTCGCCTCGGCCGGCGGGGCCCCAGCCCCGCGACGGCCCAAGCACTACGGGACGATCTTCGGCACGCTGAGCCTGACGTCGATCATCGGCCGTGCGATCGGGCCTTGGATCGCCGGCGCGCTGCACGACCGCACCGGCGACTACGTGCTCGCGTTCTGGCTCTCGATCGGCGCCAGCCTCGTGTCGGCCGTCGCGATCTGGCTGGCCGCGCCGCGCAAGGTCCGGGCGGTTGCCGGACGTGTCCCGCGCGGTTTATAAGGGAGGCCTCTTATGAGCACGATCGCCGCGCAGCCGCTGAGAGGCGCCGCAGTCTGGCACGGACGCGACCTCGCGGCGGGATCGCTCAGGCCTGACGCTACTTCGCGATGTCGAGCAGCTCCACCTCGAAGACCAGCGTAGCGCCGGGCTTGATCTGCGGAGGCCGGCCCTGGTCGCCGTACGCGATGTCCGAGGGGCACACGAGCCTGCTCTTGCCGCCGACCTTCATCATCTGCACGCCCTCGCTCCAGCACTTGATCACGCCGTTCAGCGGCAGCTCGATCGGCGCGCCGCGCTGGACGGAGCTGTCGAACACGGTGCCGTCGGTAAGGGTGCCGTGGTAGTGCACCTTCACCTTGTCGGTCGCCTTCGGCGAGGGCCCGGTACCGGGCTTGAGCGTCGTGATGATGAGCCCCGACGCGGTGCGCGTCGCGCCCTTCTCCGCTGCGGCTTTGTCGAGGAAGGCCTGACCTGCCTTTTTTTCGACCGCCGCCGCCGCGCCCGCGCGCGAGGCCTGTAGCTGCGAGATCTTCGCGGCGTACGTCTGGACGTCGACCTTGTACTCCTTCTTGAGGACGCCGTCGCTCACACCCGCCAGCACCGGCTCGAGATCGGCCGCGCTCAGGTTGAAGCTGGCGAGGTTCTGGCTGATCACGAGGCCCAGGGCGTAGAGGGTCTTCTGGTCGTCGGACTTCAGCTCGGGGCCGGCGGCGCCGCTGACGGCCGCGGCGGCCAGGACGAGGGCGACGGAGAGGGCGAAGGATTTGAACATCGGGGGTCCTTTCTTCGCGGCGATTAGCGTAGGAGATTAGCGTAGGATAAGTCGATCTTCTCACGGGAGGCCCGGATGCCGGAATCGATTCCTGCGCCGCTGATCATCGACACGCTCAGGGACACGTTTCGCGAAGCGCGCGGCGGCAGCATGCGCGAGCCTCTCGGCTGGATCCTGAGCGTCCCCGACACCCACCAGAAGACCGTGCTCGCCGCGCTCGACAAGGAGCGCGCCCTGCGCGTGGTCACGTGCGCCACCGAGGACGAGGCCAACGCCATCGCCGCCGGGCTCTGGATCGGCGGCGAGCCGGTCGTGCTCATGATCCAGCACGCCGGGCTCTACGCCTCGGTGAACACCTTGCGCGGCGTCGCGATGGACGGGCGCGTGCCGACGTTCTACATGATCGGCCTGCTGCAGCGCGAGCGCGACCGGGATCCGAAAGAGTCGCGGCACTCGATGGTCCGCTTCGCCGAGCCGCTGCTCGACACGTTCGGCGTGCCGCACGCGCGGCTTGAAGGTCCGGACGACGTGCACCTGATTCCCGAGTACTACCGCCTGAGCCGCCAGCGCCGCGGGCCGGCGGCGGTGCTCGTGGGCCTGGAGACCAGCTAGATGGCCATGAAGCCTGAGGACATCCTTCGCGCGATCGCCGCCGCGCGTGGGGATGCGATCTGCGTCCCGACGATGACGACCTCGCCGGCCTGGCGCACCCTCGCGCCCGACGACCTCTCGATCGGCTGCGTCGGCTTCATGGGCGGCGCCTCGGCGCTCGGCCTCGGTCTGGCGCTGGCGATACCCAAGCGCCGGGTGATCGTTTTCGACGGCGACGGCTCGCTCCTGATGCAGCTCGGCTCCCTGGCGACGATCGCCGGAGCCCGGCCGCGCAACCTGACGCATCTGCTCTTCAAGAACGGCGTCTACCACACCTCCGGCGCTCAGGACATTCCGGGCGGGCTGTCCGTCGACTTCGTGCAGATGGCCAAGGGCGCCGGATACCGCAAGGCGTATGCCGTCAAAGATTTCGAGGATTTCAAGAGCCGCCTGCCCTCGATGCTGACCGACGAGGGTCCCCTGTTCGTCGAGCTCCACACGGGCCTGGCCGACAAGACGCCGATGACCGACCGCGGCGGTCAGCCCTTCCACCAGCAGATCGAGAACTTGTGCCAGAAGCTCAGCAAAGCCGGGTGAGCCGGCGCACGATCCGGAGGCCGGGCACCAGACGTAGTCTCTGGTGTCATGGCCGTCTTCGACATCGACGCCTATCTCGCGCCCCCGGCGCGCTGGACGTGAGCGGTATCGTCTGGGCCGACGTCGCGAAGTATCCGGTCTCCGGGGAGACGATTCGCACCTTGCGGTACATGCAGGACATCGAGAGCCACACGATCGTCTATCTGCGCTCGCTGCTGGCCACTCGCGCGATCGACGACCCGGACGTGGCGCGATTCCTGGCGTGCTGGGTCTACGAAGAGAGCTTTCACGGCCTGGCGCTCGAGCGGTTCCTGGCCGCCGCCGGCCATCGCCTCGGCCTGCGCCCGACGCCGCGCGGGCACGAGAGCCCCGCCCAGTGGCTGCAGGCGCGCGCCACCGCGCTCCTGTCCCGGGCGTGGCCGGATTTCTGCGCCGTGCACATGGCGTGGGGCGCGATCAACGAGCTGACCACGCTCACCGGCTACCGCCGCCTGGCGGCGCTCGCGGGGCACCCGGTGCTCTCGGAGCTGCTCGAGCGCATCACCCGCGACGAGTCGCGGCACTTCTTCTTCTACTATCGCCAGGCCGAGCTCAGGCTCCGGCGTCCGGCGGTCGCTCGGGTCGCCCGGCTCCTGGTCGACCGCTTCTGGGCGCCGGTGGGCAGCGGCGTATCTCTTCTCCGGTGCGCGGGGACGCGCCGCCGCCCGTAAGGCCGACGAGACAATCCGCAGACTGCCGGGCTTCGCGACGGTAGGATGGCTAGAAAGCTGGCTCGATCGTTTCGCTGACGGAGGACCGAATGGCGACCGTGGCGACTGATCACTACCGGGCCTACGCACCCCGACCCTTCACCCGCGCCGAGCGTGACTCCACGACGATCCTGTTCGGGGGACTGCACTGGCGCATCGAGCGAATTTTGCAGGCCGTGCTGGAGAGCAGCGGATACCGCGCTCAGATCCTGCCGGTCGCGACGAAGGAAGATCTCCTGACCGGCCGCGAGACCGCCGACATCGGCCAGTGCTGCCCGACCAGCTTCACGACCGGCAATCTGGTCAACTTCCTCAAGAAGGAGTCGACGGGGATCGGCGTCGAGGAAGTCAACAAGAAGTACGTCTATCTCACGGCGGGCTCCTGCGGCGCCTGCCGCTTCGGTCAATATCACGCAAGCTACGAGCTGGCGCTGCGCAATACCGGTCTCGAGAAGTTCCGCATGTTCCTGATGGCCCAGGACAACCTTGATCAGAACATGGGTGACGGGCTCGATCTCAACCTGCCGATGACGCTCGGCTGCCTCTGGGGCATCTTCTGCACCGATCTCGTGCAGGACCTCGAATACCAGGTGCGGCCCTACGAGGTGTTGCCGGGCCAGACCGAGGCGGTCGTCAAGGAGAGCATCGAGTATCTCTATCAGGTCTTTCGCAACCGGCCGGCGATGTCAACGAAGAGGTCGGTGCTCTGGCACCTCACGACGCCGTACTTCGCGCGCGCGCTGCGCGAGGTGCGTCGGAAGTTCTCGGCGATCGAGGTGGATCGCCTGCGCGTGAAGCCGAAGGTCAAGATCACTGGCGAGTTCTATCTGCAGACGGTCGAGGGCGATCCCAACTACAACATCCACCGCTGGCTCGAGGCCGAGGGCGCCGAGGTCTACCCGGCTGCGATCACGATCTGGATGGACTATCTCCTGCGCATTGGCCTGCAGCGCTTCGAGGACTACAGCGGCATCGAGAAGCACGCGCGCCTGAAGCTCGCGCTCGGTCGACTCGCTCAGGGCACCTACCGGCTGACCGTGAACCGGCTGCGCCGCGCGATGGGTAACCTGCCGCACGAGACGCCGAGCCAGTTCGAGCTTAGACGGCTGGCCGCGCCGTACTTCCATCGCAATCTCGACGGCGGCGAAGGCGACATGCTCGTCGGCAAGACGCTCTGGTCCTATCACAAGAAGAAGGCGCACATGATCTGCGAGCTGTCGCCGTACTCGTGCATGCCGAACACGATGTCGATCGGCGCGATGGCCGGCGTCGTCGGCCGGTACCCCGAGATCCTCTATGCGCCGCTCGAGATCAAGGGCGACGCCGAGGTCCACGCGCTCTCGCGCTGCCAGATGATCCTGACCGAGGCCAAGAAGCGCGCCCAGCGCGAGTTCGACGACACGTTGCAGCGCACGCGGCTCACCGAGGCCGAGGTGCGCGCGTATCTGCAGGCGCATCCGGAGATGCGGAAGGCGACCTACTTGATTCCCCACGACGGCACCGCCGCCGGAACCGCCGCAAAGCTCGTCCTGCACGTCGCCAAGCGGATGGGACGCTGATGAGCAGCAGCGCCGAGCATTCTGCGGAGCCTCTGAAGGACCGCTCCGAACGGTGGGGGGGGCTGGGGGAGGAGCGGCGCTCGCTCCCCCCCAGTAGAACGATCGGCATAGACGTCGGCTCGACTACGGTCAAGGCCGTTATCGTCGATCGCGGCGGCAAAGTTGCCTGGCAGGACTATCAGCGGCACAACACCCGGCAGGCCGAGAAGGTCCTGGAGTTCCTGCAGCGGATGGAGACCGAGGCCGGCCTGAGCCCGGGAGCGGACCGTGTCTTCTTCACCGGCTCGGGCGCCGGGTTCATCGCGCCCCTCGTCGGCGGCAAGCTCATCCAGGAAGTCGTCGCCGTGGCCGCGTGCGTCGAGCAGCAGCATCCGGACGTGCGGTTCGTGTCGGAGATCGGCGGCGAGGACATGAAGACGATCTTCTTCACCGCCACCGGGACGGGCCGCTCCAAGCAGGTCTACATGCAGTCGGCCTGCAGCGGGGGCACCGGCACCTTCATCGAGAAGACCGCGCGCAAGCTCCAGGTGCCGGGCGAGCGGCTGGCGGCGATGCCGTACGAGGGGATGAGTCTCCACAAGGTCTCGAGCAAGTGCGGGATCTTCGCCGAGACCGACGCGAACACCCTGGTGAAGACCGGCGTGCCGGTCGAGGAGATCATCGCGAGTCTGTTCGAGGCAGTCGTTTACCAGAACCTGGCGACCCTGACCAAGGGCAACACGCCGTCGCCCGACGTGCTCCTGCTCGGCGGCCCGAACCTCTTCTTCAAGGGCTTGCAGGAGGCGTGGCGGCATCACCTCACCAAGCTCTGGACCCAGCGCAAGATCGATCTCGGCGGCCGCGAGGCAGCCTCGCTGATCGTCGTGCCGGCCGAGGCGCTCTACTACGCGTGCCTCGGGTGCGTCGAGATCGGTCAGGGCGAGAAGCCCGAGGTCGCGATCTATCAAGGACGCGACAAGCTCGCGTGGTGGGTCGAGACGGGGCAGCACGAGCTGAAGGCCAAGGAAGGCGCCCGCGGTCTGGTGGCCAGCGCCGGCGACCTCGCCACGTTCGTGACCGAGTACGTCAAGCCCGCCGCCGGCCGCAGCGACGCCGCCGCGGGCGCGCGGCACGTCGGCTCCGTGCTGGTGGGCTGCGACTTCGGCTCGACCACGGCGAAGGCGGTCGTGCTCGACGACGACCGCGAGCTCCTGTTCTCCTGCTACGCGCTGAGCAAGGGCAACCCGATCGAGGACGCCCAGTCGCTGTTCCGCCAGGTGCGCGAGGCCGGCTACACCGACGTCGGCGCGCTCGCGCTGACCGGGTACGGCAAGGATCTCCTGAAGGACGTCCTCGGCGCCGACATGGGCGTGGTCGAGACCGTGGCGCACGCGACCGCCGCGCTTCATTTTTATCCGGACGCGGACGTGATCTGCGACGTCGGCGGCACCGACGTCAAGATCATGATTCTCAGACAGGGCACCGTCGCCGACTTCCGGCTGAACTCGCAGTGCTCGTCAGGCAACGGCGCCTTCCTGCAGGGCGTGGCCGAGCGCTACAACATCCCGCTCGAGGCCTACGCCGACCGCGCCTTCGAGGCCAAGGCGATGCCGAGCCTCACGATGGGCTGCGGCGTCTTCTTGCAGTCCGACATCGTCAACCAGCAGCGCAAAGGCTGGTCGGCCGAGGAGATCATGGCAGCGCTGGCGGCCGTCCTGCCGGTCAACGTCTGGATCTACGCCGGCCAGCTCCAGAACCTCCGTGCGGCCGGGCGCAAGTTCATCTTGCAGGGCGGCACGCACCGCAACATGGCGGTGGTCAAGGCGCAGGTCGACTTCATCCGCGGCCGAGTGCCCGACGCCGAGGTCGTGCTGCATCCCTACTCCGGCGAGGCCGGCGCGATCGGCGCCGCGCTCTGCGCGGCCGACTGGCGAAAGCGCGGCGGGCCGAGCCACTTCCGCGGCTTCGACACGATCGCCGCGCTCACCTACACCAGCACCACCAGCGCCCAGACCGTCTGCAAGTGGTGCCCGATCAACTGCACGCGGACGTTCATCGACGTGCAGCTGCCGGGCGCGAAAGGCCGCGAGTGGAGCAAGCTGCCGCTGGCGCCGGGCTGGGAGCGGGTCATCAGCGGCAACTCGTGCCCCAAGGGGCTCGTCGAGGACGTCAACGAGATGCGCGTGGTGAAGGCGAAGCTCGAGGAGGTCAAGCGTGAGTACCCTAACGTTGCCGAGATGGTTCGGAAGGATGCGTTCCGCCGGGTCACCCCCGCCGCCGTCGCCGCGGAATAAGCTCCGGATCGGCATCCCGCGCGTCCTGAACCTCTGGAACACCCATCAGTTCTGGATGGGGTTCCTGACCTCGCTCGGCGTCGACCCGCGCAACGTCGTCTTCTCGTCGGACACGTCCGAGGAGCAGGGCCGCCAGTTCGGCAAGGGCCGCGGCACCGTGGACTGCTGCTATCCGGTGAAGTGCATCTCGGGCCACTACGGCGAGCTGGTGTTCGGCCAGAAGCAGAAGCTCGACGTCTTGCTCTCGCCGATGATCTACAACCTGCCGTCGTTCCTCTCCGGCCACGTGGCCAAGACCTTGACGTGCCCGCGCGTGATGGCCGCGCCCGAGAACATCAAGGCCGGCTTCATCAAGGAGCAGGACGCGTTCGCCGAGGCCGGCATCAAGTACGTGTCGCCGTTCGTCTCGCTCGACGAGCCCCGGCTGGTTCCCAAACAGCTCTTCGCGGGCATGCGCGAGGCGATCCCCGGACTCACCTACGAGGAGACGGCGACGGCGGCCGACGCCGGCTTCCGCGCGCTGCGCGAGTTCAGCGACCGCCTGCGAAAGAAGTCGCGCGAGGTGCTCGAGTGGTGCGCGCGGGAGGACCGCGCGTGTCTCATGGTGATCGCCCGCCCATACCACATGGACCCGGGGATCGGGCACGAGATCGAGGTCGATCTGCAGGCCTACGGCTATCCGATCCTCTGGATGCAGTACTTCCCGATCGACGCCGACCTGATGGACTGGGCGTTCGGCGAGGACATCCGCGCCGGGCACATCAAGAGCGCGTTCGACATCCGCGACGTGTGGCCGTCGTCCTACAGCTCGAACACGAACGAGATCCTCTGGGGCGCCAAGGTGGCCGCGCGCATCCCGTGGATCGCCTGCGTCATCCGGATGTCGTCCTACGAGTGCGGGATGGACCAGCCGACCTACACGCCGGTGCAGCAGATCGTCGAGCGCTCGGGCACGCTCTTCTTCTCGTTCCAGGACCTCGACTCGACCAAGCCGTCCGGCTCGGTGAAGATCCGGGTCGAGACCATCACGCACTACCTCGAGAAGTACGCGGCGGCGATCATCAGCCGCAAGAAGGCTGCAGCCCCCCCAGGTTGCCCCCTTCGGCCGGCCGCGTAGACCCCGCCAGGCTCCCGAGGCGCACCCGGAACTCGTCGAGGAACTGGCGGTAGGAGACCGGGAACACCTTCCCCCAGTGCTCGCGCGGCGCGCTGTCGAGCGAGAACCGCCCGAGAAAATCCGTGAGCTTCGCGCCGCCGTAGCGCTCGACGAGCCAGTCCACCGCCAGGAAGGCCTGGCAATACGTCGCCGGCGCACCGAGCTTGTTGGTCGACGCCACCCAGGCGTCGTTCCGGGCGACCTCCTGCAGGTCGGGAAACAGCTTGATCGGCGTCGGCGAGCCGACGACCGTGCGCACGATGTGATCGCGCGATTCGGCGTACGAGCGATAGCGGAGCAGGTCGAGCACGCGCACCTTGACCCAGTCGGCGTGGCCTTCGAGGATCCACTGCGCGGGACGGCCGCGCCCGCCTTCGCGCAGGCGCGTCTGGCTCACGTGCGCCAGCTCGTGGGCGATGAGGCCGGCGCGCGCGACCAGGTGCATGCTCGCCAGGTAGTCGCCCCGCAGGAAGAGACCGCTGCGCGCGGCGACGCCGGCTGCGTACCGTCCTCGGTCCCACGCCTCGTCGCTGCTGTCGCCGGCGATCTTGACGAGCCCCTCGACCAGGGTCGCCTGGTTGACGTACACGTAGGCCTTGATCGCGGGCGGGAACGGCAGCTCGAGCTTGTGGCGGATCAGCCAGGCGGCGGCGTTGACCAGCTCTTCGTCGCTCGGGCTCGGGCCCAGCGCCGGCTGCGCCTCACGCTCGAACCGGATCTCGTACTCCCGGTACGGCCCGCTCAGGACGGCGCAGCCGGCTAGCGCGGCGAGCAGCACGATGAGCGCCGAAGCGAGACGCTTCACGGGACCGGCTTCGGCTCCGCCGTCGATCCGCTCGGCGGCCGGCCGATGCGCCTCAGGTGGGCGCGAAAGTCGTCCATGAACTCGCGGTACGGAATCGAGAACGCCTCGACCCAGCGATCTCGAGGGTTGTCGGCCTCCACGGCCGAGCCCATGAACTTCACGAGGGCCGCGCGGCTCGAGCGCTCGATCAGGTACTCGACGGCGAGGAACGCCTGCCCGTACGTCGCCGGGACGCTTCGCACCGATCGATTCCACACCTCGTGATCGGCGAGCGTGTCGAGGTCGGGGAAGTGCTCGACCGGCGTCACCGCGCCCGCGATCGCACGGACGACGCTCGCCCGCGAGGTCTCGTAGGCCTGCAGCCCGAGCAGGTCGAGCACCTGGTACGCGACCCAGTCGGCGTGGCCCTCGACCAGCCACACCGGCAGCCGGTCCTCCCGGTGCTTGGCCAGGTCTTGCTGGCAGAGGTGCGCCAGCTCGTGGGCGACGAGTGTCACGCGACGGCGCGGCGCCGTGCGGGCCAGATAGTCTCCCCGGAAGAAGACGCCGACCGGCGTGGCGATGCCGACCGCCGCGGGAACGACGCGCCAGTCGCTGCCGACCGCGCGCACGCCGAGATGGCGCAGCAGCCCCTCGGTGAAGGCCGCTTCGTCGCTGCAGACGTACGCCTTGTACGCCGGTGAGAACGGCAGACCGAGCTGGTCGCGGATCATGGACGCGGCGGCCGCGATGATCTCGGCCGGGGGCGCGTCCTCGCGGAGCGCCCGCGGCGCCGCGGCCCTCGATCCGATCTCGTGCTCGCCGCAGGGCGGAGCCGCCGGGCTCGGGCCCGCGAGAGCCAGCGAGCCCAGCAATATCGGCGCCGCGAGCAGAGCGCGCATCATGCTTGGCCTCGATACCGTGCGCGTACCGGGCAAGTCAAGTATGCTCTCCGCTCGGAGGCTCGTCCGCTCCACTTCGACGCCGACTTCGCCAAGCGCACCCGGTTCGGCCGTCTCGTCGCCCAGGGCGGGATCGCTGCCGGCATGCTCAACGCGCTCGTCGCGATGGATCTTCCCGGCGCCGGCACGGTCTTCATGAGTCAGTCGCTCAAGTATTTGGCCCCGACGTATCTCGGCGACACGTTGACCGCGGAGGTCGAGGTGCTGTCGCTCAAGCCCGACAAGCCGGTCTGCCAGCTCCGCGCGACCATCACCAACCAGGACGGCGCGGTCCTGCTCGAGGGAGAATGCTGGACCTACACGATGCGCCCGGACTGAGCCGGTCCGGTCAGCGCTTGCCGAGCTCCTGCTCCTTCAGCACGCGCCGGAGGATCTTGCCCGACGGCGTCTTGGGAATCGCGTCGACGAACTCCACCTCGCCCGGCACCTTGTAGTTCGCGAGCCGGCCTTTCACGAAGGCGACGACGTCACTGGCCGTGAGGTCCTGGCCCTTCTTCTTGACGACGAACGCCTTGGGGATCTCGCCCGCCTCGGGATGCGGCTTGCCGATCACCGCCGCGTCGGCGACGGCGGGGTGCTCGACCAGGAGCGCCTCGATCTCGGCCGGCGCGATGCCGAATCCCTTGAACTTGATCATCTCCTTCTTGCGATCGCGGATGTAGAGATACCCGCGCTCGTCCACGTAGCCGATGTCGCCGCTGTAGTACCAGCCGTTGCGCAGCGACGCCGCCGTCGCCTCCGGCGCGCGCCAGTACCCGCGCATGATCTGGGGCCCGCGGATGCAGATCTCGCCGATCTCGCCGGGCGCGAGCTCGCGCTCGCCGGTCTCGATGTCGACGACCTTGTGCGCGGTGTCGTGGGCCAGCAGGCCGGCGGAGTCCGCCACGTTCAGGCTCTCGTCGTGGACCGGGTTCACGTGGGTGAGCGGCGAGGCTTCGGTCATGCCGTAGCCCTGCAGGACCGGCACGCCGGTCAGCTGGCGGAAGCGGCGCGCGAGCTCCGGGGCGACCGGGGCGGCGCCCACCATGGTCGTCCTCAAGCTCGACAGGTCGTACTTCGAGAGCTCCGGCCAGTTCGAGAGCATCAACAATACTGGCGGCACCACGAAGAACAGGGTGACGCCGTGGCGCTGGACGAGCTCGAGGCACTCGACCGGCTCGAACCGCTCCATCAGCACGCACGTGGCGCCCGTGTAGACCGCGGCGCCCATCAGCATCGTGCCGTAGATGTGATAGAAGGGCAGGAACAGCATCAGCCGGTCGCTCTCGCGCATGCGGATGCACGCGACGAACTGCATGTTGTTGGTGACGAGGTTTTTGTGGCTGATCATCACGCCCTTCGGGAGCCCCGTCGTCCCGCTCGAGTAGGGCAGCGCCACCAGGTCGTCCTCCTGGATCGCCACCGGCGCCGGCGGCGTCGCCGGCTGGCTCGCGATCAGGTCGGTGAAGCTCCGGACGAACGCCCCCGGTGACTGGCCGGGCCCGACCGCGATGACGTGTTTCAGGTGCGGCGTGCGGACGCGCACGGCGTCCACGAGCGGCACCAGATTCGTGTGGACGACGATCGCCACCGCCTCGGTGTCGTTGAGCTGGTACTCGATCTCGCGCTCGCGATAGGATGGGTTCATCGGGCTCGCGACCGCGCCGACGCGGGCGATCGCATAGAACCCGATGATGTACTCCGGGCAGTTCGGCGCCAGCACGCACACGCGGTCGCCTCGCGCCACGCCGAGCGCCGCGAGCGCGCGCGCGAAGCGGTTGGTGAGCGCGTCGAGCTCACGATAGGTCAGGCTCACGTCGCGGAAGACGACCGCGACGTTCTCGGGATAGCGCTCGGCGCCGTGCGACAACATCTGGTCGTACGCGATCCGCGGATAGTCGAGCGGCGGCCGGAAGAATTCGGGGCTCACAGAGTCCTCGCGCGCTCGCGCAAGGTGTACTTCTGGACTTTGCCCGTCGAGGTCGTGGGGAGCGCGCCGAACACGACCGTCCTGGGGACCGCGAAGTGCGGCAGGTTGTCGCGGCAGAAGCCGATCAGCTCCTCGGCGGTGGCCTGGGCGTCGGGACGCAGCTGCACGAACGCGCAGGGCGTCTCGCCCCACTTCTCGTCGGGGCGCGACACCACCGCCGACATCAGCACCGCCGGGTGTCGGTTGAGCGCGATCTCGACCTCGATCGAGGAGATGTTCTCGCCGCCGGAGATGATGATGTCCTTGGCGCGGTCCTTGATCTCCATGTAGCCGTCGGGGTGCTGGACCGCGAGATCGCCGGTGTGAAACCAGCCGCCCTCGAACGCCGTGTCCGTCGCCGCCCTGTCTTTTAGATAGCCGAGCATGACGGTGTTGCCTCGCAGGACGACCTCGCCGATCGTGCGCCCGTCGGCGGGCACCGGCCGGAGCGTCTTGGGGTCGGCGACCATCTGGCCGTCGAGCGTCGGATAGCGCACGCCCTGTCGCGCCAGCTTCTCGGCGCGCTCGACCGGCTCGAGCCTCTCCCACGCCTCCTGGGGCGCGCAGAGCGTCGAGGGCCCGTGCACCTCGGTGAGGCCGTAGAGGTGCGTGACGTTGAAGCCCATCTCGCTCATCGCGCGGATGACCTTGGCCGGCGGCGAGGAGCCACCGGTCTCGAGCTCGACGACCTGCTCGAACGTGGTCCGCTGGGCGGGGGGCGTCTGGATCAGCATCGTGAGCACCGTCGGCGCGCCGCACATGTGGGTCACGCGCTCGCGCGAGATCAGCTGGAACACGAGCGGCGGATCGACGCGGCGCAGGCAGACGTGCGTACCGCTCATCGCCGTCACCGCCCACGTGTAGCACCAGCCGTTGCAATGGAACATCGGCAAGGTCCAGAGGTAGACGGCGCGCGGGGGCAACGGCCACATCATGATGTTGCCGACCGATTCGAGGAAGGCGCCACGGTGATGATAGACGACGCCCTTGGGATTGCCGGTGGTCCCGGAGGTGTAGTTGAGCGTGATCGGCGCGCTCTCGTCGGCCGGCGGTGTCCACGCGTCGTCCTCGGAGCCCGTCGCGAGTAGCGCCTCGTACTCGATCTCGCCGAGCCGATCGCCCGGTCCCTGGTAGAGCACGTCGTCCACGTCGACGACCAGCGGCTTCCGGCGCAGCTTCTCGAGCGCCGGGCCGACCGTGCCCGCGTACTCCCGGTCGGTCAAGAGCACCTTCGCCTCGCCGTGCTCGAGGATGTAGCCGATCGTGCGCGCGTCGAGCCGCGTGTTGATCGTGTTGAGCACGGCGCCGGCCATCGGAACGCCGAAGTGCGCCTCGAGCATCGCCGGCACGTTCGGCAGGACCGCCGCCACGGTGTCGCCGGGCCCGATACCACGCCGGGTGAGAGCCGAGGCCAGGCGCCTGGCGCGCAGGTCGAAGTCGCGATAGACGATGCGCCGGTCACCGTGGATCACCGCCACACGATCGGGATAGATCGCGGCGGAGCGCGGGAGAAACCCGAGCGGGGACAGCGGCGCAAAGTTCGCGTCGGCGCGGCCGAGCCCCCTCTGGAAGATGTTGCCGTCCGTGCTCCCCATGACGATCCCCCTCCTCCGGGGCCAGACCTTATCGCGGCGGTCGGCGTCGGGCAAGCGGATCGCAGACGAGCGGCGGGGTGGCTCAAGCCCTCGATAGGACGAGGCGACTACAGCCCGAGGATCTCCGTCCGCCGGTGGTTCAACGCCGGCAGGCTCGCGCGGACTCGGTCCTGGTGGTCGAAGTCGAGGTCGGCCACGACCACGCATTCCTCTTCGGGCGCGCGGGCGAGCACGGTTCCCCACGGATCCACGATCATCGCGTTGCCGTAGCACGCCAGCCCGGGCGGGTGCGAGCCGACCTGCGCGGCCGCCAGCATGAACACCTGGTTCTCGACGGCCCGGGCGCGAACGAGCAGGTCCCAGTGGTCCTTGCCCGTCTCGAAGGTGAAGGCGGACGGCGCGGTAATGACCCGAGCGCCGGCCGCGCCCAGACGCCGATAGAGCTCCGGGAAACGCAGGTCGTAGCAGATCGTGAGCCCGATCGGCACGTCGCCGAGCTTCGTCAGCACGACGTCCTCACCGGGCGACATCGTGTCCGACTCGCGGTACCGGCGCCCATCGACGTCCACATCGAAGAGGTGGAGCTTCCGATAGCGCGCGGCGATCGAGCCGTCGGCGTCGACGGCGAGGCACGTGTTGAAGAGCCGCTCGTAGCCCGGCGCGGTCTCCAGAAAACTCCCGCCGACGATGTGGAGATGGTGCCGGCGCGCGATGCGCGTGAGGAGCTCGGAGGTCGCGCCGGGGATCGCGTCGGCGACCTCGCGATGCTTTCCGCGACGCCCGAGATACGTGAAGAGCTCGGGCAGCACCGCGAGCTCCGCGCCGCGCTCCGCGGCCTCGATCAGCAAGCGCTCGGCCGTTGACAGGTTCTGCGCCTTGTCTTCTCCGCTGTTCATCTGAGCGACAGCGACTCTCATCTCGCGCTCCTTGTCAGGTCCTCAGGGAAAGACCTGCTTCCAGAAACCTTTCGCCGGCACGAGTAGTCATAACAGAGGGATATCGCAATGAAGAAGTTGCTCATGATCGCGCTCGCGCTGATGGCCATCGCCGCCCCCCTGGCGTCAGTTGCCCGCGCTGACTACGCGATCGACAAGACCATCCAGGCTCCGTAGCCTTCGTCCGTAGGCGTCCGCCGCGTGCGGCGAATCGATCGCCGCGCGCGGCGGACGCTGCTCGGCTCGCCTCTCCCTCCTCGTCGCCCCCAGCCTCGCCTCGATCGGGACAACGGTCGGGGCATGACGACGACCGGCGGCCGGGTCCGCGAGGACACCGTACGTCAGCCACAACACGCGCGTGGGCGTCGCCGCCGGCGCGGTGCTGGTGGCCGAGTATCTCGTCGTGAAGGA
>QHTE01000121.1 GCA_003220685.1 Candidatus Rokuibacteriota bacterium
CACCAGGTCGTCGTCGTGGTCGCGCCCGAGGACGCCGAGCCGGATGGCGTGGCCGATCCCGACCTGGCCGACGTCCCGGACGCGGACCGGCGTCCCCTTCTGCGCGGCGACCACGACGTTCTCGATGTCGCGCAGGCCACGGAAGAGCCCGATGCCGCGCACCGTCAGCGCGTACTGGCCCTGCGGGACGTAGCTGCCGCCGGCGTTGGAGTTGTTGGCCGCCACCGCGTCGAACACCTGCTTGAGGGTGAGGTTGTAGCCGCGCAGACGGGCGGGATCGACGTTGACCTGGTACTGCTTGGTGCCGCCGCCCCAGGAGACGACGTCGGCGACGCCGGGGATCTTGCGGAACTCGCGCTCGAGCACCCAGTTCTGGATCGCCTTGAGCTCGATGAGCGGCACCGTCTTCGACTCCAGCGTGTAGCGGAAGATCTCGCCGATCACGCTCGAGAGTGGTCCCAGGGCCGGCTTGGCGTCCACCGGTAGATCGGCCTGGGTGATGCGCTCCTGCGCCTGCTGGCGGGCCCAGTAGTTGTCGGTGCCGTCGGCGAAGAGGACCTTGATGTTCGAGAGCCCGAAGAGCGTGTCCGAGCGCAGGAACGTCACGTCGGCGATGCCGTTGAGCTCGTTCTCGAGGGGAATCGTGATGAGACGCTCGACCTCCTCGGCGGCGTGGCCCGGCCAGAGCGTGATGACCTCCACCTTGACGTCGCCAACGTCAGGATAGGCCTCGATCGGCAGCCGGTGATAGGAGACGATACCCGCCCCCGTCAGCAACAGGGCCAGGGCCAGCGTGATGAAGCGCTGGTGGAGGGCGAATGCGACGAGCCGATCGATCAACGGGTCGTCGCCTTCAAGAGGATGCTGCCGGTGCCGACGACGCGGTCGTCCACCCCGAGCCCGGCGGTCACCTCGACCGCGTCGCCGAGATCGTCGCCGAGCACGACGCGACGCCGCTCGAGCTGATCCTTCCCCTTCGCGACCAGGACGTAGGTCTCGCTGCCCTCGCGATGGACCGCGCTCTGCGGGATGGTGAGCGCCCGGGTGGTGCCGGTGGCGATCACGACGTTGACGAACATCTCGGCCTTGAGCGCCCGCCCGCGGTTGACGACGGTGGACCGGACCTTCACAGTGCGTGTCTCCTTGTCGACCGTGTCGCTGATGTAGCTCACCCGCCCCTCGTAACGCTCGCCGGGGCAGCAGCGGAGCGTGGCAACCATCGGCTCGTCGCGCCGGAGCCGGGGCACGTCGGGCTCGTACACGTCGGCGACCACCCACATCGTGCCGAGATCGGCGACGACGAAGAGGTTGACCGGCGTATCGGATTGGCCGTACGCGACCACCTGGCCCGGGGCGACGTTGCGCTCGACGACGACACCGCCGCGCGAGGCCTTGACGACGATCGTGGTGGCCGCGTCGGCGCGCGCCGCGATGTCCGCGAACTGTTCCGGCGAGACGCCGAGCGTCCGCAGCCGCGAGGCCGCCCGCTCCCGCTCGGCGACCGCCTTCCGGGCGTCGTTCTCGGTCTCGCGGAGCTCCTTCTGGGCGACCGCCTGGACGTCGAAGAGCTCGCGGCTCAGCCGCGCCGCGGCCGCTGAGCGCTCGACGTCGGCCACCGCCTTGGCGTAGTCGGCCTTGGCCGCGCCCAGGTCGGCGCTGTCGATCACGAACAACCGCGCCCCGGGCTCGACGACGTCGCCGGGCCGCGCGAAGACCTCGAGGACCCGCCCCGTCGCGGGCGCGTGGACGCGCGCGAGCGACTCCTCGTTGAACTGGACCTTCCCGGTCGTCTCGATGGTGCGCTGACGCGTTCGGTACTCCGGGCTGACGACCGTCGGCGTCACGTTGGACGGTGCCGGCGACTCCGCGCCGCGCTGGACCCGAGCCTCCGGCGGCGCCGGCGACTCACAGGCGGCGCCCGCCAGCAGCATGAGCACGACGACGGGGAGCCTCGGCATTCTAGTCATTCCACGACCCCCCGACGGCCGCTTCCAGCTGATAGAGGGCAGCCCAGAAGCTGCCGACCGCGGCGACGGCATCGTCCAGGGTGAGCCGGTCGAGGCGCTCCTGACGCCGCGCGCCCGCGAGGCCACGCTCATCGCTCCTGGGCCGGGCACGGCGGCGCCGGCTCCGTCCACGAGCGGTCGACGGCCAGGGTGCCGCGGAGCACGTTGCTCATCCGGCCCGACCGGTCGCCGACCTGGACGTAGTAGTAGTACGTTCCCGAGTCGCTCGGGGTGAATCGAGCCTCGATTTCTTCGGCACGCCCGGCGCGAATCGCGTCGAGATCGACCGGAAGCGTCGAGCGGCCGTGCTCGGCGCTCCGGCCGTGCCGTCGAACCCACGCGCACTTTGCGCTCACGATGTCCTCCGTGGCCGTCTCGAGCTGAAACCTCACGTCGACCGGACAGCCCGCTCGCGTCCCCGCCGGGACGAATCTCAGGTGCGAGATCCGCGGCCCATGGGCCGACGGCTCGTCCATGTCGACGAGCGGCGCGCATCCGGCCAGACCGATCGACAGCACGGCGGCTGTCCATACGCGCCCGCAGGCCCCGATGGGACGGATCACGGCGTCGTTCACTCCGCGCTCGAACAGGACGATTGGGATGGCGGGTCCGGCCCGCCCAGGTGGACGGATTCACGTGGCGCGGAACGGGTCGCCGACCCGCCGCGGGCGATCCCGCGGCGCTCGCGAAGGGGCGCTAGACGGTGGGAGGAGCCCGCGTGGGCGAGGACAGCCGGGGACGGGCGGCCAGGCGATTGTCGTCGACGATGGACGCCAGCGCGCTGACGACGACGAACGGTCGCCCGTCTTCGATCGCGTGCGAGTCGGCAATGCCGACCCCCGAGGTGACGAGGAGGATGATGTCGTCGTAGTCGCCGTTGTCCCACAGCCCGCTGATCCAGCCTGGGTCCGGCGGACTCGCATAGGCGAGGACGGCCAGCGACATCATCGCGCCGACGACGAGGAGGAGGATCGACCGCCGCAGAGGCATTAATCATGCCTAGCATCGCAGCCGCGACGTGTCAAGGCACGCGGGCAAACGAGTTCGCCGACGAACCCGACGGGGCATGGGTGATCCGACCGCCCATGCCCCGCCGTGACTTCTCGGACCGAGCTAGCCTAGAAGGACAGCCTCACGCGGGCGGCGGCGTAGTAGCCGTCACGCGCGTCGCGCTTCACGATGACCCCGTTCAGGGACTCCGCCTGGTCCATCGCTGACCCAGCAAAGAGGTAATAGCCGGCCAGGTCGAACGCGGCGTTCGGAGCGAACCGCCAGGTAAACCCACCGTTGACCTCAGTGCCCAGGTAACTGGAGTCCCCCTCGGCGAAGCTCGGCCGGCCACTACCGGCCACCGCCACCCGGCTCGTACACCCCAGGGCACTCGTCGACACGTTGAGGGCCGGACAACCGGTATTCGTGTCGACCTTTTCGGCCGTCCAGTTCGGCGACACCACGCCGTAGAAGCTCAGAGCCGGCGTGAGGCTGTACGTGCCGCGCAGCGCGAACGATCCTCGGCCGTAGCGATCGTAGCCGACGTTGGTGTCCATCCCGATGTTGGCGCCGCCGCCACCGTTGAAGTAGTCGACGCCCAGCCCGAGGATCCCGAGCCAGCCACCGCTCCAGAAGCCGGTGTCCAGGTCGAGCGGCTCGTAATAGCGCTTGCTCAGGGACAGGTTGTCTCGGGCCTTGTTGCCCGTGCTGTAGGTGCCGCGCATCTCGAGGAGTAGCGGCCCCAGCTGATAGCTGCCGATCACGTCGAACAGCCAGGCGGACGCGTCACCCCGCACCTTCTGGGCCGCGCCGGTGGTGTTGATGAGGGCCTGGGTGTCGTAGGCGCCCCACTGATACGAGATCGTCGGGTCCAGGCCGAAGGGGCCCACGCGCCACCGCGCATCGAGACCGACCGTGTAGCGCTCT
>QHTE01000122.1 GCA_003220685.1 Candidatus Rokuibacteriota bacterium
GTTCAGGAGGCCGGACATGACGGCCGGCACCTCCTGATCGAGGAGGACGAGGTCGCCCATGACCATGGCGCTATCCCCTACCTGCTTGAACGCCGCGTACGATCCGAGCGCGAACCCGGCCTTGACAGGAACACCCTTCACGGTGACCGCGAGATCAGTTCGGGGCATGCCGATGCGGAAGACGTCGCCCGCCTGTAGCTGGCCCGACTTGCCCAGTGCCTGCTCCACCATCTTCCAGTCGGGATCGGCGGCGCGCGCCGTGACCGGCGCGGCGATGATCGCGACCAGCTCGAGAAAGACGATCGTGTGCTTCAACGCGTGGGATTTCATGGCGCCGTTCCTCCCTTTCATCGCGCGTGCGCCTGATGGAGCCGGGCCGCGTTTGTCCAGTTGATGTTCTCCATGAACGCGTCGACGTACTTCGCGGCCGCGGCGCCGTAGTCCAGGTGGTACGAGTGTTCGTACATGTCAAGCGCCAGGATCGGCGTCGCGCCCGCCACGCTGTGCGTGTGGTCGGCCGCCCACTGGTTCACCAGTTTGCGGTCGCGGTGCGAGTAGGTGAGGAGCACCCATCCCGAACCGCCACCCATCGCCTTGCCCATGGCGACGAACTCCGCCCGCCATCGGTCAACGCTCCCGAAGTCGCGCGCGAGGGCCTCGCGCAGCGCGCGATCGGCCTCCCCCTCGGTACCGAGACCGTCGAAGTACAATTCGTGGAGGATCATCGAATTCATCGCGATGAGCTCCTCGCGCTTGAGGCCGTTGATCACGAACACGGGTGCCTTCGCGAAGTCGAGTTCGGCGAGTTGCGTCAGGATGGCGTTGAGGCGCTTGACTGCGCCGCTGTAGTTGTTCTCCCAGTGGCTGACGATCAATTTCTCGGACAACCCGTTGAGTTTTTTCGGGTCGCAGTTCAATGGCTTGATGGCGTACGTCATGTTCAACCCTCTCTATCCACCGCCGCCCGCGACGCCGCGGATGGTGAGGTCATCCGATGTGTTCTCCTACTTGGACAGCACCACAAGGGTGCCCTGCATGTTCGGCGTGTGTTTGGTACAGGTGATGGGATAGAGACCGGGCTTGGTGGCCGTGAAGGTGACGCGGGTGATTTCTCCGCGCTTGACGGTGAACGAGTTGACAAGGCCCGGGATCGTCGATGGATGCACATCGCCGTTGATCCCGACGATCTCCAGCGTCACCGTCTCTCCCTCGCGCACCACGATAGTCCCCGGGGACCACTGGTAGGTCACGACCTCCCACCGCCCATTCGCGTCCGGCGGTGTTTTTCGGTAGCCTTCGCCCCCAGGCAGCGGGGTCTGGGGGAAGGGCTCCTTATCCTGCTGGGCCCCTCCTCTCGGCTCGATGGTTGCCATGTAGATCACGCGCCCCTGGGTTTGCGCCCATGGCGCGTCAGCCCAGACGGACGCCAGTGCCAAGGCGAGCAGGATGGCCGGCGCCCAACGTCGTACGTTCCTCGCGATCCTCATATCAGTCATGACAGTCCCCCTACCTTCAATCGAGCTTCTCGGAAACCGTCTTCCACTCCGTGCCCTTGATTAGCGTGACGTCGGCGACTGGATGGCCGTCCTTCAGGCTCGGCATGACGCTGACCGCGCGGTAGCCCTTGTTCTCCTTCACCGCCTCCGACGCTGCGGTGTCGAGGGAGCGCTTGGCCTTCGCCATGGCCTCGCTCTGCGCCTTGGCCGCCGTCAGGTCGGCGTCATGCGTGATTGGCGCCGCCTTGGCAACCTTTCCGCTCTTGTGATCGACAATCACCTCGGAAAAGTTGTCGCCCTTCATCGTGTAGACGGAGAGCTGGAGCTTGCCCTCTTCCATCTCGTACTTTGCCGAGATGGGCTTGCCTTCCTTGGCGCTGGCCGTCAGCCCGCGCTGCAGCGGGATCTTGGCGTCCTTCAGCGCCTTCGCAAGCTCGGCGTGCTCCTTATCGCCATAGTTCTGGGCCCATCCTATTGGCACAGCGAAGAACCACGCCACGAGGAACGCGAGCGCGATCGTCGTCTTTCTCATTGCTTCTCCTCCAGGGTTACGACGTGATGGACGTGCTACGTCTTCTGCTTCAACACCGTGTAGAGCCCCTCGAAGATCGCCATTCCGCGCTCGAGCAGCTCGTGATCGTCCGGCGTGGCCTCAACGAGGCCGTTGATCGCGAGGTCCACGCCCGTGGCCTCGTTGCGGGTGAATTTGCCGTCGTGCAGGTCGGCCTCGTGCACGATCTCGGCCATCGCCGTGATCCGTCGATCCTTGACGCCGAACCGCTTGACCAGGGTCTCGAACGTGCAGTCCTCGCCGTGATGCCCGAAGTCCGCGCCGAGAACATCAAACGGGATCCCCTTGCGGGCGGCGTCGGCCGCGTCGGCAAAGGCAAACTTTGCCTCCGCATCGCAGAAGCGCTTGATGAGCCAGGCGGAGGCGATGCGGTCGATATGGGGTCGCGGCCGCGTGACCCACGTGCTGCCGCGGGGCGGCAGCGACGTTCGGTGACGCCCGCTCGTAGCGCGCGGGCGCGTCTCCGCGGCGCGCAGACGCTTGGCCGTCGTCTCCCAAAGGCTGCGAGCGCGCTCCCCGGCCGGCGCCTTCAGGTAATCGACGGACTGGACACGGTCCAGCTCACGCTTCAGGCTATCGAGCTTGCCGCGGAGCTGGGGAATCGATCGGCGATGGTTCGCTTGGTAGCGATCGAGGTGCCGGAGGATGTCCCGACAGCCCTGCACCGCCGCCTGATACTCAACGCTCCGGGCTTTGTGGAAGAGGCCGGCGATCTCTTCGTCGGACATCGTTTCGATCCGATCGACGCGCAGCAACGTGGCCTCGCCATGGAACGATTGAATTTCTTGCACGAGCCACTGGAACAACTCCGTGGTCTCCGGAGTTTCGGGCAGAATCCAGCCGGCGCTCCGCAGCCGGACAGCGCCCATCCGCTGGAGCTTGCGCCAGACGCCAACGCGGTGCCGGGTCGGCGTGCGCGGCAGGCTCGCGAGCAGCGTCAGCCAGCGCATCGAGGCCACCGTAACGCTTGCTACACTGATCGTCAAGGATTACACTCCCCGACGTCCGGGGGAGGGCCAGCGATGGAAGCAGAGAAGACGACGGAACGCGTGCCGATCCGCGAGCTCGTCCGGTATTACTTACGCCTCGGGGTCCTTGGCTTCGGCGGTCCGGTCGCGCTCGTGGGCCAGATGGAGCGCGAGCTGGTCGGCGACAAGAAGTGGCTCAGCAAGGAGGAGATGCGCGAGGGCATCGCCGTCTGCCAGTCGCTGCCGGGTCCCCTCGCGATCCAGGTCGGCATCTGGATCTCGTATATTCGGGGCGGCTTCTGGGGCGCGTGGGCCGGGGGATGGGCGTTCATCTTGCCGAACTTCGTCATCGTCGCGGCCATGGGCGCGCTCTACGTGCACTTCGGCGGGCTGCCATGGGTCACCGCGATCTTCTACGGCGTGAGTCCGGCCGTGATCGCATTGATCCTGCACTCCTGCTACCGGCTCACCAAGCTCGGGATGAAGGACTGGGTGGATTGGGTGCTCGCGGCTGCGGCGTTCGCCATCACCGTCGCGGTGCAAGCC
>QHTE01000049.1:0-79510 GCA_003220685.1 Candidatus Rokuibacteriota bacterium
CGCCGAGCTTCAGTCTGATCGGAAGCGCCACGCTCACGGTCACCGACATACGGGGCGTAAGCGGAATCACGCCCGGCACGATCGATCTCGCGAGCCCGCCGGCGACCTTCACGATTACCGGCGGCGGCTTCGCGAATCTCGGCTTCGGCCTGCCGGTCGTGAACTTCGTGCGCAACGGCACCTTGATCGCACAAGCGCGGGCCACGGGGCTCAGCGGGAGCACGACGTTGACGGTGCCGTATCCGACGCCGGCCACGTCGCTCACGCCGAACATGTCCGGGCTCTCGGCGGGCACCGTCCAGGCCCAGGTCTGGCAGCAGACCGGCACCAACTCCTTCAGCTTCGTCGGGAGCGCCGCGCTCACGGTGACCGACACTCGGGGAGTGAGGGCAATCACCCCCGACTTGATCAACCTGGCAGTGCCGCCCGCCAGCTTCACGATCACCGGCAACGGCTTCACGAACCTCGGGTTCGGGCTGCCGGTCGTGAACTTCATGCGCGGCACCACGCTGCTCGCGCAGGCGCGGGCTACCGCGCTCACAGGCACCACGCTGACCGTGCCGTTTCCGACGACGGCCACAACGCTCACGCCGAATCTACCGGGACTGTCGGCGGGCGCGGTCCAGGCTCAGGTCTGGCCGCAGACCGGCACCAACTCCTTCAGCCTCTTCGGGAGCGCTACGCTCACGGTCACCGGGCCGTGACCCGTTCGGGTATCGCTCCGATCTAGTCTCGCGCGTCGGGATCGCTCGGACGTACTGGCGGGCCGAGCCCGCCGCTCGGGATCCACTATCCCCGGGCACGCCGGCTCGAGTGAGATCGCAGTTTCATCAAATCAAACAGCACGTTGGCATCGCGCCAGGCGATCTTCGCCGCGCGCCCCCGGCGCGTGCGAGAAAACTTCCTGATTGGTCGGTGACCTAGAGAGAATCGATTTTGTGATGATTCGTCTGCGCGCGCCGGGCGATCAGGAGTCCCCGACTCTACCCGCGACGTTTCCCGTGAGTTTTGCCGCGATCCTCACTCTGTTCTTCCTGTCGGGATTCTCCGGGCTGGTCTACGAAGTCGTCTGGCTTCGGATGCTCGTCAGGGCGTTCGGGAGCACCCTCTTCGCCACCAGCACCGTCCTGGCCGTGTTCATGTTCGGCCTCGCCGCCGGTGCCTGGTTCGGTGGACGCAGATCCAGGAGCACTCCTGTTCCGCTGCGCTCCTACGCCATCATTGAGCTCGGCCTGGCGGTGGCCGCGAGCCTGGCGAGCTGGGCATGCCGATACCTGCCGAACCTCGTCGCGACGCTCTTATCCGAGCAGGATGCCGCATCGGCCCTGGTCATCGTCGTTCGCGCGAGTATCTGCTTTCTCGTCCTCATCGTCCCCACCGTGCTCATGGGCGCGAGCCTGCCCTTGCTCGCCCAGCAATTCTCGCAGACGCGGCACCGTGGATGGGACCGCGCGGCTCTTCTCTACGGCGTGAACACGGTGGGGGCGGTCATCGGCGTGATCTACGCCGGCTTCCTTGCGATCGGGGCCCTCGGCGAGACCGGAACGGCCGCTATGGCCGTGGCGATCAACGCGACCGTGGGGATCATGGCGCTGGCGCTTGCCCGTCGGGCCTCGGCGACGGCCGTTCGCCCGACCCAGGCTGGGGAAGAAACGCCCGCGGACCTGGATGAACCAGATGCCGTCACGCCCCTGTCGCGTCGGATCGTCTGGCTGGTCGCGCTCTCGGGATTTTGCGCACTGGCCCTCGAGGTGCTGTGGACCCGGATGCTGATCCTCCTGCTCGGCACGTCGGTCTACGCATTCTCTGCGATGCTGGCCAGCTTCCTCGTCGGGATCGGGCTCGGTAGTCTCGTCTCCGCACGGTGGATGGTGCCCGAGAGGCTCCGCGGATCGACCTTCTGCGCGCTCCAGGTGGCCGCGGGCCTCCTGGCCGCCGCGACCCTCGAGCTGTATCTCAGCCAGGGTATGGCCCGACTGGACGAAGCGTACCTGTATTCTCCGATCCAGTCCGCGTCGGATTTCCTTGCGCTCTTCGGCCTCAGCGCGGGCATCATCCTCCCGGTCACGCTCCTGTACGGGATGATGTTCCCCCTGGCGATTCGGATCGCCGATTCCCGTGCGGCCGGCACGAGCGTGGGCACCATCTACGCGTTCAATACGGTGGGTTCCGTGCTCGGATCGATCGCGTGCGGCTTCGTTCTCATTCCGGCGCTGGGCACCCGCAACACCCTCTATCTCATCTGTCTCGTCCACGTCGCAGTCGGGCTGGCGGCCGCCCATCTTGATCGCGCCGTGCTGATCAAGAAGGTGGCGTTCGCCGCCTTCGTTCCGGTCATCGCGCTCCCCTTCCTGCGTCCCGATCCCTTCTTCGAGATCATCCAGGCCCGGCTGATGCAGCGGAGTCCCGGCAAGGTGATCTTCCATCAGGAGGGCTCCTCGGCGACGGTCACCTGGTACGCGGGCCGGCACGACACCGTCGTGGTCATCAACGGGATCCTCGTGTCCGGGGTCGGCGCGCTCGGGTCGGTCATGGCCGATATTCCGCTCCTCCTCCGGGCGCGGCCCGAGCGGGCTCTGGTGATCTGTCTCGGGGCTGGCAACACGTTTCGCGCAGCCCTCGAGCACAACGTCGCCGTGGACCTGGTCGAGCTCGAGCCGCAGGTGATCGCCAGCTTCGGGAAGCTCTGGCCCGACAGCCGCAGGTACACCGAACGCGCGGAGGCTCGCATCATCGTCAACGACGGGAGGAACTTTCTCCTGACGTCCGCGTCGAAATACGACGCGATTGTGGTCGACGGCAGCCCTCCGATCTACAGTGCCGGCACCGTCAACCTGTTCACGCGGGAATTCGTGGAGCTGGCGAAGGCTCACCTGACGCCGACCGGCATCTTCGCGCTGTGGGTACCGCTTCCCTCGTTCGAGAGCGATTTCTGGATGATCGCCAGGAACATGACCGACACCTTCCCGCATGCGCTGGCGTGGGCCGTACCCCACTCGGCCCTGCACGGGTTCCTCCTGATGGGCTCCAACGCGCCATTCGGCACCGACCCGTCGGTCATCGCTCAACGGATGGTCGATCGCAAACGCATGAATGTGCACCAGTTGATGGACGGACGCCTCCTGGCGCCCGAGAGACTCATCCCTGACGCGAAGCTGCGTGCGATGTCGGCCTGGTATCCGAACGTTACCGACGAGCGGCCCTATACCGAGTTTCCGCTGCCCGCGTTCCTTGATGGCACTCCTCTCCTCCTCGATACCGTGTTCGCGTTCAGATAGGCGGCTGCCTGCCATATGCTCCTGGCACGCTTGATCGCATCAGCCAGGCGTCGCCCATCAGTGACCGACCTCCCGGCCGATCGGACTGCGGCGAGGGCGGCCGATGCGGCGACGGCGGCGGCGGTGGCGGTGGCCCTGGTCAGCGCACTGCTCCTCTTTTTCTCGCTCGACCACCGCATCCTCTGGATGGACGAGGCCGAGACCGCGCTTCTGGGTCGCAGCATCCTCGACCACGGTGTGCCCACCGCCTTCGACGGACGCAACATCATCTCCCAGGAGGTGGGTCGAGAGTACGGCTCTGACTACGTGTGGCGGTGGACGCCTTGGCTCGACAAGTACGTCGCCGCCGCGGCCTTCGCGGTGCTCGGAGAGTCGACGTTCTCCGCGCGCTTTCCGTTCGCGCTGCTCGGTCTTCTCTGCGTCATCTCGATGTATCCGCTGGCGCTGGCGCTCTTCCGTGACCGTTGGATCGGCGTTCTCGCGATGGCGTTTCTCGCGCTGTCGGTTCCGTTCATTCTTCACGTCCGCCAGTGCCGGTACTACAGCCCGGTCATCCTGTGCACGGTCTGGGTCTTGTACTTCTTCGCGGGGATGGCGCGCGGACGCCGGTTCGCGGTCGCGGGATTCGTGGCGGCGACGACCTTGCTGTTTCAGTCGAGTATCCTGAACGCCGCCGCGACGATCGTGGCCCTGGTCCCGTGCGTGCTCGTGAGTCGCTTCGATGCGCCGGCCTTGCGGCGGGCCGCGCTCGCGGCGGCCGTGGTGCTCCTTCTCAACGTTCCGTCCGTCTACCTCTTCAGCCCGGCGACGTCGGAGGCACGGCTGTATAGAGTCTGGGACACCGTCCGCGTCTACCTCGCGCTGACGAACCGCTACACGTTCCCATTCCTCACGCTCCCGCTCTTCCTGGCACTCGCGTGGTGGGCGCGCCGCCGTCCGTTGGTCGAGTCCTGGGCCTGGCGTCCATTTCTCGTGCTTGTCGTGTTCCTGGGCGGCTACCTTGCAGCGGTGACGGCGGCCCCGTGGTTCTTCTACCGCTATACGGTGGGCCTGCTTCCCGTCGCCAGCGTCGTGCTGGCCTTCATGTGTGCGAGCGTGCTGCGCTGGAGCCGTCTCGTGGGCGCTCCGATCACGGCGTGCCTCATGCTGACGGCGATGCTCCATGTGGCCTTGCCGCTGCCCCAGCCGTTCTTCAGGATGAGCGAGCTGGCCAAACGCCGGTCCTTTCAGGTCTACGACGTCTTCTTCCCACTGGGAAATGTCCTGCACGAGATGACGCGTCCCTACGCCGGCCCCATGGAGCTGCTGCTGTACGGGCTCGTGCACTCGGCGGCGTCGACCGACCGAGTCTTCATCAGCTATGGCGACCTGATCGTCGTGTTCTACACCGGGCTGGAGGTTCGTGGCGGCCAGTCGGGTCGACCGCTCGCCGGGTGGCCGGAACCGGAGTGGATCGTCATCCGATACCCTTTCTCGTTCGTCGATCGGCCGGTTCTCCGCGCCGATACGGAGCGCAAACGGGCCTGGGTTCAGAGCGTCCTGGACACGAATCACTACGCCGTGGTGCCCTCACCGTCGACTGACACGCCTTGGGACAACATCCCGGAGCCACACCTGCACTGGTACCGAGTGCCCGAGGGCGGCCCCTCGATGGGGATAGCCCGCCGCCAGACGCCTTAGCTCACTCGAGGCGGTAGCGGGAAGCCCAGAGCTGGAAAGCGATCAGCGTGTAAAGCTTCTTTCGGTGATCCCGTCGCCGGCTCTCGTGCTCGGACATCAGCCGCTCGACCGCCTCCGGCCGAAAGAGACCGCCGCGACGGATCGCATCACTTCCGCATACGTCTCGCATCAGCGGTCGGAGCGGGTCGCGGAACCAGTGGCCGAGCGGGATGCCGAAGCCCTTTTTGGGCCGAGCGAGGGTCTCGGGGGGGAGGGCACCGGCGAGCGCGCGCTTGAGCACCCACTTCGTGGTGAGTCCCCGAAGCTTCAGGTCCATCGGAAGTCGCACCGCCAGCTCGACGACGCGACGATCGAGGAGCGGCACCCGGACCTCCAGGGAACAGGCCATGCTGGCACGGTCGGTCTTCGTCAGAACCCCCTCGCCGAGGTAGCCCTTCAGGTCGAGGTAGAGCATACGCTCGAGGCCTTCCACCGGCGGCGCAGACGCGAGGATCTCGTGGAACGCGGCGTACGACGGCGGCGCCTCCATGCGCCCGAGCGTCTCGTGTGTGAACAGTTCCCGCTGCTCGGCCGGCGTGAACGAGCCGAGCCAGACGGCATGGCGCTCGACGTCGGCGTAGTCCATTCCTTCGAGGAACCGCTTGAGCCTGAAGTCGAGGCTCAGGTTGCTGAGCGAGACCGGGAGGCGCTCGACGGCGGGGCGAATGAGCCCACGCCGGAGCCATCGCGGGATCACCTCGACGCCGCGGGCGAGACGATGAGCCTGGTACGTCGAGTAGCCGGCGAACAGCTCGTCGCCGCCGTCGCCCGAGAGCGCCACGGCCACCGAGCGGCGCGTGAAGCGCGAGAGCAGGAACGTCGGGATCAGCGACGCGTCGCCGAGCGGCTCGTCGAGGAGATCCGGCAGTCGCTCGACGAGCTCGCACGCTCCACGGGCGTCCAGCACCTCCTCGTGGTGGTCCGTGCCGAGCGCCTGCGCCACACGGCGGGAGTGAGCCGATTCGTCGAACGATGGATCTTCGAAGCCGATCGAGAAGGTCTTGAGACGGCCGCCGACGTGCCGGGCGGCGAAGGCCGCGACCGCGCTCGAATCGATCCCGCCGGAGAGAAACACGCCCAGCGGCACGTCGCTCACCAGGTGCTGGCGCACGGCGAGGTCGAGGACGCTCCGGAGCCTCTCGACCGCCTCCGCGGCGCCGATCGCGCGATCGGGGCGGAACGGGACCGTCCAGTAGGGCTCCATCTTGACGCGCCCTTCGGTGTACGTCAGCCAGTGGCCGGCCGGCAGTTTCCGGATCGAGCGGAAGATCGACGCCGGCGCCGGAACGTACTCGTGGGCGAGGTAGCGCGACAGCGCCGTCAGGTCGAGGGCGCGGTCGATCGCCGGGTGCTCGACGAGGGCCCGGAGCTCGGAGGCGAAGACGATCTGGTCGGCCAGGACCGCATAGTAGAGCGGCTTGATCCCGAGCCGGTCGCGCGCGAGGACGAGCGTGCGCGCCGGGGCGTCCCAGAGCGCGAACGCGAACATCCCCTCGAGATCGTTGAGCGCGGCGAGCCCGCGCTCCTCGTACCCGTGCACGATGGCCTCGGTGTCGGAGCGGGTCAGGAAGGTGTGGCCGCGGCCGGTGAGCTCGGCGGTCAGCTCGCGGTAGTTGTAGATCTCGCCGTTGAAGACCGCCCAGACGCGGCGGTCCTCGCCGCTCATCGGCTGGTGCCCCGTCGCGAGATCGATGATCTTGAGCCGTCGCATCGCCAGCGCGGCCTGGCCTTCGACGAAGAAGCCCTCGTCGTCGGGGCCCCGGTGGGCGAGCCGGTCGTTCATCCGCTTCAGGACAGCCGGATCCGGCGTCCGGTCCCCGCGCGCGAGGACGTTACCGACGATGCCGCACACGTCGTCTAGTCCGGCCGGTCGACTCCCACCGACTCGCGCACGTAGTAGGTGGGCTTGCGCCTGGGGTCGTAGAAGCCGCGGATGATGATGTCGGCCAGGAAGCCGATGAACAGCGAGAGAATGCCGGTGATCGAGAAGAGCACCATCAGGAAGACCAGCGGCGTCGCTTCCAGGTGATGTAGGACCAGGACGCGATAGGCGACCACGGCGAGCGCGAGGGCGCCGAAGGTGAGGTTCAGGAGCCCGAAGCCGCCGAAGATGTAGTTGGGGCGCGCCGAGAAATCGCCGATGAACTTCAAGGTGATCAGATCGACGAGCACCTTGAAGATCCGAGTCAGCCCGTACTTCGACACGCCGTGAGTCCGCGGGTGGTGCGTCACTTCCATCTCGGTCACGCGACCGCCGACCCACGCGGCGAGCACAGGCAGGAAGCGGTGCATGTCGCCGTAGAGGCTCACATCCTCGATGACCTCGCGCCGGTAGGCCTTGAGCGTGCACCCGAAGTCGTGGAGTGGCACGCCGCTGACCTTGCGGATGAGGAAGTTCGCCGCGTTCGAGGGCAGGCGCCGCGAGAGCCAGAGATCGTTGCGGTGCCTGCGCCACCCGGAGACCACGTCGTAGGAATCGCCGAGCGCCTCGAGCAGCCGCGGAATGTCGTGAGGATCGTTCTGCAGATCCGCGTCCAGCGTGACGAGGATCGGGTAGCGCGAGTGCGCGATGCCCGCCGACAGCGCCGGCGTCTGCCCGAAGTTCTTCCGCAGCCGAACCAGACGGACGCTGGACTCCCCCGCGGCGAGCGCTCGCAGCACCTCCCACGAGCCGTCGCTGGAGCCGTCATCCACGTAGATGATCTCGTAGTCACGACCGAGCGGCTTGAGCGCCTCCGTGAGGCGGGCGTGGAGCGGCTCCAGGTTGTCGCGCTCATTGAGGACCGGCAGGACGACCGAGATGCCTTCGGGGTCAGTCATCACGCCTCATGGCAGATTGGAGCGGAGCCTGCTGCCGCCGTCACCGGGTCACCGCGGTTTCAGGCTTGCGGCGGAGAAAATGCGCCCACCCTGGCAGACCGGCCACCGAGACCTTCTCGAGCGACAGCAGCACGATCGCGATGACGTCCGGGGGGAGTTGCACCGCTGGCCAGCTCCAGCCGCGCGCCCGCGCCGAAGTGGCGTCAGCCGCGAGCACGCTGTCCACCGTCCCGACCATCGGATTCGCAGCGCACAACGTAGCGCAGCGGGAGCCACCGGAACGGAATGCCCTCGATCCGCGTGACCCGCAGCCCTGTCGGGATCATCGCCAGCAGCCCGGCGAGATCGAAGACGTGCAGGTGCCACTCGTCGTCCATGCGCTCCGGCATCTGATAGTCGCCGGAGCGCGCGCCCAGCAGAACGCGGTAGAGACCGCTCGCGCGCAGCATTGCCTTGAGCGTGTTGATCAGGCGCTCGTTCGGCACGGAGACGACGGCGACGCCTCCGTCCGCGACGATCCGGCGCATCTCGGCGAGGGCCGTGCCCGGCGAGGGGATGTGCTCGAGAACCTCCGAGCAGTACACCCGCTCCCACGCGCGATCCCGGAAGGGCAGGTGCTCGGCGTCGCCCTGCACGAGCGTGCCGTGCTTCGCCAGCCGCCGCGCCGCCTTCGCGAGCAGCGACTCGGCGAGATCGATCCCGCACCGCCGTGCACTTGGTAGCTGCGCCAGGATGTTTCCGGCACCACAGCCGATCTCCAGCACTCGATCCCCGGGGTGCGCGGCGAGGAGGGCCAGGATGCGACGGACCCGCTTGCGCTCGATGTACCGGATCAGCGGGCTCGGATGATTGTGGAACTGCTCGACGTCGTACTTCTCGACCATCGCGTCGTTCCACGACTTGAACTCGCGGAGATCGCGAAAGGCGCGCGCGCTCACGACCGCGCCCCCGGCCGGGGAGTCGACACGAAGCGTCCGGCGTTCGCCATGTTCAGCATAGTTCCAGTCCTCAGGCGAGGGTGCGGAGCCCGATCAGGGCGAAGGAGAGCAGCCCGTAAGTGCCGAGCAGCGCCGTCACGACGAGCGCGGGAAGGCGTAGAGGCGCTGCCTCGCACTGCCGCCAGTAGAAGAACAGCATCGGCAGAATGGGAAACAGGTACCGCCCCTGTCCCTGGAAGTCGTACACCCAGGACCGGTAGGCTGATTGCGCGAAGACGAGCGTGGCGCAGACCATGAAGCCGACCAGCAGGGACCGAGCGCCGGGCGACCCTCCTCTGAGCGACGGGAAGACGAGGATCGCCAGCAAGACGGCATAGAGGCCTCCGAACGCGCGATAGACACACGGATCCGCCGCGACGGTCATCCATCCGTAGAGACCGCAGAAGCTCCGGAAGGACAGCCTCACCCAGTCCAGCGTCACGAGGACATCCCACAGCGATACTCCCTTCGTCCGCAGGGCTCGGAACCGAAACGAGTCGGGGCTCGCCTGCGCTGAAGGCTTCATCTCCGGCGCCGCGACCTGCTCCGAATAGTCCGCCACGCGTGTCCCAGTCTCCCAGTCGTTCACCCAGCCGTGGTAGGCGACCCACGGCAACGCGATGACGGCCGCGATCGCCGCAAGGAGCGCGATCCGCCCCCAGTGTCGAACTTCGCTCCTGAGCCACAGGATGGCCCAGCCGAGGAACACGAAGCTGACCAGATAGTTCAGCTTGGAGAGGGCGAGGAGGCCGAGCAGCGCGCCCACGACGAAAACCCCTGGCGTCGGTCTCGCCCGGGTGCCCTTCACGAAGCGACGGACGCTGGAGTCGGGCCAGCCGAGCTCCACCAGCAGGACCGTGAGGAGCGCGAAGGGCAATGCGTCCCCGTTGAGGTACGAGAAGACGTACCAGACCTGCGGGGTCAACAGTAGGAAGCCGAGTGCCGGGGTGAATCGTCTGGCGCGAAACATCATCCAGGCGACCAGTCCGAAGTAGAGCATCACCTGGAGCCATCGCATCGCGAGGCCGCGCGCAATCCCGAAGACGCCAGCGACTGCGGCGGCCTTGCCGAAGGCCAAGTAGACGATGTCGGCTTCATTCAGATAGGAGAAGCCGTATCCGCTATACGACGACTCGGTGCCGGGCGCGCCCACCGATGGTGGGAGCCAGTGCTTCCGAAAGTACTCAGCGGCCGCGAAATGGAGAGCCTCGTCGGGGTGAGCGTTCCCGGGGCTCCTCACCGCCATGAGAACGACCAGCACCGCCGACAGGGCGAGCTGTAGCAACAGCACCATGGCGAGCGGACGCTCCGCCCGCGCCACGCGTTCAGTCAGCGAGAGCCTCAGCGCGCCGGGCGCCTGGACGACCTCAGGATGCTCGAGCCTCAGCCCTTGGGTACTCATCGCACTGGTGTTGGCGCAGTCCGCCGGAGGCGCCTAAGGGTGCAAGGGACGAGCCAGCCCCGGCTCATCGAGGTGGCGCACACGATATTGATATCACGGCACGATTCCGGCCCCGATCGGGTCGCGGGTCTCCGGGCGACGGTCGGGCCACCGTGCCCTGACACATGTGACTCGGAGGGCGGGACTCACTGTCCCGGACGAATGCCGACCGAGACCGCCGGAGCTGTCGTGCCGGCGCAATGTCGAGGCGGCCCCGAGGTCCCACGTGAAGCCCTCTTCGTCCACGACGCTCGTCGCGAGCCCGCCCACCGAACGGCCGCCCGGAGAGCAGGGCCACCGACGATTGGCCGATTCCTGGCCAGTTCGACCGGAAATTACCGTTCGCCACCGCGGAATAGGCCAATAAATACATATGAAACAGCTAGTTACCATTGGTACGGCTCTTGCCCCGTATTCGGGACGACGCGGTCAGCGACGGCGGAGACCATGGGAACTGGAGAGCAGACATTCGAGCAGCCCTCTGTCGGCGAGAGCGCGCCCCTCTTCTCGCTTCCGTCGGTCCGCGGGCCGATGGTGGATCTGGCCTCCTACCGTGACCAACGCAACGTGGTCGTGTGGTTCTCGCGCGGCTTCACGTGCCCCTTCTGTCGCATCTATACGGACGGAATCAGGAGCAACTACGACGCGCTCCAGAGCGCCGAAACCGAGGTGATCCAGGTGGCACCGAACCTTCTTGAGAGCGCCCGACGCTACTTCGGGCGGTCGCCGTTGCCCTTCCCCTTCGTGTGCGATCCCGACAAGCGGCTCTTTGCGGTGTACGGCCTGGGCGACCGGGGCGTGCTCGAGGCGACGCGCACCGCCGTGGTGAGCTTCGCCCACGCGTTCACGCACGGCGACAGCGTCAACCAGACGCGCGGAGCGTTCTTCGACGTCATGAACCGGAACTTCGTGCGACGCCTCCACCACCACGCGATGACCGCGCACGAGCAGGGCATGTTCCTGATCGACAAGCAGGGCGTGATCCGGAACGTTACGGTGGTCGGTCCGATCGACCCGGTTCCGAGCGGCGCCGAGCTCGCCGAGCTGGCGCGTGCGCGCTGCGGCGCGGCGTCCGTACCGGCATGAGCCAGCCCGAGCGGCTGACGCGGCTCAGCGAGCTCCTCATCGAGCTGTTTCGCTCGCCGATTCCGACGCACTTCTTCCAGACGCTCGGCGATCACGCGGGCGGCGTGCTGCCGCACGACTACCTCGCGGTGTGCCTCTCGGATCCCGAGAAGGGCAGCTATCTCGTGCACACGCTCGCCGGTCTCGACGCCGGCGCCGTGAGCCGGCGGGGATTCTCGCTCTACGAAGGCGTGCCGGGCCGCGCGATCACTACGGGACAGGCGCTACGGGTCGAAGACCTGACCCGTCTGCGCGACGGCGTCCACGATCTCGAGGGCGTCCTCAGCGCGGCGGGCCTGCGCGCGACCCTGGCGGTGCCGATCCGTCGAGGGCTCGACGTGCTCGGCGCCTTGCTGTTCGCCGGCCGGCCGCCGATCACGTACGGCGACGACGACGTCACACGTGGCCACGCTACTGGCGGCCGGGCTTTCGGCGGCGCTCGAGACCTCGCAGGCCTACCAGACGCTCGCCGACGAGCGCATGACGATGCTCGGCGTGCTCGGCAGCACCGCCGATGCGGTCATCGCGATGAACCAGGGCGGCCTCGTGCTGCTGGCGAACGGAGCCGTGCGCCAGATGCTGGGCCTGGCCCCCGACACCGTCGAGGGCCGGCCGCTGCTCGAGGTCGTCGACTACGGCCCGCTGCGTGAGCTGTTCGTGAAGGGCACGCCCGGGATCTCCGAGCTACCGCTGCCCGACGGCCGGATCGCGCAGGCGAGTATGGTCCAGGTCGTCACGCCCTTCGGCGAGCCGGTGGGACTGGCGGTGGTCCTTCGCGACATCACGCTGCTGAAGAACCTCGAGCAGATGAAGAACGACTTCGTCAACACCGTCTCGCACGATCTCAAGAGCCCGATCACGGTCATTGCGGGGCTTGCGGACCTGCTGCGAATGGCGGGGCCGACGAACCCGGGGTTCGAGAAGCAGTGCCAGGACATCCGCGATACGGCTCAGCACATGGCCGACCTGGTCACTGACCTCCTCGACATCGGCAAGATCGAAGCCGGCCTTGACGCCGCCCGCGAGCCGATGGACCTTGTACCCGTCGCCGAGGAGGCGCTGCGGATCGTGCGGCCCAACGCCCAGCGTAAGACGATCGAGCTCCGCGCAGATCTGCCCGCGGAGGCAATCGTCACGGCTGCGCCGATTCGCCTCAAGCAGGCGCTGGTCAACCTCATCGACAACGGCGTCAAGTACACGCCGTCGGGCGGGAAGGTGACGGTCTCTGCCGCGTTCTCCGCGGGTGGTGACGGCGCCGGGACCGTGACGATCCGCGTGTCGGACACGGGCCTTGGGATCCCGGCCCGCGACCTCCCTCACGTGTTCGACAAATTCTACCGGGTCAAGAGCACGGCCACTCGCGACATCGCCGGCACGGGTCTCGGCCTCGCGATCACCAGGACGATCGTGGAGTCGGTCGGCGGGAGGATTCGCGTAGAGAGCGTGGGCGGGACGGGCACGACATTCACGGTCGAGCTGCCGGTCGCCCGCGCCTGACGCGTCGGCCCCGTCAACCCAGGTAGGACGCGACGAACGTCCCGCTCGAGCCCTTCGCGCCGAAGCGCCCGAAGGCGAACGGCGCCGGATCGACCGGGGCGGTCGCTCCGGTGATCAGCGCCGCCATCATCTCGCCGACGGCGGGCGAGAGCTTGAAGCCGTGCCCGCTCATGCCGGCCGCGATCCAGAAGCCCCGCAGCGGCGACTCGTCGAGGATCGGCATCCAGTCCGGCGTGATGTCGAAGGCCCCGGCCCAGCCGCGGCGGTAGCGCGCCTCGGCCAGGCGCGGGATCGCGCGGCCGGTGCGCTCGAGAACCTCCGCGGCTTCGTCGAGCCCTACATCGGCACCGAGCAGCTCGGGCTCCATCGGATGCTGCCTCTCGTCGTCGGTGAGCGAGCCGGTGAGGGTGAGCCCACCGGTCTCGGGCCGCGCGTAGCTGCCGCCCGCGAGGTCGAGATAGACCAGGTGCGGACGCCCGAACGACGCGTCGCGCTCGACCACGAACACGGGGTGGCGGCCGACCAGGATCGGCAGCTCGATGTTGGCCAGGCGCGCGACGGCCGGGGACCAGAGGCCCGCCGCGTTGACCACGATCGGCGCATCGATGTAATCGCCCGTCGCGGTCTCGACACCGGTGACGCGGCCGGCGGAGCTCTCGATCGCCACGACTTCGACGCCCTGTTCGATGCGCGCGCCGTTGCGGCGCGCCGCGTCCGCGTAGCCATTCGTCACGGCGGTGGGGTCCCCATAGCCCGAGTCGGGCTCGTAGAGGACTGCGCCGAGGTGCTCGGGATCGATCCGCGGCTCGACGCGGGCGAGGTCACGGGGCTCCAGCACCTCGGCGCGGACGCCGACCGACCGCTGGAGCTTGACCGTCGCCTCGAGCTTCGCGCGCATGGCCGGCGAGACACCGATCAACGCGCCGCACGCGACGTAGCCCGATTCGCCGCCGACAGCATCACGGAAGCGCTGAAAGACGCCGAGCGACCGCACGACCATCTGGCTGGTCTCGGCGGTGGGGTAGAGCTGACGGACGATCCCGACGGATCGGCCGGTGCCGCCGGAGGCCAGGGTCCGTCGCTCGAGCAGGATGACGTCGCGTACACCCGCGATGGTGAGGTGAAAGGCGATCGAGGCGCCGGTAACACCGCCGCCGATGATGACGACGGAGGCCCGGCGGCTCACCTCGAGGCGGCGGCGGTGAGCTCGGCGGCCCGGATCTCGTCGAGTCGACGCACCGGATCGGCGCGGCGAATCGTCCCCTCGACGAGCACCCGAGCGTACACGCGGCTCCAGCCGGGGTGACGCTTCTGGGAGACGCGGCCGAACTCGCCGTCCTTGAAGGAGCCCTGGATGTTCACGCAGGGGCTCGTGTAACGCGTCACCTGGACGAGGACGTGGTCACCGAGAAGCAGATGGTCACCCGGCACGAGGGCGGACCAATCGAGCCCTTCCACCGTCACGTTCTCGCCGATACTCCCGGGCGCGATCGAATGACCCTCCGCCTGCAGACGCTCGATCGCCTCGATCGAGTAGAGACAGACGGCGCGCTCCGGCCCGCCGTGATGCTCACGGTCACGCTGCGCGTCACCCTCGAGTCCCTCGGTAGTCACCCGCGCCATGGGAACCGCCGTCTTGGGTACTCCGCCGCGCGAGACGCTGATCTGGACGATCCTGGCGTTCACTCCCGAACCTCCATCCGAGGATTGGCTCCGTAGCGATTGTACGCGAGCGACAGGCTCAGCGGCTGTCGCGGCGGATCATCCGCTGCACGCGAGCCTCCAGCACCTGCTCGTCGCGCTGATTGAGCACGCGGTGGAGGTAGGTGACGATCCCGCGGTCGGTCTTCTTGGTCTCTCGCTTGTCGATGACCTTGATTGCGACGGTCAGCGTGTCGCCCTCAAGCACCGGCGCCGTCAGGCGCATCTCGCCGCCCAGGTACGCCATCCCCGTGCCGTGAATGAGCCCGGTCTGCATGATGAGCCCCTCGGAGAGGGCGAACGTCAAGGCACCCGGCGCCGCGCGCCGCTTGAATACCGACTCGCGCGCGACGTACTCCATGTCCATGAAAAGCGGCTCGGTGAACCCGCACAAGTTGACGAAGGTCACGATGTCGGTCTCCGACACGGTCCGGCTGAGCGTGCGGAAGGTGGCGCCGACTTCGTGCTGCTCGAAGGTCAAGCCGTGGCTTCTCATGGCCGGGTCCTTTCGTTGTCGGCGGCCGCCCCGGCGTCGCTCGTGGACGGCGATCCAGCGGTCCGCGACAGGCGTGCAGGCCGTCGCCGCTTCGCCCCAAAGATAGCGCGTCTGGCCGGGCGAGCGCATGTCGACGACGCCGACGCGGTCGAATCGTTTCTGGCACTGGTCGAGCCAGCGGAGATCGTCCGATCCGACTCGCTCATCGTGAGCGTGCCCGCTCGAAGACCATGAGCCAGACGTCCGAGCGCGGCGCGTACCCGCTGGCGGCGTCACCCCAGCGGTACACGGTCTCATGCGGCGAGACGATATCGGCCACACCGACCCGGGCGAAGCCGCGCTGATAGGCCTCGAACCAGCGAAAGATCGTCTGATCGGAGCCCGGCTGAGCATTCCACGATCGGGTCGCGCTGACGAAGAGCAGGAACCGCGGCGCGGCGGTCTCGATCTCCCGGATCATGTCCCGCTGCATCGCGGACGCGTACGGCTGGAGCTCCATGAGCGGATAGGTATAGATGAAGCCGGTCGCCGATCGACGGGACGAGTAGAAATAGATTTGCGGCTCCGACCCGACGACGGCAATCCGGTCGGCGGGCTCGCTATGGGCGCGGATGTAGCGCGCGATCTCCACCGACTCTGGAAACGGATTTCGTCCGTAGATCGCTCGCGACACCTGGACCGGCGCGAGCTCGAAGAGGACGGCGCGCGACGCGTACAGCGGCTGGCCGAGTGCCGCCACGAGCAGGACGCACGGCAGAACTAGTCGGAGCCTGCCGGAACGCCAGACCGCCGGAAGCTCGGCGAGGGCCGCCAGCCCGAGGCTCGCGAGCAGGGCCAGCACGGGGACCGCGATCAGGAAATAATGCGGCCTGAACTGGAGGCCCATCATTGTTCCCAGCAGAGACGACACCGCCAGGATCAGCACGTATGCCCGCCGGTCTCGGCGATCCTCGCGGAGGGCCGCGCCGAGACCGATGGCGGCGAGGGCCAGCGTCACCGACGTGGACGGCGCCACGGCGCCGAGCGTCCGGACGAGATTTCCCCATCCCGTCGACAAGTCTGCCTGGTAGTGAGGGGCGTACGTGAACGCCCAGAACCAAAAGGTTCTGAACGTGCCGGCCGCGAGGAGTCCGAGACACGTGAGCGCGCTCGGCGCCGCGGCACCCACGAGGAAGACGGCGATGGCGTGACCACGTCCGATACGAGGCGGTTCAGGGCCGTCACGTCGGGAGACGAGGAGATACAAAACCCCGCCCGCGACGAAGGGCGCCGCGCTCTGACGCACCAGCAGGCCGAGGCCGAACAGGGTCCCGCAGGCGCACAGGACGATCGGTCGCCGCTCGCCGGCGGCTCTCCACAAGACGAGGGCTCCCGCGACGAGTGGGAGCAGCGCGAAGTGCTCGGCGTAGGCAGCGATGCCGAGCGTCTTGGGATTGAGCGACAGCGCGGCGAACAGAGCGGCGGTGGCGACACCCACTCTGGCTCCGCCCAGACGGGCGCCGAGCAGATAGGTGGCCACCGTGGTGGCCGAGGTGATCAAGATGAGGCCGGTGCGAATCCCCGCGGGCGTCTGTCCGAACGCGGCCATCGCCAGGGCGTAGACGCCGTAAATTCCGGGGAGCTTGAGATTGTAGGCCTGGGCGTACGGCGGGACGCCACCGAGGAGGAGCTGGCCGAAGTACGCGTACTCGCCCTCGTCACGATCGAGAGGGACATCGAGCAGCCTGACCCTGATCCCCGCCGCGACCGTGACCACCAGCGCGACCGCGAGCCACGCCCAGACGCGAGACTTCACGGACGCGCCGTCTCCATGAGGGTGATCGTCGGCCGGGAGTCCCACAATGGCGCTATTCGCCCAGGTATGCTCGCCGGACGTCGGCGTTGTCCGACAACTCGGCCGCGGTCCCCGTGAGCGCGATCTCGCCAGTCTCCAGTACGTACCCCCTGTGCGCGATCGAGAGCGCCATGGCGGCGTTCTGCTCCACCAACAAGATGGTCATGCCCTGGCGGTTGATGTCGGTGATCGTGTCGAAGATCTGCTCCACGAGAACCGGCGCCAGCCCCATGCTCGGCTCGTCGAGCAGGAGGAGCCGCGGGCTGGCCATGAGCGCGCGACCGATCGCGAGCATCTGCTGCTCGCCGCCCGACAGCGTGCCGGCCACCTGGGTCAGCCGCTCCGAGAGCCGCGGGAAGAGCCCGAAGACCCGCTCGAGATCGGCGCCGATGCCCGAGTCGCTTCGGAGGTAGGCGCCCATCATGAGGTTCTCGCGGACCGTCAGGCGGTTGAAGATCCGTCGTCCTTCCGGCACGTGAGCCACGCCCCGCGACACGATGGCGTGCGGCGCCACGCGCAGGAGCGATTGGTCCTCGAGCGTGATCGTGCCGCGCGTCGGATGGAGCAGCCCGGAGATCGTCTTGAGCGTGGTCGTCTTGCCGGCGCCGTTGTTCCCGAGGATGGTGACGATCTCGCCCTGGCCCACCTCGAGCCCGACGCCCTTGAGCGCCCGAATCTCGCCGTACGCGACGTCGAGCGACTCGACTTTGAGCACGCGGCCTTCCCCCCGATCTAGGGTAGATGAAACCAGTTGTAGGCACTGCCGAAGATCTCGCGGGTCGTCGCCACCTCGGCGCCCGCGAGCACGAGGAGCAGTGCCGCGAGCGCCGCGACGGCCCGGCGATCGTTCCGCAGAATCCGGGCTAGCCCGCTGACGTAGAGGACCGCGATGGGCACGAGCACGCCGAAGAGGAGTCGCCCCGCGGTGAAGTATGGCGCGCTCGGTGAGGGGAACTGCGTGCGAGCGCCGAAGTTGAACCGGATGGACAGCAGCGCGAGGAGCGCGATGGTACAGAGAACGGCCGCGGCCGCGCTCCAGATGCCGATTAGAGCCCGTCTGGGGCGCCTGGCGATGGCCGCCGCGACGCACACGAGGGTGGATCCGACGAATACGGGGTCCAGACCGGGCCAGCCGATCGGGACCAGATGCCAGACGAGCTCGCCCCGCCAGAAAGTCGCGAGTAGCTCGCGAAGGAACAGCGTGACGAACCCGGGCCCGAGAATCGGGTGGGGCCAGAGCTCGCTCAGCGCCTTGGGAGTCCACCCGAGGGCCACGGCCTTCTGCGTCGATGCGGAGGACGCTCCCGCGATCCAGTAGAGGCTGTGCCACCCCAGGACCGGGATCGTCACGCTCGCGAGGGCCGCGATGGCTGCGACGGCTTCAGCCCGACTCGCCCACGGACGACGGCTGACCAATGCGATCACGAGGACGATGAGCATCGCGATGGTGGTCGCTTTCGTGAGCAGCGCGGCGGCCACGAGAGCGCCGGCTCCGATCGAGAGGGTCACGGATGGCGCCGAGTCGCGTGCGAGCCGCAGGAGCGCACAGAACGCGAGGCCACTCGTCAGCGGCGTCAGGGCATCATTGCTCACGCCGTAGAAGGTTCCTCGCGGCACGAGCGCGACGAAGAGCGCCACGCCGACGGCACGCACCGGCGCCTCGGTCACCGCGAGGCGCGCGGCAACGACTGCCACCGCCACCAGCGCCGCTTCCAGGAGCGCGTTGAGGAATCGGGTCCAGTAGAAGAGCCGGCCGCCCGCGAGTCCGAGAGCGGTCCCCAGACGATGCCAGACACCGGCGACGGCGTAGTAGAGCGGGGGCTCGACGGCTTCGTAGTTGAGGCGATCCCACTCTCGGGTCCCCCACGGCAGGGCGGCAGCGCGCATGGCGGGAGGCGCCGTCCACACCGGTGGCGGGACTCCATCGGGCGAACGGGGATTCAGGTATTCGGGGCTGCGGTGCAGCAGGATCGAGTCGGGGCGAGGAGTCGAAATGCCCGTGCCGAACAGGACGATCGCCTCGCGGGTCGCTGGATCCAGCGGCTCGTCGGTGAGCCGACGGGGGACGTGGCCGCGCGCGTACTTGACGACGAGGTCGTAGTGGAAGGCTTCGTCCACGTGGTGGAAGGGCGGCAACGCTGCGGCGAACAGCCAGACGCGCGCTGCGCCAATCAGGCAGAGCAGGGGCAGCCATACCGAGGCGCTCAAATCTCGCCATACGCGGCGTCGAGCGACTCGACCTTAGGCACGGGGCCTCGACCTCGGACCCGGCCCGCGTTTGCCCAGATAGGCCTCGATCACGCGCGCGTCGGCCTGGACCTCGCGCGGCGGCCCTTCCGCGATCTTCTCGCCGTGATCCAGCACGGTCACGCGATCGGAGACCTCCATGACCACGCGCATGTTGTGCTCGATCAGGATGATGGCGAGCCCCAGGTCTGCGACGAGGCCGCGCAGGAGATGCATCAGCGCGGACGCCTCGCCTTGCGTCATCCCGGCGGTCGGCTCGTCGAGGAGCAGCAGCGCGGGCTCGGACGCGAGCGCCCGCGCGAGCTCGAGCCGTCGCCGATCGCCGTACGGCAAGTTGTGCGCGACGACGTTCGCGCGGGCCTGGAGCCCGACGCGGTCGAGCAGGCGAACCGCGCGGGCCGCGAGCTCGGATTCGGTCCGGTGGAAGCCGGGGCTGCGCGCGAGGACATCCCACAATCGGAGCGAGATACGGGAATTCATGCCGACCAGCACGTTTTCGATCGCGGTCATGTTGGCGAAGAGCCGGATGTTCTGGAACGTGCGGCAGATGCCGAGGGCGGTGATCTGATCGGGGCGCAGGCCGAGCAGCGACCGGTCGCCGAAGGTCACGCTGCCCTCGTCCGCGGCGTAGAGCCCCGTGAAGATGTTGAACAGGGTCGTCTTGCCGGCGCCGTTCGGCCCGATGATCGACGAGATCCCCCGGTCGATCGCGAAGTGCACGTCGTGCAGCGCCGTGAGCCCGCCGAACCTCTTCGTGACGCCGCGGGCTTCGAACAGGGCCGGCACGGTCGCGGCTCTACGCGGCCGCCGGGCGTGGTCCGGGCGAGGCTGGGGCCGACTTCAATGGGCCAGCTCGCGCTGGCGGCGGCGCCCATGCGCTCGTACTTGGCCGGCTCGAACTGAGTCGGGAGATCGGCGAGGCTGAAGCCGAGGATGGTCACCCCCGCGTTCTTCAGCTCGTTGAGCCACAGCGAGAACCCCTTCAGCACCTGGAGGTTGAGCACGGTCACGACGGTGGCGCCGACGATCGCGCCGGGAATCGAGCCCATCCCGCCCAGGATGACCATGGCGAGCACGCCGATCGACTCGAGGAAGGTGAACGACTCGGGGTTGATGAACACCTGCTTGGCCGAGAAGAGCACGCCCATCACGCCGGCGAACGAGGCGCCGCAGGCGAAGGCCATCAGCTTCATGCGCACGAGCGACACCCCCATCGCCCGCGCCGCCAGCTCGTCCTCGCGGATCGCTTCCCACGCCCGCCCGATGTGGGAATCCTCGAGCCGACGGTTGACGACGATGACCGCGACGACGATGAGCAGGGCCAAGAAGTAGAAGAACTCGCCGTACGGGATCCCGAACGGCGTCGGCGGCCGCAAGATCGGCGTGATCCCCTTGGGGCCGTTCGTCAAGTTGATCGGCTTGTCGAGATTGTTGGCGAGGACCCGGATGACCTCGCCGAAGCCGAGGGTGACGATGGCCAGATAGTCGCCGTGCAGCCGCAGCACGGGCAGCCCGAGCAGGATTCCGGTGATCGCGGCGGTGCCGAGCCCGACGAAGAGGAACACGTAGAACCACCAGCCCGCCAGCGGGAAGCTCTCGCCGCCGAAGATGATGTTGGCGTGCGGCGAGCCGAAGATGGCCCACGAGTACGCGCCGACCGCGAAGAAGGCGACGTAGCCGAGGTCGAGGAGCCCGGCCAGCCCGACCACGATGTTGAGACCGAGCGCCAGCGCGACGAAGATCCCGACCTGGGTTGCGACCTCCAGATAGTAGCTGTTGAAGTAGCCGATGGTCGGCATCAGCACCAGGAGGCTGACCGCCAGGAGGCCCCAGCGGAGCGGCTCCGGCATACGCGCCTTGAACACGTACAGCAGCGAGCCCTGGAAGAAGAGAAAGACGAGGACGGACCGGGGAAAGGTGGCGACCGCGAGCGCCGACAGCCCCACCAGCGCGACGGCGATCGGCGACCGGATCACGCGCGCTCCCGCACGACTTCGCCGAGCAGGCCTTTGGGCCGGAAGATCAGGATCAAGATCAGGATCGAGAAGGCGAGGATGTCCTTGTACTCGGCGCCGAAGGCGCCGCCGGTGAGGAGCGACAGGTACGCCGCGGCGAAGGCCTCGAGCAGCCCGAGAACGAGCCCGCCGACCATCGCACCCGGGATGTTCCCGATCCCGCCGAGCACCGCCGCGGTGAACGCCTTCAGGCCCGGAATGAAGCCGCTGTAGGGATTGATCAGCCCGTACTGGACGCCGAAGAGCACCCCCGCGGCGCCGCCCATCGCGCCGCCGATCAGGAACGTGAGCGAGATGATCCGGTTGACGTCGATGCCCATGAGGCTCGCCGCCGCCTGGTCCTCGGCCACCGCGCGGATGGCGGTGCCGACCTTCGTGCGGTTGACGATCAGGTGCAGGGCCCAGAGCATCAGCAGCGCACCGCCGATGACCACCAGCGACTTGACCGACACGTCGATCGTCTCGCTGAGCTCGAAGCGCAGGTTGAGGACGTCCATCGTCGGGTAGACCAGGTTGAAGGCGTTTCGCCAGAGCGACTCGACGAGCCGGATGAGGTCCTGCAGGAAGAACGAGATGCCGATGGCCGAGATCAACGGAATCAGCCGAGGCGCGCCGCGCAGGGGGCGATACGCGACCCGCTCCACGGTGACCGCGAGCAGCCCGCTGGCCGCCATGCCCGCCACCAAGACCAGCACGAGCACGAGGGGCCACGGGAGGCCGTCGAGGAGCCCGATGCTCTTGAGACCGAGCAGAACCTCGACGCCGACGAAGGCGCCGAAGATGAAGATCTCGGAGTGGGCGAAGTTGATGAACTCGAGCACGCCGTACACCATCGTGTAGCCGAGGGCGATGAGCGCGTACATAAAGCCGAGGATGATGCCGTCGAGAAGAACCTGAGGAAAGATCCCGATGAGGAGCTCGACGTCCATGCGCTCGCCAAATAGTCCGAAGGGGGCAGGGTCGCCGCCCTGCCCCCTCGGACCGCGCTTACTTCTTGGGGGCGACGGGGGCGGCGGGAGCGGCGATCGCCAGCTGCTTGACGATCTTGTTGTTGCCCCACTTCCCCGGATCGTCGCTGGCGACCTGCAAGACGAAGTAGAGAGCCTTCTTCCGGTCGCCCTTGCCGTCGAACTCGATGTCGCCGGTGATGCCGTTGGGGAGCTTCGTCTTGCGGACCGCCGTCGCCACGTCCTCGCGGCTGGGCATCTTGCCGCCCTTCGCGGCGGCCTCGATGCCCTTGAGGGCTATGGTGGCGGCGTCGTAGGCCTCTGCGGCGTACGGCTCGGGGTTCTTGCCGAACTTCTTCTTGAACTCCTCGACGAACGCCTTCGCCCTGGGCAGCTCCGAGGCCGGGCCGGCGGCCGAGGTGTAGTACATGCCGACCACGGCCTTGCCGGCGATCTTCGTCAGGTCCGAGGAGTCCATGCCGTCCGGGCCGAAGAACTTGCCCTTGACGCCCTTCTCGCGGGACTGCTTGAAGAACGGCGCCGCCTGGTCGTAGATGCCGCCGAAGTAGATCACGTCGGGGTTCTTCGCCTTCATCGGCGTGACGATCGGATCGAAGTTCGACTTCTCTTCCGTGCCCTCGAAGCCGAGGATCTTGATGCCCTTCTTCTCGGCGTCGGCCTTGAAGAACTCGGCGACACCCTGGCCGTACGGCGTCTTGTCGTGGACGATGTAGACCGACTTCGCCTTCATCGTCGCGTGCGCGAACTCGGAGCCGACGACGCCCTGGACGTCGTCACGCCCGCAGACCCGGTTGACGTTCGGGTAGCCGCGGTCGGTCACGACCGGGTTCGTATTCGCGGGCGAGATCATCGCGAGCGAGACTTCCTTGTAGACCTCGGAGGACGGAATCGCGACGCCCGAGTTCAGGTGACCGATGACGGTGAGGATGTCCTTGTCGGCGATGATGTTCTTCGCGTTCGCCACGCCGACGTCGGGCTTGGCCTGGTCGTCGAAGGGGACGAGCTCGACCTTGAACCCCTGCTTCTCGAGGGTTCCCTTGAATTTCTCGACGGCGAGCTGCGCGCCGAGCTTGATGCCCTCGCCGAGCGCCGCCTGACCGCCGCTGAGAGGGCTCTGCGTGGCGATCTTGATGGTGCCTTTACCTTGCGCGTCCAGATTCGCGGCCGGAAGCAGCGCCACGGCCAGGATGGCGACGAGCGCAAGAACGAGGTAGCCCCTGTGACGGATCATCGGTGCCCTCCTTAAAGTAAGGCGCAGAGTTCGGTCACGTTGGTCACGTGATGGGTGCCGGTCGGCGCGGCGACATTATAACGATCCGCGCCGCGTCAAGTCACGTTCCGCGCGGATCGCGACGAGGAGCTCGCGAGTCGCGGCGGCCGGATCGGAGGCACCGCAGACGGCCGAGATCACCGCGACGCCGTCGGCGCCGGCGCGGATCACCTGGGCGACGTTGTCGCGGGTGACACCGCCGATGCCGATGAGAGGGGCCTTGGTCTCCGGCCGGACGGCGCGGATCAGCTCCGGGCCCACGAGCTGGAAGTCGGGCTTGGTCTCGGTCGGGAACATCGAGCCGACCGCGATGTAGTCCGCGCCCTCCGCCTGGGCCTCTCGGGCCTGGAGCACGCTGTGAGTCGAGCGGCCGAGCACCATCCCCGGCCGCAGGAGCTGCCGGGCGGCGCGAGGGGGCAGATCGTCCTGGCCGAGGTGGACGCCGTCGGCGTCGACGGCGACCGCCAGATCGACGCGATCGTTCACGATGAACGTGACGCCGGCCCGGCGGCAGCCGTCGCGCAGCCGCTCGGCCAGCGGCAGGAGACGGCCGGTGGGCCATTCCTTCTCGCGGAGCTGGACCAGCCGGCAGCCGCCGGCGATCGTCGCGTCCAGGATCTCCTCGAGGTCGCGTCCGCGAGCGGCGGTTCGATCGAGGATGACGTAGAGCGAGGGGTCCATCAGCCCCGGCGTCGGACCAGCTCCACCTTGCTGACGCGGCCTTCCTGGAAGGCCGGATCGTCCAGCACCCGCAGATGGAACGGAATCGACGTCTTGACGCCTTCCAGCACCGTCTCGCGGAGGGCGCGGCGCATCCGGTCGATCGCCTCCTCGCGGCTGGCGCCGCGCACGATGATCTTGGCGAGCAGCGAGTCGTAGAACGGCGGGACCGCGTAGGGCGCCATCATGTGGCTGTCGACGCGCACGTTGAAGCCGCCGGGCGGGACCCACGCGGTCACGCGGCCCGCGCTCGGCGCGAACGTCTCGGGATCTTCCGCGTTGACCCGGCACTCCATCGCGTGGCCCTCGAAGCGCACGGCGTCTTGCCGGTAACCGAGGGGCTCGCCGCCCGCGATCCGGATCTGCTCGCGGATGAGATCGATCCCGGTGATCACCTCCGTCACCGGGTGCTCGACCTGGATCCGCGTGTTCATCTCGATGAAGTAGAAGTCACCCCCTTCGTCGACCAGGAACTCGACCGTGCCCGCACTGACGTAGTTGACGGCCGAAGCCACGGTGAGCGCGGCGCGACGCAGGCCGTCGCGCGTGCGGTCGCTCAGGAGCGGCGCGGGGGATTCCTCGATGAGCTTCTGGTGGCGCCGCTGGACGGAGCAGTCGCGCTCGCCGAGATGGACGCGGATGCCGTTGCGATCGCCCAGCACCTGGACCTCGACGTGGCGCGCGTTCTGGATGTACCTCTCGCAGTAAACTTCCGACGACCCGAACGCGGCGCCGGCCTCCGACTGGCACGCGTCGAACGCCTGGACGACCTCGCCCCGCTCCCGGACGATCCGCATCCCGCGGCCGCCGCCACCCGCTGCCGCCTTGAACATGATGGGGTAGCCGATGCGATCGGCCACCTCGAGCGCCTCGGCCGAGCCCTTCAGCGCGACCTCGCTGCCGGGGATCACGGGGACGCCCGCCTGCATCGCGATCTGGCGCGCCTGGGCCTTGTCGCCCATCAGGCGGATCGCCTCGGGCGAAGGGCCGATGAACGTGATCGAGCAGGCGCGGCACACCTCGGCGAAGGCCGGGTTCTCGGCGAGGAATCCGTAGCCCGGGTGGATCGCTTCGCTGTCGGTGACCGCGGCGGCGGAGATGATCGCGGGAATGTTGAGATAGCTCTCCCGCGCCGAGTCGGGCCCGACGCAGATCGTCTCGTCGGCGAGCCGCATCGGCAGCGAATGGGCGTCGGCTTTCGAGTGGGCGAGCACCGAGCGGATGCCGAGCTCGCGGCACGTGCGGATGATTCGCAGCGCGATCTCGCCCCGGTTCGCGATCAGGATCTTGTGGAACATCGTCAGCCGCCGAGGACCCGCCGCCACTGGGATTCCAGCTCGGTCAGCCGGAGACCGTAGACGCGCGGTATCGCCTCGGCTACGGTCTCGCCGGCGCCGAGCCGGGCCAGTAGCTCGCGCAGGGGCTCGATGCCACCGCGGTCGAGCAGATCGCGGACGATCCAGAGCGCGATATCGTAGCCGGCGCGCGCCCGAACCGGGTCGGAATCGGCGGCCAGGGCCTCTACGCCGGCGAGCGTGAGACCCGCCGGAGTCTGCAGCATGGGGTCCGAGGCGGCGCCCTCGAGGACCTGAGCCAGCCCCTCGTGGAGCCAGCGCGGCGCCCGACCGCGCGTCAGATCGTGGATGGCGGCGTGGGCGTACTCGTGGCGGGCCAGGCGCTCGAGCTCCTGGGCCGGCGGCCGGGCGCGGCTGACCGGGAGACGGATCTTCCCGTCGAAGAGCCCGGTCGCCCACGCGTGCACGCGGGTCACGTCCCGGAACTCGTGATGCTCGTACAGCACGACCGTCGTGCGCTGGAGCGGCGCGTACGCCAAGGTGCGACCGACGCGCGCAGCCGCCGCCTCGAGATGCGCGATGATCTCGCGGCGGACCTCGGCATCGAGGGTGTCGCGGTACTTCACGACGAAGCGCGGGGTGACCTCGCGCCGGAAGCCGGCCTCGGCGCGCCACTCGCGCTCGATCTTGTCGAGCATCCGGCGCGCGGCCGCGTTCGTCGGCTCGCGCTCGAGCACCGCCCTGAGATTCACCACTGCCTGCGCGGGATCGTCGCGGCGGTCGTGAAGGTGGGCGAGCAGGAGCCGGACCTCCGGATCGTACTCCGCCTGCGCCGCGCGCTCGAGCGGCGCGAACGCGTCGTCCGGCCGGCCCGCGTGCACCGCGGCGACTCCGAGGCCCTTCAGGAGGGCCGGATCGTCCGGCGTCTCGCTCAGCCCCTGCCCGAACAGCAGCGTCGCCTCGTCGGGACGGCCCTCGCGGAGCGCGTGCCAGCCCCAGCCCTCGAAGCACCGAATCACGTCCTGACGCCGCGCGGAGCTCGCCGGCTCGTCCGCGGCGGCGAGGCCGAACTTCTCGCACGCCCGCGGGAACTGTCCGGCGGCGTACAGATGGATCGCCTCCTCGGTCAGCGCCTGCGCCTCGCGCGCGCGGAGGGACGCGAACGCGATCGCGCGCTCGGCGCCGCCGCGCTCGTACCGGCGGCCTTCGCGCCAGCCGAGCGTCAGCGCCGCAGCGCCGAGCAGGAGCGCGCCGAGGACGAGCAGGCGGAGGTTCCGGGTGGGCGGCACGCCCGTGCTCAGCGGGCCGGGTCGATCAGGAACAGGGGTTGGCCGAACTCGACGGGGTGCGCGTTCTCCACGAAGATCTTCACGACCCGGCCGGCCACCTTGGACTCGATCTCGTTCATGAGCTTCATCGCTTCGATGATGCAGAGGATCTGGCCTTCCTTCACGAGATCGCCTTCGCTGACGTACGGGTCCGCCGTCGGCGAGGACGCCCGATAGAAGGTGCCTACCATCGGCGCCTCGATCGTCACGCCCGCCGCCGACTCGATCTCGGTGGTGTGCGCGACGGCCGGCCGCTCGACCGGGACAATGGCCGGGGCCGGCGCGACGCCGCCGCGCTGCAGCCGCACGCGGACGTCACCGGCGGTCACCTCGAGCTCCGTCAGCCCGAGCTCCGTCAGCAAGGTCGCGAGACGCCGCACGAGCTCGACGGCCGGGACCTCGCCGGTCGCCGCCTCACGCCCGCCGGACGGTCGACGTCGCCGCGCCATCAGGCGCCCGCGGCGGCGACGCGCCCGAGATACTCGTCGGTCCGGGTGTCCACCTTGACCACGTCGCCCTCGCTCAGGAACAGCGGAACCTGGATGACGGCGCCCGTCTCGAGCGTCGCGGGCTTCGTCCCGCCCTGGGCCGTGTCCCCTCGGACACCCGGGTCGGTGCGGGCGATCGCGAGCTCGACGAAGTTCGGGAGCTCGACCGCCGCCGGCGCGCCGGCGATGTACAGAACGTCCACCTCGGTGTTCTCCTTCAGGTACTCGCGCGCGTCGCCGACCTCGTCGGCCGACAGCGAGACCTGCTCGTACGTCTCGGTGTCCATGAAGTGGTAGCGGTCGTCTCGGTAGAGGAACTGCATGTGCTTGTCTTCGAAGTCGACCAGCTCGACCTTCTCACCGGACCGGAAGGTGTTGTCGATGACCTTGCCGAGCTTCATGTGCTTGAGCTTCGTCCGGACGAACGCGCCGCCCTTGCCCGGCTTCACGTGCTGGAAGTCGACGATGGTGTAGGGGTTGCCGTCGAAGACGATCCGCAGGCCCTTCTTGAACTCGGCCGTTGACACCTGCATCGAACCTAGCCTTTCCGTCGCTGACGCGCGCGCAGCGCACCCTCGAGTTGGTCGCGCGCCTCTCGATGATCCGGATTCTTTCTCAGGATACGGGTGAAGATCTGCGCGGCCTCCTCGACGCACCCCTGCTCGAGACAGAGCGCGCCGAAGGTGACCGTCGCGAACGTGTCGTCGCCCAGCACTCGCGCGAGCCCGGTGGCGTCGCCGGTCGGCGGCCCGGCCGCCCGCAGCAGTGAGAGCAGCCCCTGCGACTCGCGGTCGCTCGGATCGAGGGCGACCGTCGCTTCCAGGTGCCTCACGGCCTCGTCGACGTGGCCGAGCCGCCGCTGGATCTCCGCCGCCAGGCGATGGCACTGCACGTCTTTCGGACTTGCCTCGAGGATCGCGTCGAGCTCGACCTGGGCCGGGGCGAGCTGGCCGTCGGCCACGAGCGCCTTGGCCAGGATCAGCCGGGCTGTCGTGTAGTGCGGGTAGCGCGTGAGCCCGTTGCGGCAGAGCGCCACCGCGTCGCGCGTCCGGCCGGCCTTGCGATAGAGGTCGGCCAGCTGCGCAAAGGCGAGGGATGCGGGATCCCGCGCCAGCCGCTCCTCCTGCCGGCGGATGGCGCCGACGATCGTCTGGTCATCCCCGGACATCCCAGGCCGGTTATACGGAGCCCAAGTTTCCGTTGTCAACCCCGCCTCCACCGTCACGACGCAAGGGACGCGATGGCCGCGCGGATCTGGGCGGCCGGGACGTCGTAGACGAGACGGAATTCGCCGATCCGTGGCGCCAGCACGAACGGGATGCGCCCATCCTTTCCCTTCTTGTCGCGCGCCATCGCCGTCACCACGGGCTCGACGTCGATCGCCGGCGCCAGCACCGGGAGCCCGAGCGCGTCCAGCATCCGCTCCTGTCTCGCCGTCGTCTCGTCGTCGGCGATCCCGAGTTGCCGGGCGAGGCGCGCCTCGGCGACCATCCCCAGGGCGACCGCTTCGCCGTGGGTGTAGCGCGCGTATCCGGTCGAGGCCTCGAGCGCGTGGCCGATCGTGTGCCCGTAGTTCAGGACGTGACGGAGCTCGGCCTCCCGCTCGTCGCGCTCGATCACCGACGCCTTGAGCCGGCACGAGCCTCCGATGATCCGCTCGAGCACTTCGAGATCTCGCGCGGCGAGGGGAGCCAGATCGCGCTCGAGCTCGGCGAAGTAGGCGGCGTCCAGCACGATGCCGTGCTTGACGATCTCGGCGAGGCCGGAGCGGAACTCGCGCTCGGGAAGGGTGCGGGCGACCGCCGGATCGACGACGACGAGACGCGGCTGGTGGAACGCCCCGATCATGTTCTTGCCGAGCGGGTGGTCGATCGCCGTCTTGCCGCCGATGGAGGCATCGACCTGCGCCAGCACCGTCGTCGGGAGCTGCACGAAGTTGATCCCGCGCATGTAGGTGGCGGCGGCGAAGCCGGCCACGTCGCCCACGGCGCCGCCGCCCAGCGCCAGCACCGTCGAGGTCCGGTCCAGGCCCGCCGTCAGGAGCCGGTCCCAGCAGTGCTGCGCGATCGCCAGGGTCTTGGCGGCCTCGCCCTCCGGCACATCGATCGTCGTGACGATGAAGCCCGCCGCCTCGAGGCTGGCGACCACGGACTTGCCGTAGAGGCGCATCACCGCGGCGTCGCTGACCAACGCCGTGCGCGCTCCAAGGCGCAGGTCGCGCAGGCGCTGACCGACGCTCTGAAGCTCGCCGGACGCGACGACGATGCGATACGACCGGCTCCCGAGATTGACCTCGACGATCATCTGGATTCTTTCGGCGATTCGCCCCGGAGGAGCGACTCGCCTCCCAATCAGGCTACCAGGTTTTCAGAGCTGCGAGATAGGCGTCGTACGGCTCCTCGTCGACCTACTTCTTTGGGGCCGCCGGCTGCGCCTGTGCCGTATCGACCTTCAAGACCGAGGGCGTGATGAACACGACCAGCTCGCGGCCCGTCGTCTGCGAGGCCGTCTGCTTGAACAGCCACCCGATGATGGGGATATCGCCGAAGATCGGGATCTTCCGCGTCTCGTCCTGGTCGAGATTGGTCGTCACGCCCCCGATGACCAGACGCTCGCCTTCCTTGATCAGCACCTCGGTCTGGGCCCGGCGCTTGTTGATGACCGGCGGGGCGCCGGCGGTGGTCCCGAGGTTGACGGTCGTGTTGCTGCGCGAGTTGTTCTCGATCGTCACCTTCATCTTGATCTTGGTGACGTCCGCTTCACGAATGACGGTCGGGACGACGTCGAGCCGCAGCACCGCTTCCTTGAACTGGATCTGCGTCCCGGCGGAGCTGACCGTCGCGTACGGGATTTCTTCGCCGAGCGAGATCGAGGCGGTCCCGTTCTCGACCGTGACGACTTCGGGACGCGCGAGCGTCCGGGTCTTGCTGAGCAGGCGCAGCGCCTCGAGCGCGAGGTTGATGTTGTATCGGCTGCTGGTGAAGCCGAACGCGATACCGCCGGCCCCCGCGGGCACCACGCCGCCGCCGAGCACGGCGGCGATCGGGAGATTGACCAGGTTTCCGCCCAGCGGCAGACCGGTCGTGCCGCTCACTGGAAGCGTGTTCGGAAAGCCCGAGGCGGCGTTCGGGGGACCGAACACATTGGCCATCGGCACGCCGCCCTGCAACCCGAGGTTGTTGGCGCTATCGCTGGTGAATCCGCGTCCGACCAGGATGGAGTTCTGGCTGGCCTGGACGGCCCCGCCGCCGCCCCACTGCACGCCGATGGCGAAGAGGTCGTCGCGATCGAGGATCTCCATGCGCGCCTCGATCTTCACCTGCGGCAGGGGCACGTCGAGCTTCTCACGGATCAGCGTCTTGATGCGCTCGAGGTCCGCCTCGTAATGGCGGATGAAGATCGAGTTCGTGGGCTTGTAGGCGCGAATCGTGATGCCCTTCGCGAGGACCTCGGCGGTCGGCGAGGGCGGCGGCGGCTGCGGGATCTGGGGCGCGGTCCCGTAGAGCGCGGAGAACGGCGGCGCGGCAATCGGCGGCATGCCTTCGGCCGGCGGCGCGATCTGTGCCTGAACCCCGCTGGGTGGGATGCCCAGGATTCCCTGCAGAGTCTTCGCGACCTCCTCGGGATCGGCGTAGGAGAGGCGGATGGTCTCCTCACGCAGCGGACCGCGCGCCCGCAGCTCGGCCGCCGTCGCCTCGGCCAGGCGCTTCTTGTCGATCGCCTCTTGCTCCTTCAGCTGGGCCTCGGCCATCTTGGTGCGGACGTCGCTTTCGGCCTTCATCCGGGCTTCTTCGACCCGCGCCGCCGCCTCCCGCTCCTTGATCAGCTGCTCGTTGGAGACGATGCGGAGCACGCCGTCCTTCTCGAGCTTCCGGAGCCCGCGGGTCTCGAGGACCGTGTCGAGGGCGAGATCCCAGGGGACGTTCTTCAGCGTGATCGACATCTTGCCCTTGACGTCGTCGCCGATGACGACGTTCTTGTTGCTCTCGGCGGCCAGGATGCGGAGCAGGTTCACGACATCCGCGTCCTTGAAGTCGAAGGAGATGAGGCGCTGGCCGTTGGTCGGGGCCGGCGGGGGTGTCGCCTGGGCCAGCTGGACCGGTCGCGGAGTTGCCGCCGGCGGCGCGTCTCGGGGGGCGGACGCCGCGGGCATCGCCGCGACGTTCGCGGCCGGCGCCGAGGCCGGCGGCGCGGCGGTCGGAATCACGATCGCCAGGCCGTCGGGCTCTTCGCGGATTGCGTATCCGACGGTACGGCTCAGGTCCAGGACGACCCGGGCGACGCCCGGGCGAAACTGGCTGCCGCGGACCTGCTTGAGCGGATCCTTCCCGACGCTCAAAGGCGTCTTGCGCCACGCGTAGACCGTGTTCTCGAGGTCGATGACGAGCCGGCTTGGCGAGTCCACCAGATCGGCCTTGTACTGCGCCTCCCGCGATGTCTTCACGAACACGGTGACGGAGTCTGGATGCGGCGTCACCGTCACATCGCTGAGTCGCGCGGGATCGGCCCATGCACTCGTGGGCACCAGGAGCGCCAGCGCGAGGCTCACCACGACCAGCACGATGGGCATCCGTCTTTCAGCGTTCATTTAGTTTATCGCCAGTCTGAGAACCACGCGGTTTGACGGGGCGCCGCTCTTGGGCGCCACCATGAACACCACACTGTCGGAGCCGATCTCCAGCAGGCGGCCATCCCCGAGCGTGTCACCGGGTTTGAGGATGTACCCGATACCATCGGGTGCCTCGACAAGCGCGAGCGCGACGCGATTGCTGCGAACGATGCCCGTGAGCCGAGTCGCCGCCACCGTGAGCCCTCCGGATCCCTCGCGCACCTCGAGGGTCTCGAACGGGTCGCGCAGGCCCTTGGTCTCGTACTTCGGCACCGCGACGACGACCTCCGCCGGGGGCGCCTGCGCTGCGGCGGTCGCGGGCTGGGAGGCGGCTGCGGACGGCTTCGGCGGAGCGGGCGGCGGGGTGCTCCCGCACGCGCCGAGCGTCACGGCCAAGCCGACCGACATCAGCATCCCCCGGTGTGCATGCATATGTCTGGTCCTCACCTTGGCCTCGGCGGCGGCGCCGAGCCGACGGGGCGGTACATGTACGTCGCCAGGACCAGCTCGGCGCGGATCGGCGTACGGGGGCGGTTGAGGCCGCCCAGCTTGATCTCGGCGACGTTGACGACGCGCGGGAGCTTGGCGACACGCTCGAAGAACTCGCCGAGCTGGTGATAGCCCGCCTCGGCGCTCACCGCGATCGGGATCTCGCTGTAGTAGTCCTTCACCACCGGCGCACGCGGCTGGAAGAGCGAGACGGCCAGCCCCGAGGCGGTCGCGGCATCGGACACCGCCCGGTAGAGGGTTGGGATCTCCTTCTCGCCGGGGAGCCTGTCTTTGAGCGCGTTGAGCCGCGCCTCGAGCTCCTGGACCTCGCGGCGGTACTTGAGCAGGTCGGCGACGATCGCCTTGCTCCGCACGATCTCGCCCTGGAGCGAGGCCAGCTGCGCGCGGAGCTGCGAGACCTCGGCTTCGACGGGTGCCAGCAGGAGGAAGTACGCCGCGGCGGCGATGACGATCGCGCCCATGATGCCGACGACGAGCTTCTGCGACCGGGGGGCGTTGACGATCGGGTCGAAGAACGGCGGGAGCGGCATCTCAGCTCTCGTACCGGCAGGTGACCTCGAAGGTCACTAGCGGGGCTGGCCGCGCGAGGTCCCGGCGCGTCACGACGAGGTCGACCTCCTTGAACTTGCCGGAGGACCGGAGATTCGCCATGAAATCGGCGATGGCCGTGGGCGAGAACGCGGAGCCGGTAACTTTGATCTGCCCGCTCCTCTCCTCGAATCCGGTCACCCAGAGATCGTTCGGAATAACGCTCGCGAACGCTTCGACGAGCTGGATCTTCTGCGCCGGCGCCTTGGTGATCGCTTCGATCACGTCGACGCGCTTGCGGAGCTCGTTGGCCAGATCGCGGACCTTGCTCTCCTGACCGATCTGCGCCTTCAGCGTGGCGAGATCCCGGTTCGCCCGATCGATGTCGGCGGTGAGGCTCACCTTGGTGCTCATCAGGAACCACCAGTACAGGCCGATGCAAACCAGCAGGGCGAGATAGACCACGCCGAAGAGCACGCCGAGATTGAACGCCGGCAAGCTGAGCTTGATCCCCTTGAATCCGACCTTGCGCCGGCGGCCCCGATCGGGCGCGAGGTTGATCTTGATCACTTCGCTTTGTCCCCGGGCCGCCGCAGCGCCAACCCAACGGCCACGGCCAGCGAGGGGCCGGCGGCGTGGACCTCGTCCGCGTACCCCGAGTCGATCTCGATGCGCTGGAACGGCTTGGTCAGCTCGACCGGAATGCCCCAGTTCGACGACAGGTAGTCGCTGAGGCCGGGTAGCTGGGCGCACCCCCCGGCGAGAACGATCTTCCCGATGCGCTCGGATTCGGCCGTCGACGCGAAGTAGTCGAACGTCCGCTGGACTTCGAGCGACAGCTCGCGCGACACCGCTTCGAGGGCGGGCACGACGGTTTCCCAGCGGACGCCGACGTCGCGGCCGAGCTTGGCCGCTTCCGCCTGCTCGAAGGGGATCTTCAGCTGCTGGGCGATGGCCTGAGTGTAGTTGTTGCCCCCGAAGGGGATGTCGCGCGCGAAGATCGTCGAGCCGCCGCGCACCACGTTGGTCTTCATGATCGAGGCGCCGATGTCGATGAGGGCGACCGTTTCGCCGCGATCGCTCGGGTAGTTCAGCTCGAATTGATTCCCGAGCGCGAAGCTGTCGACATCGACGATCGACGGGACGAGGCCCGCCTCCTCGACGACCGCCGCGTACTCGAGCACCTTCGATTTCTTGACCGCGACCAGGATCAGATCCAGGACGCCGTTGTGCTGTCCGATGGACTGGTAGTCGAGGAACACCTCGTCGATGGCGAAGGGCACGTGGTGCTCCGCTTCGAGCTGCACGACGTCGCCGACTTCCTTCGCGGGGACTTCCGGAATCTGAACCTTCTTGATGATCAACTCTCGGCCACAGACCGCGATCGCGCAGTTCGTGCCCTTCAGTCCCGCCCGGGAGACGGCGCCCCGGATCGCCTCCACCACGGTCGAGGGGTCCTTGATGGTACCGTCCGTGATGGCATCCGGGGGAAGGGGTGAGACCCCCAGAGAGGTCAGCGTGTGGGACCCGCCCGACTCCCTCACGTGGACGGCCTTCACACCGCTCGAGCCGATGTCGAGGCCGAAAATATCCGGAGACTTGCGGAAGAACGCCATATTAAAAGCCTTTCTCCCTGTTGGCTAAGTAGTATAGGGCGGCCCCCGCCGGGGGGACCAGTTATTTCCCATCTACTATATTCGGGGGCTTAGGGACCCCCGGCCCCCAGACCATGGAACGATTTGTGCCAGGCTCCGACAGCCTGAGCGGGGCCCGCCAGACCCGGCCGCACGGGCGAAGGGCCGGAAATTCCCCGCCGGGCTCGTCCGGCCTCGTTTTCCGGAGTTTGAGCCACCCGCCTCCAGAACGGCTACTGGTCTGTCCAGCTCTGAGTGGTCACGAGCCGACGCTTGAGTGCGTTCTCTACGAGGCCGAGAGCCTCGCTACTGTATAGAATGTGGGGTTTACCCACGGTGTCACCCTCGAGGTTCGCGACGGCGACCGGATTGAGCTCGTTCACGATCGCGGCTCCGTAGATGACCTGACTGCCCTCGCCGCGGAAGCGAATGCCGACGTTCCGTCCGGTGACGACGATCGGCCCGTTCCAGCGAAAGCTCCCGGCAATCTCGACGACTCCGTTCTCGACGATCAGAATGCCGGTGCCCGTGCTCGTGCCGGCGAGGCGCAGCGACGTGTAGCGCGTTCCGACATCGGGCAGGGCTCCGCGGATGTAGACGATCTTTGGGCGTGCGGTCGTGCCCCAGCACGTCGAGCTCTCGGCGTCGGTCGCGCACGTCGAGCCGACGTTACTGAGCGAGGATCCGTTGCCGGGGCTGGCGTTGATCGTCACCTCGGCCGCCGCTTTCGCGGCGTCGACGAAATCGGTGACCGTCTGCGACGTCAGCGCGCCGTCGGCCTGGATGGCGCCGGCGCCACGCGCCGTCGCACTCGGATCGGTCCGGTCCTTCCCGCGCACGTCGTACTGCGCGCCCGCGACCATCGCGGCCTCGAGGCGCGTCGCGAGCGCCGGAAGCGCCCCGTTGACCGCGACGCCGTAGACCGCAACCGCGGCGCCCGTCGGCGCGCCGGGCCGATCGGCGATCTTCGAATCCCGCCCGTCGATCACGAGGCTCGATCCGCCGACGCTCACGTCCGCCTGGGCGCCGGGAAATGCGAGCGCGCCGTTGATCGGAAGAGCCCCGATCCTCGAAATGACGACGGTGATCGTCCGGGTCGTGGCTCCGATCGTGCCCGTCGACGTGACGATGACCTTGCAGTTGCTGTCGTGCGTCGCGTCGCCGGGAGCGGCCGCATCGCAGCTGCCCGTGGCGGTGTCGACGGCGACGCCGGTCAGCCTGTCGTCCCCCGGCTTGCAGTCGTTGCGGATCCTGACCGTGAACGTCCCGTGCACGCTGCCCAGCCCGGGAAGCGTCGAGTCGGGCGCGCCGAGCACCGCGCCCCGAGCGCACGTCGCCCCGGCGAGGTAGTGGTTCCAGGAACCGATGTCCGAGGCGAGCGTGTCGTACGCGTACTCGATACCGGCCTCGGCCACGTAGCGCACGCGAACCGTTTCGCTGTGGTTGCGCGAGATTTGCGGCTCGAAGGCACTCGCCGAGAGCAACGCGAGGACGAGCCCGGTCAGGGTCAGGAGAATCATCAGGGACAGGACCAGCGCAACGCCGTGTTCGTTGTCGATGAGCCGACCGATTCTCTGCATCGCGAGCCTCAGTCTCCGCCTGCAGCGCGCCTCAGCTTCGGGCCACGAGCATGGTGACCACGTCGAGCCGCCGCTCTTGATCGAGCTGGCCCCGGCCCGTGACCGGCCGGTAGAAGACGGTCACCCGCACGAGCTTGCAGTTCGCCGCGCACAGGCCACCCGGGCTGTCAGTGATCGTGGTCACGCGCCGGTAGAGTGCCGCGTCGGCGATGGAGCCGTACCCCTCCGTCGTGGTTCCCGCCTCGAGGGTCGCGCTCGTCCAGTTGGTCAGCGCCAGCGACTTGAGCCATTCGAGCCGCTGCTCGGCGAGGAAGGCCGCGGTCGTCTCACCCCGACCCTGCTCGACGCCGCTGGTGGCGTACTGGAATCCAGTGGCGATCCCCACTAGGCCGATGGCGAGCACGAAGGTCGCCACGAGGACCTCGCCCAGCGTGAAGCCCCGGTCGCCGCGCATGGGACGTCTCACCGCACGCTGACGCGACCCGTGGCGGCCACGACTACGGTCCGCGTCTCATTGTTCACGGGGTTCGTCAACGTGTAGGTGCCGGCCGGGCTCGCGGCGCCGAGGCTCGTGAAGACGACGTTAGCCGTCGCGCTGATGTGGAGAGCGCCCGAGTCCGAGATCTTGATCGCTCCGGAGCCGTCGGTCCCCGGTCCAGTCCAGATCGGGCCGCCGCACCCGCCGGTTCGGAGCCGGATGTTCGTGGGAGAGGCGACCTCCACGCACACCGTCGTATTTCGAGAGATCGCGACCTGCCGGCCGAGGTTGATCGACGTGGCGAGCCCTCGCGCCGCCGCCTGGAGCGTGGCCGTCCTCGAATAGCTCCAGAGCGCGGGGGTGACGAGCGTGGCCAGGACGCCGACCATCGCGAGCACGACCATGATCTCCGCCAGCGTGAACGCGCGCGCGTTCATCCGCCGAACCCGCCCATCCACCATCTGAATACTCGCTCGCCCCAGAAGAGAGCCATCGCCCCCCCCGTGGCAAGGAACGGGCCAAACGGAATGGGATCCTTCCGGCCGCGGCGGCCCGTCGCCAGGAGCACGGCCCCGATGGCGCCGCCGAGCACGATGGCGACGAACAGCGCGAACAGCAGTGCCTTCCAGCCGAGGAATGCGCCGAGCATCGCGCCGAGCTTCAGGTCGCCCCCGCCCATGCCGCCGCGGCTCGCCAGGATGATCACCAGGAACAGGCCGCCGCCAACGAGGATTCCGATGATGGAGTCGACCCAGGAAATGTGCCCGGTTGCGACGTTGATCAACAGTCCGACGGGGATCCCGGGCAAGGTGATCACATCCGGAATCATCTGGTGCTGCAGATCGATCGCGGTCATCGCGATGAGCCCGGGGAGCAGCACGCACGCGACCAGGAACCCGGCGGACGGGCCGAAGGCGAGGTACGCCAGCACCAGGATGGCCGCGGTGACGACCTCCACGATCGGATACCGCCACGAGATCCGCATTCCGCACGCGCGACAACGACCGCGCAGCGCTACGAACGACGCCACCGGGATGTTGTCGTACCACGCCAGTGGTGCACTGCAGCCTGGGCAGGCCGATCCGGGATGCACGAGGCTACCGCCGGCCGGGACGCGGGCGATCACGACGTTCAGGAAGCTTCCGAGGGCGAGCCCAAGGAGTCCGACGACCACGAGCACCCCGGTCGGGCAGGCGTCTGCGACGGCTTCGAACGGCGTCACGATCACCAGGTCGGAATGAAGATCGGTCCGACTCGAGCGGCGAGCTTGGGGTCGAACAGTCCCAGGAAACCCCACGCCGTGTGCGCGGCCGCGACGTTGCCGGTCTCGAGGTTGACGCGCACGAGCCCGTACCATGCCTGCGGAGAGTCGTACTTGAGCGCGATCGCCTCGCGGAAGAGCGTTATGGCCCGAGCCTGATCGCCGAGGCCGAGATACGCGAACCCCAGGCTGACGTGAGTGCCGGCATGCCGGGGCTTGAGCTTCAGCGCGCGCTCCAGGGGCTCCATGGCCTCCCTCGCGCGCCCGACGTTGATGAGCGCGGCGCCAAGATTGTTGAGCCCCTCGACGTCGTTCGGAGATTCAGCGACATACTGCTGGAAATTGGCGACCGCCTGCGAGAAATCGCCGCGCAAGACGTACATGTATCCGACGTAGAAATTCACCTTCTTGCTTTCGGGCCGGAGCGCCTTGACGCGCTCGAACTCGGCCATCGCCAGCTGATGGTATCCCTGTTCCAGAAGGCGACTACCAACGTTCCCGTGACAGAGCGAGCAGTCGGGTTCGACCTCGACCGCGTAGCGCCACAAGCTCTCGGAATCACGCCAGATCTGAACCTGCTGGGCGCTGAGATAAGCCAGCGCGCCGAGCCACACGAGCATGAGCCCGATCACCGCCTTCACCAGCGGTGGGCGCAGGACACCGGCCGCGCCTCCGCGAACGACCGCGCCGGCGGCTGCGCCGATGATGAGCGCGAAGCCGATCCCGGGGAGATAGCTGTACCGGTCGCAGGTCAGCTGGTACCCGGAGTGGACGATGCCGATCACCGGACCGAGCGCAATCGCGTAGTACACCCAGGCCGCGAGCCCTGCCGGCCACCGCCGTCGCAGGAGCACCACCGTCGTAGTGATCGCCGTCACGGCGAGGGCGGGGACAAGGAATTGCCGATCGAGCAGGCTCACCTGGACTGGAAGCTCGTAGAGTGGCGAGAGACCCCGCGGCACCAGCGTCTTGTCGAGATAGAACCACAGACTGTAGAGGACCATCGCCGGGCGTGCGGTCACCGGATACCGCTCGAGGGGTGTGATGAACGAGTTCGTGTTCTGCGCGTAGTACCCTACTGCGGCGCCTGCGACGCCAAGCACTACGAACGGAATCTTCTCCACCCACACGGCGCGCGCCGTAGGCCCCACCCACTCCCGCCAGCGGCCGCCGAGCCGGCGCAGTGGATAGACATCGAGCACGATGAGCGCCGCCGGAAGCACCATGACGCTCGCTTTCGAGACGAGCGCCAGCACGTAGAGGCCGAGCGACCCCGCGAGCAGCCAGCGCCGACGCTCTTCAGCCTCATCCTGCGCTTTGAGATACATCAAGACCGTCAGCAGATATAAGAGGCCGGAGAGGACGTCGCGCCGCTCGGTGGCCCACGCGACCGACTCGGCGCGCAGCGGATGCAGCGCGAAGAAGAGCGTCGCCGTCACCGCGGACAGCCGAAGCGTGCTCTCACCGAAGCTGGTCGATCGACGGAGCAGGCGCAGGGCGACGAAGTAGAATGCGGGGGCGTTCGCGGCGAAGATCACCAGGCTCGTCAGGTGGTAGCCGACCGGCCTCATCTCCCACAGGACGTAGTCGAGACCGAACGTGAGCCAGGTGAGCGGGATCCAGTGTCCCATCGTGACATTGCTGAACATCCATCGGATATACGGCCAGGTGAGCCCTCGGTAGCTGGGATTGTCGTAGAGGTTGATCTGATCGTCCCACGCGACGAACCCGTTCCACAGGACCGGCAGGAAGACGAGAAACGTGACGAGGGCAAGCGCCGGCGCGATCATCCACGGGCGGAGCAGGCCGGCGCTCAGCGACCTGGTGAGGACGCCCGGAGTCCCCTCGATCGAGACTATGGGTGGCCCGACGGTGAGCTCGGCGGTCTTGATGTCGGGCATGACGTTCCTCTCGGTGCGTGACAGCGTGCTCAGCATATCGACACAAATATGCGCACGGGAAGGGGGCAACCCTTCCCGTGCGCGATGGAGCCGAGGCTCCCCTACGGCATGAAGACGGACGTGCCGTCACCCGTCGCGGAGACGGTGAAGAGGCCGTTCGTGGCGGAAGCGTAGGCGTACGCCCCCCAACCCGCGGGCGGAAGCGGGACGCTGGCCATGAACGGACCGGCCACCTGCCCCTGGTTGTTCGTGGCAGCTACCGTGAGGTCGGTCAGGGCGGTGGGCACCTGGCCCATATGGGCGCCGTAGATCGAGATGGCCGACAAGAGGGCGCGGGAACTGGCCTGGGCATTGGCAATCCGCGCACGCGCCTGCACGTTGGCGTAGAGCGGGATGGCGATGGCCGCCAGGATGCCGATGATCGCGACGACGATCATCAGCTCGATCAGGGTGAAGCCTCGCTGGTTCCGCTTCTTCGTCCACCACTGAAACATTTGATCCTCCCTGTTAGGTGCTAAGTTACTCGAACCCGTTGCACTCTCTTAGTGCAGCTTCAGTGCCATGCCCCAACGGCTGAACATGTGGGCGTAATCAAGAACTTACAGGCCAAATTTCCGGCAATTGTACTCGCGCCCTGACAGGCCTTGGCATTGAGAGTGACCAAAAGCGTCAAGAGAGGCCTGTGGCAGAGAGCTCTGCAGAAATCGAGGCGTGGTCGTGAAAACAGAAACGCGCCCGGGAACGGGGATCCGTCCCGGGCGCGATAAATTGCGAGGCTCCGTTACGGCATGAAGACGGACGTGCCGTCACCCGTTGCGGAGACGGTGAAGAGGCCGCTCGTGGCGGAAGCGTATTGGTACGCGCCCCAACCCGTCGGCGGAAGCGGGACGCTGGCCATGAACGGACCGGCCACCAGGCCCAGATTGTTGGTGGCCGCCGCCGTGAGGTTAGCCAGGGCGGTGGGCGGGGTGCCCATATGGGCGCCGTAGATCGAGATGGCCGACACGAGCGCGCGGGAACTGGCCTGGGCATTGGCAATCCGCGCACGCGCCTGGACGTTGGCGTAGAGCGGGATGGCGATGGCCGCCAGGATGCCGATGATCGCGACGACGATCATCAACTCGATCAGGGTGAAGCCTCGCTGGCTCCCAACCTTCTTCATGCGGAACCGCATCATGGTGAATTCCTCCTTGCCGCTTGTTTGCATTCTCTCGAGCCGTTGCTGTTGCTTGCGAAGGAGACGATGCAGGACGAGTGCCATTCCCAAAGTGCTGTTCTGGTAGCTACATACAGACCAATTTTCCGGATACGGCGACGAAAAGTGACGAGCCCGGTAGTATCCGCTGACAAGCAGCGTCAGCCCCGCTCGATTCGAGCGCGAGTGGGCATCAGCTCGGAGAAGCCGAGCGTTGGCTGTGTTTCTGGAGCTTGTACCGGAATTGCCGGAAACTGACCCGCAGAAGCTCGGCGGCCCGAGTCTGAACCCCGCCGGTGCGTGCCAGGGCCATCTGGAGATACCGATTCTCGATCTGGTCCAGGGTCGCCTCCAGATCGAGCCCGTTAGCCGGAATCTCGACCTGTACGTCCTGCGAGACACCCGATTGCTGGAGGTCGGGGGGCAGCGCCTCGGCTTCGAGCATGTCGCCGCTGCCCAGGACCAGCGCCCGCTCGATCACATTCTCAAGCTCGCGAATGTTGCCGGGCCAGCGGTAGTTCTCGAGGATCGCGAGGGCCTCCGGGCTGACGCCCTTCACGGATTTCCCAAGCTCGAAGGAGATTTTCCGGACGAAGTGGGCGGCCAGGAGTGGGATGTCTTCCCGGCGTTCTCGGAGCGGCGGCAGCTGGATGGGAATCACGTTGAGTCGGTAGAAGAGGTCCTCGCGGAGGATGCCGTCGGCAACCGCCTTGGCCACGTCGCGATTCGAGGCGGCGATCAACCGCACGTCGACCTTGATGTCGCGCGTGTCGCCGACGCGGCGGATCTCGCGCTCCTGAATCGCCCGCAGAAGCTTGACCTGAACGGACTGGGGCACCTCGGTGACCTCGTCGAGGAAGAGACTGCCGCCATTGGCGGCGGCGAACAGCCCGACGGTGTTGGCGACGGCGCCGGTGAACGCACCCTTCACGTGTCCGAAGAGCTCGGATTCCATGAGGGTCTCGGGAATGGCACCGCAATTGACCGAGACGAACGGGCCGGCGCGGCGCGGACTCTCCTGGTGAATCGCCTGCGCCACCAGCTCCTTGCCGGTCCCGCTCTCGCCCGTGACCATCACCGTCGAGAGTCCGTCGGCGGTCTTTCGGATCACCTCGAGCAGCTCGACCATTTGCCGGCTCTTGCCGACGAAACTCTCGAAACCGCGCTCGCGCCGGAGCTGCGTCCTGAGCTCGCGGTTCTCGTCCTGCAGGCGCTTGCGCTCGAGCGCGTTGGCGATCGTCAGCTTGATCTCGTCGAGCTTGAACGGCTTGGTGACGTAGTCGTAGGCGCCCAGCTTCATGGCCTCGACCGCCGTTTCGGTCGACGCGAAGGCGGTCACCACGAGGACGACGGTGCTGGGGGAGTGCTCCTTCGCGGCGCGCAGGACGGCGATGCCGTCCACCTTCCGCATTCTCAGATCGGTGATCACAAGGTCGAACGATTCGCTCTTGATCACCTCGACGGCCTGCTCGCCGCCCTCGGCGACCGTGACCTCGTGACCGGCTTGCTTCAACATGATCGCGAGGAGCTCGCGCATGCTCCGTTCGTCGTCGACGATGAGCACTCGGGTGTCAGGCATGGCGGGACGGCAGGGTAAGGGTAAAGGTCGTGCCCAGGCCCGGCGAGCTGCGGACGTCGATGTCCCCCCCGTGCTCCTGGACGACGCGGTGGACGAGGGCGAGCCCGAGCCCGGTCCCCTCCGACTTGGTCGAGAAGAAGGGCTCGAACACGTGGGCGATGTCGCCCGCGGCGATGCCCTCGCCGGTGTCGCCGACCGAGACCTCGAGCGTGTCGCCCCGAACGGCGACGGCGACGCGAAGCTCACCGCCCTCCGGCATCGCCTCGACCGCGTTCAAGCAGAGATTCCACAAAATCTGCCGGAATTGCTGCGCGTCGACCGGCCACAGCACCGACGTCGCGAACTCACGGATCACCTTGAGGCTGCCGGGACTGGCGCGGTGCTCCAGCAGCAGGAGCACTTCCTCGGCCGCGGCCGCCACGTCGAAGGTCGCGATCGACAGGGGCGCGGGGCGCGCGTACTCGAGGAAATTCTTGATGATGTGATTGAGCCGCTCGGACTCGCGCGCGACGATCTGCGAGAGGCGCTCGCGGGCGTCCTCCGCGGTGTGCGGGCTGGTGAGGACTTCGATCGCGCCGGTGAGGGAGGCGAGCGGGTTACGAATCTCGTGCGCGATGTTCGCGGCCATCCGCCCGACCGTCGCGAGTCGATCGGCTTGCCGCATCCGCGACTCCATCGCGCGAATCGCCGAGAAATCCTCGCAGGCGATGATCAACCCCAGCCGCTCGCCTTCGCCGGACCGGAGCGCGGAGAAGGTCATGCGCACCGGCACCGTCGAGCCGTCGGGCCGGCGCAGCGCCGTCTCGTGCCGCATGGACGCGCGCGGGTTGGCGTCGATCGTCGCCTCGATCGAGGCCAGCGGCACAGCCGCTCCGATCAGCGCCGGCCAGCTGTGGCCGATCGCTTGCGTCACTGTCAGCCCGGTGATCTCCTCGGCGGCGCGGTTCAACGCCGTCATCTGATATTCGCGATCGAGCGCGATCAGCCCGGTGCCGGCGGACTGGAAGATCAGGTCCTTGAAGGCCTGGAGGTCGCGAAGGTCCTTGTGCCGCGTCTCGAGCTCCTGACGGGTCGCGCGGTACCGTTCGCCAAGCCCACCCGCGACGATCGCCACCACGAGAAGGGTCGCCGCGTTGAGGAACATCGTGACGAGCTCGAGCGCCGTCGTCTCCTGCGGCGGGTCGAAGAAGACCGTCAGCGGCAAGACCGTCCGGACGGTCACGATCCCCGTATAGAAGACGCTCGAGATCGCCGCGATGGCGAGGCCCCGGGTGCGCGAGAGCATCACGCAGGCGGCGGTGACCGAGAGCACGTACAGGAAGGTGAAGATCGACCGGGCGCCGCCGGTGGCGGCGACCACGGCCGTGATGAGCGCGGAGTCGAGCAGGCAGATGAACCACGCGAGCCGGAGCGGCTGCGGCGGCGGCCCGAGCAGGAGCATCGCGCTCGACGACGTGAGCGCGATGATCAGCGCGACCGCGAGGATCTGGCTCTCGCCCGGCATGAGGCCGGGCGGCACGAACGGCGCGAGCGCCAGCAGGACCAGCGAGACCCCGAGCCGTGCCCAGGCGAATCCCCGCAATGGCCCGCCGACGGTGAGCGCTTTCACTACTTCATCAAGGTGACCAGACGGAAGATCGGCAGGTACATCGCGACGACGAGGCCGCCGACGACCACGCCCAGGAAGACGATCATGATCGGCTCGAGCAACGATGTCAGCGCGGTGACCGCCGTGTCGACCTCGTCGTCGTAAAAGTCGGCGATCTTGGAGAGCATCTGGTCGAGCGCACCGGTGTTCTCGCCGACGTTGATCATGTGGACGACCATGGGCGGGAAGACGGTGCTCCCCTTGAGCGGCTCCGAGAGCGTCCGGCCCGAGGTGACGGCGGTCCGGGCCTGCATCACGGTTCGCTCGACGACCCGGTTGCCGGCCGAACGCGCGGTGATGAGCAGCCCCTCGAGGATCGGGACACCGGACGAGATGAGCGTGCCGAGCGTCCGGGTGAAGCGCGCGACGGCGACCTTGCGGATGAGCATGCCGACGACCGGCACCTTCAGGAGGAACGTGTCGATCACGGTACTGCCGTGCTCGGTGTTGTAGTAGCGCTTGAGCGCGTAGATCGCGCCGGCGCCCACGCCCACCATGATGAGGATGTACTTCTGCGTAAACTCCGATATCCACATCACTATCTTCGTCGGCAGCGGCAGGTCGGCGCCGAGTCCCTGGAACATCTTCGCGAACGTCGGGATGACGAAGATCATCATGAAGACGATGACCAGCACCGCCACGCTGATGATGGTGATGGGGTACACCATGGCGCCCTTCACCTTGCTCTTGAGCTTGGCCGCCTTCTCGATGTAGCCCGACAGGCGCTGCAGGACGACGTCGAGCACACCGCCGGACTCGCCGACCTGGAGCATGTTGGTGAACAGGTCGTTGAAGACCTTGGGGTACTTACGGTACGACTCGGCCAACGTGGCGCCACCCTCGACCTCGCGCGCGATCTTGCCGGTGACGTGGCGCAAGGCCTTCGAGTCGCTCTGCTCCGAGAGAATCGAGAGGCACTGCGCGATCGGTAGACCAGCGTCGACCATCGTGGAGAACTGCCGCGTGTAGATCGCCAGGTCCTTGTCCTTGACCTTGCCGCCGATCTTCTTGATGCCGGTGGGCTTGGCCAACCGCTCCTGCACCGAGGTCGCGACGACGCCCCTCGCCCGCAGCGCCGTGACAGCCGCGGGTCGGTCGTTCGCTTCGATCTCGCCGGAGACGACGGCTCCGCCGGATCGTCCGCGAAAGGCGTACGTGGCCATGATCTGAGCTCCTCCTACCGTTTGGCGAACGGTGAGACGCCGGCGCCCGCACTGGCAGTGGCCGCCGGACCTTCGTGCGCGAGGAGCTGCAGCAGCTCCTCGACCAGCATCGATCTATTCAGCGCGTCTTCGCGCGTGATCAGGTGCCGCTTCGTGAGATCGGAGAGTGACTGGTTCATCGTCTGCATCCCGAATTTCTGTCCGGTCGCGATCGCGGAATACACCTGGTGGATCTTCTCTTCGCGGATGAGATTCCGAATGGCGGGTGTGGCGACCATGATCTCGAGCGACATCACGCGTCCGCCGCCGACCTTCGGAATGAGCGTCTGCGAGAGCACGCCCTCGAGCACGAGCGCCAGCTGCGCCCGCACCTGGGCCTGCTGCGCGGTCGGGAACACGTCGATGATTCGGTTCATCGTCTGGGCGCAGGAGTTCGTGTGCAGGGTGCCGAAGGTCAGGTGACCGGTCTCCGCGATCGTCAGTGCGGCCGCGATCGTCTCGAGGTCGCGCATCTCGCCGACGAGCACGACGTCCGGGTCCTGCCGGAGGATCGATTTGAGCGCCTTAGTGAAGGACTGCGTGTCGGCGAAGACTTCGCGCTGGTTGACGAGGCACGACTTGTGCGGGTGGACGAACTCAATCGGGTCCTCGATCGTCATGATGTGATCGTGGCGCTCCCTGTTGATCTTGTCGATCATGGCCGCGAGCGTCGTCGACTTTCCCGACCCGGTCGGTCCGGTCACGAGGATCAGCCCCTTGGGCCGGTCGGCGAGCTGCTGGACGATCTGGGGAAGCCCAAGCTCCTCGAAGGACCGGATCTTGTACGGGATGACGCGGATCGCGCAGCCGACCGCGCCGCGCTGCCGATAGACGTTACAGCGGAAGCGCGCCAGGCCCTGGATGCCGAAGGAGAGGTCGAGCTCGTTCTCCTCCTCGAACTTCTGCTTCTGGCCCTCGTTCAGGACGCTATAGGAGAGCCGCTGGGTGTCCTGCGGCGTCAAGACCTCGAACTGATTGAGCTGGTTGAGGCTGCCGTTGACGCGGATCTGCGGATACGTTCCGCTCGTGATGTGCAGGTCCGACGCCCCCCGGTCCACCATAAGCTGCAGGAGATCGGCCATATTGGCGGCCATCGTGCCTCCCGACGCAAATGCCCCTGTTTAAGACAGGGTAACCCTGAGCACTTCGTCGATCGTTGTAGTTCCTTCAATGACCTTCATAAGCCCGGCTTGCCGCAACGACCTCATACCCGCCGCCTGCGCGAGCGAGCGCAGCTCGGCGGTGGGGGCACTCTTCAGGATGGCGTCGCGGAGCTCCTCGGAGACCGGCATGACCTCGTAGATCGCAATGCGGCCCTTCATTCCCGTGAAGTTACAGGCCGCGCAGCCCTTGCCCTTGTAGAGCTGCAGTTTCCCTTTTCCGGTCGGAACGTACCCATACGGGACGAGGCTTCCCTCGTCGGCCTCGTACGGCTCCCGGCACTGCCTGCACACCTTCCGACCCAGTCGCTGCGCCAGAATGAGGAGCAGCGACGATGCCACCAGGAACGCCGGGATGCCCATGTCGAGGAGCCGGGCGACCGTCGAGGGGCAGTCGTTGGTGTGCAGCGTAGAGAAGACCAGGTGGCCCGTGAGCGCGGCGCGAATGCTGATCTGCGCGGTCTCGAGATCGCGCGTCTCACCGACGAGGATCACGTCGGGGTCCTGCCGGAGGAAGGAGCGGAGCGCGGCCGCGAACGTCCGGCCGACGCCCTCATTGATCTGGACCTGGTTGACGCCCTTCAGGTTGTACTCGACCGGATCCTCGGCCGTCATGATGTTCACGTCCGGCGAGTTGATCGTGTGGATGCCGGAGTAGAGCGTGGTGGTCTTGCCGGATCCGGTCGGTCCGGTGATGAGCACCATGCCGTACGGCTGATGGATCGCGGCGTTGAACTTGTCGAGGCTCCAGTCGTCGAAGCCGAGCTGCGTGAGGTCGAGCTTCAACGACTCTTTGTCGAGGATTCGGAGGACGGCTTTCTCGCCGAAGATCGTCGGCAAGGTCGAGACGCGGAAGTCGATCTCGCGGCTGCTGTAGCGCAGCTTGATGCGGCCGTCCTGGGGCAGCCGGCGCTCGGCGATGTCGAGGTTCGACATGATCTTCAGGCGCGAGAGGATCGCCGACTCGAGCCGCTTCGGCGGCGCCAGCATCTCGTGCAGGACGCCGTCAATCCGGAAGCGGATGCGAAATATCTTCTCGTAGGACTCGAAGTGGATGTCGGAGGCGCCCTTCTGGATCGCGTCGACCAGCACCATGTTGACGAGCTTCACCACCGGCGCTTCGTCCGCCGACTCCTTCAGCTCGAAGACGTCGACCTTGGCGCCCTCTTCGCCGTCCTCGACGACCTCGACGTTGGCGAGGTCGGTTTGCATGTCCGACAGGACGGTGGAGATCGCCTCGGCCTTCGACTCGTAGTTGCGGTCGATCGCCTTCCTGATCGCCGTCTGCGACGCGACCAGCGGCAATACCTGCAGATTCGTCATGAACGAGATGTCGTCCAGGGCGAACACGTTGGTCGGGTCGGCCATGGCGAGGGCGAGCGAGTTCCCCATCTTGCGGACCGGGACCACTTCGTACTTCCGCGCGATGGGCGCCGGCACGAGCTTCAACACGTCCGAATCGATGTCGAGCTGGGCGAGCGTGATCGACGGGACGCCGTACTGCCGCGACAGGAATCCGATGAGCTGATCTTCGTTGACGAAGTTCAGTCGGATGAGGACCGACCCGAGCTTCTCCGGCGAGCCCTTCTGCTCTGCGAGCGCCTTTTTGAGCTGATCGGCGGTGAGGAGTCCGTCCGCGACGAGGAGGTCCCCGAGGCGGCGGTTGACCGGCTGCCCGAGCTTCACCTGCTGCTGGGCCATTGTAATCTTCTACTGTACCCCACCGAGTCGTTTCAACGTATCGGTAAAGGCCTTGTACGCATCGTCCTGATAAAGCACGAAAACGACGCGCTTCAGGCCCGTGGGGCTGCCCTTCAAATGAGACACGACGGCGTTGAGCATGGCGTTCGCGGAGACGGCCGGCGGCACGTGCCCGACGCCGGTTCCGAGTGCCGGAAGCGCGAGCGACGTGATGCGATGCTTGGCGGCCAGCGCGAGCACCGCGCGCGTCGTCGTCGCGATCTGCTCGCCGTCCGTCTTGAGGTCGGGGCCCATGACGGCTGCGTGGATCACGTGGGTCGCGGCCAGGTTGCCGCCGGTGGTCAGCACGGCCTCGCCGACCTCGACGGGACCCTGCCGTATCGCCTCTTCTTCGATGATGACGCCGCCCTTGCGCTTGATGGCGCTGGCCACGCCGGTGCTCATGGACAAGGTCGAGTTCGCCGCGTTGATGATCGCGTCGACTTCCCAATCGGTGATGTCGCCGCGCTCGATCGAGATGGACGATTGGCCGATTTTGAGCCTCATGACCGTTTCTCGCGGCGCTCCCCGGCTTTGGCTGCCTCCCACGACTTCTCCAGCTCGTCGGGCGCGACCGCGCTGATCGAGGTGCCGCGCGCGGCCAGCTCCGCTTCCATGTCCGTGAAGCGCCGACGGAACTTCTCGATCGCGCCGTGGAGCGCGTCGTCGGCGTCGAGCGCCGAGAGCCGCGCCACGTTCACGAGCGAGAAGAGCGCGTCGCCGAGCTCTTCACGGATGCGTCCTGTGTCGCCCGAGGCCAGCGCCTCGGCGGCTTCCCGGATCTCCTCCTCCACCTTGAGCCACGCCGCGCGCGCGTCGGGCCAGTCGAAATTCACTCGCGCGGCCTTGCTCTGGACTCGCTGCGCCCGCAGCAACGAGGGCAACGCGCGCGGGACACCGTCCAGCAGCGATCGCCGCTGACCTCGCGCCTCGGCCTCGCGCTGCTTGATCGTCTCCCACTGGACAAGCGCCTCGCTCGCAGTTCCGACCGACGCGTCGCCGAAGACGTGGGGATGTCGCCGCACCATCTTGTCGATGAGCTGGCCGATCAGATCGGTCATCGTGAAGTCGCCGCGCTCCTCCGCGACCCGGGCGTGGAAGACGATCTGGAACAGAAGATCGCCGAGCTCCTCGCGCACGGCCGCGCTGTGGCCGGACTCGATCGCTTCCAGGACTTCGTAGGCTTCCTCGATCAGAAAGGGCTTGAGCGACGACGTCGTCTGCTCGCGATCCCATGGGCAGCCGCCCGGTTCACGGAGTCGTTTCATGACGTCGAGGAGCCGTTGAAAAAGAGCACCGGGGGAGTCGGTCATTTCCGTTCCTGAGGCTAACCGATTATACAGCAAGGGTTTTCGCGTGTGCTAGGCTCACCCTCATGGCCCAGGGCGAGCCCGAGGACGTCTTCAAGGTCACCGATCGACGCCGGCGCCTGGACGAGGATGAGCCGGCGCCGGCGACCCCGCCGCGCGCCCGGGAGGACGAGCCGCCCCACGTTGGGCCGGCCCCCGCCGGGGCCGTCGGCGAGCGCAGCCTGGCAGGGCTCTTCATGATGCTGGCGAGCTCGGCGGTCGTCGCGCTCGGCGATGCGCCGGATCCTCTGACGGGACAACGTCAGGTCGACCTCGCTCAGGCGGCGGACGCCATCGACCTGCTCATCCTGCTGCGCGAGAAGACCGAGGGCCACAGGTCACCCGAGGAGAACCAAATCCTCGAGGAGGTCCTGTACGACCTCCAGCTTCGATACGTTCACGCTACGAAGAGGTCTTGATCGCGACGGTCCCGGATTCGATCGTGATCGACTCCACCGAATCGGGCATTCGCCATCTGAGAAGACCCTGCAGCCCCGGACTCGGCAAGAGCCACCGGAAGAATCGGGGCAGTGGCTGCCGGCCGATGGCGAAGCGCTGAACGTCGAAGCGAAGGTAACGTCGTTGGGTCCGCGTCGCTCCGACTTCGAGGTTTGCCCTCGCCGTCAGGTGCAGCCAGACCTGTCGCTCCAGCCAGGCGCTCGGAACGAGGCTCGCGATAGGCGAGGCCGACAGGACATCGCGTAGCGCTACCAGCGCTTTGAATTCGGCGATCCCATCTCCGGCGAGGCGGACGGCTCGCACGGTGATGGGCATTTTCGCGACCTCGACGAGATTCTGCGAAAGGAAGCCGTTGAGCTCGGCCTCCGACAGGACGACGGCGTGAGGGCCGCCCCGGCGGCGGCCGACCCCGCCCCGGGCGATGTCGAAGATTTTCTGCTGACCTCGAGCGGCGTCCTCGGAGGAGCCAGGGGCGGCTGTCACTTCCGGCTCATGGACGAGTCTCGAGCCCACCCAGAGTGCGACTCCTGCCAGTACGACCGCCCCGAGCGCCGCTACGACGGCCACGGCACACCCCAGTCGCATCCGGCAACCCTATCACCGGGTCCCGTAAGAGGCTCATATTCAGAGACATCCGCCATGATTTGACAGACTAATACTCAGATGATATATAACTTGCGTACTCAATCAAGCCCGGCACAAGGAGACCAGCGAATCACGGGAGGGCTTGGAGATGGCGATCGATCGTTGGCGTCCGTTGGTGTCGGTGGAGAGGTGGGACCCGTCCCGCACCATGTCCGATATTCAAGGAGAGGTGAACCGCCTGTTCGACAGCTTCCTCGGGAGGCCCACGATTTCCGGAGCGGGCTCGGCGGTGCGGACCTGGGCGCCGATCCTCGACATGCACGAGACCAAGGATGAGCTGGTGATGAACTTCGAGCTTCCAGGCGTCGGTGAGAAGGACGTGACCCTGTCGATCACCGGCGACCTGCTGACCTTGAAGGGCGAGCGCACCGCGAATCGCGAGTTCAAGGACGAGAACGCGTACCACGCCGAGCGCGTGTACGGGAAGTTCGAGCGCCACGTGCAGCTGCCGATGCCGGTCCAGCCGGACAAGGTGAAGGCGACCTATCGAGACGGAGTCCTGGAAGTGAAGCTTCCGAAGGCGGAAGAGGTAAAGCCGAAGGCGATCAAGATCGACATCATGTAGTCGGTCGCGTCATCGGACGCGCGGTACGGAACGCCGCGACGGGGCGGGGCGACCCGCTCCGTCGCCATTGAGACCAAGGAGAAGGGGGAACGACATGGCGAAGGTGATCGGCATTGACCTCGGGACGACCAACTCGGTCGTGGCGGTCGTCGAGGGCGGCAATCCCACCGTGATCGCGAATCAAGAAGGCAGCCGACTCACGCCTTCGGTCGCGGGATTCACCAAGGAAGGCGAGATTCTCGTCGGACAGGTCGCCAAACGGCAGGCGATCACGAATCCCGAGAACACCGTGTTTTCGATCAAGCGGTTCATGGGACGCCGCTACGACGAGGTGCTCCAGGAGATCAAGCTCGTCCCCTACAAAGTGGTCAAGGCCGCCAACGGCGACGTCCGGATCGAGGTGCGGGGCAAGCAGTATTCTCCGCCCGAGATCTCGGCCATGATTCTGCGAAAGCTGAAGGAGGCCGCCGAGGCGTACCTGGGTGAGAAGGTCACCCAAGCCGTCATCACCGTGCCCGCCTACTTCAATGACAGCCAGCGGCAGGCGACCAAAGACGCCGGCCGTGTGGCCGGTCTCGAGGTGCTTCGCATCATCAACGAGCCGACCGCCGCGGCGCTGGCCTACGGACTCGACAAGAAGAAGGACGAGACGATCGCGGTCTACGACCTGGGCGGCGGAACCTTCGACGTCTCGATCCTGGAGATCGGCGAGGGCGTCTTCGAGGTCAAGGCCACCAACGGCGATACCCACCTCGGTGGCGACGACTTCGACCAGCGCGTGATGGACTGGATCGCCGGCGAGTTCAAGAAAGAGCACGGCATCGATCTGCTGAAGGATCGGATGGCCCTCCAGCGCTTGAAGGAGGCCGCCGAGAAAGCGAAGTGCGAGCTCTCGACGACCCTGCAGACGGAGATCAACCTGCCCTTCATCACGGCCGACGCGAGCGGGCCCAAGCATCTCGTGCTCACCTTGACCCGGGCCAAGCTCGAGGCGCTCGTGGCCGATCTCGTCGAGCGGACCCTCGGTCCATGCCGCCAAGCGATGCAAGACGCCGGGTTGAGCCCGAAGGACATCAACGAGGTCATCCTGGTCGGCGGCCAGACGCGCATGCCGAAGGTTCAGGAGGTCGTCAAGCAGCTCTTCGGTCGCGAGCCCCACAAGGGTGTCAACCCGGACGAGGTCGTGGCGGTCGGCGCGGCGGTGCAGGGCGCGGTGCTCACCGGTGAGGTGAAGGACCTCCTGCTGCTCGACGTCACCCCGCTCTCGCTCGGGATCGAGACACTCGGCGGCGTGATGACCCCGCTCATCACGCGCAACACGACGATCCCGACGAAGAAGAGCGAGGTCTTCACGACGGCGGCCGACAATCAGACTTCCGTCGAGGTCCACGTGCTGCAGGGCGAGCGCCCCATGGCGCGCGACAACAGGACGCTCGGCAAATTCCACCTGGTCGGTATCCCCCCGGCGCCGCGCCAGGTTCCCCAGATCGAGGTGACGTTCGACATCGACGCGAACGGCATCTTGAACGTCGCCGCGCAGGACAAGGCGACCGGCAAGCAGCAGAACATCACCATCACGGCGTCGTCCGGCCTGACCAAGGACGAGATCGAGCGGATGGTGAAGGAGGCCGAGGCGAACTCCGCCGAGGACACGAAGCGTAAGCAGGAGATCGAGGTCCGCAACCAGACGGACTCGCTCGTCTACTCGACCGAGCGCACGCTCGGCGAGCACGGCGCCAAGCTGGCGGAAAGCGACCGCAAAGCGATCGACGATGCGCTCGCCGAGGCGCGCGAAGCGCTGAAGGGCGAGGACATCGAGCGGATGAAGCGCGCCCAGGAGAGCCTGAGCCGCGCATCGCACAAGCTCGCGGAGATCATGTACCGCGAAGCGCAGACCCAGGGCCAACCCGCCGGCTCTGGCGCGCCTGGTGGGCAGAGCCAGGGCGCGTCGGGTCCGAAGGAAGGCGAAGTGGTCGACGCTGATTTCGAGGATCTGGGCGACAAGAAGAAGTAACGGTTCATGCGTCGCGACTACTACGCGGTTCTCGGCATCGCGGCGACGGCTCCGCCGCGCGAGGTGCGCCGAGCGTATCAGCGCCTCGCGCGGCAGTACTCGCCCGACGTCAATTTCTGGGACGAGCGAGCGCGCGAGCTCTTCGAAGAGATCGCCGAGGCGTTCCGAGTGCTCGGCGATCCCGCCGCGCGCCAGATGTACGACCAGTACGGGCATGCGGCCGGGGCCGACGAGGCGCTGGCCGAGGGGCGGCGCGGCGACGACGTCCACGCCGTCGTGGATCTGTCTTTCGCCGAGGTCGTCCGGGGCGCGAGCGTCCGGCTCGATGTCCAGCGGTTCTCCGCCTGCACGACGTGCGGGGCGAGCGGCGCTGGCCGCGAGGGCCGATGCTTGGCGTGCCAAGGCCGCGGCGTCCGGCGAGTCGTCGAGCTGGTCAGCGTCGCGGTTCCCGCCGGGGTCGATTCCGGCGCGCAGATCCGGGTGGCCGGCGAGGGCAACGCCGGGCCATTCGGCGGACCGCGCGGCGACCTGATCGTCAGCACGCGAGTCGGGGAACACCCGTTCTTTCGTCGGAAGGGCGACAGCGTGCACTGCGATGTCCCGATCAGCGTGTGGGAGGCGCTGCTCGGCGCGCGCATCCGGGTCCCGACTCCTTCCGGCGAAGCGGTGCTGGTCGTGCCGCCCGGGACTACCGGGGGTCAGGTGTTCCGCCTGCGCGGTCAGGGGCTGCCGAAGCTGACGGGCGAGTCGACCGGCGATCTCCACGTGACGGCTCGCGTCGAGGTTCCGACCGGGCTCGACGCGCGGACGCACGAGCTCGTTCGCGAGCTCGCGCGGTTGATGCCCGTCGAGACGCGGACCGCGCTGGAACGCTATCGGGGAGGTGCCGAGTGACCGATCGCGGCAAGCCGCTCTACATGATCGGGGTGGTCGCCGATATGCTGAACGTCCACCCGCAGACGCTTCGCTTCTACGAGAAGAAGGGACTCGTGCGGCCGAGTCGAACCGTCGGGCGCACGCGCATGTACTCGACCGAGGACGTGGACGAGCTGGCCCGGCTGCTCCGACTCACGCGCGACCTCGGTGTGAATCTCGCCGGCATCGAGGTCATCTTAAAGATGAGACGCCGGATGATCGAGATGCAGAAACAGATCGAGGATCTCGTCGCCTATCTCCGCGAGGAGGGAAGCGAGACGGCGGGCCAGAGCCGGCCCCAGGAGCCCAGAGAAGCGCTCGTCCGGGCCGCATCCGGTCAGCTCAAGCCTGTCGATCTGTTCTAGGTTCGATAGGTTCGAAAGGAGAAACATGGCTGGCGAGCGGGACGACAAAGAGCTCAACATCCCCGACGTCCTGGGGATTCTGCCTCTACGCGGCACGGTGGTTCTTCCGCAAGCGGTGACGCCGCTGGCGGTCGGTAGGTCCGGCTCGGTGCGGCTCGTCCAGGAAGCCCTTCAGGGCAGCCGGATCGTCGGCGCGGTCATGCAGCGCGATCCGGCCGCGGAGGATCCACGGGTGTCGGAGCTTCACTCGATCGGCACCGTGATCCTCATCCACAAGGCGCTGAAGCAGCCCGACGGCACCCTGCGTCTGATCGTGCAGGGAGTCGGCCGCTTTCGCATCGGCGACGTTGTGCAGGAGGCGCCGTTCCTCCGCGCGCGGATCCAGCGGCTCGGGGACGAGACGCCGGCGACCGCGACCCTCGAGGTCGAAGCGCTCTCGCGCACGGCCACCGGGCTCTTCCAGAAGGTCGTCGCGCTCTCGCCGACTCTTCCCGACGAGCTCGCCAACGTTCTCGGCGCCGGGGAGAGCCCGGGCGCGGTCGCGGACCTGATCGCCGGATCGCTGCCGACGCTTCCGACGACCCTGCGCCAGGAGCTCCTGGAGACGATCAGCGTCGCCGAGCGTCTGCGGCGGCTCGTGGTGGCCCTGACGAAAGAGGTCGAGGTCCTGGAGCTGGGCTCGAAGATCCAGTCAGAGGCCCAGTCGGAGATGTCGAAGACGCAGCGCGAGTACTACCTCCGCGAGCAGATGAAGGCGATCCAGAAAGAGCTCGGAGACGCCGACGACCGCACGCAGGAGATCGATCCTCTGCGGGAGAAGATCGAGGCGGCTGGCATGACCGAGGAGGCGAAGAAGGAAGCGCTCCGCGAGCTCGACCGATTGGCGAAGATGCCGCCGGCGGCGGCGGAGTACACGGTCGCGCGGACCTATATCGACTGGCTCGTGTCCATGCCGTGGCAGCAGCAGACCGCCGACAACGTCGACATCGCGCCGGCGCGGACCATCCTCGACGAGGACCACGAGGGGCTCGAGAAGATCAAGGAGCGGATCCTCGAGTACCTCGCCGTGAAGAAGATCCGGCCGTCGGGCAAGGACCCGATCCTGTGCTTCGTGGGCCCACCCGGCGTCGGCAAGACGTCGCTGGGCCGGTCGATCGCGCGCGCGCTCGGCCGGAAGTTCCACCGGATCTCGCTCGGCGGCATGCGGGACGAGGCCGAGATCCGCGGCCATCGGCGAACCTACATCGGTGCCTTGCCCGGCCAGATCATCCAGGGGCTGCGGCGCGCCGGCACGAAGAATCCGGTGTTCATGCTCGACGAGATCGACAAGCTCGGGATGGACTTCCGCGGCGACCCCGCGTCGGCCCTCCTGGAGGTACTCGACCCGGAGCAGAACGTCGCGTTCCGCGATCACTACCTCGACGTGGCGTTCGACCTGTCGCGCGTGCTGTTCGTCACGACGGCGAACGTCATCGACACCGTGCCTCCGGCGTTGCGCGACCGGATGGAGATCATCACGCTCGCCGGCTACACGGAAGAGGAGAAGATCGCCATCGCGCAGCGCCACCTCGTGCCGAAGGAGGCGCGGGAGCACGGGCTCGACCCGGAACAGGACATCGTGTTCACGCCCGAGGCGCTTCGCCTGCTGGCCCGCGGCTACACCCGCGAGGCCGGGGTGCGGAATCTCGAGCGGGAGATCGCCAGCGTCTGCCGGAAGGTGGCGCGGCGGCGGGCCGAAGGACACACGGAGGCAGCGCGGATCACGCCCGATGTGGTCACGACGTTCCTCGGTGTGCCGCGCTTCGAGCTCGAGGAGGTCGAGGAGCGTACGCGGGTCCCGGGCGTCGCGATCGGTCTGGCCTGGACGCCGGTCGGCGGCGACGTCCTGGTCATCGAGGCGACACGGATGCAGGGAAAGCGCACGTTGACCTTGACCGGTCAGCTCGGTGACGTCATGAAGGAGTCGGTGCAAGCGGCCCTCTCGTGGGTCCGCTCCCATGCCGACGAGCTCGGCATCGCGGCGGAATTCTGGGAGACCTCGGACATCCACGTGCACGTTCCGGCCGGAGCGATCCCGAAGGATGGCCCCTCCGCGGGTGTGACGATGACGACCGCGCTGGTGTCGTTGCTGACGGGCCGCCGCGTCCGGTCGGCTCTGGCGATGACGGGCGAGGTCAGCCTCGCCGGGCGGGTACTGCCGGTCGGCGGGATCAAAGAAAAGGTGCTCGCCGCGCATCGCGCCGGCATTCGCACACTGCTCCTTCCCGCCCGGAACGAGAAGAACCTGATGGAGGACGTGCCGGCCCGGGTCCGCGATGAGATGACCATCCACCTGGTCGATTCGGTGCGCGATGTCCTGAAGCACGCGCTCGAGGTGACACCCACGTGGCCCGAGGTGGAGCGGATGGCGTTGTCCTCCTGATTGCGGCCGTTTTGCGGGATTCCCGGACGCGCCGTTCTATCTTGAAGGGCCAGCGCCGCGTCGGCTAACATATCCGTATGTCCCGCCTCCGGTACTTCCTGGGCGTGGTTATTTCGGTCCTTCTCTCGTCGACCTCGGTCGGGGCGCAAGTGTACAGGCTCTCCGAGGGCGACGGGACGGTCCACTTCACGAATGCGCCGACCGATCCCCGCTACAAGAGCCTCTCAGGGTACTCCTCCGGCACGTCCGCGGGCTTTCTGCGTCTGCCGCCGGCGGACACGGCGAGCTACGCCGCCGAGATCAAGGCGGCCGCCGAGCGCTACGGCGTTCCCGAGCGCCTGGTCCAGGCCGTCATCCGCGTCGAGTCGGCATTCAATCCGAAGGCGGTGTCCGTGAAGGGCGCGCAGGGGCTGATGCAGCTCATGCCGGAAACAGCGTCGATGCTCGGTGTCCGCAACAGCTTCGACCCGAAGCAGAACATCGACGGCGGCGTCCGGCATCTTCGCGGGCTGATCGACCGGTTCGGGAACGATCTACCCCTGGCGCTGGCGGCCTACAACGCGGGCGAGAAAGCAGTGGTCGCGAACCGAGGGATCCCGCCATTCCCGGAGACCCGCGACTACGTGACGCGCGTGCTCTACCACTACGACGGCACCACGAACGGCGCCGCCGTCACCCCCGCGACCGTGTACCGGACCGTCGGCGACGATGGGTCGATCGTCTACACCAACATCCCGCCGCGCGGCCGTCGCTAGTCGCGCCCGCTCGGGCGTCGCCCGGGGCCGCCGGCCCTACCGCCTCCGGCGCGGCACGTTCTTCTCGAGCCAGCTGCCGACCGCGGAGCCCATCCCCGCGAGCAGGCGTCGATTCAGGACCAATCCCCAGTGCGAGGCGCCCACGACTTCGAGGTGATCGGTGCCGAAGGGAAGGTCGTCATACCGCCGCCGGGGCCACTGCGTGTCGGCCGTCCCGGTGACGATGAGAATGGGGCACGGAGCGTCGGCGATGACGATGCCGGCCTTACGCTCGTCGCGAGCGAAGCGGGACTCCCGGCCGAGCGACTCGAGCGCGATCAGGCGCTCGTCACGATCGAGATCCGGCATCGCCGGCTGACGGCCGGGATCGCGATCGACGATCCCATATTCCTCCGGCCCGAAGACGCCCACGCGGAGGGGGACCGAGGTCTCGCACGTCCGCGTCGGCGCGCTCGGTGCCAGGCCCACGCACGCCGGCGCCTGGCAGGCCGGGGCCGCCATCATCGCGACGAGCCCGCCCATGCTCCAGCCGATGAGGATCGGCGGCTGCCGCAAGGTACGGGCGAGCGTGCCGATGTCATCGGCGTAGTCGGCCATGCGCGTCGTGCCGAGCTCGGCGACCGCGCTGGCCCCGTGCCCGCGGAGGTCGATCGCGTGCGAGGACCACCCGCGACGGGCGAGCTCGTCTTGCCAGAAGGTCCACACGCCTCCTGAATTCGCCGCCCCGTGCACGAGGATCACCGGCGGGCGCGCGTCGCCCTCCACCACGGAGCTGTGCGCCCGCAGGATGACCATCCCGGACATTTTAAGACCGACCGTCGATTGTCAGGCATGCTGGAATCGAGGCCCCGATCGGATCGGAGAAGGCGGTGACCCTCGGCAACAGCGCTGGTGCGTTGGTCGTGAGCGTCCTGCTCCTGCTCGGTCAGGCGAGCGACAAGACGCCGACGAGCCCTCGCCCGACGGATGAGCCCACGACGCCCGTTGAGCCTCCAGGGCCCTCCGGGTCGGCTCCTCCAGCGAAGCCGTCGGTCTCGCACGAGAGCGGTACGCCGCCCGGCCGGACGGCGACCGGAAGGCTCGCGCAGAGGGAGAGCGTACCCCAGCAGGCGAGCCAGCCGCCAAAGGCGAGCGCCCCGCCGGCGGAGAGCGAGCCGCGACCGGAGACCGCGCCGGCCGCGGAGACCGCGCCGCGACGCGAGACCACGACGCGACCGGAGACCGCCCCGCCGATCGAGGCGCCACCACCGACTGCGCCCCCGGCGGCTCCACTCGATCTGGGCTCCCTCGAGAAACGCTTGCGCGAGACGGAGGCGATCGGGGCCTTCACGAAGCTCTCGCTCAAGAATCAGGTCGACGACTTGTTGGCGGACTTTCGCGAATACCACAAATCGCACGATCGATCGATGTTGACCAGGCTGCGGCAGGCCTACGATCTCCTGCTGATGAAGGTGCTGTCACTTCTACAAGATAACGATCCGGCGCTCGCCCGCGACATCGCGTCGTCGCGCGAAGCCCTGTGGAGAATCCTGACCGATCCCGACAAGTTCAAGAATCTCTGAATCGTGCGTCCGAGCGAGGTGGAGGAAGAGCGATGAGCAGACGAGCCATGGCCGGCGCCTTGATCGCATCGACCGCGATGCTCTCCGCGGCGCCCGTGCGGGCGGCCGATGATCCGGCGGTACTGAAAGATTTGACGGCCGTGATCGCGCTGCAAGGACAGCCGTGCGGGCAGGTCCTCACCGCCACCAAGCAGGGCGACAACGACTACGTCGTCGCCTGCAAGGACGGAAGCCGTTATCGAGTGTTCGTGAACGCCGAAGGCCGGGTTGTCGTGCAAAAGCAGTGAGCGGCCGGCCTACGCCCGCCACTGGCGATCGAGGCCGCGATACTGGATTGCCTCCGCGCAATGCTCAGCCGTCAGCGCGTCGGCTCCGGCCAGATCGGCGATCGAGCGCGCGACCTTGAGCACTCGGTCGTGCCCGCGGGCCGAGAGCCCCAGGCGCGTCACGGCCGCGGCGAGCAGGCGCTCGGCCTCGGCGGAGACGGGGCAGAAGCGTTGAACCTGACGCGGACTCATCGCCGCGTTGACGCGGGTCGCACTGCTGCGGAAGCGGTCCCGCTGCCGCTGGCGCGCCGCCGCCACGCGGGTACGGATCGTCTCGGTGGCGTCCCCCGAGGTCAGGATGTGAATCTCCTCAGGGGACAGCGCGGCGAGCTCGACCTGTAGATCGATGCGGTCCAGGAGCGGGCGGGACAGGCGGCCCAGGTAGCGAGTCCGCTCGGCGGGCGTGCAGACGCAGCCGTCGAGCGACGGGCAGCCGCGCCGGCAAGGGTTGGCGGCCGCGACGAGCTGAAAGCGCGCGGGGAAGCTGCTGACGCCGCTGGCGCGGGCGATCGTGACGCGGCCGTCCTCGAGCGGCTGGCGCAGCGACTCGAGCACGTGCTGCTGGAACTCGGGTAGCTCGTCCAGGAACAGCACGCCGAGATGGGCGAGGGTGACCTCGCCCGGGTGCGGGGGGCTCCCTCCGCCGATCAGCCCCGACACCGAGGTCGTATGGTGCGGCGCGCGAAACGGGCGGCGGCTCAGCAGCTCGCCGTGGCGGGGCAGCAACCCGGCGACGGACCAGATGGTGGACGCCTCGATCATCTCGTCGCGGGTGAGCGTAGGCAAAATCGCCGCCAGGCGCCGCGCCAGCATCGTCTTGCCCCCTCCGGGAGGACCGACGAGCAGCACGTTGTGCGCGCCGACCGCCGCGATCTCGAGCGCGCGCTTGGCCAGCGCCTGGCCGTGCACGTCCGCGAAGTCGAGATCGTCCGCGCCGGCCGCTACGAGAGAGGCGGGCGCGGCCGGCATTGCCGACGGCGGGTCTGCACCGTTCAGGAGACCCACGGCCTCGCCCAAGGTGGGCGCGGCGAGTACACGCAGGCCCTCGACGGCCAGCGCCTCCCCATGGTTCGCGAGCGGCACGACGAGCGTACGGATCCCGTGCCGCCGGCACGCGAGCCCGACCGCGAGCACACCGCGGACGCCCTGGATCTTGCCGTCCAGCGCCAGCTCGCCCACCACCGCGAACGAGCCGATGCGCCCGTCCTGGACTACGCCGGTGGCCTCGAGGATGCCGAGCGCGATCGGGAGATCGAACGAGGTACCCTCCTTGCGGATGTCCGCGGGCGCGAGGTTCACCGTGATGCGGTCGTTCGGAAATGCGTAGCCGGCGTTCCGGATCGCGGTGCGGACGCGCTCGCGGCTTTCGCGGACAGCCGAGTCGGGAAGACCGACCGTGTTGAACGCCGGCAATCCCGACGCGACGTCGACTTCCACGCGCACGAGCGCGGCCTCGACACCCACGAGGGCAGCGGAGAGGATCCTCGCGATCACTCGGTGATTGTTCGATCGGTCCGGCGGTCCGTCAATGTCGCGGTTCGGAGACGCCCGGCCTGACTGAGATTGGTGCTAGAGTCCGGGAATGGCGCGCCCAGTCGTCCTCGTCGTCGACGACGACCCCGGCGTTCGGGAGTCGTTCCGGCTGATTCTCGAGGATCACTACGACGTCGTCGACGTGCCAGACGGCCCCAGCGCGCTCGACGTCGTGCGCGCCTCCGCCGTCGACCTCGTCCTCCTCGACATCCGCTTGCCCGGGATGGACGGCATCGAGGTGCTCGAGCGCATCAAGGCCCTCGACGAAGGCATCGAGGTGATCCTCGTTACCGCCGTGAAGACCGTGCGCACCGCGGTGGCCGCCATGAAGCTCGGCGCCTTCGACTATCTGACCAAGCCCTTCGAGGAGGACGAGCTCCTGTCGCTGTCGCGCCGCGCCCTCGAGCGCCGGGCGCTCGAGCGCGAGGTCGCATTCCTGCGCTCCGAGCTGGCGCGCGCGCACGACCTCGACGAGATCGTCGGTAGGCATCCCGCGATCGAGAAGCTCCACGGCCTGATCGCGCAGGTCGCCCGGACGTCGACCACCGTCCTGATCACCGGCGAGAGCGGAACCGGCAAGGAGCTGGTCGCGCGGGCCATCCACCATCAGGGCCCGCGGCGTGACGGGCCCTTCGTCGCCGTCAACCCGGCCGCCATCGCCGAGACGCTCATCGAGTCCGATCTGTTCGGCCACGAGAAGGGCGCGTTCACCGGCGCCCACCGGCGGAAGCTGGGGAAGTTCGAGCTGGCGCAGGGGGGCACCGTGTTCCTCGACGAGATCGGCACACTGCGGTCCGAGCTCCAGGTGAAGCTCTTGCGCGTGCTCCAGGAGCGCGAGGTCGAGCGAGTCGGCGGTACTCGCCCGGTCAAGATCGACGTCCGGTTCATCGCCGCCACGAACACGAACCTCAAGGAGGCCGTCGCTCGCGGCACCTTCCGCGAGGATCTCTACTATCGGCTCAACGTCGTGCCGGTGGTCGTGCCGCCGCTCCGGGAGCGGATCCAGGACGTGCCCCTGCTCGTCGACCATTTCATCCGGCGCGACAATCGCCGGTTCCACAAGCGGATTGACGGGCCCTCGCCCGAAACGCTCGCCGCGCTGCAGGCCTACCGGTGGCCGGGCAACGTGCGCGAGCTCGAGAACGTCGTCGAGCGGTGCGTGGTCCTGGCCGAGGGGCCCATCATCCAGCTCAACGATCTTCCGCTCGATGTCTCCCTGCCGCAGCAGGCCACGAAGGTTCGGGGGGCCGAGGCGCTGCCCCTGAACGAGGCGACGGACCAGTTCGAGCGCCAGATCGTGCTCCGGGTCCTCGAACGGGTGGGCTGGAACCTCACCGAGGCGGGCCGAATTCTCGAGGTCCATCGCAATTCACTGCGGGTGAAGCTCGCCCGCTGGGGAGTCCGGGCGCCGACCGTCGAGCACTGAGCGCCCAGTGGTTGGGCGCCCAACCACTGGGCGTCCCCGCCCAGTCGTTGTGCGACGGCACGTCGTCATCCCGTGGAAGCCCGGGAGCGCCTCGTTACGAAACGGGTACTTGGCATGCGGCTGCGACTTTGGTCCCACAGGTGGTCGTCTAATTGCTTAACCTTCTCGCGGTGGTCTTTTGGAGCCCTCATGGGGAGGGCTTTTCAACTGTCGAGGAGGAAAAGCAATGGCGAAGGCATGGGCTGGCATCGTCGTGGTGGCCGCGGTGGTCGCGTCGTTCTTGCTGGTGGCGCCGGTGATCGAGTCGGCGACCTCAGCTTCAACGCAGTACTTTCAGGCGATCGGGACCGCGGAAGGCGGCGCCGACTAGTCCTCCGGCGTTCCTTGCGTGTCCCGGTGTCGTTGTTGAGTCGCCTCTGGGCGAGGAGGGGAGACGTGCACCCTCTCTTCCTCTTCCTTCTTCTCCTTGCCGCCGCGCTCGTATTCGTGCAGCCGTCGCGCCTGCACGCCCAGGACGTGGAGCATCGAGCCACGGAGGCGGTGTATCGACGGCCGCTGGGTCATGACCCGAAGACCCTCGATCCCGCGCGGGTCAGCGACATCTACAGCCTGTCGGTCTCGCAGCAGATCTTCGACGGTCTCGTGCAGTACGACAGCGCGCTCACGATCGTGCCGGCGCTCGCGGAATTCTGGCGGGCCTCGCGCGAAGGGCTCGTCTGGACGTTCACCCTGCGCCGCGGGGTAAAGTTCCACAACGGACGCGAGGTCACCGCGGAGGACGTCGTCTATTCGTTCGCGCGGATCCTGGATCCGAGGACGCGCTCGGGCGCGGCGGAGCTGTTCCTCAACGTCAGGGGCGCCCGCGAGTTCAGAGAGGGGCGCGCGAAGAGCGTGTCGGGATTGGTCGCGCTCGACCGGCGAACCGTTCAGGTGACCCTCGATGAAAACGTCGCGCCGTTCGTGGCGATCGCGGCGGTCGGCCACGCCAAGATCGTTCCGCGCGACCTCGTCGAGGCTCAGGGCGACGCCTTCGGCGCCCAACCCATCGGCACCGGACCCTTCAAGTTCGTCCGGTGGGACCGCGGAAAAGAGATCACGCTGGAGTCGAACGCGGAGTATTTCGACGGCGCGCCGCGGCTGTCGCGGCTCGTGTTCCGGATCTTTCCGGGCGAGCAGCGGGACGCCATGCAGGAGGAGTTCCAGAAGGGGAACCTGGAGGACGCGCCGGTGCCGGCCCGCGTCGACCGGCGGGCGCTGACCGCGAGCGGCAGCTACATCTACGTGAAGCGTCCGATGATCAGCGCGCGGTTCTACGGGTTCAACACACGTGCGAAGCCCCTCAACGACCGACGGGTCCGGCAGGCGATCGTCCAGGCGATCGACCGGGAGGCGATCGTCGAGGGCGTGTACCTCGGACAGGTCGCGTTCGCGCGCGGCATCCTGCCGCCCGGGATGCTCGGCTTCAATCCCGGCCTCGTCGGGTATCCCTACAACCCCCAGCGAGCGCGCGAGCTCATCGCCGAGGCCGGGTATCCCGGGGGCCGTGGCCTGCCCTCGCTCACCATCTGGTCCGGTGCTCGTCAGGCCGACATCGTGCGCGAGCACGCGCTGATCAAGAAGTGGCTGGCGGCGATCGGGATGACCGCCGACTTCCAGTACAACACCGATTGGCAGGCGTTCTCCAAGCTGTTGGACGAGGGCAAGCTGCCGATCTTTCTCTACGCCTGGTACGCGGACGTCCCCGACCCGGACAACTTCCTGACAAAACTGTTCCATTCCAAGAGCCCGCGCAACTTCTTCGGCTACGCGAACCCGGTTGTCGACGATCTCCTCGTAAGCGCCCGGAGCGCCGGCGACATCCAGCGGCGCGTCGATCTGTACCGGAAGGCGGAGCAGCTGATTCTCGCCGACGCTCCGATCGTCCCGGTCTTCCACCGGGCGTACGAGCGCCTGTTCCAGCCCTATGTGAGAAGCGTCGAGGTCAACGGCCTCGGCGACCCCTACATCCCCCTGCGCAAGATCTGGCTCGAGCGCACGCGATGAGACCCCGCTCGCTCCGCGCGCAGCTGCTCCTCGGCACCATTCTGGTCGTCGTCTTCCTCATGACCGGTGTCATGGTCGTGGTCGATCACCAGCAGCGCGCCGGGATCATTTCGGAGATGGAGCGGCGCGGCGAGGCGCTCGCCCGGAACCTGGCGGCGATCTCCTATGGGCCGCTCCTCCTGTACAACTTCACGGCCCTGGAGCAGAACGTTGTGCGGGTGGCCGCGGAGCACGACGTCGTCTACGCGGTCGTGCTCGACGCCGACGGTAAGGTGGCGGCTCACAGCCGGTATCCCGATCGTGTCGGACATTCCCTTCACGGCATGGTGCACGAGCAAGCCGCGGGCGCGCTCGAGCCGCTCACCCAGCAGACCGTCACCAGTGTCGGCGAGGCCGTCTACGACTTCGCCGTGCCGGTCCTGGTCGACGGCCGGAAGTGGGGCACCGTGCGGCTCGGCCTCACCAAGGAGCGGATGGAAGCCGAGCTCCGGCGCACGCGGCTCGAGCTCGGCGCCCTCGCCCTCGTGACGGTCCTGCTCGGAAGCGCGGCGGCGGCGCTGGTCGCCCGCCGGATCGCGCGGCCGGTCCAGCAGCTGGCGGAAGGGGCCGCCGCCATCTCCCGCGGCGAGCTCAATCAGCGGATCGAGCCCTCGACCCCAGACGAGATCGGACGGCTCGCGGCGGCGTTCAACCACATGGCCGCGCAGCTCCTCCAGCAACGGACGGCGCTGGAGGAGGCGCACGCCGGCCTGCGCCGGCAGTTCGAGGAGCTCGCCGATCTCAAGAGCTACACCGACAACATTCTCGGGTCGCTCATCAGCGGCATCGTGACGATCGACCTCGACGGACGCGTGGTTACGCTCAACCCGGCTGCCGAGCTCCTCACCGGGTTCTTCCGCGGCGAGGCCGCCGGCCGGTATTGCACCGAGCTGTTCGCCCATACGCCCGAGATCAGCGACCTCCTGACCGAGACCCTGGCGAGCCACGCGCCGATCGCCAGTGTGCCGCTCACGCTCCGGCGCCGGAACGGCTCCACCTTGCCGATCGAGTTCAGCACGGCGCCGCTCAAGGGCGGCGAGGGCAAGGACCTCGGCGTCATCGGCGTGTTCCGGGACGTGACGCTCATGCGCCAGCTGGAGAACGATCTGCGGCGATCGGATCGGCTGGCCGCGCTCGGGACGCTCGCCGCCGGACTCGCTCACGAGATCAAGAACCCGCTGACCTCGCTCCTCACATTCAGCCGGCATCTGGACCGGAAGGTCGACGACCCGAATTTCCGCGCGCGCTTCAGCAGCGTCGTGCCGCGAGAGCTCGAACGGATCAACGGGATCGTCGAGCGCCTGCTCGAGCTCGCGCGCCCGTCCCGCGTGAACTTCACCCTCGTGAGGCTTCCGGAGCTCCTCGAGCGGGCCCTCGAGCTCTACGTCGAGCAGCTCGACGACCGCCATGTCGAGGTCGGGCGCGAGTACGCCCGGGACGTGCCGCCGATCCAGGCGGACAAGGACGCGCTCTATCGGGTGTTCGTCAACCTGATCGCTAACGCGCTCGACGCGATGCCGCGCGGCGGCCGGCTGACGGTACGCGCCGGGTGGGCCGGCACGGGCGACACGGTGCGCGCGGTCCGGCGGCGGCCGGCGAACCGGGTGAAGGTGGAGGTCGAGGACACCGGCGTCGGGATCCAGCCGTCGGACACCGATCGGGTCTTCAATCCGTTCTACACCACGCGCGACAGCGGGACCGGCCTCGGTCTCGCCCTCGCGCACAAGATCGTCGAGGACCACGGAGGGTCCATCAGCTTTCAGAGCGTACCGGGCCGCGGCACGACGTTCACGATCGTGCTGTCGTTGGTCGCGGTGCCGCCGAGCGCGCCCGGCGACGAGGTGCCGCGATGAGCGAGAGCGGCGCGGTGTCGGCACGCGACCAGTCGGCGCGGCTCGAGGAGGCGCTGGCCGACAACGCGTCCCTCCGCCGGCACGCGAGCAGCGTCGCCCACGACTTCAACAACCTGCTCGCCGTCATCACGGGTTACACGGAGATGATGCTGAAGCGGCTGCGCGCCGACGACCCCCTCCGCCGCAACGCGGAGGCGATCAAGCGCGCCACCGAGTGGGGCACGGCGCTGGCGCAGCAGATCCTCTCGGGGAGCCGCCGGTCGCTGCCGGCGCCGGTGCCGGTCGATCTCAACCAGCTCGTGGGGAACGTGACGCGCGTGCTCCAGCCGCTGCTCGGCGACTCCATCGAGCTGGTGACGCGGCTCAGCCCGAGCCTCGCGCCCGTCAGCGCGGACCCGCACCGGATCGGCCAGGTGATCATGAACCTCGTGGTCAACGCGCGCGACGCAATGCCGAACGGCGGCCGTCTCACCATCGAGACCGGCAACGTCGGCCAGGCGGTGATGCTGGCGGTGGGCGACACCGGGTACGGCATGAACGACGAGACACGCGCGCGCCTGTTCGAGCCGTACTTCACGACCAAGGAGCCCGGGCGCGGTACCGGGCTCGGCCTCGCGACGGTGTACGACGTCGTCACGCAGTGCGGCGGCCAGATCAGCGTCACGAGCGACACCGGCGCCGGCTCGACGTTCAAGATCTACTTGCCGCGGGTCCCCGAGGGCGGGTTGCCGGCGGAGACGGCGGCGCCCCCGCCCGTGCCGGCGGCGTCGCCGGCCGAGAGCAAGACCGTGCTCGTGGTCGAGAACGAGCGCGAGGTGCGGGATCTGATCCGGGAGATCCTCCAGCTCCAGAACTACGTGGTCCTCGAGGCGGGGGACCGCGACGAGGCGCTGGCCCTCAGCGAGCAGCACGGCGGCCGCATCGACTTGATCGTCGTCGACGTCGGGATCCCGCCCTCGTTCGCCGACGAGTGGGTCGTCCGCGTCCGGGCCTCGCGACCGGAGATCAAGGTTCTCTACGTCTCGGGCTATCTGAGCGACAGCGCGCAGGTCAACGCGCCCAAGCTCGGCCCGCTGCTCCAGAAGCCCTTCACGGTGGGCGCGTTCACCAAGGCGATCGGGTTGGTGCTCGGCCGGGCCAAGTAGCGATCGAAGGCGCCGGTCAGCGGAACCGCGGCATGACCTCGCGGGCGAAGAGCTCCATCGAGCGCCGCACGCGCTCCTGAGCCAGCCCGCCGAAGTTCATCCAGCACAGCATCTCGCCGACGCCGAGCCGCCGGAACTCCTCGACCCGCGCGGCGACCGTGTCGGGGGAGCCGAAGGCGACGCTCTCCGCCACCAGCTCGTCGTACGACACGTGCGCGAAGCGCTCCTCGAGCGCGCGGAAGCCCGGCTGGAGCATCGGATGCACGCGATCGATCCGCTCGGGGACGAGGAATCGCCGCAGCGATTCCTGGTACCACATCTCCGCGTCCCTCGCCTCGGCGAGCGCCTGCGCGTCGGTCGGCGCCACGTAGACGTGCCGCGACACGCCCCAGCGGCCCAGGAGACCCGCGACCTCGTCGGCGCTTCGGCCGGCCTTCTCGCACGCCTTGACGTACGTGTCGCGGCTCCTGGCGAGCTGCTCGGGTCCGCCGCGCAGGAGCGAGTTCAGCATCGGCACGCCGCGCAGGGCGGTCGCCTCGATCGTGTCGGGGCTCGTGCACACGACGTACACCGGCGGGTGCGGGCGCTGGAGCGGCTTGGGGATCACGCGCACCTCGGGAATCGAGAAGTGGCGACCGTCGAACGCGAAGCGCTCCAGGGTCCACGCCTTGAGCATGATCGCCAGGCATTCCTCGAAGCGCTCGCGATTCTCGATCTGGGGCACGCGATAGCCCTCGAACTCGACCGGCCGGTTGCCGCGGCCGACACCGACGTCGAGCCGTCCCTCGCTCAGGATGTCCACGATCGCGAGCTCCTCGGCGAGCCGAACCGGATCGTGGAACGGGAGGATCGCGGCGGCCAGGCCGATGCGCACCCGCCGCGTCCGCATCGCGGCCGCCGCGGCCAGGACGGCCGGCGAGACCGACAGGCCGTAGTCGATGAAGTGGTGCTCCGTCAGCCAGATGCTGTCGAAGCCGAGCTCCTCGGTCCACGTCATCTGCTCGATCTCGTGCCGGACGACGTCCGGGTGAGTGATCGAGGGCGGCGCCTGCAGGAAATAGTACGTGCCGAAGCGCATCCGGGCCCCGACTCTACCTCATCTGGCTCTGGAGATCGACGAGCAGCGCGGCATGGTCGCTGAGACGCCGGCTCGGACGGCCCACGCGCCGGCCCCAATCGTAGCGGACGTCCCGGAGGCGAGGCCGCAGCTGGCGATTCACGAAGGCCTGATCGATGCGAAAGCCGTTGCCGCCGTTCGGCGAGTACCACGTGTACGCGCGCACCGCCCCGCGGACGAGGCGAAATGCGTCGTGCCATCCCGACCGCTCCAGCCCCGACAGCCACGCGTCCTCTCGCGGTCCGAACACGGGCGTCTCCTCGTCGATGCCGGGGCGCCCGGAGTTCGTGTCACCCAGCAGCACGGTGGGTCCACGCCGCCAGCGGTTGAGCACGGCGAGCACCGCCGCGTAGAAGAGATCCTTACGCCCGGTGATCCGATTCGGGACGTGCATCGCGCCTAGTGTCAGGGGCTCCGGAGCTTCGACGGAGGCCAGGAGCAGCAGACGGCCGGGGTCTCCAGGTCCGACCCGGAGACGCAGCCGGCGCATCGGGAACCGCGTCGCGATGAGCAGGCGATTGGCGTCCGGCCGGGCGGCCTCGGCCGTCGTGCACTGATAGGTGAGCCCGTGCGCGGCGAGCGAGCGGGCCAGCTCCAGGCTGGGCGGCGTCGCGCGGAACTCGCAGAGGGCCACCGCATCGGGGGCCCACCTTTCGAGCTGAGCGGCGATCCGGCCGACGCGCAGACCGCCGCCGGCCCGGATGTTCCAGAAGACGATTCGCATCGAGCCCGTTCCTACCGTTTGCCGAGCGAGGTCTCCAGGAGCTCGAGCGCTCGCTTCGCGAACGCCCACATGTTCTTTTCTCGGTCGCCGTGGCCGGTCTCGAGCGTGATCGCGCGCTCGACCGGGCCCGCCACTGCGATACACGCGTGGCCCGCCGAGTCGCCGTAGCGGTTGCCGGTCGGCCCGGTGGCCCCCGTCTCGGCGAGCCCCCAGGTGGCGCCCAGGAGCTCGCGGATCGTCCGCGCCTTGAGCAAGGCGTACGGCTCGCTACTCGATCGGATTCCCTTCACGGCTTCGTCCGGGACCCGGAGCAGGCCGCGCCGCGCGGCCTGCGTGTAGATCACCCCGCCGCCCAGGAAGTAGGCCGACGCGCCGGCCACCGAGAGGAGCGCCGCGGAGATCAGCCCGCCGGCCGAGGACTCGGCCACGGCGATCGTCTCTTTTCGTTCCTTCAGGATGGCTGCGATCGATCTGGAGAGTGCGTCGAGCTCGTTCATGGGCTGCGACCTTAGGGGTGCGCCCCTGGCTTGTCAAGTCACCGCAGGGTCGGGCCGGAAAGCGGCCCGACCTCAGGAGAGCCGGCGAACGGGTGCCGTCAGCTCACACTCGGCGATCTTGTTGAGTAGCGTCTTGTAGCTGACCTTGAGGATCCGCGACGCCTCGGCGCGATTCCAGCGCACCCGCTCCAGCACCTCCGCGAGCGCGTGGCGCTCGGCTTCGCGCGCGCCGCGCCGCGCGATCTCGCGCAGGCTCTCGCTGACCGACTGCTTGGGTAGTGGCGCGACCGTGGCCTGTGGGAGTCTCACGCGCGTCGCCTGAGCCTCGAAGTTGCGCTCGCCGTCCGCGAGCACGACCATGCGGCGGATCATGTTCTCCAGCTCGCGGACGTTCCCCGACCACGGGTGCTCCGTCAGGAGGACCAGCGTCTCGGGCGACAGCGTCTTCTGCCGCCCGTACTGCGCGTTGAACTTGCTCAGGAACCACGCGGCCAGCGCCGGGATCTCCTCCCGCCGCTCCCGCAGGGGCGGTACCTGGATCTCGACGACGTTGAGGCGATAGTAGAGATCCTCGCGAAACTCCCCGCGTGCCATCGCTTCCTCGAGGTCGCGGTTGGTGGCGGCGATCACCCGCGCGTCGACGTCGATCGGCGCGTGGCCGCCCACTCGCGTGAATTGGAAGTCCTGGAGCACGTGCAGGAGCTTGGCCTGCAGGGCGAGCGGCAGCTCGCCGATCTCGTCGAGGTAGATCGTGCCCTGGTTCGCGAACTCGAACTGTCCGGGCTTGCGGCGGAGCGCGCCCGTGAACGCGCCCTTTTCGTGACCGAAGAGCTCCGACTCGAGCAGCTCCTGGGGGATCGCGGCGCAGTTGACCTTGACGAACAGCCCCTTCGCGCGAGCCGACGCCGAGTGGATCGCGCGGGCGACGAGGTCCTTGCCGACCCCGCTCTCGCCACGGATCAGCACCGTGGTGTCGGTGTCCGCGATGCTCTCGATGATGGAGCGGATGGCACGCATCCGGGGGTGACCTTCGAAGAGCGGAGGCTCGGGGGTCGGTGCTGGCTCGGCCACGTCAGTATCCACTGTTTCCCTCCCGGACGGAGTTGAAACCGCCGGAAACGGTATGCAAGGAAGGTGCTAATTGAAGGTAACGGAATTTCCAGTACTTACGGATATCGGGGGAGCTCAATTTTTCGCCGCTGGTAAGAAACTGATTGATCCGCTGGCTCGATCCTTACCGCTCCGATCGTACACCGGGAGTGTGACGCTCCGAGCACGACGCGGTGAAGACTCGGCGACGACCGTATCCTAACGGACCCTAGTGGTGCGGCAATAAGACCGTGAAGCGGCTCCCCTTGCCCTCACGCGATTCGACGGTCACGCGGCCCCCGTGGGCTTCCGCGATGCCGCGCACGATGGCCAGGCCGAGGCCCGTGCCGCCGCGCTCTCGGTGCGCCTGGCGATAGGCGTCGAAGATGTGCGGCAGCGCGTCGGCCGGGATGCCGACTCCGGTATCCTCGATCTGCAGCTCTAATTCCGGCCCCGCGTCGATCACGCGCGCGACGACGTGGCCCCCGGACGGAGTGAAGCGGATCGCGTTGGCGCCCAGGTTCACGATCACTTGGTGGAGACGCTCGACGTCGCCGAAGTACGTGAAGGTCGATCCGATGCGCTCGCACTCGAGCGTCACGGCGGCCTCGGAGGCCAGCGGGTGCAGCTCCTCGATGGCCCGGTCGACCAGCTCCGAGAGATCGAGCGGGCTCCGCTCGAGATCCAGGAGCCCGGCCTGCAGGCGCGACAACTCGAGGATCTGGTTCACGAGCCGGAGCAGGCGTCCCGAGCTGACCGAGACGATATCGGCGAGCCGCTTCTGCTTGTCGGTGAGCGGACCGGGGACGCCCTCGCGAAGCAGCTCCGCGGCGCCGCGGATCGACGTGAGCGGCGAGCGGAGCTCGTGCGAGACGGTCGCGAAGAAGTCCCGTCGCGTCTCCTCGGCCCGGCGCAGCTGACCGATCATCGAATTGAACGACCGCGCGAGCGATCCGAGCTCGTCGCGGCTGTTGATCGCGATCGGCTCGCGGAACTTGCCGGCCGCGACCGCGGCGGCCGCCCGGGAGAGGCCATCGAGCGATCGAGTCATCCGGTGGGCGAGGAACGCCGCGCCGATCAACGCCAGGCCGACCGCGGTGCCGAGCGCGATCATCACCGACGTCCACATGCGCCCTTCGACCCGCGCGGCGTCGGCCTCGACGGAGAGAACGCGAGTGTGGGTCGCCGACAGCAGCGCGCCCAGCCGCTCCCCGACGCGCTCGGCCAGCGCCCGCGCGTCGACGTCGGCCAGCCGGACCGCGCCCCGGTGGTCGCCCATCTGCACGAGCGCGCGCTCCTGCGCGACCACGCTGCGATAGCCGTCGAACGCGGCGCTCGCTTCGCGCAGGTACAGCTTTTCCCAGCTGGTCTGCGCGTATTCGCCGAGGCGCTCGAGATCGTCGGCGACCTGCGCCGCGCGCTCGGTCCACGCCGTCGTGTAGTGCGGGTCGCCGAGGACGACCGCGTGCACCTCCAGACGCATCAGCGGCTCGATCGCCTCGCGGGCCGCCGCGGTGAGGCGAAGGGCTGGAACGGTGCGCGTAACGATGTCGCGGTTGGCCGAAACGAGCCGATTGATCGCGCGCAGGCTCAGGGCTGCCACCCCCGCCAGCACGACGATCACGAGTGCCGAGGTCAGGAAGATCTTCGACGCCAGCCGCATGCGTTATCTCCCCCGAGCGCCGACCGGGGCGATCGCCGAGCGCGATCGACAGCGGAGCGACGTCTCAGTCGATGATTGCGCGAGACCCATGCGGGATCCCGCCGTGTTTCGGGGCGCCTACCGGAACGAGCCTAGAGGGAGGGCTGGCGGTCGGTCAGAAAACGCCGCGACCCAGGAGCCGGAATGCCGGACGGATACTCGTCGGCCTTTCCACGAGTCGGCAGTCTATAAAACCTGCTCGAGCGTGTCAACCATCGCGTTAAGCGTGTCAACCATCGCTTTACAGGTAGACCCGCTCCGCCCGGCGCAAGGCCCGGTAGCGCTCGAAGGATTTGCGCTCGTCCTCGAGGCCCAGGACGGACCGGAGGGTGGTCCCCCTGAACGTGTGCCACAACATCTTGAGTCCGTTGCGCAGCGCGAACACTGGCGTGTGGACCAGGGCCACCGGCAGATGCTTCAGCTTGATCCACCGCTCGGCCCGCCAGCGCAGGAACTCGATCTCGTCCGACCGCAGGTGCGCCGTCCGCACCACGGCCGTCGTGCCGTCGTACTCCTCGAGCCGCTCGTTGACGATGAGTCCCTGGTCCCGGAAGGCTTTGGTCATCGGCGTCTTGGGGTAGGGCGTCGGGTGCTGGATGTACGGCACGTCGACGTACCGGCGGACGAAGTCCAGATTGGCCTCGATCGACTCGTGGGTGTCCTGGGGATTGCCGACGATCAACCCGCCGACGACGTACATCTTGTTCCGGTGCAGGCACTCGATGGCCGTGACGGCGGCGTTGCCGCCACTCGTCCCGTCGCCGCGCCGCCGGTTCTTCGCCCCGGCCCGGAGGAACTCGAGGTCTTCCTCGAGGATGTTCTCGATCCCCAGGAACACGTAGCGGAAGCCCGCCTGCCTCATGAGGGGCGCCAGGGTCTGGCCGTGGTTGGCGATGGCCGAGGTCATCGCCTGCACCGTGTAGTCGAGGTCGTCGAGCCCTGCCTCGATGATCGCGCGACAGAGCCCCTCGAATCGCCGCACGTTGAGGGTGATGTTGTCGTCGACGAGGAAGATCGCCCGGGCGCCGTGGGCGCGCGCATCGCGGATGTCCGCGATGACACGGTCGAAGTTGTACGTGTGAAAGTTGCGGCCGCGCATCTCGATGATCGAGCAGAAGCTGCAGTCGAAGGTGCACCCGCGCGACGTCTCGACGACATCGACCTGCCGGCCGACCATCGTGTAGCCCGCGAGGACTCGCGCGCCGCGGTTGGGCAGGCGTACTTCGCCGTCGTCGAGGCCGCTGACCGGACGGTCGGGGTTGTGGGTAAAGCCGTGGCCGGCCCTGAACGAGAGGCCGGCCACGCCGCTGAGATCCGCCCCGCGTTCGAGGGCCCTGACGAGCTCGCGAAACGTCAGCTCGCCCTCGCCGCGTACGACGAAGTCGACCCCGGCGCTCGGATCCGTGTAGGCGTCCGGCGCCAGGCTCGCGTCGTAGCCGCCGACCACGACGAGCGCGGCGGGACGCAGACGCCGGATCAGCTGGACGATCCGCAGTGCGGTGTGTCGCTGGAACGTCATGACCGAGAGCCCTACGAGGTCCGGCTCGATGTCGCGCACCAGCCGCTCGAGCGTCTCGCGGACCCGGCGCTGGACCAGGATCAGGTCGGCGACGGCGACCCGATGGTGGGGATCGACGTTCCCGGCCAGCGAGGTCAGGGCCCCGTTGGGCATGCGGATCGCCACGCTCGGCATGTGCTCGAACGAGTCGGGCATCGACAGCAGCAAGATGTTCATCGGTGGTGGTCCTACAGGCGGCCCTCGAGCCCGATCGCGCGCGCCACGGTCTCCAGGTGGAGCTGCGCGTCGCCGAAGTCGAGGCTCGCCGCCTGGATGCGTTTGTGGAGAAGGTGGAGTGGGTGCTCCTCGCAGTAGCTGATCGCGCCGAAGATCTGATGGCCGCGTCGCGCCACCGCCAGGCATGCGTCCGCCGCATAGGCCTTGGCCAGCGCCGCGTCCGCCTCGGCGGCGCGGCCTTCCGCGTCCTTCCAGGCCGCCGCGTAGAGCAGTGCGCGCGCGGCGTCGACGTCGCGCACCAGATCGGCGCACGCGTGCTGGATGGCCTGGTAGCCGCCGATCGGGCGCCCGCCCTGGACGCGCGTCTTCGCATGCTCGACCACCAGCTCGAGCACGCGCTGCGCGCCGCCGACCATCTCGGCCGTTCGCGCGAGGGCCCCCGCCCGCAGCGCAGGCGGCAGGAGCGCCGCGCCGTCGCCGACGCGGCCCAGAAGATCGTCCGGGCGGACCTCCACGCGGTCGAACGTCACCTCGAAGAGCTTCTCACCGCTGATCGCGTCGAGCGGCAGGCGCGCGATACCCGGGCGATCCGTCGGGACGACGAGGAGGCTCAAGGCCGCGCCGATCCGCACGGCGACGACGAGATCGTCGGCGACGTGCGCGTCCTTGACGAAGAGCTTGCGGCCGCTGAGCCGACCGGCCACGGCGCACGCGAGCCCGACGCTGGCGGGCTCGAACGAGCCGCTCTCTTCCACGAGGGCCAGGCTCGCGATCCGCTCGCCGGCCGCCAGGGTCGGCAGCATGCGCTTGTGCTGCGCCGGGCTTCCCGCCGCGAGCACGAGCGACGTCGCCACCACGGCGCTCGTCACGAACGGGCCGGGCAGGCCGGCGCGCCCCATCTCCTCGACGAGCAGGATGACGTCGAGCAGCGTGCCGTCGCTGCCGCCGAGGTCGGACGGGATCATGAGCCCCGGCCACCCCAGCTCGGCCATGCGGCGCCAGAGCGCCTCGTCGAAGCCGCGTTCGTCGAGGGCCAGGCGCTGCACGAGCTCGGGCGGACAGTGCTGGCGAAGGAACGCGCGGGCCGTCGTGGTCAGGATCTGCTGAGCCGGTGACAGGCGAAAGTCCATCTCAGCGCGCCTTCGACTCCACGGCGGCCCTGGGCTCCGCCGGGAGGCCGAGGCCGCGCACGGCGACCGAGGTGCGGAGGATCTCGGCGGTGCCGCCCGCGATCGTGTGACCGAGGGTCGTCTGATAGAGGTGCGAGATGTGTCCGCCGAGCTTCGCCCACCGCGAGCCCTCGCGCAGCGGCCCCCAGATCCCGAGCAGGTCCATGGCCAGGCGCGCCAGCTTCTGCCCGGTCTCGTCGGCGTAGACCTTGGCCATCGCGGTCTCGTATGTGAGCGGCGCGCCGTCGCGGATGAGGCAGCCGGCGCGATAGAAGACCAGACGCAGCGCCGCGATGTCGGCCGCGATCGCCGCCAGTCGGCGCCGCACGGACGGGTCGTGCGCGAGCGGCGCGCCGCCGACCCTCGTCGTGTTGGCGTAGTCCACGAGCTGACGGAGCACGCGCGCGAGCGCTGGAGCTTTGTAGAAGCGTCCCCAGAACCGGTCGGCATCGAGCCCGTTCAGGAGGGCCTGGAAGCCTTCGCCGGGTGGTCCGAGCATGAGATCTGCCGGCACCCGCACGTCGTCCAGGAACACCTCGTGGTGATAGACCTCGCCGGTCATGCTCCGGATCGGGCGGATGTCCATGCCGGGCGTGCTGTTGGCCACCACGAACATGCTGAAGCCGCGGCTACGCCGCGCCTCGCGGCTCGTCCGCGCGAACACGAGGCCATGCGTCGCGATGCCGGCGTGGCTCGACCAGATCTTGTGACCGCGGATCACGTAGTCGTCGCCGTCGCGGCGCGCCTCGGTCTTGAGCGCGAGCAGATCGGAGCCGGCGTCGGGCTCGCTGTAGCCCTGCCAGAACGCTGTCTCTCCGCGCGCGATCGCCGGCAGCACCTCTCGCCGCAGGCGCCCGGTCCCGAGCTCGATGATCGCGTCGGCGGTCTGCCACACGCCGGCGAGCGGCCCGAACGGCGCCCCGGCGAGCGCCAGCTCTTCCATGAGCACGAGCTTCATGAACATCGGCTGCTCGCGGCCGCCCAGGCTCTTGGGCCAGCACATGCTGAGCCAGCCCTGCGCGCCGAGCGCCCGCATGAACGCGCGCGAGTTCGCGCCCGAGCCGTAGCCCGCGTCCATCCCGTCGACGGCGAAGGTCTCCGGCGGGTTTGCGCGGAGGAATCGGCGGACCTCGTCGGCGAACGCCTGCTCGGCCTCGGTGAAATCGAAGTTCATCGAACGCGGCCGTCAGGATAACGCGTCCGACGGGCGACCACCAGCGACCATCGATGAGGTATGGTGTGGGCCATGCGCTACGGCTTTTATCTTCCCACTCGCGGTTATACCGCGTCGCCCGAAGGGCTGGAGACCCTCGTCCGGCGCGGCGAGAGCCTCGGCTTCGCCTCCGTGATGATCGCCGACCACCTGGTGTTCCCGGTCACGATCAAGTCCAGGTACCCCTATACCGTCTCGGGCGACTTCCCAGGCCAGGGCGACGTGCTCGATCAGCTCTCGCTGATGGCCTTCGTCGCCGCCAAGACCACGCGTCTGCGCCTTGTCACGAGCGTGATGATCGTGCCGTACCGCAATCCGGTGCTGACCGCGAAGGCGCTCGCCACGATCGACGTGCTGTCGAACGGGCGCGTGACGCTCGGGGTCGGCGTGGGATGGATGCGCGAGGAGTTCGAGGCGCTCGCGGCTCCGGAGTTCGATCGGCGGGGCGCGGTGACCGACGAGTACATTCGCATCTTCAAGACGCTGTGGACGGCGAGCCCGGCGTCTTTCTCCGGACGCTTCTATCGATTCGACGCGCTCCATTGCCGGCCCCAGCCCGTTCAGAAGCCGCATCCGCCGATCTGGGTGGGCGGTCACAGCAAGGCCGCCCTGCGGCGGGCGGCCCGGCTGGGCGACGGCTGGCATCCCGTCGGCGCCAACGCCGCGGTCCCGCTGCCGCCTTCGGAGCTCCGGCTCCTTCTCGGCGAGCTTTATCGGCTCACCGAGGCCGCGGGGCGCGATCCCAAGTCCCTGACGATCTCGTACAAGGCGCCGGTGTACGACGTGGGCCAGCGTCAGCTCCCGGGCGGGGAGCGACGGCCATTCTCTGGGGGTCCGGCCCAGGTCGCGGAGGACATCGCGGCGTTCGCCCGTCTGGGCGTGAGCGAGATCGTGTTCGACTTCCGCAGCGAGAGCCTCGCCGAGAGCCTCGAGCGGATGGAGAGCTTCGGTCCGGTGATCCGCCAGGGCTAGGCCGGCGGCTTCACGCGCCCGCGATACTGCAGATAGCGCGCGACGAGCCAGCACGGGAGCGCCCACGCCAGACCCGCCGACCAGCCGGCCAGCACGTCCGTCGGATAGTGAACGCCCAGGTAGATGCGACTGAGCCCCACGAGGAGCGCCAGCAGGAGCGAGACGACGATGCAGTAGGTTCGAGTTCGTCGGCGCTGGACGAATCGGGCGAGCAGCGCGCCGAGCGTGAGATACGTCACGACCGCGAGCAGCGAGTGGCCGCTCGGGAAGCTGGCGCTGCCGACCTCGACCAGATGCGGCACGATCTGCGGCCGCTGGCGCGCGAACCACCACTTCAACAGCTCGCTCAGCAGTCCGCCGCCAGCCGTCGCCACCACGACCAGCACGATCGCGTCGTACCGACGCTCGAGCGCCAGGTAGCCGACGACGATGGTCAGGACGAGGGCGAGGACGGTCGTGCCGCCGAGCGCGGTCACGTCGATCGCGGCCTGGACGAGCCATGCCGGGCCGATCGGAACGCGCTGGTCCTCGTGCGAGCGCAAGAGGCGGAGCACCCCGTCGTCGAACTCGCGGAGATCGCCCTCCATTATCTCGCCGGCGGTCTTTGCGAAGACCAGGAGCGACAGGACGACGCCGAGCGCGGTCAGGAGCACGACGGCCTCCTGGCCGGTGACCCAGCGGACCGCGAGTCGCAGGGCTCGCGCCGAAGCGTGAACCATTGTTCGCGCCTCCATTCTTTCATCGTAGTCCGACCGCCAAGGGAACGGCCGCCGCGTCGCATCTGTGATACGCTCTCGGCCGGACATGAGGACGGCGTGACCCGGGATCGCGCGCAGATCGCCGTCGTGGGCGATTTCAACCCGGCGAATCCCACCCACCAGCTCACGAACGCGGCGCTCGAGCACGTCGGGCTCGACTTCACGTGGGTACCGACGGACGCCACCGGCGACTGGGCCGAGCGTCTGTCCGCGTACGACGGCGTCTGGATCGCGCCGGCGAGCCCCTACCGCAGCATGGACGGCGCCCTGGCCGCCGTGCGGTACGCGCGGGAGCGCGGAGTCCCGCTGGTCGGCACCTGAGGCGGCTTCCAGCACGCGATCATCGAGTCCGCGCGCAACGTTCTCGGGTACCGAGACGCCGACCACGCTGAGACGAGTCCCGACGCCGCGCGACTCTTCATCACGCCGCTGGCGTGCTCGCTCGTGGGGCAAGCGCAACGGGTCGTCCTCGTCCCACGCACGCGCGCCGCGGGGCTCTACGGCGTGCCCGAGGCCGTCGAGCCCTACTACTGCAACTACGGGGTGCACCCGGAGTATCGGCTGCAGTTCGAGGCGTGCGGCCTTCGGGTGAGCGGCGTGGGCTCGGAGGGCGAGATCAGGATCGTCGAGCTCCCGGAGCACCCCTTCTTCGTCGCCACCTTGTTCCTGCCGCAGGCCCGCTCGACTCCTGCCGCGCCCCATCCGCTTGTCATGGGCTACGCGGCCGCGGTCCACGCCTGCCGCGAAGCCCGCGCGCGGTTGGCGCTCTCACGGCCGTAGCGCCGCAGGCCGCTCTCACGGCGGCAGGCTGGCCGCAGGCTGCGCACAGAAGTCCCGACGCGAGCCTTTTCCCGAGCCGGCTAGGAATTGAGGC
>QHTE01000049.1:79565-168759 GCA_003220685.1 Candidatus Rokuibacteriota bacterium
ATCAGGTAGTACTCGGTGAGGAAGCGCGAGAGCCCCTCGCGCAGGAGCAGGAAGAACGCCGCGCCCGCGAACGGCCCCACCAGGGTTCCCATGCCGCCCATTACGTTGAAGATCACGACTTCGCCCGAGACGACGAAGAACACGAAATCGGGCGCCGCGAACTTGTTCTGAAGCGCGTAAAGAGCGCCCGCCAGCCCGGCGAAGAGCCCGGACAGCATCACCGCCACGATCTTGTAGCGCTCGACGGGATAGCCGATCGCGCGCGTGCGCGGCTCGTTTTCGCGGATGGACTGCAAGACCATGCCGAACGGCGACTGGGTGACCCGGCGGACCAGCAGGTAGGAGACGAGCACCACGATCAGAACGAACCAGTGGAAGGTCGTCGGCGTGAAGCGGTCGCTCCAGAGGCCCAGGAGCGACAATCGCGGCTGGCTGAAGGTGAGCCCGTTCTCGCCGCCGGTCACCTCGGTCCAGGTGAAGATGATGACGTAGAAGATCTGCGAGAAGACGAGCGTCGAAATCGCGAAGTAGATATCGCGCAGGCGGGTCGCGAAGTAGGCGACGAACACGGCCGCGCCGCCCGCGGCCACCAGGCCGTAGACCAGGCCGAGCCAGAGGCTCGGCGGCTTCACGGTGAGGAGAGCGGCGGCGGCGCCGTACATGCCGAGGCCGAAGAAGGCCGAGTGGCCGAACGACACCATGCCGGTGTAACCGATCAGGATGTCCGACGACATCGCCAGGAGCCCCCAGATCAGGATCTCGGTGCCGAAGCGCTGCCAGAACGGCGGAAGGACGAGCGGCGCGACGATCAGGAGCCCGACGACGACGGCAAGCCCGATCCAGTAGCCGCCTGCGGGCGCTCTCGGGGGCGCCGCGGTAGTCGCGCTCATTTCGGCGTCGGCACGAAGAGGCCGGTCGGCCGAAAGAGCATCGTCAGCACGAGCACGACGAACGAAACGATCACCGCCTGGGCGGGGCTCACCACGATCGCCGCGTAGCTCTCGAGCAGGCTGACGAAGATCGACGCCAGGATCGAGCCGCCCAGATTGCCCATCCCGCCGACGACGACCACGATGAACGCCCGCAGGGTGAAGTCGAACCCCATGGTCTGGGTGACGCCCGCGAACGGACCGAAGAGGACGCCGCTGGCCGCCGCCATGGCCGAGCCGATGGCGAAGACCGCGGTGTAGACCAGCGGCACCGGGATCCCCATGGCCTGCGCCATCACGCGATCCTGAGTCGTGGCCCGGATCCAGATGCCGTACTTACCGTACTTCAGGAAGAGCCAGAGCCCGGCGATGATCAGCCCGGCCAGGATGGCCGTGGCGATGCGGTACCAGGGATACTGCAGATGGAACAAGGTGAAGTTTCCGCGCACGGGCTCGCTGATCTGACGCACCGACGGGCCCCACTGCCAGAGCGCGTACTTCTGGATGACGAGCGAGACGCCGAACGTGGCCAGGATCGTGGTCAGCGGATCGCGCCCGATGAGGGGCCGTAAGGTGGTCGCCTGGAGCAGGGCGCCGAGGATCGCAATGACGAGCGCCGCGACGACCAGCGCCAGCCAGTAGTTGCCGGTCACGCCCACGATGCTGGCGCCGACGAACGCCCCGAGCATCAGCAGGTCGCCGTGGGCGAAGTTGACGATGTCCATGATCCCGAAGATCAGGGTGAGACCCGAGGCGACCATGGCGAGCACCATCCCGTTGACCAGCCCGTGCAGCGTCTGGATCAAGATCTGGTCCATGCTCAGACCCCCAGGTAATCGTGGATGACGCGCTGATCGGCGCGCAGCTCCGCCGCCGAGGCGTGGTGCTGCACCGCGCCCTTCTCCATGATGTAGACGCGCCCCGCGGCGTCGAGCGTCAGCGGGACGTTCTGCTCGACCAGGAGAATGGCCACCCCGTCCCGGTGAAGCGCGTGCACGATCTCCTGGATCTGCGCGACCATCCGCGGCATGAGCCCCTCGGTCGGCTCGTCGAGCAGGATGATCTTGGGCTCGAGCACCATCGCGCGCGCGATCGCGAGCATCTGCTGCTCGCCGCCCGACAGGGTGCCGCCGGCCTGGTTGCGGCGCTCCTTGAGGATCGGGAAGTAGGCGTAGACCTTCTCGAGCAGCCCGTCGCGACGGGCTTGTGTCACGCCCGGACGGTCGAGGCCGGTCCTCAGATTTTCGAGCACGGTGAGCAGGCGGAAGATCCGCCGCTCCTCCGGCACCCAGGCGATGCCGAGCCCCGCCAGCCCGTGCGGGGGCACGCCCTGCAGGTCGCGTCCCTCGAACGTGATCCGGCCGCCGGTGCGCCGCGCCATCCCCATGATGGCCTTGAGCGTCGTCGTCTTGCCTACGCCGTTGCGGCCGAGGAGGCCGACGACCTCGCCGGCGCGCACCTCGATGGAGACGCCGTGGAGCACGTGGGATTTGCCGTAGTGCGCGTCGACGTTCTCGAGGATCAGCATCAGGTCTTCAGGTAGACCTCTTGCACCCGCGCGTTGGCCTGGATCTCAGCGGGCCGGCCCTCGGCCAGCACCTCGCCGTAGTTGAGCACCGTGATCGTGTGGGCCAGGCCCATCACGACCTCCATGTCGTGCTCGACGATGAGGATCGTCAGATCGCGCGCGATGCGGCGGACGAGATCCACGGTCGCGTGCGTCTCGGCCACGCTCATGCCGGCCGTCGGCTCGTCGAGGCACAGGAGCTTCGGCTCCGTGGCGAGCGCGATCCCGATCTCGAGATTCCGCTGCTCGCCGTGCGACAGGTTCGAGGCGAGCTCGTCCTCCTTGCCGGCCAGGCCCACGTCGGCCAGGACGGCGCGCGCGCGATCGATGACGTCCGTGTACGAGCGGTGATGGCGCAGCATGCTCCAGTTGTGGTGACGCGACTGGCTGGCGATCCGGACGTTCTCGAGGACGGTCGCGCCCGGCAGGATGTTGGTGATCTGGTAGGAGCGGGCGATCGCCTTGCGTGAGACGGCGTGGGGCGGCAGGCCGGCGATGTCCTCTCCGTTGAAGAATATCCGGCCGCTCGTGGGGCGGAGCACGCCCGTCAGACAGTTGAAGAAGGTGGACTTGCCGGCTCCGTTGGGGCCGATGATCCCGCGGATCTCGCCCCGGGGCACCGAGAGGGACACGTTGTTGACGGCCGCCAGACCGCCGAACCTCACGGTCAGGGCTTCCGTCTTGAGGATCGGAGTCGAGTCGGTCAGCGCGGACACGCTCTGGCGACCGCCACGGAGCGCCCCGACACCTCGGGGCGCTCCGGGCCGCCGGGGCCTCTAGGCGAACTTGCACGCCGGTGGAACCAGCGTCTTTTCCTTGCCGATCGTTTCCAGGAGCTTGTGCTTGTTGTTCTGGATCGTGAAGATGAACTCGCGCAGGAACGCCTGGTGGTCTTCCTTCCGGATCGCCTTGTCGCCCTGCGGGAAGTCGTCGCTCTCCTTGACCTCCATGCCCTCCAGGGCCTCGATCAGGTTGTTCGTGTCCTCGCGGCCGCGGAATCGCGACTTCTGCATGCCGAGCTTCAGGAAGTTCATCGCCTCGAAGTTCGATTGCACGTAGCGGTCCGGCAGCGGTCCGGACGGATCGATCTTCTTGAGCTCGACAACGGCCTGGTCGAAGAACTTCTTGTGGTAGGGCGTGTTCAGCGGCGGGTCCATCACCGGGATGTACCGGTTGATCCCGACGAACCCCTCGATTTTCTGACCCAGCGCCGGCAGGTGCGTCGACTCGGCGATGGCGCCGTCGCCCGCGTACTTGTACTTCTTGGTGAGGCCGAGGTCATAGATCGCGCTCGTGAAGCTGACGGCGTTGGGACCGAAGAAGATGCCGAAGAGGCCGTCGAAGCTGCCGCTGATCTTCGACACGAACGGCGCCATGTCCGCCGTGCCGAGCGGCACCCCGGTGGTGCCAACCACGTCGCCGCCGTTCTTCTTGATCTGCTCGATGTACGCGTCGCGGGTTGACTGTCCCCAGGCATAGTCGAGGAAAGCGACGTGCCACTTCTTGCCGAGCTTCGACACCAGGTACGGCGAAAAGCCGACCGCCTGGGCCGGCGCGTAGTCGAAGGGCCGGAACACGTAGCGGCTGCACTTGGTCGTCGTGATCGTGGTGTCCAGGCACACGCCGATCATCCAGACGGTCTTGTTCTCCTCGAACACGGGCATGCACGCCAGGCAGACGTTCGAGAGGTAGCCGCCCTCGGCGACGTCCACCTTGTCCTCGAGCACGAGCTTCTCGGCCTTGCGCCGACCCACGTCCGGCTTCGACTCGTAGTCGGCGACGACCAGCTCGATCGGGCGGCCGTTGATGCCGCCCCCATGGTTGATGCGATCGACCGCCATCTGGGTGCCGACCAGCGCAGTCTTGCCGCCCGCCGCGCCCGTGCCCGAGAGCGGCTGGAGCACGCCGATCTTGTAGGGCTTGGCCTGACCGAACACTTCCCGCCAGGGAGCCGGAACCAGCATCGTCGCGCCCAGGGCGCCGGCCGCGGTGGACGTGAGCGCGAGAAACTTCCGGCGAGTCGTCTTGCCGCTCCACCACATGTCCTTCGCCCAGGCTTCGTCGTGCCACCGTTCAGCCATCGAATGTTCCTCCTTGCGGCGCCGAGCCGTGCCAATGCCTGCGTGGCGGGCGCCGTAATGTCCGGTAAGAGAATTGCCCCTACTTACACTAACCCTCTAAGCCGCGCAAGGCTTCACCTTTAGCGGACGCCGGGCCGATGTGGGCTGGCGTTGCCGTCGGAGTCTGTGAGACCCGTTCCCTCCAAGGAGTATCGGACGCCGCGCGCCCAGATGGAGCCCAGCCGCCGCGGGTCCACGCGAGCGCGTGCCGCGTGGTCGAACGACCCCGGCGGCAACGCCAGCCCACATCGGCCCGCCGCCGCGCTAGAGAGTGCCCGGGTACGCGCCGCCGTCGAGCACGAAGTTCTGCCCGGTGATGTAGCCGGCCTGGGCGCTGCACACGAACGCGCACACCTCGCCGAACTCGGCGGCGGTGCCGAAGCGCCCGGCCGGGTTCTGGGCCTGACGCTCGCGGGTGACGTCCTCGATCGATCGCCCCGTCGCCTTCGCGACGGTGGCGATCGTGGAGCGCAGCCGGTCGGTGTCGAAGGGGCCGGGCAGGAGGTTGTTGATCGTGACGTTGTGCGCGACGGTCTTCCGGCTGAGGCCGGCGATGAACCCGGTGAGCCCGGCGCGGGCGCCGTTGGAGAGACCGAGGATGTCGATCGGCGACTTCACCGAGACCGACGTGATGTTGACGATCCGGCCAAAGCGCCGGGCGATCATCCCGTCGACGGTGGCCTTGATCAGGAAGATCGGCGTGAGCATGTTGGCGTCGAGCGCGCGCAGCCACGCGTCGCGGTCCCACTCGCGAAAATCGCCGGGCGGAGGGCCGCCGGCGTTGTTCACGAGGATGTCGGGGTTGGGGCACGCCTGCAGCAGCGCCGTCCGCACGGCGTCGGTCGTGACGTCGCCCGCCACGGTCGTGACGCGCACGCCGGTCGCGTCGCGGATCTCCTTTGCGGCGGCCTCCAGCGCGTCCTTCGTGCGCGCGTTCATCGTGATGTTCACGCCCTCGCGCGCGAGCGACAGGGCGCAGCCCTTGCCGAGACCCTTGCTGGCGGCGCAGACGATCGCGTTCTTGCCCCTGATTCCGAGATCCATGGTGGTGTCGCTCCTTTACAGAAGACCGGCGGCCGCGAGCGCCCGGCGGATCGCCTCGCGGTCGGCGCCGCTGACCGGCGTCAGCGGAGGCCTGACGTGGGCGGCCGGGATTCGCCCGAGCAGCACGAGCGCTTCCTTCATCCGGTTGTGCATGTCCACGAAGGGCGGCGCGTAGAAGACGGACACGAGCGGCGCCAGCCGGTCGTTGATCCGCCGGGCGCCGTCCAGATCGCCCTTGCCGCACGCCTCGAACAGCTCGGCCTGCAGGTCGGCGGTGACGCTGCCCATCCCGGAGATCGCGCCGTCGGCGCCGAGCAGGAACGTCGCCATCAGCGACATCGTGAAGGCCGACAGCATCGCCACCGAACGGCCCGTCGCGCGCAGCGCCCGCAGATTCGACTCGAAGGCCACGATCTCGTTCGACCAGTCCTTGACCGCGACGACGTGCGGAATCTCGGCGAGCCGCGCGAGAGTCTCCGGCGAGTAGCCGATGCCGGACGCCGGCGGGTACTCGAACACGACGATCGGGAGGTCGGCGCGGGCGGCGATCTCGGAGAAGTGGCGCAGCACCATGTCCGGCTTGAGCTGGGCGCCCCACATGAAGAGCGTCGGCGGGAACACGAGCACGCCCGCCGCGCCCGCCGCGCGCGCGTCGCGCGCGAGATCGACCGCGTCCTGCGTGCCGTCCGAGTAGACGCCCGTGATGATCGGGCACGCGCCGCCGATCTCGTCGAGCGCAATCGCCAGCGAGCGCCGGCGCTCCTCGCGATTCAGGGACGAGACCTCGGAGGCGTGGCCGTTGGCGACGATGCCGGTGACGCCGCGGGTGTCGGCGAGCCAGCGGAGGTGACGGCGGTACGCGGGCTCGTCGATCGCGAGATCCGACCTGAACGGAAGCACGTTGGCGGGCATCACGCCCGAGAAGCGAAGTGGTCCCTTCATCGCGCCCTCCCCACTCGTGGTCACGACCAGCTCGCGATCTGGTCGGCGACTTCCTTGGCGGCCGCCACGCGGGCGTAGGCGCGCCCGATGATGTCGAGCGCCGCCCGCTGGATCTCGGGCCAGAGGGTGGCCACGCCGTCCTCGACCACCGTGACGCGGTATTCCCGGTGGAGCGCGGCCGTCACCGTCGCCAGCACGCAGATGTCCGTCATCGTACCGGTCACCACGAGCGATGTCACGTTCCGCGCCCGCAAGGCGCCGTCGAGGAACGTGCCGGCGAAGGCGTCGTAGCCGCGCTTGCGCACGACGAGCTCGCCGGGCCGGGACTCCAGATCCGGCACCGTCTCGGCGCTCGCGCTGCCTTCCAGACAGGCCGACGACGGCAGACCGAATCCGCGCGGCGCTCCCGGCGCCGCGGGCTGGTGCTCGGGATGCAAGCTCCCGATCAGGACCGGCGCGCTCGGGGAGTACACGAACTCGGTGAACACGACCGGCAGCCGCCTGGCGCGGAAGACCCCGAGCAGGCCCTGGATCACCGGCACGATCTCCCGGGCCGGCGGCACTTCCATCGCCTCGCCGGGGTCGAGAAACCCGCGCTGCATGTCGACCACCACCAGCGCCGTCCGCCCCGGCTCGGGCGCCAGCACTCGCTCGAACGTCTCGCGGCGGTCCGCCATCTAGCGCGGCGTCTTCGCCGCGAGGGACAGCCGGGGCAGGACGTCGCGGGCGATGAGCTCGACCTGCTCGGGCTCGTAGCGGTAGGGGATGAGGACGAGCCGGTCCGCGCCCGACTCCACGTGCGGGCGCAGCTGCTCGACGCACTCGTCGGCGCTGCCGCGGATCGCGTGCTCGATCGTCGATTCGCTCCAGGCCGCGACGTCCCACTCGGTCTCGAGCCAGCGGCGCATCGGCGCCTCGGTCGCCTCGCGCGAGCGGCCGACGTAGATCGCGAGCTGGTTCGTTCCGCTGAGCGACTTCGGATCGCGGCCGGCCACGCGGGCGAAGCCGACGATCTTCTCCCACGACCGCCGATAGCTCTCGGGCGTGTAGAAGTACGTGAGCCACCCGTCGCCGCTCGTGGCCACGCGCTTGAGCACGGCGTCGACGTAGCCGCCGATGAGGATGGGGGGCCGCGGTCGCTGCGCCGGGCGCGGCCGCATCACGGCCTCGCGCAGGTTGTGCTCGTCGATATGGAGGGTGACGCGGTCCTCGGTCCAGAGCCGCGTGAGGATCTCGAGGTTGCGCTCGAAGAGGCGGCCGCGGCGCTTGAAGGGCACGCCGACCGCGTCGAACTCGCGGGCGTACCAGCCGGCCGCCACGCCCAGGATCAGGCGGCCCTTCGAGATCACGTCGAGCGTGCCGAGCGCCTTGGCGGCCACCGTGGGGTTCCGCAGCGGGAGCACGAGCACGCCGGTGCCGAGCTTGATCCGGCTGGTCCGCGCCGCGATCGCGGTCAAGGTGCAGACGGCGTCGAGGATCGGGAACGAGGGCTCGACGCCGAGGATCACGTGGTCCCACGCCCACAGGGACTCGAAGCCGAGCGCCTCGGCCCGCTGCGCGTAGGCGTAGAGCGCGTCGATGTCGGGGCTCTCGGCCGGCCCGACGAAGTTCTTGATCGCCAGCCCGAAGGCCGTCATCGGTCAGCCCAGGAAGCGCCGCTCCGGATCGAGGGCCCTGAGCATCTCGAGCTCCTCGTCGGACGGCGGCTCCGTGGTCTCGATGCGCGGCGCCTCGAGGAGCGCGAACCCGGTATTCTGGCGGACCGTGTCCGTCGAGACGCCGGGGTGCGTGGCCTCGATCCGCATGCGCTTGCTGTCGGGATCGAAGCCGAGGATGCCGAGCGTCGTGACGACGCGGGAGACGCCGCCGAAGAGCAGACCGGCGGCCCGGCGCGAGCCGTCGCCCCGGACCCAGGATGGGCTCGTGACGAAATCGACGCGCTCGACGAAGCGCCGCTTCTCGTGCGCCGTCACGATAATCACCTCGCGGCAGAGCGACGCGATGTCGTTGGCGCCGCCGGTTCCGGGCAGGCGTACTTTCGGGTGCCAGTAGTCGGCGCCCAGCACGCTCGTGTTGATGTTGCCGTACTGATCGATCTGGGCCCCGCCCATGAAGCCGACGTCCACGAAGCCGCGCTGGGCGAAGAGGAAGGCGTCGGTGATGCCCGGCAGCATCGTCGCCCGGTGGCCCGCGCGCATCTCGTTGGTGGACACCGGCAGCCGGCCCGGGGCGATCTCGGGGCCGATGATGCCGCCCTCGATGACCATCGTCAGCCGCGGCGCATGGCGGCGCTTGGCGAGCGCCGCGGCCAGGAGCGGCACGCCGACCCCCGCGAAGACGGTCGTGTCGTCGCGAAGCTGACGCGCCGCGATCACAGCCAAGAGCTCCGAGGCGTTGAAGCGCTCGGTCATTGTATCGAGCGCGCGAGCCCGGCGACCACCGAGGGTGGCCTGACACAGGCGCTTGGCTTGGTCACCGGGTCAGCTCCTTCGCGCGTTTGGCCTGGAGCGCCATGCGCTCGCCGCCGAAGAGGTCGAGGTAGTCGCTCCACGTGGGCGGCCCGTAGACGTAGCGCTCGAGATAGTCGCCGACGGCCGCGGGCCCACTCCGGTCGATCGCGGCGCAGTACTCGGCGAAGTGGTCATAGTCCGCCTCGTAGAGACCGTAGCATTCGTGCGGGAACGAGCCGAAGGGCACGTGCACGAGGGCGTCGACGAGGAACCCGGGCACCACCGTGCGGTCGGGATACCGCCGCGTCTCTTCCTCGGAAATGATCTCCTCGGTCGATACCAGCACCGTCGTCGCCGCCCGCGCGATGTCGGCGTCCATGTGCGGGTAGCCGTCGATCTGGCAGTTGCCGAAGCGGTCGGCGCGGTGCACGTGCAGGAGCGCCACGTCCGGAAACAGCGCCGGCACCGCCGCCACGGTCTCGCCGGTGTAGGGATCCTGCACCGTCTTGAGGCCGCCGACCCCGACCAGATCCGAGCCGAGCATCGTGAGCGCGGGCAGGAACGGCACGCCCATCGCGCCGGCGCGGAAGCGCAATCCCAGCGCCAGGTGGCTCCACTCCTCCAGCGCGACCGCGCCCGTCTCCACGTAGTGGCGGAGGATCTTCGACACTCCCCACGGCAGCCCGATGGACATCCACGCCGTCGTGACGCGGCTGACGGCGCCGGCGGCCATGAACAGCTCGCCCTCGTTGCAGGTGAGATTGCGCGCGAGCGTGAGGCCGCGGCGCCGCTGGCGGAGGATCTCGCGCATGAGCGCCAGGGGCGTGCGCGAGAAGAGGCAGCCGCCGACGCCGATCTGGTCGCCGTCCTTGACGCGGCCGACCGCGTCCTCGAGGCTCGTGAGCTTCTCGGCCGCCGACTTGGCCTTGGCCTCTACGCGGCGGCGCGCCGCGATGAAGTCGTACTCGGCCGGGTTCAGGTGAGGATCTCCCACTTCGGCTGGTAGCGATCGAGCTCGCGCCGCGTCCGCGGATCCATCGGATGCTCGCGCTCCGGGACCTCGACGTGCTTGTCCTCGCCGCAGAGCGCGGTCGTGAAGTACCGCTGGCCTGTGTCGTTGGCCATCGTCACGATCGACGGCAGATCCGGGCGATGGCGGGCCAGCTTGAGCGCGGCGGCGACGTTGCAGCCGGTGGAGATGCCGCAGAAGATGCCTTCCTCCGCGGCGAGCCGCCGCGCCATCACCAGGCTCTCCTCGGTGGTGGTGGTGATGACCCCTGAAAGCAGGGCGACGTCGAGATTCTCGGGAATGAATCCGTCGCCGATGCCCTCGATGCCGTGCGGTCCCCACTCGCGCCGCGCGAGCAGCGCGCACTCCTCGGGCTCGACGGCGTAGAGTCGTACGCGCGCGTCGCGCTCGCGCAGGAAGCGTCCGACGCCCGTGAGCGTGCCGCCGCTGCCCTGCGAGGCGACGAAGGCGCCGACGATCCCGCCGGCCTGCTCCCAGATCTCGGGGCCGGTCGTCCGGTAGTGAGCCTCGACGTTGTCGGCGTTGTCGAACTGTCCGGGCACCCAGTAGCCGGTGCGGTCGCCCGCGCGGATCTGCTCCAGGCGCGAGAGCGACAGGTCGACGTCGCTCTCGCCCCCCGGGGTGAAGACGAGGTCGGCGCCGTAGGCGCGCATGATCTTCTTGCGCTCGTCGCTCATGCCCTCGGGCATGACGATCGTGCAGCGGTAGCCCTTGACGGCGGCCACGAACGCGCAGGCGATGCCGGCGTTGCCGGTCGAGCACTCGAGCACGCGCATGCCCGGGCGCAGGTCGCCCCGCGCCTCGGCGCGCTCGAACATGTGGAGATAGATGCGGTCCTTGAGACTGCCGGTGGCGCCGTACCACTCGAGCTTGAGATGGATCGGCGGCGTGACGCCGGCGGTCACGCGGTTGAGCGTGACGAGCGGCGTGCGCCCCACCGCCTGGGCGATCGACCCGAGCGCACTACGATAGGCATCCCAGAGAATCGTCACGGGAGCGTGATTGTACCCGAAATCCCAAGTGGCCGGCCTCACACCACGCCGCTCGTGTCGAAGGCGGCGGGGATGTGGCGGATCTCGAAGCGCCCGTCGCCGCGGGGCGTGACCGCGACGACGTCGAACCGACAGTGCGCCTCGGCGATACGCATCCATTTCAGATAGCCCTGGGCCAGGCGAATGAGCCGTCTCCGCTTCCACCACGACACGGCGGCGGCAGGCCCGTCGGCCCAGCGCTCCTGCCGGCACTTGACCTCGACGAAGACCCAGACCTCGCGATCGCGGCAGACCAGATCGATCTCGCCGTGGCGGAGCTTCACGTTGCGCGCGACGATGCGAAGCCCCGAGCGCTCGAGCAGCTTCGCCGCTGCCTCTTCGGCCGCGCGTCCGAGCGCGTGACGGGGGTCGCCCATGCTCGGCATCGTGAACGAGCCGGCGCCCGCTGAAAATGTCCAATGTTTCCGGCGTCGCCGGAACGATGCGCCGATTTCCAGAAGATGGACAGTTCGTGGTCGGAGAGTTCCGCGCGCTGGCTCGAACCTCGCCGCGGATCGCCGAGCGAATTCGCGAGTCGCGGACGCAAGGGCTCGATTCTCGAGACTTTCGCAAGCGACGAACGCGCTGGCACGACTCCTGCTGCCCTTGCGTGGCAGCCATGACGAACCAGCCTCTGCGAACCGTTGGATTGATCCTGACCTTGCTGATCCTGTCGACCGCCGGCTACGCTGCCGATCGCGACGAGGTGACCGGCGCCACCGGGGTCACGCTGTACGAGATCAGCGAACGGGTCACGTTCGATCAAGCAGAGGGCGTGATCCACAGGAACGCCACCGCACCTCTGCAAGGATTTGCAGCGCTCGGGACGCCGCTGTGTCCGGCGGAGCTCCTGATCTCGGTCCCGCGTATCGTGAGCTGCACCGTCATCGCCGCCGGCACCGACAGTGTGTCGACCGTGAGTGGCCGTGGCCCCGTCAGCGGCACGTTCGACGTGGTCATCAACGCGCCGGGCAATAGCTCCGTCCACGTCCCGGACCTGCCGGTGATCAGCGGGACCTTCAGCGGTGCGGTCGACCTGTCGCTCGCCGTTCTCCACCACATCCCGCTCGGCTCGATCGCCGGGACCTTCACCATTACGCAGACCGCCGACCCCGCGACCGGACTGATGGCCGCGCTCCCGCAGCCCGTCGTCCTGCCCTTCAAGGGGACGTTTCGCATGCCCTTCAGGCTCGGTGCGCACGGCAGATTCGAGCGGAGCGAGCGTAACCAGGGCGCATTCTATCTGGCCGACGACTTCCGCACCCTCGTGCCCGTCGGGGCGTTCGAGCGCTCCACCGGCTTTCCCGATGTCCGCCTCGAAGTGCGCTTCGGAAACTAGAAACCGCGTTGGACGCCGCGGCCGACCGCGACGACGCCAGCCCTGATCGTCTCCCGGGCAGACTGGTGAGCACGACGTTACGGTGGGGGATCGGCGGCTTGTGCGCCGCCGCGTTCGTCGGATTCGGCGTCTGGCTCGTGATGAGCGATGCGTTGGCGTACCGGTTCGTCACCCGCCTCTACCTGGACAAGGGGTTCCTCAAGCACACGCTGCGAGAGTGGGGCCTCCTCGCGCCCGTCGTCTTCATCGGCCTTCAGGGGCTTCAGGTCGTCATCGCCCCGATTCCGGGTCAGCTGACGGCGATCCTGGGTGGCTACCTCTTCGGCCAATGGGCGGGACTGCTCTACTCGACGATCGGTCTGACGTTGGGATCTGTCGCAGCCTTCGGGATAGGTCGGTGGCTCGGTGTCCGGTTCGTTCAGCGGCTCGTGAGTCCGGACATCTGGCAGAAGATGGGTCTCATCATCGAGGCGGAGGGAGCCATCCTCTGTTTCGTGATCTTTTTGGTTCCGGGCCTCCCGAAGGACATGACGTGCTACCTCTTCGGCCTGAGTCCCATGCCGTTCAGGGTCTTTGCGTTGGTCTCCACCCTCGGCCGCATCCCCGACACATGGGTCGCTTCCGCGCAGGGCGCCCACGCAGCATCGGGCGACTACGTTCACGTGATCCTACTGACGGCCATCGTCGTGGCGGTCGCGCTGCCGCTGTACTGCTACCGGAATCAGCTCATCGAGTGCTTTCGCGGTAAGCCGCCCCGCTGATTGCCGCGGGCGCCCGATCCGGCCATGGCGTGCCTCCCACGGACGGCGTACGCTTGAATCGGCCCCGGCGGCGCCCGCATCTCTAGGAGTGGGAGGCACGACATGAGCCAGTCGTCACGCCCGGTCACGCACGTCGTCACGCCCGAGCCCGTCGTCGAGGGGGCCGGCGTCCATCTCCGCCGGAGCATCGGTACCCGCCGGCTCGACCATCTCGACCCGTTCCTGCTGCTCGACCACTTCGAGTCGGTTAAGCCGGCCGACTACGAGGCGGGGTTCCCGTATCATCCCCATCGCGGCATCGAGACCGTCACGCTCGTCCGCAAGGGCGAGGTCAAGCACGGCGACTCGCTCGGTCACCAGGGCTCGATCGGCGCCGGCGACATCCAGTGGATGACGTCCGGCAGCGGCATCCTTCACGAGGAGATGCCGCAGGTGCGCCCCGAGGGCATCGCCGGCTTGCAGCTCTGGCTCAACCTGCCGGCGCGGGACAAGATGAGCCGGCCGAAGTACCGCGACCTCCAGGGCGAGCGCCTGGCCGAAACGAAGACCGAGGACGGAGCCAGCATCCGCGTGATCGCGGGCGAGGCGCAGGGCGGACGATTCTCCGGTCCGGTCGAGGGGCTGGCCGTCGCGCCGAAGTTCATCGACGTCGTGCTGCCGCCGGGCGCCACGTTCCGTGAAGAGGTGCCGCGCGGCCACACGGCGTTCGCCTACGTCGACCACGGCGAGGTCCGCTTCGCCGCCGAGGGGAAAGCCGCGCACGCGCCGTCGCTCGTCATCTTCGGCGAGGGCGACGTCGTCGAGGCGTCGGCGGGTCCGGCCGGCGGGCGCTTCCTGCTCGCCGCGGCCCGACCGCTCCACGAGCCGATCGCGCGCTACGGCCCGTTCGTGATGAACACCCGCGCGGAGATCGAGCAGACTCTGGAAGATCTCCGCGGCGGACGCTTCGCGCGCGCCGAGCCCCGGGACGAGTAGGGTCTACGTCGGAAACGGCGCGCTGCGCGGCTCCGGCACGCCTCGTCGGAGAGCGTCGCCGAGTCGTGCAGCTCGTCGACCATCCGGATCAGCAGGCGCTCCTCGTCGGTCCAGGCGGGCTCGTTCGCGTCGCCGCGCACGGTCGCGCGGACCTGCTCCGGCGTGAGCCCCGCGCGCTGGGCGAAGAACGCGATGTGCACTCCCCACTCGTAGCCGCAGCCGCAGCGCGCGCAAGTGCGGTCGATCACGATCTCGCGGTGCCGCAGCGAGACCGGCCCGCGGTCGAGCAAGCTGCCGAACACCTTCTGGAGCTCCGGCGCATACCTCGGACGCCATCGGCGCGCCGTACACCGAGGCATATGCGACCGGATACGGCCCGAGGTCGGCGACGAAGAGATCGTCGAGGACGCCGCCAGTCCGCCCGCGTCAGCTCCTTGAGCATGCGCTCATTTCTTGCCCCAGCGCCAGCTCGGCGGTTCGCCCGTGACGTAGCACACGGCGACGAGCACGCCGCAGAGGATCGCCGTGTACGCGACGAAGGAGCCCGGCCGTTGCGCGGGAAGGAAGACCGCCGCGCCCACCACGAGGAGGACGAAGAAGACCGCCAGCACGAGCCAGCCCCGCCACGTGCGAGGCGGGCCCCATCCCCATCCATACCGCTTCGCGGGAAACCAGTACCTGGGCGCCGCCACGACTACTGCACGGTGACGGAGTACGTCGCGATCTGAGCGGGCGCGACGCCCTGCTCCCAGGGGCGACGGTACTCGAAGCGCAGCTGTTGCTGGCCCGGCTTGAGCGGCGCGAGCTTCCAGATCTCGGTCCCGCCGGCGCCGACGGCCCCGCCGGTGCTCCGAGCGGCTTCGAAGGTCGACGGGCCGTCGACTCTGAGCACCGCGTCTTTCGGCTCGACGTAGATCCAGCGGTAGCCCGTCGTCGGATTGCTCGGCAGGCGCACGACCAGGTCCTGACCCGAGGCGAGCGCGACGCTCGTGCCGGACTGGGCGGCGCTCACGGTCACGGGCTCGGGCGGAGGCTTCGGGGCGGGCTTGAACAGGCCGCACGCCGCGACGATCACCACCACGAGAGTCAGGGCGCCCGTTGCCAGGACTCGCTGACGCACTGTCCGCCTCCTCGTGCGCGTCGTGCCGCTCGGCGACACGCCAGCAGGGTAGCACCGGGAGCGCCGGCCCGCCTCTGGAGCCCCTCCCTACGTGGCCAGATGCCGCTCGATGTGAGGGGCAATCTCGTCCGCCCGCTCCAGGACGAGGTCGTGTGTTCCTCCCGGGAAACGACCAGCTCGGCGCGCGGGAACAGCTGCGCGAGCCGTCTCCCGACCGCCACCGGGCTGATCGGGTCCGCGTCTCCCCACAAGAGGAGCACGGGCATGGTGATCTCGCGTAACCGCTCGGTGAAGTCGCGGCGCTCGTCGGCGAACCACGATGGCAATCCAGGATTGCTCTTCCGGAAGCTGGGCCGCCAGTCCTGAGCGCCCAGCGCCGCCACGTCGATTCCGCCCGACGTGACCGAGAGCACGAGGTGCCGCACCAGACTCGGTTTCTCGAGCGCGGCCCTGACCGCGATGATGCCTCCCATCGACTGCGCGAGCAGCGCTACGGGGCCCGTGATATCGCCAACGACGCGCGCGACCAGATCGTCGATTCCTCTGACACCCGGCTCCGCCGGCACGCCGCCGAATCCGGGCCAGGCGACGAACCGGCGCGCGGCGGGATGGCAGAGCTTCGCGCTCACCGGCTTCCAGAACTGGACGTTGCCGGAGGCGCCGGGCAGGAACATCAGTGTCTGCGTCATCACACCCTTCTAGCCGCCGAGATACGCCCGGCGCACGTGGTCGTCCTCGAGCAGATCGCGGGCGCGGCCCTCGAGCACGATGCGCCCGGTCTCCATCACGTAGGCGCGGTCGGCCATGCGGAGCGCGGCGTTCGCGTTCTGCTCGACCATGAGCACGGTCGTGCCTCGCCGCCGGATGTCGGCGATGATCGCGAAGGTCATCTCCACGAGGGTCGGCGCCAGACCCAAGGACGGCTCGTCGAACAGGATGAGTCGCGGGCGCGCCATCAGCGCGCGGGCGATCGCGAGCATCTGCTGCTCGCCGCCCGAGAGCGTGCCGGCCATCTGCCGGCGGCGCTCGACCAGGATCGGGAAATGGCGGCCGACCTCGCTCAGATCGGCGGCGATCGCGCCGCGATCGGTCCGGACGTAGGCCCCCATCGCGAGATTCTCCGCGACGGTCAGATGGGGAAAGACGCGGCGACCTTCGGGGCAGTGGGCGATGCCGGCCCTCAGAATGGTCGCCGGCACCTCGTTCTGGATCTCGCGACCGTCGAACACGATGCGCCCGTGGGACAGCGGCAGCAGACCCGAGATCGCCCGCAAGGTGGAGCTCTTCCCCGCGCCGTTGGCGCCGATCAAACAGACCAGCTCCCCCGCCGCCACCGTGATGGCGACGCCCCGCAGCGCCGCGACCGGGCCGTAGCCAGCGTGGACGTTCTCGAGCCGGAGCAGCGCCGGTGACTCAGGTGGAGCCAGCCGACGCTCCGAGGTACGCGCGGATCACTTCCGGATGCGCCTGGATCGCCGCGGGCGAGCCCTCGGCGATGACGCGGCCGCCGTTCAGCACGATCACCGTGTCCGAGATCCCCATCACCATCCGCATGTCGTGCTCGACCAGCAGGACAGTCAGGCCCTGCTCGCGAACTCGACGGATGAGACCGCTCACGACGGCTTTCTCCGATCCGGTCATACCGGCGCCCGGCTCGTCGAGCAGAAGCACGCGCGGCTTCGCCGCGAGCGCCACGGCCAGCTCGACGAGTCGCTGCTCGCCGTAGGCCAAGGCGCTGGCGGCTTCCCGCCGGCGGTGGCCGAGACCGACGAAGTCGATGACGGCTCGGGCCTGCGAGCTAAGCGCCCGCTCCTCGGCGGTGAGCCGGCGCCCGCCGGCGAGGACGGCGAAGAATCCGGCCGTGCCCCGCAGATGCAGCCCGATCAGCACGTTGTCCTCCACGCTCAGGGCGGGGAACACGCTCGTCTTCTGGAACGTGCGGACGATGCCTCGACGGGCGATCGCGGAGGGCCGCAGGCCCGTCAGCGGGGCGCCGTCGTACGTGACGAGCCCGCCGGTGGGCCGCAGATAGCCGGTGATCGCGTTGAACGCGGTGGTCTTGCCGGCGCCGTTCGGGCCGATGACGCTCGTGATCGAGCCGGGTCGAACCTCGAACGACACGCTCTCGAGCGCGGTCACGCCGCCGAACCTCACGGCGAGATCTCTGACCGCCAGCATCACCGTCGGATGGTCGGCGAGTCGGGCTCGGCAGGAGCCTGGCTCCCCGCCATCACGCGGGCGAGCCAGGGCACGATGCCGCGCGGCAGGAAGAAGACGAGCAGCACGAGCAGCACGCCGTACGCGAGCATCTGCCACTGCCACGACGCCGCCGCGCGCAGCGCCTCGGGCAGCACGGTGAAGAGCGTGGCTCCGACCACCGGCCCCGCGAGCGTGCCCTTGCCGCCCGCGACGACCATGATGACCATCGTCACCGTATAGGTGAACAGAAACACCTCCGGGCTCACGAACCGCGTGTAGTGGGCGTAGAGGCTTCCGCCCAGTCCCGCCATCGCCGCGCTGACGACGGCGGCGAGGACGAGGTAGTGGGTCACGTCGACGCCGACGGACTCGGCCAGCGGCTCGTTCTCGCGGAGCGCGACGAGGGCGCGGCCGATGCGCGACATGACGAGTCTCCGGCACACCAGGTACGAGAGCCCGCACGCCGCGAGCACCAGATAGTAGTAGGCGGTCTTGGTCCGGAAGGACCACGGTCCGAGCGCCGGCGCCGGCACGCCCGGAAGCCCGAGCGGCCCGTTCGTCAGCTCGATCCAGTTGATGCTGACGAGCGAGATCACGCCGGCGAAGCTGATCGTAACCAGCACGAAGTAGGCGCCGCGCAGCTTCAGCGCGAGACGGCCGATGAAGAAGCCCGCCAGCGCGGCCAGGGCGACGGCGACCGCGAGCGCCGGCCAGAACGACCAGTCGAGCTTCAGTGTGAGCAGCGCCGACGTATAGGCGCCGATGCCGAAGAACGCCGCGTGGCCGAGCGAGAGCTGGCCGGTGTAGCCGAGCAGGAGGTTCAGCGACATCGCGAGCACGCCGAAGATGCCGGCCATGATCGCGACGTGCAAGTGGTAGGGGCTCTGAAGCCAGAGCGGCAGGGTGAGCGCGCCCGCCGCCAGGAGCCAGCCGTCGGCTCGCGTCATGCGATGCGTTCTTGGCGCGCGAAGAGCCCGGACGGCCGCAAGAGCAGTACGAGAATGATGATGACGAACCCGACCGCGTCGCGATAGCCGGAGGAGATGTAGCCGGCGCCCAGCTCCTCGGCGATGCCGAGCAGCAGGCCGCCCAGGGTCGCGCCCGGCAGGTTGCCGAGCCCACCGAGGATCACGACGGAAAACGCCTTCAGCGAGGCGAGGTCGCCCATCGAGGGATAGACGAGGAAGATCGGGCCGAGTAAGGCGCCCGCCGCCGCGGCGAGCCCGGAGCCGAAGGCGAACGTCGCCGCGTGAATGCGGCCGATCCCAACGCCCATGAGCGCCGCGGTGTCGCGGTCCTGGAACGTGGCGCGCATCGCGCGGCCGAGCTTGGTCTTCTGGGTCAGGAGCCAGGCGGCGGCGATCAGCGCCGCGGCCAGGACGAGGACGAAGAGGCGCAGCGGGGCGATCGCGACCGGGCCAAGCACGAGCGGTGCGGTCGGAAACGGATGCGGGATCGACTTCGCGACGCCGCCCCAGCCGAGAAGCTCCGCGTTCTGCATCGCGATCCACACGCCGATCATCACCAGCATCGTGGTATCGATCGATTCGCTCCGGAGCGGGCGCAGCAGCAGGACCTCGCAGATCCAGCCGAGCGCGGCGCCGGCGACGATCGCGACCACGAGCGCCGCGAAGAAATCGATGCCGGCCAGCGCCAGCGCCGCGAACGAGACGTAGGCTCCGAGCGTGTAGAACTCGCCGTGGGCGAAGTTCACGACGTTCATGAGGCCGAAGATCAGGGTGAGCCCGATGCCCAGCAGGGCGTACGTGCCGCCGAGCACCAGTCCGTTCAGCAGGTGCTGAAGGAGCTCAGCCATCCGCGCGGCGCGCTACTTCTTCGCGAGAAAGTCCGGCAGCGCCACCTTGCCGTCGCGGATCTGGACGACGAAGATGCTCGGCCTGCTCTGGCCGCTCTCCTTGCCGGCGGGGCCGTCCTTGTCGAACTTGATCGGGCCGTTGACGCCCATGAGGCTCACGTTCCAGAGGGCCTCGCGCACGGCCTTGGGATCGTCCTTGCCGGCCACCCGGATCGCCTCGGCGATTGTGGCGATCCCGTCGTGGCCGCGGAACCCTTCCGTGAGCCCCTCGGACGGATGGCCGCGCTTGGCCCACTCGTCGACGAACGCCTTCGCCAGCTTGCCGTCCGGCATCGACTCCGGGAACCACGGCATGAAGAACACGATGTGATAGCTACCCTCGGCGGCGGCGCCGGCCTGCTTGATGAGCTGCGTGGGCGACGAGCTGCCGCCGGTCGTGACGATCTTGCGCCCGAGCCGCTGCTCCTGCGCCTGCTTCATCACGAGCGTGATCTGCTCGACCGCCGTCGTCAGGAAGAGCGTGTCGCCGCCGGTAGCCTTGATCTTGGTGATCTGCGCGTTCATGTCGGTCGCCGACTGGTCCATGAACTCCTTGGCGCCGACGGTCGCGCCCTTCTTCGTCAGCATGTCGCCGAACGCCGTGATCGCGCCGCGGCCCCAGTCGGTATTGACGGCCAGGAAGTCGACACGCTTGACGCCGAGCTTGTCCACGTACTGCTCGAGGCCGAGCGCCTCCATCTCGGAGGGCGGGCTGATGCGGAAGATCCACGGGTTGCCGCGCTTGGTGATCGACGCGGCGCTCGAGGTCTCCACGACCATCGGCACGCCGTACTCCTCGAGCTTCGGCATCGCCGCCAGGGTCATCGAGCTGCCCCAGGCGCCCATGATCGCCGGCACCTTGTCGCGGACGATCAGCTTCTCCGCGGCGCTCGCCGCCTCCTTGGGGTCGGACTTGTTGTCCTCGATCAGGAGGTCGATCTTCCGGCCGCCGATCCCGCCTTTCGCGTTCAGCCAGTCGCGCGCGATCTCGGCGCCCATCCGGACGTAGTTGCCGGAGGCCGCGACGGGGCCGGAGAGCGGCTCGATGACGCCGATCTTGATCGGGGCCTGCGATTCCCCGGGGACCGCCAGCGCGGCGAGCGCGACCAGGACGAGAGCCAACACCACGATCGACCGTTTGCCCATCGAAGGCCTCCTGCGTGTTCAGGGGTGTGCCCCAGCGAGAATAGCGCACGATTCCGCTCGCGGGAAGCGGGTGCATCTCGCGCGCGGGACGAGCCACGCGAGCGGACGCTGTTCGCCGTCACCTGCATGCGTGTGTTGGGCAAGGATTGGCACCGACGAACACCTGAACTCCTGTCCGTTGTCCTTGGCTCCGACCGGCGGCTGCGCCATACGACGTCGGCTGCCCCGCGCGTCTTTCGTTCAGAGCCGTGCCGCGAACCCGGCTGGCTGGGGATGCGTGCCGTGCGTTTGCTCCCGGGCGTAGCGCGTCATCTTGCGTTCACGCTCCTCCGACAAGTCGCGATCGTAGTAAACAAGGTCGTAGTCGAGGATGTCGGCGCCGGGCGCCTTCCCATGGGCGAGGCTCCAGATCGTCTGGGCGACACACCCTGCGCCCAGGTACCAGGCAGGTAGGTTCAGTCCACGACATCGCTGTAGACACTCCCAAAGCGTCTCGTTGGCTCGAAGAGCGGCTGCCAACCGTGCGGACACGTCATCCGATACCGACATTAATCCGTATAACTATTAGAGTCTCGTGAACCACGTATCAAGGCGGACCAAGCGACTCGCCGCAAGCTAACATGGCTCGCGCGCCGTCGCGAGAGCCGGTAACATCCCGTCTGCTGGGCTCCGCCACACGTGGTCCTCGTCGAGCGGGTACGGTCTTGGCGCTCGGGCGCGAGCCGGTCGGTTTCCACACGCGGCCCCCGACGATTCCTGGCGCGGGCGCAGGTGTATAGTCGCGGGTTGGACGAGCCATGGGCGCAAAATTTTTCGGCGCGGCGGTGAAGCGGCGGGAAGACCCGCGATTCCTCCGCGGCGAAGGCCGCTTCGTCGACGACGTGACCTTGCCGGGGATGCTCCACGCTGCGTTCCTCCGCTCGCCCCACGCTCACGCGCGCATCGTCGCGATCGACACCGCCGCGGCCGCCGCCGCGCCGGGCGTGGTGCGCGTGCTGGCGTTCCGGGATCTCGAGCGCTGGATGAAGCCGCTACCGCTCTTCGGCGCGGTGCCGCCGGGTCTCGCCGCCGTCGTCAAGTTCGACATCCGTCAGGCGCCGCAGTGGGCGCTCTGCCGGGATCGCGTGCGCTACGTCGGCGAGATCGTCGCGATGGCGGTGGCCGACAGTCCCGAGCGCGCCGAGGACGCGACAGAGCTGATCCAGGTCGAATGGGAGCTCCTGCCCTCCGTCGTCGACATGACGCGCGCCGCGGAGCCCGGCGCGCCGCTCATCCACCCGGAGTGGGGAAGCAATGTCGGGATCGGCTTCACGCACGCGATCGGTGACGCCGATCGGGCGTTCGCACGGGCCGACGTCACCGTGGCCGAGACCTTTCACATTCAGCGCTACGTCGGCATGCCGCTCGAGGGGCGCGGCGTGGTGGCGGTGTGGGATCGGCGCGACGGCACGATGACAACCTGGAACTCGACGCAGGTCGCGCACTTCGTCCAGCAGGGGCTTACCGGCGCGCTCGGCTTGCCGCCGCACAAGATCCGCGTGATCGCGCCCGACCTCGGCGGCGGCTTCGGGACGAAGGCCTCAGGGTACGCGGAGGACGCGTTGATCCCCATCGCGGCGATGGCGCTCGGCCGTCCCGTGAAGTGGATCGAGAGCCGGCGCGAGCACATGTCCGGCGCCGCGCACGCGCGCCATCAGGTGCACGCGATCTCCCTCGCGGCCGCGCGTGACGGAACGATCCTCGGCGTGCGCGATCGAATCTGGCTCGACCTCGGCGCCTACAACGTCTGGGGCGTCGTGCTCCCGTACAACACGGTCGCGCACTTGATCGGGCCGCATCGGATCAAGAACATGCGCGTTGACGTGCAAGCGGTCGTGACGAACAAGACACCGAACGCACCATATAGAGGCGCCGGGCGGCCCGAGACCGTCTTCGCGATGGACCGGATCGTCGATTGTCTGGCGCGCGAGCTGCGCATGGACCCGGCGGAGATCCGTCGGCGCAACTACATCCGCCCGGACGAGCTGCCGTACGACTTCGGCATGCCGTACCGAGACGGCAACCCCCTCGTCTACGACACCGGCGATTTTCCCGCCGCGCTCGAGAAGGCGCTGGACGCGTCGGGCTACCGGCGGTTCCGGGGCGAGCAGTCGGCGCTGCGCGCGCGGGGGATCCACCGCGGCATCGGCATCTCCGGGTATGTCGAAGGCACGGCCATCGGCCCATTCGAGGGCGCCACGGTGAAGCTCGACCTGGCGGGCCGCGTGCTCGTGGCGACGGGCGCGGTCAACTCGGGCCAGGGGCACGAGACCAGCTTCGCCCAGGTCGCGGCCGACGCCCTCGGCGTGCCGCTGGACTGGGTGACGGTCGTCGGCGGCGACACCGCCGCGGTGCCGTTCGGCGTCGGGACGTTCGCGAGCCGCAGCGCCGTGACGGCCGGCAACTCGATCGCCGACGCGTGCCGCGAGGTGCGCGCAAAGCTCAGGCGCGCCGCGGCGGTCCTGCTCGAGGCAGGGGCGGACGACATCGAGATCGACGACGGCCGGGTGTTCGTCAAGGGCTCGCCGGGCTCGGCCGTCGACCTCGCCCGCGTCGTCCAGGCGTCGATCCCGACTTTCGCTAAGCCCGGCGTGGCGCCCCCTGACTTTGAGGCCAGCGCCTATCACCACGTGCCGACCGTGACCTACGCGAGCGCCGTCCACGTCGCCCAGGTCGAGGTCGACGCGGCGACCGGCCGGGTGACTCTCCTGCGGTATATCGTCGCCCACGACTGTGGGCGCGTCATCAACCCGATCATCGTCGAGGGCCAGGTGCACGGCGGCGTCGCGCAGGGTGTCGGCGGCGCCCTCTTCGAGGAGATGGTCTACGACGAGACGGGTCAGCTGCTGACCGGATCGCTGATGGACTACGCGGTGCCGAAGGCGGACGATCTGCCCCCGATCGAGACGGTGCATCTGGAGTTCCCGTCGCCGCGCAACCCGCTCGGCGTCAAGGGGCTCGGCGAGGGCGGCGCGATCTCGCCGCCGGCGGCGATCGCCAACGCGGTCGAGGACGCGCTGGCCCCCTACGGCGTGCGCGTTACCGAGACTCCCTTGACGGCGGCGCGTGTCGTCGCCATGCTCGAGCGCTCGGGCCGGGCGCGGCCGATCGCCTGACGCGACGGCGTCACTTCCAGAGCGTCCGCGATGCCAGGCGCGCGCCTTCCACCATCGTGCCGAGCTTGGCCCACGCGATCTTCGGATCGACAGTGGGCGTGTCGGCGAAGGTCGCGAAGCCGCAGTCGGCCGACGCGATGACGTTCTCGCGACCGACGAGCCGGGCGTACTGGACGATTCGCTGTGCGACCAGCTCGGGGTGCTCGATGAAGTTGGTCGTCGTGTCGAGCACGCCCGGGATGATGACCTTGCCGGCCGGGAGCCGCACGTCCTCGAACACGCTCCACTCGTGCGCGTGTCGCGGGTTGGCCGCCTCCACGGAGAGACCCGCCGGCCGCGCCGCGAGAAGGATCGGGAGGATGTCCCGCAGCGGCACGTCGTGGTGGTGGGGCCCCTCGTAGTTGCCCCAGCAGATGTGCAGGCGCATCCGCTCGGGCGGCAGCCCGGCCACCGCGTGGTTGAGGGCTTCCACGTGCATGGCGGCCACCTTCTGGAACTCCCGGAGCGTGAGGTGCTGAAACTGGTTGTTCCGTCCGGACGCGAGATCCGGACAATCGAGCTGCAGTACGAGGCCGGCTCCGACGATGGCGGCGTACTCGCGCTTGAGGACCTCGGCCAGCGCGCCGACGTACGCCTCGTCGGTCGGGTAGTGACGGTTCAGCAGGAATCGGGCCGCTTGCCCCGGCGACACGGCCGTCATGAAGACGTTGTCGGAACCGGCCCGGCGTGCGGCCTCCGCGAGGCCCCGGATGTCTCGCTCGACGGCGTCGAAGTCCTTCCACGCGATCGGTCCGGTGCACGTCGGCCGCCGGAAGACCGAGGCGCGACGTCGCGCCGCGAACTCGGGAAACTCCTTGAGGTCGGCTCCCACGACCTGGTCCGCGTGCTCGCCCTCGAAGCCGGTAAGGCGATCCTTGATGTAGGTCGAGTAGTCCGTCCGGCCCTGCTCGCCGTCGTTGACGATGTCGATGCCGGCCGCCACCTGCGCCCGGACGGCATCGTCGACCGCCGATCGCGCCCGCGCGGCGAGCGCCTCGGCCGCCGACCCGGCCGCGTCGTGCTGCCGGAGGAGTGCCACCAGGTCGTCCGGTCGCGGAAGGCTCCCGACGTGCGTCGTGAGGATCCTCATCGCCCGAGGACCTTCCCGCAGTCCGTCATCTTCCCCTTGAAGTCGGCCCATCCCGGATACTTCATGAACTCCTCGGGGGTCCAGGTCCAGAACTGGGAGACGCTCGGATAGGTCTTGATCGGCGTATTCACGAGCACGTTCCCCGCGCGCTCGACCTTGCGGACGTACTGCGGCTGCACGATGTTCTGGAACTGGTCGAGCTTCACGACGCCTTTCGGCGAATCGAACTCGAGCGTGCGCATGGCGGCCATGAAGGCGTCGCGGTCCTCGATCCGGCCGTTCACGCGCTTGAGCGCCTCCACGATCGCCTTAGCCCCGACATAGCCGTCGGCCGCGTTGTCGAACGGCACGCGCTGGTGCTTCTTCTCCCAGGCCGCCAGGAACCGCTTGTTCTCCGGCGTGTCGACAAGCGCTGTGTAATGGATGGTCGAGTACCAGCCGAGCGCCGCGTCCTTGAACTGGGCGAGGTTCGCCTCGTCGGTCACCTGAGCGTAGACGTCCATGAGCGGAAGCTTGACGCCGTATTCGACATATTGCCGCCCGAACCTGAGCCCATCAGCCCCGGGCGTGAATACGGCCACGGCGTCCGCCGCGCGATCGATCTGGGTGAGGAACGGAGCGAAGTCGGCCGTTCCCAGCGGGGGCCAGAGCTCCTGGACGACCCGTCCGCCCAGGGAGCAGAACACACGGGCGAAGGAGCCGTTCACCTCGAGTCCTCCGACGTAGTCCGAGGCGATCGAGACGACCTTTCGCCAGCCCGCCGTCTTGTACGCCCAGTCGGCGGCCGCCTGGCCCGGCCCGGTCCCGCTCTGGGACCAGCGAAAGATGTACGGGTTGAGGAGGGGGCCCGGCACCGTCAGGGCGCTGGCGCCGAAGTCGGCCGACGCGATCAGCGGGATCTTCCTGTCCTTCGCGTACGCCGCGACGGCGAGCCCGACCGCGCTGCTGACGATGCCCTTGAGCATGTGGACGCCGTCGCGCTCGACGAGCTTCCTCGCCTTGGTGAGCCCGACGTCGGGCTTGCCCTCGGAGTCCTCGACGAGTAGCTCGATGGGCCGCCCCTGTACGGTCCATCCGATCTCGTCGAGGTACAGTCGGGTCCCGTCGAGGGCCTCGCGGCCGTTCCGGGTGAAGATCCCCGTCAGGGGAACGAGCATCCCGATCTTGACGGGCGCCTGAGCGAGAGCCGGCAGGGGTGCCAGAAGAACGACGCAGAGCCCCGTCGACACGATCATTGCACCGAGATGTCCCATCGCTATTCCTCCCCGGCTGTCACGGGAACACTGCCTGACCTCCCCACGCAGGGCGCGACGGTAGCACATTCCTGATATATTTCCGGTCGACTATGGCGACCAACGTGACTCAACCCGGCTGGATGACGGTGCACGGTGTGCGGCTAGAGATCGTGGAGCGGGGACAGGGGCGGCCGATCCTCTGGCTCCACGGCGAGGAAGGTCTCGATCCGGGCGCGCAGTTCCTCGATCTGCTCGCGGGCCAGGGCAGCGTGCTGGCGCCCTCGCATCCCGGCTTTGGCCACTCGCCCGACGTGGCGAGCATCGACACCGTCGACGACCTGTCCTATCTCTATCTCGACCTGCTCGCGGAGCGGAACCTGCGCGACGTGACCGTGGTCGGGTGCTCGATGGGCGGCTGGATCGCGGCCGAGATGGCGGTGAAGTGCAGCGATCGCTTCAGCGGGCTCGTCCTCGTCGCGCCGCTCGGCATCAAGGTGGGCGATCGCGAGACCCGCGACATCCCCGACATCTTCGCGCTGCCGCCCGACGAGGTCATGCGGCTTCAGTACCGCGACCCGGCGCGGGCCGCCGTCGACCACGGCCAGCTCTCGGACGATCAGCTCACGGTGATCGTGCGCAATCGCGAGGCGACGGCGCTCTACGCCTGGGAGCCCTACTTCCACAATCCGAAGCTCAGGCAGTGGCTGCACCGGATCAAGCTCCCGACCTTGCTCCTGTGGGGCGCCGACGATCGATTCGTCACCGCGGCGTACTACGGCGACGCGTACCGGACCGCGATTCCCGGCGCCCGGTTCGAGACGATCGCCGGGGCCGGCCACTTCCCGCACATCGAGGCGCCGGCGGCCCTCGTCGAGCGCATCCGGGCGTTCGTCGGCGAGCGAAAGACGTAGAGGAGGGAGATCATGGCGACCCGATCCGAGAAGTCGATCGAGGGCCTGGTCAAGACGACGTTGTTCTCGCACGGGACCATGGAGGTCCGTGACCTCGACAAGTCACGTCGCTTCTACGAGGAATTCCTCGGCCTCGAGTGCGTACGACACCACCCGTTCGCCCTCATGGTCCGGAAGAACCAGTACTTCTCCGTCGTGGCTGTCCAGGTGGGCGACAAGGTCCATCCGCTGCACGTGCTCAATCACTGGGGTGTGGACGTGCCGTCTCGCGAGGACGTCGATCGCGCCCACAAGCTGGCCCACGAGCACAAGGACACGTACGGCATCAAGAAGATCATGCCCGCCACCGACCAGCACGGCGCGTACTCGTTCTACCTGGAGGACCTCGACAGCAACTGGTGGGAGATCCAGCACGTCGCCGCCGGCTTCCACGACATCAAGTTCGCCAAGGGCGACATCACGGTGCCGGCGCGCGCGCAGGGCTGACGTCGCGGAGGTAGGCATGCGGGCCTGGTTCTTCAGCGAGAACGCGTATCATCTGTTGCCCGATCCCAAGGAATACGACTCGATCCGGGTGAAGCTGCCCAACCGCTACTACGATCCCAAGATCGGCGCCGATCTCTACCACCGCTTCATCGACGAGTGGCGGATCGCCGAGGACCTCGGTCTGGAGATCATGGTGAACGAGCACCACCAGACGGCGACCAATCTGAACCCGTCAGCGGCGGTCGTCATGGGCGCCCTGGCGCGCGACACGCGCAAGGCGCGCCTCTTGATCCTCGGCAACCCGATCGCGAACCGGCGAGAGCCCGTGCGTGTGGCCGAGGAGATGGCGATGGTCGACGTCTACTCGCGCGGCCGGCTCGAGTGCGGGTTCGTGCGAGGCGTGCCCTACGAGATGTCGGCGGGCAACCATCGGCCCACGCGGATGATGGACCGCTTCTGGGAGGCCCACGACCTGATCGTCAAGGCGTGGACCAGCCACGACGGCCCCTTCAACTGGGAAGGGAAGTACTTCCACCACCGCCAGGTGAACATCTGGCCGCGACCGTACCAGGAGCCCCATCCGCCGATCTGGATCACCGCGCTCAGCCCGTCGAGCGCGCGCGAGGTCGGCGCGCGGGGCTACGTCGTCGCGTGCTTCCTGACGGGCTTCGATGGCACAAAGGTGGTGTTCGGCTCGTATCGCGAGCGGCGCGCCGAGCTCAAGCTCCCCGAGCCGGCGCTCGACCGCTTCGCCTACGCCGCGCTCGTCTACGTGGGCGAGACCGACGAGGAGGGCTACGCCGGCGCGCGCAAGCTGATGTGGTACCTCGAGTCCAACAAGGTGCCGCCGCAGTTCACGAGCCCGCCGGGCTACCACCCGACCGCGTCGGCGGTGAACGCGATGAAGGGCACGAACCCGGGCATCTTCAAGATGTTCCAGAAGCCGGAGCTCGGGGCCCTCATGGAGCACGGCCTCGTCTTCGCCGGCAATCCGGACTCGGTCTACCGCCAGATCATGAAGATGTACGACCACGTCGGCGGCTTCGGGCATCTCCTGATCATGGGCCAGGCTGGCTTCCTGGACCATGACGAGACCGTCAAGGGCATGCAGATGTTCGTCCGCGAGGTTTATCCGCGGCTCAAAGAGCTCGCGTAGCGTCCGGCGACACTTTCTGATCCGCCTCCTGACGACGGAACAACGTCAGCACTCTGATGACGATTGGCTTGTCATCTTCTCGGTTTCGTTGAGGCCAGCGTCGGGAGCCTTTATGACGCTTTCGGGCCCGACCGAATGTTCTGGGGGACCGACATCACGCGAATGCCGACCACGTGGAGGCAATGCGTCAGATGTTTACCGACGCGGCGGATTGACTGCGCTTCTGTCACTTGGCGAAGGTGCCTTTGAGGGTGACAAGGCGCGGTTTCTTCAGGTAGTCGGCCGGGTCGAGGCCGAGGAACTGGTCGACGTTGCGGATGGTCTCGATCACGACGGGGGCGATCTGGTCGCCGACCTTGTCGATCCGACTAATGTAGATGTCCGACACGACATTCTGGTAGCGGTCGAAGCGCACCCGCCCCTGCGGCGCCTCCACGTCGGTCCGGCGGAGCGCCTCCACGAACTTCGCTGAGTCCTCGATGTTGCCGCCCGTCGCGCCCACGGCCTGGTCGATCGCGGCCATCGCCGCGTAGGTGAACGCGGCGGGCGAGCCCGGGTCGCGGCCGAACTTCGAGCGGAAGGCCTGGACGAACTTCCGGTTGCGCGGGGTGTCGATCGTGTACTGGTAGGGCTGGCTGTTGTAGACGCCGACGGCCGCCTCTCCGGCGGCGGGCAGGAGCGAGACCTCGCTGACGCCCACCGAGGCGTCGACGACCGGGATCTTGCCCTTCAGGCCGTACTCCTGGAACTGCTTTACGAAGCGCACGCCGTCGGCGCCGACCGTCTGCACGCCGATGACGTCCACGTCCTGGCGCAGCTTCGCGACCCAGGGCGCCATGTCCGCGGTGCCGAGCGGCGGATAGATCTCCTGGACGATCTTGCCGCCGGATTCCTCGAAGGCGCGCGCCCACGCCATCATGAGCTCGAGCGGGCCGACGCTGTCCGAGGCGATGATCGCCGCCTTCCGCGCCTTCAGATGCCGATAGGTCCACTGGCCGATGGGCGCGCCGGTCATGGCCGCGCTGTAAGTCAGCCGGAACACGTAGGGGTTCTGCTGGAGCGTGAGGTTCTCGGCGACGGCGAAGCCGGAAATCAGCAGCGGGACCTTCCGCGCGTTCACGTAGTCTTTCACCGCGAGGGCGGCGGCGGAGAGGACCAGACCGACGATCGCCTGGGCCCGGTCGCGCTCGACCAGCTTGCGGATCTTCGTCAGCGCCACGTCGGGCCTGGTCTGATAGTCCTCCACCACCATCTCGAGCTTGCGCCGGCCGAGCTGTCCGCCGACCTCGTCGGAATAGAGGCGCGCGCCGTCGATGATGTCGCGCGCGTAGGTCGCGAACGGCCCGGTCGAGGGCGCCAGCACGCCGATCGTGATCGGCCCGGTTGGCGCCGGCGCTTGCGCGGAAGCGGACGCAATCGGGCCGAGCACGGCGACAATTAAGGTCGCCCAGCTGAGCGAGCGAACTCTCCGTCCGTTCACGACGTTCTCCCCTGAAAGCTCGGCATGACCTTCTCGGCAAAGAGGCGCAGCGAGCGGAGCGACTGCTCCTGCGTGAGATCGCCCCAGGCGAAACAGCCGATGACGTAGTTCGCGCCCGTCGACTCGATCAAGCGCGCGACCTGATCGCGCACGCGCTCGGGCGAGCCGACCAGGATCGTCTCGTGCCGCAGGGCCGCGTCGAGGTTCACGCGCTGGGCGTAGGTGGTGTCGCCGTGGTCGGCCCAGAGCTTGACGAAGCTCGCCGCCCAGCGGGGATGCGCCGCCCGCACGATCGCCTCGGCTTCCTTGTCGGTGTCGGCGACGACGATCTGACGGTTGATGCCGATGCGCGGGGTCGCGACGTGCGGGTTGAGCCGCGCTGCGTCGTCGCGATGCTGCGGCCAGACGGCTCGATATCTCTCGACGAACGGGCGATACGCCTCGGCCGGGCCGAGGCCCGCCAGGTTCATGTTGTGCGAAGCGGCCCAGGCCACGCTGTCGATGTTGCTCGTCGCGTACCAGAGCGGCGGGTACGGGCGCTGCAGCGGCACCAGCTCCATCGGCACGTCGTCGTAGCGATAGTGCTCGCCGCGGTAGGTGAGCCGCGGGCTGGTCATCCCAGCGACGAGCACCTCGAGCGCCTCCTGGAACATGGGCCGCGTGCGCGCCGGATCGAAGCCGTGATAGCCCACCTCGTACGGCGACACGCCCCGGCCCACTCCCATCTCGAGCCGGCCCCCGCTCAGGTGATCGAGCATGCAGATCTCACCCAGCAATCGGAGCGGCGAGTAGAGAGGCAGGAGGAAGACGAGCGGCCCCAGGCGAATGCGCCGCGTACGCTGGGCCGCGGCGGCCAGGAATACCGAGGGCGACGGCGCCATGCCGAGCGGTGTGGCGTGATGCTCGGCCAGGTGATAGCAGAAGAACCCCGCCGCGTCCGCCTCCTGCAGGAGCCGCAGCCGATCCTCGTAGAGCTGGCCGAGCGCTCCCTGCTGACGGCGGTCGATCCAGTCGAACATCCCGAACTCCACGTTCGCCATGGCCCCCTCCGAGCTCTCTGGCTCGGCATTCTCGCATCGGCGGGGGCGACGCGTCGGGATCAGTTCACGGGGGCGGTCTCGATGCCGGCGGTCGGCACTCGGCGGAAGCGGATCCGATAGTAGGTGATCCACACCGCGATCAGGGGTGCGCCGATCACGGTCGGCCAGAGCCAGCGCACGGCGGTGGGGAGAAAGGTGAAGTTGACGACGGAGAAGGCCGACACCGTCGCGATGTACGAGCCGAGCATCCCGCCCATGTGGGCGAACCACCACGCGTTCCGGTCCGCGGGCGGACGCACGAACTTCCCGATGTCGAGCCCGGCGAGGACCATCCCGAGAACGCCGAAGACCACCGGGACGATCCCGAGCCTCTGCCCGGCAGCACCCGGCTGGATGAGCCCGAGCACGACCATCGATGCGCTCACGACGAAGGTCACGAGCGCGGCCGCGCAGTCGAGCGCGGTGGGTCCTTGCCCCTGGGCGGGACGCTTGCGCGAGAGCGTCCGATAGCCGGTGAACGCCATGTAGAAACTGAAGACGGCCAGCAGCGCCAGGAAGATCTGCGGACGCCAGAGCGCCATGACGACGGCCGTCGCCGCGACCACCGCCATCGACCAGAAGTAGATCTTGCCCCAGCGCCGGTGCGCCCGGCCGCCCTTGACGCTCAGCATCGCCAGCGGTGCCAGGCCGAGGGCAAGCGTGCCGGCCAGGATGTGGATCCATCGAAGCGTGGTGATCAGCGTATCCATGGCTCGTCCTCCTCAGCGGCGCCGCGGGCGGGTGCGCCGTCCCTCGAGCCGCCTGAGCGCGCGGATCGACTCCGCGCACCACGCGAGCATCGCGCGGCAGCGATACTGCCCATAGTGCAGGGTCGCCAGCGTGAACGGAAGCTGTGGATGGCTCGCCAGCTCCTCGCGCACGCGCCGCTCGATGCCGACGTACATCTCGAGGAGCGCGCGCTGGCTCGTCAGAACCCCGGCGTGCGCGTGCCCGGCCCGGAAGAAGTTCTGGCGGAGCGCGTTGGTCATGTAGCCCGAGTCTCGATCGATCAGCGCGGCGAGCAGGTAGGAGCCACCGAGCTCGATCGTCGGCACCAGCACGAGGATCAGACCGGCCATCAGTCGCGTCGCCCGGCTCATGGCCGCCTCCTCAAGAGGCGAAGTGTCAAAAGCGGACGTTCTGGAGCGGGCTAGTCGTCCTTTTCCAGGACGAACAGCTCGCCCTGGCGCCAGACGCCGGCGAAGGTGCGCCGGTGCAGGGGGCACGGCCCCCAGCGGTCGAGGGCGGCGAGGTGCTCCGGCGTCGCGTAGCCCTTGTGGCGGGCGAAGCCGTACTCGGGGAAGGCGCTGTCCGCCTCGACCATGAGACGGTCGCGCGTGACCTTAGCGATGATCGATGCGGCGGCGACGCTGGCGCAGCGCGCGTCGCCGTCGACGAGGTTGCGCTGCGGGCAGGCGAGACCGCTCAGCGCGACGAAGTCGGTGATCACGAGATCCGGGACGACGGTGAGCCGCGCGAGCGCGTCGGCCATCGCCAGCCGCGTGGCCTGCAGGATGTTGATCCGGTCGATCGTCAGGTGATCGACGATGCCGACGCCGACCGCGACGGCGCGCTCGCTGATGACGGAGAACAGCGCCTCGCGCTGCTCGGCGGTGAGGAGCTTGGAATCGGCGAGGCCCCGGATGCGGCGGTCGGCGCCGATGATGACGGCGGCCGCGACGACGGGCCCGGCGAGGGGCCCGCGCCCAGCCTCGTCGATGCCGGCCACCCGAGTGACGCCTGTCTTCCAGGCTCGAGCCTCGTAGTGGTACGGCGCCGACGGGGGCGGCGTCACGTGGACCCGATCGATTACTGCTCGGTGGCCCCGGCGGCGGGCACGAGGGGCGCGCGCTTCTCTTTGAGGCGCGCGGCCTTGCCGGCGAGCCCGCGGAGATAGTAGAGCTTCGAGCGCCGCACCCGGCTCCGCCGCGCGACCTCGACCCGCTCGATCCGCGGCGAGTGCAGCGGGAAGGTGCGCTCCACGCCGACGCCGTACGAGATGCGCCGCACGGTGAACGAGGCGCGGCCGCCCTCGCCGCGGCGCCGGATGACGATGCCCTCGAACAGCTGCAGCCGCTCCTTCTCGCCCTCGATGACCTTGACGTGCACGCGCACCGTGTCGCCGGGCGCGAACCCCGCGCGGTCCTTCTTCAGCTGAGCGGCCTCGACCAGTCGAATCGCGTCCATCACTGCAGTCCTTTCAGTTCGCGGGGTCGTCGATTTCCTCCGGCGTCTCCCCGCGCTCGAATCGCTCCACCAGCTTCCGTTCCTCGGCCGTCAGGCGCGCCGTCGCCAGCAGATCCGGCCGCTCGCGCCACGTGAGCCAGATCGCCTGCACCCGGCGCCAGCGCGCGATCCGCGCGTGATCGCCCGAGAGCAGCACCGCCGGCACCCGCGCGCCCCGATACGCTTCGGGCCTCGTGTACTGCGGCGGCTCCAGGAGCCCGTCGGCGAACGACTCGCGCTCGGCGGCGCCCTCGGCGCCCAGCACGCCTGGGAGCAGCCGCGTCACCGCGTCGGTCACCACCAGCGCCGGCAGCTCGCCGCCCGTGACCACGTAGTCGCCGATCGAGATCGCGTCGTCCGCGATCCCTTCACCGACGCGCGCGTCCACGCCCTCGTACCGGCCGGCCAGCAAGATCAGGTGCGACTCGCGCGCGAGCGCGGCCGCCACCTCGTGCGTGAAGGTTCGGCCGCGCGGATCCATCAGCACCACGCGCGCCCCGGGTGTGCGCAGCGCCTCCACCGCGGCGAAGAGCGGCTCCGGCTTGAGCACCATGCCGCCGCCGCCGCCGAATTGATAGTCGTCGGTGACCCGGTGTCGGCTCCCCGCGTAGTCTCGGAGATTGACCACCCGGATGTCAACGAGTCCGCGCGCCTGCGCGCGCCCCAGCATCGACTCCGCGAGCACCGGCGTGACCATGCCGGGGAAAAGCGTCACGATGTCGATGCGCATGGCCCGCTACAGCTCGAGCAGCCCGTCGGGCGGCCGGATCACGACGCGGCCCGCCGCCACGTCGACCTCGAGCACGATCTCGGCCACTGCCGGGATCAGGCACTCGCGGGCGCCGTCACTCACCACCCACAGGTCCTGCGCGGCCGACTGCTCGATACGGATCACTCGACCAACCTCTCGCCCGTCGTCCGTCGACACGCGGCAGCCCTCGAGCTGCCACGGATAGAACTGGCCCGGCGGCAGCGGCAGCGCCTCGGCCTCCGGCAGCGCCACCAGTCGCCCCACCAGGGCCGCCGCGGCCTCGATCGTCTCGCATCCGGCTAGCGAGATCAGGACCGCCGTGCCCTGCCGGCGCGTCCCGGTAACGCGACGGCTCTGCCGCGTGTCCCGCGCGCGATCCCACAGAACGCACTCGGTGACCTCCGCGAACCGCTCGGGGTGATCGGTCAGCGGCGTCACGCGCATCTCGCCGCGCAGGCCGTGGGGCCGCGCGATCTCGCCGATCACCACGAGACGCTGGGCCATCGCGACCGCTACTTCTTCGCGGGCGCGCTCGCGATCGTCGGGCTCGGTGCGGTCGTGTTCGGCGCGTTCGCGATCAGCTTCCGGACCGTGTTCGACGGCTGGGCGCCCTTCTTGATCCACTCATCCACCTTCGCCCGGTCGATCGACACCGTCGGCGGCTGGGTCAGCGGGCTGTAGTGCCCGAGCACTTCGATGAACCGTCCGTCGCGCGGCGAACGCGAATCGGCCACCACCACGCGATAGGACGGACGCTTGGTCGTCCCGGTCCGTCTCAGTCGTATCGTCACTGGCACGTGCTCACCCCCTCCATAAGCTCGCCTGCGGCTCGCACTACCGTCATACGCTCGCCTCGATCGGCGGGGCCCCAGCCCCGCGACGATCTGCGGCTCGCACTACCGGGGGAACCCCGGAAGATTCTTCATGCTGCGGGGAAGCTTCCCCTCCATACCCTTGAACTGCTTCATCACCTTGCGCAGCTGCGCGTACTGCTTCAGGAGCCGGTTCACGTCCTGCACGCTGGTACCGCTGCCGCGCGCGATCCGCTGGCGCCGGCTGCCGTTGATGACCTCGGGACTGTGCCGCTCGCCCGGCGTCATCGAGCCGATGATCGCGTCGAACCGATCGAGGTCGGCCGACTCGCCGTCGAGGCCCTTGGGCGCGCCCCTGAGCATCTTGCCGAACGGGAGCATGCCGAGAATCTGATCGAGCGGGCCCATCTGCCGGAGCTGCTTGAGCTGCTCGCGGAAGTCTTCGAGTGTGAAGGCGTCCTCGCGAAGCTTCTTCGCGAGCTCCTCGGCCTTCGTCTGATCGACCGCCGCCTGCGCCTTCTCGACGAGCGAGAGCACGTCGCCCATCCCGAGGATGCGCGAGGCCAGCCGATCGGGATGGAACGGCTCGAGCGCGTCGGTCTTCTCGCCCACCCCGACGAACGCGATCGGCCGCCCAGTGACGTGCCGGACCGAGAGCGCGGCGCCGCCGCGCGAATCACCGTCCATCTTGGTGAGGACGACCGCGTCGATGCCGACCGCCTGGTTGAACTTGTCGGCGACGGTGACCGCGTCCTGGCCCGTCATCGCGTCGACGACCAGCAGCACGTGATGGGGCGCGACCTCGCGCCGGATGGCCTGCAGCTCGGCCAGCAGGGCTTCGTCGATGTGGAGCCGGCCGGCGGTGTCGAGAATCAGCGGCGTGAGCCCGCGGCTCGTGGCTTCCTCGCGCGCGGCGCGGCAGATCTCGAGCGGCGTCTGGCCGGCCGTCCCGGTCACCGGGACGCCGATCTGGGCGCCGAGCGTCCGAAGCTGTTCCATGGCCGCGGGCCGCTGGGTGTCGGCCGCCGCCAGCAGCGGATGCTGACCCTGCTTGGTGTAGAGGCGCGCGAGCTTGGCCGCCGTCGTCGTCTTGCCCGAGCCCTGAAGGCCCATGAGCATGATGACCGTCGGCGGGTGCGGCGCCGCGGCCAGGCGATGCCCGCTGCCTCCGAGCAGCTCGACTAGCTCACCGTGGACGACCTTCACGACCTGCTGCGCCGGTGTCAGCGAGGCCAGGACGTCCTGTCCCACCGCCTTTTCCTTGACCCGGTCGATGAAGGCACGGACGACCTTGAAGTTGACGTCGGCTTCGAGGAGCGCCACCCGCACCTCGCGGAGGGCCTCCTGGATGTTCTCCGCCGACAGCCGGCCGCGACCGCCGAGCTTGTCGAAGATGGTTTGCAGTCTCGTACTGAGGGAATCGAGCATGGGAACGCCTGACTTTACAGGAACATCAGCGGAATATCAACGCGACGTCGGGGAGCGCTAGTCTAGCGGCCCGGCACGAACTGCTCGGGGGCCCTGCGCCACTGATAGACGCCCCCGGTGACCTGGTCGAGCACCCACCGCTCGGGCAGCAGCATGCCCGTCGTGGTCTGCGTGGCGTAGAACCCCGGGACCTCGGCGTACATCGTCTGGTACTGGCCGGGCATCGCCCCCGGCATAGGAACGTAGACCTGCATTACGACCGGCTGGGGCGGCATCCAGACCTGGCGCACGGCGTAGCCCAGACCCGCGTTCGGGAGCATCGGGTGAGGGTTGTTGAGAGCGTGGGGCTCGTCCCCGAACGGGATCGTCTCACGCGAGAACGGGGTGCCCTGTGGCACGACCACGAAGCGCCCGGTCGGATTCGGACGGATGATGAACACCGGCCCCTGCGGGTTGGGGATACCCAGAGTCCCGGTCGTGCCGCCCACTTGCTGAGCGACGGCCGGACCGACCGTCCCGATCAAGAGCAGGAGCAAGGTGGACACGACCGAACGCCGCATAGGCGTTCAGTATACCCCAGCCGGTCGCCACGACTCCGACACCTCAGTAGGCCGGCGGCGCGTAGACGTCACGAAAAAGAGCGGCGTCCGGCCTGGATTCTTCACGTAGTGGCGGGTTCGGGCCGGGATCATGACGAGGGATCCCGCCGCCGCGCGGTGCTCCGTGCCCGCGATCGTCACGAGCGCCTCGCCTTCGACGACGTAGACGACCTGATCGCCGTCGTGCTCCTCTTCGGGCCCGCCGTCTTCGCCCGGCGCGATCGTCATGACCGCGGTCTGGCTGCGCTCGGTCTGCTGGAGCACGCAAAAGAAACGTCCGCGGTGCGCGAGGGCGTCGACGACGTCCACGCGCTATGCCGCCGTCGCGGCGGCGCGTATCGCGCGGACGGCAGCGGCCGGGTCGGCGGCGCCGAAGACGGCCGAGCCGGCTACGAGAGTGGAGGCGCCGTCGTCGGCGATCGACTTTGCGAGATCCGCCTTCACGCCACCGTCGACCGAGACGTCGACGGGTCGCGTTCCCAGGAGCTTCCTCAGCTCGCGAATCTTTCGATGAGCGCTCGGGATGAACGATTGGCCGCCGAAGCCCGGATTGACCGACATCACCAGCACGAGATCGAGGTCGTCCAGGACGAACTCGAGCGCCGCGGGCGGCGTGGACGGGTTCAGCGCGACACCCGCACGCGCGCCGAGCTCGCGGATCTGGGCGAGCGTGCGCTGCAGATGCGTGCAGGCCTCGACGTGCACGGTGACCATGTCGGCGCCGGCCGCGACGAACTCGGGGACGTAGCGCTCGGGCTCGACGATCATCAGGTGGACGTCGAGAGGCAGCCGCGTGCGCTTGCGGATCGCCGCGACCACGACGGGCCCGATCGTGATGTTCGGCACGAATCGCCCATCCATGACGTCGATGTGGAGTTGGTCGGCGCCACCGGCCTCGACGCGCGCGATGTCGGTGGCGAGCGCGGCGAAGTCGGCCGAGAGGATCGACGGCGCGATCTTGATCACGGACTTGTTATACCCGAAAGCGCGGAGCGGCGGAAGCGGACCGCGGAGAACCCGTCCGTGCCGTGGCGGTGCGGCAGGCATCTGAGCCAGCCGGCGGAGTCGAGCGGCAGCGGGAAGTCCCCCGGCGGATCGAGGCGAAAGCCGGGCTGGGCCGCGAGGAACGCCTGCGCGACCGCGTCGTTCTCCTCGGGCTCGAGCGAGCACGTCGCGTAGACCAGCCGCCCGCCGGGCCGGACCATCGCCCCGGCGGCGCCGAGGATTTCCGACTGCCGCCGGCTCGCGAGGGCGAGATCCGACGGCCGGCGGCGCCACTTCACCTCCGGGTTGCGGCGCACCACGCCAAGGTTCGAGCACGGCGCGTCGACGAGCACCCCGTCGCACGCGTCGCGGAACGCGGGCGCAAGCGCTTCGACGGCGCCCGCGCGGGTGTCGATGATCGAGATTCCCAGCCGCGCCGCCGCCTCGCCGACCCGCGCCAGTCGCGTGGGCTCGCGGTCGAAGGCCACGATGCGGCCGCGGTTGTCCATCAGCTCCGCCAGGTGCGTGGTCTTGGTCCCGGGCGCCGCGCACACGTCGGCGACGGTCGAGCCGGGCTCGGGCGCCAGCAGCCGCGCGATCAGCATCGACGCCTCGTCCTGCACGGCGAAGCCGCCGTCGGCAAAGGCGCGCCACTCGCCGGGCATGCCGCCGGGCCCCACCACGAGCCCTTCGGGCGCCAGGCCAGTCGGCCGCCAGTCGAGCCCGTCCTCGTCGGCGAGGCGCCGGCCGAGCGCGTCACGCGTGGTGCGAAGTCGGTTCGCGCGGAGGGTCAGCGGCGGCCGCTCGTTGAGCGCCCGCATCAGCGACTCGGCGTCCTCGCGGCCGTAGCGCGCCACCCACCGCTCGGCGATCCACGTGGGGAAGGAGCAGCGCGCCGCCAGCGCTTCGATCGGGTCGCGCGGCGGCGCGGGCTCGCGCTCGCGCGCGCCGCGCCGTGCGAACGATCGGAGCACCGCGTTGACGAAGGCGCTCACTCCCGGCACGCGCGGCGCCAGGGTGACGGCGTCGTTGACCGCGGCGAACGCCGGCACGCGCTCGAGGAAGGCGATCTGATAGGCGGTCATTCGTAGTAAGACGCGCACACGCGCGTCGAGCAGCTCGAGCCGGCGGCGGGAGTGTGGCGCCAGGATCCAGTCGAGATAGCGCTGCCAGCGCAGCGTGCCGTACGCCAGCTCGGTGGCGAGCGCGGCGTCGCGGGGCTCGAGCCGGCGCGAGGTCAGCTCGGTCTCGAGCGCGTTGTCGGCGAAGCTCGCGTCGGTCTCGACGCGCTCGAGGACCCGCGCCGCCGCTTCGCGGGCCGGGGACGCCGATCGAGACGGGCCGTCGTGCGCGCGCGCGCCGCGCGCGGTCTGCTTGGGCCGGCCGCCGCGCGGTGCGCCGTCTCGACGCGGCGCGGTCACGATGCCGGCCGGACCGCGTCCGGCTTCGCGAACACGGCGCCGGCCGCGATGCGCGCGCCGCGCAGATAATCCGACCAGGCCATCGTCCGCCGGTTCTCGGGCTGGACCTCGATCGGACAGAGCCAGCCGTCCGCGGCGGCGATCGCGAGCTCGCCGCCCGCGGCCGGCGGGCGCTCCAGGGTGCCCGGCGCGTGCGTCGGCGCGCCGGCGAGCGCGGTCGCGCGCCAGATCGTGAGCGCGCCGGCCGGCCCGCGCGCGAGGGCGCCCGGCCAGGGGTTGCAGCCGCGGACCACGTTGACCAGCTCGCGCGCGGGCCGATGCCAGTCGAGATAGCCGTCGGTCCGCTTGAGCCGCGGCGCGAGCGTCGCGTCCGCATGGGGCTGCGGGGTCGGCGTCAGCGCGTCGAGCCGCGCGAGCGTGTCGACCAAGACGTCGGCCCCGAGCGCGGCGAGCCTCACGGCCAGCTCTCCGGCGGTCTCTGCCGGACCGATCGTCGTCGATCTCGAGAGCAGCATCGGGCCCGTGTCCATGCCGGCATCCATCTGGAACGTCGTGATCCCGGTGATGGTCTCACCGCGCATGATCGCCCACTGGATCGGCGCGGCGCCGCGATAGCGCGGCAGGAGCGAGCCGTGCACGTTGATCGACCCGCGCCGGGGCGCGTCGAGCACGGCCGCGGGCAGGATCTGGCCGAACGCGACGACGACGGCCACGTCGGCGCCGAGCGCGCGCAAGCGGTCGGGCCACTCCGGGTCGCGCAGGCGAGGGGGCTGCAGGATCTCGAGCCCGGCCGCCAGCGCGCGCGGCTTGACCGGCGGCGGCGTCAGGCGCTGGCCGCGGTGCGCCGGCCGGTCCGGCTGCGTGACGACCGCGACGACCTCGTGGTGACGCAGGAGCGCCTCGAGGGTCGGCAGGGCGAACGCGGGGGAGCCGTAGAAGAGAACTTTAAAGCGCGAAGGCGTGGCGGGAAGCGTCCTCGCGGAGACCTTCCTTCTTGATCTTCCGCTTGATACGATCGCGCACCATCGGGTCGACGCGGTCGATGAAGAGCACGCCGTCCAGGTGGTCGATCTCGTGCTGCAGGACCCGCGCGCGCAGGCCGCGCGCGTCGATCGTCAGGGGCGTACCGTCGACCGAGCGCGCCTCGACCTTGACCCACGCCGAGCGCGTGACCGGGGCGAACGCGCCCGGGATCGAGAGACACCCTTCCTCGCCGGTCACCTCGCCGCCCCGGTCGACGATCGCCGGGTTCAGGAGCGCCTGCACGGCCCGGCCCTCCTCGTCGGCGACGACGATGAGGCGCAGCGGGATGCCCACCTGCGGGGCCGCGAGGCCGATCCCGACCTCGTCGTACATGGTCTCGGTCATATCCGCGATGATCGCGCGCAGCTCCGGCGTCACCTCGCCGACGGGCGTGGCGCTTCGCCGCAGCGCGGGATCGCCGTATTTCCGGACTTTCAGAACGGCCATTCGACCGGATCGACCTCCACGTCAATGATACCCCGGCCGGCGCTCGGGGCTTTGAACTCCCTCAGCGCGTCGTCGAGCAGGCGCGGCAGATCGTCGCCGCCTTTGGTAACGATTCTCCGAATGCGGTCGCTGCGATCGGCGATGGGCGGATAGACGGTAAGCCCCTTACTCCCCCTGAGCGCCGCGCCGACGGCTTCGGCGAGCCGGCGGGTTTCGTCGGACTGGCCGGCGCGGGCGGTGACGACCGCGAGACGACGGAAGGGGGGGTAGCCGAGCTCGGCGCGGAACTTCAGCTCCGGCCGGTAGAACTCGTGGAGGTTCTGCCGCGCCACCGCTGCGAACGCGTAGTGGCCCGGATTCTGCGACTGGATGATCACGGCGCCGTCGGCCGCCACCCGCTCGGCGGCCGCCCACGCGAGCGCGAGCGTGCGTTCGCCGGCGCGAAAATCGGGCGCGCGCAGGAGCTGGTCCGGGGCGACGAACGCCGCGAGCCCGAGCGCGGCCGGCCCGAAGAGCCGGAGCGCGCCCCGCGTGCCGATCACGACGTCGGCCGCGGCGGCCGCCGCGCGCTGCGCCTCGCCCCTGGCGCCGCGCGCCGCGTCGGGATCCCAGCGGGCGATGCGCGCGTCGGAAAACCGGCGGCGCACAGCGTGCTCGACCCGCTCGGCGCCCCAGCCGAAGGGCGTGAGGCGTCGTCCGTGACACGCGGCGCACGTGTCGGGCAGGGGGTGCGACGCGCCACAGACGCGGCAGACCAGCCGCGCCGCGGCGCGCGAGTACGCGAGCGCGATGGCGCAGTCCCCGCAGCGGACGACTGCGCCGCACTCGTCGCACGCGAGGGACGAGGTGAGCCGGCTGACCACCAGGAAGACCCGCCGCTTCGCCGCCAAGGTCTCGCGGATGGCGCGCGCGAGCGGCGGGGTGAGCGGCTCGCGCCGGAGGATGCCGCGCGTGTCGGCGACGCTCACCGCCGGCCACGGGCCCGGCTCGCGGGACGGCATGTCGATCAGCCCGGACTCGGCGCGCCACCACGCTTCGAGGCTCGGCGTCGCCGCCGTGAGCAGGAGCGCCAGCGGCTCGCGGGCGCGGCGCTCGAGCGCGACATCGCGCGAGTGCATGCGCGGAGCCCCGGGCGGCTTGTGGGCCGCTTCGTGCTCGTCGAGTAGCACGAGCGTCGCGGGCGGCGGCAGCGGTGCGAGCAGCGCCGAGCGCGTCCCGGCCGCCAGGCGCGCGGATCCGTCGCGGAGCGCGCGCCAGGCCGCGCCGCGCTCCTCGTCCGGCACGCCCGAGTCGAGCCGCACGGCCCGGTCGATCTTCGCGAGCCGTTGCGCCCATCGCGCGACGGTCTCGACGTCGGCGGCGATCACGAGCGCCGCCCCCTTCGTCGCCTCGAGGCGCTCGAGCACCCGTTTCTCGCGGCCGGCGCCGGTCAGGAGCTCGGGCTTGGGCGCGCCGGGACCGACCGCGCCGGAGGCCGCGAGCCCCGCGGACCCGGCGGCCTCGCGGCCGGCGGGGGGCGGCAGGAGCGCGGCGCACGTCGAGCCGACCGACGACAGGCTCTGGGCAGCGATCCAGTCGACGAGGTCGAGCTGCGCCCGCGACAGCACGGGCTCGGCGTCGACCAGTTGCGCGAGCGGCTTGAGCCCTGGCTCGGCGCCGTCGCGTACGGCCACGACCATCCCGACCCGCGCGGCGCCGCCCAGGGGCGCCTGCGCGCGCTGGCCGGGTACCACGGTCCACCCGTCGGGCACGCGATACGAGAACGAGTGGTGCACCGGGGCGTCGAAGGCGACATCCGCGATGGTCATTTATCAGAGCCAGCGGCCGGCGCTACCGAGGGTGGCCTGAAATAGATGCGACCTGGCTCCGTCCTTGCGGACCACCCGTGCGGTGACATCCGACCGGCCGTCATCGCGTGCGGCGGCGATCGAGCTCCCGTCGAGCGAGCTGGAGATCCTCCCACGCCATGCGCTTGTACTCCTCGCCGGGATTGCGCAGGAGGAACGCTGGATGGAAGGTCGGGATCAGGACCGCGGAGCCGTACGGGTGCACGCGACCGCGCAGCTTGCCGATCGGTTCGCGCGTACCGAGCAGGCTCTGAGTCGCGACGCTGCCGAGCGCCAGGACGACCTTGGGCTGGAGCACGGCGAGCTTCGCGGCGAGGAACGACGCGCACGCGGCGAGCTCGTCGGCCTCGGGATTGCGGTTGCCGGGCGGCCGGCACATCACCGCGTTGCAGATGTAGACCTCGTCGCGCGACAGCTCGACCTTTCGAGCCTCGAGCATCTTCGTCAGGAGCTGTCCGGCCCGCCCGACGAACGGAAGCCCCTGGGCGTCCTCGTCCGCGCCCGGGCCCTCGCCGATGACGACCAGCTCCGCGCGCGGATTGCCCGACCCGAACACGATCGTCGAGCGTCCTTCGCAGAGCTTGCACTTCCGGCACCCCTGGACGGCTTTCTCCTGCGCGCGGAGCGCCTCGGCCGGACCGAGCAGATAGTCGCCGCCGGTCGGCAGGTCGGTGAACCCGAGATCGCGATGATGGCGGAGCGTCTCGCCGAGCGCACCGAGCGCGTCGGCGAGCAGAGCGCGGGGATCGCCGCTCGCCATGCGGCTAGGCGGGCGCCTTTCGGGTGGCGGCGGCGACGCGGAGCGCGAGCACGTGCGAGAGGATCGCGTCGGCGACGTCGGACTTCGGCATCCGCGCCACCGGGCGCACGCCGCCCCAGCGATCGAGCAGCAGCACCTCGTTGTCCTCTGCCTCGAAGCCGATGCCCTGCCGGCTCACGTCGTTCGCCACCAGGAGATCGATGCCCTTGCGCTCGAGCTTGGCGCGCGCGTTCGCGGCGACGTCGTTCGTCTCGGCGGCGAAGCCGACGACGAACGCGCTCGTGCGCCGGGCCGCCACCTCCGCGAGGATATCCGCGTTCGGCGTGAGCTCGAGCGTGAGATCGCGCTTGCCCTTGATCTTCGTGCTCGAGGCGTGCTTGGCGCGGTAGTCGGCCACCGCGGCGGCCTTGATGACGATCGTCGCGCGCTCGAGGTGGTGGAGCACCGCCTCGCGCATCTCCTCGGCGGTCTGCACCGGGACGAAGGTGGCGCCGGCCGGCGGCGTCAGCGCCGTCGGGCCGGAGACCAGGGTGACCTCCGCGCCACGGCGCAGCGCGGCTGTCGCGAGCCCGTACCCCATCTTGCCCGACGACCGGTTCGAGATGTAGCGCACCGGATCGATCGGCTCCCGCGTCGGACCGGCGGTGACGAGCAGCCGCTCGCCGGCGAGGTCGCGCGCCGGGGCCAGCAGTCGACGCAGGGCCTCGACGATCTCGTCGATCTCGGGGAACCGGCCCTTGCCGCTGAGCCCGGAGGCGAGGGCGCCCGTGTCGGGCTCGAGCACGGCGACGCCGCGGCGGCGCAAGGTCGCGACGTTGGCGGCGACCGCCGGATGATCCCACATGCCGCCATCCATCGCCGGCACCATCAGCACCGGCGCCCGGGCCGCGAGCAGGAGCGTCGTCAGGAAGTCGTCGGCGATGCCGTGCGCGGCCTTCGCGAGCACGTTGGCGGTGGCCGGCGCCACGACGACGGCGTGGGCGCGCTCGGCCACGGCGACGTGCTCGACGGCGTCGGCGCTCTGCGGGTCGAAGAGGTTCGAGAGCACCGCGCGCCCGGACAGGGTCCGGAACGTGAGCGGGCCGACGAACTCGCGCGCGTGCTCCGAGAGGCAGACCGTGACCGCGGCGCCGAGCCGGGTCAACTCGCGCAGCAGGTAGACCGCCTTGTACGCGGCGATCGAGCCGGTGACGCCCAGGATCAGCTCACGGCCGGCGAGGCTCATGGCAAGCTCAGGCCTTGGGCGCGTCGCCCTCTTCCTTCACGCGGTACTCGACCTTGGCCGCCGCGATCTCCTCCAGGGCGCCGCTCGTCGGCTTCTTGTGCCGGCTCTCGACACGCGCCGCGGCGCCGCGGTTGAGCTGCCGCGACCGCTTCGCGGCCAGCACCACGAGCAGGTAGCGGTTCGAGACCTTGTTCAACGCGCTCTCCAGCGAGGGAAATGCCATCAATTCTGTACCTCCAGATCGGGTAGGGTGAGGTTGATGCGCGCCGTCCGACAGTGCTCGGCCACGATGATCGACTCCAGCTGGTCCAGGGCCTCCTTCAGGTCGCGGTTCACGATCAAGTAGTCATACCGCCGCCACAGCGCGATCTCCTCGCGCGCGCGCACCAGCCGCCGCTGGATCTCGCCCTCGGCGTCGGAGCGCCGCTCGCGCAGGCGCTGCTCCAGGTCCTTCACCGACGGCGCCAGGATGAAGACCAGCACCGCGTCCGGGTATCGCGCGCGCAGCTGCGCGGCGCCCTGGGTGTCGATGTCGAGCAGCACGTCGCGGCCGAGCGCCAGGGCGTCCTCCAGCGAGCGGGCGCGCGTGCCGTAGAGGTTGCCGTGCACGGTCGCCCACTCGGCGAGCTCGCCGCGGTCGAGCATCGCCCTGAACTCCGGCACGGCGACGAAGCGGAAATCGACGCCGTCCATCTCGCCGGGCCGCGGCGGCCGCGTCGTCACCGAGACCGAATACGCCAGATCGGGCATACGCAGTCGGATCTCGCGGCACAGCGTCGTCTTGCCGGCCCCCGACGGCGCCGAGACGACGAACAGCGTGCCGCGCCGCTTAATCACCCGACGTGCCCCGCTCCGTGACCAGACGCTGCGCCAGGGTGGCGGGCTCGAGCGACGAGAGGATCAGGTGATCGCTCCCGGTCACGATGACCGCCCGCGTGCGGCGCCCGTTCGTGGCGTCGACCAGCTTCGTGCTCCCCTTGGCGCTCTCGATGAGCCGCTTCACCGGCAGGGAGTCCAGCGCCACGATCGCAACGATCTGATCGGCGACGACGACGTTGCCATGTCCGACGTTCACCAGGTGCGTCACCGACCGACTCCCGCCGTTCGCGCGGCTATTCAAGGTTCTGCGCCTGTTCGCGCATCTTCTCGATGATCCCCTTGGCGGCGAGCGCGGCCTGGGAGAGCTCGAGATCGTCCGCCTTCGACGCGATGGTGTTGACCTCTCGGTTCAGCTCCTGGATCAGGAAGTCGAGCGGACGGCCGACGGCACCGCCGCGCTCGAGCAGCAGCGCGAGCTGCTCGAGGTGGGCGCCCAGGCGCGTCAGCTCTTCCCGCACGTCGGTCTTCTCGGCCCAGATCGCCACCTCGGTGAGGACGCGCCCCTCGTCGACGGCGACGTCGCCGAGCAGGGCGCCGATGCGCTCGCGCAGCCGCTCCTGATAGCGCGCGAGGGCCCCCGGCGTGCGCGCCGTGATCGCCTCGACCTGCGCGCGGAGCGCGGCGTGCTGCGCGGCGAGCTCGGCACCGAGCGCCTCGCCCTCCGTCGCGCGGCACGCCACCAGCGCGTCGAGGGCGCGGCCGAGCACCTCCGCCAGCGCCGGCCACGCCATCCCTCCCGCCGACGTCTCGGACTCCTCCGTGCGTACGACGCCCGAGCGCTCGAGCACCCACGAGAGCGGCACGTCTTCGCCCAGGCCGACGGCGCGGCCGAGCGCGCGCGCCTGCTCGACGTACTGGGCGGCGAGCGCGGCGTCGACGCGGATCTGCTGAGTGGCTTGGCCCGGAGCGGGGCCGACCTGCACGGTGACATCGATCCGCCCGCGCTCGAGGCGTGACTGGATCAGCCGGCGCGCGTCCATCTCGATGGCGGCGAGGGCCCGCGGCAGGCGTAGCGCGATGTCGAGGTGGCGATGGTTGACCGAGCGCGCCTCGACGGTCAGCGCGAATCCGTCGCTGACGGCCTCGGCCCGGCCAAATCCCGTCATGCTGCGAAGAGACGGGTTCACCGACAGCCGGGTGGGTGGCATCCAGTGATGATAGGGCGAAATCGCCTGTAGTGTCAATATGTTGCGGTTGACAGCGGGCGGACCGGCGGCTAGACTCGGCCGGCGCTCCGTCATGAGCCGCTGGGCCCTCGCCACACTCGCGCTGCTCTTCCTGCTCGGCGTCGGGGCGGTCACCCTCGCCCGGCTGTTCGGGAAATCCGGCTCTCGCGCCTCGGTCGGCGTTTCCATCATCGCTCACTGGCTCGCGGCCTACGTCCTCTGGAGCTTTGCGGCAGGCCTGGCCGTGACCGCCGGCGTGCTCACCACCTACCAGACGGCGGCGTTCGCCGCGATCTGTCTGCTCGGCGCCGTCTTCCAATATCGCGCGCACCTGCAAGCCGGGCGCGATCGCGGGCTGGCGATCTTCTTCGGCGTGCAGCTGGCCTGGCTGGTGTTCGTCCTCCTCCAGAACGGCATGCTCACTCCCCGGTGGTGATAGGCTCATGGAAATGGGCGAGCAGGATGCCATCCTGGTCATCGACCATGACCCCGCCGCCGCCCTCCTCCTGAGCGACTTCCTCGAGCGCGAAGGGTATGCGGTCGCGGTGGCCCACACCGGTGCCGACGGGCTCCGGCTGATCCGCCAGAGCGCGTTCGCGCTCGTCCTGCTCGATCTCGAGCTGCCCGACGTCGAGTCCACGTGCCTCATACGCGAGACCGTGCGGATCGAGGCGCCGCCCGAGATCATCGTCGTCACCGCTCGGGCGACGCTCGACTCGGCGATCGCGGCCGTCGAGAACCGCAGCGCCGGCTACATCCTGAAGCCCGTCGATCTCGCGCGCCTCGGCGGGATCGTCGCGCGCGTCTACGACCGGAGGCGGCTCGCGCGGGACAACGCGCGCCTGCACGCCGAGCTTTCCGAGCGGCTCGCCGAGAGCGAGGCGCTCGCCGCGATCTCGGCCACGGTCAGCTCCACCCTCGACGTGCGCGAGGCGCTCCGCCGAATCTGCCGGGAGCTGGTCCGCTTGCTCGGCGCCGACACCGCGGCCGTCTATCTGCAAGATCTCGGGAGCGGTCGGCTCGCGCCGACCGCGGCGTACCACGTGCCGCGCGAGTATCTCGACACGCTGTCCACGACACCGCTGCCGCTCAAGGAGCAGGGCTTCTTCCTGCCGCTCTGGCGGGAGCGCCGGCCGGTGTTCTCGGACGACGTCACGGCCGATCCGCGCTTCACGCACCCGATGTTCAGGAGCTTTCCGCATCAGTCCGGTCTCCTGCTGCCGCTGATCGTCGAGGACGAGGTGATCGGCGGTTTCTACATCGTGTGGTGGACTGCGCGCCGGAGCTTTTCGGACCACGAGCTGCGTGGGCTCGACCACGTCTGCGAGCAGGTCGGGTTCTTTCTCCGGAACGCCCGTCGCTACGAGCAGGCGGAGCGGAACCAGCATCGGCTCGAGGTGCTCCACGACGTCTCGCGCCGCCTGCCGACAACGTCCACGCGGTCGAGACGGAAGGTACGGGGCTTGGCCTCTACCTGGTCCGCCTGATCATCGAACGGCTGGCCGGCGAGATCTGGTGCGAGTCCGAGGAGGGCCGGGGCTCGGCGTTCATCTTCACGCTCCCAATCAGCGAGTGAGGCCGATGGAGACTACGGGCAAACGGGTCTTGCTGGTCGAGGACGATCGGTTCCTGCGGCGCGCGTGCGAGGCGAGCCTGCGACAGCGCGGGCTCGCCGTGACGACCGCGGCGGACGGCGAGGAAGGGCTCCGCCTGGCCCGCAGCGAGCGGCCGGACCTCATCCTGCTGGACATGCTGATGCCGAAGCTCTCGGGCCTGGAGGTGCTGCGCGCGCTCCGCGGTGACGAGGCGACGCGTGCCGTGAAGGTGCTCATCCTCTCCAACTCGTCGCGCGAGCAGGACATCGCCGAGGTCAGCAACCTCGGGATCTCCGGGTACTTCGTGAAGTCCAACCTGTCGCTCCAGGAGCTCGGCGAGCTGGTCGGCCGGCTGCTGGCGGGTCAGAGTGCCTGAGCGAGTCCGGCGGGTCCTTCTCGCGGAGGACGACCGGTTCCTGCGCCGCGCCGCGGAGGCCCGCCTGCGCCGGCACGGTCTCGAGGTGCTCACGGCGGCCGACGGCGAGGAGGCGCTGCGCCTGGCGCGCGCGGAGCCGCTCGACCTCGTCCTGCTCGACGTCGTCATGCCCAAGCTCGAGGGCTTCGAGGTGTTGAAGCGCCTGAAGGAGGACGAGGCCACCGCGCGCATCCCGGTCATCGTCCTGTCGAATCTCGGCCAGGACCGCGACGTGGCTCAGGCCAAAGCGCTCGGCGCCGTCGCGTTCCTCGTCAAGGCACACCTCTCGCTGCAGGACCTCGTCGATCGGGTGGACGCCGCGCTCGGAACGGAAGGGACGTAGCGCGGGCGGACGTCAGACGCGGCTGCCGGGCTTGATGGCCGGGCTGCCCGCTCGGCAGAGCGGGCACTCCTCCGGCTTCCAGGTCGTCGCCTTCACCGTCGCGAGCGTGGCGCGCTTGACGGAGAAGCTGGTACCGCCGCCGCTCCGATCGATGAGCGAGCCGACTCCCACCACGGTGCCGCCGAGCGCCTCGACGCAGGTGAGGACCTCGCGGATCGAGCCGCCGGTGGTCATCACGTCTTCCACCACGAGGCAGCGCTCGCCGGCCGCCAGGGTGAATCCGCGGCGGAGACGCATCACGCCCTCTTCGCGCTCGGTGAAGAGCGCGCGCACGCCGAGCGCGCGGGCGACCTCGTGGGCGACCAGGATGCCACCGATCGCCGGCGCCAGGACGGTCTGGATGCCGTCGCTGCGAAACGGCGCCGCCAGCGCCGTGCCGAGAGCCGCGGCGTGCGTCGGATACTGCAGGACCAGCGCCGACTGGAGATAGACGTCGGAATGCAGCCCCGAGGTGAGCCGGAAGTGGCCCCGCTGCAGGGCGCCAGTGGCCTCGTAAAGGTCGAGCGTCTCGCGGTCGGTCACGGCGTCGCGAGCTCGGCGACGATCGCGGCGGCGGCCGCCGCCGGATCTTTCGCGGCGCTGACCGGTCGGCCCACGACCAGGTAGTCGGCGCCGGCGACGAGCGCCCGCCGCGGCGTCGCGATGCGCACCTGATCGTCGGCGCGCGGCGAGCCGACCGCCGCCCCCGCCTCGAAGCGGATGCCCGGCGTCACGATCACCCACCGCGGGCCCATCGCCACTCGCAGCGGGCTGATCTCCTGCGCCGAGGCGACGCAGCCGTCGAGACCGGCCTCGCGCGCGAGCGACGCGAGGTGCAGCACGTGCGATTCGACGCTCATGGGCACGCCGACCTCGCGCTGGAGCGCGCGGCGGTCGAGGCTCGTCAGCACGGTCACGCCCAGGCAGAGCGGCCGGGGTATCGCGAAGTCGCCGGCGGCCTTCGCCGCCGCCTCGGCGGCGGCGCGCGCCATCGCCAGACCGCCGCTCGCGTGGACGTTCAGCATGAAGACGCCCAGGCGCGTCGCCTGGCGGACGGCCGCGCCGACGGTGTTCGGGATGTCGTGATACTTGAGATCGAGGAAGACGCGAAACCCGCGCTTGCGAGCAGTCTCGATCGCCGCCGGCCCGGCGGCGGTGAAGAGCTGCGAGCCGATCTTGCATCCGGTGATGATCCCGTCCAGGCGGCCGAGCAGCGCGTCGGCCTCGTCGAGGCTCGGAACGTCGAGCGCCACCAGCAGCCGATCGGCGGGGCTAGCGGAGGTCGGCATGGTACTCCTGCAGGCTCTGAACCCGGAGCTCGCCCTTCAGCAGGGCCTCGATCGCGCCGATGGCGGCCTGGATGCCGTCGACCGTCGTGTAGTAGGCGACGTTCTGCGCGACCGCGGTCCGGCGGATGATCGCCGAGTCCTTGCGGGCCCGCCCGTCCTCGGGCGTGTTGAAGACCAGCGCGATGTGGCCGCGCTTGATCAGGTCGATCACGTTGGGCCGGTAGCCCTCGCCAACCTTGTGGATGAGCTCGACCGACATGCCGTGGCGCTCGAGAACGCGCGCGGTGCCGGCCGTGGCGACGAGCGAGAAGCCCATCTCGCTGAGTCGCTTCGCGAGCGTCGTCACCGGCCGCTTGTCGCGGTTCTTCACCGAGATGAAGACGGCGCCGGAGGTGGGGAGCGTCTCGCCGGCGGCCACCTGCGATTTCAGATACGCCTTCCTGAAGTCGCGGTCGATCCCCATCACCTCGCCGGTCGACTTCATCTCCGGACCGAGCACCACGTCGACTCCGGGAAACTTGATGAAGGGGAAGACCGATTCCTTCACCGCGATGTGCGCGAGCTCGCGCTCCTCGATCCGCGCGTACGGCGCCAGCGAATGACCGAGCATGGCCGCCGTGGCGACCTTCGCGAGCGGGAGCCCGATCGCCTTGGAGACGAACGGCACCGTGCGGGAGGCGCGCGGGTTGACCTCGAGCACGTAGATCGTCTCCCCGCGGATCGCGAACTGGACGTTGATGAGCCCGACCACGTCGAGGGCGGACGCCAGCGCGCGGGTCTGCGCGCGGAGCTCGCGGATCTGGCCCTCGCCGAGCGAGTACGGCGGCAGGGCGCAGGCCGCGTCGCCCGAGTGGACGCCTGCCTTCTCGATGTGCTCCATGACGCCGCCGACCACAACCCGCTCGCCGTCGGCGACGGCGTCCACGTCGATCTCGATCGCGTCCTCGAGGAACTTGTCGATGAGGACGGGATGCTCCGGCGACACGCGTACCGCTTCGGCGACGAACTCGCGGAGGTCTTCGTCGTCGTGGACGATGTGCATGGCGCGCCCGCCGAGCACGTAGGACGGGCGGACCAGCACCGGAAAGCCGATCGAGGCGGCGATGGTCTCGGCTTCCGACAGCGAGCGCGCCGTGGCGCCGGCCGCCTGGTTGAGCCCAAGCTCGGCGATCAGCGCGTTGAAGCGCTGCCGGTCCTCGGCGCGGTCGATGGCGTCGGGGGTGGTGCCCAGGATCGGCACCCCGGCGTCGCGCAGCGGCCCCGCCAGCTTGAGCGGCGTCTGGCCGCCGAACTGCACCACGACGCCCAGCGGCCGCTCGCGCTCGACGATGTTGAGGACGTCCTCGAGGGTCAACGGCTCGAAGTAGAGGCGATCGGAGGTGTCGTAATCGGTGGAGACCGTCTCCGGGTTGCAGTTGACCATGATCGCCTCCACGCCGAGGTCGCGCAGCGCGAAGGCGGCGTGGACGCAACAGTAGTCGAACTCGACCCCCTGGCCGATGCGGTTCGGTCCCGAGCCGAGGATGATCACCTTCCGCCGCGCGGTCGGCGGCGCCTCGTCTTCCTCCTCGTAGGTCGAGTAGAGGTACGGCGTGTGGGCGACGAATTCGGCCGCGCACGTGTCCACCGTCTTGAAGGTCGCGCGGATCCCGTGCCCAAGCCGGGCGGCGCGGACGGCCGGCTCGGTGGCGCCGGTGAGCTCGGCGATGCGCCGGTCGGCGAAGCCGAGCTGCTTGGCCCGCCGGAGCACCTCCGGGTCGTCGGCGGCGGCGACGATCTGCTGCTCGAACTCCACGACCTCGCGGATGTTCTCGAGGAACCAGGGGTCGATGCGGGTCAACGACTGGATCTCGGCGGTCGTGAACCCGGCCCGATAGGCGTCGCCGATGGCGAAGATCCGGTCCGGGTTCGGGACACTCAGCAGCCGGCGGAGCTCGTCGTCGGCGAGCGGCCGGCCCAGGGTCAGCGCCCAGCGGTCCTGCTCGAGCGAGCGGATCGATTTCTGGAGCGCTTCCTTGAACGTGCGGCCGATGGCCATGACCTCGCCGACCGACTTCATCTGGGTCGTCAGGGTGCGATCGGCCTCGGGGAACTTCTCGAACGCCCAGCGCGGGAACTTGACCACGCAGTAGTCGATGGCCGGCTCGAACGACGCCGGCGTCTCCCGCGTGATGTCGTTGCGGATCTCGTCGAGCGTGTAGCCGACGGCGAGCTTGGTGGCGATCTTCGCGATCGGGAAGCCGGTGGCCTTGGACGCGAGCGCCGAGGAGCGTGACACGCGCGGGTTCATCTCGATCACGACCAGGCGCCCGTCGGCGGGGTTCACGGCGAACTGGATGTTCGAGCCGCCCGTCTCCACGCCGATCTCGCGGATGATCGCGATCGCGGCGTCGCGCATCAGCTGGTATTCCTTGTCGGTCAAGGTCTGCGCCGGCGCCACCGTGACCGAGTCGCCGGTGTGCACGCCCATCGGGTCGACGTTCTCGATCGAGCAGATGATGACGACGTTGTCGGCCAGGTCACGCATCACCTCGAGCTCGAACTCTTTCCAGCCGATCACCGACTCTTCGACCAGGACGGTGCCGACCGGCGAGGTCTGGAGCCCCCACCGCACGGCGCTCTCGAGCTCGTCGGGGTTGTAGGCGATCGAGCCGCCGGTGCCGCCCAGGGTGAACGAGGGCCGGATGATGGCGGGGTAGCCGACCTTGCTGACAATGGTGCGCGCTTCCTCGAGGCTCCGGGCGTGGCCCGAGCGCGGCAGCGCCAGGCCGATGCGCTCCATCGCCTGCTTGAAGAGCGCCCGGTCCTCGGCCTTGCGGATCGCGTCGAGCTTGGCGCCGATCAGCTCGACGCCGAAGCGGTCGAGCGTACCGTCCTCCGCCAGCGCGACGGCGATGTTGAGGCCGGTCTGGCCGCCGAGGGTCGGCAGGAGCGCCTGCGGGCGCTCGCGCTCGATGATCTTCGCCACGTACTCCGGCGTCACCGGCTCGATGTACGTGCGGTCCGCCAGCTCCGGGTCCGTCATGATCGTCGCGGGATTCGAGTTCACCAGCACGACCTCGAACCCTTCTTCCCGGAGCGCGCGGCAGCCCTGCGTGCCCGAGTAGTCGAACTCGCACGCTTGACCGATGACGATCGGCCCGGAGCCGATGATCAGGATCCGCCGGAGGTCGGTGCGCTTGGGCAGCTATTCCTCCACGAGCCCGTACACGATCGAGGTTTCCGGCGCCGCTTCTTCTCGGCGGTAGAGGACATCGTCGAGCCGGCCGTTGCCGACCCACGCGACTTCACCGCTGCCCCAGAGCTGTTCGCCGAGCACGCTCATCCGCCGGTCGACGCGCTCGCGGATCGCGTGGGCCTCGAGCGAGCTCTCGCTCTGGGCGGTGAACGACGTCCACTCGGGTTTCTGGCCGCCCCCTTCGGTCTTCCGGTACGAGATCAAGTACTTGGGCATGACGAGGTCAGCCTCCCTTCTGGCTCATGAGATCGGCGAAGCGGTGGAACAGGTAATTGGCGTCGTGCGGTCCGGGCGACGCCTCCGGGTGATACTGCACGGAGAACACGGGCCACTCGCGGTGGCGCAGCCCCTCGCAGGTGCCGTCGTTGAGGTTCGCGTGTGTCGGCTCCCACCCGCGCGCCGACACCGACGCCGGGTCGACGGCGAAGCCGTGGTTCTGCGCGGTGATCTCGACCTTGCCGGTTGCGAGGTCCTTGACCGGATGGTTGGCGCCGTGGTGGCCGAACGGCAGCTTGTACGTCCGCCCGCCGGCCGCCAGACCGAGGATCTGGTGCCCGAGACAGATGCCGAAGGTCGGCACGCGTCCCAGAAGCCCACGCACCGAGTCGATCAGGTAGGGCACACCCTCGGGATCCCCCGGCCCATTGGAGATGAACACGCCGTCGGGCTTCGCGGCGAGCACGTCGGCGGTCGTCGTCGAGGCCGGCACGACGGTCACGTCGCAGCCGATCGTGCGGAGCTGGCGCAGGATGTTGAACTTGATCCCGCAGTCGTACGCGACGACCTTGAAGCGCGGAGGCGGCGGCGCGACGTAGCCGCGCGAAAGCTCCCAGCCGCCCTCGGACCACGTGTACGGCGCGTCGGCGGTGACCTCGGCCACCAGGTCGCGGCCCACGAGCCCCGGCAGAGCCCGCGCGCGCTCGAGGAGCGGCGCCGGATCGGTCACGACCGAAGAGATGATGCCGTCCTGGGCGCCTCGATCGCGTAGGTGACGCGTCAGCGCGCGCGTGTCGATGTCCTGGATCCCCACGATCCCGTGCCGCGCGAGGTACGCGTCGAGGCTCGCGCCCGAGCGGAAGTTCGACGCGACCGGCGACGCTTCCTTGACGATGAATCCGTTGACCCACGGCCGGCGCGACTCGACGTCCTCCTCGTTGACCCCGTAGTTGCCGATCATCGGGTACGTCATCGCCACGATCTGCCCTCTGTAAGACGGATCGGTGAGGATCTCCTGATACCCCTGCATGGCGGTATTGAAGATCACTTCACCCGATGCCTCTCCTACCGCTCCGAGCGATCGGCCTCTGAACGTGCGGCCGTCGCGAAGCACGAGCCAGGCGGGCTTCATCTCGGGTCGACTCGGGCGATCGTGCCGCCCACCACTGTCATCCACGGACCGCCGCGAAGCTGCCAGCCGCCGAACGGCGTGTTCCGGCTCCGCGAGTGAAACCGCGCCGGGTCGACGGTGGTGTCCGCGTCGAGGTCCAGGACGGTGATATCGGCCGGCGCCCCGACCGAGAGCGTTCCGCCGGGCAGGCTGAGCAGCCGCGCCGGATCCCGGCTCCACCGCGCGATCAGCGTCGCGAGCGGCAAATGGCCGGACCGCACCAGCCGGTCGAGCACCACCGCCACCGCCGTCTCGAGCCCGACGATGCCGAAGGCGGCGTGATCGTACTCGCCCTCCTTCTCGGAGAGGGCGTGCGGGGCGTGGTCGGTCGCGATGCAGTCGATCGTGCCGTCGGCGAGGCCCTCGATCAGCGCCTCGACGTCGCGCTTGGTCCTGAGCGGCGGCGCCATCTTCGTGTTGGCGTCCCAGCTCCGCACCGCGTCCTCGGTCAGGACCAGATGGTGCGGCGTGACCTCGGCGGTGACGCGGATCCCGCGCGCCTTCGCGTCGCGCACGAGGCGCACCGTGCCGGCGGTGGAGGCGTGCGCGATGTGGACGTGGGCGCCGGTCAGCTCGGCCAGCAGGATGTCGCGGGCGACCATCACGTCTTCGGCCGCCGAGGGCTGACTCGGCAGGCCGAGCTCGGTGGAGACGACGCCTTCGTTGATCGAGCCGCCCGCGCTCAGGGTGGAGTCCTCGGCGTGGCTGATGATCGGCGCACCGAAGGGCAGCGTGTATTCCATGGCGCGGCGGTAGAGGCCGGCGTTCATGACGCATTTGCCGTCGTCCGAGAAGGCGACGCAGCCCGACTCCGCGAGCTCGGCCAACTCGGCGAGCGCCTCGCCGCGGAGATTACGCGTGACGGCGCCGATCGGATAGACGCGCACGAGGCCTTCGACCTTCGCCTTGGCGAGGATGTAGTCCGTCACCGCGCCGTTGTCGTTAACGGGGCTCGTGTTCGCCATGCAGCACACGGCGGTGAACCCGCCGGCGGCGGCCGCCCGCGTGCCCGTCGCGACCGTCTCCTTGTATTCTTGCCCGGGCTCGCGCAGGTGCACGTGCATGTCGATGAACCCGGGGCAGACGATCTTGCCCGTCGCGTCGACGACCTCGACGCCGGCGGGCGCCTCGAGGCACCGCCCGAGCCGCGAGATCTTGCCATTCTCGACCAGAACGTCCTGGACCGCGTCGACGTTGTTCGCCGGATCGATCACCCGGCCGCTCCGGATCATGAGGCTCATGCGGCCTCTCCGCCCTTGCGGCCGGCGAGCAGGAGCAGGACGCCCATGCGCACCGCCACGCCGCGCGACACCTGATCGAGGATGACCGAGTAGGGGCCGTCGGCGACCTCGGGCGCCAGCTCGATACCGCGGTTGACGGGGCCGGGATGCATGATCAGCACGTCGGGCCGCGCGTGCTTCGCCAGCTTGTCGAGCGTGAGGCCCCAGTAGCGCGCGTACTCCCGGAGCGAGGGGATCAGCCCCGCGGTCATGCGCTCCTGTTGCAGGCGGAGCATCATGATCACGTCCACGTCGCCGATGGCGTCCTCGAGCCGGTAGCTCACCTTCGCGCCGAGCTCCTGCACGAACGGCGGGATGAGCGTGGGCGGGCCCGCCACGGTGACGGTCATGCCGAGCTTGCGCATGCCGTGGATGTCGGAGCGCGCGACCCGGCTGTGGGCGATGTCGCCGACAATCGCCACGTGGAGACCGTCGAAGTGGCCCTTCTTCTCGCGGATCGTCACCAGATCGAGCAGCGCCTGGGTCGGGTGCTCGTGCGCCCCGTCCCCCGCGTTCACGATCGAGCACGGAAGCTCGCGCGCGAGCAGGTCGGCGGCGCCGGCCGACGAGTGGCGGACCACGACGACGTCGGGGCTCATCGCGGCGATGTTCTTCGCCGTGTCGATGAAGCTCTCACCCTTGCTGGCGCTCGAGCCGCTCGCCGAGAAGTTGATCACGTCCGCGGAGAGCCACTTACCGGCGATCTCGAACGACGTGCGCGTCCGCGTAGACGATTCGTAGAACAGGTTGACCACCGTCTTGCCGCGAAGCGCCGGGACCTTCTTGATGTCGCGCGAGGCGATCTCCTGGAGCGACGCGGCGGTGTCTACGAGCAGGGTGATCTCGCCGGCATCGAGCTCGCGCATCGAGAGCAGATCCTTGCGCGTCCAGCCCATACTCAGGCCTCCTCGGGTTCTTCGATGACGACGCGGTCTTCACCGTCATGCTCCCGCAGGCGCACGGCCACGCTCTCGCGGCGCGAGGTCGGCAGGTTCTTCCCGACGTAGTCCGGGCGTATCGGCAGCTCGCGGTGACCGCGATCGATGAGGCACGCCAGCTGGATCGCGGTCGGCCGGCCGAGGTCGATGATCGCGTCGAGCGCCGCGCGGATCGTGCGGCCGGTGAAGAGGACGTCGTCGACGAGGATCACCGTCTTGTCCTTGATCGAGAACGGAATGTCGGTCCCGCGGATCACGGGGGTGCCGCGCATGCCGAGGTCGTCCCGGTAGAGGGTGATGTCGAGCGTCCCGACTGGAAGGCTCGTCCCGTCGATCTGGGCGATCTTCGCGGCCAGCCGGTGCGCGAGACTCACCCCGCGCGTGCGGAGGCCGACGAACGCCAGATCCTTGGCGCCGCCGTTCTTCTCGAGGATCTCGTGGGAGATGCGGGTGAGGGCCCGGTCGAGCGCGGCCTCGTCGAGAACCTGCGCCTTCTCGCGATGGCGGGGTGCGGAGCTGCTCATCTTCTCTCCTTGCGGGCCTCTCCGGGCGCGCTTAAAGGAAAGCTCCCGAACTGATCTTCAGTCACTCTACACGGCGACCTTCGCTCGTGTCAACCCGACGGGGCGCGCGACGCGTCGTCGGAGCGCCACCGCTCGACGATCCGCCGCTCGTGCTCGACGCTGACCCGGCCCCCCTTCACCACGAGGCGCCGTGGGGGGAGGGCCATCACGATCTCGTCCAGCCGCTCGCACTCCCACACCACCAGATCGGCCCGGCAGCCGGCGCCGCAGCCGTAGTCGCGGAGATTGAGGATGCGGGCCGGATGGGTCGTGACCGTGGCCACGAGATCGCGCATCAGGTCACGGGTGCCCATGTGGGCGGCGACGGCGGCGACGAACGTCAGGTGCGCCGGGTCAGCCGTGCCGATCGGCGTGAACGGATTCCGGACGTTGTTGGAGGCCAGCGCCACCGGAACGCCGGCCTCCAGCAGGCGGCGGATGGGCGTCAAGCCGCGACGGACGTTGAGCTCGTCGCGCCGGCCCATGAGGTAGAGATCGGTCAGCGGAAGGCTGATCACACCGATGCGAGCGGCGGCGAGCTCCGCGACCAGCGCAGCCTGCTCGGGGCCGGGCAGCGCCGCCAGCTCGGTCAGGTGGCCGGCCGCGACACGGCCCTGCCAGCCGGCGCGAATCGTCTGGCGCACGATCTCGCGCACGTGCAGGTGCTCGGGCTCGTCGCTGAAATCGACGTGGAAGTCGGCGTCGACCCCGAACTCGGCGGCCAGTGCGAAGACGACCTCGATGTGGCGGCGCGCGTCGGTGTCGTTGTACGGGCAGCCGCCGATGAGGTCGGCGCCCATCTCGAGGGCGCGGCGGAGCAAGGTCTCGGTCGGCGGCGCCTGGAGGATGCCCTCCTGGGCGAAGGCGCAGAGCTGGAGGTCGACGGCGGGCGCGTACTCGCGCTTGAGCGCGAGCATCGCCCCCATGCCCATGAGGCCGACGATGGGGTCGACCTCGACGTGCGCGCGCATCGCGGTCGTGCCGGCGGCGACGGCCAGGTCGAGCACGCGCCGGGCGCGGCCGGCGATGTCGGCGGCGGTGAAGGCGCGCTTGGCCGCGCCGGTGAGGCGGATGGCCTCGGCGGCCGTCTCGGCCGAGCCGGCGACGCGCTCGGTCAGCAGCGCCTTGTCGAGATGCATGTGCGAGTCGACGAGCCCGGGCGTGACGAGCCGCCCGGCGACGTCGATCGTCTCGCGCGCCGGCCCGCTCGCCGCGCCCACCTCGCGGATGCGCCCGCCGGCGATCGCGAGGTCGACGGGCTCGGCCCGATCGGGCAGGCGGCAGGTTCGCAAGATAAGGTCGAGCAGGTCAGGCGCTCCGCGCGCTCAGGCGTCGCGCTTCGGGGGATTGATGTTGTAGGCCTTGAGCTTCCGGTAGAGGTGGCTGCGCTCGATGCCGAGGCGCTCGGCGGTGCGCGTCACGTTCCCGTCGTTGGCGCGGAGCTCCACGAGGATGTAGGCGCGCTCGAAGTTGTCGCGCGCGTCCTTGAGCGAGCGGTCGCGCGCCTCGCCCGCGGGCGGCGCCGCCTCTTTCGGGCGCAGCGGCGCCGGCAGGTCGTCGGCCGTGATCACGTCGCCCGGCGCCATGATGACGAGCCGCTCGACCATGTTGCGCAGCTCGCGCACGTTGCCGGGCCAGTCGTAGGCCAGGAAGTAGCCGAGCGCCTCGCTGGAGAGCGCCTTCGCGCGCTTGCCGTTCTCGGCGCAGAACTGCGCGATGAAGTGGCTCACGTGGGCCGGGATGTCGTCCTTGCGCGTGCGCAGCGCGGGGACCTCGATCGGGATGACGTTCAGCCGGTAGTAGAGGTCTTCGCGGAACTGGCCCTCGCGGATCAGGGCCGCCAGGTCGCGGTTCGAGGCGGCGATCACGCGGACGTCCACCCGGAGCGTGTCCTTGCCGCCGACGCGCTCGAACGCCTGCTCCTCGAGCGAGCGCAGGACCTTGGCCTGGGTCTTCAGGCTCATGTCGCCGATCTCGTCGAGGAAGAGCGTACCGCCGTCGGCGAGCTCGAACTTCCCGCGGCGACGCGCCAGCGCCCCGGTGAACGCGCCCTTCTCGTGGCCGAACAGCTCGGACTCGATCAGCTCCTCGGGGATGGCGGCGCAGTTGACCTCGACGAAGGAGCGCTCGCGGCGCGCCGACCGCACGTGAATGGCCCGCGCCACTAGCTCCTTGCCGCTGCCGTTCTCGCCGTGGATCAGCACGCGGCCGGTGGTGGGCGCCGCGGTCGCGATCTGCTCGCGCAGCGCACGCATCGCCGCACTCTCGCCGACGATCTCCGCCCGCTGCTCGAAGCCCGCGCGGAGCGCCGCGTTCTCGCGCTCGAGCCGGGCGTGCTCGAGAGCGCGGCTCACCGTGACCAGGATCTTCTCGAGCGAGAGCGGCTTCTCGACGAAGTCGTAGGCGCCTAGACGCGTCGCCTTGACGGCCGTCTCGATCGTACCGTGGCCGGAGATCATGACCACCACCGCCTCGGGACGCATCCGCTTGATCTCGGCGAGAGTCTCGAGGCCGTCCATCCGGTCCATCCAGATGTCGAGGAAGGTCACGTCGGGCAGCTCGTCGGCGAAGAACCGCAGCGCGTCGGCGCCGCCGCCGACGGCCGACACGCGATAGCCCTCGTCTTCCAGGACATCGCGGAGCGTCGACCGGATGGCCGGCTCGTCGTCGACGATCAGTATATGCTCGCCGGCCATGTCCGTCCTCGGAGGGGTGCCCCCGTCACAAGCGCGCTGACGCGCGCGACAAGGTTTCGGTTGTGAGCGCGGCCGCCCCGCATATCAGGCCTCGGCGGTCGCGCTTGCGCGCGCGAATATGTAGACGCGGGAGACCTGTTCTTGCGCCATGTCAGGCTTCCACCGTCACGCCGGCGCGGGAGACGGGGACTTCGATGACGAAGCGGGTGCCCTTGGGCTCGTTGTCCTCGATCCAGATCGTGCCGCCGTGCTCGCTCACGATCTCGTGGACGATCGGGAGCCCGAGGCCCATCCCGGCGACCTTCGTCGAGAAGTAGGGCAGGAAGAGCTTTTCCTTGTCCTCGGCGCTGATGCCCGGCCCGTTGTCGGCCACGATGATGCGCGCGTGTCCGGTCTCGGCCACGTGGACCGTCTCGACCCTGACGTCGCCGGTGCCGCCGACGGCTTCGACGGCGTTGTCGACCAGGTTCAGCACGGCGCGCTTGATGTGGTCCGGGTCGACCTCGAGCAGCGGCAGATCGTCGGGATGCCGCGTCGTGATCGACAGCGCCGGATGCGACTCGCGGTAGAGGATCGCCACGCTGTCGATCAGCTGCCGCACGTCGGTCGGGCGCGGGGCGAGCACCGGCATGCGCGCGAAGCGCGAGAACTCGTCGACCAGCCGCTTGAGCCCGTCGACCTCGTGGATGATGGTCTGGGTCGCCTCGAGCACGAGCTGCTCCTCGCCCGCCGTGCGGGCCAGCCGCCGGCGGAGCCGCTGCGCGGAGAGCTGGATCGGCGTCAGCGGATTCTTGATCTCGTGGGCGATCCGCTGCGCGACCTCGCGCCAGGCCGCGACGCGCTGGGCCTTCAGGAGCTCGGTCAGGTCGTCGAGCACCACCACGGTGCCCGCGTATTCGTTGTCGGGGCCGCGGAGCGCCGTCGCCGACGCGACGAGTGAGAGCGTGGCGCCGGCGCGTCTGAGCTGCACCGCGAGCTCGGCGCTGGCCGCGTTGGGCCGCCGCATGCGCTGCACCTGGACGACCACGGGCTGCAGCGCGGGTCCGGCGAACACTTCCTCGAGGAGGCGACCCGCGGCGGTCGCCTGGTTCACGCCGAGCATCCGGGCGGCGGCCCGGTTGATCGTCGTCAGGCGCCCCAGCGGATCGAACGAGACCACGCCGGTGGTGATCGCTTCGAGGACCGTCTCGATGTAGAGTCGCCGATCCTCGAGCTCAGTGTGCTTGTCGGACAGGTCGAGGTAGGCCTCCTCGAGCTGCCGCTTGGAGCGGCCCAGATCGTCGGTCATGCGGTTGAACGAGTTGACCAGCAGGCCGATCTCGTCGTCGCCGCGCGCCTCGACCTTGTAAGCGAGGTTGCCGGCGGCGACCTCCCGCGTGCCCTCCGCGAGCTGCTGGATCGGTCCGGTGATCCCGCGCGCGAGGTAGAGGGCGAACCACGTGAACGAGAACACCACGATGAGGGTCATCAGCAGGAACAGCAGGATGTAGATGCCTTTGATCGGCGTCTTCAGGAGCTTGAGCTGCTTGTACTCGCGGAACGCCTGCGAGATGGCGCGCACCCGCGCCTCGAGGCGCTCGGTGACGTGCGTGCCCACCACGACGACGCCCACGACGGTGCGCTGTCCCCCGCGCGTCGTCCAGATCGGGACCACCGCCTCGACGAGGTCGCCGGACGAGAGCTCGCGCACCGTGGTGAGCTCCTGGCCGGCGGCGCCCTGGCGAAGCTGCGCCTCGTTGACCTCGCGGGTCGCCAGGTCCCCGAGGATCGGATCCTTGACGTGGACCAGCTCCTGCCCCTGGGCGCCGAAGACCGTGATCGCGCTGAGCCCGAGACGGTCTTGCTGATCGACGAGGTACGTCGCCAGCGCCTGGCGACGGTCCTCGGCCAGGAGCCCCTCGCGATCGACCACCCGGCTGATCTGCTGCGCGTGGCGCAGCGCCGTGCGCTCGAGGTTGCCGTAATACGTCTGCGCGACCGCGAGGGCCTGATCCAGCGGGCGCTCGACCTGCGGCTTGAACCAGCCCTCGATCGACTTGTTGATGAAGTTGGAGGCGATCAGGAAGATCAAGGTCGACGGGATCAGGGAGAGCGAGAGGAACGCCAGCACGAGCTTGGCCTTGAACTGGGCGCCGATCACCTTCTCGCGCCGCTCGAACCAGAGCTTGACCAGGTTCCTCAGCAGGAGCAGCACGAGCAGCAGCAGCACGATCAGGTTCAGGTTCAACAGGGCGAAGACCGCGATGTTGGACGCCAGCGGCAGTTCCGGTGCGTAGACTCCGACGTCCAGGAGGTTCGCCGTGCCGACCAGCAGGACGAAGCCGGCCAGGATGACCAGGTTCCGCTTGCGCCGGTTCTCTTCGCTCAGAAGGGGCACTATTGCACCCGCTGGATCGTGCGGTAGTCGGACTGCCGCTCGGTCTGCTCCGCGGTGCCGTTCATCCGGGCCACGAAGGTGTTTTCGCCGTTCAGCGCCGTCTCGGCCTGGACCCTGACGTAGATCACCGCGGCCGGGTCGAGCGTCGCCGCGGGGGTCATCTTCACCCCCCGGATGTCGGAGAGGACCCGCTGAGCGTCCCGCTGGTCGCGGGTGGTAAAGACGGGGCGGGTCTCGCCCTTGACCGCCGCGACCTTGAACTCCCGGGTGACCACGTTGTAGGAGAGCGAGCGCTCGATCGTCTTCGAGGTCAGCATGCGGTCGCGCGCCATCCGCTGATACTGCCAGAGCTCGATGACGAGACGGATGTGCGCCGGGATGCCGCTCTGGATGCCCTCGTTCAGCGCCTCGGGCAAGGCCCCCAGCAACACGACGTGGACGGTCACCTCATGGTCGTTGAGGAAGACGTCCAGGTCGCTGATGCGCAGCTCGGCGCGCGCCGGCGCGGCGACGGCGAGCGCCAGCGCGGCCGCGACGAGATGACCAGGGAACCACAGGGAGCGCATACGGCGAACCGCGCAATTATAGCGTGGTAAATGCGAGACACGCGTGGCAAATCCGAGACGGCGGACGGCCGGGAGAGCAGCCTAGATCGTGACGAGACCGGGCGCCGGGACGAAGCCCTCGCGCTGCGCGGCCTCCCGGGCCGCCTCCTCGGCCGCCGTCGCCGAGGCGGTCGCCGCGGCCCGGCGCTCGAGCCCCGCCGCGCGCTGAACTGCGAGCACCAGCTCGAGGTTGAGGGCGTGGCCGCCGTTGCGCGCGATAACGTGCGCGCGAAGGGGCCGGCCGAGCAGCGCCAGATCGCCGAGCAGGTCCAGGATCTTGTGGCGGACGAACTCGTCGCGGTAGCGCAGCCCGTTCAGCGCGCCGCTATTGCCGAGCACGATCGCGTTGTCGAGCGAGCCGCCGCGCGCCAGGCCGTTCTTCCGCATGAGCCCGAGGTCGCGGAGGAAGCCGTACGTCCGGGCCGGGGCGAACTCCTCGACGAACGACCGCTCACTCGGCGACCAGGAGAGGACCTGCGTCCCGATCGCCGGATGGTCGTTGTCCAGCGTGTAACTGATCCGGAGCGTGTCGGACGGCACGATGTGAATCCACCGTCCGGCGCCGCCCACCCGCAGCGGACACGGAAGCGACAGCATCCGGCGCCGCGCGGACTGCTGCACGCGACCCGCGAACGCGAGTAGCGCCACGAAGGGCTTCGCGCTGCCGTCGAGCGCGGGAATCTCGGGCCCGTCCACCTCGATCTCGATGTTGTCGATGCCGAGCCCGGCCGCCGCCGCCATGAGGTGCTCGACGGTCTGGATGCGCGTCGCGTTCGCGCCCAGTGTCGTCGCGTAGTGCGAGTTGACGACGCTCTCGGGCCTGGCCGGGATCCGCTCGCCGGTCGCCCGCTCCTTGAACACGACGCCCGCGTCGGGGGGCGCGGGCGAGACGGTCACACGGGCGACCTTGCCCGAGTGCAGACCGACGCCTTCGATGCTGACCGGCTTTCGAATGGTGTGCTGACGCATAGCGACCCAGCCGGAAATTAGCAACGGCAGTGCCACGAACGCCCGATGCCGCAAGTGTCTGGTTATTAAGAGCTCTTGCGAGACCGCGGCGTGGCCGGGTGGCGTGGATGACACGCGTTGATCGACCCCGTGTCTCGGATGCGAGACATCAGACGTCGACGATCACTCGGACCTCGTGACGGCCGGCCGACTCGGTCACGGACACCCGGTGAAGGGTCGCGGCTTTGACGACGGTCCCGAGCTGGTGGCGGCCGGCGTCGACCTCCTCCCCGCGGAGGACGCCGTGGACGACGGTCTCCGTACACGCGTCGACTTCCACCTGGCGCACGACGATGCCCTCGATCTCGTGCACGTAGAGGCACTCGTTGATCCAGGCCACGAGCAAGCGCTCGGGCGAATCCGCCTGCGCTCGAACCTCACGCTGCTCGCGCTCCTCGACTTCCTCGGGTCTGACGATCAGGGCGAACACGCCGAGCGCCGCCTGCGCGAACGCGGCCCCCCGGGTCGCGGCCCAGGCGTGAACACCCACGTCGGCCTCGGTCTCGAAATGCTCCCAGCCGGCGGCGCTTGCGCTCAACCGGCGGCCCCGAGATCGCCGTAGCGCGCCTGGAGCACCGCGATGATCGCCGGACCGGCCGTCTCGGTTCGCAGAATCCGCGGCCCGGCGCCGACGATCGTCCAGCCGCGAGCCCGCGCAGCCTCGACCTCCTCCAGCGTCAACCCGCCCTCCGGTCCTATGAGAAGACAGATGTGGGAGCCGGCGGGCAGGGCGGGGGGGAGGCTCGCGGCGAGTGTCGTTCCGAGCGAGCGAGCCTCCCCCCCGCCCTGCCCGCCGGCGGCGACATGAGCAACACCCTCCCAGAGGCAGAGCCGGACATCAGCGGCTTCGGCGAGCTCCAGCCCCTGATCGAGGGCGCGGGGCACGTCGACCGCGGGAACCACGGCGCGGCCGCACTGCTTGGCCGCTTCCTTCGCGATGCGCTGCCAGCGCCGAGCACGCTCCCGCCAGCGGCTGGGGTCGAGCGCGACGATGGTGCGGGCCGTCAGCGCCGGGACGACGCGGGTCACGCCGAGCTCCGTGGAGGCCCGCACGATCGACTCCATCTTGTCGCCCTTGGGGACGGCCTGGACGAGGGTGATCCGGATCGGAGACTCGTGCTCGTTCGTGCTCACCCCGAGCACCGTGCCCGTCGCCTCGTCGCCGACCGTCTCCAGACGCACCGTGTACTCGTGCCCGGCGCCGTCGGCGGCGAGGACCGTGTCGCCCGACCGGAGCCGGAGGACGCGCGCGAGATGGCGCGACTCGTCGCGGTCGAAAAGGACGCGCCCGCTGCGGATCCGCTCAGGCGCGATGGTGAAGCGGCGCACGGAGCTCGAGCGTCGTCCAGCCCTCCACCGAGAACGACGCGCGGTGGACGAGCTCGTGATCGGCCAGCGCCGCCACGACGGCGGCCGCCTCGCCGTCGAGGATGCCGCCGAGGAGCAATGTTCCGTCCGCGCTCAGGGAGCGCCGGTACTGGGCGGCGAGCCGTCGATGAGCGGCCGAGAGCAGGTTGGCGACCAGCAGCGGCACGCGAGGCTCTCGAAGACCCGCCGCGTCTGCCAGGACGCAGCGCACGCGGTCGGAGACGTGGTTACGGGCGGCGTTCGCCATCGCGCACGCGACGGCGTCAGGGTCGTCGTCGACCGCGAGGACCGTGCCGACCCCCAGCCGCGCGGCCGCGATCGCCAGGATGCCCGACCCGGTGCCGACGTCGATCATCCGCGATGGCCGGTCGCGCTCGACGACCGCTTCGAGCGCCTCGAGACAGCCGGCGGTAGTTCCGTGGTGCCCCGTCCCGAACGCGCGCCCGGGCTCGATCGTGATTACGATTCGCCCGTTTGCGGGTCGCTCGTCCCAGGGGGGGACGATGAGGAGGCTCTGCCCGACGGGCCGGGGTGTGAAGTGGGCGCGCCAGGCCTCGGCCCAGTTCTCGTCGGCCAGCGCCGCCACGCGCAGGTCGCGCACCGGCTCGAAGCCGAGCTCGGCGAGCCCGTCGAGGTAGCGGCGCACGCTGTCCTCGAGCGCGCTCGCCGCGATCGTCTCGGGAAAGAAGGCGCGGAGCGTGGCGCCGCTGCCCGGGCGCTCTTCCTCGACGACTCCGAGCGCGCCGAGCTCCCACGCGAGGTTCGTGAGCCCTTCGGAGAGCTCTCTGGGGACGCCGATGGTGAGCTCCCAGTAGCCAATGCGCGCCGCAGGTCGTCGCGGGGCTGGGGCCCCGCCGGTCGAGGCGTGCCTGGAAATCGGGGAGGCCATGGACCTAGCCGAAGAGCTTCTTCACCCGCTCGAAGAACGCCGTCGCGAGCGGCCCGCGCTCGTCCTTCGAGGCCGCCTCGAAGCTCGCGAGCGCCTCGCGCTGCCGCGCGTTGAGCTTCTGCGGAACTTCGAGCACGACGCGATAACAGGCGTCGCCGTGCCCGCGTTGACGCAGGTGCGGCATGCCCTTGCCGCGCATGCGCAGCACCTCGTTGGGCTGCGTCCCCGCGGGGATCTTCAGCGTGGTCATACCGCCCAGCACCGGCACGTCGACCTCGTGGCCCAGGGCCAGATTGGTGAAGGACAGCGGCAGGTCGCAGAGGAGGTCGGCGGCCTGACGGGTGAAGATCTCGTGCTCGAGCACGCGCACGACCACGTAGAGATCGCCCGACGGCCCCGCGCCGAGCCCGCCGGAGCCCTCGCCGCTGATGCGCAGCTGCATCCGGTCCTCGATCCCGGCGGGGATCTTGACGCTCAGGAGCCGCTCGGCCCGCCGCCGGCCCTCGCCCCGGCACTCCTTGCACGGCGAGCGGTTGAGCTGGCCCGCGCCGTGGCACTTGGGGCAGGTCTGCGCCACCGTCAGGAAGCCGTGATTGCGCCGGACCTCGCCGGCGCCGCGGCACATGTCGCAGGTCTCCAGGCGGCTACCCGGCTCGACCCCGTTCCCGGAGCACGCCTCGCAGCGCTCGAGACGCGGGATCTGGATCTTGGTCTCGAGCCCGGCCGCCGCGTCCTCGAGGGTGATCTTCAGCTCGTACTGGAGATCCTCACCGCGCGCGGCCCGGGACCCACGCCCGCGGCGCCCGCCGGAGAAGAAGTTCTCGAAGATGTCCTCGAAGAGGGTGCCGAATCCCGTGTCGCCGAACCCGGGACCCACACCCGGGCCGGCGGTGCCGAACCGGTCGAAGTGGGCACGCTTGTCCGGATCGGACAGGACGGCGTACGCTTCGTTCACCTCTTTGAACCGCTCCTCGGCGTCTTTGTTGCCGCGGTTGCGGTCGGGGTGATACTGCATCGCAAGCTGGCGATACGCCTTCTTGATCTCGGCCTCGCCGGCGTTGCGCGCGACGCCGAGGACCTCGTAGTAGTCGCGCGCCACCGGACTCAGTTGTCTCCGTCCGGCGCGGCGGCGACGGACACGAGCGCGGCGCGAAGCACGCGGTTGTGCAGCAGGTAGCCGGGCATCGTCTCGGCGACCACGGTGCCGGGCTTGGCGTCGGCGCTGACCACACGGGCGATCGCCTCGTGCCGCGTGGGGTCGAAGGGCTGACCGAGCGCCGAGTAGCGCGTGACGCCGGCGCGCTCCAGCACCTTGAGGAGCTCGCGTTGGATCAGCTCGACGCCCCCTACGACGCCCTCGGGGCCGCCGGCCGCGCGCGCCGCCCCGAGGGCGCGGTCTAGGTTGTCGAGCACCGGGATGAGATCGCGAAGGAGCGACTCGTTCGCGTAGCGGACGGACTCGTCCCGCTCCCGCAGTGTCCTCCGCTTGAAATTCTCCGCGTCGGCGAGGGCCCGCAGCAGCCTGTCCTGCTTCTCCTCGACCTGCCGTCTGAGCTCCTCGACCGTCTCGGCCGGCGCCTCCGCAGCGGGATCGGACTCGACAGGCTCACGGTCACGCACGTTCGACTCGTCCATAACAGATGAATTATAGCAGCGCCCAAGAGCGAAGCCGGGGGGGGGCGGGCCGGGGAGCGGGGAGGGTGCCTCCCGGGATCTGTGTAGGCAGCATTGATCGCGCGAAGAAGCTCAGCCCTCTACTCAGAGCATTGATGGTCGTCAGATCCCGGGAGGCACCCTCCCCGCTCCCCGGCCCGCCCCCCCCGGGGGCCTCAAGCGCTAGGACGGCAGGTACAAGTCCTGACGGACGCGCGAGAGAGCGTCAGTGACGTGACGAGCCGTCTCGTTGACGATCGAGATGACTTCGGGGTACGGCAGGCGGCGCGGACCCACGACGCCGAGGATCCCGATGACCTGGTCGCGGTAGAGATAGGTGGAGGTGATCATGGTGCACTCGCGCATCTCGGCGACGGGATTCTCCTCGCCGATCGTCACGTTCACGCCCTCGCCGGCGGCGAGCTCGGTCATCAGGTCGGCCAGCCGCTCCTTCTGCTCGAAAGTCCGGAGCAGCTCGCGCGTCGTCTCGAGGTTCAGGAACTCGGGATGGTCGAGCATGTTGATCGCGCCGCTGACGTAGAGCGTGCGATCCCGCAGCACCGCGACGATCTGCTCGGTGACCGCGCGAGCCCGAATGTGCAGGGTGTCGAGCGGATCGCTGGGCTCCGCTTCCATGTCGACGACGTCCCGCACGGTTCGGCCGCGGTAGCGGCGGTTCAGCTCGCGTCCGATCGCGCGCACCTCGTCGGCGCCGAGCGTCGGATCGAGCGTCACCGCCCGCGCGGTGACCCAGCCCGCGTCGGTCACGAGCACCGCGAGCGCGCGGTCGTCCTCGAGCGGGATCAGGTCGACCCGCGCCAGGGTCGTCTGCTGGAGCGGCGGCGCCAGCAGTAGGCCCGTCAGCTTCGTCGCGGTCGACAGGTGCGTGGACGTCCGCTCCATGAAGCCGTCGATGCCGGAGGGGCGCGGCGGCAGCGTATCGCCGGGCCGGACGCCCTTCGAGCTCGGCGGCGGGAAGGACTCCACGTAGAAGCGATAGGCCTTGTCGGTCGGCACGCGCCCCGCGCTCGTGTGCGGCTGGACGAGGTAGCCCATCTCCTCGAGGTCGGCCATGACGTTCCGGAGCGTCGCCGCCGAGAGATTCGGGAAGTGGCGGCGGGCCAGCACGCGAGAGCCGACGGGCTCCGTCGAGTCGACGTACTCGCGGATGACGGCCACGAGCACGTCGCGGTGTCGCGCATCCATTGTGGCGAAATTATAGCAATTCGACGAAGAGCGCGTCGGAGAGGAGGAACCCGGCCTCGCTGAGCCGCACGCGGTCGTCGACGTCGACCAGCAGCGCTCGAGCGCGCCAGCGCTCGACAAGGTCGCGGAGGCGGGCGTCGCCCCCCAGCCGCGTCTCGAGCAGCGCCGCGGGAATGCCGTCGGCGGTTCGCAGGCCGAGGATGAGCCGCTCGGCCAGGCGCTGCCCCTTCGACAGATGCTCGGAGGACGCGATCGGGAGCTCGCCGCCGGCGAGCGTCTCGCAGTAGCGCGGCGTGGCCTTGACGTTCGCGTAGCGCAGCCGGCCGACGAAGCCGCACGCGCCGGGTCCGGCGGCGAGATATTCGGCGGCGCGCCAGTAGATCTGGTTGTGGCGCGAGCGACGGCCCGGCCGCGCGTAGTTGGAGATCTCGTAGTGCTCCAGGCCGCGCGCCGCCGCGGCGCGCGCCAGGCGCCAGTACTGGTCGATCTGCGTGTCCTCGGTCGGCAGGCCCTCGACGCCAGCGGCGCCCCATAGGCTGCCGGCGTCCAGCGTCAGGCCGTAGGCGGAGAGGTGGTCCGGCTCCCAATCGAGCACCGCCTCGACGGCGCGCGTCCAGCCGTCGGGGTCGAGGCCCGGCAAGCCGTACATGAGGTCGACGCTCAGGTTGTCGCAGCCGGCCGCGCGGGCGGCCTCGAAGGCGACGCGGGCGCCACGCGCGTCGTGGAGCCGACCGAGGCGGGGCAGGATCGAGTCGTCGAGCGACTGTACGCCGAGGCTCAGCCGGTTGACGCCGGCCGCGCGGTAGCCGGCGAGCTTGTCGCGCGTCACGCTCTCGGGATTGCACTCGACCGTGACCTCGGCGTCGGCGGCGACGTCGAACCGGGCGCGGATCCGCGCGAGCACGGCGCCCAGCTCTTCGGCGGCCAGCAGCGAGGGCGTGCCGCCGCCGAAAAAAATCGTCGAGAGCCGCACGCGCGACGACCACGCGATCCCGCCGAGGAGGTCGATCTCGCGATGGAGCGCTTCGAGGTAGCGCGCCATCGTGCCGTCCTCGAGCGGCGCCGTGTTGAAGCTGCAGTAGCCGCACCGCTTCGCACAGAACGGGACGTGGACGTAGAACCCCAGCTCCGTCGACTCGGGAGGATTGTCGGCCAGTGTCGACGACAGCGGAGCCAGTTCGGAAGGGTTGTCCGCGGATGCGGAGCCGGGTCGCGTCTGTCTCAGGCCACCCTCGGTATGAGCCGGACTCATGGACCCCGCTACAACAACAGGGCGTTCGCGCGCCCCGCCAGTCTCAATCACAGCCGGCGGTCAAGGTATATAGTTCGCCAGCCGCCACCAGCGGAGCCAGTGCCGGTCGCCATCCCACGACCAGTAGATGAGGAAGGCCTTACCTTTGATCTTGTCGCGCTTGACGAAGCCCCAGTAGCGGCTGTCCTGAGAGTTGTCGCGGTTGTCGCCCATCACGAAGTACGAGTCGGGGGGCACGATCGTGGGCTCGCAGCCGTAGGCGTACCCGCAGTAGGCGTCGCCGCCGCGCGCGCCGGAGTCGGCGAACTTCGTGTAGGGCTCGCTGAGTGGCTTGCCGTTGATGAGGATCTGATGGCCGCGGACCTGCACGCGCTCACCCGGCGTCGCGACGATCCGCTTGATGAAGTCACGCTTTTCGTCTTGGGGGTAGCGGAACACGATGATGTCGCCCCGGTGCGGGTCGCGCAGCGACGGCAGGTGCAGCTCGGTCAGCGGCAGCTCGGGACCGTACAGGAACTTATTGACCAGGATGTAGTCGCCGACCAGCAACGTGTCCATCATCGAGCCGGACGGGATCGTGAACGCCTGCACCACGAGCGACCGGATGACGAGCGCCAGCAACACGGCGATCGCGATCGCCTCGGCGTACTCGCGAACGATGGATTTCCGGCGGCGCTTCGGCTCGACCGCCTCGGCCGGGAGCGCCGGATGGGCTTCGATCTCGATCTTCCGCTCGTCCATGGTCAGCTCTTGAGCACCGAGAGGAACGCTTCCTGAGGCACTTCCACCTTCCCGACCTGCTTCATCCGCTTCTTTCCTTCCTTCTGGCGCTCGAGCAGCTTCCGCTTCCGCGTGATGTCGCCCCCGTAGCACTTCGCCGTGACGTTCTTGCCCATGGCCTTGACCGTCTCGCGGGCGATGACCCGGCTCCCGATCGCGGCCTGGATGGCGACCTCGAAGAGCTGGCGCGGGATCACCCCGCGCAGCTTCTCGACCAGCGCCTTGCCCTTCTCGTACGCCTTGTCGCGATGCACGATGACCGAGAGCGCGTCGACCGGGTCGCCGTTCAACAAGATGTCGAGCTTCACGAGGTCCGACGGCCGGAAGTCCGAGAGCTCGTAGTCGAACGACGCGTAGCCCTTCGAGATCGACTTGAGCCGGTCGTAGAAGTCGACGACGATCTCGGCGAGCGGGAAGTCGAACCGGATGTGCACGCGCTTGCCGTGATACTCGAGCGAGCGATGCTCGCCGCGCTTCTCCTGAGCGAGCTTGTAAATCGCGGTCATGAACTCGGTCGGCACGAAGACCGAGGACTTCACGTAGGGCTCGTCCATCTGCTCGATCCGATCGGGAGGCGGCAGCTTGGACGGGTTGTCGATGTCGAGCACCTCGCCGGCGGTCGTGAGGACCTTGTACTGCACGCTCGGCGCCGTGACGATCAGCGACAGGTCGAACTCCCGCTCGAGGCGCTCCTGGACGATCTCCATGTGCAGCATGCCGAGGAACCCGCAGCGAAAGCCGTAGCCCAGCGCGAGCGAAGTCTCGGGCTCGTAGGTGAAGGCCGGATCGTTGAGCCGGAGCTTCTCGAGGGCGTCGCGCAGCGCCTCGTAGTCGGTGTCCTCGATCGAGTAGAGCCCCGCGAAGACCATCGGCTTGGCGTCGCGATAACCCGGGAAGGGCGCCGCGGTGGGCCGGGCGGTCTCGGTGATGGTCTCGCCGACCTTCGCGTCGGCGACGCGCTTGATCGACGCGGTCAGGTAGCCGACCTGTCCGGCCGACAGCTCCTCGACCGGCCGCATGTCCGGGCTGAAGACGCCGACCTGCTGGACGTCGTACGACCGGCCGTTCGACATCAACAAGACGCGCGTGCCCGGGCGCACGCGGCCGTCGGTGAGGCGCACGTAGACGACCACGCCCTGGTACGAGTCGTAGTACGAGTCGAAGACGAGGGCCTTGAGCGGCGCGTCGGGGTCGCCCTGCGGCGGCGGCACGCGGGCGACGATCGCCTCGAGCACCTCGGGCACGCCCGTCCCGTGCTTGGCCGAGATGGCGAGCGCCTCGGTGCCGTCGAGGTCGAGCGTCTCGGTGATCTGGTTGCGCGTGCCCTCGACGTCGGCCGCCGGCAGGTCGATCTTGTTGACGACGGGGATGATGGCGAGGTTCGCGTCGCTGGCGAGATAGAAGTTCGCCAGGGTCTGCGCCTCGATCCCCTGCGCGGCGTCGACGATGAGGAGGGCGCCCTCGCACGCCGCCAGCGCTCGCGACACCTCGTACGAGAAGTCGACGTGGCCCGGTGTGTCGATGAGGTTGAGCGTGTACTCCTGGCCGTCGCGCGCCCGGTAGAGCAGGCGCACCGTGTGCGCCTTGATCGTGATCCCGCGCTCGCGCTCGAGATCCATCGAGTCGAGCACCTGATCGACCGCCTTCTTCGCGTCCATCGTCCCGGTGAGGGACAGGAGCCGGTCCGCCAAGGTCGATTTCCCGTGGTCGATGTGGGCGACGATCGAGAAATTGCGGATGCGACTCAGGACCATCGGCTCAGTTTAACACGCGAGGTCGCAGCGCTCGGTGTCGGCGGCACCGCGCGTGTCGCCGCTCAGGCGGTGAGCGTCGCGCGCTCGGGAACGGTCGTGCCGGATGCGAGCACGACATCGGGGCCCACGCGCGCGCCGTCGCCGATCCGCACGTCGGCGCCGAGCACGCAATCCTGGAGCACGGCGCCAGCGCCGACCTCGACCCGCTCCCACAGGATCGCGCCCTCGACGCGCGCGTCCGGGCCGATGCGCGTCCCGTCGCCGATCACGGCGCCGGGCCCGACCCGACACCGCGAGCCCAGCACGACCCGCGCGCCGACTACGGCCGGCGGCACGATCCGAGCGGCCGGGTCGACGGTGGAGCCGCCGTCGAGCCAGATCCCGTCCCGGCGCTGTCCGGGGGGCGCCAGCGGCATCGCCGCGCGACCATGGAGCATGTCGAGCTGGGCGGCGCGGTACGCCGACGGATTGCCGATGTCGCGCCAGTATGCGGTCGGGCACCAGCCGAAGCACGGGATGTTGTCGGCGATCAGCGCGGGAAAGAACTCGCGCTCGATCGAGCTCGGGCGATCGCGCGGGATCCGCGAGAGGAGCTCGGCGTCGATCAGGTAGATGCCGGCGTTGATCGTGTTGGTCGTGATCTCCTCGTCGGCGGCCGGCTTCTCGCGGAAGGCGCGGAGCCGCCCGTCGGGTCCGGTCTCGACGAGCCCGTACTGACGCGGATCCGGCACCGGCTGCAGATAGATCGTCGTGCGCGAGCCGCGCGTCTCGTGGAACCGGCGCATCTCGGTCAGATCGGGGTCGGTGAGAATGTCGCCGTTCAGCACGAACAACGTCCCCGCGACCAGATCGGCGGCGTTGCGGACACCGCCGCCGGTGCCGAGCGGGTCGTCTTCGACGACGTAGCGGAGCCGGATACCGAGATGCTCGGCGTCGCCAAGGGCGGCGCGTACGTCGTCCACGCGGTAGGAGCACGCCAGGACGACGTCGGTGACGCCGTGGGCCCGTAGCAGCGCGAGCTGATACGCGAGGAAGGGACGGTTGAGGAGCGGAACGACGGGCTTCGCGCGCGCGAGCGTCAGCGGACGCAGGCGCGTTCCCTGGCCGCCGGCCAGAATGACCGCCTGCAGGGGAGGGGGTCCGGCCACTACCTACCGGGCGACCAGGCCTCGGCCTCGCTGATGAGCATCACCGGGATCCCGTCGCGAATCGGGTACGCCTTGCGACAGGCGGGGCAGATGATCCGGGTCTCCTCGAAGAGGAGGTCCCCTTTGCACGCCGGACACGCGAGGATCGCTTTCAGCTCTTCGTCGATCATCGTTTCAGCTCCTTTCGGAACCAGGCGACGGTCTGGGTGAGGCCCTGGTCCAGCGGCGTCGTCGCGCTCCACCCCAGCAGCGACTTGGCGCGAGCCGCGTCGAGCAGGCTGCGACGCTGCTCGCCGGGTTTCGCCGGCCCGTGCTCGGCGGAGCGACGCACCTCCGTCAGCTGGGCGAGCCGCCGATAGAGCTCGTTGACGGTCGTCTCCGCGCCGGTGCCGATGTTCGCGACCCCGACGACGTCTGGGCTCGACACCGCGCGCGCGACCGCGTCGGCGACGTCGCCGACGTACACGTAGTCGCGCGTCTGCTCGCCGTCGCCGTTCACGATGCAGGGCGCGCCCGACAGCAGTCGCGACGTGAAAATCGCGATGACGCCGGCCTCGCCCGCGGGATCCTGCCGCGGGCCGTAGACGTTCGCCAGCCGAAGGGTCAAGGCGCGGCCCCCCGTCAACCCGGCCCAGCATTCGAGGTAGCGCTCGGCGGTGATCTTTGACACCCCGTAGGGTGAGCTGGGACGGAGCGGATGGTCTTCCGGGGTTGGCAAGACGTCCGTGTCTCCGTATCCGGCGCCCCCCGTCGACGTGTAGACGGCCCGGCGGACTCCGGCGCGGCGACACGCTTCCAGCAGGCCGATCGTTCCCAGAACGTTGACGCTCGCGTCAAAGCGCGGGTCGGTCACCGAGCGGGAGACCGCAGCCTGGGCGGCGACGTGGACGACGACGGCCGGCCGAACCCCGGCGACTACGTCGTCGAGCCGCGCGTCGCGCAAATCGCACACGTGAAGTCGCGCTGCAGCCGGTACCCGGTCCCGCCGGCCCGTGGCCAGGTTGTCGACGACGTCCACGGTGTGACCGTCGGCGAGCAGGCGATCGACGACGTGGGAGCCGACGAAGCCGGCGCCGCCCGTGACGAGAACCCTCACGAGCGGAGCTTCTCCTGGAACCAGTCGACGGTCAGCCGCAGCCCCTCCTCGACGTCCACGCGCGGCTCCCACCCGAGCAACGAGCGCGCTCGGCTGATGTCGGGTTGTCGGACCTTGGGATCATCGATCGGCAGCGGGCGGAACACGATCTCACTGCGCGAGCCGGTGAGCCTGATGATGCGCTTGGCGAGGTCGAGCAACGTCATCTCGTGCGGGTTGCCGATGTTGACGGGCTCGTTGACCGGCGCCTGCATCAACCGCCAGAGACCGTCGACGAGATCGCTGATGTACTGGAACGAGCGCGTCTGCGCGCCGTCGCCGAACACCGTGATCGGCGCGCCGGTCAGCGCCTGTCCCATGAAGGCGGGGATCGCGCGCCCGTCGTTCAACCGCATGCGTGGACCGAACGTGTTGAAGATCCGAACGATGCGCGTGTCGATCCCGTGGGCGCGATGGTACGCCATCGTGATCGCTTCGCCAAAGCGTTTGGCTTCGTCGTATACGCCTCGCGGGCCGACCGGGTTGACGTGACCCCAGTAGTCCTCACGCTGCGGATGCACGAGCGGATCGCCATAGACCTCCGAGGTCGAGGCCAGCAAGAAGCGCGCACCCTTGGCCTTCGCCACGCCGAGCGCCTTGTGTGTGCCGAGGGCCCCGACCTTCAAAGTCTGAATCGGCAGCTCCAGATAGTCACGGGGCGACGCCGGGCTGGCGAAGTGGAGGACCCAGTCGAGCGCGCCGTCGAGCTGGATGTACTCGGTGACGTCGTGCTCTACCAGCGTGAAGCCCCGTCGCGACTGGACGCCGATCAGATTGTCGCGTGACCCGGTGACGAAGTCGTCCATGCACACGACTTCCCAGCCCTGGTCCAGGAAAAAGTCGCAGAGGTGCGAGCCGATGAATCCCGCACCGCCAGTGATGAGCACTCGCACGTCGATTCCTACGATCGAAGGACCGGCGGGCGGCCGAGGGAGTAGTTCATTAATTTGATCATAGCAGAGGTCACCAGGGCGGTCGTTCCACGGCCGCGCCGAAGTCTTCCTCGTCCGCCTCGACGGCGACCCAGCGGAAGAAGACGACGGTGAACGCCACGAGCGGAATCACGCCGGCCGGCACCCACATGATGAGCCCGCCCAGACGCTGGTCGGCGAGCGGCGTGAGCGCGAAGAGCCGGGGCGCGGCCGCGTAGAACGGATAGAGCGCGTGCTCGGCGCCGGTGATCATCGCGGCGACGGCCGTCATCGGGATCCCGAACGCGAAGAGATAGAGGACCTGGGCTCCGTAGTGCAGGCGCGGGAGCAGGCCCGACGGCGACAGCACGGGCCACCACGCGATGAGCGCCGTCGCCATCAGCGCCAGGTGCTCGACGACGTGCACCCGGTGATGCGCGAGCGCGGCGCCGTAGGGACCCGGCAGGTGCCAGCCGATCAGCGCCACCGCGTAGAGCGCGAGCGCGGGCACCGGCCGCGTCGCGGTGCGGAGCAGCGCGCCGAGCGCGCGTGCGCGCGTCAGACGACGCACGAGCGCGTCGGCCATCCACCGCTCCGTGCCGGCGAGCAGCAACGGAGGGACGACGAGGGTCAGCAGGAGGTGCTGCACCATGTGAGCGCTGAACAGGTAGTAGTCGCTCAGATCGTGCAGGGGACCGTTCAGCGCGACGAGCAGCACGAGCAGCGCGGCGGCGAACCGCGCCGGGCGCTGGATCGAGGCGCGCGGGCCGCGCGCCCACGCGACCGCGTAGATCAGCGCCGCGACGCCGACCAGGAGCACCACGTCGGCGTGGACCTCGCCCGACGTCCACGCGAAGGGCGGCGGGGCGCTCATCAGCGGCCGAACACCAGAAAGGCCCCCGTCAGCGTCATCAGCGCCACCGCGAGCCCCGAGGCGAGGAGCAGCGGCCCCACGAACAGGAACGTGGGCACGCGCGACTCGTATCGGAGGTGCATGAAGTACATCGCGACCAGCGCGAACTTGGCCATCGACATCGCCAGCAGCAGCGGCACGACGATCGGCGCGAGCCGCCGGACGTAGATCACGCCGACCTCGAGCGCCGTCACGACGGTCAGCACGAGCGCCACCCGGAGGTAGGTCCCGACCGTCGGCTGCTCGTGGCCCCGCGGCTCCTCGCTCGCCGGATGTCTCGCCATCACGGGATCAGGTAGACGAGGGTGAAGATCGCGATCCACACGACGTCGACGAAATGCCAGTAGAGCCCGGCGATCTCGACCTTGACGGCGTCGGCGGCACCGAGCCGTCCGCGGAGGTCGAGCACCCAGAGCGAGAGGAGCCAGAGCACGCCGATCGCGACGTGCGTGCCGTGCAGGCCCGTGAGCACGAAGAACGTCGAGCCGAACAGGTTCCGCTGGAGCGTGAAGCCCGCGTGGACAAACTCGGTGAACTCGTAGGCCTGGAAGCCGAGGAAGATCAGGCCGAAGAACGCGGTCCCGAAGAGCCAGAGCCGCGCCTGCCGCCGATCGCCCCGCTGGACCGCCGCGAGCGCCAGCACCATCAGCAAGCTCGACATCAAGAGGTCGAAGGTGGAGACCGACGTTACGGGGATGTTGAGGATCTCGTGCGGCGCGGGCCCGACGACGCTACGGCCCTTGTACGCGAGGTAGGTCGCGACGAGCGTGCCGAAGAAGAAGCATTCCGACCCGAGGAAGACCCACATCGCCATCTTGCGGTGATCGAGCCCGAGCCCGCCCGTCTGGTCCGCGTGTTCCGGCGTCCGGTGGTGCTCGAGGGCGAAGCGGATGATCGCCCAGATCGTCCACAGGATGCCGATCACGACGAGAGCCACATGCGTGAGGGCGCCGACCGCCGCGATCAGCATCCCGAGCGCGACCATCACGGGCCAGCGCGACGGTGCGGGCAGGTGAAGCGCCGCGTGGGCGGCGGGACCTCCGGCGGGCGTGACGGCGACCGTGAGGGGGCGCCGCGGACCGTGTTTCTCGCGCCAGAAGGAGTCGCGGCCGTAGACGGGCGGGACCGCGTCGAAGTCGTGCACCGGCGGCGGCGACGAGGTCCGCCACTCGAGCGTGCGCCCGTCCCACGGATCGGCCGGCGCCGGAGCCCCCCGGCGGAGGCTCCGCCAGGCGTTCACCATGAAGACGAGCACGGCCACCCCGATGACGAAGGCGCCGATCGTCGAGGCCAGGTTGGCTCCGTTCCAGCCGAGGTCCGGACGATAGGTGTAGATGCGGCGAGGCATGCCGAGCACGCCGAGGTAGTGCTGGGGAAAAAACGCGAGGTTGAAGCCCGCGAACATGAGCCAGAAGTTGAGCCGGCCGAGCCCCTCGCCGAGGAGACGGCCCGTCATCTTCGGCCACCAGTAGTAGATCCCCGCGAAGAGCCCGAAGAGGCTGCCGCCGATCAGCACGTAGTGCAGGTGGGCGACGACGAAGTAGCTGTCGGTCTGCTGCAGATCGACCGGCGGCGAGGCGTGCATAACGCCCGAGAGGCCGCCGATGGTGAACAGCCCCACCAGTCCCAGCGCGAAGTGGAGCGCGCTGGTGGGCCGGATCGAGCCACCCCAGAGCGTCGCGAGCCAGTTGAAGATCTTCACGCCCGTCGGAATCGCGATCAGCATCGTCGCGATGGAGAACGCCGCGTCGGCCACGGGCCCCATGCCCGCTGCGAACATGTGATGGCTCCAGACGCCGAAGCCGAAGAAGCCGATCAGCACGCCCGAGTAGATGACGACGGGCGCGCCGAAGAGCGGCTTCCTGGCGAACGTCGGAAGGACCTCGGAGACGATCCCGAACGCGGGCAGGATCAGGATGTAGACCTCGGGGTGGCCGAAGATCCAGAAGAGATGCTGCCAGAGGTGGAGGTCGGCCCCGGCCGCGACGTCGTAGAAGTGGGTGCCGAAGAAGCGGTCGAACATCAGGAAGATCAATCCGACGGTGATGGGCGGGAAGGCGAGCGCGATCAGGAACTGCACGACCAGGGACATCCACACGAACACCGGCATGCGCATCATGGTCATGCCGGGCGCACGCATGTTGAGGATCGTGACGATGAAGTTGACGGCCGCGATCATGGACGAGACGCCGAGGATCTGGAGGCTCACGATCCAGAAGTCGACGCCCAGGCCCGGCGCGTAGTGCTTTGACGTCAGGTTGGCGTAGCCGAACCATCCGACGTCGGGCGGCGTTCCGGCCAGCAGGCTTGCGTTCAGGAGGAGGCCGCCCGCGAGAAAAATCCAGAAGGACAGCGCGTTCAGGCGCGGGAACGCGACGTCGCGGGCGCCGATCAGGAGCGGCACCATGTAGTTGAAGAACATCGCGTTGAACGGCATGACCGCCAGGAAGATCATCGTCGTGCCGTGCATCGTGAACAGCGCGTTGTAGGCGTGCGCGCTCACGACCGTGTTATTCGGCACCGCCAGCTGCAGCCGGATCACGAGCGCCTCCACGCCGCCGAGCAGGAAGAAGACGAAGGCGCTCGCCCCGTAGAGGATGCCGATCCGCTTGTGGTCGACCGTCGTGAGCCAGCCGACCACCGCCGCCGTCGCGCCGGCCCCGGCCAGGGCCGCCGCCGGCGCGTGAAGGACGCGACCCGCAGGATGCGCGCTCATCACTTCAGGCCGATCAGGTAGGTCGCGACGGCGCGCGCCTGCTCGTCGGTGAGGCCGAGCGCGGGCATCTTCGCGTCGGGCTTGAGGGCGGGAGGATTCTTGAGCCACGCGGTCACGGTCTCGACGGTGATCGGCAAGATGCCAGCCGCGAGCGTGCGGCGGCTGCCGAAGGTGGTGAGGTCGGGGCCGAGCGCCCCGCTCGAGACCCCGCGGATGGTGTGACACCCCACGCAGGCGCTTCGCGCGAAGATCGCCTTGCCGTCGGCGGCAGGGCCGGGCGCCGGCTCGCCGGGCTCCGCCTTCTGCGCGGCGACCCAGCGCGCGAACGCGTCGGGCGCGTCGACGACGACCCGCATGGCCATGTTGGCGTGCGAGACGCCGCAGAACTCGGCGCACTGGCCTCGATACTCGCCCGCGGTCTCGGCGGTGAAGGTCAGCCGGTTCTGGCGGCCGGGTACCACGTCGCGCTTGCCGCCGAGCATCGGCACCCAGAAGCTGTGGATCACGTCGGGGCCGTCGAGCGTGAGCGCTACCGGCCGCCCGGCCGGCACGTGCAGCTCGTTCGCGGTGACGACCTCCAGCGCGGGGTAGCGAAACTCCCACCACCACTGATGTCCGAGCACGCGCACCTGCAGCGCGTCCCGCGGCGGCGCGGCCTGCGTCCGGAAAATCACCTGGATCGTCGGGATCGCGATCACGAGCAGGACGATCGCGGGCGCGATCGTCCACGAGATCTCGAGCAGGGTGTGACCGCGGATCTGCGCCGGCATTCCCGGCGCGCCCGGCCGGCTGCGGAAGCGGACGACGACCCACGCGAGCGCGATGCCCACGACCAGCGCGATGCCGACGGCGATCCAGGTGATGATGGCGTAGACGTGCAGGATCTCGCGCGCGACGTCCGAGCGCGCCGCGACGGTGCTCATCGGAGCATCCCACGCGCAGCCGCCCAGCCCGAGGCTGAGGGCGAGTCCGATCGTCGATGTCGTCCGCACGTCGACCGCCGCCTTGGCGTCTCCTAGGGTGCCACGGGCGTGGTCGCTCGGCATCGAGCCGTCCTCGGGCGCCGTCAGTCGACGGCGAGAGCCAGTAGCGTGTGCAGGAGCGCGTTCGCGCCGCGCTCGATCGCCGGCCAGTCGCTCATCTCGTCCACGCGATGGCTGCGCCCGCCCAGCGACGGGATGAAGATCATTCCGGAGTCGGTGATCCGGGCCAAGTTTTGCGCGTCGTGTCCGGCCGCCGAGTAGAGGCGTCGGGTCGCGAGCCCGAGCGTCGCGCACACCTTCTCGATGACCGCCTGGATGCGCGGCGAGCATGGCGCCGGGATCGTGGCCGACATCGGCTGGATGTCGACGCCGACCTGGTGCCGGCCGGCTACCTCGCGCGCGAGCGACGCCGTCTCCGCAGCGAGCCGCTCGAGCACCGCGACGTCCGGATCGCGCATCTCGTGGACGAGCTCGGCGCGGCCCGGGACGATGTTGGAGGCCCCGGGATGCACGTGGACGACGCCGAAGTTGGTCACGCTCGCCTTGCTGCCGCGCGCGACAACATGCTCGCGCACGTGCAGCGCGTAGTCGGCGGACGCGAGAAAGGCGTCGCGGCGGCGATCCATCGGCGTCGTGCCCGCGTGGTCGGCCTGGCCCTTGAAGACCACGCGCGAGCGGCGCACCCCCACGATCGTCTCGACGATACCGATCGGGATGCCCGCCTCTTCGAGTCGAGCACCCTGCTCGATGTGGAGCTCGACGTAGGCGTCCACGGCGCGCGCGGGCACGCGTGCCTCGGGCGCGCGGTGAGCGTCGAATCCGGCGCGGGCCATCGCGTCGACGAGCCGCACGCCGTCGACGGCCGCCATCTCGTCGATCCTGGCGTCCTCGAGCATGCCGCAGAACGCCCGCGAGCCGAAGAGGCTTCCGTATCGCCCTTCCTCGTCGCTCCACGCCGCGACAACCAGCGGCCGAGCGTGGCGAGTGCGCGTCTCGGTGATCGTCTGGATGCACTCGAGCCCGGCGAGGACCCCGAGGGCCCCGTCGAGGATGCCGCCCTCCGGAACCGTGTCGATGTGCGAGCCGGTGACGATCGCCGGAGTTTCCGGAAGGAGGGCGCGGATGCCGGTCGCGCCGAAAGTGTTGCCGGCCGGATCGACCCACGTCTCGAGCCCCGCCGCGCGCATCTCGCCGAGGAGCCAGGCGCGGGCTTCCTCGTGAGGCGGCGACCAGCACATGCGCGTCACGCCGCCCCCGGGCAGGCCACCGAACCGAGCGAGCGTGTTGATCCGAGAGGTGAGTCGCGGCAACGAGATGGAGATCACTGTGGGACGGAGTATAAGCCTTGACTTCACCGAGGAAGGATCCGAAAATGAACCACGGTTCAGTCGTTCGGCGCGCCCACCTTCAGGAGGGGAAATGGATCTCTCACTGACTCCAGACCAGGAAACTTTCAGGGCCACCGTCCGCTCCTGGCTCAAGACGAACATGCCGCGCGAGTGGAAGCCGACGGGCAGCTCCGAGATCCCGCGCGCCGGGCAGTACGACTTCCTCCGCCGCTGGCAGCGCACGCTGTTCGACGCCGGCTACATCGGTCTCACGTGGCCCAAGGAATACGGCGGCGGCGGCCTCACGTTCATGGAAGAGCTCATCCTCCAGCAGGAGATGGCGCTCGCGAAGGCGCCCCCGATCCTCAACGTGCTCGGCGTCGGAATGGGCGGTCCCACGATCATCGCCTGGGGCAACGAAGAGCAGAAGAAGCGCTATCCGCCGAAGATCCTCTCGTGCGAGGAGATCTGGTGCCAGGGCTACTCGGAGCCGAATTCGGGCTCCGACCTGGCGTCCTTGCAGACCCGGGCCGTCAAGGACGGCGAGCACTGGGTGGTCAACGGCCAGAAGGTGTGGACGTCGTTCGCCCACGTCGCCGACTATATGATGCTGCTCGCCCGCACCGACCCGAGCGTGCCCAAGCACAAGGGCATCACCTACTTCCTGCTCGACATGAAGCTGCCGGGCGTGACGGTGAAGCCGCTCCGGCAGATCACCGGCGAGGCCGAGTTCAACGAAGTCTTCTTCGACAACGTCCGCGTGCACGAGTCGCAGGTGCTGGGCGGCGTCAACAACGGCTGGGCGGTCGGGCTCACGACGTTGATGTATGAACGGTTAACTCTGGGCTTCGGTCTGCAGATGCGTCTCCGGATTGCGCTCGAGGGCCTGCTCGAGCTGGCGAAGGGGATGGAGAAGAGCGGCCGCGTCGTGACGAAGGAGCCGGTGATGCGCCAGAAGCTGGCGCAGCTCTGGATCGACACCGAGTGCCTGAAGTACACGGGCGCGCGCGCGATCACCAAGCTGCTGCGCGGAGAGATGCCGGGCCCAGAAGCGTCGACCGGCAAGATGGCGTGGGTCGACACGCACCAGCGGCTGCAAGAGATCGCGATGGAGATCGAGGGACCGTACTCGCAGCTCGTGAAGGGATCGGACTGGGCGGTCGAGGGCGGCGTGTGGGCCCACTCGTTCCTCCGCTCGCGCGCCAACTCGATCGAGGGCGGGACGACCGAGATCCAGAAGAACATCATCGCCGAGCGGGTGCTCGGCCTTCCCAAGGACTAGCCCATGGATTTCGGGTTCAGCCAGGAGCAGGAGCTACTCCGCTCGACCGCGCGAAAATTCCTCGAGAACGAGTGCACGTCGGGCTTCGTGCGGGCGCGGATGGAAGAGCCCGCCGGCGTCACCGACGAATTCTGGGCCAAGCTCGCCGAGCAAGGCTGGCTCGGTCTCATCTATCCCGAGGAGTACGACGGCACAGGGCTCGGCTTCGTCGACCTGACGGTCCTGATGGAAGAGATGGGCCGCGTCGTGATGCCCGGACCGTTCTTCTCCACCGTGCTCCTCGGCGGTCTGGCCATCCGCGAGGCCGGCTCGCCGACGCAGAGGAAGGAGTGGCTCACGCGCATCGCGGCCGGGCAGGCCAAGGCGACGCTCGCCTGGACCGAGCCCAGCGCTCGCTGGGACGCGGCCGGTGTGACCTGCACGGCTCGCGACGACAAGGGCAGGTTCGTCCTCAACGGCACCAAGCTCTTCGTGCCCGACGCGCATCTGGCCGACGCGATCGTGGTGGTCGCGCGCACGGGCGAGGGCAAGGCCGAGGACGGCGTCAGCCTCATCCTCGTCCCCAAGGCGACGCGCGGTGTTCAGGTGAAGCTCCTGCCCACCATGGATCAGACCCGCAAGCTCTGCGAGGTGACTTTCCAGGACGCGGCCGTGCCGGCCGACGCGCTGATGGGCGTCAAGGGCAAGGCATGGCCGACTCTCGCGCGCGTGGTCGAGCGCGCGACGGTGGCCCTCTGCGCCGAGATGTGCGGCGGCGCCCAGCGCGTGCTCGACATGACCACGGACTACGCGAAGATCCGCATCGCGTTCGGCAAGCCGATCGGGACGTACCAGGGCGTCAAGCACAAGGCCGCCGACATGCTCGTCGACGTCGAGAACGCGAAGTCGCTGACGTACTACGCCGCGTGGGCGGTCGACGAGAACTCGCCTGAGGCGCCGCTGGCAGCGTCGATGGCCAAGGCGTACGTCACCGACGCGTACCGCAAGGTCGCCGGCGCCGGCATCCAGCTCCACGGCGGCATCGGGTTCACCTGGGAGCACGATCTCCACCTCTACTTCAAGCGCGCCAAGTCGTCCGAGTTCACGTTCGGCGACGCGACGTACCATCGCGAGCGGGTCGCGCAGCTCATCAATCTGTAGTTTGTCTCGCTCATGAGCACTGGGAGGCCGGAGGCGCCGACGACGCCGGCGGTGCCGAAGCCGGCGGCGTCGGTCGTTCTGGTGAGAGACGCATCGCCAGGATCTCCTGAGCCGCTCGAGGTGTACATGATCCGGCGGAACCGCAACATGAAGTTCCTCGGTGGGTATTACGCGTTCCCCGGCGGCAAAGTCGATCCCGGCGATGGCGTTCCCGCCGCGGTCGCGCGGTGTCGTGGGATCGCGGCCTCCGAAGCGGAAGCGCTTCTCACGGGACACGAGGGAGTGCCCGCGCTCGCGTTCTGGATCACCGCGGTGCGCGAGCTCCTCGAGGAGAGCGGCATCTTGCTCGCGTGCGACGAGACGGGCCGCGCACTTGATCCGTCGACCCCGCGCGTGAAGGACGGGATAGAACGCTGTCGCAAAGCGCTCATGTCGGGCGAGGCGCCGTTCACCGATTTGATCGCTCGCGAAGGCTGGTTCTGCGATCTTCGGTCGCTGCGCTACCTCTCTCACTTCATCACACCGACCTCGAGCCCGATCCGCTTCACGGCGAGGTTCTTCCTGTGCCCGATGCCGGCCGGCCAGGAGCCGCGACTCTTCACCGAGGAAACGTCGGAAGGATTCTGGATCTTCCCGGGCGAAGGCTACCGGCGCTATCTCTCCGGCGAGATGAAGATGGCCGAGCCGGGCGAGTATGGCCTCGGATATCTAGCCCAGTTCTCCTCGCTCGAGGAGTTGATGGCCGCTCACCGCGACGGCCTCCACAAGTTCCAGGGGATCGCCGATCGGATGGAGGTTGCCTGGAGCAGCTTCGACTGGAAGCAGAACCGGTTTCCGTCGAAATCTCTTTAGTTCCTGAGAGGTACCGCGCAGCGCTCTAGACTTGCTCTAGACTTTTCGCGGAAAACTCGAGGGGAAAGCTCAGGGGTCAAAACGGTCTGGTCAGCTGATCGCTGACCGATAGAGTCGGGACGCTTTCCTTTTTGTTGGGCACGCTGGTCGCGTCGCGGCTTTCTGCTAGACTCCCGCCAGCCATCCCTACGAGGTGCCCATGCGGCGGATCGGGCTCGCGGTCGTTCTCGCCCTCAGTCTTCTATCGCCGCTCGCCGCGCAGGCGCAGCAAGCAGGGAGAATGTACCGGATCGGTCTATTGGCGGGCAGGCCATCTCCGCACCTCATGGACCCATTCGTGGCCGCAATGCGCGAGTATGGCTGGGTGGAAGGTCGCGATTTCATCGTCGAGTCTCGCTACACCGGCGTGGATCTAGGGCACGCAGAAGCTCTTGCACGCGAGCTGATCGAACTGAAAGTGGACCTCATCCTCACCGGCACCACGGCGACCGCGCGTGCCGCGCGGCAAGCCTCACGCACCGTGCCAATCGTCATGCTTGCCAGCGGCTTCCCGGTCGAAGCGGGATTGGCTGTTAGTCTGGCGCGACCGGGCGGAAACGTCACGGGTCTAAGCGCCTATGCCGGCGGGGAATTGTTCAGTAAGTACGTCCAGCTCCTCAAAGACGTGGTCCCGACGGGTAAAGCGTTCGCGGTTTTGTGGAATTACGTTCCACCGGGCTTCGCAAAGGAAGAGGTCGAGGCCTCTCTCGGTGAGATGAAGCGCGCGGCACGCACGATCGGTGTGACGACCCGCGTGTTTCAACTCCAGTCTCTCGCTGATCTCGACCGGGCACTTGGCGTTCTGGCTCGTGAAAAAGTCGAAGCGTTGTTTGTCACGGCCGGCGGTCCTCTTATGACCGAGCAGACGTCCGCCAAAATCATGGCCTTTACGCTCAAGCAGCGCATCGCGACTCTGACGGACTTCCGTGGCACTTTCGTTGACGCCGGATGTCTGATGACATACGCGGCCATCCCGGCAGAAATGGCGAAACGTGCCGCCGCGTTCGTTGATCGCATCCTGCGTGGAACACGTCCCGGTGACCTCCCCATCGAGCAACCCACCAAGTTCGAGCTGGTGATCAACCTCAAGACCGCCAAGGCCCTGGGCCTGACGATCCCGCAAACGCTTCTGCTGCGGGCGGATCAGGTGATCCAATAGGGCGCCAGCCATCCTCCACGAGGTGCTCATGCGGCTGATCGGGCTCGCAGTCGTTCTCACGCTCAGCCTCTTCGCTGCGCCGCGCGCTGCGGAGGCCCAGCAGGCCGGGAAGGTGTACCGAATCGGCGTACTCGGTACTGCTTCGGCTCCCTACGAACCTTTTATCGGCGCGTTCCGACACCGCCTCAGGGAGCTCGGATACGAGGAAAACAAAACCCTTCTCATCGAGTATCGCTGGGCCGAGGGCAAGCTCGACCGTCTGCCAGGTCTCGCGGCGGAGCTGGTGGCCCTCCGGGTCGACGTGATCGTGACCCATGCCAGCTCCGGCGCCCGAGCCGCCAAGGAGGCGACGACCACAATCCCGATCGTCGCGGCAACCATGGGCGATCCCGTTGAAGACGGGCTCGCGGCGAGCCTGGCCAGGCCGGGAGGGAATCTCACTGGGTTTGTCATAGAGGACCGTGAGTTGCACCTGAAGCGGTGTGAGCTGCTGAAGGAGGTCGCGCCCAAAGCCTCGCGCCTAGGAATTCTCGTTGCTCCAACCGTTCAGATGTCAGACGCCTGGTTCGAAGCGCTCCAAACCGGCGCCAGATCGCTAGGGGTCCGTCTGCAACGGGTGAACGTGCGCGCCGACGATTTGGCGGGCGCGTTCTCCACGATGGCCAAAGACGGGGTGAACGCGCTGAACGTGGGGAGCGTCGCGTGGGTCCTCGATCATAGGGCGGCGATCGCCGCGCTCGCCGTCAAGCACCGACTGCCCACGATCGGCGGACCGAGGAGGTTCGCCGAAGGCGGGGGTCTCTTGGCCTACGGAGCCCGTGAGGGGGTCGATCGATGGCAACGCACGGCCGGCTACGTCGACCGAATCCTGAAGGGCGCCAAGCCGGCGGAACTCCCGATCGAACGGCCCACGAAGTTCGAGCTCGTGATCAACCTCAAGACGGCCAAGGCGCTGGGCCTGACGATCCCGCAAACGCTACTGCTGCGGGCGGACCAGCTGATCCAGTGATGGACCGGCGGGCGTTCATCACCATCATGGCTGGGAGCACCCTTGCGTCGCCGCTCGGTGCCGAGGCGCAGCAGGCGAAGAGAATCGTCACGGTGGTCCTTCTCGGAGACGACTTCGGGATGGGACCGCTGCCCGCGAACATGCAGGAGGCCTTCCTCCAAGGTCTGCGGGATTTGGGTTGGGTGGAAGGGGTTAATCTCCGAGTGGAGCAGCGCTCGGCGAAGACACGGGAGCAGCGGCCGGCGACGGCCGCTGAGGTCGTGAAGCTGAACCCCGACGTCATCGTCGCTGCGGCGCCAGCGGCCTTCGCGTATGGGCCGGTTGCGCCAGAAGCGGCTGCTCGCACGCAATTCTGGTCACCGATTCCAGACATACCAATCGTCTTCGCCGGGGTGTCGGACCCCGTCGCCGCCGGCATGGTCCAGAGCCTGGCACGCCCAGGCGGCAGCATGACAGGCATTACATATCTCGGTGTCGAGCTGAACCCCAAGCGGCTTCAGCTCTTGAAGGAGACGCTACCATCACTGGCCCGCGTCGGGGTCCTCGTGCCGTCCAACCATCAACTGCGTGACCGCATGGTCCGGGAAGTCGAAGCGGCCGCCACTTCGCTCGGTGTGAAACTCCAGCTTCTCGAAGTGGCGTCCATCGATCCCCCAGAGAAGATCGACCAAGCATTCGCTGCGATGGTCCGAGAGCGAGCTCAGGCCATCCTTGGGATGCAAGGTGCACACTTCTTCAAGGAGCGAAGGCGCATAGCCGAATTGTCGCTGACACATCGCCTGCCTGGCGTCTTCGAACTTGCCGACTACGTTGACGCTGGTTGCCTGATCGCGTATGCGCCCAACCTCACGGACATCTTTCGGTACGCTGCGAGATATGCCGACCAGATTCTTAAAGGTGCCAAAGCGGCGGATCTACCGGTGGAACTACCTCGACGATTCGAACTTGTTATCAATCAGAGAACAGCGAAGAGGCTGAGCATCACAGTTCCACCACCGCTGCTGTCCCGAGCGGATCGGGTGATCGAATAGCGCGTGCTCGACCAACGCGGCCGAGCTGGATTACCGGTCGTCTGCTAGACTCCCGCCAGCCGTCGGAACGAGGTGCTCATGCGGCAGATAGGGCTTGCGGTCGTAGTCGCTCTGGTCTTGTTCGGTGCGCCGCTCGCCGGCGGGGCGCAGCAGCCTGGGAAGGTGT
>QHTE01000123.1 GCA_003220685.1 Candidatus Rokuibacteriota bacterium
AGCGCCCGCTCACAGAGACCGACTTCATGGTAGTCGCGCCGTACAACATGCAGGTGCGCCTGCTTCGCCGTACGCTGCAGGCCGCCGGGCTGGGCGACGTCCCCGTGGGCACCGTCGACAAGTTCCAGGGGCGCCAGGCGCCCGTGGTCTTCTACTCGATGGCCACCTCGAGCGCCGAGGACGTGCCGCGCACCCTCGACTTCCTCTTCTCGCGCAACCGCCTCAACGTCGCCGTCTCGCGCGCGATGTGCCTGGCCTGCATCGTCGCCAGCCCGCGCCTGCTCGAATCACGCGCACGCACGATCGAGCAGATGCGATTGATCAACGCGCTGTGTCGGTTCGCGGAGATGGCGGGAGAGCAGGGCGTCCACGATTCGACGCATTGACGCGTAGAAACCGCGCAGCCTAACCTCTCCTTCGTGAGCATCGTCGTCGCGTGCGCGAATTGAAGGATGCCCACGGTTCTTCGGAGCGGTCCGTATCGCATCTACTTCGTCAGCCACGACCTGCACGAGCCGCCGCACGTCCACGTCGACCGTGATGATGATTCGGCGAAGTTCTGGTTGGCCCCGGTCGCATTGGCGAGTAACCTTGGATTCACGACGGTTGAGCTGCGCCGGGTCCAGAGGCTCGTCATGCTGCACGAAGCACGACTGCTGGAGGCTTGGAATGAATACTTCGGAGCGTCGCCCGGGCGAGCGTGTGAGGGACGTGCGGTTTACCGAAGACGTCCTGGTCGTCGATCTGCTGGACGGTCGCACCATCTCAGTGCCGCTCGTGTGGTACCCCCGCCTCCTGTCGGCGACTCCCGAGCAACGGGCGAACTGGCGGGTGGCCGGCGGCGGATTCGGTATCCACTGGCCGGATGTCGACGAAGACTTGAGTACGGAGGGTCTGCTGCACGGCGCCCCGGCTCCGCGAGGCTCCGCACCGACCGGTCGGGCTAGGCAGGGGAGCTGAGGATTTTCTCCAGCTCCTCCATCAGACACGACCCGGCGTGATACGACACGCACAGCTCTTCCCGCGCCCGAGTCATCCCAATGTAGAGCAACCGCCGCGCCTCTTCGTCCCCGCGTCCCCCCAGCTCGTGCGCACCGAACAGCAGAACATACGCGGCGTCGAGCCCCTTGGCGCTATGGATGGTCGAGAGTCGCACGGCGCCGGGTAGCTGATCGGTCAGAAGGAAGCACGCTGAGATGCCCTCCTCCTTGAGCCACGCGGTCAGGCTCTCCATGGTCGGCCGCGAAAGGCCGAGCACGAGAATGTTGTCAGGCGCGACTCCCCGATTGAGTCGCTTTTGGATCCACGCCCGGGCGAGCCGACGGGCCACGGCCAACGACGCGTGTCGATGAACTTGAGGCTGCGGCCCATCGCGTAGTGCTCTGTCGGGCGTTACATAGTCGTCCGATTGCTCGCGAGCCATGTTCGAGCGAGAATCCAGATCCCTGATCATCCGATAGGCGGCGTTGAGGATGGGTCGCGTGTTCCGATAGTTGACGCGCAGGACGCGGCTACGCCCGACGACCTCGACACCCAGCTCGCGCCAGCTGATCTTACGCTGGTAAATGTTCTGGGATGAATCGAGGGCGATAAAGAGGCTGTTGGTCGCCGGATCCAGGGCCTTCAGGATGACGCGATACCAGTCGTTCGCGAAGTCCTGCCCCTCATCCACGAGGATGGCTTGATACGTGCCTGCGAGCGCCTTCCCAGTGGCGTAGGCATCCAGCAGCAGGGTGGGAACCTGCTCCCAGTACTCGTGCCACGCCTGACCACGCTCGGGCGCCGGCGGCATCGGGACGTTTGCGCGGCGCAGCTCGCGACTACACCAGGCGTGAAACGTGAGCATCTGAAGCCGATCGTCGGCGCCGATCGTCCGCGAGAGGTGCTCCGCCAGAACGCGGTTGAAGCACAGGACGAGAATGCGCCAATCAGGATGTAGCTCGCGCAGATGGCGCGCTCGGCACATGAGGACGATCGTCTTGCCACTGCCGGCGACGCCGCGCACCAGACGATGCCCGTCGCCCAGCGACTTGGCCAGGCACTCCTGCTCACGATCCATCACCTCGAGAACCTGGGCGTCGTCGTGGGCCCAGCCCACGCGAATCTCGGGATAGAGAACAGCACGTATCTCGTCCACTTGCGCGGGGCTCAGTCGTGGCGCGTGTGGGCCCCGCTCGGGTATCAGGGCACGGAGCCGCGGCAGAAGCCGTTCTGAAGCGAGGTCGTCGGCGGTCAGGACGAGGCCCGCGCCCAGCGTCTCCTCGAGACTCGGGCCGAAGAGCGACGGAGTCTGGATATCGTCCGTCCCCAGCATGGGCAGGATGGCGCCGAAACCCCATCCGCAACAAAGTCGCTCGCCATCGCGGAGCTGCGGGCGCCTCTTCAGAAAGTCGACGATCTTGAACGTGTACTCGCGCGCCTGCGGTACGGGGCTGCGAAGCGCGTGCTCGCCGTCGTGCGTCCTGATCACGACCTTGTCGGCGCGCGCCCCCACGATCGACTTCAGCCGCCAGTCCTTGACCTCGAGAACGACGACGCCGAGATCCGGACCGATAACCGTAAAATCCGGGTAGCGATCGCCGACACGGATGTCGTAGTAGACGAGATAGTCTTCGGGCAGGTGCTCGCGGAGAGCGGCGAAAACCTTGCGCTCACCGGCGGTGGCCGTGTCGTTCTGATCGGAGAGGCGCTCGGGGACCGTAAACGCCACCTTCCGATCGTATCCCGAGCTCCTGCAAGAAAAGGCCGACTTATTACGCTCGACTTCCTCTTCTCGCGCAACCGCCTCAACGTCGCCGTCTCACGCGCGATGTGCCTGGCCTGCATCGTCGCCAGCCCGCGCCTGCTCGAGTCACGCGCGCGTACGATCGAGCAGATGCGGCTAATCAACGCGCTGTGTCGGTTCGCGGAGATGGCGGGGGACTAGATCCTTCGCCGCCGCTGCCACTCTGCTGGATCGCGACTCACATGGAGCACCGCAAGACCGGTTCTTTCGGTCTCATACCACTGGTACGCTGCCGCGGCGTCGAGGTCGGCTCGCGGCTCGGCTACCAGCCGATACTCGGTCACCGATCGGGGTTTGTCAGGTTCCGGAGCACATCACGAGCGGGCCGCGAGCGGGTTGGGTCTCGGCGGTAGTCTGCAAGCCGTTCCTTGGCGAGACGCAGGTGCGACTTCGGCACCGGGAGCTGCTCGGGCCCCTCCGCGATACGATCCCAAAGCTTCTGCAGATAGCGGATCTGCTCGGCCTTCGACAGCGCTTTGAAGCCCGCAGGCTCCGTGACGGCGATACGCGCCGTTCCTCGTTTGCCTTTACGCGGTCGTGAGGCCATGAGCCAACTCTACGCAGTGGGGAGTCCTGACGTCAATGTGCCCACGAAGATACAGCGCCTCCGCGAGCGCCGAGGACGTGCCGCGCACTCTCGACTTCGCTTGACGGCTGCTGGAGGGTTGGATCCCGGTAGCGGATCTGCCCTGAAGCCGCTATCCTTCTCGTGGTGGCCGACGATTCCAGAGGCCCCCGACGGGTCGCCAACTGGAACCCATGAGGGAAGGGGAACCGCGATGAAGATGACGATCGAGCCGGTGTCCGCGTTCAGTAGCCTCGACGTGCTGGTGGCCATGGACGAAGGCCTGTTCAGCGCAGAGGGACTCGATCTGACGATGGCGTCGCGGGAGTCCCGCGACATCCGCTCCACCACGGAAGGGACCTTGTCGAGTCCGGTGACGAATCAGGGACGGCTTCACGAACGAGGCGACGCCTCGATGTTCCAGGGGTGAGAGTGCGGCAATAACCGCCGGGTGGCGGAAAGCCGAGTGGGTGCGCTGCAGATCGG
>QHTE01000006.1:0-56813 GCA_003220685.1 Candidatus Rokuibacteriota bacterium
CAATTCGCGTCGCCGGGGATGGTTACGGTCTTGATGACGTCCCCGACGGCAGCCTCCGCGGCGCGACCTATCGTCCCGAGCGCTAGAGTGATCACCAACCCGACAACGGCCCAGTTCACGAAGCTCCGGCTCTTCCTGCTCATTCCTCTCCACTCCCTCATTCGCCCACTCACGTCCTCACGGCCTCTCGTGTTCGCACGCTGCCTCTGATCGACACGTCCTGGAGAACCGAGCGGGGCCTGATCTTATCTCTGAGTCACTTTGAAGAGTCTCGTTGAACAGCCCGCGGAGTCTTGGTACGGACAAGCGTGTTTTCCCTTGCGGAATCTGTAGACCTCGTCTGGGAAGCCCCATCCGAGAGGGCTCACCTGCGCGTTGACTTTTAACTTGGTGTGGGTTAGACGTCCATACGTAGTTCTACGTATGTTTGGGAACGCTCGAGCGTGGGGTCGTATTGGAGCACTTAACCCAGCGAGACATCCGGGCTCTTGTTGCGTGCGTGGCAGAGATTTCTGCGCTCCGCGATCTCGACGCCTTCCGTGACCATGTGGTTCGCGCGATCGCGAAGGTCGTTCCGGCCGAGGTCATCGCATACACCGAGATCGGGTTCGGACAGCCCACCGCCCGGGTCTTCCATCCCGCCCATGTCGTCACTCCCGACCTCATGCAGACCTTTGAGCACCACAAACACGAGCATCCGCTCATCAGGCATTTCAGCGAGAATCCTCAGGCTCGTGCGGCCAAAATCTCTGACTTCTTGACTCAGCGCGAGTTCCACCGCCTTGGGCTCTATAACGAGTTCTTCCGCAAGATCGATGTGGAGCACCAGATAGTCATCGGCCTGCCCGCCCCGTCGCCACGGGTCGGCGGGGTCGCACTCAGCCGGAGTGGGCCGGACTTCTCGGAGCGTGACCGGATGCTTTTGAGTGTGCTTCAGCCCCACATCGTTCAGGCCCACCGAAACGCTGCGTCGTTTTCTCAGATCAAGCAAGAGGCTACGCTGGCCCTGACGGGGCTGGAGGAGATCGGACGGGGGATCGTTCTGTTGGGACCGGATGGCGCCGTCCGGTTCGCGACGCGGCTGGCCCGTCAGTGGTTGACAAGTTACTTCGGTCATCGAGGGATGCGGTCAAAGCGCTTGCCGGAGGCTCTTCAGCGCTGGGTCACATTCCATGTGACGACGGTCGGCAGGCCCGGCGACGTCTCTGCCGCCGGCAAACCGTTAGTGGTCGAGGGTCCCGAGAATCGTCTCGTCGTCCGGCTGATTCCCGCCGAGGGCGGTAGCCTCCTCTTGCTGCAACAGCAGCACACCGTCCCCAGGCCTGCGTCCCTCGAGGCCCTGGGGCTCAGCCGTCGCGAGGCGGAGGTGCTCGCCTGGGTGGCTCAAGGCAAGACCGACGCCGCCATCGGGATGATCCTGAGCCTGAGCCCCCGCACGGTCGGCAAGCACCTCGAGCATATCTACGAGAGGCTCGGCGTCGAGAACCGATTGGCAGCGGCCGCGCTCGCGTACACCACGCCGCTGGCGACGTTCTAGAATCCCGACAAGTACGCGAGCGCCGAGGCGAAGCGCGAACGACCTTCACGCGTTCCGAGGAGAGAGAGCTTCCGCGATCAGGTCTTGCGATAGATCTCGCCGCCGCCCTTCCTGAACTCCTCGGCCTTCTCGCGTAGACCCTGCACGACCGCCGCCGTCTCCTCCGCGATGCCGTGCTTGGCGGCGTAGTCGCGGACCTCCTGCGTGATCTTCATCGAGCAGAAGTGCGGCCCGCACATCGAGCAGAAGTGGGCGACCTTGGCGCCCTCCGCGGGCAGGGTCTCGTCGTGGAACTCGCGCGCCGTCTCGGGATCGAGCGAGAGGTTGAACTGGTCCTGCCAGCGGAACTCGAAGCGCGCCCGCGAGAGCGCGTCGTCCCAGTCGCGGGCACGCGGGTGGCCCTTGGCGATGTCGGCCGCGTGGGCGGCGATCTTGTAGGCGATCACGCCGTCCTTCACGTCCTTGCGGTTGGGGAGGCCCAGGTGCTCCTTCGGGGTCACATAGCAGAGCATCGCGGTCCCGTACCAGCCGATCATGGCCGCGCCGATCGCGGACGTGATGTGGTCGTACCCCGGCGCCACGTCGGTCGTCAGCGGCCCGAGCGTATAGAAGGGCGCCTCGTGGCAGACCTCGAGCTGGCGGTCCATGTTCTCCTTGATCAGGTGCATCGGCACGTGGCCCGGGCCCTCGATCATCACCTGCACGTCGCGCTCCCACGCGATCGTCGTGAGCTCGCCGAGCGTGTCGAGCTCGGCGAACTGCGCCTCGTCGTTGGCGTCGGCGTTGGAGCCGGGGCGCAGGCCGTCGCCCAGCGAGAAGGCGACGTCGTAGGCGGCCATGATCTCGCAGATCTCGCGGAAGCGCGTGTAGAGGAAGCTCTCCTGATGGTGCGCCAGACACCACTTGGCCATGATCGAGCCGCCGCGCGAGACGATGCCGGTGACGCGCTTGGCGGTGAGGGGAATGTAGGGCAGGCGGACGCCGGCGTGGATCGTGAAGTAATCGACACCCTGCTCGGCCTGCTCGATGAGCGTGTCGCGGTAAATGTCCCACGTGAGCTCTTCGGCCTTGCCGCCGACCTTCTCGAGCGCCTGGTAGATCGGCACCGTGCCGATCGGCACCGGCGAGTTGCGCAGGATCCACTCGCGCGTCTCGTGGATGTTCTTGCCGGTCGAGAGGTCCATCACCGTGTCGGCGCCCCAGCGCGTCGCCCACGTCATCTTTTCCACCTCCTCCTCGATCGAGGAGGCGACCGCCGAGTTGCCGATGTTGGCGTTGATCTTCACGAGGAACTTGCGGCCGATGATCATCGGCTCGGTCTCGGGGTGGTTGACGTTCGACGGGATGATCGCGCGGCCGCGCGCGACCTCGTCGCGCACGATTTCGGGCGCCATGCCCTCGCGGAGCGCGATGAACTCCATCTCCGGCGTGATCTCGCCGCGCCGCGCGTAGTGCATCTGCGTGACGCAGCGGCCCGGGCGGGCGCGCAGCGGCCGCCGCACGCTCGCGAACCGCACGCCGCCGAGCGCGGGATTCTCGTCGCGGCTGCGGCGATACGCGGACGACGGGCCGGGCAGCTCCTGGACGTCGCCCCGGTCGACGATCCACCCGAGCCGGCGCGGCGTCAGACCTCGCTTGAGGTCGATGGGCGCGTCAGGATCGGTGTAGGGGCCGCTCGTGTCGTAGAGGCGGAGCGGTGGATTGCCGCCGGACAGCGCGATCTCGCGCATCGGGACGCGGATGTCGGGCCGGGATCCGGTGAGGTAGATCTTGCGGGACGGCGAATGTGACATACGATCCTCCCTTCGCTGGTATTAACCAGTTCAGGTTCATGCGGTCGGCGACGATGAGCCGCCCTCTCAGCCCGGTTCCCCGAGCTCCCGCGTTTTTCAGCGGATCGGCAGCCGTGGCTACCGTGGCACAGCCTACGCTGGAACTAGCCTTCGAGCAAGTCGCCGCCGACGTGCAGCTCGTGCGCCCGCCCGCTCCGGCCGTCAGCGAATGCGCCAGCTCTTGTCCACGTAGCGGTGCGCGTCCACGTCCGACACCTGGATCGCGGCTCGGTAGGCGCCGGCCTCCACGGTGTGGACGCGCGCGTCGACGGCGACCTGCTCGGCGTCGGGTCCCCCCTCGAGCGCCTCCGCGAGCACGCGCCCGTCGAGGTCACCGCGCTCGGCGATGCCCAAGAGCGCGAGGATCGTGGGCGTCACGTCCACGTTGCCCACGGGCACGCGGATCGTCGCCCGCTTCTTGAAGCTCGCGCCCCCGGCCAGGAACGTGTTGCGCACGTTCCACGGGCTCATGCTCCCGTGGTCGCTGGCGTAGAGCGTGGCACCGCCGCTGATGTTCGCCAGGTCGGCCCCCGGGACGCCGAACGCGTTCGGGCGAGAGCTCCACGGAAACGTGAAGAGCAGATCCGGCCCGCGCTCGGCGTTGGCCGCATGGATCAGCTCGAGCGAGAACGTGCCCTCGACGGCGCCGCGCGCGTCGCCGGCCGCGCGGGCCGCGGTGAAGACCACGCCGCCCCACTCGCTCGCCTGGACGAGTCGTGCGATCTCCGCGGTGCGTGTCCGATCGTGGCCCGCGACGTGAACCGCGACCGCCTGCCCGCTGCTGGCCAGGACGACGTCGTCCGAGTCGGCCGACGCCTTCAGTCCGGCCTCGATGAGCGCGGCGGCGACGTCGACGCCCCCCGTGTTGGAGGTGAACCCGTGGTCGGAGACGACCAGCACGTCGGTCGAAGGGGTCAGCCCGAGGTCGTCGAGCGTCGCCAGCACGCGCGCGATCTCGCGGTCGTCGTTGGCGAGGGCCTCGCGCGAGGATGGCGAGCCCACACCCAGGTGGTGCTGGCTGTGATCCGGCTCGGTGAGCCAGTTGATCACAACGTCGGGCACGAGCTCCGGAATCACGTACTCGCGCAGCACGCGTTGCGTCCACGCGACCACCGCGTCGAACCGCTCGGCAGCGCCCCGCGGGGGCGCCGGCCCGAACCTGGCGAGGATCGCCTCGCTCGCCGAGGCGGGCCAGCCCACGATCTCGCCGGGGTCGAAGGCGCCGTTGACGAGCACGCCGATGCCGTCACGCGCTCGGGGATTGGTCAAGAGCGCGCTGCCCGTCGAGCCCGAGCTGACGGCCGCGAGCCGCAGCCCTCGCGCGTGAAGTCGCTCGCCGAGCGTGGCCGTGAGCACGAGCCGCCGGCCCGTGGCCTCGTCGAGCTCGAGCAGGCGGCGATAGTCACCCGTGTTCAGCGCGCGCGTCGGATCGACCTCCGCGGCGTAGATCTGGTTGCCCAGAATGCCGTTCGAGGCCGGCTGCATACCGGTCGCGAGCGCGGCCGCGTTGACGCGCGTCACCGTCGGGAAGACGGCGTGGCCGTTCGTGAAATCCACGCCTTCGGACCGCAGGCGATGCAAGCTGGGCGTGCCGTCCGGGGTGACCGCGTCGGGCCGGAGCCCGTCGACCACGAACACGATCACGAACCGTCTGCCGGCCGGCATGGGCTCGCTATGCTAGCGCGCTGCGGGCCGGATTGGTATCATCCCGAATCACCATGAAAATCTGCTTCTTCCACCTCATGCCCTATCGGTTCCTGCCCGACGATTTCGAGCGGAAGTACCGGTCGGTCTGGGTCGACGTCCCGCATCACCTGCACGACGCCGAGAAGACGCGGGGCCTCTACCAGGAGTTCCTCGACGAGCTGGAGTTTGCCGAGGCGCAGGGCTTCGACGGCCTGTGCGTGAACGAGCACCACAACAACGCCTACGGCCTGATGCCCTCGCCCAACCTCATGGCGGCGGCGCTCACGCGGCGGACGTCGCAGGCCGCGCTCGTCGTCCTCGGCAATAGCCTCGCCGCCTACAATCCGCCGCTCCGCGTGGCCGAAGAGTTCGCGATGCTCGACCTGCTCTCGGGCGGCCGGCTCGTTGCCGGTTTTCCGGTCGGCACGTCGATGGACATGAACTTCGCGTACGGGATCAACCCGGCCACACTGCGCGAGCGTTACTACGAGGCGCACGACCTGGTGATCCAGGCGTGGACGCGGCCCGAGGTCTTCGCATTCAACGGCAAGTACACGCAGGTCCGCTACGCGAACATCTGGCCGCAGCCGCTGCAGAAGCCGCACCCGCCGGTGTGGATCCCGGGCGGCGGCAGCGTCGAGACGTGGGAGTGGACGGCGAAGCTCGACTACGTCTACTGCTACCTCTCGTACTTCGGCTACAAGCGCGGGCGCGCCACCATGGACGGCTTCTGGGAGGCGATCGCCCGCGTCGGCGCCGACGACAATCCGTACCGCGCTGGCTTCCTGCAGCTCGTGTGCGTGTCGGAGACCGACGCGCAGGCCGAGCGCGAGTACTTCCCGCACGTGCACTACTTCTATCAGAAGTGTCTGAACGTCTGGGAAGGGTTCGCGGAGGCACCGGGCTACCGCACCGTCAAGACCGTGCAGAGCGGCACCCGCGCCCAGGTGGGCGCCGCGGCGCGCAAGGCGCGCCAGTCGCTCGACTGGGGCCAGTACGTCGATCAGGGCTACATCATCGCGGGCAGCCCGCAGACGGTGCGCCAGCAGCTCACCGACTGCATCCGCAGCTTGCGCGTCGGGCACCTGATGGTCCTGCTCCAGATCGGCAGCATGCCGAAGGAGCTGGCGTTCAAGAACACCGAGCTGTTCGCGAAGGAAGTCATGCCGCACGTCCGCGATCTGTGGCCGGGTTACAAGGACCGCTGGTGGCCGTCGGGCGCCCGGAACGGAGCGTAGATGCCCGACGAGCGCACGATCGAGATCCGGGGCGGCGCGGTGGCCTTCAGGGTCCTCGCCGCCGGACGCGGCGCGCCGCTGGTCTATTTCCATTCCTACTACGAGCGGAGCGTGTGGTCGCCGTTCCTCGAGCTGCTCGCCGGGTCGTTCAGCGTGTACGCGCCGGCGCATCCCGGCGTCGCGGGCTCGACCGGCATCGAGACGCTCGAGGATCTCCTCGACCTCACGCTCGCCTACGACGAGCTCATCGCGGCGCTCGGCGTCGACCGCGCGCACCTGGTCGGCCATTCGTTCGGCGGCATGGCTGCCGCGGAGCTTGCCGCCGTCTTGCCCGCTCGCGCGCGGAGCCTGACGCTCGTCTCGCCGCTCGGACTCTGGCGCGCCGACGCGCCGCCCGCCGACATCCTGATCCTGCCCGCCGACGAGCTCGCGGCCGTCCTCTGGCGCGACCCGGCCTCCAAGGTCGCGCGGGAGTGGGCCGTGGGCACGGGCGGCGACCCGGACGACATCGCCGCGCAGGTCGAGTCGCTCCAGCGACGGTCGTCGATGGCGAAGTTCGCGTGGCCGATTCCCGACAAGGGGCTCCGCCGTCGCCTGCACCGGATCGCCGCCCCGACGCTGCTGGTGTGGGGCGACGAGGATCACGCGAACCCGGTGGTGTACGCCGAGGAGTGGCAGCGGCGAGTCAAGGGCGCCGCGCTGCGTCTGCTCCCCGGCGGTCACATGGTCCTCCACGAGTCGCCGGAGGCGGCCGCGCGCGCCGTCGTGGAGCTCGCCGGCCCGTGACCCTCCTCGGCGGGAGCGCCCTCGTCACCGGCGGCGGCTCTGGGATCGGACGCGCGATCGCGCGGGCGCTCGCGTCCCAGGGCGCGGCGGTGGCGGTCATGGACCTCCTGCCGGAGGGCGGCAAGGAGACCGTCGCCGCGATCGCGGCGACAGGTGGCCGCACGACGTTCGTGCTGGGCGACGTGAGCCGGTGGGACGACGTCGATCGAGCGGTCGCGGCCAGCGTGCGCGAGCTCGGGCCGCTCGGGATCATGGTCAACGCCGCCGGCGTGCTCGACGGCTACGCGTCGGCCGACGAGATCGGCCCCGCGCTGTGGGAGCGCGTCATCGGCATCAACCTCACCGGCACGTTCTACGGCAGCAAGCGCGCGCTGGCCGAGCTGCTCCCGCGTGGGCGCGGACGCATCGTCAACATCGCCTCGGTCGCGGGCCTGGTCGGCTCCGGCGGCGGCGCCGCCTACACCGCGTCCAAGCACGGCGTGGTGGGGCTGACCCGTCAGCTCGCGATCGCGTACGCCGGCCGCGGTGTCACCGTGAACGCGATCTGCCCGGGCGCGATCCAGACGTCGCTGCGGGACAATTCGACGCGGATCCTCGGCGCGGACGCTCCGGCGATGCGCGGAGTCGGCGGCGACGAGGCGGCGGTGCGCGCGATCACGCCGGCGGGCCGTCGCGGCACGCTCGAGGAGATCGCAGCCGCCGCGTGCTACCTCGCCAGCTCGGAAGCGGACTACGTCACGGGCTCGACGCTCGTGGTCGATGGAGGATGGACAGCGAGATGATCAAGCGATTCCACGTGCTCTACGTCGGCCAGGTGGATCTCGAAAATATCGGCCTCGAGGGGACGCCGGCCAACGCGCGGCGTTACGACAACGACAAGCTGAGCGAGCCGTTCTTCGCGGCGCGCGACGTCGCCCAGCTGATGGACGATCTCGGCTACTACGCGCTGTGGACGGCCGAGCACCACTTCCAGCGCGAGGGTTACGAGGTCTTCCCGAACCTCGTCCAGCTCTCGCTCTGGCTCGCCACGCAGACGCGGCGGCTGAAGCTCGGCTGCGCCTTCAACGTGCTGCCGATGTGGCATCCGATCCGGCTGGCCGAGGACTACGCCATGGCCGACATCGTCACCCACGGCCGCGTGATCATGGGCGTCGGCCGCGGCTACCACTCGCGCGAGGTCGAGTCGTTCGGCGCGCCTGTCATCGACCAGGCGGCGAACCGGGAGCTGTTCGAGGAGCAGGTCGATCTCCTGCTGAAGTGCTTCAACGAAGACTCCTTCAGCCATCGCGGCAAGCGCTACGAGGCGCCGCCGCCCGTCGAGTATCGCGGCTACACGCTGAGCGACATCACGTGCGTGCCGCGGCCCAAGCACCTGCCGGTCGAGATCTGGATGCCGATCGCCAGTAGCAAGTCGATCGACTACATGGCCAGCAAGAACTTCAAGGCGATGGTGACCCTCAACGGCGAGCAGATCCTCGATGCCGTCGTCAAGGCGTATCGCGATGCGTGCGCGAAGTACGGGTACCGGAAACAGCTCGGCGAGGACATGATCTGGGGCGCCGGACTCTACCTGGCCGACACGCCCGAGGAGGCCAAGCGCCGGGTCGAGCCGGCGCACGACGAGCGCTACAAGTGGTTCGCGCCGTTCGGGTTCGTGCGCTACGCCGACGGGCAAGGGCGTACGTGGGGCACGCCGGGGGCGCCGGCGCGCATCCCGTCGCTCGCCGACGGGATCCAGCAGAAGGCGTGGTTCTGCGGCCCGCCGACGCACGTGATCGACGGGATCAAGTCGATCGCGTCCAAGTATCCCGGGCTCGAGGACTTCATGGTCCACTGGGCCGAGGGCCTGTCGGTCAAGGAGTTCAAGGAGCAGCTCCGCTGGTTCGCGCGCGACGTGATGCCCGCGCTCCAGACGCGCTGAGCCGCGCCGAGGACCGCGCCGGCCCCGTATACCCACCCCGGGTATTTTCCCTCGGGCGAACCCCCCAAGGGATGGTATTTTCTCTTTCGCGGCCCTCGTACATGTGGTAGGAATACCCCCGAGGGAAGCACGGGCCGGACCACCATCACGAGGGAAGGAGGCACTATGGCGAAGGGGAAGAAGGCGTTCGGGGGCTACTCGATCAGCTTCAAGGGCTGCAAGGACTCGGCGGAGTCCATCTTCGGCGGCTCGCCGATCGGGCCGTCCGAGATGACCAAGAAACTCTGGGTCTACGTGAAGCGGAAGAAGCTGGCCGGCAAGAGGTAGTCCCGCTCCTTCGTGGCACCGCGGGCGGCTTGCGCTCGGCGAGCCGCCCTTCGCTTTTCCGGCGAGCCGCCGGCGCGTTCTCGACGAGACCTCACCGCGGGAGGCGGTCGAGCGCGTCGACGATCAGATCGGCGCGCACACCCAGCTCCTCCTCCGGCGCGCCCGAGCGGTTGCACCAGGCGACCTGGTAGCCGAACGCCTTCGCGCCGGCCACGTCCCAGCCGTTCGAGGACACGAACAGGAGCTCGCCCGCCGAGGCACCGAGCGTCTCGGGGCCGAGCGCGTAGACGCGCGGCGAGGGCTTGTACGTCTTCACCCGGTCGACCGAGATGACGTGCTCCAGGAAGGTCGTGAGCCCGCTCGCGGTCACGGCGGCCGCCAGCATCGTCGGCGCGCCGTTCGAGAGCACCGCGCGCGGCCGGCCGGCCAGGCGCCCGAGCGCCGGCTTCACGTCGGGAAAGCAGGCGAGCGAGAGGTAGGCATCCATCAGGCGCCGGATCTGCGCGTCCGTCGCCGCGAGACCGAGCTGGCGGATCGCGTAGCGGAGCGCCGCCTCGGTGACTTCCCAGAAGTCGGCGTAGGTGCCCATCAGCGCCCGCAGCCACGTGTACTCGAGCTGCTTCTGCCGCCACGTGGCCGAGAGGGTCACCGGATCGCTCGTGATCTCGCGGCCCGCCTCGACCACCGAGTGCACGTCGAAGAGCGTGCCGTAGGCGTCGAAGACGTAGCCGCGGATCGGGCTCACCGCGAGTACGTCGTGCGTCGCGCTCGCGCCGGCCGCCTCGGCGCCGGGCTCGGCTCGGACGGCGCGTCCAGCCCTGCCTCCACGAAGCCGTACTTCAAGAGCTTCTTCGCGTCGAGGAACGACGACGTCCGCGTGCGCGAGCCCAGCACGATCATGATGAACTGCTGGCCGTCGCGCCACGCCGAGACCGCCAGGTTGTAGCCGGCCTCCACGGTGAAGCCGGTCTTGAGCGCCTGTACGCCGAGGGGATCGTTGAAGAGCGGAATGTGACGCGCGTAGACCCGTCCGCGGTAGACGAACGTCTGTCCTCCCAGCATCGGCCGCGCCGCGGGATGATCTTGCAACAGCCGAATGATGAGCTGGGCGAGGTCGCGGGCGTTGCTGCGCTGGGCCGGGTCGGGCAAGCCATGGGGGTTGGCGAAGCGCGTGGCGTGCAGCTCGAGCTCCTGCGCCTTCGCGTTCATCCGGCCGACGAAGCTCCACTCGTCGCCCGAAAGGCGCTCGGCCAGCGCGGTCGCGGCGTCGTTGGCGGAGGCGATCGCCACGCCCTCGAGGAGCACGTGCAGTGGAACCATCTCGCCGGCCCGCAGTCCCATCCGGGCCTTCGGCGTCAGCGCCGCGTAGCGGCTCACCGGAACCAGCTCGTCGAGCTCGGCGCGCCCGGCCTCGATGTCCTCGAACGCGAGGTAGAGCGTCATCAGCTTCACGAGGCTGGCCGGCGCCCGCTCCTCTTCCGGATTCTTGGCGAACAGTGTCTTGCCCTCGGGGTCGAGGAGCAGAACGGCTTCGGCCGTGAGCACCGGCGGACGTCCATCGGCGGCGAGTCGCGCCGGCTGGGCGGTCGCGGCGAAGGAAACCAGGGCGGTAGCCAATACCGCCAGGACGGCGAGCATACGGCCTGGATGCACTGCGTTCGATTCTAGCGATCGCCCGAAGCGGGCGGCAAGGAAAAACCCGTCAGCGGACCGCCTGCTTCAACTCTTTCGACGGCTTGAAGCGCGGGATGCGCCCGGCGACCGTCACCGCCTGGCCCGTGCGGGGGTTCTTCAGGGTGCGGGGCTTGCGTCGCGCCACTGAGAATGTTCCGAATCCGACGAGCGTCACCGTATCGCCTCGCTTCAGCGAGGCTCGAATTCCCCCGAGCGCGGCCCGGAGCGCGCGCTCGGTGCCGGCCTTGGGCCAGCCCGACGCCGCTGCCATCCGCGCGACGATATCGGCCTTCGTCATCTCGTCTCGTCGTCCGCGCCTCGGCCGGCGGGCCCCGGTCCCGCCACGGCCTGCGGCGCGCCTAGCTACATTCCGAACGCGCCCCGCGCCTCGTCCATCACGGCCTCGTCAATGGTCGCGTAGCCGTGCTCGGCCGCGAATCGTTCGATCGCGCGCCGCGCCATGGGCCGGATGAACGACGGGATCCGCTCCACCCGCGCCTCCGCCTCGGACGTCCACGGCACGGAGGACGGCGTGTCGGCGGCGCCTTCGTTGACCATGGCGGCGAAGGGACAGCCGCCGGCGTCCGTGCCGGCGGCGGCCTGAGCCTCGCCGATCTTGGCGACGTCGCCCTCGAACGCGTCGGCCCGCGGGTTGGCCATCATCGTGCGTACGTGCTCGAAAGGGGCCGGCGGCGTCGCGCCGCCCACCTTGACGCCGAGACTCCTGACCATCTGTGTCTCGAACGGATTGGTGAGCATCGCCACGCGGAAGCCGCATTCCGGGCAGCGAAACGTGACGGTCAGCGAGCCCTCGTCGGGCCCCTCGGTCGAGTGGAGCTTCATCGGCTCGTCGCAGTCGAGGCAGAGGAACTTCATGCGGCCGCATTCTATCACTGCCGCGCGCGGCACGGCCGTCGGGCTCGCTCGCGACATGGAGTTGTGCTAGCGTGATCTTCCGGCGCCGGTGTAGCTCAGTGGCAGAGCAGCTGATTCGTAATCAGCAGGTCGCGGGTTCAAGTCCCGCCGCCGGCTCCAGTTCTCCAGTACTTCCGCCTCCGTCGTTTCAAGGTCTTGGTCCCTTATTTCTTCGCCGTGCCTTCCTTCGCTGCGCCCTCTTTCGAGGCATGATAGCCAGCCTTCCGGGCCTCCGCCTCGGTCATGAACTTGCCTTCCTTCGTCTTCCCGTACCAGCGGTCACCCTCATGGTGGAACACGCCCGTGCTCGTGTTTACCCAGACCATTCCCTTTGCGGGCGGCACTCGCGTCTCGGTCGTTGGCTTGGCCGTGTCGTTACTCTTACCGACCGAGGGCGGCTGGGGTTTTTCGGCCTTTCCAGCAGGCGCTGCGGATTGCGGCGCTGTGGCCGCCGAGGGCCCCGCGCCCCCGATCGACACGAGCGGCGCAATCTTGTCGATCGTCTTCTTGGGCACCCCTACCCTGGAAAGATCGCTCACAAACGAATATGGCCTACCCGCAATGATCTTCTTCGCCGTCGCCTCACCGACACCCGGGAGATTTTCAAGCTCCGCCTGGGTCGCCGCATTGAGGTCGACCTTCGCCGCGGTCGGAGCGCTCTTGCTCGTCTGCGCCCACCCGCCGTCGGGGCTCAGCCAACTCCCTGCCAGCAACAGAGCAATGCTCACTGCGAGGACATGTGACATGGTCGGACCTCCTTACCCGATCTTTGAGACCATCGTCGGGAAGCGACTCTATTCGAGCCTGACCGGATCACCGCGACGGATCACGCCGCCGCGCGCCACGTGGGAGTAAACACGGACATGGTTGTGCTTGCGCCGCCGTGCACAGGATACCGGATCTTTCGGTAGATCCCTCTGGCACAGCGTCGCCATCGCGCGACCTCCTTTGCGATTTCGCGCACGGCCACGAGCCGCCCGAAGAGAACACCGAGCCGCGGCACCGCGCCCGATCCGCCGCATAGGTACCTCGGTAGGGATTGGCTGGCGAGTCTAGCAGACCTGAACTATTGACGGCCGAGCCACACGTAGAGCGCGCGCCCCATGATCGTTCGGCGAGCGCCATGTCCCGGCCTCGGTAGTACGTCGGTAGTACGTTGGTCCGCCTGCAGAGGCGCAGCGCACATGCGATCGCCCGTCCGGGTCGGTCGAAACCATGTCGCAGAAGTACTTCTCCGTCGCGACGACATGGTCTCCGGCAGCGGTTGAGCGCCCTGCGCCGAGGCAAACACTTCAACGACGGGCGTCCGCCTGGACGGCGATCCGACGCTTGCTCTGGCGTCCAGCTCGCCTCTTCGCGCTTGTCCTGCTCCTCTACGTCACCGCCGACTTCATGGATCCGTTACCACTCACTCCGCACCCGCCCCGTCTCACTCGTAGCTCGGGCCGGACCGGCCAGCGCGCCGCTTCGGCTCCGAGCGGAATTCTCTCGCGTCCAGAGCAGTCACGTCTCCGACAAAGGCAAGGCCGATGAGTGCGGAGTGGCGAATCGAGGAGCTACGACGGATTCACGTCGTCGTGATCGACGATGACGAGCTCGAGCGCGACTTCCTTCGGTCGGTACTCGAGTCCGCTGGCCCGATCGTCACCGCCACGAATGCCGCTGACGCTTTCCGAGGGGGCGCTCGGCGCCGACGTCATCGTCTGTGACCTGACCTCGGCCGAAAAGGCTGGAAGCGATTTCCTCCCTCAGAGAGACGTACTGCCGCGCGGCGGTCCGACGGTGCGAAGCACGTTGAGCCGCACGATGGCCCAGCCAAAGGCCCTGAGGTGATAGTCGGTCTCGAGCCTCAGATCTTTATCGCCTCGGCGCCGCTCAGGCGCGCTGGCCCGAGTGGTAGTCCGCGACTCTGCGCTCCGACGATCGAGGATGACCTCGACGCTGGGGTTGTCCGAAAAGGTGCGCTTGACGTGCTCGTAGAGCGTCTGCCGGTCCCTCGCGACGATCAGGAGTTGCTTGATGGCCGGCGCGCTTGCGTCCTCGTGGGGCTTCGAGCCCTTCGCCCAGCTCCTCGGGAGAGGCTGGAATTGGGACAGCGTCTTAAGCGGTCCCTGGTTCAGGAACCTGGCCAAGAGGACCGAGGTACCTCCGCCGCACCCGGGGCATGAAGGGGTTCCGGCGTCGAAGCATGTCTCACAATCGAGGCACAACGCCAATCGGCTAAGCGGCAGATGCGGCGAGGGCCCGATGCTTCCTGTGTGGCGGAGGTGGTGGAGCCGGGTGCTGTGGGATCTCATCACACGCCCTTCGAGAGTGGCAAAACCGATGCCGCGGTGAACCGTTCGGCGGAAACTCAATCGCCGCCAGAGCTTAGGCTCGAACGTCTGTCCCGCCCACCCCGAGCGTGAGCCGAATTCGTCGGACAGTTCTTCGTCAGAGTGGTCAAGCTTGTGCCGGAAACTCTGTCGTCTTCCCGAACTCAATTCAGGCCGGCCAAGCCGCGATATTCCCGAGGAGCTCGCGGTCACTCCGGTACCCAACGCTCCCCGCACCATCAGCATCGGGTGGAGAATGACCATCTGCCTAGAGACTTACCAGTCCGCGGGCTGCTCATAGCTTCGGAAACTATCGAAATTATTGGAACTCTGTTCCGGTATCAGTCTTGCCCATGAGATGGCCATGGAACGGCTACGTTCAGATGTCGCGGCTGGTGCCATGGCCCCAACGTCCCGGCGCCGATCTATAGATGTGCCGAAGGACGCGCCGAACGGGTCCCGGGCCGGACGGTGGCTGCGCGAGAGCGCCAACCTCCTGGGTGTCGAGATTCTTCCGCGTCTCTTGGACCACCTATTGCCACGCGGAAAGTCGAGAGACCAAAAGGCTGCGCTCCGAGGTAGCGCAGAGAGTCTGGGCATGCGGCTCAGCACAAAGATCCTTCTCTCGTCCGCGCTCGTGATCGTCGTTGTCACGGGCGTCAGCGCGTTAAGTCTCGGCGCCGTTGGCCGTCTCGTGTCCGTCAACCGGGAGATCATCACCCGCTCGATCCCTGCGATGAGTCTGACCGCGTCAGCCCGCGAGGCGATTCCGCGGCTTCGCGGTCTCGAGACGCGAGCTATCGTGCTGGGCGACCGGCGCTACGCAACAGGCTGGAACGAGATGGCGCAGCGGATCGCTGAGGATCTCGAGTATCTCGCCGAATATCCGCTGAGCGAGCAGGAGACCCAGCATCGCCTGAAGGCGAGCGCCGCCTTTGGGCAGTACCGGCGCATCGTCGCCGAGGAGCAAACCCTTCTGCAGCGTGGCGAGCGCACACGCGCCCTTCGTCTCGCGGACGCCGCGGCCAGAGAGCGCGCCGAGAATGTCCGGGACAGCTTGGACGATCTGACGGCGGCGACCCGCGCGCGGGTCCTTGCCGCACAGGTCGAAGCCACGCGCCTCGAGACACGCACGTGGACCGCCGTGCTGACTGCACTGGGCGCGGCAGTCGGCCTCGCGCTGCTCGGGACGGCCGTCATCACACGACGGATGACCCGCTCGCTCCGCGTCCTTTCCTCGGCGACGGCGGAGGTCGCCGCGAACGCATTCCATGCGCCCATCGTGATCGGAAGCCGCGACGAGATTGGGGCACTCGCCGGCTCCTTCAATCTAATGGCGAGCCAGCTCCGTCAAGCGGAGGAGGCGAAGCAGGAGTTCTTCGCGACCATCTCACACGAGCTTCGGTCGCCGCTCACGTCAATACGAGGCGCCGTCGACCTGCTGCATCAGCGCGCTCCTGACCCGCTCACAACGAATCAGCAGCGCCTCACTGGCATCATCGCGCAAAGCTCCGAGCGTCTGCTCCGCCTTGCCAATCAGATCCTCGAAATGTCGCGTCTTCGTGCCGGGCTCGGTGAGCTTGACCGGCGAGCGGTCGACCTCGCGGGGCTCGTAGACCGCGTCGTCGAGGAGCTGCACCCCCAGGCCGAGGAGGCTGGTGTCGCCTTGGAGCGGGAGCGCTATGGTGCTCACTTCGCGTATCTCGGCGACGAGGAGCGCCTTTACCAGCTCATCGTCAACCTCGGAACGAATGCGATCCGCTTTACCCCGCGGGGTGGGCGCGTCGTTGTCCGAGTGATCGACGCGAACCCGGAGTTCGAGCTCCAGGTGGAGGACACTGGCGTAGGTATTCCGGCGGATGCGCTCCCGACAATCTTCGATCCCTACCGGCAGGCCCACCGAGATCGGGGCGGCACTGGCCTGGGCCTGGCGATCGTGAAGGGCGTGGCGAAAGCCCACGGGGGTCGCGTGACCGTCGAGTCGCGCGAAGGAAAGGGGAGCCGCTTTACCGTCCTCCTGCCGCGTTCGTGAGTAGCGGTAATGTCACGTGAGCCAGATAAACGGGGAGTGCTGCATAAAACCGGATGCCCGTAAGAGCCGATAGCTCGGCTTTGCGCATGTCCTAGTCCCAACCGATTGCAGAAAAGACCGGCGCATGACCCCTCTCACATCAATACGAGGTGCCGCCGTCCTCCTACACCCGCTCGTCACGGGTCAAGAGCACGGTCGAGGCGACCACTCATGCGTGGTGCCGCCCCAAAGGCGAACCGGGCAGGGTCGAGGTCGGGCTTACGGTCGCTACAGATGCCCGACGCAGGTGGAGCCATGAGCGTCGCTACTCGTCCCGTCCGGGCAGATGGTGTTGAACCAGATCACGTCTCGCACGTCGGCGCCGGCCAGATTGGCCCCGGTGAGGTTGGCATGGCTTAGATTGGCGCCCTTCAGGTTGGCGTTGCTCAGGTCGGCCCCGGCGAGATAAGCGCGCGTAAGATTGGCGCCCCTCAGGTTGGTGTAGCTCAGGTTGCGATCCTTCAGATGGGCCCCGGTGAGGTTGACTCCTTTGAGGTTGCACCCGGCGAGCGTCGTGCGGCACCCGAGTTTCGCGAGGGGCTGCCAGAGTATCGGACGCAATCCCAAGTCTCCCGCAAAACTCGCGCCGACGACTTGGCCGCTGGCGTTCACTCCAACGGCCTCGCTGGTGCCTTCGCCAAGCGCGGGGAGCTCGACCATCCCGCCCGCCGGCGTCCACGAGAAGGCACGCCAAAAACCAGCGCGAGTACTCGCGCCGACGACCTGGCCACGGTCGTTCACGGCCACGGCCTCACTGGAGTCAAAAGCGCCGCCGAGGACACCGAGATCGACCATTCCTCCAACCGGCGTCCATGAGAACGCATGGATTTTGAATCGATCGTTGATATTGCTTCCGCCGACGACCTGGCCGCCGGCATTCACGTCGAGGGCGTAGCTGTCGGGGCCGCCGAGGGTGCCCAGATCGATCATCCCGTCCGCCCGCGTCCACGAGAAGGCATGTTGCGCACCGTGCAGAGAGCTCTCGCCGACGACTTGGCCGCGGTCGTTCGCGGCCACGGCAGTGCCGAAATCATCAGGCGTGCCGCCGAGGGTGCCGAGATCGATCATCCCCTCCGCTCGCGTCCATGAGAACGCACGGTTTCGACCTGGGCCACTCGTGCCGCCGACAACCTGGCCGCTGGCATTCACGGCGAGGGCGAAGCTATCAGTGCCGCCGAGGGTGCCCAGATCGATCATCCCGCCCGCCCGCGTCCACGAGAAGGCATGCAAACGAAAATCACCAGTGGGATTGCTCCAGCCGACGACTTGGCCACGGTCGTTCATCGCGAAGGGAGTCGCCTCGCGGCCGCCGAGGGTGCCGAGGTCGATCATCCCCCCCGTTGGCGTCCAGAAGAAGGCACGATGCGAAAGATCGCAACTGGTGACCGAGCCGACGATTTGACCGCTGGCGTTCACCGCGCTGGCCTCGCCGTCGCCGACGCAGCCGAGGTTGCCGAGATCGATCATCCCCTCGGCGAGCGTCCATGAGAACGCACGAAATCTGGGACCGAAAACGACGCCGACGACCCGACCACCGTCGTTCACCGCGTTGGCCCTGGCGTTGCCGCCGGGGGTGCCGAGGTCGAATGGGACGAAGGGTGCTTCTGCCGCGATTGCGTTTCGCGCGACCGCGGTCACGACTGCGATCAAGAGAACCGTAAGCACGACCACGGACAGGACGACTCGGCGGCAGGTCCACATAGACGCCTCCACGGCCGAGAGTGTTCGCTGTCACCTCCGTATCGCGCAGCAACACATGCGCGTCAATAAGCAAAGATTTGCATAGCCCCGTTGGGTCCCTCGCGCCCTCCCGCCCTCGCGAAAGGCGCCCAGGACCCTAAGATCCCGCTGGTGGCAAAGGCGGACAGGGAGGCGTAGACTTCCCTCGGGCTGGACGCCCGCGCATCAAACAGGCCCAGTCGCACGAGGCCTATCCTGCCTGAAAGGGCGATGCCCGCAGGAGCGCGGCCACCGTCCAGTCCCCTTTGTCAGCGCCTGCGCTAGGCCTAGCGAGCTTCCCGCTCTGCTCAGCCGCGGGTGGCGGATCCGATGGCTCTGGCGACGAGTCGGTCCAGCTCGCGCAGGTCGAACGGCTTGCGCAGATAGCCGAATGCCCCCTCGATCAGCGCGTCGGCTTCCTTCCGGCTTTCCCAGTCTCCGCTCATCATGAGGACCGGCGTACTCACGCCAAGGTCGCGAAAGCGCTTCAGCAGGTCGAGGCCCTGTCGGCGCAGTGTGGGGTCGCCGATCCCCGGCATGACCATGTCGAGCAGGATGAGGTCGAAGCGCTCACGTTGCACGATGACGAGCGCGTCGGCGACCGAATGCGTCGCCTTGATCTCGTACGCGTGCCCGTGCTGGAAAGAGGCGAGGATCTCCTGCAGCACCTCGAGCACGCGAGGCTGGTCATCGATGATCAGGATGCGTTTCGTCGCCGTCGTGTCGATCCTCGCTCCCCCTCATTCGGCACACCGAATACGAGCCGCCGCAGTGGACCAGAGCGCCACGGCGCCCCATCGTGAGGTGGCGCGAAGGCGCGCCCCGACTCAGAAGCGGAACGAGACCCCCATCAGCAGATAGTGGGTGTTGACGCTCGTGCTCAGGTCCGTGCTCCCGAGGGCATTGTCTCTGAAGGTGAACTCCGGGCTGAAGTGGGTGTAGCGGTATTCACCGAACATCGCGATGGTCTTGGTGAACTGCCACGCGACACCCGCCCCCACCTTCACGCCGACCGAGGTATCGCTGTCGGACTGGTTGGCGGGGGCGAAGTTCGTGCGGTCCTCGGCGTGCGCCACAAAGATCGCCGGTCCCACCGTGATATACGGTTGAAGCTGGCCCCTCGGAAACTGGGGACTCTTCAGGAATGGCCACCGGAGCATCGCGTCGAACCCGATCGTCCACACGGAGAGATCCAGGTCATCGAAAGTACCGGTGACGCAAAAGCGCGAGCAGAAAGTGCGCGTTTGCCGGCTAACGTCCGGCCTGAAGTGCGAGATGTCCATCCCCGCGCCGAAGTTGAGCGGGCCAAGCTCGAACGGAAACCAATAGCCGCCGCGGATGCCTCCCACGAACGAATTGTCGAAACTGACATCCAGCGTTGTGATCTGACCGCTCGGAGAGTTCGCGTCGACGTCGTGCTTCTCCGTGAACGCGCCGCCGAGGTAAAGGTCCGTGAACCATTCGGCCGCCGCCGGGGTCGCGACCACGAGGCAGGGCAGGACCGATGTCAGCATCATCAGTAGCTTGATCCACCCGACTATGTCGGTCCGTCTGCCGAACATGGGCCGCCTCCTTGCTGGGCGCGTATCGGGAGTGTCGGTCGCAATGGCCACTCACCCACTACATACCCGATACCTTCGAGGGTCAAGGAGACGTGGACCCTAGGCCGCGAGCGCGTGATATTGATATACAGTTACGTCGACGCCGGGACCGGACAGCTGAGCGCGGACGACCCGCTCGATCGCGCCTCGTCTCTCCGAGCAGACCGGTCGTACACCGAGACGAGGTGGGGGCCATGCACGGAATCGGTCGGCGTGAAGAGATCCGCGTTCCCGGGATGCCCGAGCCCATCAGCCACTTCACCAACGTCGTGCGCGCCGGCCGCCTCGTGTTCGTCTCGGGCTGCGTCGCCTCCGATGCCGAGGGACGCACCATCGGCGGCAACGACGCGACGGCCCAGGCCCGGCAGGTCCACGAGAACCTCAAGCGGTGCCTCGCCGGCGCCGGCGCCACGTTCGCCGACGTGTGCAAGGTCACCGTGTTCCTCAAGAACATCGCCGATCGCGAGAAGGTCAACGTCGCCCGCAAGGAATACTTCGGACCTCACCGCCCCGCCAGCACCCTCGTCGAGATCTCGCGTCTGGTCCGAGACGACCTGCTCGTCGAGATCGAGGCGATCGCGGTCCTGCCCGAGTAGAAGGTGGCCAGCGCGGAGTCCCTGTGCGAGCGCGCCCACGTGTGGGCCCGGCAGGGCCGCTACCGCGAGGCCGAGGCGGCATATCGCGAAGCGGTCCGGACCGACCCCGGCCGCGTGCGAGCCTATCTCGGGCTCGGCCTGGTCCTGCGCCGCCAGCGCCGCTCGGCCGAGGCCGAGGCGGTCTTCAAGCAGGCGATCCTCCTCAAGCCCGACGGCGTCTCGGCGCATCTCGAGCTCGGCGCGGCGCTCTTCGAGCAGACGCGCTACGCCGAAGCGGCCGCGGCGTTCCGCGAGGCGATCCGGCTCCGGCCCGACTCCCCGCAGGCGTTCGTGAGCCTCGGGCTGGCACTGAGCCGTCGGGGCGACTACGCCGGCGCCGAGTCCGCATTCCGCGACGCGCTCACCCTGAAGCCGAACGACGCGATCGCCCGCACCAACCTGGCGACGGTGCTTCGCCGGCAGCGCAAGGTCGGCGCGGCCGAGGTCGTGCACCGCGAGGCGCTGACGCGCGGCACCGCGCCCACCACGGCACGTCGCGATCTCGCCGATACGCTCTACGAGCAGGCGAAGTACCCCGAGGCCGCGGCGGCCTACCGCGAGGCGCTCACGCTCACGCCTCACGACGCGAAGACCTGGCGCGGTCTGGCGCTGTCCCTCGAGCGGGTGGGGCGACTGGCCGAGGCGACCAGCGCGTATCGCGACGCGATCCGGCTGCGGCCGGACGACGCCGACCTGCGCGAGCGTCTGGGCGCCGTGCTCCGGCGCCGGCATCGCGACATCGAGGCCGCGGCCGCGTTCAGGGAATCGCTCCGCCTGCGTCCCGACGCCGCCCGCGCCCACCACCACCTGGCCGTCACGCTCGAGCGGCTCGGCCGCTACGACGACGCCGCGGCCGCGTTCCGCGAAGCGATCCGGCTGCGCCCCACCTATCTGCACGCGCATCTCGGCCTGGCCGCGACTCTCAGGCGTCAGGGCCGGTGGGCCGAGGAGGCGGCGGCCTACGCCGAGGCGCTGCGGGTGACCCCCGACGACGCCGACCTGCACAGCGGCCGCGGTCTGGCCCTCGGCGCCCTCGGGGACTACGCCGAGGCCGCAGAATCGTTCCGGCGCGCGCTGGCGATCCGACCAGACGACGCCGACCTGCACTACGAGCTCGGGGTCGCCCTCGGACGGCAGGGCCGGCACGCGGAGGCGGAGGTCGCTCTGCGCGCGGCGATCCGCGTCCGGCCCGACTCCGTGAAGGCGCGCGCGAACCTGGCGCTGGGTCTGGGCCGGCAGGGCAAGCATCTGGAGGCGGAGTCGGCCTACCGCGAAGCGCTCGCGCTGCGGCCGAACCACGCGACGCTCCGGCGCGGCCTCGGCGTCGCGCTCTACTGGCAGGGGCGATACGCGGAGGCCGAGGCGGCGTTCCGCGACGCCGTGCGCATCAAGCCCGAGTACGCGCGGGCCCACAGCGACCTGGGAGAGATGCTGGCCGAGCAGCACCGCTATCGCGAGTCGGAGGCCGCCTATTGCGCCGTCATCCGCTTCACCCCGGATGCGCCCGCGCCGCACACCGCGCTCGCCGGCGTGTTGCTGGCGCAGCGCCGGTACGCGGACGCCGCGGCCGAGTGTCGGGAGGCGATCCGGCTCAACTTCGACGAGCCGCGCGCCCACATCCATCTGTGGGACGCGCTCGAGCTCCTGGGAAGCTACGACGAGCTCGAGACCGCGGCGCGCGCCGTCATCGAGCGACGGCCCGACCACGCCGATGCTCACGCCAGGCTCGGGCGCGCGCTGTTCGCGCGGAGGCGCTACGCCGAGGCCGCGGCCGCCTATCAGACGGCGGTCGGGCTCCATCCCGAGGTCGCCCGCTTCCGCGATGGGCTCGCGGCGGCGCTATCGAAGGTCGAGTAGTCGGCGGAACTCTTCGAGGTCGGCGGACGGGACGTCGGGCCGCTGCCGCACGCTCTCGTGAACGTGCGCGGGATTTTCCTCGATCGCCCGGCTGGCCCGGGCGAAGAGCTTGACGAACCGCCGGGCTTCCTTCTCCGCCTTGGCCGTGGCGACCGACCCGGCGAGCATTCCGGCGAGGGCAATGACCTTGCTGTCGAGCCTGACGAAGCCCGTCACGGCCGGCGAGATCAGGCTCCGGCGGTCGTCGGCTTGGCTCAGAGCGTACTCGATCAGGACGACCGCCTGGCCGCGGATGCTCGGGAGCAGCCCCGACTGGTACTGGCCGCGCGCGTACACCACGCGCGTGCCGCTGGTCGCGTAGACCACCGAGAACTGTCCGACCACCCCCCAGCCGTCGTCGAGCCAGAGCCCTCCCTCGGGCCCGCGCCAGATCCGGTAGCGCGCCAGCTTGAGCGCGCGCGTCACGTGGGTGGCGAACTCGGGATGGTCCAGCAGGAACTCGAAGACGTCCGCCCGCGCGAGGAACGGCTCGCCCGCCGCGCGCGCGCTCACCGAGGCTCCTTCGGCGACTTCCTGAAGCCACGCGCGCTCGCGAGCGGGGATCTGGGAGGGAAGGGAGGGAGCGGGCTTGGCCGCCAGCGCGCCCGACACCAGCAGGACGACCGCGATGCCAGCAGCGGCGCACGTCGTTCCGCGGCGGTGCCTGGACAACACGACCGAGCCATTATACCCTCGCCCTCACCAGCGAAATCCGGCCCGAGCTTGCGGCGCCCGTCCGGGGCGCGGGGGCCCATATGTATCAGTACCTCTACGCGATCGCCGACCGGCTCCCGCCGGCGTGGCGTCCACCGGACGCGAGCGTCGGGGGCCCCGTGCAGCTCCGGCGCCTGGGCGATCTAGTGGTCCTTGTCAGCGCGCTCGAGCGCCTGCCGGAGGCCAACGCGCGGACGCTCGCCCTGCACCACGACATCGTCGCCTCGACCCTGGACGCTTCCGCGACGGTGCCGTTCAGGTTCGGTGTCGTCGTGGCCACCTCCGACCTCGATGCCTGGCTCGCGGCCCACGCGCCCCTGGTGCACGCGACACTCGCGCAGCTCCGGGGGTGCGTGGAGATGAGCGTGAAGCTCCTGCGCCTGCACTGTGGGCACTCGATCGATCGGACGTGCCGCGAGTGTGCCGACGGCGCGCCCGGCGTCGTCCAGCTCCGCGAGCTGGCCGAGCGGCTCGTGGCGCAGGCCGGGATCGAGCGCTGGCGCTACCGCTCGCCCGGGGGAGGGAGCAACGTCGCGGGCTCGGTCGCCTTCCTCGTGGCGCGCTCCGAAGTCGACGGGTTTCTCGCGCGGATCGCGCCGATCGCCTCGCGCGCCGCCGGCATCGCCGTCGTGCCGACCGGGCCGTGGCCCCCGTACTCGTTCGTCCCGAGCTTCGATCGATTTCCGCAGCAGAGACTCCGGGAGCCCGAACGCGGAGTCGGCCGCCCGGCCTGAACGGCGATTTGCGGACGCGCCCGCGTCCCCGCTTGCTCCCGTCCGGGGTGTGGGATAGTCTTACCGCCACTTCGAGGAGGGTTCCGTGCAGCGACTCCAGCGCGCCGCGGTCGAGGAGCTGATGAACGGGCGCCCAGACACCACGCTGGAAGCCGCGCTCGAAGTCTTCGAGGTCTTCGCCAGCGGCTCGCTCACGGACGAGGTCTACATCCTGGACGACGTCGCCGGCAAGCGCATCGCGATCGCTCCAACCACGCTCAAAGACAAGTACCGGCGGGGGTGATCCATGGCCATCATCGTTGTCTCGCATCAGATGGGAGCGGGCGGCCCGGAGATCGGCATGTCGCTGGCGCAGCGACTCGGGTATCGCTACGTGAACCAGGAGCTGCTGCTCGACGCGGCCCGTCGCTACGGGCTCGCCGAGGACAAGCTCTCCCACCTCGACGAGTCGAAGCCGACCTTGTTCGAGCGCTTCGACACCGAGACCCGCCATCACATCACCGTGCTCCAGACGACTTGTCTCGAGTTCGCCGAGGACGACAACTGCGTCTTGATGCGCGGCGGCGGCCAGTGGCTGCTGCGCGGCGTCCCGCACGTGCTGCGCGTGCGCGTGATCGCGCCATTCGAGCATCGCGTGAAGCAGTGGGTCAAGCGCACCGCTGAGATGACGGGCGAGACGCCCAACTACCGCGCGGCCGCCGAGCTGGTGCGTCGCGACGATCTCGAGAAGTCCGGACGGATGCGGTACCTCTACGAGGTCGACATCGCGGACCCGACGCTCTACGAGCTGACCGTGAACACCGAGAAGATGAAGTACGACGCGGTGGTCGCGATTCTCGAAGCGCTCACGCGCCGGCCCGAGATGGCCACGGCCGACGCCGGCAAACAGATGGTCGCCTCCCGGGCCCTCGCCTCGCGCGTGCAGGTCGCGCTGGCGACGCATCCGGAGACGCGCCGCTACCGGATCACCGTGGAGGCGCACGGCGGCGTGGTCACTCTCGAAGGCACGGCGGCCCTCGACCGGGCGGTCGAGGTTGCGCGCTCCGTGCCCGGTGTGCGCGAAGTTAAGACGCAACAGGTCGAGATCCCACCGATTCCTCCCTTCGTCGCCTAGCTGGAGGCTGGGCCGGCAGACCGCGGGCCGGGTGGCTCTCGCGACCTGACTGCACTCGTTGCGAGGCGGCCCGGTCCCCGCGTTTTGCCGGATCTGCGCTGCCTACACAGGTCGCGAGAGCCACCCGGCCCGCGGTCTGCCGGCCCAGTCTGCCGTTCGCCGCCAAGAGAGATTGCCGGGATCTGAGTTCTTGCTGGCGGCTTAGGCCGCGTTCCCTTCAAGGTCAGGTAGCTGCGGATTCCGCTCAGGGTCGACTAGCGATTCCGTGCTTGTTGCTCGAGGTGCGCTTGGTGCTGCGGCCGGCGGGCGGGGACAGTGAGGTTGTCGGTGGGGAGCGGTTGAGGGGCGAGGCGGGAGTTGTCGGATTAGCGGAGCTGGTCGCGGGGTGGGGCGGGGCGGTCCTGGGACATGCGGTCGGGGGCTTCGGCGACGCGGAGCTCGACCGTCTTGCGCTCTCGGTTGCGCACGATCTCGAGCTTGACGGTCTTGCCCACCTCGGCATCCAAGGAGAGCCGCTGCAGCTGACGGTAGTCCTCGACCGGAACACCATCGAACGTCACGACGACGTCGTTCTTCTCCAGGCCGGCTGCCGCCGCGGGTCCCCCCGGGGAGACGCGCGCGACCACGGCGCCGCGGGCCTCGCGTAGCCCGAGCGACTGCGCCAGCTCCGTCGTCAGGGGCTCCATCGCAATCCCGATCCACCCGCGGGTCACCTTGCCGCGGTCCATCAGCTGGCCCGTGATGCGCTTGACCATGTTGGCGGGGATCGCGAAGCCGATGCCCTGACCGGTGGCCACGATGGCCGTGTTGATCCCGATGACCTCACCGCGCAGGTTCACGAGCGGACCGCCGGAGTTGCCCGGATTGATCGACGCGTCGGTCTGGATGAAGTTCTCGTACGTGGCGATGCCGACGTCGGCGCGCCCGGTCGCGCTCACCACGCCGACCGTCACGGTGTTGTCGAGCCCGAACGGGTTGCCGATCGCGATCGCCCATTCGCCGACGCGGAGCGTGTCCGAGTTCCCGAGCCTTGCCACCGGCAGGGGAGCGTCCGGCTCGAACTGGATCACGGCCAGGTCGGTCGTCACGTCGGCGCCGATGATCCGCCCCTGATATTCGCGCTTGGACGCCAGGCGCAGCAGCACGCCGTCGGCGCCCTGGACGACGTGGTTGTTCGTCAGGACGTAGCCGCGTTTGTCGAAGATGACGCCGGAGCCGAGCCCCCGCGCGAAGAACTCCTCGCGCCGTCCGGGGCCTCGCGGACCCAGGAACTGATCCCAGAAGTCCTTCAGCAACGGGTCGTCCCCGTACGGACCGGGCGCGAACGGCGGCCTGCGGCGCTTCGCGACCTGGACCGGGCTGATGTGGACGACCGCGGGCCGAACGCTCTCGGCCACGCTGACGAAGGCCGACTGGAGCGCTTCTGCGGCGTTCGGCCCCTGCGCGGGCGCCGACGGGGTGGAGGACAAGCGCGTGAAGAACAGCGCGTGAATCCAGAAGCCGGCACCAAGAAAGGCGAAAAGTGCGCAGGCGGCCAGGGCGATGCGGACACTTCTAGGTACCATCGGGGACGCCTCGAGACTGCGATCTCCGCTCTCGCCGAATAGCGTAGCGGATCGTACCCGGCGCACTCCCGGGTGTCAAGGAAACTATTGCAATCCATATGCATTTTCCTTGACCTCGATATTTCCGAAAAGAGACAATGACCGTAATTTCCATTTGGTGTCGTGGACGACCGAATGAAGCCCGGTAGTCTGCGCAGGTGCCTCAGCCTGCTCCTCGTGGTGTCCCTATTGGCGCCCAGCACCGGGTTCGCCCAAATTCCGAGCACTGCGCCAACACCCCAACCGCCGGCGCCGTCGATCCGGCCCACCCCAGCCCCGACCCCGCCGCCGGCGTCCACGTCGCCACGAGGCGTCACGCCCGGGGCGGACTACCGGCTCGCCCCGGGGGACGTCCTGGAAGTCCAGATCGCGGGACGGCTCGAGGTGATCCGCCAGCAGGCGGTCGTCGATCTCGAGGGCGCGATCAACGTGCCGCCCCTCGGAGCCCTCCCCGTCGGGGGCCTGACCTTGCTCCAGGCGCATCGCAAAGTATCCGCGCGCGCGCGCGAAGTGTTCAAGTTCGCGGACGCGACGATCACGGTCGTGGCGCCGCGCACATTCGAAGTGACCGTGTCGGGCGACGTAGAGCGTCCGGGGACCGTGCAGACCCCCGCGACCCGCCGCGTCTACGACGTGATCCTCGACGCCGGCGGCATCACGTCTCGCGGGAGCACGCGCAACGTCGTGCTGATACGCCGGAGCGGCGAGCGTCGGATCGATCTGCTCGCCTTCCAGCTGCGCGGCGACCTCACGCAGAATCCGTTCGTCGAAGAGGGACTCCGGATCCACGTGCCCCCGCGCTCGGGCACCGTCACGCTGTCCGGCGCGGTGCGCCGGCCCGGCGAGTACGAGATCGGCACGACGCCGTCCTTGCGCGAGCTGCTGGAGCTGGTGGGCGGACTGAGCCCGACGGCGGCCATCGGCGACGCCCGGCTGACGCGCGTCGGCTCCGGCGATCGCAAGGAGGCGATGCCGCTCGATCTGCGTGCGGCGCTCACGCCGTCCACGGACCTGTTGCTGCGACCGGGCGATGCGATCTACGTGCCGACGATCTCCTCGCTCCAGGACGTCATCGAGGTGCGCGGGGCGTTCAACGGCACGGCCGAGAGCACCAAGACCACGGTCGCCGGCAAGGCCACGATCCTTCAGCGGTTCGAGCTGGCGCAGGGCGAGCGCGTGCGCGACGTCCTCGACCGAGCGGGCGGCGCGGCCGTGTATGCCGACCTGCGCCTGGCGCTCGTCGAGCGGAGCGGGGTCACCGGCCCGCGGCAGCGGATCCCGATCGATCTCTATCGCATGCTGGTCGACAAAGACGACACGCCGAACATCGTGCTCCAGAACGGCGACGTGCTCACGCTGCCGATCGTCGAGGACAGGATCTTCATTCTCGGTGAGGTCAGGACGCCCGGGGCCCACGAGTTCCGGCCCGATTTGACGCCGCGCGAGTACGTCGCGCTCGCCGGCGGGCCGACGAACCGCGCCCGGCTCGTGAACACGTTCGTGACTTTCCGCAACGGGAAAACGTACGCGATGGCCGACGCACCACCGCTCGAGCCGGGCGCGGTGGTGACGGTGCCCGAGGTCCCGGTGAAGTGGTGGCAGGACTACGTCACGATCCTGACGGCGCTCGCCACCCTGGTCACCGCGTATACCGGTCTCTATTTCATCTTCAACACCGGCGCTGGCCACTGACCGATGTACGAATCGTACTGGGAGCTGAGCGAGCCGCCGTTCGACAACTCTCCGAACCCGAAGTTTTTTTACCTGTCGCCCGAGCACGAGGAGGCCCTCGTCCGTCTCGTCTACACCGTGCGCCACCGCAAGGGCTGCGGGATGCTCACGGGGGAGTACGGCTGCGGCAAGACCACCCTGTCGCGCGCGCTCATCCAGCGCCTCGAGGCGGAGCGCTATGAGATCGGGCTCCTCACCAACCCGAGCTGGACGCCGGTCGATTTTCTGCGCGAGGCGCTCTATCAGCTGGGGGGGGAGACGCAGGAGACACGCAAGCCGGAGCTGTTGCACCTCCTCAACGACCTGTTCTTCCGGAACTACCAGGCGGGGCGAGAGAGCGTCGTCATCGTCGACGAGGCTCAGCTCATCGAGGACGACGCGGTCTTCGAGGAGCTGCGGCTGCTGTTGAACTTCCAGACCGACGACCGGTTTCTGCTGACGCTCCTGCTCGTCGGCTCGCCCGAGCTCGGCGTGAAGGTCCGGCGCCTCAAGCATCTCGACCAGCGGATCAGCCTCCGCTATCACCTGAACACGCTCGACTACACGCACACCGCGAGCTACATCGGCCACCGGCTGCGCATGGCCGGCCAGCCGAAACAGCTCTTCACCGAGGAAGCGGTCAAGCTCATCTTCGATTTCACGCGGGGGACGCCGCGCGAGATCAACAACCTGTGCGACGTCGCCCTGCTCGTCGGCTATTCCAAGCGCGCGAAGGAGATCGGGGAGAAGATCGTCGCCGAAGTGATCAAGGACATGGTCGGGGTGTCCTGATGGTCCGCATGAGCGACGTCGTGCGCGGGATCGTCCGCGACAAGCCCCCGGCCACCGACAAGGCCGCGCAGGCCCCGCCGCCATCCCCACTGCCGCCGCCCGCACCACCGCGCCCCCGCCCGCTCGCGGAGGCGCTCCGTCCCGTTCCGCCGCCGCCCGCCGAGGAGGCGGGGGCCATCGAGCCGGCGGCGAGCCTCGACGCCCTCCCGCTCGAGCCCGAGACCCCGACGGAGAGCGCCGAGCCGCTCTTCGCCGAGCTCCAGCTCTTCCTGGCGCGCGTGCGCGAGCTGATCCGCACCGGGGACGAGTTCCCGTGGTCGGAGCTCGAGCGCATCGTCGAGCGCGCCGCGGTCTTGCTGGAGCGCTCGAACGAGCTCTTCTGGATCGCCAACGGCACCGCGGCGCTCACGGGCGTCGACTACCTCGCGTTCCACCAGGCGCGCGTCGCCGTGCTCGCGATGACGATCGGCGCCAGCGTCGGCTACGACCGCCCGCGGCGGCGGCAGCTCGGCGTCGCCGGAAGCCTGATCGACGTGGGCCTCTGGCAGGTGCCCGAGAGCCTCCTGCGTCGCCTCGACGCGCTCTCGGCCGAGGAGCAAACGCTCTACCGCTCGCACCCCCGCCTGTCGGTCGAGCTGATCCGCCGCTGGTCGCCGCCGCGCGAGGGGCTGGTCGAGGCCGTGCTCCAGCATCACGAGCGCGAGCAGGGGCAGGGCTTCCCGCAGGGTCTACACGGCACCGTCGTGAGCCCGGACGCGAAGGTCCTCGGCCTGGTCGACACCTACACGGCTCTCACGATGCCCCCGCCGCCGCGGCCGCGTCTGAGACCGCACGAGGCGATCCGCGAGATCGTGCGCTCGAAGCACGAGGCGTTCCCCGCGCAGCTCGTCAAGGCGCTGCTCTCCGAGATCTCCGTCTTTCCGCCCGGCACGCTCGTGCGCCTGAACACCGGCGAGGTCGGCCGCGTGACCGCGGTGAACCGCAACCACCCGCTGCGGCCGCGCGTCGAGGTCGTCGCCGACGGCAAGGGGCAGCGCCTCGCGTCGCCCAAGATCACCGACCTCGCGGACGCGCCATTCCTCTACATCACCGGCGCCGTCGCGGAGGGCGGGCGATGAGGATCCGCTAGTGGCGCAGTACGAGATGAACCTGCGCGACTACTGGATGATCGTGCGCCGCCGGCGCATGATCATCATCGTCTGCACGGGGCTCGTGGCGCTCCTGAGCCTCGGCCTCGCGCAGCGAAAAACGCCGGTCTACCAGGCGACCGCCGCCGTCAAGTTCGAGCAGTCGACCCAGCTCTCGGGGCTCCTGGTGGAGGTCCTCTCCTACTCGAGCGCCGATTCGATCGAGACCCAGGTGACCATCGTCAAGAGCTACCCGATCCTCGAGGACGTCGCCAAGCGGCTGGGATACGTCAAAGAGGCGCCGACCGGCGGCGCGGCCTCGCGCGAGGCGAAGGGCTACTGGGGGACCCTGGATTCGATCAACGCCAAGCTCCGGGTCGCCCGGGTGCCGAACACGAGCATTCTCGAGATCACGGCCACCTCGACGAAGCCGCGCGAGGCTCAGGACCTCGCCAACACCACCGCCGAGTCGTACCGCGACTACAACAAATCGCTGCGGAACTCGCGCGTCACCGAGGCGCGGCGGTTCATCGAGAACCAGCTGAAGGACGTCGAGCCGGGAGGCGAACCGGATCGTCGCGCCCGGCGCCGAGTCGTCGGTGCTGATGTCGGTCTTCACCCAGGTGCGCGGTGACATCGAGAAGGCGCGCCAGCAGCGGACCGAGCTGGAGGCCATCCAGCAGCGGCTGGCGGCGCTCGACAGGGCCGCGCCCACCGACCGGATCTTCATCGAGACCTCCAATCCCGCGATGCAGAAGCTGCAGGCGACGCTGTCTGAGCTACAGCTCGAGCGGAACAACCTCGCCGTGGAGGTCACCGACCGGCACCCGCGCCTGCAGGCCATCGACGACCGAATCCGCGAGATCCGCACTGAGATGCGGCGCGAGGTGGGGGCGCAGATCGCGATGCTGCGCAACCGCGAGGAGTTCCTCAATCGTCAGATCGGGGAGCTGCAGCAGAAGAACCGGGAGCTGCCGACCCTCGAGCTCTCCCTGCAGCGCCTGCAGCGCGAGGCCAAGACCAACGACGATCTGCTGGCGCTCCTGAAGACGAAGCACCAGGAAGCGCTCATCAAGGAGGCCGAGCAGATCGAAGAGGTCTCGATCGTCCGCCCGGCGACCGAGCCGGACGCGCCGATCGGCGGCGAGACAGCGAACACGATGCTCGTCGGCGCCGTGCTGGGGCTGGCGATCGGGCTCGTCCTCGCCTTCGTGCGCGAGAACCTCGACACGTCGATCGGGACCATCGAGGACGTCGAGTCCTACCTGGGCGTGCCCGTGCTCGGCGTCGTGCCGCACATCGACTCGCGCGAGACCGTCCAGCGAATCCTCGAGCGCCGGCCCGCGCTGGCCCAGATCGACCCCGAGGCGCTGCTGAGCCACTCGCTCCTGATCACGCACTTCGATCCGAAGTCGCCGGTTGCCGAGGCCTACCGCACGCTCCGCACCAACATCCAGTTCGCGCGCATGGAGCGCTCCGGCAAGGTCCTCGTCGTCTCGAGCCCGACCCTGCAAGAGGGCAAGACCACGACGATCGTGAACCTCGCCCTGACGCTGGCCCAGAGCGGCCAGAAGACCCTGCTGATCGGCGCGAACATGCGGCGCCCGTCGATCCACCGGTTCTTCGGGATCGAGCGCGAGCCGGGCCTGTCCAACATCCTCGTCGGCAGCGCGCAGTGGCGCGACTGCATCCGGACGGTCGCGGACATCCTCATGGGGCGGTTCGAGATGGAGGACATCATGGCCGCCCCCGGCCTGGACAACCTCCACATCATCGAGGCCGGCCCGGTGCCGGCCAACCCGTCGGAGCTCCTCTCGACGCCCGCAATGGCGGGCTTCCTGCTCTCCGTGCGCGACGTGTACGACGTGATCCTCGTCGACACGCCGCCGATCCTGCCGGTCACCGACTCGGCCATCGTCGCCTCGCAGGCCGATGGCGTCGTCATCGTCTACCAGGCCGGCAAGGTCGGGCGGCTCGTGCTCAAGCGCGCGAAGGTGCACGTCGAGAACGTCGGCGGCAAGGTCTGGGGCGTGGTGCTGAACGACGTGAAGACCGAGATCGCGGGCTACGCCTACACGCAGTACTACACACACTACTACGGCGAGGAGACGGTCGTCGATCCCCGCAAGGATCGCCTCGAGCGCGTGCGGGGGTTCGTGCGCAATCTCTTTCACCGGGAGGCGCGGGCCGCCGCCGTGGCCGCCGACCCCGAGGTGGTGGTGACAGCCGACGCGACCGCACCGCTCACCGCGGGCGCGCCGGCGCTCGAGACCGAGCCGGTCGGGTTCAACGCGCCGGCAGCGGGCTCGGCGAGCTCCAGGCGCCTCTGGATGGGCGTGATCGTGCTCGCGCTGCTCGCCGTGCTCGGCGGGCTGGCCGGGTGGCGTCTGGGCTGGTTCGGCGGCGCGCAGCGGCCCAAGGAGATCCTGCGCCAGCGCCTGGAAACGCCCCCCTCGACGCCGGCGCCGGCGCTCGCGACGCCGCGCCCCGTCCCGGCGCCGCCGGCGCCGGCGCTCACGCCGCTGCCCGAGCCGCCCGCGGCTGCGATGAGCCTGGGCCCTGTCGCAACGCCGCCCGCGCCGGTCGAGCGGCGCGCGCCGCCCGCCTCGGCGGCGCCGTCCCGGCCGCCCGCAACTGCGCCGGCCGCTCCCGCGACCCCGCCGGCCGCTCCGGCGGCGGCGCGCTTCGCGATCGAGTTCGGCCCGTTCATGACCGCGCCCGAGGCCGAGCGCGTCGAGCGTCAGCTGAACGAGGCCGGCTACCCGACGGTGCGCTTCCGCCAGCAGACCGGCGCCGCCCTTTACGCCGTGCTTATCGAGAAGATGCCGAGCGCGCGCGACGCGCAGGCGCTCGTCGTCTCGCTGCGCCAGCAAGGATTCGCCGAGGCGTTCGTGGTCGGCGAGCGCGAGCCGCTGAGCGTGCAGGTGGGATTGCCCCTGCCGCTGCGCGGCGCCGTCCAGACGGCCGAGCGGCTGCGCGCGAGCGGTCATCAGGTGCGCGTCGCCGCCCAGCCGGGCGAGGCGGTGGTGTTCGCCCTCCGTCACGGCAACTTCGCCACGTCAGGGGAAGCGGAGGCGAAAGGTCAGGAGCTGATGCGCCTCGGCCTGGGCAACCAGGTCGTACGTGTGAAGTAGTCCCGTGGATGCGCCTCTCGTCCTGGCCGCCGCGCTGGCCGTCTTTCTCATCGTCTTCGTGCGGATCGAGTTCGGCCTCTACCTCGTGATCTTCTCGATGCTGCTCTCGCCGCAGCTCGGCGCCGGCGGGGCGGTCGCCGAGGGCCGCCGCATCGTCATCCGGAGCGAAGACCTGCTCCTGCTGGTCGTCGCGTTCAGCTGGCTCGCCAAGACCGCCGTCAACAAGGAGCTCGGGCTCACCCTGAAGACTCCGCTCAACCGCCCGATCCTCGCGTACGTGGCGGCGACCGCAATCGCGACCTTGATCGGCTACATGACGGGCACGGTCGCGGGCTGGGGCCGCGCCTTCTACTTGCTGAAGTACATCGAGTACTTCGTCGTGTACTACATGGTCGTCAACAACCTGGTCGACCGCCGGCAGGCGTGGCGGCTCGTCACCGCGGCGTTCCTGACCGCGGTCATCGTGAGCCTGATCGGGCTGACGCAGATCCCGAGCGGCCAGCGCGTGTCGGCGCCGTTCGAGGGCAAGGAAGGCGAGCCCAACACGTTCGGCGGCTATCTCCTGCTGCTGATCGCGGTCGCCGGCGGCATCGCGCTCGAGACGGCGCGGATCAGGACCCGCGCGATCTACCTGGGGCTGGCCGGGCTGATGTCGATCCCGTTCATGTTCACGCTCTCGCGCACGTCCTACGTCGGCGCGATCCCGGCGCTGGCGACCATGGCCGTGCTCTCGAGCCGGCGCCGCCTGATGATCGGCGGCCTCATCGTCTTGCTCGTCGCCTCGCCCGTCGTCATGACGCTCTTTCCCGACTCGGTCATGCGGCGCGTGCACTACACGTTCGAGCCCGAGCGCGGGCAGCCGACCGTGCGCGTCGGCGCCGTCGGCTTCGATCCGTCGACCTCGGCGCGGCTCATCAGCGTGAAGCAGGCGTTCGAGGGCTTCACCCATCGACCGATCTTCGGCTACGGCGTCACCGGCTTCGCGTTCATGGACCAGCAGTTCGCCCGGACGCTCGTCGAGACCGGCATCGTAGGGCTCGCGACGTTCCTGGCGCTCGTCTGGGCGGTCCTCAAGGCCGGCGTCGCCTCGTGCCGGCGCCTGACCGTCCCCGAGGAGCGCGGGCTCGCGCTGGGCTTCGTCGCCGGCACAGCCGGTCTGCTCGGGCACGCGCTCGGCGCCAACACGTTCATCATCGTGCGCATCATGGAGCCGTTCTGGTTCTTCGCCGCCGTCGTGGTCGCGCTGCCCGGTCTGGCCCCGGCGGAGACGGCCGCGGCCGCGCCCGCGCCGGCCGTGCGCCTGACCCGGCGCTTGGCGTGATGCCGACGCGTGCCGTCGTGGCGCGGGCCCGCAAGGTCCGGCTCCTCGTCATGGACGTCGACGGGGTGCTCACCGACGGCCGGATGATTCTGTCCGAGCGCGGCGACGAGCTGAAAGCGTTCAACACCCACGACGGACTCGCCATCGCCCTCGCCAAGCGCGCCGGCATCAAGACCGCGATGGTCACCGGCGAGTCGAGCCCGATCGCGAAGGCCCGCGGCGCCAAGCTCGGCGTCGACTCGGTCATCCTCGGCGCGCGCCGCAAGGGCGAGGTCGTCCAGACGCTGCGCGCCGAGCACAACGTGCCGGCCGAGGCGGTCGCCTTCATCGGCGACGACCTCATCGACATCCCGGCGATGCAGATCGTCGGCCTCGCGGTCGCCGTCGCCGACGCGCCGGCGGCGGTGAAGGCGGCCGCGCACCACGTGACGCGCGCGCCGGGTGGGCACGGAGCTGTCCGCGAGCTGGTGGAGCTCGTCTTGACGTCGCAGCGCTCGTGGCGGAGCATCGTCGCCGCCTACGTGCGCGAGCACGGAGGTCGATGACCACTCCCTCGAGCTCCCGGGGGCTCAGAGGCCGGACGCTCAGAAGCTTCCTGCTCCTCGGCGCCCAGAAGGTGGTGAGCGTGGCCGTCACGGCCGCCGGCGGCATCGCGCTCGCCCGGCTGCTCACGCCGGAGGTCTTCGGCCTCTACGCGATCCTCGTCTTCGTGATCACGCTCGGCGTCCGGTTCAGCGAGCTCGGGCTCGGCGCCGCGCTGATCCAGCGTCGCGACCTCGACCTGACGACCGGTCTGCGCGCCGCGTTCACCGCGACCTTCGCGCTGGCGCTCGTCCTGGGCGTGGCGATCGTGGCGGCGGCGCCGCTGGCGGCGCGGTGGCCGGGTGTGTCGGGCGAGCTGACCGCGCCCCTCCGCTGGCTGGCGCTCCTGGTGGTGCTCTCGTCGCTCCGCATGCCGGCCATGGTGCTGCTCGAGCGCAGGCTCGCCTACCTGCCGCTGACGATCGCCGAGACCGCCGACACGGTGACGTTCAACGCCGTCGCGATCGCGGCCGCGGTCGCCGGCGCGGGACTCTGGAGCTTTGTGCTGGGCGCGCTCGCGGCGCGCGTCGCGAACCTGGCCGTGCTCTGGATCGCGACCCGGTGGCAGCCGACCGTGCGCTGGGATCGGGCCGAGCTGGCGCCAGTGCTGAAGTTCGGCATCCTGTTCCAGGCGAGCGTCATGATCGCGGTCGCCGGCGACGCGGTGGTGCCGACGTTCGTGACCGCCTGGGGCGGCGTTGCCGCCGTCGGCTACCTGAACTGGGCTGCCACCATCGCTTTCCTGCCGCTGCAGGTCGTCAGCATCGCGGGCCGCGTGCTGTTTCCGGCGCTGTCGAGCCTGCAGGCCGAGCCCGCGCGGTTCGCCGAGGCGACCGAGCGCGCGCTCAACCGGGTCACGACGATCCTCTATCCGGCGGCGGCCCTGCTGCTCGCGGGCGCCGATCCCGTCGTGCGCCTGGTGTTCGGCGAAGCGTGGGCGCCGGCGGTGCCCGCGGTGCGCTGTTTCTGTCTGTCCGCGATCATCGGGGGTACCTCGACCATCTTCGTCCACGCGCTCTACGGCCTCGGCCGGCCCGACCTGGTGTTCCGCCTGAATCTGGCGAGCGCGGCGCTCTTGTGGGTGCTGACGGTCGCGCTGGTGCCGTGGCTCGGCTTCGCGGGCTTCGCCGTCGCCAGCGCGAGCCTGGCCTGCGCGGGGGTGTCCTACACGGCGCTGAGCCTGCGGCGCCTCGTCCCGCTTCGCTTGCTCCCGGCCGTGCGGGTGCCGCTCACCGCGAGCGCCGGGAGCGCGGCTGTGCTGGCCGCGCTCGCGGGCTTCTGGATCCACGATCTGCCGTCGCTGGCCGTCGGCGCGGCGGTGTCGGCCGGCGCGTACGTGGCGTTCGCGGGTGTTATCGGGGGCGCCGCCTGGCGGGTCGAGTTCCTGGCCGACTGGCGGACGGTGCTGCAGGGATGAAAGTCAAGGAGACGTGGCGACACTTCACGCCCGCGCAGGTGAAGGACTTTCTCCGCGTTGGCCACGAGGGCCGCGACCACCCCTCCCGTCTCAGGACGATCGAGCTGCTCGAGGGGATGACCTCGGTGCTCGACGTGGGCTGCGGCACCGGCGTCATGTTCGAGCTACTGCGCGAGCGCCGGCCCGACATCGACTATCTCGGGATCGACGTGACCGTGCAGTTCGTCACGGCGGCGCGCGAGCGGTTTCCGACCGACGCGACGCGGTTCCGGGAGAGCTCGCTCTACGATCTCGGCCGGCTGCCCGGCGTGTACGACGCGGTGCTGTGCCGGCACATCCTCGAGCATTTGCCCGACTGGGAGCCGGCGGTGCAGTGCATGTACGAGCGCGCCGGCAAGAAGCTCATCATCGTGTTCTACCTGGCGCCGCGGCCGCTCAGATTCCGCCGCAAGCGCGACGAGCGCTTCGAGCCGGGCTTCTACACTCACACCTACGATCTCGGCCGCTTCGTGGAGCATCTGCTGAACGGCCTCACGCCCGCGCCCGCGGAGGTCCGCATTCACCCGCGCCAGGGCACGAGCGATCCGCGGTTCCGATGGCGCGACCGCGAGAACATCATCTACGAGGTCGTCCGGTGAAGGTGAGCCTCGTCATCGCCGCGTTCAATCACGGGCGGTTTCTCGCCGAGGCGCTCGACAGCGCGATCGGCCAGACGCTCGGGGGCGTCGAAATCGTCGTGGTCGACGACGGCTCGACCGACGACACCCAGGCCGTGCTCGCCCGCTACGCCGGGCGGATCCGGGTCGTCCGTCAGCCGAACCGCGGTCTGGCGGCCGCCCGCAACACGGGGCTCGCGACCGCGCGCGGCGCCTACGTGAGCTTTCTCGACGCCGACGACGTCCTGATGCCGACCAAGCTCGCCGACCAGGTCGCGGTGCTCGAGCGGGCGCCGACCGTCGGCTGGACCTACTGCGACGTGCTCATCGAGACCACTGCGACCGGCGCCCAGACGCGGGCCTCGGAGCGGTTCGGCTACGCTGCCAGGATGCTCGAGGGGTGGCTCTTCCCCGAGCTGATCCACGGCAACTTCATTCCCGCGATCGCGCCGCTCGTCCGTCGCCCCGTGCTCGACGCGGCGGGCGGGTTCGACGAGCGGCTGACCGCGCTCGAGGACTGGGACCTCTGGCTCCGCCTGTCCTTGATCTCCGAGGCGCGCTACAGCCCCGCCGTGCTCGTGCGCTACCGCGTCCATCCCGGCGGCATGAGCGAGGACCGGTCCCGGATGGACGGCAATCGCTTTCGCGTCCTCGACAAGCTCTGCCGGACGCGCCCGGCGGCGCTGGAGGGGCTCGGAGCCGCGGGCCGCCGCATCATCGCCGACACGCACAACTGGCTCGGCAAGGAGGCGTACGCGCGCGGCGACTGGACGGAGGCGCGGCGACGCTTCGCCGCCTCGCTCGTGACGGTGCCCTGGCAGCGGCAAGCGCCGGTCCTCCTCGGCCTCAGCCTGGTTCGCGCGGGGACACGGCCCCGCCCGAGCGAGCCGACGACGGGACCGAGGTGAACGTGGCGGTGCGGCGCCCACAAACATGATCGACCTGGCCGTGATCATCGTCAGCTACAACACGCGCGAGCTCACGCTCCAGGCGGTCGCGTCGGCCCGCAAGGCGATCGCCGGGCTCGACGCGCGCGTCGTCGTCGCCGACAACGGCTCGGACGGCACCGCGGAGGCCGTGCGGGAAGCGGACCCCGACGTGACGGTGCTGGTGAACGCCGACAATCCCGGATACGGCGCGGCCGTCAACCGGGCGGCGGCCGCGCAGCGGTCGGCGTACGTCTGCGCGATGAACGCCGACGTCGTGCTCGAGCCCGAGAGCCTCGTGACGCTCCGGCGCTTCCTCGACGCCCACCGCGAGTGCGGCCTCGTCGGGCCCGCCTTCGCCTATCCGGACGGCGCCCCGCAACCCTCGGCCAAGCGCTTCCCCACGCTCGGGGTGGCGCTCGGCGAGGTGCTCGGGATTCACGCCGCAGCGCCGCGCAATCGATGGGTCAGGCGGCTCTACTACGCGGATCGCGCCCTGACGCGCGACACGCGTGTCGACACCATCTCGGGCGCCGTGATGCTGGCGCGCGCCGAGGCGTTCGACGAGGTCGGGCGTTTCGACGAGGGCTTCCGGATGTACTTCGAGGAGACGGACCTCTGCCGGCGGCTTCACGATCGCGGCCACGGCGTCGCGATCTGTCCCGCGGCCCGCGCGATCCACCAGCACGGCGCCAGCACGCGGCAGACCTCGGTGCGCCAGGTCGAGTACTACCTGAGCTACGTGCGCTACTTCCGCAAGCATCACGGCCGCGCCGCGGCGGCGATCCTCCGCGCCGCGGTGGCCGCCGGCGCGCTCGCGCGGATGGCCGCGCTGGTGGTCAAGTATCCGCCCCTCGATTCGCATCGCGTCGCCAGTCTCAAACAGAAGGAAGCGGCGTGCGCGCGCCTGCTGCGCGCACTCGGCTCGTCCTGAGCCCGATGCCCGCGCTCAAGGCGCTCATGGTCGAGACGGGGGGCTGGGGCGGCATCGCGCACTACACCTGGAACCTGTGCGCGGCGCTGACGAGCGCGGGGGTCGAGGTCTCGCTCCTGACCAACCGCGAGTGGGAGCTGGCGCACCTGTCGTCGGTCTTCGAGGTCGACCGGTGCTTTTCGGCCGGCGCCGGATACCTCGGCAACGTGAAGGCGCTGCGGGATCGAGTCGCCCGCGCGCGGCCCGGGCTCGTCCACGTGCAGAGCGTGCTCTCGACCCGCTTCGACGCCCTGCTGTGGCCCCTGATCCGGCGCCACACGCCGGTGGTGATGACGATCCACAACGTGCGCCCGCACGAGCGTATTCGCTGGGACGACTGGACGCTCTGGCGCTGCCTCGCCGCGGCCGACGCGGTCGTCGTCCACACCAAGCAGGCGGCGGCGATCGCGCGGCACCGTCTTCCCGCCGCCGCCCGGATCGAGCTCATCCATCACGGCGACGCGGGCTTCCTGGGCAACGGGCGGCCCGATCGCCTCGTCGCGCGTACGGCGCTCGGCCTGCCGAGCGGCGCCCGGATCGTGCTCGCCTTCGGCGCGATCCGTCCGTACAAGGGAATTCACGACGTCATCGCCGCGCTGCCCGAGCTGCGCCGCCGCCACGCCGACGCGCGCCTGGTGATCGCCGGGCCGCTCCTGGTCGGCAGCGAAGGGGAGTATCGCGAGGCGATCCGCCGAGCCGGCGTGGACGACGCCGTGGTGTTCCGCCCCGGCTACGTCCCGGCCGAGGCGGTGGCGACCTACTTCGCCGCCGCCGACGTCGCGGTCTACAACTACCGCGACGTCACGGACAGCGGATCGCTCCGGCTCGCGTGCGACCTCGGCACGCCGGTGGTCGCGACCGCCGTCGGAAGCTTCCGTGAATTCCTGACCGACGGCGTGACCGCCCGCCTGATCGAGCCGGGCGACGCGCCCGCGCTGGTGAAGGCGCTCGGCGACGTGCTGGCCCGACCCGCGGCCGCCGCGCGCATGGCCGCGGCGGCGCGCGCGCTGGCGACCTCCGCGTGGTCGTGGGCCGAGAGCGCCAGGGCCACGGCGCGGCTCTACCAGACGCTCGCACGAGGCGCCGCGTGATCCTGGCGCTGGCGGTGGCCGCGGTGGCGCTCGCCATCCGGGTCCTCATCTCCGAGTTCCAGCCCGTCATCCAGCCCGACGGCGTCGTCTACCTGGCGGTGGCCAAGCAGTTCCAGACGACGGGCTCGCCCTTCGATCCGCTGTTCCATCCGATCTATCCGATCTGCATCGCGCTCGCCCAGCCGCTCGTCGGGGACTGGGAGATGTCGGGCCGCCTCGTCTCCGCCTTCTTCGGGGCGCTCGTGGTCCTGCCCGCGTTCGCGCTCGCCCGCGGGATCGTCGGACGCCAGGCCGCGCTGCTGGCGGCCGTGTTCACCGCCGTGCATCCGCGCCTGGTGCAGAACTCGGCCTCCGTGCTGTGCGAGGCGACGTACACGTTTCTCCTCGTGTCCGGGGTGCTGGCCGCGCGGCGGGGGCTGGTGAGCGGGCCGCGGACATTGGTCCCGTTCGCCGGGCTCTGTCTCGGGCTCGCGTACCTCGTACGTCCCGAGGGCGCGCTCTACTTCGTGGGCCTCGTCCTCGTCGCGCTCTTCATGATCGTGACGGGCCGGGACCGCGCCGCGGCGATCCTGCCCTGGGCGGGCGCGGCCGTTGTCGTGTTCGCCGCCGTCGTCGCGCCTTACGTCTGGTACCTCGCCAAGGTCTGGGGCCACGTCACGCTCAGCGGCAAGATCGACCACAACCTGCCGCTGTCGACGGGCGCCGCCACCGCGCCGAGCCCGCTGCCGATGCGCGTCCTCGAGAACCTGCTCCTCTTTCAGAAGTACGCGGTGCCGGATCTGCTGCCGTGGATCCTGCTCCTGCTCGTGCTGCCGGGCGTGCTGGCGCGGGGCCGGACGACGGGATGGCTCGGCCGCGACGGGATCCTGCTCGCGGCCGCCCTGCCGCCCTTCGCGTCGCTCGCGTTCCACGTCGAGCCGCGCATCTTTCTGCCGATCCTGCCGTTCATCCTGCCCTTCACGGCGGTCGGCATGCTCTGGGCGGCCGTCACCCTCACCGACGCGCGCCGCGGCTGGCGGTGGGCGCTCGCGATGGCGCTCGTCGTCGCGCTCGTCCTGGTGCCGTGGACCTTCCAGCCGATCCTGCGTCCCGACGCGGGCGCCGCGCTCTACCGCCAGGCTGCGCGCTGGATCGCCGAGACTCAGCCCCGCGACGCCGTGCTGCTCGATCGCAAGCCACTCATCGCGTTCTACAGCGAGCGGCGCTGGGTTCCGCTGCCGCGGGTCGGCCCCGACGAGCTGCTCGCCGCCGCGCGCCACGCCGGCGCCCGGCTCGTCGTGCTCGACAGCCGCGAATTTCTCTTCGATCGGCCGGGCCTGGTCCCGCTGCTCTGGGGGCCGCCGCCGCCGGGCCTGGACGTCCTCCGCGATTTTGACGCCGCGCCGGCCGACCGGCTGCGGATCCTGGTGGTCAACGACCGTGGGTGAGCGGCCGGCCCGCCCCGCGTCGATCCTCGTCGTGTCTAACCACGGCGCCGTCGTCGGCGGCGGCGAGCTGAGCCTGCTGGACTTGCTGCGTGGTCTCGACCGCGACCGCTGGGCGCCGGTCCTCGTCGTCCCCGAGGACGGCGAGGTGGCGACGAGAGGACGAGACCTGGACCTGCCGGTCCACGTGATCCCGCTGCCGCCGCTGCGCCGGCCGGGGCCCGGCAGCGTCCGGAGCGTGAGCGCGCTCGTGCGGCTCTCCAGGGCCGGCGATGCGGCGTTGATCCACGCCAATGGCTCGCGCGCGATGGCGTACGCGGCGGTCGCCGGCAGACTGACCGCGCGCCCCACGCTCTGGCACGTGCGCGTCGCCGACCGCGACGGCCTGGTCGACCGTGCCCTCTGCGCGGTCGCGACCGCCATCATCGCGACATCGCGCGCGGTGGCGCGCCGGTTCCCGTGGGCTCCGGCGAAGGTCCGGGTGGTGCCGAACGGCGTCGACTTGAAGCGCTTCGCGCCGCGGCCGCCGTCCAGCGCCTTGCGCGCGAGCCTCGGGGTGCCGCCCTCGGCGCCGGTCGCGCTGTCGATCGGACGCCATGTGCCGGAGAAGGGCTATCGGCACCTGGTCGACGCCGCCGCGCTGGTCGAGCGCGCGAGGCCCGGCGTGCACTGGGTCCTCGTCGGCGACGGCGAGCTTCGGAGCGAGCTCGAGGCCCGAGCCCGGCGTCTGGGTCTCGAGTCGCGCGTGCACTTCACGGGATGGCGCGACGACGTCGCCGACGTACTGGCGCTCTCGGACGTGTTCGTCCTGCCGTCCCAGAGCGAAGGATTCGGCCGCGTGCTGGTCGAGGCGATGGCGATGGGTCGCGCGATCGTCGCGACCGCGGTCGGCGGCGTTCCCGACGTCGTGCTCGCGGGCCGGACCGGACTGCTGGTCCAGCCGGCCGACCCCGTGGCGCTCGCGGACGCGGTGCGCGCGCTGCTCGACGATCCGGCGCGCGCGGCCCGCCTCGGCGCCGCGGGCCGCGCGCGGGCGGAGTCGAGCTTCAGCCTCGGCGCCCACGTCCACGCGGTCGAGCGCGTGTACGACGAGGTGCTCGCGCGCGCCGCGCGGGACGCGGGGCCGCGGTGATTCGGCTCGGCGTCGACGGACGCGAGCTTCGGCCGGGCGTGAGCACGGGGATCGGGCGATACGTGCTCGAGGTTCTCCGCGCCGCCTCGGCGGCCGGCTGGTCGTGCGTCGTCTATGGCGACGCCGGAGCGCGACTCGACCCGACGCTGCCGGGTGTCACGTTCACCGCGCTCGACACGTCGTGGACCCAGTGGTGGGATCAGGTCACCTTGCCGCGCGCGCTCGCGCGCGATCGCATCACGGTGTTCCTCTCGCCCTACTACAAGGGCCCGGTGCGCGCCCCGTGCCCGGTCGTGCTGACGATCCACGACCTCTACTTCATCGACTACCCAGGCCGGCATCGGCCAGTCTACGAGGCTATCGTCACCCGGGCGGCTCGCCTGTACGCCGGCCGCGCAGCGGCGATCATCAGCGACTCGGAATACTCCAAGCGCGCGATCGTGGACCGCCTCGGCGTGAGCGCGACCAAGGTGAGCGTGATCCCGGTCGCGCTGGGGGGCGAGTTCAAGCCCGCCTCCTTGACGACCGCGGCGCGGGCGCGCTACGGCCTGACGTCGCCCTACGTGCTCTACGTCGGCAACTTCAACCCGCACAAGAACATCCCGCGGCTGATCCGCGCCTTCGGCCTCTTGCCCGGGCCCGTGCGTAGCCGCCACTCGCTCGTCCTCGCCGGCGGCTATGGCGACGGCCGGCCGGAGCTGGCGCGGCTCGCCGAATCGCTCGGCCTGACGGACCGCGTCGTCTTTCCCGGGCGCGTCGACGACGCGGATCTGCCCGCGCTCTACTCCGAGGCCGCGGTGTACGTCACGCCGTCGCTCCAGGAAGGCTTCGGCGCGACGGTGCTCGAGGCGATGGCGTGCGGGGCGCCCGTGATCAGCTCGAACCGCGCCGCGCTGCCCGAGGTGGTCGGCGACGCCGGCCTCTTGTTCGACGCCGAGCAGGAGCGAGAGCTCGCCGCGGTGCTCGCGCGCGTGCTGTCCGACGCGGCGCTCGCCGAGGATCTGCGCCGCCGCGCGCTCGCGCGCGCCGGGCTCTACACGCCGGCGCGAACCACTGGACGCGTCCTGGCGCTCCTGCGCGACGTCAACGACGGCGCCGCCGCCCTGGCCCGCTCGCTCGCGGGGACGCCCTGATGTGCGGCATCGTCGGCCACGTGGGCGCGACCGCGCCCGGGCTCCTGCCCGCGATGCTCGGACTCCTCAAGCACCGCGGGCCCGACGACTCGGGGATCCGCGTCGAGGGCGACGTCGGACTCGGGATGACCCGGCTGGCGATCATCGATCTCGTGACCGGGCGACAGCCCATGAGCGACGCCGGCGGGCGCTACTGGATCGTCTTCAACGGCGAGATCTACAACTTCCGCCAGCTGCGCGCCGAGCTCATGACGGCGGGGCGCCGGTTCCGGACGCGGAGCGACACGGAGGTGATCCTGCACGCGTACGCGGTCCACGGCGAGGCGTGCGTCGAGCGCCTCGCCGGCATGTTCGCGTTCGCCATCTGGGACGACGCCGAGCGCCGACTGTTCCTCGCGCGCGATCGGCTGGGAAAGAAGCCCCTCTACTACTGGCACCGCGACCGGCTGTTCCTCTTCGCGTCGGAGCCCAAGGCGCTGCTCTGCCACCCGGCGGTCGCCCGCTCGGTCGACTGGTCCGCGCTCCATCACTACCTCGCCTTCGGCTATACGCCGGTGACGCGCTCGATCTTCGACTCGATCCGCAAGCTTCCCCCGGCCCACACCGCGACCGTCGTCGAAGGCCGTCTGACCCAGCGCCGCTACTGGCAGCCGCCGGCGGGTGCGCCGTCGCCGGGAACTCGCGCCGGGCGTGAGGAGAGCGCCGCGGCGGTGCGTGCGGGATTGCGCGAAGCCGTTCGCCTGCGCCTGGAGAGCGACGTGCCGCTCGGCGTGTTCCTGTCGGGCGGCATCGACTCGAGCGCGGTGGTGGCCAGCATGCGCGAGGTGACCTCGGGTCGGATCGCGACCTTCTCGGTCGGCTTCGGGCGCGCGGCGCCGACCTACGACGAGCTGCCGTATGCGCGGCTCGTCGCGCGGCGCTTCGCGACCGATCACCACGAGGAGATCCTTGAGCCCGACGTGCGGGCGATCCTGCCGGACATCGTCAGGGCCTTCGACGAGCCGTTCGGCGACTCCTCCGCGATCCCGACGTTCGTCGTCGCGCAGGCGACCGCGCGTCACGTCAAGGTCGCCCTCTCGGGGATCGGCGGCGACGAGACCTTCGGCGGTTACCCGCGCTATCTCGGGCTCCGCGTCGCGGCGCTCCACGACAAGCTCCCGCGCTGGCTCCGCCACGCCTCGCGCTCGCTCGCCGGCCGTCTGCCCGACTCCGCGTCCAGCCGGAACTGGGCCGACTGGGCCCGGCGGTTCACCGCCGAGCCCGACGCCACGCCGGGTGACCGCTACATCGGCTGGACGCGGTTCTTCGGCGACGCCCAGCTCGCGACCCTGGCGACGCCGGCCTTGGCTGCGCATCTGGGACCGGCCGTCGACGAGCACCAGCAGAGCGCCTTCGCCTCCGGCCGCCCCGGCGATCCGGTGGACGGCGCCTTCCGCGTCGATCTGGCCGCGTATCTCCCCGACGATCTGCTCGCGATGGCCGATCGGATGAGCATGGCCCACTCGCTCGAGGTGCGGGCGCCGTTCTGCGACCACCGGATCATCGAGGAGAGCCTGCGTCTGTCGTCGAGCGCCAAGATGCCGGGCGGCCGCCTGAAAGGGCTCCTCAAGGCCGCCTTCGCCGGCGTGCTTCCCCGGGAGGTGCTCGCGCACCGGAAGCACGGCTTCATGATTCCGCTCGGCGACTGGCTCCGCCGGGACCTGCGCCCGACCCTGGACGATCTCCTGGCGCCCGACTGCGTCCGGGCGCGCGGGCTCTTCGACGCCGACGCGGTCGAGGCCCTGAAGCAGGAGCACCTGAGCGGGGCGCGGACCCACGCCGACCGTCTCTGGACCCTGATGATGCTGGAGCTGTGGGCGCGCGAGTACCTCGACGAGCGCGGCCGCTGGACGCTCCGGTGACGGGCGTATGAGCGCAGGGCTCCGCGTGCTCATGGTCGCCGACGTCTCGCCGTCGCGTCCGCTGGGCGGCGGCGAGCGCATGCTCTGGGAGCAGGCCCGGCACCTCGCCGCGCGCGGCCACGACGTCCGGATCGTGAGCCGCGCCGACCCCGACGCGACGGCGCCCGTCGCGATCGAGCACGAGCGCGTGCGGATCCAGCAGTTCCTCGCGGATCGGCGCTCGATCGCGCGATTCATCCAAAGCTCGATCTTCGGCGCGCGGCGCGCGGTGTCGGAGGCGCTGGCGCGTCAGGCCGCGGACGTGCTGCACGTCCACCAGCCGCTCGCCGGCTACGGCGCCCTCGCGTCCCGAGCCGGCGCTCGGCTGCCGAGTCTCTACAGCTTCTATTCGCCGGCGCCGCTCGAGTACCGCTCGCGTCAGAGGATGACGGCGCGGCATCGCACCGGCCTGGTCGGAGCGACGGGCACCGCGCTGCTGTGGGCGATCGAGCGCGCGTGCCTCAAACGGGCGCGGCTCGTGCACGTGCTCAGCGACTTCTCCGCCGACCAGCTCTGGAAGCTCTACGCGGTCCCGCGCGAGCGCATCGTGAGAATCCGCGGCGCCGCGGCGACCGATCGGTTCCAGCCCGCGCCCGACCGCGGGGCGATCCGGCAGGCACTCGGGCTCTCCGCCGACCGATCGCTCCTGCTGACGGTGCGGAACCTCGAGGCCCGGATGGGCCTCGACACCCTGCTCGACGCGATGGCTCGGCTGAAGGCGCGGCGTCCGAGTGTCGCGCTGCTGATCGGCGGCGCCGGCTCGCTGCGCGCCGCGCTCGAGGCGCAGAGCCAGGCCCTCGGCCTCGCCGATCACGTGACGTTCCTGGGCTTCGTGCCGGACGAGGAGCTGCCGCGCTACTACCAGGCGGCCGACCTCTTCGTGCTGCCCACGCGCGAGCTCGAGGGCTTCGGACTCGTCACCATCGAGGCGCTCGCCTGCGGGACGCCTGTGCTCGGCACGCCGGTCGGCGCGACGCCGGAAATTTTGCGAGGGCTCAGTCCGTCGCTCGTGTTCCGCGGCACGGCGCCGGAGGTGATGGCCGAGGATCTCGAGCGCTTCCTCGCCGCGAAGGAGCGCGATCCGGACGCGTACGCGGGTCTGCGCGCCGCGTGCCGCGAGCGCGTGGAGCGGTGTTACACCTGGGCGCGCGCGACCGGGGAGCTCGAGGGCGCGCTCCGGCACGTGGCCTCGGCCGGGCGCGTGGCCGCGCCGCCCGAGACGCCGCCGAGGCTCTCGGGGGTCGATCCCGGTCTCGGCTGTCCCGCGTGCGGGGGTCCGACCCGTCCGAGCCCGCTTGTCTATCGCGGCGTACGTTATCGCCGGTGCGCGAGCTGTCGCAGCTCGCTGTCGACGGAGCTGCCGACCGCGTCCGAGCTCCGTCACACGTACGAGACGGAGTATCCGCTGCTCTTCGCGCTGGAGCAGGTGACCTCCGAGCGGGCCCGCCTGTTCGGCGTGCTGCTCGACCGGCTGGCGGCGTTGGGCCGCGCGCGCTCGGAGCGGCCCCGGCTGATCGACGTGGGCTGCGGCGGTGGCCATCTGGCGGCGCTCGCGCGAAGCCGCCGCTGGCTCGCGGTGGCCACGGATATCGCGCATCGGGCGTGCGCTGTGGCCGGGCGGGCGGGCGAGACGGCGATCCAGGCCGACGGCGCGCTCCTGCCGTTTCGCGGCGGCACGGCCGACATGGTGACCCTGGTCAACGTCGTCGATCAGGCTCACGAGCCGATGACGATCCTGCGCGAGGCCCACCGGGTGCTGGTCGTCGGCGGACTGCTGGCGCTTCGCGTGCCGAACGCGCGCTTTCACCATCCCTGGGCGCGGCTCCTCATCGGGCTCGGGCCCCTCGCGCGAACGCGAGGATGGGACACGTATCCCGTGGTCCACCACTTCGCGTTCACGCCCGCCGGGCTCCGGCAGCTCGCCGAGCGCGCCGGCTTCACCGTGCTCGAGATCTCGAACTCGGCCGTGGCCTCGCGGGAGCCTGTGGCGAAGCGCTCCGCCGCCGACGCGCTGCCGCAATGGGGCCGCGCGACGATCGCCGCCGGCGCGGCGGCCCTCGCCGAGCTCTCGCGCGACCGCTGGCTCGTCGGGCCGTCGGTCGAGCTCTACGCGCGCAAGGGGCCCTGATGAGCCTTCGCGTCGTGCACGCGATCACCCGGCTCACCCTGGGCGGCTCGTCGGAGAACACGATCGCGTCGTGCGTCGCGCTCGACGGAGCCGGCTACGAGTGCATCCTGGCCGCGTCCTTCCGCGAGTCGGACGCGTCCTCGCTCGTCGACGCGCGCCGGCGCGGATGCCGGGTCGTCGATGTGCCGGCGCTCGGGCGCGAGGTCGCGCCGCTGGCGGACCTGACCGCGCTCGCGCAGATCGTCCGGCTCATTCGGCGCGAGCGGCCGGCGATCGTCCACACGCACACCTCGAAGGCCGGGTTCCTCGGCCGCCTCGCGGCGGTGCTCGCGCGCGTGCCGGCGGTGATCCATCAGCCGCACGGCCACGTGTTCTACGGCTACTACAGTCCCCGCCGGACCGCCGTCTTCACCGCGCTCGAGCGCCGGGCTGCGCGCTGGACCGACCGCATCATCACCTTGACCGAGCGGGGCGCCGCGGAGCACCTCGCGCGGGGCATCGGCCGCGCCGCGCAGTACGTCGCGGTGCCGAGCGGCGTGCCGACCGCCGAGCTGCGCGCGGCGGCGCCGGCGCGGCACCGGGCGCGCGCGCGGCTCGGGCTCGATCCCGACGCGTTCGTCGTCGTCGGCCTCGGCCGCCTCGTTCCGATCAAGGGCTTCGATCTGCTCGTGCGGGCGCTTCCGGCCGTCGTCGCGCAGATCCCGTCGGCACGAGTGCTCCTGGTCGGCGGCGGGCCCGAGCGGGAGCGCCTCGACGCGCTCGCGAGGTCGCTCGGCGTCGCCGAGCGGCTCGAGTTGACGGGTGAGGCCGTCGACGTGACGACGCATCTGGCGGCGGCCGACCTCCTCGCGGTGCCGTCCCGGAACGAGGGGATGGGCCGCGTCATCGTCGAGGCGATGGCGCTCCGGATCCCTGTCGTCGCGGCTGCGGTCGGCGGGATTCCCGACGTCGTCACCGACGGCGAGTGCGGGCGCCTGGTCGCGCCCGAGGACGCCGACGCGCTCACGGCGGCGCTGGTCGAGCTTGGCCGCGACGAGGCCCTCCGGCGCAAGCTCGGCGAGGCCGCAGAGGTGCGGGCCGAGTCGTTCTCGGCGGCCGCGGCGCGCGAGAAGCTCCTGGCGGTGTACGCGGCCCTGGTCCGCGACAAGGGGCTCGGGTGATGCGCCGCGCGGCCCGCTTCGTCGTGCTCCTCGCCGGCTTGACGGGTGCCGCCGCCCTGACGTGGCTTGCCGACGCGGCCGAGGGCCTCGAGCGCCTCCCCGCCGTCCTGCACCTCCATTCGGATCTCTCCACCGGCGATTTCTCGCTCGAGCAGCTCGCCGCGATGGCCGAGAAGCAGGGGATCGGCGCGTTGCTCCTCACCGAGAACTACCTCCTGCGCGTCGAGTACGGGCTGCCGCCGTTCAGGGCGCTGACCCGCCTGGTCCGCGAGGAGCGCTCGGTGCGCGACCTCGGGATCGATCGCTACCTGGCACGCGTCGCCGAGGCCAACCACGCCAATCCGCGCGTGCTGATCGTCCCCGGCGTCGAGGTGCTGCCGCACTACTACTGGACTGGCTCGCCGCTGGCGCTCGACATGGCCGTGCACGAGACGCAGAAGAACCTGCTGGTCTTCGGGCTGCCGGCCTCGGCGTTCCGCGCGCTGCCGGCCGCCGGCAACAAGATCGCCGGGCTCGGCTGGTCCTCGGTGCTCGACCTTCTGCCCGGCGCGCTCCTGGTACCCGGCGTCTACCTGCTCGTGCGCAAGCGGCGCGGTCTTCAGAGAGTCGGGCGTGTGGTCGTCGTTGTGAGCCGGCGTCGCTGGCTCGCGGGCTCGGTCCTCTGCGCCATCGCGGTGCTAGCGCTGGCGCGCGCATGGCCCTTCGCCGTCGATCCATACCCGCCCTACCGCGATCTCGGTCTGGCACCGCATCAAGACCTGATCGACTACGTCGACCGGCTGGGCGGCGTGTCCGTGTGGTCGTTCCCCGAGGCGCGTGACGCGGGCGAGCGATGGCTGGGACCGATCAAGGTTTCCTGGTACACGCCGCCGTACCCCGACGATCTCATGAGGACGGCGCGGTACACGGCCTTCGGCGCCGTGTACGAGGACACGACGCGGATCGATCGGCCCGGGGGGTCCTGGGACCGCCTGCTCGGCCAGTTCGCCGCGGGCGACCGGAGCCGGCCCGCGTGGGCCGTCGGCGAGTCCGGCTTTCACGGCTTCACCGCGGGAAAGACCCTGGGAAAGGTGCGGACCGTGTTCCTCGTCGAGGAGCGGAGCGAGCGCGCCGTGCTCGACGCACTCAAGCGCGGCCGGTTCTACGCGGTCGAGCAGGAGGCAGGGGCCGAGCTGGCGCTGACGGAGTTCTCGGTGCGGGCCGGCGGCACCTTCGGAGTCGCGGGCGATCTCGTGCGGGCGTCGGAGGCCACGCCGATCGACGTCACGGTGGCCGTCGAGGCGACCGGGGCCCAGGCGCGCGAGGTGCGCGTAACGCTCGTGCGCAATGGCGCCGTCGTGAGAGCGTGGACGGGCACGCCGCCGTTCCGGGCCGTGCACCGCGACACCTTCGACGGCTCGCCGACGTTCTACCGGCTCGACGTGCGCGGCCCCGGCCGGCTCCTGAGCAACCCGATCTTCGTCAAGCGCCTGACGTGAAGCTCGCCATCCACCAGCCGCACTACCTGCCGTGGCTCGGCTACTTCGCGAAATGGGCGGCCGCCGACCTGTTCGTGTTCCTCGACACCGTGCAGTACGAGAAGAACGGCTGGCAGAACCGCAACCGGATCAAGACGCGCGAGGGAGCGCGATGGCTCACCGTGCCGGTGCGCGCCAGGCTCGGCACGCCCATTCGCGACGTGATGGTGGACTCGAGCCAGCCCTGGCGCATCCGACACTTCGCCGCGATCGAGAACGCGTACGGCGGCGCGCCGTGCTGGGCCAGGCATCGGGACGAGCTCCGCGCCCTCTACGGCCGCGAGTGGGAGCGGCTCGCGCCCGTCGCCGTCGCCAGCGCCGAGTGGCTGGCGCGCAAGCTCGGGATCACGACCCCGACGCGGCTCGCCTCCGAGATCGGACTCTCGGACGGGGAGCAGGCGGACGCGACCGCGCGGCTCGTCGGGCTCTGCCGCGAGGTCGGCGCGGACACGTATCTGGCCGGCCGCGACGGGGCCCGCTACATGGATATCGCGCAGTTCGCGGCCGCCGGCATCGCCGTCGAGACCCAGCAGTACGAGCACCCCGTCTACACCCAGGCATACGGGGAATTCGTTCCGTCTCTCTCGGCCGTTGACTTATTATTGATGCACGGCGATGAGGCCCTCGGCATTCTCTGTGAGGGGTCCACGTGGTCGCGCCTCTCGCCCGAGCCGACATAAGTGAATATCCTCGCCCTCGGTGCCCACCCCGACGACATCGAGTACGGCTGCGGCGGCATGCTCGCCAAGTACGCGCAGCGTGGCCACGCGGTCTACCTCTTCGTCGCCTCCGACGGAGCGCTGGGCGGAGACTCCGAGGTGCGCCGCCGCGAGCAGAAGGAGGCCGCCCGCATCCTCGGGGTGCGCGAGGTCTTCTGGGGCGACTACCGGGACACCGAGGTGCCGCTGAGCCGCGAGCTGATCGTGCGGCTCGAGGCGGTGATCCGCAAGGCCGACCCGCGGATGATTTTCGTCAACTCGCCCGAGGACACGCACCAGGACCACCGCAACCTGGCCCAATGCGCGCTGTCGGCGACGCGCTACGTGCCGAACCTCCTCTTCTTCGAGGTGCCCTCGACGGTCAATTTCACGCCGAACTGCGCCACCGACATCGCCGACGTGCTCGTGACGAAGCTCGCCGGCCTCGAGGCGCACCAATCGCAGGTCACGAAGACCAACATCGAGGACCTGACGATCCTCGAGCTCGCCCGCTCGTGCGCGAACTTTCGCGGCATCCAGGCGCGGGTCAAGTACGCGGAGGCCTTCCAGTCGGTCCGGCTGCTCCTGAACCTCTGAGGTCGGCGCGAATCATCCCCCACTCGCGGCCGACTCTGAGCGACGACGATGCCGAGCGCGTCGCGCGCGTCGTCCGCGGAGGCCAGCTCGCGCAGGGCCCCGAGGTGGCGGGACTCGAGCGCGAGCTCGCGCGGTACCTCGGCGTCGCCGCCGCGGCCGCGGTCAGCTCGGGCAGCGCCGCGCTCGAGCTCGCGCTGCGCGCCCTCGATGTGGACGCGGGCCACGAGGTCATCGTTCCGACCTACGCGTGCGACGCGGTGTACCACGCGGTCACGCGGTGCGGCGCGACGCCGGTGCTCGCGGACGCCGATCCCGAGACGCTCGGGCTCTCGGCCGCGGACGCGGCGCGCCGGCGCACCGCGCGGACCCGCGCGGTCATCGTCGTGCACCCGTTCGGGCTCGCGGTGGACCTCGGCGACTTCCAGCGTCTCGGCGTGGCCCTCGTGGAGGACTGCGCCCAGACGCTCGGCGCCATGCTCGGCGGCCGTCCGGTCGGCGCGCGGGGCGGGCTCGCCGTGTGCTCGTTCTACGCGACGAAGCTCTTCACCACCGGTGAGGGCGGGGCGGTCGCCGGCCCCGCCGAGCTGGTCGCCCGTGCGCGCGACGCGCGCGACTACGACGAGCGGAGCGAGCTGGCGGTGCGCTTCAACTACAAGATGACGGACATGCAGGCGGCGCTCGGCCGCGGCCAGCTGGCGCGGCTCGACGCGTTCATCGCGCGGCGCCGCGCGCTCGCTGCGCGATACCGTGCCGCTCTCGCGCGCGCCGCGCACTGTCGCGTGCCGGGCGACGCCGGCGAGCGTCACGTCTACCACCGGTTCGTCGTCGCCGTCGACAGGCCGCTCGATCCCATCCTGGCGCACCTCGAGCGGCGGGGCGTGGCGGCGCGGCGCCCGGTCTTTCGGCCGATTCACCGGGCCCTCGGGCTCTCCGGCTACCCGAACGCCGAGCGGCTCTGGGCCCAGTGTCTGTCGCTCCCGTGCTATCCGCTCCTCACCGACCACGAGGCCGACACGGTCGCGGCGGCGCTCGCCGAAGCGCTCGCGTGATGATCGAGCCGGATCGCTCTGCCCCCGCGTCGTCCGCGCTGCCCGGCGAGCACGCGAAGCTCGGCCCGGTGACCCCGCACTTCGTGCGGCTGGCGCTCGTGGGCCTGCTCCTGCTGGTGCCGATCTGGGGCCGCGACCACGCGGCGCGCTTGCCGTGGCTCTACCTGGTGATGCTCGCGTTCGCGGTCGCCCTCTTCGCGACGCCCGTGGCCCGCGCGATCGCCCGGCGCTGGCGCGTGCTCGACATGCCGGCGGCCCGCAAGGTCCACGAGGTGGCGACGCCGCTCCTGGGAGGTGGTGCCGTCTACTGCGGATTCGCGGTGACGGTGCTCACGAGCTTCGACTTCTCGCTCCAGCTCAAGGGCGTCGTCGTCGGCGCCACGCTCGTCGTCGGGATCGGCATCCTGGACGACCTCACGGACCTGCCGGCGTCGCTCAAGCTCGTGGGTCACATCGGGGCCGCCGCCGCGGCGATCGCCTACGGCGTCGTGCTCAATGTGGCGCCCATCGGGGTGCCCGCGTACGCGTGGATCAACGCGGCCCTGACGATTCTCTGGTTCGTGACGGTCACCAACGCAGTGCAATTCCTCGACGGCATGGACGGCCTCGCCGCCGGCCTCGGCGTGATCGCCGGCATCTTCTTCAGCATCGCGGCCCTCCAGACGGAGCAGCGCTACCTCATGTATCTGTCGGCCGCGCTGGTGGGTGCCTGTCTAGGGTTTTTGCCTTACAACTTCCGTCCGGGCCGCGCCAAGATCTTTCTGGGCGACAGCGGGGCGACGTTCATCGGATTCACGCTCGCCGGCCTTGCAGTGATGGGAGAATGGGCTGAGGGGGACCCGGTCATCGCCTTGCTGACACCGTCGCTGATTCTGGGGGTGCCGCTGTTCGACATCGGCTTCGTGGCGATCGCCCGCGTGGTGACGGGCAAGGTGCATTCGCTGCACGAGTGGCTCGCCTATACGGGCCGGGACCACATTCACCACCGGTTCGAGGAGCTCGGCCTCACCCGCAAGCAGAGCGTGCTCCTGATCTTTTTCCTGGCCTCGACCCTGGGCCTCTCGGCCATCTTGTTGAAGGACGCCACGCCGCGCGAGGCGGTCCTGATCCTGATCCAGGCCGCGTGCGTCCTGGCGATCGTCGCGGTGCTGGAGGGAGTCGGCCGGTGGCGGCCGCGGCCGTGAAGCGCTTCCAGCGAGCCGTCATCGCGCGGCTCGGGGCGGTGTTGAGGCTCGACGAGCAGCCCTGGCGGGTGGCGCTCGCGCTGGCGGTCGGCGTCTTCATCAGCTGCACGCCGTTCTGGGGCCTGCAGACGCTCCTGTCGCTCGCCGTCGCGACGATCTTCCGCCTGAACCGCGCGGTGACGGTGACCGGCGCCTGGCTCAACCTGCCGTGGTTCGCGCCGGTGGTGTACGGCTTCGCGCTGCGCATCGGCGTCTTCGTGCTGCCGGACCTGCACGGCGCCGACATCGCGGAGATCGTCGAGCTCCTGCAGATGTCCTCGGTCCTCTCGGCGGCCGACCTGCTCGATCTCCTGCGAAGCGTCTCGCTGGCGCTCCTGATCGGCACGGCCGCCGTCGGGGCCGTCGCGGGCGCGCTCACCTACGTGGGGGCCTTCGTGTTCCTGCGGCGTATTAGAGCGGCCCGGAGTCGGCACGTATAATGACGCCATGAAAGCGCGCAAGGCGGTCTTTCCGGCCGCTGGGCTCGGCACGCGATTCCTTCCCGCGACCAAGGCGCAGCCCAAAGAGATGCTTCCCCTCGTCGACAAGCCGATGATCCAGTACGTCGTCGAGGAGGCGGTCGCCTCGGGGCTGTCGGAGATCATCGTCGTGACCGGCCGCGGCAAGCGCGCGATCGAGGACCACTTCGACTCGGCCTTCGAGCTCGAATACTACCTGAACGACCGCGGCAAGCTCGACGAGCTGGCCCAGATCAAGACCATCTCGGAGCTGGCCTCGGTCTCGTACGTGCGCCAGCGCGAGCCGCTCGGGCTCGGCCACGCGATCCTCTGCGCGCGCTCGCTGGTCGGCGACGAGCCCTTCGCCGTTTTCCTGGGCGACGACATCATCGGCGGCACCAAGACGCCGTGCATGCGCCAGCTGCTCGACGTGAGCGGTCGGTACGGGGCGCCGGTGCTCGCCGTGCAGCGCGTGCCGCGCCAGCAGATCCACCAGTACGGCGTCATCGCGGCGCGGCCGGTCGAGGACCGCGTGCACGAGATCGTCGACCTGGTCGAGAAACCCAAGGCCGCGGAGGCGCCCTCGGATCTGGCGATCATCGGCCGCTACGTCCTGCCCCCCGAGATCTTCGAGATCCTGGCCGGCACGGGGGCCGACGCCCGCGGCGAAATCCAGCTGACCGACGCGCTCCGCACGCTGCGCGCGCGGCGCCCCATGTACGGCGTCGAGTTCGAGGGCCGGCGCTACGACACCGGCGACAAGCTCGGCTTCCTCAAGGCCACCGTCGAGTTCGCCCTGGCCCGCCCCGACCTCGCCGGGGACTTTCGCGCCTACCTCAAGTCGCTCGACCTCTAACCCGAAGATCGCGGCTTTTGGGCGATCGATTCGCTGCCGGGTCACGCGGCCGAACTGCGCGAAAATGCCGCGTGATCAATTGATGCGCCTGGAGGAGGAGTCCCACCATATCCTGGGAAGGCAGGTTTGACTTGCCCCAAGGGTTCTGACACACTTTTCGCCACCTTCGGAGTGACCCGAGGGTCACAGGGACTATGCCGAACGCCCCGAAGCGCCCGTTTCACACCGCTGCCGACGCCGACATCAAGAGCGGCGAGGTCTCGGACGTCTACTTCACGCGCACCGTCCAGATCCTGAGCCATCTCAACGACCGAAAGCGGGTCAAGGCCGAGGTCTATCTCAAGTCGCTCCCCGAGGACTGGCAGTGGGGCATCCTCGCGGGAATCGAGGAGGTGGCCGGGCTTCTCGAGGGTCTGCCGGTGGACGTTGCGGCGATGGACGAGGGACTCCTGTTCGAGCCGTATCAGCCCGTCCTGCGCATCGAGGGAACGTACGTCGAATGGGCCAAGTACGAGACGGCGCTGCTCGGCCTGCTCTGTCAGGCTTCGGGCATCGCCACGAAGGCGGCGCGCTGCAAGAAGGCGGCGGGCGAGCGGCAGGTCATCTCTTTCGGCGCACGGCGCATGCATCCCTCGCTGGCGCCGATGATCGAGCGCAACGCCTTCATCGGCGGCTGCGACGGCGTGGCGGTGACGAAGTCGGCCGAGCTGATCGACGCCGATCCGATGGGGACGATCCCGCATTCGCTGGTCCTCATGATCGGCGACACGGTCGAGGCGCTCCGGGCCTTCGACGCGGTCGTCGACCCGAAAGTGCGTCGGGTGGCGCTGATCGACACCCTGCAGGACGAGAAGTTCGAGGCGATCCGGGTCGCGGAAGCCCTGGGCAAGGATCTCTATGCGGTCCGGCTCGACACGCCGTCGTCGCGCCGCGGTGACTTCTATCGGATCCTCGAAGAGGTGCGCTGGGAGCTCAACCTGCGCGGGCACCACCACGTGAAGATCCTCGCCTCCGGTGGCGTCGACGAGTACGAGATCGTGTCCCTGAATCCAGTCGCCGACGGCTACGGGGTCGGGACGTCGATCGCCAACGCTCCGGTGCTCAACTTCGCCCTCGACATCGTCGAAATCGAGGGCCAGCCCAAGGCCAAGCGCGGTAAGTGGTCGGGAGCCAAGGAAGTCTACCGGCGGCAAGGCACGCGCCAGACCGTCATGGTGCCCGCCGGGCAGCGCCCGCCCGACGGCGGCGCCTGGGAATCCTTGCTCAAGCCGCTCGTCCGTGGCGGGCGCATCGTCCGCGATCTGCCGCCCCCGCGCACGATCCGCGACTTCGTGCTCGACCAGCTCAGGTCGGTCCCGCTCGACACGCTGCGACGGCAGGGGCTCCGGCGCGATTTCTAGCGCCGAGCTATGTCGGTCCTCGACGAGATCGCCGCCAACACGCGCGCTGA
>QHTE01000006.1:56830-72822 GCA_003220685.1 Candidatus Rokuibacteriota bacterium
CGAAGGCGCGCTCCGCCCGTTGCCGGCGTCGGTCCGCCTGATCGCCGAGGTGAAGAAGGCCTCGCCGTCGCGCGGCGTCCTCTCGAGCGGCCTCGATCCGGTCGCCCTCGCCACCACGTACGCGAGCCACGGCGCCCACGCGATCTCGGTCCTCACCGACGAGAAATACTTCCAGGGGAGCCTCGACGATCTGCGTCGCGTACGCGCGGCGGTCGACGTGCCGCTCTTGCGCAAGGACTTCACGATCGACGAGTACCAGCTCTGGGAGTCGCGCGCGGCCGGCGCCGACGCGGTGCTCCTGATCGCCTCGATCCTCGAGCCCGCGCGGCTCGCGGAGCTGCTCGCCGCCGCGAAGGGACTCGGCCTCGCGGCGCTGGTCGAGTGCCACACCGCCACCGAAGTGGACCAGGCGCTCGCGGTCGGCAGCCGCATCATCGGGATCAACAACCGCGATCTCGCTACGTTCGAGACGCGGATCGCGACCACGCTCGAGCTCCTGCCGCTGATCCCGCTCGGCCCGATCGTGGTCAGCGAGAGCGGCTTCTTCACCGCGGCCGACGTCCGCCAGGTCGTCGTCGCCGGCGCCCACGCGATCCTCGTCGGCGAGGGCCTCGTCCGCGCGGCCGACATTCCCGCGAAGATCAGAGAGCTGACCCTGGTGGACTCGCGATGAACACGGCGCAAGTAGTACGCGCGAGCCGGGCGCCCCGCGAAAGCATCGCGGCGCAAGGAGTACGCGTGAGCCGGGCGCCGCGCCGCCAAGCGCGCACCACGGCGCAAGGAGTACGCGTGAGCCGGGCGCCGCGCCGCCAGGCGCGCACCACGGCGCAAGGGGTACGCGTGAGCCGGGCGCCGCGCCGCCAGGCGCGCACCACGGCGCAAGGGGTACGCGTGAGCCGGGCGCCGCGCCGCCAGGCGCGCACCACGGCGCAAGGAGTACGCGTGAGCCGGGCGCCCCGCGAGCCGGGGGGGAAATGGGGGGGGCGTCCCGCCCCCCCCATTCATCAATGACCCGCGTCAAGATCTGCGGCATCACCAACCTCGAGGACGCGATGACGGCGGTCGAAGCCGGCGCCGACGCGCTCGGCTTCATCTTCGTCGAGAACACGCCGCGCTTCGTGACGCCCGAGAAGGTCGCCCCGATCGTCCGCGCCCTGCCGCCGTTCGTCACGACGGTCGGCATCTTCTGGGATCACCCGATGGGCCACATCAAGGCGGTCCAGGAGGAGTGCGGCCTGAGCGCCTTGCAGTTCCACGGCGACGAGAAGCCGGAGGACCTCGAGGGCTACCCCGTGCCGGTGATCAAGACGATCAAGCTCCCGGCGCCCTCGGGCGAGCTCGGCGGGATGGCGCCGTGGACGCCGACGGTGAAGTTCCTCGCCTACCGCAAGCACGCGTCCGCGCTCTTGCTCGACAGCGCCGCGCGCTGGAGCGAAGGGGAGGCGCGCCAGCCGATCGAGTGGTCGATCGCCCGCGATCTGGCGAACGAGCGGTGGCGGATCATCCTCTCGGCGGGCCTCACGCCCGAGAATGTCGCTCGCGCGGTCGCGACCGCGCATCCGTACGGGGTCGACGTGAACTCGGGGGTCGAGGCGCAGCCCGGTCGCAAGGACCCCGACATGGTCTGGCGGTTCGTCGCCGAGGCCAAGGGTGCCCGGTGACGCGGGCGCTTCCGGACGCGCGCGGGCACTTCGGGCGCTTCGGCGGCCGCTTCGTCCCCGAGACGCTCATGGCGCCACTGATCGAGCTCGAGCAGGCCTGGGCCGCGGCGAAGCGCGATCGAAAATTCCAGCGCCGGCTCGCCGACCTGCTCCGGGACTACGCCGGCCGGCCGACGCCGCTCTACTTCGCCGAGCGGCTCAGCGAGCAGTGCGGCGGCGCGCGCATCTATCTCAAGCGCGAGGACCTCTGCCATACCGGCGCGCACAAGATCAATAACGTGCTCGGCCAGGCCCTGCTGGCCGAGCGGATGGGCAAGCGGCGGGTGATCGCGGAGACGGGCGCCGGCCAGCACGGCGTGGCGACCGCCACCGCCGCGGCGCTGCTCGGGCTCGAGTGCGAGGTGTACATGGGCGCCGAGGACGTCGAGCGCCAGGCGCTCAACGTCTTCCGCATGCGCCTGCTCGGCGCGCGCGTGATCTCGGTCGAGTCCGGCAGCCGCACCTTGAAGGACGCGATCAACGAAGCCCTGCGCGACTGGGTCACCAACGTGCGGACGACGTATTACCTCCTGGGCTCGGCGCTCGGTCCGCATCCGTACCCGATGATGGTCCGCGACCTGCACTCCGTCATCGGCCGGGAGGCGCGCCGTCAGGCGCGCGCCGTGCTCCGGAGGCTCCCCGACGTCCTGGTCGCCTGCGTCGGCGGCGGATCGAACGCCATCGGGCTCTTCCATCGATTCATCGGCGATCGCCGGGTGCGGATCGTCGGCGTCGAGCCGGGCGGGGAGGGGATTTCGACCGGCCGTCACGGCGCGTCCATGAGCGCCGGCGCCGTCGGGGTACTCCACGGCTGCATGAGCTATCTGCTGCAGAGCGACGACGGCCAGATCGCCACGGCGCACTCGATCTCGGCCGGCCTGGATTATCCTGGAGTCGGGCCCGAGCACGCGTACTACCGCGACCTCGGCCGCTTCGAGTTCGTCTCGGTCACGGATGCCGAGGCGCTCGAGGGGTTCGAGGCGCTGACGCGGCTCGAGGGGATCATGCCGGCGCTCGAGTCGGCGCACGCGGTGGCCTACGCCATGAAGCTGGCGAAGACCTTGCCGCGGACGAAGGCGATCGTGATCGGCCTCTCGGGCCGCGGGGACAAGGACGTGCACGTGGTGGCCAAGGCGCTCGGAAAGCAGATCGGATGAGCCGCCTGGACGAGACCTTCAGGCGCCTGCGCGCTCGCGGCGAGCGGGCGCTCGTGCCCTACTTCACCGCCGGCGACCCCTCGCTCGCCGACACGCGGCGACTCGTGGTCGAGGCCGCCCACCGCGGCGCCGACGTCGTCGAGCTCGGCGTACCGTTCTCGGATCCGCTCGCCGACGGGCCGGTGGTCCAGCGCGCCGGCACGCGCGCGCTCGCCGCCGGCGCCTCGGTGCCGCGCGTCCTCGAGACGGTCGCGGCGCTGCGCGCCGAGACCGACGTGCCGCTCGTGCTGCTGACGTACTACAACCCCGTGCTGGCGTTCGGCCTGAAGGCGTTTGCCCGGACCTCGGTCGACGCCGGCGTTGACGGCGCGATCGTGGTGGACATGCCGCCCGAGGAGAGCGAGCCGCTCGCGAGCGAAGCGGCCGCGGCCGGGCTCGACCTGGTCTACATGGCGGCGCCGACCTCGACGCCGCCGCGCGTGCGCCTCATCGCGAAGAAGAGCCGCGGCTTCATCTACGCCGTGTCGCTCACCGGCGTGACCGGCGAGCGCCAGGAGCTGCCGGCCGACATGGCGACCCAGATCGGCGCGATCCGGCGCGTGACGACGATGCCGGTGTGCGTCGGCTTCGGGATCAGCACGCCCGGGCAGGTGGCGGCGGTGGGGCGTGTCGCCGACGGCGCGATCGTCGGCTCGGCGATCGTCCGCCTCGTGGAGGCGCGCGCGGGCTCGCCGAGCCTCGTCGACGACGTCGGCAAGTTCATCGCCGAGCTCAAGGCGCCGCTCCGCGAGCCCCTGGCGACGTCGGCCGTCCGGGCGAGGCGGTAGGTCACGGTGGCCTGGTTCAAGCGCAAAGAGGAGTCGAGCGGCAGCAAGGTCGTCATCGCCGAAGGGCTGTGGATCAAGTGCGACTCCTGCAAGGAGATCATCTACCGAGCCGAGGTGGAGCGCGGCGGGCGCGTGTGCCCGAAGTGTCACTACCCGTTCCGCATCTCCGCCCGCGAGCGCATCGGCCAGCTCGCCGACGCCGGCTCGTTCGAGGAGCGCGAAACCGGTCTCACGACGACCGATCCGCTGACCTTCAAGGACACGAAGAAATACCGCGAGCGCGTGCGGGCCGCCGCCCAGAAGACCTCGACCGACGAGGCGGTCATCTGCGGCATCGCGTCGATCGGCGGGCAGCCGGCCGTCCTGGCCGTCTTCGAGTTCGGATTCCTCGGCGGCAGCATGGGCTCGGTCGTCGGCGAGAAGCTCACACGCGCGATCGAGCTCGCCATCGACAAGCACCTGCCCGTCCTGATCGTCTCGGCCTCCGGCGGCGCCCGGATGCAGGAGGGCATCCTCTCGCTGATGCAGATGGCCAAGACGTCGGCCGCGCTCGAGCGGCTGGCCGCCGCCCGGCTGCCCTACATCTCGATCCTCACGGATCCCACGACCGGCGGCGTCACCGCGAGCTTCGCGATGCTCGGCGACGTCATCATGGCCGAGCCACGCGCGCTGATCGGCTTCGCGGGGCCGCGGGTCATCGCCGAGACGATCCGCCAGCCGCTCCCCGAAGGCTTCCAGCGCTCGGAGTTCTTGCTCGCGCACGGACAGCTCGACATGATCGTCGAGCGGCGCGACCTCAAGGACACGCTCCGCCGCATTCTCGCCTTCTTCGCCGCCGAGCCGCCCCGATCGCGGTAGCCCGCTCGTGACGTACGCCGAGGCCGTCGCCCGGATCCAGGCGCTCCGGGGCGGCGAGCACGCGGGCATGCGCCAGGGGCTCGAGCGGATCGAGGGCCTCCTCGACGCGCTCGGCCGCCCCGAGCAGCGCTACCGGCTGATCCAGGTCGGCGGCACCAACGGCAAGGGCTCGGTGTCGGCGATGCTCGCCGCGATCCTGAAATCCGCCGGCCACCGCGTCGGCCTCTACACCTCGCCCCATCTGGTCTCGTTCCGCGAGCGGATCCGGGTCAACGGCGAGCCGATCCCGGAGGACAGCGTGGTCGACGGGGTCGAGGCGCTTGGCACGCTCGTCGCGCGCTTCGACGCGACGATGTTCGAGGCGACGACGGCCCTGGCGCTCGACCACTTCGCGCGGGAAGCGGTCGACGTGGCCGTCCTCGAGGTCGGTCTGGGCGGGCGGCTGGACGCGACGACAGTGGGGGCTCCGGAGGTCGCCGTGATCGCGCGGATCGACCTCGACCATCAGGCCGTGCTCGGCCCCACCATCGAGGCGATCGCGGCCGAAAAGGCGGCGATCATCCGCGGCGGCGTCGCGGTCTCGGCCGCGCAGGCGCCGGAGGCCGAGCGCGTCATCGTGGCGCGCGCCGGCGCGGTCGGCGTTCCGCTGCTGCTCGAGGGTCGCGACCTGTCGGTCTCGGTCGAGCGCCGCGGCCCCGACGGCCAGCGGCTGACCTGCGCGGGTCCGGGGTGGTCGCTGGCCGGCGTCGAGCTCGCCATGCCCGGCAGCTTTCAACCGTCCAACGCGCTCCTCGCCGTCACGGCCGCGCGCGCGCTCGGCGTCGGCGACGCCGCGATTCGCGGCGGGCTCGCGCGCGCGCGCTGGCCGGGCCGCTTCCAGATCTTCCGGCGCGCGACCGGCTTCTTCGTGCTGGACGGCGCGCACAATCCGGCCGGCGCCCGCGCCCTCGCCGTCTCGCTGCGCGACGTCTTCGGCGAGGCGCGCGTCACCTTCGTCCTCGGGGTCCTCGCCGACAAGGACGCCGCCGGCATCGTAGCCGCGCTGGCCCCGCTCGCGGATCGGTTCATCCTCGTCGCGCCCACGAGCCCGCGCGCCACCGCGCCCGACGCGCTCCGCGCCGTCGTGCCCGCCAAGGTCCAGAGCGTCGAGATCGCCGGCTCGCCGGCGGAAGCGCTCGAGCGAGCCGCCCAGGACGCGACAACCCCGATCGTCTGCGTCGCCGGCTCCCTGTTCCTGATCGGCGACGTGCTCCGCTACCTCACCGGGAGCGATAAACCTTGCCCGCTCGAAAAAGGGACTGGTAGCATGAGTCTCCCCTTCTGACGGGAGCGCTCTCGAACATTCATGACGCGAGCCCGGGCTTCGATCCTCTGTCTCTTGCTCGCGAGCGTCGCCGCGGTGGCCTCTCCACAGCTCGCCCGGGCTCAGAGTCAGCAGAGCGTGCCGACGGCCGGCGGCGAGGTGTCGATCGTGGCGGACCGCTTCGAACAGATCGGCCCCGACAACTTGCTCGTGGCCACCGGCAACGTCGAGGTGACCCGGGGCACCGGGCGCCTGCTCGCCGATCGCGTCGAGATCAATCGCACGACCGGCGATGCCGTCGCGACCGGGCGCGCGATCTTCTACGATGGCGACGATCGGCTGACCGGCGAGCGGATCGAGTACAACATCAAGACCGGCACCGGCGTCGTCTATCAGGGCGAGTTGCACGCCGCGCCCTACTACCGCCTCACGGGCGAGCGTCTGGAGCGTCTGGGCGAGAGCGTCTATCGCGTCCGCCAGGGCGTGTTCACGACGTGCGAGGACGAGCCGCCGACGTGGTCGTTCCACCTGGGCGAGGCCACGGCGGACCTCGAGGATTTCGTCTACGGCTGGAACGCGTCCTTCTGGGCCAAGTCGGTGCCGATCATCCCCTACTTTCCGGCCTTCGCGGCGGCCATCCGCCGCGAGCGGCAGACCGGCTTTCTCCCGCCGCAGCTCGGCACCTCCACCAAGAAGGGATTCTTCGCGGAGATCCCGTTCTTCTGGGCGATCTCGGACAGCCAGGACGCCACGGCCACCCTGGCCGCCTACGAGCGGCGGGGCTTCGGCGGCGCGGCGGAGTATCGCTACATCATCTCGAACGACCAGAAGGGCAGGCTCAACGGTTACTTCGTCGACGAGGTCTTCAAGGAGGGCGAGCTCCGCGGCTTCGGGAGCGTCAAGCACGACTGGCAGATCGCCCCGGGCCTGTCGCTGCGCGGCGACCTGAACGCAGTGTCCGACGACACCGTGCTCCGCGACTACGAGTCGGCGCTCGCGCAGCGCTCCGCGCAGCGTGCGGAGTCGAATCTCTTCCTGACCAAGACGTGGACGAACTGGAGCTTCGTGAGCCGCCTCTACTGGTACCAGGACCTCACGACCCCGCGCCCGGTCGAGCTGCAGCGCGTGCCCGAGCTCACACTGAGCGGCGTCCGGCAGGAGCTGCCCGGACTCCCGGGCTTTCTCTATCAGACGGACACGAGCCTCGTGAACTTCCTCCGGTACGCCGGCTCCGAAGGCGCTCGCTTCGATCTGCATCCCCTCGTCTCGCGGCCGGTCCCGCTCGCGGGCTACGCGACCCTCACGCCCTTCGTGGGCGGGCGCGTCACTGCCTACAGCACGACCGTCACCGACGTCCACTCCCCGGTCGCGGGCGGGGCGGCGATCGAGGACACCAACGGCGAGCCGCGCGTCCGCGAGCTGCTCGAGTTCGGGAGCGACGCCGAGAGCCGGGCCTCGCGCGTGTACGAGCTGGGTGGCTGGGCGGGCCTCGACCGGCTGCTCCATTCGATCGAGCCGCGCGTGCACTACATCCGGATCATCGGGCACAACTTCTACAGCTTGCCACTCTGGACCAACCAGACCGACCGCATTCCCGAGGCGAACTGGTTCGAGTATTCCTTGACCAACCGGATCCGCGGGCGGACGATCGGCGGGGACAGTGCCGAGGCGGACCGCTTCGACCTCTTCAAGCTCGTGCTGGCCAGCGCCTACGACATCGAGAACACTCAGCTCGGCAACGTCGCCGGCGACCTCACGATCCAGCCGAGCCAAATGCTGAGGCTCCACGGCGACCTGAGCTACAACGTCACCGGCGACGGGCTGCAGGCCTACACGACCGACGTGACCGTGAACATTCCCCGGATCGTCGGGAGCGTCGGGACGCGCTACAATCGGATGCCGCCGGTGATCATCCCGTACTTCGTGCAGATCCCGGGCACCTTCAACCCCGGCAACGGGCTTGCGTCGAACCAGGCCACCAATTTTCTCCAGGGCGAGGTCAAGGTGGATCTCCTCCGCAACCTGGTCGGCCGCGTGAAGACGAACTGGGACATCCGCACGACCAGCGTGGTCGAGACGCGTTTCGGCGCCGACTTCAAGTTCGACTGCTGGGCCCTCAGCCTCGACTACGTCCGGCGCAACCCCGATCGTCCCGGCAAGAACCCAGACAACGAGTTCCGTTTCTCGCTCAACCTGCTCGGGCTCGGGAACGTCGTGAGCACCCGGGTGGGCGCGGGCGCGACGGACTCCGAACCGAGGTTCAAATGATTCCGTTCATCGATCTGCAACGTCAGCACGCGGCGCTCCGCGCCGAGCTGCTCGCCGCCAGCGCGCGCGTGATCGACTCGAGCCAGTTCGTGCTGGGTGCCGAGGGCCGAGCGCTCGAGCAGGAGCTGGCCGCGCTCTCCGGCGTGGCCTGGGCGCTCGGTGTCGCCTCCGGCACGGACGCGCTGCGCCTGACCTTGACCGCCCTCGGCATCGGCCCCGGCGACGAGGTCATCACGCCGGCGTTCTCGTTCGTCGCCTCCGCGACGACGATCGTGATGGCGGGCGCTACGCCCGTCTTCGCCGACATCGACCCGGCGACGTACACGCTCGACCCGGCCGCGGCCGCGCGCGCGATCACGCCGCGGACGCGCGCGATCATGCCTGTCCACCTCTACGGTCAGCCCGCCCAGATGGATCGCGTGCTCGAGCTGGCCCGCGCCCACCGTCTGGCTGTGATCGAGGATGCCGCCCAGGCCGTCGGCGCCGCGTGGGGTGAAGAGCCCGTCGGCGCCCTGGGCGACGCCGCGTGCCTGTCGTTCTATCCGACCAAGAACCTCGGGGCGTGCGGCGACGGCGGGATGGTCGTGACGCGGCGCCAGGACGTGGCCGAGCGCGTGAGGAAGCTTCGGCACCACGGCGACAGCGGACGATACGAGCACGTCGAGCTCGGCTACTGCAGCAGGCTCGACGAGCTGCAGGCGGCCTTCCTGCGCGTGAAGCTCCGGCGTCTGGCCGCCTGGACGACGGCCCGCCGCCGGATCGCCGGTCTCTACCACAAGGGACTGGCGGGCCTCGGGCTCGAGCTTCCCATCGAGGCGGCGCAGGCGCGTCACGTGTACCATCTCTTCACGGTGCGACACCCGCAGCGCGACGCGCTCGCGAAGCTCCTGACCGACGAGGGGATCTCGACCGCGGTCTACTACCCGCGCTCGGTGCCCGATCAGCCCATGTTCGGCGGCGGCGCCGAGCGGCGCTGGCCCGAGGCCTGGCGCGCCTCGCGCGAGGTGCTGTCGCTGCCGTGCTTCGCCGAGCTCACCGACGACGAGGTCGAGCGCGCGGTGGCCGGCGTGCGCCGCGCGTGCGAGCGCCTGTGACGGCGGCTGCCGAAGCGCTCAAGCAGCGGCTGGCCGAGAGCCCGACCGTGGGCCTGATCGGGCTCGGCTACGTCGGGCTGCCCCTGGCGGTCGCCTTCGCCGAGTCCGGCGCGGACGTGATCGGCATCGATCTCGACGCGCGGCGCGTCGCCGCCATCCGCTCGGGCGCGAGCTTCATCGAGGACGTGACGGACGAACAGCTCGGGCGCCTCGTGCGGGCCGGCCGCCTCAGCGCCCGCGACGACGTGGGGGCGCTGAAGGACGCGGACGCGATCGTGATCTGCGTACCGACGCCGCTCGGCAAGTCGAAGGAGCCCGACATCTCCTTCATCGTCGCGGCCGCGGACGCCGTCGCGACCATCATCAGGCCGGGGCAGCTGGTCGTGCTCGAGTCGACGACCTATCCCGGCACCACGCAGGAGGTGCTGGCCCCGCGCTTCCAGGCCAAGGGCGTCGCCGTGGGCCGCGACATCTTCCTGGCGTTCTCGCCCGAGCGGATCGACCCGGGGAACAAGTGCTTTACGCTCCGCGACATCCCCAAGATCGTCGGCGGCGTCACCGACGCCTGCCGTGAGCTCGCGACGACGCTGTACGCGCGCGTGGCGCCCCAGATCGTGCCCGTCTCGGGCCCCGAGACGGCCGAGATGGTCAAGCTCTTCGAGAACACGTTCCGCTCGGTGAACATCGCCCTCGTCAACGAGTTCGCGATCATGTGCCGACGCCTGGGACTCTCCGTGTGGGAGGTGATCGCCGCCGCCTCCACCAAGCCGTTCGGCTTCATGCCGTTCTATCCAGGGCCCGGCCTCGGGGGCCACTGTTTACCCTCCGACCCGCACTATCTCTCGTGGAAGGTGCGGCTCGAAGGCTACGAGCCACGCTTCATCGCGTTCGCGGACGAGATCAACCGCCGCATGCCCGCGTACGTCGTGCAGCTGGTGGCCGACACGCTCAACGACCGCACCCGGGCCCTGCGCGGCGCGCGCATCCTCGTGCTCGGCGTCGCCTACAAGGCGGGCGTCGCCGACGTGCGCGATTCGCCCGCCTTGGAGATCGTCGAGGGTCTCCTCGCCAAGGGCGCCGTGGTCGAGTACCACGACCCCTACGTGTCGTCGGTGCTGATCGGCGCGCACCCGATGAAGTCGATCGCGTGGGACGCCGCGGCCCTGGTGTCGCGCGACGTCGTGCTGATCCTGACCAACCACGCCACCTACGACTGGTCGGCGATCATCCGCGAGTCGCCCCTCGTGATCGACACCCGCAACGCGACCGGCAGTCTCCCGCCCGCACCCCACGTCATCCGCCTCTAGGTGCCGGTGCGAAGCCGGAGAGAGCGCTCCGCAGTCAAGGCGGCGAGCCCCGCGACGCTTCCATCTCATACCGACCGTGCCGCGGCTCGCGCCCGGCGCCCCCGCCTCCGAGCGGGCCCACGCACGAATCAGGCGTGACGATGCTGAAAGCGATCGTGGTCTCGATGCGCCCGCGGCAGTGGGTGAAGAATCTGTTCGTGGTCGCGGGCCTGGTCTTCGCGCAGCGGCTCTTCACGAATTCCGCGTGGACGGCGCTCGCGGCGTTCGCGATCTTCTGCGGCCTGTCGGGCGCGATCTATCTGATCAACGACGTCGCCGACCGCGAGCGCGATCGCCTGGACCCGCGCAAGCGCGCGCGGCCGATCGCCGCCGGCCGGCTGCCCGTCCCAGTCGCCGTCGGGGCGGCCGTCGTGCTCGTGGTCGGCGGCCTCGGGCTCGCCGCGCTGCTGTCGCGCGCCTTCCTGCTCACGGCGCTCGCGTACGTCGCGCTGCTCGTCGCCTACTCGGCGTGGCTCAAGCACGTCGTCATCGTCGACGTGATCGTCGTCGCCGGGGGGTTCGTGCTGCGCGCGGTGGCCGGCGCGGTCGTCATCGACGTCGAGATGTCCGGCTGGCTCCTGATCTGCACAATTTTGTTGGCGCTCTTCCTGGCCCTTGGCAAGCGCCGCTACGAGTACGTGGCCCTCGACCAGGACGCCGCGCGGCACCGCCCGATCCTCGCCGAGTACAGCCCGGCCCTGCTGGACCAGATGATCGCGGTCGTGACCGCGTCGACCGTGACCGCCTACGCGCTCTACACGATGTCGTCGGAGACCGTGGCGAAGTTCCACACGCACCTGCTGCCGGCGACCCTGCCCTTCGTGCTCTACGGGATCTTCCGCTACCTCTACTTGTTGTATCAGCGCCGCCTCGGAGGTAACCCTTCGGAGCTGCTGCTCAGCGACCGCGCGCTCCTGATCAACACGGTCTGCTGGATCTGCGCGGTTCTGCTGATCATTTACGGCGCGCGGCTAGAGTAAGATATCGGTAGCATGTCCAGCGCAGTCGCCCTCCTCCGCACCCGCCCCGAGACCGTCGTCGAGGACTACGGCCGGCTGATGCGGCTTCTGAAGTACGACGAGATCCTGTCCCGCGATCAGGACCTGATCCTCAAGCTCAACCTCTCGTGGACCAAGTACTTCCCGGCGTGCTCGAGCCAGCCCTGGCAGGTCGACGGCATCTTGACGACGCTGCTCGACGACGGCTACGACCGCCGGCGGATCTTCCCGGTCGAGAACAAGACCGTGGTCACGAATCCGATCGCCGGCTGCCGGAACAACAAGTGGCGGCCGGTGCTCGAGCGCCACGGCGTGCCGTTCATCCCGCTGCCCGACGTCGAGTGGATCGTCTACAAGTTCCAGTCGCCGCTGCTCAAGCTGAACGCGATCTTCCCCGAGGGCATCGAGATCCCGGCGATGTACGTCGGGAAGAACGTCCTGCACGCGCCCACCTGTAAGGTGCACGGCCATTCCACCACCACCGGCGCGATCAAGAACGCGTTCGGCGGTCTCTTGAAGGAAGTCCGGCACTACGCGCACGAGTACATCCACGAGGTGATGGTCGACCTCATGTACATGCAGCGCGAGCTGCACCCGTCGGTGTTCGCGGTGATGGACGGCACCGTCATGGGCGACGGCGCCGGGCCGCGCACGATGGTGCCGCGCGTGGGCAATCTGATCCTCGCCTCCGCGGATCAGGTCGCGATCGACGCGATCGCCGCCAAGATCATGGGCTTCGATCCGCTGGCGATCCCGTACCTCCGGATGTGTCACGAGCGGGGGCTCGGCGTGGCGGATCCGCGGAAGATCGAGCTCGTCGGCGACACGGACCTCGCGGCGACCTCGATGGGCTTCACGACCAGCCGGAGCCTCGTGATCTGGGGCGATCAGCTGATCCGGCGCGGTCCGCTGCGGCCGCTCAAGCGGTTGCTCCTGCACTCGCCGCTCGTGGTGTGGGCGCCGTTCGCCTCGAACGTCTACCACGACCTCTTCTGGTATCCGACCGTCGGCCGCGCGCGTATCCGGGTCTTCGCCGGCACGCCCTGGGGCCGGCTCTTCGAGCAGTACTGACGTGGCCGCGCCGGTGCGCGTTCGCTTCGCGCCGAGCCCGACGGGCCATCTGCACGTCGGCGGTGCCCGCACCGCGCTCTTCAACTGGCTCTTCGCGCGCCATCACCGCGGCGCGTTCATCCTGCGCATCGAGGACACGGACCGCTCGCGGTCGACCGACGAGCACATCGTCGCGATCGTCGACGCGCTCACGTGGCTCGGTCTGGACTGGGACGAAGGGCCGCCGGCGCCGGGCTATCGCCAGACCGAGCGGCTCGCGATCTACAGCGAGCACGCGCAGCGCCTGCTCGCCGCCGGACGCGCCTATTACTGCGACTGCTCGCCCGAGCTCCTCGACCGCGAGCGCGAGGCGGCCCAGCGGCGGAACGAGACGTTCCGGTACTCCGGGCGCTGCCGCGAGCGCGGCCTCACCGCCGGCGCGCTGCGTCTGCGCATTCCGACCGAGGGCGCGACGGTGGTCAACGATCTCATCCACGGGCCGGTGACGTTCGAGCACCGTCAGCTCGACGACTGGATCCTGGTGCGCACCGACAGGACCCCGACCTACAACTTCTGCGTCGTCGTCGACGACGTCACGATGCGGATCACGCACGTCATCCGCGGCGACGACCACCTGTCGAACACGCCCAAGCAGATCCTCTGCTACGAGGCGCTCGACTATGCCGTCCCCGAGTTCGCGCACGTGTCGCTGATCCTGGGCAAGGACAAGAGCCGCCTCTCGAAGCGCCACGGCGCCACGTCCGTCCAGGCCTTCCGCGACGCCGGCTTCCCGGCCGACGCGCTCGTGAATTACCTGGCGCGGCTCGGGTGGTCGCACGGCGACCAGGAAGTGTTCTCGCGCGCCGAGCTCGTGGAGCTCTTCGACATCAAGGACGTCGCGACGTCGGCCGCCGTGTTCGACGCGATCAAGCTCGAGTGGCTCTCGCAGCACTACCTCAAGACGATGGACGGAGCCAGGCTCGCCGGGCTCGCGGCGCCGTTCGTCCGCGCGGCCGGCCTCACGCCGCCGGCGGACCAGGCACGGTTCGTCGGGATGCTCGACACGCTCCGAGAGCGCGCCAAGACCCTGGTCGAGCTGGTGGAGCAGGGCCGGTTCTACTTCGAGCGCCCCTCGGTGTACGAGCCCAAGGCGGCGCAGAAGCTCCTGACGGTCGAGGGCGCCCGGCGTCTGCACGCCTTGATCGAGCGCCTCGAGGCCGAGCGCGAGTTCACGGTGGCGGCGATCGAGCGGGTCGTGCGCGGCCTCACCGACGAGCTCGGCCTGAAGCTCGTCGACCTCGCGCAGCTGGCCCGGCTCGCGGTCACGGGCCGGACGGCGTCGCCGCCGATCTTCGACGTGCTGGCGCTGAGCGGCCGCGACGAATCGCTGGCGCGGCTCTGCCGGGCCCGCGAGATCGCGGAGCGCGCGGCGTGAGGCTGTTGCTGGCGCGCCACGGGCAGTCCCTGTGGAACCAGGTGCGCAAGTTCCAGGGCGCCAACGACGTCGGCCTCTCCGATCTCGGCCGCACGCAGGCCGCCGCCCTCGGTAGCGCGCTCCGCAGCGGCTACCGCGTGACGGCCGCGTACGTGAGCCCGATGTGCCGGGCGCTCGACACGGCAGAGATCGCGCTGAACGGGACGGGGATCCCGGTCACGCCGCTTCGCGAGCTGCGCGAGCTGTCACTCGGCGAGTGGGAAGGCTGCACCGTCGATGAGGTCCGCGCCCGCGAGGGCAACCCGTATTTCTCCTGGGTGCGCGCGCCGCTCGATTGCCCGCCGCCGGGCGGCGAGCCGCTGCCCGATGTCTGCGCCCGGGTGCTCCAGGCGATCGATCGGATCGCCGCGAACCACCGAAACGGCGAGGACGTGCTCGTCGTCGCCCACGGCGGCGTGATCAGCGTCTATCTCTGCCACCTGCTCGGCGTCTCGTTCAACCACCTCTGGCGCATGCGCATCGACAACTGCTCCCTGACGATCGCGCGGCCCCCGCGTCTGATGTCGGTGAACGACACTGCGCATCTTCCCCCGTCGGCGGGGACGCGGTGGTTCGACGTGTCGGAGCCGGCGCGGGGCACCGAGCGAGCGCCATGAGCATTCTCATCGCGTTGTTCGGCGGCATCGCGCTCCTGTTGTACGGGATCCGGCTGAGCGGCGAAGCGCTCCAGCGGGTCCTCGGCGTCAGGCTGAAGAGCATGCTCACGGGGCTGTCGCGCAACCGGCTACTCGCCGTCGCGTCGGGGGCGGCGGCCACGGCTCTCATCCAGTCCTCGGCGGCCACCACCCTGATGCTGATCGGATTCGTCTCGGCGGGGCTGATGACGTTCCGCCAGACGCTCGGGCTCATCCTGGGCGCCGACATCGGCACGACCCTCACCGTCCAGCTCATCGCGTTCCGTATCACGGATTACTCGCCGCTCCTGGTCGGCCTCGGCTTCACCGCCACGTTCATCTCGCGCCGACGCGTGCCGAAAGACCTCGGCCAGGCGCTCTTGGGGCTCGGCCTCGTGTTTCTCGGCCTCAAGCTCATTCTCGACAATGCGGGCGCGCTCAAGTCGTCGCAGCTGGCGCTCGATCTCCTCGACGCGGTCGCCAAGAGCCCGGCGATCGGCGTGCTGGTCGGCGCCGCGTTCAGCGCGCTGGTGACCTCGTCGGCCGCCACGCTCGGGCTGGCCCTCGCATTCGCGCACCAGGGCCTCCTGTCCCTCGACGGCGCCATGGCCGTCGTGCTCGGCGCCAACATCGGGACGTGCGCGACCGCGCTCACCGCGTCGGTCGGCGCGACGGCCGAGGCCAAGCGGGTGGCCGTCGCCCACATCGCCTTCAAGGTGCTGGGCGCCGCGCTGGTTTTCCCGTTCATCGGACCGTTCACGACCCTGGTGGCCAGCACCGCGAGCGATCCAGCCCGTCAGATCGCGAACGCGCACACGTTCTTCAACGTCGGGATCAGCTTCCTGTTCCTGCCGTTCACGCCGCTGGCCGCGCGGGCGATCGAGACGATCGTGCCCGACGACCAGCAGGGCGACAGCCCTTTTCGCACGAGGTACCTGGACGAGCGCTCGCTCGACCAGCCCTCGCTGGCGCTGGGCCAGGCCACGCGCGAGGCCCTGCGCATGGCCGACGTGGTGCAGGGGATGCTGCGCGACGTGCCGGTGGTCTTCGCCAGCAGCCACCACGAATTGCTCGAGGACGTCGAGCGGCGCGACGACCAGGCCGATTTCCTCGAGCGCGAGATCAAGCTCTTCCTCGCGCGCCTGGGGCGTGACGCGATGGGCCCGGACCTCAGCCGCAAGGAGATCGGGCTGATCTCGGTGATCGGCAACCTCGAGAACATCGGGGACATCATCGACAAGAACCTGATGGAGCTCGGTCGCAAGAAGCGCTACCAGGCCCG
>QHTE01000006.1:72844-145839 GCA_003220685.1 Candidatus Rokuibacteriota bacterium
CTTCGCGGCCAACGACCGTGGCCTCGCGCAGGAGGTGCTGGACCAGCGCGCGCTGATGCGGCAGCGCGAGCGCGATCTGCGCGAATCCCACCTGGGACGGCTGCGCGCCGGCCTGGCCGAGTCGATCGAGACGTCGGAGATCCACCTGGACATCCTGACGAACCTCAAGCGCATCAGCTCCCACGTGTCGGCACTGGCGATCTCGATTCTCGAGGAGGTCTGAGATGAAGAAGGTCGAGGCCATCATCAAGCCGTTCAAGCTCGACGACGTGAAGGAGGCCCTCACCGGCATCGGGGTGATCGGCATGACGGTCACCGAGGTGCGGGGCTTCGGCCGACAGAAGGGCCACACCGAGCTCTATCGCGGCTCGGAATACACGGTCGACTTTCTCCCCAAGGTGAAGATCGAGGTAGTGGTCGGCGATGCGATGGCCAAGAAGGTCGTCGACACGATCGCCGGCGCCGCGAAGACCGGCTCGATCGGCGACGGCAAGGTGTTCGTGCTTCCGATCAACGAATCGATCCGCATCCGCACGGGCGAGACGGGCGAGGCGGCCGTCTGAACGGAGCCGCCACCCAGCTCCTGACCGCCGGCGGCCGCGCCGCGGCGGCTCGCCTGCGGCGAGTACTGAAAGAGCGCGGCTTCGCGGATCCAGACGGCGCGGCGCGCAACCTCGAGAGCCTCACGCCGACGCCCCGCGACGCCGAGCTCCTGGCGCCGGCGCTGCCGCGCCTGCTGACCGAGCTCGCGGCCGCGGCGGATCCGGACATGGCGCTCAACAACCTCGAGCGCTACGCGGGGGCCGTCGACCGCTCGGTGTTCTTCCGGACCCTCGCCGACCACCCGGGCGCGGTGCCGCTGCTCGCGCGGGTGCTGGGCGCGAGCCAGGTGCTGGCCGACGCGCTACGCCGGCGCCCGAGCAGCCTGGCGTGGCTGCTCGAGCCCGCCACGATGCGGCTCTGGTTCGCCGAGGACCTGGCGGCCGACCTGGCGCAGACGCTCGGCGCGTTCGAGTCGCGCGAGGCGCGCATGAACGCGCTTCGCCGCTTCAAGTACCGCCACCTCCTGCGGATCGGCACGCGCGACCTCCTGGGCGACGCCGATCTCGCCGGGACGACCGAGGAGCTCTCGCACCTGGCCGACGCGTGCATCGCCCGGGCGCTCGCCGAGGCCGCCGCGACCGTCCGCGAGGCGTCCGGGGCGCCGATCGGCGCCGCCGGGTCCGAGACCGGGCTCGCGGTCGTCGCGATGGGCAAGCTCGGCGGCGAGGAGCTCAACTACTCGTCCGACGTGGACCTGATGTTCGTCTACGGCGAGGACGGCGAGACGGCGGGCGGCCGCGCCGGCCGCGTGGCCAACGGCGAGTACTTCACGCGCGTCTGCCGCGAGCTGGTCTCGCTGCTCGAGGGGTTCACCGACGAGGGCTACGTGTTCCGCGTCGATCTGCGTTTGCGGCCCGAGGGGCGGATGGGTCCGATCGTCCTCTCGCTCGACGGCTACCGCGCCTACTATCGCGAGCGCGCCGAGCTGTGGGAGCGGCAGGCCCTGATCAAGGCGCGCATCGCCGCCGGCGACCCGGCGGTCGGCGCCCGCTTCATGAGCCTGGCCCGCGAGACCGTCTATCGCCCCGGGCTCGACGCCGGTGTCGTCCCGGCGATCCGCGCGATGAAGACGCAGATCGACGGCGCCGTCCGCGCGAAGGGCGGCGAGGCGACCAACGTCAAGCTCGGGCGTGGTGGCATCCGCGAGATCGAGTTCATCGTCCAGGCGCTCCAGCTCCTGTACGGCGGCGACGACCCGTGGCTGCGCGCGCCGAACACCTTGAAGGCGATCTTTCGGCTTACCGAGCGCGGGTACCTGGCGCCCGATCTCGGCCGGCTGCTCTCACGGGACTACGAGCACCTGCGAACCGTCGAGCACCGGCTGCAGATCCTCCACGAGCTTCAGACGCACACGCTGCCCAAGGACCCGCAGGAGCTCGGGCGCCTGGCCCGGCGCGTAGGGGTCCACGGCACCCCGGCGCGCGCCGCGCGCGAGTTCCAGGCGCGCCACCGCACGGTCACGACGTCCGTGCATCGCGCCTTCAGGGAATTTTTCGCCGATCGCGAGCTCGGGCCGCGGCGCCGGCCGCGTCTGCCGAGCCTGACGGCGCTTCGCGCGACCGGATTCAAGGATCCCGAGCGGGCGCGGCACAACCTGCAGCTGATCCTCGAGGGCCGGCCGCTGATACCGTACGCGGCGCACCTGGACGCGGCGCTCGCGCGCCTCTATCCGCTGCTCCTCGACGCCCTCTGGAAGAGCCCCGACCCGGACGAGGCGCTGAATCAATTCGAGCGCTTGCTGGCGGCGGCCGGACCGCGCGCCGGGCTCGTCGAGCTCCTCGCGAACGATCCCGATCTCCTGCTCGGGCTCGTCAAGGTCTGCGCCGGCGGTGATCTGCTCACCGAGCTCCTCATCGCCCAGCCCGAGCTGCTGGCCTCGCTGGCCAACCCCGAGCGGCTCCTGGCCCGGAAGTCGAAGGCGGCGATGCGCCAGGCGTTGGCGGCCGTCTGCGCGCCCGGCACGACGCCGACCGAGCGGCGCGACCGGCTGCGTCGGGTGAAGCAGGCGGAGGAGCTGGCGGTCGTCTGGCGCTACGTTCTGGGCGTCACGACGATCGATGCGTACTCGCGCGAGATGACGGCGCTGGCCGAGGCCACGCTCGCCGCCGGCTGGCTCCTCGCCCTCGGCTCGCTCGTCGAGCGGTACGGCGCTCCGCGCGACGCGTCCGGTCGGTTCATCCCGTCGGTCATCGTGGGGCTCGGCAAGCTCGGCGGGCGCGAGCTCGTCACCGGCTCGGATCTCGACCTCTTCGTGGTCTTCGGCGAGGACGGCACGACCGACGGAGCCGAGCGCATCGACGCCCACTGGTTCTACAGCCTGGCGGTCGAGCGGCTCGCCTCGGTGCTCGGCGACATCACCTCGGCGGGCGTCGCCTTTCCCGTGGACCTGCGCCTGCGGCCCGGCAGCAAGGGCAGCGGGTTCGCCTCGAGCGTCGCCGCGCTCGAGCGGTACTATCTGGAGCATGGCGACCTGTGGGAGCGGCAGACGTTGACCCGGGCCCGGCTGATCCTGGGCGACCGTGCCCTCGCGCGCCGCGTCCGGGCGGCGCTACGCCAGCTGGTCTACGGCGCCCCGCTGCCCCGGGCGTCGCTGAAGGAGATCGCGGAGGTACGCACCCGGATGGAGCGCGAGCTCGGCCGGGAAACGCGCGGGCGCCTGCACGTGAAATACGGACGCGGCGGGCTCGTCGACGTCGAGTTCCTCGCCCAGGCGCTCCAGCTCGTCCACGGCCACGACAAGCCCGACGTGCGCCGGTTCACCACGACCGCGGCGCTGAACGGCCTGGCGCGCGCGGGCGTTCTCGATCGGGCGACGACGGCGGGGCTCGTCGAACGCTATCGGCTCCTCCGTCGCAGCTCGGCCGCGCTCCGGCTGCTGGGCGCGCGCCCCTCGGACACGATCGAGCTGGCCGGACCGATGCCGGCGCGAGTCGCGACCGCCCTCGGCTACGAATCGCGCCAGGCATTCCTGGACGCGTACCGCGAGACCGCAACCGCCGTGCGCGAGGCATATGAGCAAGGCATGTCATGAAACGACTCTTTATCGTCGACGGCCACTCTCATCTCTTCCGCGCTTACCACGCGGTCGGCTATCTCTCGACGTCCCGCGGCGTGCCGAGCCACGCGGTGCTGATCCTCAGCACGATGCTGTGGAAGCTGATCCGAGAAGAGCAGCCCGACTATCTGGCGATCGCGTGGGATCCGCCGGGGCCGACGTTCCGCGACGCGCTGTCCACCGAATACAAGGCGACGCGCAGCCCGATGCCGGACGACCTCGTGCGCCAGCTTCCCTACGTACGCCGGCTCTTCGAGGCGCTGCGCACGCCGGTCCTCGAGGTCAGGGGGTTCGAGGCGGACGACGTGCTGGCGACCATCGTCGACAAGGCGCTCGCCCAGCCGGAGCTCGAGGTCGTCGTGGTGAGCGGCGACAAGGATCTGCTCCAGCTGGTCGGCCCGCGGGTTCGCGTGCTGAGCGTCGCCGGGCGCACCGGCGAGCCCGTGCTCTACGACGAGGCGAAGGTGCGTGAGCGCTGGGGCGTGGAGCCGGGCCAGATCGCCGAGGTGCTGGCGCTCATGGGCGACACGATCGACAACATCAAGGGCGTCCGCGGCGTCGGCGAGAAGACCGCGGTGAAGCTGATCGGCCAGTATGGCTCCGTCGAGCGTCTGTACGAGAACCTCACCTTGATCCCCGGCAAGCTCCGCGAGACCCTGGCCGCCGGGCGCAAGGACGCGCTCCTCTCGCGCGAGCTAGCGCTGCTCAACCGCGAAGTGCCGGTCGCCCTCGACCTCGACGCGTTCCGCCGCGTGGAGCCCGACTGGGCGAAGCTCCGCCAGCTCTGGATGGAGATGGAGTTCACGCGGCTCGTGAAGGAGCTGCCGCCGCCGGCGCCCCAGGCGCCGCCCGAGCCGGCGCCGCGCCTGGAAGGGAAGGCGGCGATCGCCGCATGGCTCGGCCCGGTTCCGGCCGGCGCGCCGCTGGCGCTCGACTGGGCCGGGGAGTCGACGCCGCCGGAACCGCGCATCGCCGGCCTCGCCGTGTTCCATCCCGCCGCCGGGCCCGCCGAGCTCGGCGCCGACGCGCCGCCGTCCTCGTTCGGCGAGCGCGAGCTGATCATCCACGACGCGAAGCCGCTGCTCGAGGCCTGGCTCGCGCGAGGCCTCACCCCGCCCGCGATCCACGATTCGGCGGTCGCCGCGTATCTGCTGAACTCGGCGCGGCTGACCTACAAGCTCGAGCAGGTCTGTCTGGACGCGCTCAACGAGTATCCGCCCGCGGCCGATCCGTCGCGCGCGGTCGGCGTGCGCGCCGAGTTCGCCTGGCGCTACTGGGAGCACGCGGCCGCCGAGCTCCGAGCGCACGAGCTCTGGTCGATCTACGAGGCGATCGAGTGCCCGCTCGTCCCGGTGCTGGCCCTGATGGAGCGCCACGGCATCCGCGTCGACCCGGCGCGTCTCGAGGCCTTCGCCAAGGAGCTCGAGCGGGACCTCGACAATCTGACGCGTGAGATCTATCAGCTCGCGGGCGGTGAGTTCACGATCGCCTCGCCCAAGCAGCTCGGGCAGGTGCTCTTCGAGAAGCTCAAGCTGCCGCCGGTCCGGAGGACAAAGACGGGCTACTCGACCGACGCCGACGTGCTGACGGAGCTGGCGCTCGGCCATCCGCTCCCGGCGAAGATCCTCGAGCACCGGAGCCTCGCGAAGCTCAAGGGCACGTACGCCGACACCTTGCCGGGGCTCATCAACCCGCGCACCGGGCGGATCCACACGACGTACAACCAGCTCGTCGCGTCCACTGGACGGCTCAGCTCGCAGGACCCGAACCTCATGAACATCCCGATCCGGACCGAGCTCGGGCGCCGGATCCGCCAGGCGTTCATTCCCGAAGAGGGCTGGCGATTCGTCGCCGCAGACTACTCGCAGATCGAGCTCAGGATCCTGGCGCATATGTCCGAAGACCCGTCGATCATCGAGTCGTTCAGACGCGGCGAGGACATCCACACGCGGACGGCGTCGGAGGTCTTCAAGGTGCCGGCGGCCTCGGTCACGTCAGTGCAACGCACGATCGCCAAGAGCGCCAACTTCGCGATCCTCTACGGTGTCTCGGCGTTCGGGCTGTCGCAGGCGACGAAGATCGACCAGAAGGAGGCGCAGCGCTACATCAACGACTACTTCGCGACGCACCCGAGGGTGCGGGCGTTCATCGACCGGACGCTGGCCGAGGGGCGCGAGCGCGGCTATGTCAGCACGCTGCTCGGCCGGCGACGCTACCTGCCCGACCTCGCCAGCGGTAACCCTGTCGCCCGCAACGCCGCCGAGCGCATGGCGATGAACGCGCCCGTGCAGGGCACCGCCAGCGACATGATCAAGATCGCGATGGTCCGCGTGCAGGCGGCGCTGACGGCGCGCGGGCTCCGCGCCCGGATGCTCTTGCAGGTGCACGACGAGCTCCTGTTCGAGGCGCCGCCGGACGAGGTCTCCGCCGTCGAGGCGTTGGCGCGGGAGATCATGGCGGCGGCGCTGCCGCTCAAGGTGCCCGTCGTGGTCGACGTGAAGACTGGAGCCGACTGGGCGGAGGTATGAGCGCGGCCCGCAAGTTCCTGCTCGTCGGCCTCACCGGCGGGATCGCGACGGGCAAGAGCACGGTCTCGGCGCTCCTGCGTCAGCTCGGCTGCGAGATCATCGACGCCGATCTTCTGGCGCGCGAGGTGGTCGAGCCGGGTCAGCCGGCCCTGACGCAGATCGTGACCGAATTCGGCCGGGACGTCGTCACCGCGACGGGGGAGCTGGACCGCAAGAAGCTCGGCGCGATCGTCTTCGCCAACCCGGAGCGGCGCCGGCGGCTCGAGGCGATCACCCATCCGGCGATCCGCGATCGATTTCTGGCGCGCCTCGACGAGCTGGCCGAGCAGGGCTTCGTGGGCCTCGTGGTCTTCGACGCGGCGGTGATGATCGAGAGCGGCAACTACAAGAACATGGATCGCCTGGTCGTGGTCGTCACGGACGAGGCGACCCAGATGGCCCGGCTCCGCGGACGCGACGGCACCGACGTCCCGGAGAACCAGCGCAAGATTTCCAGCCAAATGCCGCTCGCCGACAAGGCCAGGCTGGCAGACTACGTGATCGACAACTCCGGCACCCGTGAAGCCACCGCCGAGCAAGTGCGACGGGTCTTTGCGGCGCTCATGGCCGAGCTCGAATCGCGCTCCGCGGTGTAGGTACGCTCGACAACGCACGGCCTCGGCAGGGAACAATGACGAAGCGACGCGCCCTCGGCCAGCACTTTCTCCGCGATCGCGCGACCGCCCGCGCGATCGTCGATCTCGTCGCGCCGACCGGCCGCGATCTCGTCGTCGAGATCGGGCCGGGCGATGGGGCGCTGACCGGTCTCGTGGCCGGCCGCGCCGGGCGCGTGATCGCCCTCGAGATCGACCGGGCGCTGGGCACGGCGCTCCGGGCGCGGCTGGCGGGAGTCGAGGTCCTCGATGCCGACGCGCGGAGCTGGGATTACGCCCGGCTCGAGGCGCCCGCCGGCGGCCGCGTGCTGATCCTCGGCAATTTGCCCTACAGCGTGGCGAAGCCGATCCTGATGGCGCTGATCGACGCTCGGCCGGCGATCCACGAGATGGCGCTGATGCTCCAGCGCGAGGTCGCCGAGCGCATCGCCGCGCCGCCGGGCGGCAAGACCTACGGAAGCTTGTCCGTCTTCACCCAGCTCCACTGCGACGTACGGTTGGCGTTTCGCGTGCCCCCCGGCGCGTTCCGCCCGCCGCCGCAGGTCGACTCGGCCGTGCTCCATCTGCGGGTGTTGCGCGAGCCGCGCGTACCGCTGGCCGACCCGCGCCGCTTCGAGAGCGTCGTCCGGGCGGCGTTCGCCCAGCGGCGGAAGATGCTGGCGAACGCCCTCGGCACCGGGCTCGGTCTGCCCCTCGACGTCGTTCGCCGCGCCGCGGCGAGCGCCGGCGTGGATCCGACGCGCCGGGCCGAAACCCTCTCGCTGTCCGAGTTCGCGGCGCTGGCGACCGTCCTGCCCTGACCCGGATTCGCCCCGCGCTTTGCCCCACGTTTTCCGGCGATTCGCCTCCGCTTGAGGCCGAGCGCGCAGCAAGCTACCAGGCCTAGTGTGAGCGCCGACACCCCGTCCGGAAACTCGCGTGGTTACTGATTTTCTCGGTTCGTGTCTCGGCCGTTACCGCTATGATAGGCGTGATGCAGAAGCGCTCCCTGGCCGCGACGGCGCTGCTCGCCGCGAGCTTTGTCGTGCTCGCGGTCTCGGTCTACCGATACGTCTGGCCCGGCGAGTCGCAGGCGCCGCGCTGGCTGCCCGAGCCGCGGGTCGACGTTCTCTCCGTCCCGGCATTCCCCATCACGGTGAGCAGCATCGAGATGCGCCGCGGCGACTCGCTCGTGCAGGCGCTCGCGCGGGGCGGTCTCTCGTCGCGCAGCGCCACTCTCCTCGCGACCCAGTTCGGGAAGAACGGCGCCGATCTCCGAAAGATCCGCGTCGGCGCCACGATCGAGATCACCTGGAATGCCCGGAACGAGCCGATGGAGGTCCGCTACGAGACGAGCCCCTGGCTCACGTTCGCGGCCCGGCCCGCGAACGGCGGGTGGCGGGTCGGCCGCGCCGAGACGATTCCCGATCTGCGAGTCGAGGCCGTGAGCGGCGTCGTGGAGCGGTCGCTCTTCGACGCGGTCGAGCAGTCCGGAGAGTCGGCCCGCCTCGTGCTCGGGCTCGTCGACATGTTTTCCTCGGACTTCGATTTCACCGCCGACACGCGCGCCGGCGACCGTTTTCGCCTGCTCGTCGAGAAGCGCTACGCCGGCGACACCTTCGTCGACTACGGCCGGATTCTCGTCGCCCAGTACAAGAGCGGCGGCAGGACGCTCACCGGCGTCGGGTTCGAGAAGGGTGTCTCGCGCTTCGCCCACTACGATCTGAACGGCAATTCGCTACGCAAGAGCTTCCTGAAGTCGCCGCTCGAGTTCACGCGGATCACCTCGGGCTTCACCTACGCGCGCCCGCATCCGATCCTCGGCGGCGTGCGCCCGCACCTCGCGATCGACTACGCGGCGCCGGTCGGCACCCCGGTGCGCGCCGTCGCCGACGGCGTCGTCGTCTCCGCCGGCTGGAACGGCGGCAACGGGATCCAAGTGCACCTGCGCCACCGGTCGGGCTACGAGACCCAGTACAACCATCTCTCGAGGATCCCGCCCGACCTCCGTGCCGGCGCGCGCGTCCACCAGAAGCAGATCATCGGCAACGTCGGCGCCACCGGACTGGCGACCGGGCCGCACCTCGACTACCGCATCGTGCACAACGGCACCTACGTGAACCCGCTCAGCGAGAAGTTCATCCCCGGCGAGCCGATCCCGGCCGCCGGACGGGCCGACTTCACCCGCCACTCGCGCGAGCTTGTCGCTCGCCTCGAGACCGCCGCGCCTTACTGATGTAAATCGGGGGGAGCGGCGCCGCTCCCCCCGATGGCCCCCCACCGGGATTACTCGCCGGTAGAATGTCTCGACCGGGGCGCCGGCAAAGCCGGCGCTCGAACGGGGAGCCATCGCCGCTCCCCCCGATCGCTCCCCACCGGGATTACTCGCCGGTAGAATGTCTCGACCGGGGCGCCGGCAAAGCCGGCGCGCGAACGGGGAGCCATCGCCGCTCCCCCGATGGCCCCCCACCGGGATTACTCGCCGGTGAAATATCTCGACCGGGTGCCGGCGAAGCCGAGGCTCGAACCCGAGATCTGCCGGCTTGATTGCCCTTTCCCGGGATATTCCTCGCGTCTCGGCCGCTCCCGAAGCTCAAATATTCCGTGCGGTTGACTGGCGTCGGACTCTCGGCACCGTGTCCGCGAAACTACGGTGAACTTGGGGGGGTGGATGGTACGATCAAGCCGTTTTTGGAAAGGAGTTCCGTGGAGCCCGTCGTCCGACTGATCCCCCTGGGAGGTCTCGGCGAGATCGGCCTCAATATGATGCTGATCGAGTCGGGCGAAGATCTGATCACCGTCGATTGCGGGCTCATGTTCCCGGACGACGAGCTGCCCGGCATCGATCACGTCATCCCCGATTTCTCGTACGTGCTCGGCCGGCGTGAAGGGTTCCGCGCGGTCGTCCTGACCCACGGCCACGAGGACCACATCGGCGCGCTGCCGTATCTGCTTCGCGAGCTGCCGGTGCCCGTGTACGGCACCCGATTGACCCTGGCGCTGGTCGCGGAGCGCCTGCGCGAGCACGGGCTCGCCGAGGCAGCCGATCTCAGAGTGATTCGACCGCGCGACCGCATCGAGGCCGGCTCACTCGGCGTCGAGGCGATCCGCGTCACGCACTCGATCGTTGACGGCATCGGCCTGGCGATCGACACGCCCGTCGGCACCATCGTGCACACCGGCGACTTCAAGCTCGATCCGAGCCCGCTCGACGGCGAGCCGCCCGACTATCGCCGGTTCGCCGAGCTGGGAGAGCAGGGCGTGATGGTGCTCTGCTCCGACTCCACCAACGTGGACCGGCCCGGCCACACGCGATCGGAAATGGACGTGGGCCAGGCGCTCGGCGCGCGCTTCGACACCGCGACCGGGCGCATCATCGTCGCCACGTTCGCCTCCCACATCCACCGCATCCAGCACGTGCTCACGCTCGCGGCCCGCACGGGCCGGCGGGTCGCGCTGCTCGGGATGAGCATGCAGCGGAACGTGACGATCGCCGCCGATCTCGGCTACCTCCGCGTGCCCGACAACGTCCTGGTCGAGCTCGAGGCGCTGGCCGAGCTTCCCGCGAATCGCCAGGTGATCCTCTCGACGGGGAGCCAGGGCGAGCCGAATTCGGCGCTGGCGCTGATGGCCTCCTCGGAGCACAAGTACGTGCAGGTCGAGCGCGGCGACCTCGTGATCATCTCCGCGCGCGTGATCCCCGGCCACGAGCGCACGATCGGCCGCGTGGTCAACGCGCTCTATCGCCTGGGCGCCGAGGTCCTCTACGAGGACAACGCGTTCGTCCACGTCTCGGGCCACGCGAGCCAGGAAGATCTGAAGATGATGCTCAACCTGACCCGGCCGCGCTACTTCATCCCGGTGCACGGCGAGTACCGGCATCTCTTGAGCCACGCCCGGCTCGCCGAGTCGGTCGGCATCGGCCCCGAGCGCGTCCTCTTGATCGAGGACGGCATGGCGGTCGAAGTCTCCAAGACCGAGGCGCACGTGGCCGGCCGCTTTCCCGCCGGCCGCGTCCTCGTCGACGGCAAATCGGTCGGCGATATCGGCGCCGTGGTCCTCCGCGACCGGCAGCTGCTCGGCGAGGACGGCCTGATCGCCGTCTCACTGGCCGTCGCCCGGGACGGTACGGTCCTCGCGGGGCCGGAGGTCGCCTCGCGGGGCTTCGTCTATGTGAAAGAGAACGAGCTCTTGCTCGAGGAGCTCAAGAAGGCCGTCCTCGCCGCGCTCGCCGAGCGCGGCCCCGACGTGCCGTTCGATCGCGAAATGATGAGCGCGACGGTCCGCGTGGCGGTCCGCCAGTTCGCTAACCAGCGGTTCCGCCGTCGGCCGATCGTGCTCCCGATCATTCTGGAGGTCTGATGGCCACCGTCATCTCGACCGAAGGGAAGTCGACGGAGAGCAAGCCCAGACGCCGCCGCAAGCGCGGCAGCGACCGCTGGCTCAGCGAAGTGAAGGGCATCGTGGCGCTGCTGGCCGCGGGCTTCGCTCTCATCGCGCTCGCGACCTTCGATCCGACCCTGACACCGGCCGAGCAGCCGGGCCTGACCGGCCCCGTGGGCGTCTGGCTCGGGTGGGCGACGTTCCAGTCGTTCGGCTACTCCGGCGTTCTGCTGCCGCTCCTGCTCGGGGCCTGGGGCGCGTCGGCGTTCTTGCGCCCGATCGTCGTACGCGGCTGGGTCCCGCTGGTCGGGCTGGGGGTACTCGTGGTGAGCGCCGCGGGTTTGCTCACGCAGGCGACGCGGAACGGGGCGGTCGGGGGCGGCCTGGTCGGATACGCGGCGATCGGCGTGCTCCACTCGGGGTTCGGCGAGGTGGGCACCTGGCTGATGCTGATCGCCGCGATACCCATCGGCCTGCTGTGCGTGACGCGCGTGTCCTACGCGGCGGTCGTCCGCGTCACCACGTCGCGGCTGACCAAGCTGCGGAAGCGTCGCGTGCAGTCGGCGACGGCCGCGCGCATACCCGTCGAGCCGGACTTGATGCTGGAGGCGCAGGCGCCGCAGATCATGGCGCCGCCGGTCGTCGTCGAGCCCGCACGCCCGCGCGGGCGTCTGGCCGAGCAGGGGCTCGCGTGGCAGGAGAACTTCGACTTCGGCGGCGGTGGCGCGGCCGCCTTCCAGCTGCCGCCGGTCGGGCTGCTCAAGCCTCCGCCGGCGAGCGAGCTCAAGCGGACGCGGGAGGAGCTGCAGGACAACGCCGGGACGATCCGCCGCAAGCTGCAGGATTTCGAGGTCGAGGGCCGCATCGTCCAGGTGAGCCCGGGCCCGATCATCACCTCGTACGAGTTCGAGCCGGCGGCCGGCATCAAGATCAGCCAGGTCGTGAACCTCGGCGACGATCTGGCGCTCGCCTTGAAGTCCGCGTCGGTCCGGATCGTCGGGCCGATTCCGGGACGCGGCACGGTCGCGATCGAGGTGCCGAACTCCGAGGCCGCGACCGTCTATCTGCGCGAGATCTTCGTCTCGGCGGAGTTCGCGGAGTCCAAGGGGAAGCTCCCGCTGGCCCTCGGCAAGGACGTGACCGGCACGCCGGTCGTGTCGGACCTGACGTCGATGCCCCATCTGCTCGTCGCCGGCGCCACCGGCAGCGGCAAGTCGGTCGGGCTGAACTCGATGATCTGCTCGATCCTCTACAAGGCCTCGCCCGCCGAGGTGCGGTTCTTGCTGATCGATCCCAAGCGCCTCGAGCTCAGCGTCTACGAGGGCATTCCCCATCTGCTGGCGCCGGTCGTCACCGACGCGAAGGAGGCCGCGGCGCGACTGCGCTGGATCGTCGGCAAGATGGACGAGCGCTACCGGACGCTCCAGCTCAAGCAGGTCCGGAACATTGAGGGCTACAACAAGGTGGCCGGCCCGGACGAGAAACTCCCGTACTGGGTCGTCGTCGTGGACGAGCTGGCGGACCTCATGTTGGTCTCGGCCGGCGAGGTCCAGACCTCGCTGGTGCGGCTGGCGCAGATCGCGCGCGCGGTCGGGATCCATCTGATCATCGCGACGCAACGCCCCTCGGTCGACGTCGTCACCGGCCTGATCAAGGCGAACTTCCCGACGCGCATCGCCTTCCAGGTGGCTTCGAAGGTCGATTCACGCACGGTGCTCGACGGCAACGGCGCCGAGCAGCTCCTGGGCCGCGGCGACATGATCTTCGTCCCGCCCGGCGCGAACAAGCAGATGCGCGTGCACGGCGCGTGGGTCGGCGACGACGAGGTCCGCGCGGTCTGCGACTTCCTGCGCAAGCAGGGCACCGCGGTCTACGAGGAGGTCGTGCTGGCGACCGAGGAGGAAGTCGCCGCCGGCACCAGCGCCGAGCGCGACGATCTCTACTGGGACGCGGTACACCTCGTGATCGGCCAGCACCAGGCTTCGATCTCGTTCCTGCAGCGCCGCATGCGCCTGGGTTACCCGAAGGCCGCCCGCTTCATCGACATGATGGAGCAGGATCGCGTCATCGGCCCCGGTGACGGCGCGAAGCCGCGCGAGGTCCTGGTCGGCCCCGAGTATCTCGCCAAACGCGGGAAGTGACGCGCGGGCGACTCGCGGTCCTCGTCCCGGCCGTCGTCGCCGGGGCGCTGAGCCTCTGGCCCGGTGTCCCCGCGCTTGCGTTCGACGATCCGCGCGACGCCCTCAGGCCCTGCACGCGCGCCGATCTCATCGGGACCTGGGCGATGATCCGTCTGGGCACGGCGCCCTCGGTGCGGGTCGACGCGACGGATCCGTACTTCTACCCTTATCAGCGGTACGCGTTCTCCGCCGACCGGCGCATGCGTCATCTGACGGCGCAGGCACCCGTCGGCCCCGAGGAGCAGCGGACGATCCTGTCCGCGCCCGCGACCATCACCTGGTCGGTCGACGACCGGGGACGACTGCTCACGCGGAAGACCGGCGCGGCGGCGTCGGAAGTCGACGCCTGTCAGATCCTGCTCGCGAAGATCAGCGATCCGCGGAGCTCGGTGCCGGGACTCCCCGGCGACGTGCTGCTGACCCACTACGGCGAGGACGGCAAGCCGGTCGCGCGACGGCTCTTGCGGAAGATGTCCGGGCCGAGCGAGTGACCGAGACGACGAGCGCCTAGAAGCGGATCCGGACGCGGTAGGCGAGCTTCGTCGCACCTTCCTTGGGCACGGGGATCTGGTACCGCAAGGTGTGGGCCTGGATCTTCTCGTACGTGTGGCTCGAGGCGAGGACCTGCCAGTCGCCGGGCACGGGCTCGACGACGGTGACCGTCTGCGCCTCGGTCTTGTGGTTCCGGAGCGCGATCTCCCACTCGACCTCGTAGAGGTTCGAGGCGAGCTTCTTGAAGTCCTTCTGGGTGCGCTCGCCGACCAGATCGAACGCGTTGCCGAGCTTGATCTTCACGCGCTCGTCCTTGGGCGTGTGGTCGATCCAGTCCTCGCCGATGAACTGCTGGCTGCCCGAGCCGTCGGCCTTGTAGACGCGCACCTTGCCTTTCGGCAGCGGTACGCCCAGCCGGTTCTCCTTGCTGTTCTTCACCTCGAGATAGACCGCGACCTTCTGATTGGAGACCGGCACGCCGTAGGCGTTGCGGTAGTAGTCCGCCGCGCCGTAGTAGACGAGCTCCTTCGTGACGGGCACCTCGCTCGACGACAGCAGCGAGAGCTGCTTGGTCTGGTTGTCCTTGATCGTCGTGCGGCCGTCGAGCGTGTAGAGGTGGTACTCGAACAAGCCCTCCGCCGCAAAGTCGTGACTGGCGGCGGCCGGCGACATCGCCTTCGCCGCCGTCTCCAGCATCCGCCGATCGCGCCGAGCGTCCGCCGCGCGGTTCACGTCGCCAGCCACCAGCTTGAGCGCGGCGTTGCCGTAGGTGGCGCCGCTTTTGTTGTCGATCGTCACCCAGCCGTTCAGATCCGAGAGCGTGTCGGCGGCGTTGAGGACCATGACGTAGTCGGCCTTCCAGGTGATCCCGCCCGTGAGATACGACGCCTCGACGCGCTGGGGCCGCGGGGTCTGGTTACGCAGGAGCCACACGAGGGTGGGCTTGGCCACGAGATTCTCCGGGAGCGAGGGCAGGACGAGACGGCCGTAGTGGCCCATGTGGATCTGACCGTTGATCTCGAAGACCGGTCCGTCGGTCGAGAGCAGAGTGGCGTCGTGATACGCGCCGTCACTTTGATAGAGCCGCACCTTGCGGCCGACGTACTTCTCCATGAGCTTCTGGCTCGTCAAGAGATCGTACTCGTAGTTCTGCTCGAGGATCTTGAGCCCGGGCGCGTCGGTGATCGACTTGAGATGGACGGTCGTCGGGTCGATCAGCGCGGCGACGTCCATGAACTGCACCTCCGTTTGCCCCGACGGGAACCGCACTTCGCGGAGGTCCTTCACGAGGCCGAGGTTGCCGTTGTAGATGGTCACCATGACGTCGCGCTGCTCGTCGCGCGTCACGCTGACCGGCGCCGCGGCGGCCGGCTGTCGGGTGGCAAGCGCGACGATCAGCAGTGAGGCGATCAGGGGCGTCTTCATGACGTCGTTCCTCCGGTCGTCCGGATATCGGCTGCTACCGAGTTAGACCGGAGAGGTCGTCGGAAGTTCCGCGCCGGTTGGCCCGCGCCGATCAGCGGGTGATCTGAAGAACGACGCGGACCTGAGCGGGCAGCTCGGATGGTTCCTTGCTCGGCTGCCATCGACCGAGACGCGCGAGCTCTCGGACGAACTCCGCGTAAGCCTCGCGGGAGACCGTGAGCTCGACGATGTAGCCACCACCGGGTGCGTCGACGCGACGATTCTCGACGGCGCCGAGCCGCGCGCCGAGCTCGCTGACGCCGCGAACAGCGAGGTCGGGGTCGCTCGCGGCCAGCCGGCCCGACACCCCGGTCGGCGGCGCGAACGCCAGCCCGGTGACAGCCGGCGCCGACCGTTTGGCCTGATCGGGACGCGGGGTGGGCGTCGCCGGAGCTGGCTGGGCTCGCAGGTATTCGCCTCGCTCGCGCTCGGCGACCGAGGCCCGGGGTTCCTTCGTCTCCCCGCGCTCGAGCGTCTTCTGGGGCTCCGCATCGCGTGAGAGCGGCGCGGACTGCTGCGCCGCGGGCGCGGGCGGAGTGGCGACGGTCGGCTTGTCCTGCATCTCAGCCGGACCCTTCACCCCTTGATCTTTCACGGAGGACTGGACCTGATCCGGGGCTCGCGGTAGCTCGCGCGCGCGGTATTGCGCGCGTCGCGCGTCGGTCTCGCGCTCCGGCGCCGGCCCCGGCCCTGGCGCCGGCGGCGCGGTGCTTTCGGGCGCCCGACTCACCGCCGGGGCGACGGAGTCGAAGCGGGCCGCCTGCCGGAGCTCGGGCGCGCCGCGATACACCAGGGCCACCCCGACGGCCACCAGCACGATGGCGGCCGCCTCGATCGGCAGCTTCACCGGCCAGGGGAGGAAGAGGCCGCGGACCAAGCGGCGGTACCAGGGGACGGGGCGCGCCGCCTCGAGCGCCCGATCGACGAAGCCGGCCGGTGCCCGAACCGGACCGACCGCGCGCACCAGCGCGACGGTGTCGCGGAAGCGCTGTAGCTCGCGCCGGCAGTCGGCGCACGTGGTCAGATGCGCGTCCAGGGCCGCGCGCTCGCCGGGCGCGAGCGCGTCATCCACCAGCGCCGAGAACTGTTCACGTGCATCGTGGCAGGTCATGGCAAGAACCGTTCGAGCTTTTCTCGTAGATCCATTCGCGCCCGATGCAGACGCGAGCGCACCGTGCCGAGCTCGAGCTCGAGCGCGGTTGCGATCTCGTCGTACGAGAGGCCTTCGAGGTCTCGGAGGACGACGACGATCCGGCGCTCCTCGCTGAGCTCGGCGATCGCGCGGTGCAGCGCCGTCTCCAGCTCGGCCCGTTCCATCTCCTCGGCCGGCCCGACCTCGCACGACACGAGCCGGGTCAACGTCTCCTCGCCCTGGCGCACGCTGCGCCGCTCGCCCGAGGTCAAGCGGTTCAGACACAGGCGCGAGGCGATCGCGTAGAGCCACGTCGACAGCTTCGCCTCGCCGCGGAACTCGCCGATGGCGCGGTGCACGCGCAGAAAGACTTCCTGGGCGAGCTCCTCGGCTTCGGCCCGGTTGCCGAGCATGCGCAGCGCGACGCCGAAGACACGGTGCTGGTGGGCGATCACCAGGTCCTCGAAAGCTCGAGGGTCGCCGCGCCGGAGCCGGTCCAGCAGGAGCGCATCATCGCCGGTCCGTCCTTCCATCCAGTTAGACCATACCGCTCGCCTCGGGTTCCCTCGGGTCAAGTTTCTCCGAGCCCACGGGGCGCGTTGCGCATGCGCCCGGCCGGGCCCATACTGCGAGGACGTCACGGTCGCCGAGGGCCGACAGCTCGAGAGGGCCGTCATGCTCAAGCGACATCAAGGGAAGTCAGGGCTGGGTCAGCGTGGATCTCCCGCGACCGGTCTCGGCGACCCGCCGGCAGACGCTCCGCCGCGAGCTGCGCGCGCCCTATCGAGAAAAAGTGGAGTGACGCATGACCAGCGAGCTCGTCCGGACCCTCTATCGCTACAACGCCTGGGCGACCGCGCGAATCCTCGAGCGGGCGGCGCGGCTACGTCCTGACGAGCTGGCCGCGCCGAGCGGAGCCAGCTTCAGCTCGGTCCGCGAGACGCTCGTCCACATCATGGCGGCGCAATGGATCTGGCTCGCGCGATGGCAGGGCACCTCACCGACCTCGCTGCTGGACGGGGGATTTCCCGACGTCGCGTCCCTGCGCGCGCGCTGGGACCAGATCGAGCGCGAGACGCAGCGCTTCGTGGCGGGCTTGACCGACGCCGACCTCGCCAAGGTCGTCGAGTACCGCAATACCCGCGGCGAGCGCTGGGCGTATCCGCTCTGGCAACAGGTCGTCCACCAGGTGAACCATGCGACCCAGCATCGCGGCGAGGTCGCCGCGGCGCTGACCGAGCTCGGTCACTCGCCGGGCGACTTGGACCTCCTGATATTCATCGACGAGACCGAGCCGCGCCGGTAACTGTCCCGGAGGAGCGGGCCTGCTGCCTCTCGGGGGCGATCAGCGAGCGATGCCGACTTCGCGGAGGTAGCGGAGCACGCCCGGATGGATCAGATCCCGGTGAGGCGCCGCGCCGAGCGTGTTGGCCGCGGTCGTCTCCTCGGCCTGCGGCAGGCGGCGCGCGATGGCGGCTTCGCCCCGGTGCAGCGCTCGCGCCAGCCGGAACGCGGCGTCGTCGGGAAGGTCCGGCCGCGCGAGGATGAAGCTCCACGAGCCCACCGAGGGAAGCGCGGCGGCCAGGCCTGGCTCCGCGCCGGCAGGGATCGTCATGGGCTTGAGGAAGTGTGTCGGGCGAGAATCCGAGCGATCTCGTCGCCGGTGGGCGCGATGAATCGGGCGCCCGCCGATCCCTTGGCCACCGCCCCGAAGCCGGGCCAGCCCTGGCCTCCGCCCCAGAGCGCCGCGGCGCGGCCGTCGAGCACCATCGCCGGCCCATCCCCTGCGCGGTCGAGGTAGACGGCCTGGAAGTCGCGCTCCTGGTCGAGACCGAGCCCGTCGAGCACGTACTTGGCCAGGATCACGAGTCCGGAGCCGCGGGCGCCGAAGACCACCGGCCTGGCTCTCAGATCGTCGATCCGGCGGTGCGGAGTGTCGGCGCGAACCACGAACATCCCGGGCGTCGAGTACATGGCGGCGACGATCCGGAGATTGGACGGCGCTCGGCCGATCCCGTTGAACGCTTCGTGCGCGACCTCGCCCTGGACGAGCGCGATGTCGAGCCGGCCGGCTTCGAGCAGCGGCACGTTCTCGGTGCTGACGCAAGAGACGTCGAGCCACGGGGTCGCCGCAGGCCATCGGGGCTTCCCCGGCGAGCATGGCGGCCCATTATCGCTCAATGGGTCGCGGGCGTGGTCCGGACACTGGTGTAGAGTGAGAGCATGATCAGAGCAGTCGCCGCGCTGACGCTCGTTCTCCTGACGATGGCGGGGTCGGTGACGGTCTTCGCGCAGTCGCTCGACGAGGTCGTCCGCGAGATCGAGACCGTGTACAGCCGTATGACGGACCTGCGCGCCGACTTCACCCAGACCGCGTTCAACAAGAGCCTCAACCAGACGATTCCCGCGCGCGGCACCGTGTATCTGAAGAAGGGCGGCAAGCTCCGCTGGGAGTACACCGAGCCGACGCCGCAAGAGATCGTGTCCGACGGCAAGAAGCTCTGGGTCTACACGCCGACCCTGAACCAGGCCAACGTCGCCGACGCGCCCGAGGCGCTGGCCGGCCCCGCCGGCAGCTTCCTGGCCGGGCTCGGCCGGCTGCGGACCGAGTTCCAGGTGCGCTTCCTGAACCCGGCCCAGCCCAAGGACGCCGAGGGCAACTGGGCCCTCGACCTGACTCCCAAGCAGCCGCTGCCGACGCTGACCCGGCTGATCCTGTCGGTCGACCCGAAGAGCTGGGAGATCCGGAAGGCCGTGGTGCTCGATCAGTTCGAGAACACGGTGACGATGCGCTTCACGAAGATGGCGGTGAACAGCGGGCTGCCGGAGCGCACCTTCACGTTCGTCGCGCCCAAGGGCGTCGTGATCGTCCCGCTCAAGTAAGCGGAGGGGCCATGGCCGCCGAGAACTCGTTCGACATCGCGTGCAAGATCGACATGCAGGAGGTGACGAACGCGCTCGACCAGGCGCGGCGAGAGATCGGCACCCGCTACGACCTCAAGGGCGCCAAGTGCGACGTGACGCTCGAGGAGTCCGACATCACCGCGACGGCGCCCGACGACATGAAGCTCAAGGCGGTCGTCGACATCCTGCAATCGCGCCTGCACAAGCGCGGCGTGCCGCTGAAGGCACTCACGTACGGCGAGGTCGAGCAGGCCTCGGGCGGCACGCTCCGCCAGAAGATCGCGCTCCAGCAGGGCATCCCGATCGAGCGCGCCAGGGAGATCGTGCGCCTCATCAAGGACTCCAAGATCCGCGTGCAGGCCTCGATCCAGGAGGACCAGGTGCGCGTGGCCGGCAAGAACCGCGACGACCTCCAGAAGATCATCGCGCTGCTGAAAGAAAAGGACCTCGGCATCGCGCTGCAGTTCACAAACTACCGAAGCACGTAGCGCGGGTATACTGGCTCCGGTCATGAAGGTCCACCTGACGACCCTCGGCTGTCCGAAGAACCAGGTCGACTCCGAGCTGATGCTCGGCATGCTGACCGAGGCCGGATTTCCCCTGGCCGAGCGTCCCGAAGACGCCGAGTGCCTCGTGGTCAACACGTGCGCCTTCATCGACCGCGCGCGCGAGGAATCGATCGACACGATCCTGGAGCTCGCGAAGCTGAAGCGGCGAGGCTCCTGCCGGGCACTCATCGTCACCGGCTGCCTCACGCAGCGCTACGGCGGCGACATCCTCAAGGAGATGCCCGAGGTCGACGGCATCCTCGGCACCTCGAGCCTCTCGCGCATCGTCGAGCTGGTGCGGCAGGCGGCCGGCCGTCAGGACTGGGCGAGCTCGGCGCCGCCGGGCTACCTCTACGACGCCACCACCCCGCGCCTGCTGACCGGCCGCGTGCCCTACGCGTACGTGAAGATCGCGGAAGGGTGCGACATGGGCTGCACCTTCTGCGCGATCCCGCAGTTCCGCGGCCGCCACCGGAGCCGGCCGCTCGCCGACATCGTGAAAGAGGTCGAGGGGCTCGCGGCGCGCGGGATCCAGGAAGCGATCCTCGTCTCGCAGGACACGCTCGCCTACGGCCGCGACATCGCGGGCAACGGCGACATCGCCGACCTGCTCTTGGCCCTGGGCGAGACGCGGATGCCGTGGATCCGCCCGATGTACCTGCATCCCGCGCACGTCAACGACCGGCTGATCGAGCGGTGGGCGCGCGCGCGCGTCGTGCCCTATCTGGACATGCCGGTCCAGCACGGCGACGACGGCGTGCTGCGCGCCATGCGCCGCGCCGTGACCGCGCGGCGGATGCGAGAGATCGTCCGCGCGTTCCGCGAGGCGATTCCCGGGCTCACGGTGCGCACGACGGTCCTCGTCGGCTTCCCGGGCGAGACCGAGACGGCGTTCCAGAACCTCCTCGAGTTCCTGGAGGACGCGCGCTTCGACCGGCTCGGCGTCTTCACCTATTCGCCCGAAGAAGGCACGCCGTCCCCCGCCTATCCCGACCAGGTCGCCCCCGAGGTCGCCGCCGAGCGCGCCGCGATCGTGCAGGAGCATCAGGATCGCCGCGCGTGGGAGCAGAGCGCCGCCCTCGAGGGCACGGTGACGGATGTCCTGATCGACGGCCCGAGCGAGGACCCCGCGTTCGCGTGGGAGGGCCGCACGGCCGGGCAAGCACCCGAGATCGACGGCGTCGTCTATCTGCGCGATCGCGGCCTGACGCCGGGACGATTCGCGCGTATCCGCATCGTCGAGGTCGAGGGATACGAGCTGGTCGGCGAGCGCGCCTAGTCTCGCCACGGCGCTCGACCGCGTAGCGCTCGTTCTCGCGACCGGCTTCGGCGCCGGCTACTCGCCCCTCGCGCCGGGCACCGTCGGGAGCGCCCTCACCGTCCTCGTCCTCGGCGTCGTGCCGTTCTCGCGCTCCGGCCTCGTCGTCTTTCTCGTCGCCGTCACGCTGGCCGGAACCTGGGCGGCGCATCGCGCCGAGCGCGCCATAGGCGCCAAGGACCCGGGCGTGATCGTCATCGACGAGGTGGCCGGCATGACGCTCACCGTCGCGCCGTTCGCGCTGACCCCGGCGGTGCTGGCGGTCGGCTTCGTCCTGTTCAGGATTTTCGACGTGACCAAGCCGTTTCCGGCGCGCGCCAGCCAGCGCCTCACCGGCGGCATCGGCGTGATGGTGGATGATCTGATCGCGGGGCTGTACGCTCTCCTCGCGATCGTCATCGGCCGAGCCGTGTTCGCCTGGCCATGACGGCGAGCGCGCACATCGTCACCGTCGGGGCGATGCCCTCGCCCGCCACCGACGGCACGGCGGTCGCTGCGGCGCTCGGCGCCGCCGGGGTCGCGGTCGTGAGTCGCGTTTTCGTCGAGGACGACGAGGGCGCGCTCGAGCGGGTGCTCGGCGCCGACGAAGTGTTGACGGTGGTCCTGGCCGGCGGTGGCGGCTCGGCCGGCGACATCGTCCGCCGCGTGCTCGCGCGCGTGACGGGCGCGCGGCTCGTCCTCAACGAGCGGCTGCTGACCACGTTGCAGGAGCGCTATCGCCGGCTGGACCGCCCGCTGCCGCGACGGGCCGAGCGGCTGGCCCTCCTTCCGCAGGGCGCGACGGTCTGGGTCACGGCCGACGCCGACGCCGGGTGGGCGATGGAGAACGGCCAGCGCGCCTTCGCGGTGCTCACGCGCGACGCTGCCTTGCAATCGATGCTCGCGCGGCACCTCACGCCGTTCGCCCGCGAGTGGGCGGGCGCGCGCGGGGCCGCGATGATCCGCACGCTTCGCACAGCGGGCCTCGCCGCGGCCGACGTCGAAGAGCGTCTCGTCGACTGGCTTGGTCGCGACGGCGAGGTGACCGTCTCGACCATCTCCGCCGACGGCGAGGTGTGGGTGAGGCTGCGCGCGCGAGCCTCGACGCCGGCCGAAGCCGTCAAGAGCCTCGCGAAGGCCGAGGCCGGGATCGGCGCGCTCCTGGGCGACGATTGCTACGGTCGCGATGGCGAGACGCTCGAGGCGGTCGTGGGCCGGATGCTGCTCGAGCGGCGATTGACGGTGGCGGTGGCCGAGGCGTGCACGGGCGGCCTTCTGGGCCACCGCCTGACTAGCGTCCCCGGCGCGTCGGCGTACTTCGAGCGCGGCGTCCTCGCGTACTCGAACCGCGCGAAGGCGGAGCTGCTCGGAGTGCCCGAGTCGATCCTGAGCGCCCACGGCGCGGTGAGCGGGCCGTGCTCGGAAGCGATGGCGCGCGGCGTCGCGACGCTCGCCGGCGCATCCTGCGCGCTCGCCGTCACGGGAATCGCCGGACCCGACGGCGGCACCCCGCCCAAGCCGGTCGGCACCGTCTTCGTCGGTGTGGTAGTCCAAGGACAGGCGCTGGCGCGCCGATTCTCCTTCTCGGGCGACCGGGCCGCGGTGACGTGGCAGTCGACCCAGGCGGCGCTCGACATGCTGCGCCGCGCGCTGAGGGAGCAGACGTGAAGGCGTGGATCGGGCCGGCGGCTCTGGCGCTCGCGGCGTGCGCGACCGTATCGCCGGTCGATCGGGGCGTCGCCTTGGTGCACCAGGGCGACTATGCCGGGGCGAAGGCCGCCTTCGACGAGGCGATCCACGCCTCGCCGGTGTCCGCCGCAGCGTACGCCAACCGCGGCGCCGTTCGTGCGCGTCTCGGCGATCTGGACGGCGCGATCGCGGACTACACGATGGCCCTCTCGCTCGGGCCGCCCGACGCGGACGTCCTCTACAATAGCGGCGTCGCGATGATCGCGAAGAAGGATTATCAGGGAGCGATCGCCGACCTCACCCGGTCGCTGTCCGTGAATCCCCATCATGCGAAGGCGCTCTTCGCCCGGGGGACCGCGCGCTCCCTCGCCGGCGATCTCGACCACGCCCGCGCCGACTGGCTCCGGGCGATCGAGCTCGAGCCGGACCCGGGAGAACGGGCGCTGATGCTCGCCGCGTTGAACGGGCCCAATGCCGAGAGCGCCGTGTCGGTGGCAGAGCCGCATGCGAGAGTGGCCGTGGAGGTGACGCCCACACCACCGCCCGCGGCGCCGTCCACAGACGCATCGACTGCGCCTGAGTCGCCAGACATTGTTGCCGCGCCGTCGCCCGATGCTGTTCCGAGCACCACCGCGCCCAACCCAGTCGCCTCTCCGCCGTCCGAGGGCGCGCCGTCGGTCCCTCCATCGCCAGAGGTCGCATCCATCCCGGCTCCTCCAGCGGCGGAGCCCCCGCCGCTCGATGCGCGAGCGCTGGCGGCCCGCGGTCTCCAGAAGGAGCTCGATGGAGACAACCAGGGGGCCCTCGCGGATCTTCGTGCCGCGCTCGTGGTCGAGTCGGACCCCGAGCGGCAGCAGGGCATCCGAAACCTGCTGCGGCTCCTGGACACGCGCCGATAGCCGCCGTTCGCGCGTTCGTCGCCATCCTCCTCGAGGACGCGGTCCAGCGAGAGCTCGGTGAAACGATCGAGCGGCTGCGCCCCGTCGCGCGTGACGTCGCCTGGATCGCCCCAGGGAATCTGCACCTCACGCTCAAGTTCCTCGGCTCGGTCCCCGAAGCCCGGATCGACTCGATCGCCGGCGCGCTGAGCGAGGCCAGCCTGGGAGCCCACCCCTTCACGGCGCGAATCCGCGGTCTCGGCGCCTTTCCATCGGCCGGCAGGCCCCGCGTCGCCTGGGCCGGTGTGACGGAGGGTGCATCGGAGATGATCGACCTGGCCCGTCGCATCGACGCGGCGCTCGCCGGGCTCGGCTTCCCGCGCGACGAGAGACCCTTTTCGCCCCACGTCACGCTCGGGCGCGTGCGCCGGCCGGGGCGCAATCCCGCGCTCACGGACGCGCTCGGGAGCGCGACCGCGCATGAATTCGGCCAGATGCGCGTTCTGAGCGTATCCCTGATGCGCAGCGAGCTCGGGCCCCGGGGGGCCCGCTACACCGCGCTGGCCACGGTGAGCCTCGGGCGCCCCGTCTCAGACTCCGGACATTGACGGCCGCGAGAGGGGCCACCTAGAATGGCCGAAAGCGATAACGAGCGAAACGTGCAGCGGGCGTGCGAGGATAACTGAAGGAGAGGCGCATGGCTGAGGCCAAGAACGAGCGACGGCAGGCCCTGGAGCTGGCAATCGCACAGATCGAGCGGCAGTTTGGCAAGGGCTCGGTCATGCGGCTCGGCGCCGGCGGCCCCCTCGAGGAGATCGCCGTCATTCCGACCGGCGCACTGTCCCTCGACGTGGCGCTCGGCATAGGCGGCCTGCCGCGAGGCCGGGTCACCGAGATCTACGGCCCGGAGTCCTCGGGCAAGACCACGCTCGCGCTCCACGTCGTCGCCGAGGCGCAGCGCCTGGGCGGGATCGCCGCGTTCATCGACGCCGAGCATGCGCTCGACCCGATCTACGCGCGAAAGCTCGGCCTCAACATCGACGAGCTCCTGATCTCGCAGCCCGACACCGGCGAGCAGGCGCTGGAGATCACCGAGACGCTCGTTCGCTCCAACGCCGTCGACGTCATCGTGATCGACTCGGTGGCGGCGCTGGTGCCGCGCGCCGAGCTCGACGGCGACATGGGCGACTCGCTGCCAGGCCTGCAGGCGCGTCTCATGTCGCAGGCGCTCCGCAAGCTCACGGCCGCCATCTCGCGCTCGGGCGCGATCGTGATCTTCATCAACCAGATCCGCGAAAAGATCGGGGTGATGTTCGGCAACCCCGAGACCACCACGGGCGGCCGCGCGCTGAAATTCTATGCCTCTATTCGCCTCGACATCCGGCGCCAGGACGCGATCAAGCAGGGCACCGAGTCGCTCGGCGTCAGGACCAAGGTCAAGGTGGTCAAGAACAAGCTCGCGCCGCCCTTCCGGGAGGCGGAGTTCGACGTCCTCTACGGTGAAGGCATCTCGAAGACGGGCAGCGTGCTGGACGCTGGCGTCGACCACGGCCTGATCGAGAAGTCCGGGACCTGGTACACCTTCAAGAGCGAGCGGATCGGACAGGGACGCGAGAACGCCAAGAAGTGGCTGCAGGACAACCCGGCCGTTCTCGCCGACCTCGAGTCCAAGCTCCGCGACACGCTCGGACTTCGCCAGGCGGTGCCGATCAAATAGGAGTCGTTCATGCCGATGGAATTCGACAAGCTCCTGGTCACCGGCGTCGAGCGCGGCGCTTCTGACCTGCACCTGAAGGCCAACGCTCCGGTCATCCTCCGCATCCACGGCCGGCTGGTGCCGCAGGGGGATCTCGGCGTGATCACCGCCGAGGACATGGACGCGATCGCCCACCGCTGTCTCACCGAGCGGATGTATTCCCAGCTTATGGACGGGCGCGAGGTCGACTCGGCGTACGCCGTGCCGAACTTCGGCCGCTTCCGCGTCAACATGTTCCTGGCGCTCGGGTCGGTCCGCGCGGTACTGCGGTCGATTCCGTCGAAGAAGCCGAAGTTCGAGGAGCTCGGGCTGCCCGAGGTGCTCGAGCAGCTCTCCATGGAGCGCCGCGGGCTCCTGCTGGTCACGGGCATCACCGGCTCGGGTAAGTCCACGACGCTCGCGGCGATGGTCGACTACATCAATCGCACCCGAAACGACCACATCATCACGATCGAGGACCCGATCGAGTTCACCCACGACGACATCGGCTGTGTGGTCAGCCAGCGCGAGATCGGCCACGACTCGTCGAGCTTCGCCACCGCGCTGCGCGCCGCGCTCCGCGAGGACCCGGACGTGATTCTCGTCGGCGAGATGCGCGACCCCGAGACGATGTCCGTCGCGCTGCACGCGGCGGAGACGGGCCATCTCGTGTTCTCGACCCTCCACACCCTGAACGCCGGCGAGACGGTCAACCGGATCATCGGCACGTTCCCGCCCCACCAGGAGCAGCAGATCCGCGATCAGCTCGCCGCCGTCGTCGTCGGCATCGTCTCGCAGCGACTCATCCCGAAGATCGGCGGCGAAGGGCGGATCCCGGCCGTCGAGATCCTGGTCGGCACCGGCGCGATCAAGGACTGCATCCGGGAGGCCAAGCGCACGCCCGAGATCCCGGCATTCATCGCCCAGGGCCAGTCGCAGTACGGCATGCAGACCTTCGACCAGTGCCTGCTGAAGCTCTATCGCGACGGCATCGTCTCCTACGAGACCGCGCGCGAGGCGGCGACCAACGCCGACGACTTCGACCTCAAGGTGCGCGGCATCTTCTCGACCGGCGAGCAGTCGTTCGAGCAGCGCACGACCGAGCGCGCCCCCGTCTCGCCGGCCGGCAGCTCCTTCTTCAAGAGATCGTAACGAGCCCGCGCGGTCCGCGCCGAGCCCTCGACGCGCGGACCGCGCGGCTCGTGGCCGCCGACCTCCTGTCCCGGCGCGCCTGGACCGCGCGCGCTCTCGCCGCGCGGCTGCGGCGGCGCGGCGCGCCCGCGGCCGTCGCCGACGACGTGGTCGCCGACCTCACCGCCCGCGGCTATCTCGACGACGAGGCCTTCGCCCGCCACTGGGTCGCCGCCCGCGCCGCGCGCGGCTACGGACCGACGCGCCTGCGCGCGGAGCTCCGGGCGCGCGGCGTCGCGGCCCCGCTGGTCGAGGCGGCGCTGGCCTCCGTGAACGACGACAGCGAGCTCGAGCGCGCCCGCGCAGTCGCCCGCCGGCGGCTGCCGGCCCTGCAGCGGCGCGACCGCGCGCGGGCCGCCGCGCGCCTGCGAGACCACCTCCTGCGCCGCGGCTTCGCCGCGCCGCTGGTGGCGCGCGTCGTCCGCGAGTGCGTGGGCCTCCCGGTCGAGGACTGAGTCGCGGTGTTACAATTGGCCTTCCGATGACCGGCGCCGAGCTCCGCGAAAAATTCCTGCAGTACTTCGAGCGCAACGGCCACACCCGCGTGCGCTCCTCGTCGCTCGTGCCCGGCGACGATCCGACGCTCCTCTTCACCAACGCGGGCATGGTCCAGTTCAAGTCGGTCTTCCTCGGCGAGGAGCGGCGCGCCTACGTGCGCGCGACGACCAGCCAGAAGTGCGTGCGCGCGGGCGGCAAGCACAACGACCTCGAGAACGTCGGCCGCACGGCCCGCCACCACACCTTCTTCGAGATGCTCGGCAACTTCTCGTTCGGCGACTACTTCAAGGCCGAGGCGATCGCCTTCGCGTGGGAGTTCCTCACGCGCGACCTGGCGCTCGACGAGAAGCGCCTCATCGCCACGGTGTACACGGACGACGACGACGCCTTCGCGCTGTGGAAGCGCGTGTCCGGATTCGGCGACGACCGCGTCCTGCGCCTGGGCGAGGAGGACAACTTCTGGGCGATGGGCGATACCGGGCCGTGCGGGCCGTGCTCCGAGGTGCACTTCCACCAGGGCGACCACCTCGCCTGTCCCGAGGAGGCCGCCGGCCGCAAATGTCTCGGCCCCGCGTGCGAGTGCGACCGCTGGCTCGAGGTGTGGAACCTCGTCTTCATGCAGTTCAACCGCGACGCGAGCGGCACGATGACGCCCTTGCCCCGGCCCTCGATCGACACCGGGATGGGGCTCGAGCGCATCGCGGCCGTCGTGCAGGGCAAGGAGTCGAACTACGACACCGATCTCTTCGCGCCGCTAATCGCCGAGGTCGCGGCGCTCGCCCGGCGCCGGTACGGCGCCGCCGAGGCCGACGACGTGTCGATGCGGGTCATCGCCGATCACGCGCGCACGTCCGCGTTCCTGATCGCCGACGGCGTGACGCCCTCGAACGAGTGGCGGGGCTATGTGCTGCGTAGGATCATGCGGCGCGCCATGCGCCACGGCCGGATGCTCGGGCTCACGGAGCCGTTTCTGTGGAAGACCGTCGACTGGGTCGTGAAGCTGATGGGCGAGGCGTATCCGGAGATCGCCGCCGACCGGACGCGGATCCAGGAGGCGATCCGCGGCGAGGAAGAGCGCTTCGCCGAGACGCTCGACACCGGCATGCTCAAGATCAAGGAGTATCTCGCCGAGCGCGCGAGCGACACGCGCCGCGTGGTGGACGGCCGCTTCCTGTTCACCATTTACGACACCTACGGCTTCCCGATGGATCTGGCCGAGGAAGTTTTCCAGGACGCCGGCTGGCGGGTGACGGAGGCCACGCGCGCGACCGCGGACGCCGAGATGGAGGCCCAGCGGGCGCGGGCGCGTGCAGGCGCGGCCTTCGGCGTCGGAGACGACGCCGCGGCGTCGGCGATCTATCAGCGGCTCGGCAGCGAGATCCCGTCGACCGAGTTCGTCGGGTACGACTCGCTCGCGTCGCCGGCGCGCATCCTGGCGATCGTCGACGCCGGCTCAGGCGGCCCGCGGCGGCTCACCGAGGCGGCCCAGGGCGCCGAGGTCGAGATGATCCTCGACCGCACGCCGGCCTATGCGGAATCGGGCGGCCAGGTGGGCGACACCGGCACGCTCGTGGGTCGGAGCGGCCGCGGCGAGATCGTGGACACGTACTACCGCGGCTCCAGGCTGATCGTGCATCGGATCAAGGTCGTGAGCGGCGGCTTCCACGAGAACGAGGACGTCGCGGTCACCATCGAGACGCCGCGCCGCCTGGGCCTCAGACGGCACCACACCGGCACGCACCTGCTCCACGCGGGGCTCCGGCGCGTGCTCGGCACGCACGTGACGCAGGCGGGCTCGCTCGTGGCGCCGGATCATCTGCGCTTCGATTTCTCGCACGGCGCCTCGCTCAAGGACCGTGAGATCGAGCAGATCGAAGAGCTGGTGAACGAGCAGATCCAGGCCAACGTCCCCGTCACTCAGTCCGAGATGGATCTCGACGAGGCGCTCCGGATGGGCGCGATGGCGTTGTTCGGCGAGAAGTACGGCAACCGCGTGCGCGTCATCAAGATCGGCGATTTCTCGACTGAGCTGTGCGGCGGCACCCACCTCGACCGCACCGGCGAGATCGGCCTGCTGAAGGTCGCCGGCGAGGGCGCCGTCGCGTCCGGCGTGCGCCGCGTCGAGGCCGTCGCCGGGCCCGCGGCGATCGAGAGCGTGGCGCGCAAGGAAGCGGCGCTCCGTGAGGCGGCCGAGCTCCTGAAGATCGGCCCCTTGGAGGTGCCGAAGCGACTCCAGAAGCTCCTGGAGGAGCAGCGCGCGCTCGAGAAGCAGCTGGCGGAGCTCGAGAGCCGGCTCGCCCGCTCGCGGGCCGAGGATCTCGTCAAGGCGGCGCGCCAGGTCAACGGCGTCGCCGTGATCGCCGGCCGGATCGACGGCCTGGACGCCGACGGCCTGCGCGCGGTCGCGGACACCCTGCGAAACCGCCTGGGTTCCGGAATCGTCTGCGTGGGGAGCGTCGTCGACGGCAAGGTGAACCTGATCGCCGCGGTCACGAAGGATCTCACCTCGCGATTCCAGGCGGGCAAGCTCATCCAGGAAGTGGCGAAGGCCGTCGGCGGCGGCGGCGGCGGCCGGCCTGACCTCGCCCAGGCCGGCGGGAAGGATCCGGCCAAGCTCGACGCGGCTTTGGAGCTGGTCTACGCGTTCGTGGCTCGCGCCGGGGGCTGAGGGCCGGGACGCGTCCCTGGGTTAGAATGTTGGTTGATGACCCTTGGGCGGATCCTGGTCGTTGACGACGAGGCCCCCGTGCGCGAGGTCTTGACGGAGTACTTCGCCACCGAGGGTTACGCCGTCGAGGCGGCAGGGAGCGGGGTCGAGGCGCTGACGGCCATTCGGGGCGGTCGAGCTGACCTCGTCCTGCTCGACGTCCGCATGCCCGGGCTCGACGGAGTCCAGGTCCTCCGGCGCATCCGCGAGCTCGACCAGCACGTCGCGGTCATCATGGTCACCGCCAACGAAGACGTCCGCCTCGCCAAGGAGACGCTCAAGCTGGGCGCCTTCGACTACGTCGCCAAGCCCTTCGACTTCGACTATCTCGACCGGGCCGTCGCAGCGGGCCTCGCGCGGGCGGGGGAAAAAGCTCCCGGAGGCCACGCGACGGAGGACGACCCGTGGAAGACGCTGGCGCGCGCCGCGTTCAGCGCCGCGCGCGCCATGCAGCCGTCCGCACGCACCTCGACCGGCGAGCGGCTCGAGACGGCCGCGCTCGCCGCGGCCCGCAACGCCGCCGCGGGCCGGGACGCGGCGGCCGACGAGTTCCTCGCTGAGATGCAGCTGCTCCTCGACATCGCCGCCGAGTTCGGTGATCTCCCGGCCGCGGACCGGGCGCTCGTGGAGTCAGCGCTTGAAGCGGCGCGCCGGTCACTCGCTCTCGCCGGCTGACCGGCGCCGCCGGGCGCATCGCGGCCCGGACGTCGAGCCGCACCTCAAGATTCTCCACACCGTCGCGGAGGCGGTCAGCCGGACGCTCGACGTCGAGGACGTCCTGCGCACCGCGGTCGACGCGCTCACCCGCGTCACCGGCCACGAGATCTCGAGCCTCCACCTGCTGTCCAAGGACGGCAAGACCCTCGAGCTGCGCGGCGAGCGCGGGATGTCGGCGCGCCTGCGCGAGGTGAACCAGACCTTGCCCGTCGGCGCCGGGCTCATCGGGCGCGTCGCGCTCACCGGCAAGACCGTCCGGCTCGACCGGAACTACGAGGACCCGAACGTCCTGCCGAGCGCCAAGGCCGCGGTCCGCCGCGAGCAGATCCTCGGGTTCGTGTGCGTGGCGATCCACAGCCGCGGCCAGATCCTGGGCACACTGTCGCTGGGCCGGAAGACCGTCGAGCCCTTCGACAAGCCCGAGCTGGCGCTCCTGCAGGCGGCCGCGGACCAGATCGGGCTCGCCCTCGACAACGCGCGCCTCTACTCCGAATCGCTCCGCCAGCTCGACGAGCTCAAGCGCGCCCACGCGCAGCTGATCCACGCCGAGAAGATGAAGGCGGTCGGCGAGCTGGCCTCGGGCGTGGCGCACGAGATCAACAATCCGCTCACGACGATCCTCGGCCAGTCGCACCTGCTGCTCACTCATCCCGAGACGACCTCGCACGTGCGCGACCGCCTGGGCATCGTCGCCGAGGAGGCCGGGCGCGCCGCGCGCATCGTGCAGAACCTCCTGCTGTTCGCCCGGCACTACACGCCCGAGCGGCGGCCGTGCTCGATCGCCGACCAGACCCGCCGCGTCCTCGAGCTGAAGGGCTATCAGCTCCAGCAGGACAACGTCCGCGTCGTCACCGACTTCGCCGCGTGCCCCTTCGTGTGGGCCGACGAGAACCAGCTGCAGGTGGTGCTGCTCAACCTCGTCCAGAACGCCCACCAGGCGATGGCCAAGCACCCGGCGCCCCGCGTGCTGACCGTGCGCGTATGGCTGGCCGACCGCCGTGCTTGCGTGGAGGTGCGCGACACGGGCCCGGGGATCGCGCCCGACGCGCTGCCGCGGATCTTCGATCCCTTCTTCACGACGAAGCCGCCCGGCGAGGGCAGCGGTCTCGGCCTGTCCGTCTCCTACGGGATCGTCACCGAGCTCGGAGGCGTGCTCCGGGCCGCGAATTGCGCCGACGGCGGCGCATCCTTCGTCGTCGAGCTGCCGCTCGGGGAGCCCGCCATCTGACGACCCGGTCGATCGCCGCGCTCCTGCCGCTCCTGCTCGCGGCGGGCTGCGCCGGGGTGGGGGGGCCGGTGGCGGGCGCTCCCGCCCATCACCGCGAGAACGGGTTCGCCAACGTGAATCCGGCCTACGAGCCCGCGAGCGGCTGGACGCGTTTCACCTTCTTCGTCTCGCGGATGTGGTCCGCCACGTTCTCGCCGCGCCGCGCCAACTTCCCGGTGATCGCCAGCGATCTTCCGGCCATCCGGGACAATCGCGGCGCCGCGACCGTGACCTGGGTGGGCCACGCCACCTTGCTGATCCAGCTCGACGGCGTCAACATCCTGACCGACCCCAACTGGTCGCCGCGCGCGAGCCCAGTGTCGTTTGCCGGACCCAGACGCGTGGCGCCGCCCGGCCTGACGTTCGAGGACCTGCCGCCGATCCACGTCGTCCTGATCTCGCACGATCACTACGACCACCTGGACGTCGCGACGGTCAAGCGCCTCGCGGCTGAGCATCGTCCGAAGTTCCTGGTACCCCTCGGGCTCAAGCGATGGTTCGCGAACATCGGAATCACCGACGTCGGCGAGCTCGACTGGTGGGGTCACCGCGTCGAGCGACAGATGACCTTCACCTGCGTGCCGGCGCAGCACTTCTCCGGACGGACGCCCTGGGATCGTAACCGCCGTCTCTGGAGCGGCTGGGTCGTCGCCGGGAAGGTCAAGCGCCTCTACTTCGCCGGCGACACGGCCTACTTCGGCGGGTTCAAGGAGATCGGGGCGCGGCTCGGCCCGTTCGATCTGGCCGCGCTGCCGATCGGCGCTTACACGCCGGAGGTGATCATGCGAGCCAGCCACACGACGCCCGAGGAGGCGCTCCAGGCGTTCGCCGACGTGCGCGGACAGCGCTTCGTCCCGATCCACTGGGGCACGTTCGATCTCGCCGAGGAGCCGCTCGAGGAACCGCCCAAGCGCCTGGTCGCCGAGGCCCGCCGCCTGAACCTCGACCTCGACCGCATCTGGGTTCTCCAGCACGGGCAGACCCGCGCCTGGTGAGGGACCTCACAGCGCCTCGAGCTGGAGGCCTTTGAGGTAGCGGGTCTCGGGAATCGAGAGAAGGACCGGATGGTCGGACGCCTGGCCGAGGCGCTCGACGACGCGAAGCCGCGCGCCGGCGTCGGCGGCCGCGTCGCGGCAAATCTCCCCGAACATCGTGTCGGACACGTGATGCGAGCACGAGAACGTAAAGAGGCTGCCGCCGCGCTCCAGTAATCGCAGCGCGCGCAGGTTGATCTCCTTGTAGCCGCGCGCGGCCGCGTCGAGCGCCGAGCGGCTGCGCGCGAACGGCGGCGGATCCAGGACGATCGCGCCGAAGCGCGCGCCGTCGCGCTCGAGGCGACGCAGCTCCTCGAAAACGTTCGCCGCGCGAATCTCCGCCTGGGCCGTGACGCCGTTGAGCTCCAGATTGCGGCGCGCGCCGGCGATCGCCTCGGGCGAGGACTCGATGCAGACCGCTCGCCGCGCGCCGCCGCGAAGGGCATGGCAGGCGAAGCCGGCGGTGTAGCTGAAGGCGTCGAGCACGTCGCGATCGCGCGCCAGCGCGCCGACCCGCTCCCGGTTCTCGCGCTGGTCGAGGTAGAGGCCGGTCTTGTGGCCGGCGCCGATCGTCACCTCGAAGGTCGCGCCGATCTCGGTGACCCGGACGGTCCTGGGCCCGGCGCGCCCGGCCCAGCCGAGGGCGGCCGAAAACCCCTCGAGCTGAGCCGCGTGCGGCTCGTCCATGTCGAAGACGGAGGCGTCGGGAACGACCCGGACGAGCGCCGCCGTCACGAGGGGCCGCGCGCGCGCCATCCCCAGGGTGAGGCATTGGGTGATCAGGACAGGCCCGTAGCGGTCGACGACGAGCCCCGGCAGCCCATCGGCCTCGCTCCAGACCAGCCGGCAGAGCGTCGGCGCCCCCTGGGGGTGACCGCGCGCGCGCAGGCCCACGGCGGCTTCGAGCCGGCGCTGGAAGAAGGCGGCGTCGAGCGGCTCGTCGGTCCAGGTGAGGATGCGGCAGCAGAGCGCGGGTTTGGGATTGTAGAAGCCGCGCCCGACGAAGCGACCGCCGGCATCCACGACCGCGACCGCCGAGCCGGGCTCGACGTCGCTGGCGTCTGCGACGTCGCCCTTGAAGATCCAGGGATGGGTGCGCGCGGCTTCGTGCCCTCGCTTGAGCCGGAGCGCCGGCTGGCCCCGCTTCACCGGCGAAATTCCTCCGCGGTGATCGCCCAGCGCTCGTGATCGCGCCACCGTCCGAATACCTTCAGATAGCGCGGAGCGAACCCTTCCCGCCGGAAGCCGGCCCGGCGGACGAGACGGATCGACGCGTGGTTATTCGGCTGGATGTTCGCCTCGAGACGGTGCAGCCCGAGCGCGCCGAAGGCGTGGCGGAGCACGAGGCGAAGCCCCTCACTCATGTAGCCCTGTCCCATGAACAGGGCGCTGGCGTAGTAGCCGAGGTACGCGCTTCGGAGGTTGCCGTAGAAGATCTGGCTCACGTTGATCACGCCCGCAATCGCGCGGTCCTCGAGCCGGCAGACCAGGAACGCGCCCTCCGTCGCCCGCCGGGCTCGCCGCAGGTACGCGGCGAAGGCGGCGCGGCTGGCCGGCGGCGCGACCCACGGCCGAAGCGCACGCCGGCTCGCCCTGACCAGCGCCAGGAGCTCGTCGCGGTGACCGGCGGTCGGAGCGAGCAGGTAGACGCGCTGGCCGACCTCGAGCGCGCCCGGCGGCCTCGCGCGGGGCGCTCGCCGCGGGCGAGCCGCCGGCCGCGGGCGGGACCGCCCGCCTGCCGATGCCACGGCGAACTACTTCTTGCGGAGGACGACGACCATGATGATCGGATGCCGCGACCGCTCGAGCACCTGATGGGGCTTGAACCCGAAGAACCACTGGACGAACTCGAAGCCTCCGGCCAGCTCGACCACGGTCTTCAGCTCCTGCGGAAAGATCATGCGCGAGAGGTGCGTCTGCCGATAGAGCCGGCGCGTGCCGTTCTCGATGGCCTCGAGCGTCATGCGCTCGCGGAAGACCTGCGAGACCGGGTCGACGTCGTTGAGGGCCGAGAACGAGGCGCGGACGATCAGCCGGCCGCGCCGCTTGGACCACGTCCAGCGCCGCGCCGGGTTCGTCCACGAGGACACCATGTAGCGATCGAACACGTAGAGCCCGCCGCGTTTGAGGCACCGCCCGACGGCCTGCAGATGGGCGACGAGCTGCTCGGTTTTCAGCAGGTGGCCCTGCGAGTCCTGCATGCAGATCGCCGCGTCAACCGGACGGGCGAGGCGAAAGTCGCTCATGTCACCGACGACCAGCTCACCCTTGTGTCCCTTCCTGGCGAGCCGCTCGCGCAAGAACTGGATGTTCCGGGGTGAGAGATCGAGGCCCGACATCTCGTAGCCTCGGTCGGCCAGCCGCATGAGGTGGGGACCCGTGCCGCAGGCGATGTCGACGACCCGCCGCACAGGCCGTCGCGAGAATCGCTTGAAGCAATGGACCAGGAAGTCGACCTCGCTCTTCCGGTTCAGCTCGAAGGCGATTTCGTAGAACCGCGGGGCGCTGTACTCTCGGTCGCGGCTCTTCTCGCGAAGCCTCAGCGCTTGTCTCCCCACCACGCCAGGAGCGCCTCTCGGATCACCCAGGAGGCGGCGATACCGGTGCGGCCGGAGGGATCCCAGGCGTGCGCGACCTCGACGAGGTCCCCGCCGATGATCCGGCAGCCTTCCAGCATCCGGACGATCTCGACCAGCTCGGGCACCCGGAGCCCGCCGGGCTCGGGTGAGCCGGTCCCCGGCGCCTCGGACGGGTCGAGGACGTCGATGTCAATCGTGACGTAGAGGGGATGACGGGAGAGCTCCGGGAGCAGCCGCTGTACGACCTCCACCGGATGCCCGGCCACCATCGGGTACATCGGGAAGAAGTGGGGCCGCCGACGGTGGTACTCCTCCCGGGCGCCGGTGCGGATCCCGACCTGGTAGACGCGCTCGGCAGGCACGACGTCCATCACGCGGGCGAGGGCCGAGGCGTAGTTGTAGCGCTCGCCGAGGAACTCCTCGCGCAGGTCCGGATGAGCGTCGAGATGGAGGATCCTGAGGTCGGGGAACGCCGGGCCGAGCACCTCGATGACCGAGACGGTGGCGGTGTGGTCGCCGCCCAGCATGAACGGGATGAGCCCCGGACGCCACCAGGCGGCCATTTGCTCGCGCGCGGCGTCGAGCTGCTCGCGGGGCGGGGCGCCGTCGGGAAGCTCGCAGTCACCGATGTCGGCGATCGCCAGATCCTCGAGGTCGCGCGCGAGCGCGGGCGAGTACGTCTCGATCGACTCCGAGCCGAGCCGGACGTCGAGCGTGCCCGCGTCGGCGCCCTTGCGGAGGTTCACCCGGCCCTCGAACGGAATGCCGAAGACGACGATGCGGGCGTCAGCGAGCGGAAGGCGGCAGCCGATGAACGTCGGAGATACCGAGCGCATGAGTCCCTCGCCACTCTAGCCGCTCGGCGACGTATTGCAAGCGGAAACTACGGCGCGAGCTCGGCGCCGAGGGGCCGGACGCGGCGCGTGCGCGCGCCGCGCGCGCCGCGCGCGCCCGATTCGGCGCGCGCTCGCCCGCAAACGCGGCGCCGCGCGCCGCCGGCAGGACTCGGGGGACCGCCTCAGTGGTTCTTGAGGGAGTTCGGCGCCGCGTTCGGCTCGCTCCGCTGCTCAGCGGCGCTCTCCGCGGCGCTCGGCGGCTCTCGGCGACGCGCTCAGCGGCACTCTTTGGTGCGCTCGCCAGCGCTCCGCGGCGCTCGGCGGCGCGCTCCCAAAGCACGCCGAGGCGGCCGGAAAAGCGTTTTTTTCTTGCAATGGGTGAAAACGGACCCTACAGTGAAACAAGTTTTTATTTATAAGCGAAATTTTTTCGGAACAGCGGCGAGCGTAATAGCGGCGTGAATGGAACGTCGCAGGAGAGGTGCGGTAGATGAACGGATCGAAAGGGGGACCACTGGCTTGAACGCTCTGGGACGACACCTGCTACTCGAGATGTTCGATTGCGACCCTGACGCCATCAACAGCCTCGAGGCCGTCAAGGGGGCCCTGATTGAGGCCGCGAAGCGGGCCCAAGCGACCATCGTCGACGTCGTCTTCCACGAGTTCAACCCGTTCGGTATCAGCGGAGTCGTCGTCATCGCAGAATCCCACCTGGCGATCCACACGTGGCCGGAGTATCGGTACGCGGCGGTGGACATCTTCTCCTGCGGCGAGGTCCTCCAGCCGGAGGTCGCCGCCAACTACCTGGTCGAGCAGTTCGCCGCCGAGCGGACGTCGATCGTCGAGATGCAGCGGGGCATGTTCCTCAACTCGGCGGTGCCGATCGCCAACAAGAGCCCGGTCCCGGTCAGTTGATCAGCTCGCAGTCCCACAAGTGGTTCATCGAGACCACGACCGCCTTCGAAGGGCACATGCATGCCATCGCCAAGACGATCGTGGAGGCCCAGACCAAGTTTCAGCACGTGGAAATATTACAGACGGCGTCCTACGGCAAGACCCTGGTGCTCGACGGGCGGATCCAGTCGAGCCAGGGCGATGAGTTCATCTATCACGAGGCCCTGGTCCACCCGGGCCTGCTCGCCACCGACGGGGCGCCTCGAAGCGCCCTCGTGATCGGCGGCGGCGAGGGCGCCACCCTGCGGGAGATCCTCCGGTATCCCTCCGTCAACCGCGCCGTCATGGTGGACATCGACAGCGAGGTCGTCGAGCTCTGCAAGACGCACCTGCCGGAGATGCATCAGGGCGCGTTCGACGACCCCCGGACCGAGCTGCGGCACGAGGACGCGCGCGGCTATCTCGAGAAGAGCAAGGAGCGCTTCGACTTCATCTCCGTCGATCTCGTGGAGCCACTCGAGGAAGGGCCGGCGTGCATGCTGTTCACCAAGGAGTTCTACTCTCTTGTGAGGGACCGGCTCACACCCGGCGGGACGATGTCGATGCAGGCCGGGATGACCAAGGGCGGCGAGCTCGGCTTCTTCACGTCGATCCACCGGACCCTGCGCGAGGTCTTTCCGATCGTCGCCGGCTACCAGACGTTCGTCTCATGCTTCGGTACGCCGTGGGGGTTCATCGTCGCCTCCAAGAAGGTCGACCCCAACAAGCAGGACGCCAAGGCGGTCGACAAGCTCATCGCCGAGCGGATCAAGGGCACGCTCGAGTACTGGGACGGCGTGACCCATCAGCATGCCTTCAGCCTGCCGAAGTTCATTCGCACGAGCATCGCGAAACAGACCCGGGTCGTCACCGACGCCAACCCCCTGATCGTCGCCTGAGCCCGTTCTCCGATGGCGGCCCAGCGCCGGATCGGGCTGGTCATCCTGGTCGTCCTCGCCGGCTTGGTCGTCGGCTCGCTCCTCGGAGAGTTGTTCGGCAGTCTCCTCCCGGCCGGAAACGCCCGCGAGCTGATCACCCGAGGCCCGATGATCGGGCTGATGCCGCCGGCGACGCTCGACCTGCGATTCCTGGCCTTGACGTTCGGCTTGAGCCTCAAGGTCAACCTGGTCGGTGTCGTCGGGGTTGTGCTCGCCATACTCGCCCTTCGACGGCTTTAGCCGGGGCGCCGGCAGAGGGCCGGGGGGTGCCCGGGGGCCCTCTGCCGGCGCCCCGATTAGGCCGATGAGGCTGATCCTGGCGTCTCAATCTCCGCGACGCCGAGAGCTTCTGCGTAGGATCTGGGCGGAGTTCGAGGTGGTTCCTAGCGATGTGGACGAGATGCTGGAGCCTGGGCCCGTCGCTGACGCCGTCGCCGCGTTGGCGCTACGGAAGGCGCGGGCGGTGGCTGGGCGGGTAGGGACCGGGGTTGTGTTGGCGGCGGATACCGTGGTGGTGGTCGATGGGGTCGCGCTGGGGAAGCCGGCGGGACCGCAGGAAGCGCGGGACATGCTGGAGCGATTGCGCGGGCGGCAGCACGAGGTCATCACCGGAGTTGCGGTCGTGGACGCGGCAACGGGGCGGGTGGCGTCGACGATCGCGGTGAGCCGCGTGCTGATGGCAGCGTATCCGGACGCGACGATCGCGGCCTACGTGGCCTCGGGCGCGCCGCTCGACAAGGCCGGCGGCTACGCGATCCAGGACCTGAATGGAGGGCTGGTCGACGGCCTGGTTGGCTCGTACACCAACGTGGTCGGGCTTCCGCTGGAAGCGACGCGACGTCTCCTGGAGGGCTTCGGCGTTCTCAGCGAGCGGAGGGCTTGAGCTGAAGCAGCATGTCCTCCGCGCGCGGAATCTTCACGGACTGCGGCAGCGGTGTGTGGGTCCGGATGATTGTAATCGTCTGCTGCAGCTGTTCCGCCGAGACCGCGCCGTCGGGCAGGTAGAGCCCGCGCGAGGCGGCGAGCCTCGCCTCGAAGTCGGCGGGCTCTCCGACGACGCGGGCCGGAAGTCGGCCGGTCAGGTCTCGGCCCTCCGCGACGCGGATCCGCTGCTCGGCCTTCCTGAGCGCACGGACCAGACCGGCCAGGTCGCGATCGGGCGCGCGTCGGTCGGCCCGCGTGAAGACCGCGGCGTTCACCGTGCTGGAGCCGAGCACCGTGGCCGCGGCGCGCGGCGTTCGAAAATCGGCGAGCAGCTTCGCGCGGCCCTGACTCAGAAGCCGAGAGGCCATCGGCTCGGGGACGAGAGCGACGTGGACGTCGCCCGAATCGATCGCGGCGATGAGACCGCGCTCGCCGAGGCTCCTCACGCGCACCTGGGCAATGCTCATGCCCACCCGCGCCAGGAGCCAGCCGAACCAGGCGTGCTCCGGCGCGCCGGGCGTCGTGACTCCCACGCGCATCGCGGAGAGGTCCTCGATGGAGCGGACCGCGTCCGCGTGAGGGCCGGCGACCAGCAAGGCCACGGGGGGCGCGGCCGTCAGCCCGAAGACGAGCCGTGGAGCCTGGCTCGTCGTCGCGCGCAGGCCGAATCGCAGGATCGCCTCGAGCGTCGTCGCGGCCAGGTCCGCCTGCCCCTGAGCCACCGCCTCGGCCGCGCCGGACTCGGCCCGCGTCGTCCTGACGGTGACGGCCAGCCCCTCCGCGGCGAAGTAGCCCTCGGCCTCGGCCACGCGGACAGGAAGGTACTCAGGTGAGGTGGGCGGGCCGCTTACCGCGAAGATCAGGGCCTGGAGAAGAACGATGAGCGCGGGCATCGGCTCAGCGCCGAGGCGGCGAGGCGGCCGGTCTCCCGGTTCCCCGCGAGATCGCGTCAAGGCCGGGCTTCTGCGGCTCTACGCGGCGCTGCACCAACGCTTCGGCCCTCAGCGCTGGTGGCCGGCCCGCTCGCGGTACGAGATCGCCGTGGGCGCGGTCCTCGCGCAGCATACCGCCTGGGTCAACGCGGCCCACGCCATCGCGGCGCTCCGGGGGCGCCGATTGTTGACGCCGGCTCGGCTGGCGGCGCTCGACATCGGGGGTCTTGCCCGGGTGATTCGCTCGGCCGGAACCCCGCGCGTGAAGGCACGCCGGCTCCGGGCGCTGACCCGCTGGATCCTCGAGCGGGTCGACGGAAGGCTCGTCCGAATGACGACGATGCCACTCGGCCCTCTCCGCGCTGATCTGCTGGAAATTCCGGGTCTCGGGCCCGAGACGGCCGACGCGATTCTCCTCTACGCCGCCGGGCGGCCGGTATTCGTCGCCGACGCCTACGCGCGCCGGGTCCTGACGCGGCATCGCCTGATCGACCCTCGCGCCGGGTACGAAGAGGTGCGCCGCTGGCTCGAGGCGCACCTACCGTCCGATCCCGCGCTGTTCAACGAGTTTCACGCGCTGCTCGTGGCGGTGGGCAAGTCGAACTGCCGTTCGGCGCCGCGGTGCGAGGGCTGCGCACTGCGCTTCGACCTGCGTGGCCGTCGCGCCGCCCGCTGGAGGTAGGGGCGCGCCCCTGGGCCGGTGCGCCCCCAGCCCCGCGACGACTCGCGGCGCGTGCGGCGCCCGAGCGGCCGGTCATCGAAGGAACTCGGTAAGCACGGCGACGATCCGCTCGGCCGCGTCGGGCACCGCGAGGGTGCGCGCGTGCTCGCCCATCTGCTTGAGCCGAGCTGGATCGGAGACGAGTGCTTGGACCTCGCGCACAAGCCGCTCGGCCGTGAGCGCCGACTGCGGGAGCACGACGGCGCCTCCGACCCGCTCCACGAGCCGCGCGTTCGCGGTCTGCTCGTCGCCGCTCGTGCCCGGGAGCGGAACGTAGAGGGCCGGGACGCCGAGCTGGCAGCACTCGTTGACCGTCCCGGCTCCGGCCCGGGCGACTGCCAGCGACACCGCGGCGTAGATCTCGGCCAGCTCCGCCCCCACGTACGGCACGACGGTGTAGCGGCGAGCCTCGCTCGGGGACAGCTCGGCGCGCCGCCCCTCGAGCCACTGCCGGTCGCCGGTCGTCGGATTCTCGCCGCACTGGTGGATGATCTGCGCGTGGGCCAGCAGCGCCGGGAGCGCCTCGCCCACGACCCGGTTGATGCGGTGGGCGCCGAGGGCGCCGCCGGTGACGTACACGAGCGGCACGGCGGGGTCGAGCTGGAAGCGGGCGATCGCGCCCGAGCGCGAGCCGGCCCTCAGCTCGGGCCGGAGCGGATTGCCCGTGACGACCACACGCGACGCCGGAAAGCTCCCGGTCCGGTCGGGAAACGTGACCGCGATGCGCCGCGCGAACCGGGCGCCGATCCGATTGGCGAGCCCCGGAATCACCGTCTGCTCGTGGAGCACGATCGGCACGCGCAAGACCGCCGCCGCGACCATGACCGGGAGCGCGACGAAGCCGCCGGTGCCGAAGACAACCCTGGGACGGAGCGCGCGCAGGGCGCGCACGGCCCCGAGCAGGCCGAGCGGTACGTTCACTGCGAGGTCGCCGACGTTCTGCCAGGCCCAGTAGCGCCTGAGCTTTCCGGTGGAGATCGCGACGTACGGAATGCCCGCCGGCGGAACGCGCTGGGCTTCGATGCCGGAGCGCGAGCCGATCCAGGCGCAGGCGATCGAGCGCTCGCGAAGGACGGCCGCCACCGCAAGGCCGGGGCTCGTGTGTCCCCCCGTGCCGCCGCCCGCGATGACGACGTGGGCGGTCAACCGGTTCCCTTGCTCTGATGCCGCTCGAGGGCGAGCTCGATCAAGCGATCGACCAGATCGGCGTAGGCGAGGCCCGAGGCCGCCCACATCTTGGCGTAGGCGCTGGTCGCCGTGAACCCCGGGATCGTGTTGATCTCGTTCACCAGCACCCGGTCGGTCGCACGCTCCACGAAGAAGTCGACGCGGGCCATGCCCGCGCAGTCGATGGCGCGGAAGGCCGCGACCGCGAGCTCCTGCAGGCGCCGGGTGACTTCGGGCGAGACGGGCGCGGGGATCGTGAGCCGCGACTGACCCTCGAGGTACTTGGTCGAATAGTCGTACCAGTCGGCGTCGAAGGTGATCTCGCCCGGCAGCGAGGCGATCGGCTCGTCGTTGCCGAGCACGCTGACCTCGATCTCGCGCGCGTTCACGCCGCGCTCGATGATGATTTTGCGGTCGTGCCGGGCGGCGAGATCGATCGCGGCGGCGAGCGCGCCGGGGCTCGCCACCTTGCTGATCCCGACGCTCGAGCCGAGATTCACCGGCTTGACGAAGCACGGAAAGCCGACGGTCTCGGCGACGCGCGCCTCGACCCGATCCGGTGCCCGGCGCCACTCGTGGCGCGTGACGACGAGGTGCTCGACGATCGGCAGGCCGTGGGCCTGGAACACGGCCTTCATCGTGGCCTTGTCCATGCCGACGGCGGAGGCGAGTACTCCGGCGCCCACGTAGGGGACGTCGGCGAGCTCGAAGAGCCCCTGGATCGTGCCGTCCTCGCCGTAGGGCCCGTGGAGCATGATCACGACGACATCAAGCCCCTGGCGGAGCTCGAGCGGGAGGCTTCCGGCGGGCTCCGTGCGTACGAGCCCCTCCACCGCGGCGCTCTCCGTCGATTCGGCGCGGTTGGCGAGCGCCTTCTTCACGGCGCCGTCGGCGTCGTTCGACGGCAGCGCGACGCGGGCTTCGGCGGCCAGGGCGCGCAGGGGCTCGCCGCCGACGACCCAGCGTCCGTTACGTGCGATGCCGATGGGCACGACCGTGTGACCGCGCTCCTCGAGGGCGGCGATGACGGAGGCCGCGGAGGCGAGCGATACCTCGTGCTCCCCGGAGCGCCCGCCGAAGACCACGCCCACGCGCAGGCGAGGCATACGCGCCATTCTAGCAGCAGAGGCCCGGCGGCCCGCCGAACCCGATCAGGTCGGTCCGGTCGCGATCAGGATGGCCTTGGCGATGAGGCCGACGAACTCCAAGGCGGGCGCCGTCCAGTAGCCGCGGAGGAGCCAAATGCCGAGGAAAACGCCTACATACGCGATGGTCAGGAACACGTAGTCAGGCGTGTCGCGCAGTGGTAGGACCGTCCGGAGGATGCCGGCGCCCATCGCCCCGAAGAAGGCGATGACGCCGAGCGCGGCGGCGATAGCCATCGGCGTGAGCAATACGAACATGAACGAGGTGATGATGGCCTCGCCGCGGCCGATCGGCGTCGAGAACCGCTCGCGGACCGCCGGCTGGTCGGCCAGACGCTCGAGCGCCTGCGCGACCTTTCCCCAGCTGATGAAGCCGGAATAGGAGAGGAGGAAGAGGACGCAGGCCCCGAGGAAGATCCAGTGGCGCCGCTTGAGGAGATTGAGCGGCCACATGGCCTATACCCTAGGGCGTCGGCGCTCTGAGCGCCAGCGTCTCCACTCGGCGAGCCGACGCCCGAGGTCGGCTTCGAGGCCCCGCTCGGTCGGGCGGTAGTACTGGCGTCCGCGAAGCGCCTCCGGCAGGTCGTCCTGGTCTACGCGCGCGTCCGGCGCGTCGTGCGCGTACTGGTAGCCGGCGCCGTAGCCGAGGTCCTTCATGAGTCGCGTCGGCGCGTTGCGGATGTGGAGCGGCACGGGCTCGGCCGGCCGCTCGGCCACGTCCTCCTTCGCCTCGTTGTAGGCGACGTACACGGCGTTCGACTTCGGCGCGAGCGCCAGATAGAGCGTCGCCTGGGCGAGCGCCAGCTCGCCCTCGGGATCGCCGAGGAAGTCGTAGGCCTCCTTCGCCGCCAGGGTCAGCGAGAGCGCGCCGGGGTCGGCGTTGCCGACGTCCTCCGACGCGAAACGGACGAGCCGGCGCGCGATGTAGAGACGATCCTCGCCGGCCTCGAGCATCCGCGTGAGCCAGTAGAGCGCGGCGTCCGGGTCCGAGTCGCGCAGCGATTTGTGGAGCGCCGAGATCAGGTTGTAGTGCTCCTCGCCCGACTTGTCGTAGAGAAGCGTGCGCCGCTGCGCAGCCTCGCGGATCGACGCCTCGGTGACGCGCCGCGGCCCGCCGCCGGCCGGCGTCAGCGCGACGGCCACCTCGAGCACGTTCAGCGCGACCCGCGCGTCGCCGTTGGCGACGCGCGCGATCGAACGGAGCCCCTCGTCGGTGACCTCGGGACGCAGCGAGGCGAGGCCGCGCGCGCCGTCGGCGAGTGCCCGGCGCATGATCGCCAGCAGATCGGCGTCCTCGAGCGCTCTCAGAACGTAGACGCGGCAGCGCGACAGGAGCGCCGAGTTGACCTCGAACGACGGGTTCTCGGTCGTCGCGCCGACGAGGACGACCGTGCCCTTCTCGACGTGGGGCAGGAAGGCGTCCTGCTGGGCGCGATTGAATCGGTGGATCTCGTCCACGAAGAGGATCGTGCGGATCCCGCGGCGGGCCCGCTCGCGCGCGGCCTCGCCGATTACCTCGCGGATCTCCTTGACGCCGGAGAGGACCGCGGAGAACGCGACAAAGCGCGCGCCCGTCACGCTCGCCATCAAGGAGGCGAGCGTCGTCTTGCCCGAGCCCGGCGGGCCCCAGAGGATCATCGAGTGGAGCTCGCCGGCCTCGATCGCGGCGCGCAGCACACGGCCCGGTCCCAGCAGATGCTCCTGGCCGACGATCTCGTCGAGGACGCGCGGCCGCATCCGGTCGGCCAGGGGCGCCGGGGCTCCGCCAGGGGCGGCCGGCGGGTTCGACGCGCCCATGCCGCGATCGGGCTCGCCGAAGAGCTCCACCTCAGCGCCGCCCGTTGCGTCGAAGCGCGAGCCAGGCGGGGAGGAGCGCGAGGTCGGCCAGGTGGACGATCGGAGTCACCTTCCAGCGGTCGAGATCCTCCTGTCGGGCCCGGTAGGCGATGAACGAGACACCGGCCTTGGCCGCGGCGACCCCGTCGACCCACGAATCGCCCACCACGACCGCGTCGCGCGGATCGCCCGCCCCCTCAGCCCGCTTGCCGAAGTGCTCCAAGATCACCCGCCATCCGTCGGGATCGGGTTTGAGCGCGCGCATGTCGTCGCGCGTGACCACCAGGTCGAGCTCGTCGGCCAGACCCAGACGCGCGAGCGCCGGGACGGTGAGCTCGCGGGCGTTGTTGGTCCAGATCGCCGTCGCGAACCCGCCGCGCCGGGCTCCCACGACGGCCGCGAGGGCGCCCGGCTCGAGCGTGGCGACCTCCATCGCCCGGCGCTCGTGGTCGAGCGCCACTTCCCAGACGTCGGGCTCGAGCGCCGGCGCGTGCGTCTGGCAGTGCGAGATCAGCTCGCCAACACGGTAGCGTTCCTTCCGCGTCGGTAGGGGGCCGTGCGTCCGCTCGATGAGTGCTCGCATGTCGACGGCCATGGCCCTGAGATCGAGGGGCGTCTGGATGAGGGTGTGATCGAGATCGAAGACGCAGAGAGCCACGCCGAGACCGTATCACAGGCGTGCTACCATGGGCTGTCATCATGACGCGCCGCCTGCTTTCTATTTCGGCGTTGGCGTCGATCCTACTGGCTGGCCTTCCCGCTTCGCCCGCGCTCGCCCTCGACGAGGCCGACCGGCTGTGGCTGGTGGGCGAGCGGGCGTTCGCCGACGGCCTGCATCCGATCGCGCGCCGGGCCCTGGACCGGTTCGTCGTCGAGTACCCGAACGACACCCGGATCGCCCCGGCCATGCTGCTCCTGGGCCGGTCGCGGCTCGCGCTCGGCGAGCCGGAGAAATCGCTCGACGCGTTCCGTCGTCTGCGCGCGATCGCGACCTTGCCGGCGCAGCAGCTCGAGGGGCGCTTCTGGGAAGCCGAGTCGCTCTACCGCCTCAAGCAGTTCGCGGCGGCGCGTGCCGCCTACGACGACGTGATCGGAAAGGACGCGGCGTCCCCGCTGGCGCCCGAGGCCCTGTACGGACTAGGGCTCTGCGAGCTCGAGCTACGGCGGCCGGAGCCGGCGATCAAGGCCTTTCGCGATCTGCTCACGTCCTGGCCGGAGCACGCGACCGCGGCGCCGGCGACCTTCTATCAGGCGCAAACCCTCGTCGATCTCAAACGTTACGGCGAGGCGGTGCCGCTGCTCAAAGAGTTCGCGACGAAGTATCCCAAGAGCAAGCTCGTGCCCGACGCACAGTACCTGCTGGGATCAGCGCGCCTGGCCGCGGGCGAGCGCGACGCCGGCGTCGCCGAGCTCCAGGCGTTCGCCGCCGCGTATCCCGGGCATCCGCAGGCAGCCGCGGCGCGCCGGAAAGCCACCGAGTCGATCGCCAAGTCCGGCACGCCGAGCCAGCAACAAAGCGCGTATACGCAGCTGACGCAGCCGTCGGCGACGGCCGAATCGCTCTACGACGCCGGCGTGATCGCGGGCAAGGCGGGCAAGATCAAGGACCAGCAGACGGCCTGGGCCCGTCTTCGCAAGGAACACCCCAATCATCCGCTCGCTCATCAGGCGGCGTACGACCTCGCGGAAGCTGCCTTCAAGCGAAAGGAGTGGGGACAGGCGGCGGGACAGGCCAAGGCGGCGGCCGCGAGCGACGACGACGGACTTCGCGCCCGCGCGCTCCTGCTCGGGGGCGAGTCGGAGCTCAAGCTCAGCCGCTTCAAGGAAGCCGCGAAGTCGTTCGAGGCCGTCGGCGGCGTGAAAACCCTCGAGCCGGGCGATCGCTATCGCGCCCTCGCCGGGCTGGGCCTGGCCAGGGAGCAGCTCGGCGAGATCCGCGCCGCGCTCGCCGCCTACGACGCCGTCGCCAGCAAGAGCCCGGATGCCACCTTGCGCAACTGGGCGCGTGACCGGGCGGCGGCGGTGAGATCGCAGCCGAGCCAGCCCGCCAAGCCCGCCGGCGCGGGCGAGAAGAAGTCGTGACGCGTCGGATTTCAGCGCTCGTGGTGCTCGCCGCGCTCGTCGCGTCGCCGGGAACGGCGCGCGCGGCGACGGTGCTGCCCGCGACGCCTCCGCCGCCGGATCTCTCCGCGCTCGTGCCGTTCGCCGAAGCGCCGATCGAGAAGCCATCGATCACGGTCGCCGACCTGCCGCTGCCGCCGTCGCCTTCGGACTTGCCGGCGCTGCCGCTGGCGGCGATCGTCGTGCCGGCCGCCGCCAAACCGACCGCGCCCATTGCTCAAACCGGCACGCTCGCGTGCGTCGGCGCCGCATTCGGCATCGCGTCGAAGGCGCTCGAGTGCGGCCGCTCCCACTACGCCAAGGGCGAGTACGACGACGCCGTGCAGGACCTCGAGGCGGCCGTCCGCCGCGGCAAGGAGCGCGACCTCCTGACCGAGGCGCGTTACTGGCTCGCCGAGACCTACTACCGGCTCGATCGGTTCCAGCAGGCCGACGGACTCTTCCGCCAGCTCGCCCGCGGGCCGAAGACCGCGGATTTCTCGGTGTGGAGCCTCCACTCGAGCGGCTGGACCGCGCTGAGGCTCAACGACATGACCCGCGCGCGCGACACGTTCGCGCAGTTTCAGTCGGCGACCCCGGCCGAGCTCGAGGCCTGGGCGCGCCACGGCCTGGGGCTCGCCAACTACGCGCTCGGGCGCCACGACGACGCGGTGGCCGCGTGGACGGCGCTCGCCTCTCGCGCGCCGGCTTCGCTGGCCCGCGACGTCTTGTTCTGGCTCGGGGACGCGCTCGGACGCTTGGGGCAGTACGACCGGTCCATCACCACACTCACCACGTTCGTCAGGGGCGGTCCGCACCCGCTGCTCGACTCGGGCCGGGCGCGCCTGGGCTGGTGGAGCCTCGCGGCCGAGCGCTATGCGGAGAGCGTCGCAGCGTTTCGCTCGTACATCACGTCGCCGCATGGCACCGGGCCGGAGCGGCCCTGGGTCGAAGCGGGCCTGGCCCTCGCGCTCTTCCCGTCCGATCCCGATGCCGCGCGGGGCATGCTGCGCGGTCTCGAAGGGCGGCGCTCGCCGCTGGTGGTGCCGCTGCAGATCCGGCTGACGCGCGCGATGGTCGAGGCGAAGAAGCCCGCCGAGATCCCGGCGCTCACGCAGGAGCTCCTGGGGGCGACGCTCACGAACGCGATCCGTGCCCACGTCCTCCTGCTCAAGGGCGAAGGCTATCGCCTCGCCGGGAACCGCGACGACGCGCGAACGCAGTACGAGCTTTCGCAGCGCATGGAGCCGTCCAGCCCGACGGGCTGGTACGCGGCGTACCGTCTGGCCCAGTCGAACTTCGAGCTGCGCGAGTACGCCCAGGCGGCGCGCGACCTCTCCGCGGTCGTCTCGGCGGCGCCGTCGCCCGACGCGCGGGTCGCGGCGCTCCTGCTGCGGGGCGAGGCCGCGTACTACGCCGGCGATCACGTGACGGCGGCGGCCGCGTTCCGCCGTGTGCTCACCGACGTTCCGGGCCACGCTCAGGCGCCGGCCGCGCGGCTCGGACTCGCGTGGTCCCTGATGCGCCACGACCGACTCGAAGACGCGCGCCGGGAATTCCTCGAGTTCGCGCAGGCGCTCCCCGGCGACCCGCGCGCGCCCGACGCGCTCGAGCTCGCCTCCGAGCTGGCGCTCCGTCGAGACGCCGATCGCGAGGAAGCCCGCCAGCTGCTCGACCGCGTCATCAACACGTTTCCGAGCGCGCCGCGTACGGACTTCGCCCGGCTGAATCGCGCGATCCTGATGCTGAGAATGGGCGACGCGGCCGGTGCGGAAGCGCCGCTACGCGACTGGATCCGGCGCGCGCCGTTTCCGCCGCTCGTCGGCCGGGCGCAGGCCGCACTCGGCGCGGCGCTCCTCGCCGCCGGGCGGCCGACCGAGGCGGGCACGGCCTTCAAGCGCGCACAGGCCGAGGGCGTCGGCCCGCTGGCCCAGCTCGGGCTCGGCGCCACCGCGCTCGCGGAGGGGCAGTGGGCCCAGGCCTCGAGCCGGCTCACCGAGGCGCGCGACGGCGGCACGGCTGAGGTGGGGGCGGTCGCGGGCTATGGGCTCGCCGTGGTCGCCTTCCAGCGCGGCGACGTGAAAGAGTTCAAGCAGCCGGCCCAGGCGGCCCTGGCGCAGGCACCCAAGGCGCGCTCGGCTCCGCGCCTGCTCTACGCCCTGACGGCCATCGCGGTCGACGAGAAGGACTGGCCCGGCGCGCTGGCGACCGCGAAGCGGCTCACCAGCGAGTTCCCGTCCGACGAAGCGGCGGACGACGCGCTCGAGCGCGTTGGCGCCGGCGCCGCGGCGAGCGGCGCGTGGCCAACCGTGATCGAGGCCTACGGCCTCATGGAGAAGCTCTATCCGAAGAGTCCGTTCCTCGAGCCCGCCCGGGTGACGGTCGCCGAGGCACAGGTGGAAACCGGCAAGCCCGACGCGGCTCGGCCCGCGCTCGGGCAATTCGTGGCGGCCTCGCCGACCGACCCGCGCGCGCCGCGCGCGTGGGGCGCGCTGGCCCGCGTCCGCGACGCGGCGGGCGATCGCGCCGGCGCGCTCGAAGCCTACACGCGCGCCATGAAGGACACGACCGCCTCGGACCTGCGGCCCGAGATGGCGCTCGGCTACGCGCGCGTGCTCACGCAGGAAAAGCGCGGCGCGGAAGCCCGCAAGCTGCTCGAGGGTCTGCTTCGAAGCGACGACAAGAGCGTGGTCGCGTCGGCCGCCGCCGGCATCGGTGACGCATATCAGGGGGAGGGCGAGAACCTCGCCGCCGCCGAATACTTCATGACGGCGGCGTACGTCGCGCCCGACTCGCCCGCGGGACGCAGCGGGCTCCTCGGCGCCGGGGCCTGCTTCACGGCGCTCAAGCAGAACGACTCGGCGGAGATCGTCTACCGCAAGCTCCTCGCCCAGAAAGACGCGCCCGCCGACGTGCTCGAGAAGGCCCGCAAGGGACTGAAAGACATCGGGCGGTGAAGGGCTACGGCGGCCGCCTGCTGTTCGTCGATCTGACGACGGGCGCCGCCCGCATCGAATCGCTCGGTGAAGCTACCGCCCGCGCGCTCCTGGGCGGCAACGGGCTCGCTGCGCGCGTCCTCTACGATCACGTCCCGGCCGGCATCGACGCGTTCGACGCGAGGAACGCGGTCGTCTTCGGCGTCGGGCCCATCACCGACACGACCGTCCCCGGCAACAGCCGCGCGTGCGTCGCGACCAAATCGCCGCTGACCGGTCTGTTCTTCGACTCGACCTTCGGCGGGCGGTTCCCGGCGACCCTCAAGCGCACGGGGTTCGACGCCGTGGCGATCACCGGTCGCGCGGCGGCGCCGTCCTACCTCTCGGTGACCGAGACGGGCGCGACCGTGAAGCCGGCGCCCGCGCTCTGGGGCAAGACCACGCGCGAGGCCGTGAACGCGCTCATCGACGCCGAAGGCGCCGAGGCCGACGCGATCGCAATCGGCCCCGCCGGCGAGCATCGCGTGCGCTTCGCGGCGATGGCCCACTACTGGAAGAACCGCGAGGGGGTGTCGGGGCGCGGCGGCATCGGCGCGGTACTCGGCTCGAAAAACCTCAAGGCCGTCGTCGTCAAGGGCGCCCGCAAGACGGAGATCGCCGACTCCGCGGCGCTCAAGGCGCTCATCGACGGCACGCGCGAGTCTCTCAAGACGGGCACCAAGGCGCTCACGACCTTCGGCACGCCCTTTCTCGTCGGGCCCATCAACGCCCTCGGCGGTCTCGGCGCCTACAACCTGCGTCAGGAGACGTTCGCCGAGGCTCGCGCGGTCTCGGGCGAGGAGATGAAGGTCCACTACCACGACCGCGACACGACCTGCCTCAAGTGCCCGATCGCGTGCGGCAAGCAGTACGGGATCGCCGAGGGCGAGTTCGCCGGCACGAAGGCGAAGATGCCCGAGTACGAGACGATCTTCGCGCTCGGCCCGATGCTCGGTATCGCGAACCCCGAGGCGTTGATTCTGGCCAACGATCTCTGCGACCTCCACGGTATGGACACGATCTCGATGGGCGTCACCCTGGCGTTCGTCGCCGAGGCGCTCGAGCGCGGCTGGCTCGACCGCCGCGAGGTCGGCGTGCCGTTCGGCTGGGGGGACTGGCGCGGCATGCTCAAGCTCGTGGAGATGACGGCCCGCCGCGAGGGATTCGGCGCGCGCCTGGCCGAAGGCGCCTGGCGCCTGGCCGCGTCGGTCCATCCCGAGGGCCCGAAGCTCGTGTACGCGGTGAAGGGGCTCGAGCTGCCGGCCCACTCGGCCCGCGCGCTCAAGGGGCTCTCGATCGGCTACGCGACGGCGACGCGCGGCGGCAGCCACCACGACACGCGGCCCACGCCGCAGTACGCGCAGGGCTTCGATCGGCGCTCGACCAAGGACAAGCCCGCGTTCGCGGTGCGGAGCCAGCACTTCACCGCGCTCGGCGATTCGCTCGTCATGTGCCGCTTCACCTCCGAGCGGGGCTTCGGCCTCTTCGTCGGCGAGCCCTACGCCACGATGGTGCGCGCTGTCACCGGCTGGGACGTGACCGTGGACGAGCTCGAGCGCGTCGGCGAGCGCATCATCAACCTCGAGCGGCTCTTCAACGTGCGCGATGGCGTGCGCCGGGCCCAGGACGTCCTGCCGTGGAAGGTGATGCACGAGCCCATCCCCGACGGACCCTCCGCCGGAATGCATTGCCCGCCGGCGGAGCTCGCCGCGATGCTCGACGAGTACTACGCGCTGCGCGGCTGGGACGGCGACGGCGTCCCGACGGCCGCGCGCCTGGCGGCCCTCGGGCTCTCGAGCTGAGAGCGCGCGGCGAGCCGTGGCTCGGTCACGGTCGCTGACCCGCGTGGAGGGGCCGCCGTGGCGGATCGAGCTGTCGTCACCCCGCTGGCCCCCGAAGTGACCGCGTAGCCGTCCTTTCGCCGCCGCGTCGATATTTGTCACGACCGTGCCAGCCTGTTCCGCGGCGGCCGGCGCCGGCGGCCGCCGCGGTGCGTATGCCCGGATGTTTTAAGGCCGTATCCGCCTGGCACTTTTCGTGCTCGTTTCTGCCTCCCGATGCGACTGGCATGGCTGGTGGCGGTGTCGGCAGCGGTCATCACGCTCGGGGGATGCTCGACCGCGCCGTTCCTGGGCTATCGCAACGGCCCGGTCACCCTCTATATCGGTGACGTGCGTCACGTCTGCGCCGCCGGTGGGAGCAGCAACCGCGGGTGCACGATGCGCTACCCGAACGGCCGCGTCGAAGTTTACTGCGCTGACGGAGACTACGAGTGCCTCGCCCATGAGCTGCGCCATATCGTGGATCCGATGTGGGAGCACGACCTCGACCAGCGCAGCGTGTCCACCCGATAGCGGCGCCCAGCGCGCAGCGACACCCCGACGAGGACGACCGGCGACCGGGTTCGTTCTTTGCTAGGTCGACCATTTTTGGGTGGTTTAGGGTGGGTGTACAGGCCACGAGCCGGGAGGAAAGAGCGGCGATGTACGATCGCACGATCGATCGAGTGTCGGACAGCGCGAGCGAGTTCCTCGTCCAGTTCTATCTACACGCCCCGAAGCTCTCCGTCAGCGTCCTGCTCGCCGCCTGGCTCGTCCTGTTCTTCGGCGCGCTCTGGTACTTCGTGCTGCTGCCGGCCACCTCGAACAACCTCGTGAACGGCTCCTTCGAGGCGCGCCTGGTGGGCTGGGGCACCGGATGGCTCGAGGACTTTCCCGCGTATCGCGGCGCCGCGCGCCTGAACCAGTATCTGGCCACGCGCAACCCGCAGACGGGACAGCTCGCCGTCGCCGACTGGCACTCGGATCCGACCGAGCATCGCCCGGGCGGGCGGTTCGCGCTCTTGATCGAGCACCGCAGCGACAAGCAGACGGAGGTCTACTCGACGCTCGCGCAGCGGATCCGGGTCCAGCCGCGAACCGGCTACAACGTGCGATTCTGGGCGAAGGTCGATCGCATGGATCACGACGGCGATCTGTGGCTGAGCCCCAACGGCAGCTCGGTCTCGTGGGACGAGCCGCGGATCGAGGTGTCGGGCGTCGGCAAGGGCTGGCAGTTCTACCGGCTCGACTTCAATTCCGGTGACCGCACCGATCTCGACATCCGCTTCGTCGCCGAAGGTCCGCTGAAGGCATGGGTCGACGACGTCGTCGTCAGCCGGGTGCCGGCGGGCGAGACGTGGGTCGAGAAGGTCGGGAGCTTGGTCCGATCGGCCTGGACCATCTTGAGATAGATCCTGCGCGCGCCCGGGGATGTTACGATGGCGAGCGTCCCGCTTCAGCGCTCGCTCACGCCCGGGCGGATAGCTCAGTTGGAAGAGCGCGGCCCTTACAAGGCCGAGGTCCCAGGTTCGATCCCTGGTCCGCCCACCAGAAAATTTCGGCGGGAAAAATCCGGCCCCGAAAAATAAACCGCGCGAATTCATTGGCAATTTTCGTTTCTGAATCCTTTCCGAAATCCGCCGATGCCGTGAGAGGTTGGAGATAAGGAGGAGCACAATGCACAGACTCGTAGTCAGACTCGACAGGGCCGGTGCCGGCAACCACGTCTCTCGGTGGAAGAGACAAATGGATCAGTCGATCCGTCGTGCCGTCAGGGCCAGCCGCCGGGCGATCCAGGCGACGAACCATTCGGCGTCACCCCACAAGGCGGAGCGCATGGCGCTGAAGATGAAGAAGGCGGTCGTCAAGGCCGCGATGGGCCTGTAGCACGGGGGCTCGGTACTCGACTTCGTCAGAGCAGCAGCCTGCGATGATGGGCCGGGGATGCGCGTCCCGGCCCATGTCATTTTCTCGCCCGACCGCCCGCCATCGAGGCGCGGTACGCTTGAGCCGTGACCTCCCACGTCGCCCGCGCACTCGACGAGCTGTACGGCGTGCCGCCGAAGGATTTCTCCAGCGCCCGTAACGCGAAGGCCGCCGCGCTGAAGGCAGCGGGGCACACCGAGGCCGCCGAAGCCGTTCGTCGGCTCGCCAAGCCCTCGCCGTTCCTCTGGGCGACGAACCAGCTCGCGCGTCTGGACCCCGAGCGCGTCGTCCGCTTCGTCGACGTCGTGCGCCGCGTGCGTCAGAGCCAGCTGCGCGACCGGCGAACGGCCGCCGAGGGGATGCAGACCATCCGGGCCGAGCTGCAGGCGCTGACGAATCGCGCGGCCGAGGTGCTGACGAAGGCGGGCTATCGGGTTCCGGCCTCCGCGATCACCCGCATCTCCAACACGCTGCTCGGCGCCGCGGTCGACGCCCAGCTGGTCGACGACCTGCGCCGCGGCCGGCTCGCCGCGGAGCTGGCCGCGCCCGGCTTCGAAGTGCTAGCGGGCGTCGAACCCGGCCGGACGCTCCAGCTGGTGCGGGGTGGAAAGGGTTCGGAGCGCCCGCTCGAGCGGGCCGAGGCGGCACGCGCACTGGAGCAGGTGGAGCGCGCGCGCCGCGCGCAGGAAGCCGAAGCCCGCCGGCGCGACGCGGAGCGGCGCGCGGCGGAGGTCGCGCGCGCCGCCGACGAAGTCCGCGAGCTCGAACGGCAGCTGGCGGACGCGCGCCGCAGGCTTCGCAGCGCTCAGCGAGAGTCGGCCGCGGCGACCGATCGCGCGCGCCGAGACACCGACTCGTAGCCCCGGGCCCCGCTCCATCCCGTCGTTCGCGCGCGGTTCGTTCACCCCGCGGCGACCAGCGCGCTCGATTCGGCAGTACCATCCAGGTGCGGGGTGCGCCCGCGCTCATGGCCGCACGGATCGAAGACTACGCGCTGATCGGCAACTGCGAGACCGGCGCTCTGGTGGCGCGGGACGGCTCGATCGACTGGCTTGCCTACCCCGCTTCGATTCGCCCGCGTGCTTCGCCGCGCTCCTCGGGACGCCGGAGCATGGTTGCTGGCAGCTCGCGCCGGCGTGCGAGATTCGCGCGGTGCGGCGACGTTACCGCCCGGGCACGCTCGTCCTCGAGACCGACTACGAGACCGACGCCGGCGCCGTGACCGTGATCGACAGCATGCCGATCCCGACCGAGGCTCCGACCGTCGTCCGCGTCGTCGAGGGCCAGCGCGGCCGGGTCGCGATGCGCATGGACTTGGCCTTTCGCCTCGACTACGGCTCGCTGATTCCGTGGGTGCGCTGCACCGACGACGGCATCCGCGCGATCGGGGGCGCGAACGCCTTGCGTCTGCGCACGCCGATCGCGCTGCGCGGCGAGCGCTTTCACACGGTGGCCGACTTCGAGGTCGCCGCCGGACAGCGCGTGCCGTTCACGCTCGCGTGGTACCCGTCGTGGGGACCCGAGCCATCCGCGGTGGAGCCCGAGACCGCGATCGAGGCGACCGAGCGGTGGTGGCGAAACTGGTCCGAGCGGTGCACCTGCGACGGCGAATGGCGCGAGGCCGTGGTTCGATCGCTCATCACGCTCAAGGCGCTGACGTACGCGCCGACCGGCGGCCTGGTCGCCGCGGTGACGACGTCGGTGCCGGAGCGGCTGGGGGGCGTGCGCAACTGGGACTATCGCTACTGCTGGCTCCGTGACGCCACGTTCGCGCTCTACGCCTTGATGACGGGTGGCTACGTCGAGGAAGCGCGCGCCTGGCGCGCCTGGCTCCTGCGCGCGATCGCCGGCAAGCCGTCCCAGGCGCAGGTCCTCTACGGCGTGGCCGGCGAGCGGCTCCTGCCCGAGTGGGAAGTGCCGTGGCTTCCCGGTTATGAGGGCAGCGTCCCGCCCCGCGTCGGCAACGCGGCGACCAGCCAGTTCCAGCTGGACGTGCTCGGCGAGGTCGCGGACGCCCTCCACTGTGCCCGGCGTATCGGGCTCGAAGCCGCCAAAGAGGCCTGGCGAGTCGAAAGCACCCTGGTCGAGTTCGTCGAGTCCGCATGGCGCGAGCCCGACGAGGGCATCTGGGAGGTTCGGGGCCCACGCCGGCCGTTCACTCACTCCCGGGTGATGGCGTGGGTCGCGCTCGATCGCGCCGTCAAGGCGGTCGAGCGCTTCGGCCTCGAGGGCCCGGTCTCGCGCTGGCGAGAGGTGCGCGCCGTAATCCACGACGACGTGTGCCGGAACGGCTTCGACCGGGAGATCGGCGCCTTCGTCCAGTACTACGGCTCGAAGGTGCTCGACGCGAGCCTCTTGTTGATTCCGCTCGTCGGATTCCTTCCGGCGACGGATCCGCGCGTGCTCGGGACCGTCGAGGTCATCCGCAGGCATCTCACGAGCGATGGCCTGGTGGCGCGCTACCAGACCACGCCCGACCTCGACGGCCTGCCCCCGGGCGAACGGAGCCTTTCTCGCGTGCACCTTCTGGCTCGCCGACAATCTCGCCTTACAGGGCAAGCGAGCGGAGGCGCGGGCGCTCTTCGAGCGGCTCCTCGACATCCGCAACGACGTCGGCCTGCTGTCCGAGCAGTACGACCCGCACGAGCGGCGCCTCGTGGGTAACTTTCCTCAGGCCTTCTCCCACGTCGGCCTGATCAACACGGCGAGAAATCTCTCCCGGCGCGGCGGGCCTGCCGAGCACCGAAAGGAAGGCTGAGACCGGCGAGCTTGCCCACGTCGCCGCGTCAGCCGCGTTGCATCAGCTGGATCAGCGTTTCGTACAACCGACGGGGCGAGACCGGCTTGAGCATCTGGGCGTCGAATCCGGCGCGGAGCATGCCGTCGCGGGGAAAGGGATGCCCGGTGACGGCGAGGACGGGCACGGTCGGCCTCGTCGGGAGCTGCCGGATCTGCCCGACGAGCCAGAAGCCGCTGCGTCCGGGCATGGCCACGTCGGTGACGACCGCGTCGAACTCCGAGCTCTGGAGGGCCGCGAGTGCCGCCTCGGCGGTCGGCGTGGATACGACGTCCGCGCCGCCGAGCTCGAGCAGCATCACCATCGATTCCCGCGCATCGGTGTCGTCCTCGAGGAGGAGGATGCGCTTGCCGGCGAGCGGGGCGCCGTCATCCATCGCGGGCTCGTCACATCGTCGGCCGGTGTCCGACCAGGAGCTCGAGCGCCTTCGGATGCGTGAGCTTCGGGCTGGTCGATTTCACTGCGTACATCCCGAACTCGCTGAGCGTCAGCAGCAAGCGCCGCTCCTCCTCCGACGGAAAGTTGCCGTCCTGGACCGCGACGAAGAGACCGGTGCTGGCGGCGTTCGCCGGCAGCGCGCGGTAGACGCCGTGGGCCGGCCATCCGCCCTCGACGAAGACTTCCAGAAGCTCCTGGGCGAATCTTACCGCTTCGCTGTCCGGCACGGCGACCACGCGGAAATCGATCGGCGATGGAAGCAGGCGCAGCCGGTGCACGAGGTGCTCGCGCTGCAGGCGTCCCAATTGCCGATGGGTCGAGCGCTCGTACGCGCGCCAGCCGAGCAGGGTGGTCAGCAAGGCGAGCGCGGCCGCGGCCACGTTGTAGCCCGGGTGGTCCCAGATGGCCGCCAGCGCGAGCGCGGCGCTGAGCATGGCCGAAGCGACGCTCGCGATCAGCAGAAACCTCGGGGACTCGTCCCAGCGCATGGCCGCCTCAATGATAGCGGCGCCGCGCGGGACGTGCACGGCGGGCCGAATCCGAGCGAAAATGGGCCGATGAGCCCCTGGCATGTCGCCGGCCGGCCGCTCCTCGCCAACCCGCCCTCGCCGACCGAAGGCCAGGGCGCAACCCACACCGCCGCGGGGACCGGGATCGCCTGCCGCACTCCGCGGGTTTCGTGGCCCGCCGGCATTGTCGGCGTGGATCGATAGGACGACCATGGCGGCGGCTCGTCGATACCGTCTCGTGGCCGCGTGGGCCATCGGGCAGGTCGTGGCGGGTAGCCTCCTCATCTTCGTGGCCGCGCTCGCCGCGTTCGCCGTGCTCTCGCCGTGGCCGGCGGACATCGTCTCGCGCGTGCCCGTGGAGTGGCGATCGCGGTTCGCTCCCGCGGCCATCGCGGCGATCTCGCTCGCGGTCATTCTCGGCGGCGCGATCGTGCTCAGCGGCCTGATGCTGCTCTTGCTCCGTGATGTCCACCGTCACGTCGCCCGCCTCGAGGCACGCGAGGGCAGGCGCGGGCGCGAGCTCCGGCGATCGCCCGATCGGCGCGACCCGACCTCTCGCCTGCTCCCCCGGCGCTGAGCGCTCCGTTCCGAGAGCGCGTGGGGCGTCAGCGGGAGACCACCAGCCGCCGTGCCTGTTGCATGACGCCTCCCGCGGTCACCGTGCCCGCGGGTGTCACGTCGAGCCCTGCCTGTCGCAAGGCCCGCGCCACCCAGGTATTGCATGTGTTGAACAGGTGATACCGGCTCCGCGCCGCGTAAAACCAGCTGGTACCGTCGAGGCCGCGCTCCAGGCGCGCCGGACGACCTGCGCCGTCGGACTGGTACTCGTCGTGGAAGAAGCGGGTCATCGCGTCGAAGCCAGTGCGCGGAACGGCGAGCTCGACGACCGCGCCGGCGGGAAAGCCGGCCAGGGTCGATTCGTTGAGCCCCCCGATGTGGAGCACGCTGCCCGACGTGAAGAACGCCGCCTTGACGGCGAGCCAGCCGGTCGCGTTCCTCGCCATGTAGAAATCACGGTCGCCCCACGCGACCTCCACGAGCGGCGCACCCAGAAAATCACGCACCTCCGGCCAGAGCGCCGGGTCCACCTGGTCTCGGCGCACGACGATCGCAGTGTGCCAGCCGTGATCGACGACCCACACGGCGTGGAGCGGCCCGCTGCGCGCCGGCTCGCGCTCGGCCGCCGGCATGGCGCAGCCGGCGGCCAGCGCGACCGCCGCGAGGAACCCGGCGACGCGAGTCGTTGACCCCACCTCGTCGGGCACTGTATACCGCTCGGAGAGCAGGGAGGACCCCATGGCCAACGAGCGCGGTCTGATCGCGAAGGCGCGACGCGAGGAGCTGAGCGAGGAGCTTCGGGAGATGCTGGGCCGCTGGTATCGGAACGCCTACGAGGACGACAACCTGTTCCTCACGATGGCGCGCGCGAACGAGCGAAAGGTGCGCACGAATGCGGAGGGAGCAACAGCGGTGCCAGCGGCGGCGACTGTTTCAGGACTGACGCTGACCGCGCCATCGTTGACGGACATGCCATGCCGCCCCGGTGAAACTCCGACGCGTGGCGCCGGGTTTTTCACCGAGCTGGCTCAGCCGCACGCTCAGAAGCGCAGGTTCACCTTGCCGACGATGAACCAGGTGTCGCCGACATCGATGCGGTTGTCGTGACGGTCTGAGTAACCCTCGCCTTCGAAGTAGAAGCGATTGAACGCGTAGCCACCAGTGACATCGAAGCCGATCTGTCGCAGGTCGAATCGGAGGCCGGCGTAGAGCCGCATCTCGCGATAGAAGATCTTGTCTCCCTTGTTCTCGCGGTCGGCGCGGTAGAAGTGGTCGCTATCCCACTGGAAGCCGCCGTAGGCGCGCAGCGGCTGGAAGATCTCCCAGGTGACGCGCGAGCGCACTGTCCAGAACGGATAGTACTCGGCCTCCAGGGTGAGGCTCTCGAACGGCTTGTACCGGACCAGCGAGAACGGAAAGCCGATGACGGCCGTGAACTTGTCCGACGGCACCCACGCGTACGCGAGGCCCGGAATCGGCAACGTCTCGCCGAAGATCTCCTCGTCGGTCGCGTAGATCAGCGTGAAGATCCACGAATTGCGCTCGCCTTGAGGGACGCGCAGCATCGTCACCAGTCGGAAGTACATCTCGTCCACGCTGTTGAAGGGCTCGTCGCTGGCGGAGCCGACCGTCAGCGCCACCCCGCCCGTCCAGGCGTTGTCGAACCTGTGTCGATAGCTGGCGGTCGCGCCGATGTCCCAGAGCTCGCTGGGAAACACACCACCCGCGTCAGGAAACCGGGCGCGCGTGTCGATGTCCTGATAGAGCCCCCTGGCCGAGAAGGCCCATTCGTCCCTTGAGTCCTGGTAGAGCGGCGTGGTCAGGCTCACCCGGTGCTCGGTCATCGCGAAGTGGGTGTCCTGGTCCTCAACCTTGCGCTCTGGGTAGAAGGTGTAGCGATAGTCGGCCCGCGGAATTTGCTTACCCATCTCGGGGTTGAGCCACATCTGGAGCTCGGATTGGGCCGCCGCCGGAGCCGGTCGCACCGCTGCCAATGCCACGCCGAGCATCAGTACCCCGAGAAGCCGCGCAGGAGGCATTCGGGACCCTCCTCTGCCGGCCTCGGTGTGCGACTGGTACGGTGAGCCCGGCGTACGCCGCCAAGGGGAGCAAGAGCCGGGCCAACGGCGGTGGCAGGCCGTCTCAATCGCCCCCTGCGAGTGCCGTTATGACGTAGTGTGGGGGCGTGAGCTCCGTCGAGCCGGTCACCGAAGGGCAGATCTCTCCCGCCCGCCGGTGGGCCATTACGTTCTCCGTGATGATGGTCACGGTCATGCAGGTCCTCGACTCGAGCGTGACCAACGTCGCGCTGCCCCACATGCAGGGCGCGCTCTCCGCCGGGATCGAGGAGATGTCGTGGGTCATCACCTCGTTCCTCGCCGCGAACGCCATCATCATTCCGGCGACCGGCTGGCTCTCGGCCCGATTCGGCCGCCGCCGTTTCTTCCTGATCTGCACGGTGATCTTCACCGTGAGCTCGTTCCTCTCGGGGATCGCACCGTCGCTAGAGTTTCTCGTCGCCATGCGCATCCTCCAGGGCCTCGGCGGCGGACCGGTCATCCCGATGGCGCAGGCGATCATGTGGGAGATCTTCCCGCTCCGGATGCGCGGCACCGCGATGGCGGTCTGGGGCGGCGGCATCATGCTGGCGCCCATTCTGGGGCCGACCGTGGGCGGCTGGATTTGCGACAACTGGTCCTGGCGCTGGATCTTCTATATCAACCTCCCCATCGGCATCATCGGGTTTCTGATGGTGAGCGTGTTCCTGTTCGATGCCCCGTTCATCACGAAGCCGCGCGGCATCGACCTCGCGGGGCTCGTCATGATGGTGGTCGGATTCGGCTTCTTGCAGCTCTGCCTCGACCTCGGCGAGAAGAACGACTGGTTCGATTCGGGTCTCATCCTCGGGCTGCTCATGCTCGCCGTCTGCGCGCTCGTCGCGTTCGTCATCCGCGAGCTGCTGGCCCAAGAGCCGATCCTCGACCTGAGCGTGTTCAACGACCGGAACTTCGCCGTGGGCACGATGTGCATCGCGCTGGTCGCCCTCGGTTTCAACTCGAGCGTGCTGCTGGTCGCGCTCTACACGCAGAAGATCCTGGCCTGGGACGCCTGGAACGCGGGGCTCGTGCTGGCACCGGGCGGGCTCGGCACCATGATCTCGCTCATGATATCGGGCCGCCTGGTGGCGCGCACGGATCAGCGTCTCATGCTGATCGGCGGCTGCCTCTTGAACGCGTTCGCCTCGACGATGATGACGAGCGTGACCCTCGGGATGGACTACTGGAGCCTCGCGTGGCCGCGATTCCTGCAGGGCTTCGCGATGGGCTTCATCTTTCCGCCGCTCCAGACGCTCACGCTGGCGACGATCCGCCTGGAGCGCCTGGGCAATGCGACCGCCGCCTACAACGTCGTCCGCAACGTCGGGGGCAGCATCGGCGTCGCGCTGGCAACCACGCTCCTCGTCCGGCGCAGCCAGGCGCATCAGAACACGCTCGTCGGCCACCTGAACATCTGGGACGCCGACACGTCGGCGAAGCTCAAGCAGTGGACGGCTCACTTCGTGAGCCAGGGCGCCGACTCGTACACGGCCGGCCGCCGGGCCCTCGCGATGCTGTACCGTAGCACCATCGAGCAGGCGCAGGTCATGGCCTACGCGGACGACTTCTGGCTGATCTCGGTCCTGTTCGTGTGCATCGTGCCGCTGATTCCTCTCATGCACCGGGTGCGCACCGACCAGAACGAGCGCGCGCGCGAGCGTCCCGGCCGGGTCGAAGCGCTGCCGGCGCCGGACAACTCGCCGATCCTCCCAGACCGCGGCATCGACTAGAGGCGGCGCAGCCTCCGCGCCGTTCGTACAGCGGGCTCTAACCGACGAGCTCCAGGAACGCCGCGACGATCTCTTCGGCGGTGTGGGCGCCGGCGCGCTTCGGCGCGCGGAAGAGGTCGTGGCCGGCGCCCGTGATGACGAGAAGAGACGTTCGTGACGGGACGAGGGCGCGCGCGGCCTCGATCTCGTCGAGGGAGCCGAATGGATCGCGCGAGCCGTGCGCGAATAGGGTGGGCGCGGCGATCTTCGGAAGGTGCGCCGTCCGGAGCTCGGCCGGGCGCCCCGGCGGGTGCAGCGGGTAGGAGAGCAGCAGCAGCCCGTCGACGAGCCCGGCCTCGCCCGCCGCCAGCATGCTGGCCTGACGGCCGCCGTACGACTGGCCGCCGAGAAAGACGCGGCCCCCCACGCGTGATCGCATCGCCGTCACCATGGCGCGCAGGCCCTCACGGTCGCGCGCCGCTCCCACCGGGCGCGGGGGCGCCGTGCGGCTCGCCTGCCGGAACGGCAGGTCGTAGCGCAGGACCGCGAGGCCCCGGGCGGCAAACGCCTCGCCGAGCGCCACCAGCAGTGGCGCCCGCGCGTTGCCGCCGGCGCCGTGGGTCAGCACGAGCCCGTCGCCGGACGGCGCCCGCGGCTGGTGGAGCTCTTCGCTCACGCGGGAACCCGCCGCCAACTAGGCGATGCGGCGGTAGATGACGTGGCGGCGATTGGTGGTGTAGGGGCGCACCTGCTCGGCCCAGCGTCCCTCCTCGACCGCCTTCGCCCACGCGTCGCTGGTGAGGACGGCCGGGCTCTCGATCTCGTAGAGCGCGTTGTAGGCGGGCTCGCTCTCGATCACGATCGTCTTCCGCGCGCCGCCGATCATCATCGTGACCGGCTCGCTCTTGAAGCGCGCGACCGCGATGACCCCGGGCACCCGAAGGAGCGCCGGCACGTGCTCGGTGTCGTAGACCTCGTTGAAGATCGCGTCCTTGTCCGAACGCACGCTCATGGCCGCGCTGAAGAGATAGCGAGTCTGCATCGGCATGCGAATGTCTCCTTGTCGGGAATTCGGATGGCCCCATCCTAGCTCATCATGTGGACTCGGCGCGCTTCACCACCAGCGGCGGGGGCGGCCGCGCGTCTCGCGGATTGTGGGGCGCGGGGAGGCCCGATGCTACGATGATCGAGGAGGATTTCATGACGTTCGGTGGCGTCGTTTTCCTTCTCGTCTTCGTGGGCTTCGTCCTGGCGATCATCCTCACGTACAACAAGCTCGTCGGCCTGCGCCAGCGGTCCGCGGAGGCGTGGTCGGACATCGATGTTCAGCTCAAGCGGCGCACCGATCTGGTGCCGAACCTGGTCGAGGCCGTACGGGGCTACGCCGCGCACGAGCGCGGCACGCTCGACCAGGTGGTCCGAGCCCGGGGCGCGGCCGTGACGGCGCAAACGCCCGAGGCGCGCGCACAGGCCGAGAACCAGCTGACCAGCGCCCTGCGTCAGCTCTTCGCGCTCGCCGAGTCATATCCCGACCTCAAGGCGAACCAGAGCTTTCGCGACCTCCAGAGCTCGCTCGCGGAGATCGAGGAGACGATCCAGAGCTCGCGCCGCTACTACAACGCCGTCGTGCGCGACTTCAACACCACGATCGACAGCTTCCCGTCCAACCAGATCGCGCTGTTCTTCCGGTTCGCCAGGCGGCAGTACTTCGAGCTCGAGCGCCCCGAAGACCGTCAGGTCCCGCGCGTCGCCTTCGGGAGCTGATCGCATCGGCCGGCTCGGCGCGCCGGCGCTCGCGCTGCCTTTCGCGCTGGCCTTCGCGCTGGCGACCGCGGCCGGCGCGGCGGCGCAGACGCGCGGGCAATTCGCGATCGACAGCTTCGTCACCAGCATCGTCGTCAACCGCGATGCCAGCCTGATCGTTCGGGAAGACATCACCTTCAACTTCCGCGGATCGCACCAGGGGATCTTCCGGAGAATTCCGGCGCACTACACGCGCGACGGGCTCGAGTACCCGCTGACCCTGAGCGGCATCGGGGTGTATGACGAGGCCAGCCGTCTGCTCCGGAGCGAGGTCTCGTACCCGGATCACGCCGTCTCGATCAAGGCCTGGGTGCCCGGCGCGGTCGACGCGCGGAAGACGGTCAGCGTCGTGTACCACGTGCGCCGGGGCGTGCTCGCCTACGAGGATCACGACGAGCTCTACTGGAACGCCACCGGCACCGACTGGAACGCGCCGATCGGGAACGCCGAGGTCTACGTGACGCTGCCAGCCGGCATCGGTGACACCGAGGTGCGGACCTCGGGCTTCACGGGCGCGCTCGGCGCGGTCGGGCACGACTACGCGGTCGACCGCCTGCAGGACTACTGGCGATTCATGACGACGCGTCCGCTGCGCCCGCGCGAGGGCGTGACCGTGCTCGTCGGCTGGCCGCCGGGTCACGTGAAGCACCCGTCGGAGCTCCGACGGGCCGGATGGGTCGTCGCCGACCACTGGCCGCTCGCGCTGCCCGTCGTCGCGCTGGTCTGGGGAGGCTTCGTCTGGTGGGCGTTCGGTCGCGATCCGGGCTCGACGCGCTCGGTGAAGCCCGAATACGAGCCGCCCGCGGACCTGATTCCGGCCGAGGCGGGCGCGCTCCTGGACGAGCGTGCCCATCCGCGCGACGTCATCGCGACGGTCGTCGATCTCGCGGTGCGCGGCTATCTGTCGATCGAGCCGGTCACTACGGCGTTCGGCGCGCAGGACTTCATGTTCGGGCGGCTGAAATCGATCGGCGGCGATCCCGATCTGAAGGACTTCGAGCTCTTCGTGCTGGCCAAGGTCTTCGGCGGCGACTGGGACCTCAACATGCGCCTGCTGTCGGAGGTGCGGCACGACTACGACAACGTGTTTCCGCCGATCCGCGACCGGCTCTACCGTCTGATGGTCCAGGACGGGCTCTTCCCCGCGTCGCCGGGCCGCGTGCGCGCCGGGTGGATGTTCTCGGGCGCCGTCACGGCGGTGGCCGGCTTCATGCTGCCGTCCTGGGGACCGTCCTGGCTCGGCTTCTACGATACGTGGCTGCGCCTCGGGGCCGTCCTCAGCGGTCTGGTCTTCGTCGGCTGGGGCTGGGTCATGCCGCACAAGACCCGGCTCGGCGTGCAGCAACTGGCGCACGTGCGCGGCTTCCAGGAGTTCCTCGAGCGCGCGGAGAAGGATCGGCTCGCGCGCCTGCCGGCCGACACCTTCCACCGGTGGCTTCCGTGGGCGATTGCGTTCGGCGTCACCGAGCGCTGGATCTTCAATTTCCAGGGTCTCAAGGTCTCGGCGCCGTCCTGGTACATGAGCCGCGGTGATTTCTCGCTGCCGAGCTTCGCGCACGAGCTCGGCGCGTTTGCGCAGCGCGCGGAGGAAGCGATCCTCACGACGCGACGGGGTTATACCGACGCCATCGGTGCCGTCGGCGGAGGCGGTTTCTCGCGCGGCTCGTCCGGCGGCGGCATGGGCGGGGGAGGCGGCGGGACGTTCTGAGCGTCCGGGCCCCGCGGCCGGCGCCGTCGCCGGCGCCATGGCGCTGGCCCTCGGGCTCGACTACCATTCCCGGGAATCGAGCCTGCCCGTTATGGAGTGTGCGTGATGAGCTCACGCGGTCTGATCAAGATGCTCGTCGCCCTGGCACTTGCCGCTTCTCCCTGCGCCGCTCTGGCGGCGAGAAACAGATCACAGACATCAAACAGCTCGCCGGAACGGGGCAGGGCTGGGTGAACTCGCAGCTCTCGGGCTCCGAGCGGGTCGTGATGACCGTCAAGGAGGACGGAAGCTATCAAGCCTCCACGACGAGAGCCGGGGGAACGCTGACGGTCGGCAAGTACTATCTGCAAGGCGGCAAGGTTCGATACAAGTCCTCGCGGAGCGAAGGCGTCGTGGTGATCTCCGAGGACAAGGGCAAGACGACGCTGACCCTCACGCCCGAGGGCAGCTTCAACCCGGTGACCGGGCCAGCGTCCTACGAGCGGGTGAAGTAGGCGCGCGACGCACACGCGGGGGACCTCGCAAAGGTCAGCAGGGAGAACGCGACGAGCCCTCCGGGAGAGGGATTTTAGCCGGCACTACCCCATCGATCTATCACATCCCTAACTTCTCGCCACGGCTTCCTCACCCATCCGATGTTCTTCGAGTAGAACGCCTCTCCAAAGAGCGGGAAGCGGATGAAGAAGCCGTCAAGGCTGAACTGGAGCCTTCCTTCGGCGACCCTCACAGAAAGGCCAGCCGTGTCCACTTTGATTCGCTTGGTCTTGATGATCATCGGCTCCTCCTTTCAATCACTCCATACGTGTCTAATGCCACCGCCCCTTAGCTCATAGTGGAACAAGTTCGCCCGATGTGCGAGCGGTAAGAAGCTCCTCGCCGTCCGGCCAACGACAAGGAGCCCTCGCGTCAAATCTAGTCCTCTGGTCGCCTTCTCATTCCTGCGAACAGCGCTGCGAGTCTCCAGCACGCTGGGTCTCGCTCCGAAGCGCGAGCGCCTTCCTGAACTCGACTCGGACCTGCGGCCACGCCTCCGCGCTCCATATCGTGTGCAGCATCACGCGCAGGACGCGGTCGATGCGGAGCCAGGGATGCCAGAGGCGCGTATCGGTGTCGCCGTCTCCGTTCATCTCGTCTAGAGTCTAGCGCTCTCGCGTGGGAGGACGCTTCGTGCTACGCTCCGGCTGCCTACACCCCGGCCTTACGGGTTGACGCCTCCGGGCGTCGAGACCCTGGTGATTTGGGCGTTGTTCCCATCGCCCGTCCACCCGAGGGGCCGCGTGTGTCACAGAATCGCTTCATGCGCCCGTCCGCGATCAGCTTGCTGTCGACGGCGCTCTCCTCCTCGTAACGGGACGCCGCCCTTGCCTGGCGAGCATCGAATCCGTTCGCGCGAGCCGAGAAGCCATGCTTCGGAGCCGCGCGACGTTGGCTCTGTCTCACCTGCGTCTGAGGCGAAGCGCGAATCTGTTGGGACCGCGGTGATCGACGAGGAATCTCTCCGTCTTCTCATCCACCGCAAGATCCGGGACGGTCGCTTGCCGCGTGACAGAGCATCGAGGGTCTTGGGGCTCCTGGCGTCGGTGGATGCTGCGACGGCTGCGATGAGCCGTTGGCGCCGACTCAAATGGTGATGTCAGTCTCGTGGCCGAGCAAGAAGACGTTCGCCCACCTTCACGCCGACTGCTTTCAGTTCTGGAAAGCGCTGGAGGAGGAAGCCATGACCGAGCTACGTCCCGAGCGCTGCTGCTGCGGGGGCTTGTACGCTGAACACGGCGGGGCGGGCAGGCAGCTTCTACTGCCCAACGGGCCAACGAGCGTTGTGCGAAGAGTGCATCAGTGAGGGCGGTCGGATCTGTCCGACTCATAGTTCCGCCCCGTTCGTAGTCTCAGCGGCGGACTTGAAGCTCCATCGGTAGGACCCTCTGCTGATCAGCCAACGCGGCCGTTCGGCGACTGGCGCATGGTCTCGCGGAGCGCGTGGAGCGCAACTTCCGCCTCTCGCAGCAGCACGTCCGCAGCATCGCTCAATTGGTGGCTTTGCTTCACCAGGTTTCGCGCCGCCTCACGCGCCGCGTGCGCCCTGCGTCGGACCACCACTGGAAGCATCGCGCAGCCGTAGAGGTGCGCCCGGATGCTGTCGGTCAGGTCTGTGTGGCACCACGGGCACCCGTGTGAACGGATGCCGAACGAATCAAGTGAGGCGACTTCACGCAGGTGGAACCTACCTGTGCAACGAACGCACTCAGCAACAGGGTGGTCTCGACAGTAGACGAAGAGGAGTGTGCGTTCCTCGGCGCTCAGAACACGAGGCCGACGACAATCGAGATGGCCGAGAATCCCGAAGCCGAAGACGAGGGTGTCCTCTGGCGAGATCGTCCGAGAGCACTCCGGGCACGTCGCGGTCTGCTGTTCCGTCATTGGAGCACCCCAGGGCAAGAGGGGGACGGACTGACCTGCCGCCAGGGGGCACGACGCCAGTTCGCGTCACCCCGGATGCTCCAGTGGTCGGCGAGCAGGAGGGTAGCACCCGAGTCCAGGATGCGCTACGAGGTGTTTACCTGGCTGGCCTTCTTCAACGCCTCCCAGGCCGCGCGCGGCGTCGCGTGCCCAGGTGTGCGCTCCCACCCGGCGCCCGTCGCGCTGGTGGGCGAGTGCTCCATCCCAGTCACGTAGAATGTGGCCCGCCATCCGCGCTCATCGTACTGAGTCGATTGCAGGTCGTAGCCTTGGCGGTGCATCCCCACGGCCACCCGCCCGATGCCTGCCCACGAGTCGAGCCAGGTGCGCAGCGTCAAGCGCTGGGTTGGTGAGAATGACGACGGATTTTACCGACAGGACGGCTTCCGTGAGCAAGTCGAGTCGCTTTGCAGATAGCTCATTCTGGAGGGTCGCAAGGCCGGTGATGTTCACCGCCCGGCCGTCCCAGGGAGTGGACGAGCCTCATTGCAACTGGGTCGTCCACCATCGTGAAGACGATCGGGGTATCTGACGTCGCTTTCTGGGCGGCCACGACTGCCGCAGGCGCGAGAGTGACAATGACGTCGACCTTCAGCCTGAGGAGTTCCGCCGCCAACTCGGGAAGTCTCTCGCCTTTACCTTCTGCGAAGCGCCAGTCGACGACGACATCCCGACCCTCGACGTAGCCCCGCTCGCGCAGGCCCTGCCGGAACGCATCCTCCGTTGCCGCCGTCGCGGCGGACCCCAGAGTTGGGCCGATCCGCCAGACCTTGCCAGCCTGCTGCGCCTCGGCGACAAGCGGCGCGAGAATGAAGCTGACAGTGAGAACGACCGCGAGCCCGATCAGCCGCATGGGCACCTCGCAGGGGATGGCTGGCGGGAGTCTAGCCGAAGCCCAGGACGCGCACCAGCCAAGCCTCGAGCGAGCCCACATTTACACGGGGTGTCGAGAGACTCAAAGATAGTCACGCTCGGGAGTGCAGTCGCGTTCGCTCCGAAATATTTCCGGATCTTCTCGACGAGGTTCACCCCGAATTCGGCTGGCACGTCATTGGCACAGTCACATCGCCAAGATGAAGGCAATCTGCGCGTGGTGCGAGAGCGAGGGCCGACCTAGCGATCTAGGTGAGCGCGAGCCGTTCTACAACCCCGCGACGACACACTGCATCTGCGCAGATCACCAAAAACGACTCCTCGAACTCCTTCCATCGAAGTCATTTCCGGATGCCGAAGTGCTCATCGTTGTGCGCCCAAACGACACGGCGCTCCGCGACTTTCTTCAGCGGGCTTTCGCCGGCCTGCGTGGTGTGAAGGTGATCATGGAGCGACGGGCTGGGGATCGCCGAGCGGCGCAGGGCCCCGTGGCCGACGAGCGCCGCCACCGGAAAGCGCGGCGGATTCGGCAAGGCGAGGTTTTTTCGCTCGGTTACACCGTTGTGCGATTCACGCCGAAGGCCACCACTCGATCTCGATAGGCTGGGCGAGAGAGTTCCTTCGCGCCACGAGCCCACCTGATCGAGCTTGGCCATGGTCTGGGGATCGGGCAAACCTGTGACGGGTGCGGAGAGACCATCGCGACGAATCAGAGGATGACGTGAGAATGTGTTCGGATGATTGTAAAACGGTTCGGCTTCACGACGCGTGCTTTCAGATCTGGGATACCGAGCGCCCGCCTGACAGACCAGCCTGAGACTCGCCGCAGATCGCCGTCGAGCAGGAACGCCTGTCGTCGGCCTCGGTCCCGCGCGTGAAGCTCTTCGCTGAGCACAACGCCAGGCAGGGATTCGTCGAGCGGGCGGACTTCGATACCGTCGTCTCGCGGCTGCCGGTGTACCTGCAGGACTACGCCCGGTTCGCGTACGGCTCGGGCTGGCGCAAGGGCGAGGTGGCGACGCTCGAGTGGTCGGCCGTCGATACGGGCACCACGCGGGTGACGCTCCGGGGGGAGCACTCCAAGAACGGCGAGCCCCGCGTGCTGCCCGCTCGTGGGCGGGTTGGCTGAGATCATCGTCCGCCGTCGTCAGGATCGCGCGTACACGACGGTCACCGGAGAGACCGCGGAGTCGCGGTACATCTTCCATAGGCGCGGTGCCCCGGTCGGCGACTTTCGCAAAGCGTGGACCGCCGCGTGCGTCGCGGCCGGGTTCGCGAAACCGAAGCTGCGGCCGACGGCCACCCGGCGCTCGACCGCCAGGGCCAGCCGATCATGAGAGCCACGCTGATCTTCCACGATCTCCGGCGCTCAGCCGTCCGCAACCATGGCGGCCGGCGTCGACCACAGTGTGGCGATGCGCGTGACCGGGCACCAGACGATCAGTGTCTTCCAGCGCTACCGGATCGTCTCCGACGACGACGTGCGCGCGGCGCTTGAGCGGACGCAGGCGGCGCTCGCGAACGTGGTCGAGGGCCCGACTCCGGCAGGGCAGGGGCACAATTCGGGGCACAACGGAGCAGTCGTGATACACTCCCGGGGTCTAAGTCGTTGATTTCGGAAGCGGGCTCGTGGTGCAGCCTGGTTAGCACACTGGACTGTCAATCCAGAGGTCGCGGGTTCAAGTCCCGTCGAGCCCGCCATTTTTCACGCCGTTACGACGCACGAGATCCGGGCGCTCTCCGATACTGGGTGCCCGACTCTCCGATTTCACTGCGCGACCCCGGCGCAGACCGCCGGTCGGGTCGGAGTGAGGTTGCTCCGCGTGAGCTGCGTGAGCACGTTCATAAGATACGGCGCGAGCGATGATCGCCACGATCATCGTGGCCCTGATTGTAACGGTCACGGGCTGTTCCTCGATTTCAATCTGCGTCGAACAGGAAAGCGGCGTCTCGGCAAGCGAGGACGTGAGGAGAGCCCTTGCACCCTTACTCGCGGAGTCGCTCTAGAACCGCGGTTCGGAGTTCGTCGCCATCGACCGGCTTGATCAAGAACGACCGAAAGCCTGCCGCCCGCACGCGGGCGCTCCGCGTCCCGGCCGGGACCACGGCGATGATCGGCACCGTTCGTCCGACGCGGGTGTGGAGCTGCTGGAGTTGGGCGAGAAACTCGCCTCCGGCCATTTCCGCCGACGTCAGATCACAGACGATGACATCGGCCACGAGCGCCGCTCGGAAGGCGTCGGCGGCATTCGTAGCGGTGACCATCGCGCCGGAGAACTCCAGTACCGACCGAAGGAAGTGTTCTGCTATTCGCCATGCAGCACTCATTGGTCCCCCCGCCCTACTTGGTCGGCTCTAGGTCAAACCGCGCGAGGATCCTGCAGAGCCGAGCCGGCGCGCCGGCCGGTCCAGCCCGAGCTACGACTGAGACGGGGTGGGTGCGGAGTCCGGTGGTGAAGCGGAGGCGAACGACGAGGCCGAGTGGTCGTGCTTCTGATTCTTCCAGGGCACGGGCTCCAGACGGAGCCGCCGCACGGCCGCATGTGCCTTCGCTGCAGCATGGTCATCGTGGGCGCCGGCCGGCTTGCCAGAAGGCGTCATCGGCCGCAGCGGCGTGAGCGGTGTTGAAACGTCCGATTTGAACTGGACCACTCCGTCGACAAACAGGGCGTCCTTCTCGATGAAGAACACCCCAGGTGTCAACGGATCCGTGAAGTCGGCGGTGACGTAGAGCAGCAGGAGAAGCGTGAAGAGGCGAGCTAGGCTCCAGCGCGACCTCATGCCGACCGAGATTCTAGTCCAACCGTCGGAGCGCCGTCCAGGCGGAAGCCCGTTGTGTCTGCGCGGGACCTGAACTGCAATTGACTCGAGTAACGGTGAGGAACGGCACCGATGGCTAAGCTGCGCCCCGAGAAGAGTGAGTCGGCCACCAGCAAGGCCCTTCTGATGCGAAACTTCTCAGTGATACGACTCGGCCCAGCGAATCTCAAACTTGGGATGCCACGTTTGGTGGCGTATTGGCGCATCGCGGCTCGCGTTGCCCCAATTCCCAATAACTTAGCGCCGTGGCACCGGCTGTGCTTTCCAGCACGTCGGTATGCGGTGGCGACTGGGTCTCGGACTGGCTCTGGTTCTGAGTCTCTTTGCGGCGAACCACACCGTCGCTGGAGTCTTGGACGCTTCATGGACCGCTCCCACCAAGAACACCGATGGAAGTGCTCTGACGGATCTCGCGTCCTATCGCGTCTATTACTCGACCGGCGCCACAGCGTGTCCGGGCGCGACCTTCGTCTCGGTGGCCTCCTCGACCACGACGCCGCCGCCGAACCAAACGGTCACCTCCCGAGTCACGGGCCTCACGACCGGCTCAACCTACAAGGTCGCCGTCACCGCCATCGACACCCTCGGTAACGAGAGCGCCTGTTCGGCTGTCGCCAGCGCCGTCGCGCAGGTCGAAACCGCGGTCACACCGACTACCACCGTGAATTTCGGCAACGTCGCAATAGGTAGCTCCGCCACCCAGAGCTTCACTGTCCAGAGCACGCGCACGGGCACCGTCACCGGCACTGCCTCCGTTCCTGCGCCCTTCAGCATCGCCTCCGGTAGTCCGTTCACCCTCGTCGGCTCCGGCGCGACCGCGACCGTGACCGTGCGGTTCGCGCCGACCAGCACTACGACAGCGAGCACCAACGTCAACTTCACTGCCGACGGCGACACGGCGTCTCGGCTCGTGACCGGGACCGGCGTGTCCACGACGTCCACGTTGACGGTCTCCAAGGCGGGCGCGGGCAGTGGGACGGTGGCGAGCAATCCCGCGGGCATTTCGTGCGGCGCGGCGTGCTCCGCGTCGTTCGCGAACGGCAGCGTGGTCACCCTGACCGCCACACCCGGGGCCGGGTCGACGTTCACCGGGTGGAGTGGAGGAGGCTGCACCGGCACCGGCACCTGCGCCGTCACGCTGAATGCGGCGACCACCGTGACGGCGACCTTCATGCAGTCTTCGTTCGCGCTTACGGTGAGCACGGCAGGGGCCGGCACCGGCACCGTCACCAGCGCGCCGACCGGCATCTCTTGTCCTGCGAGCTGCACGACCTCCTTCACCTCCGGCACGGTGGTCACGCTGACGGCCACACCCGCCGCTGGCGCGACGTTCACCGGGTGGAGCGGCGCTGGCTGTTCCGGCACCGGCACCTGCGCCGTGACGCTGAATGCGGCCACCACCGTGACGGCGACCTTCGCCGTTCAGAACTTCACGCTTACCGTAAGTAAGGCGGGCGCGGG
>QHTE01000007.1:0-492 GCA_003220685.1 Candidatus Rokuibacteriota bacterium
AGCCTCGCGCGCCTCCGCTACCGCGGCGTCGGCGCGTTCGGCACCGCGGTGTTCATCACGTATCTCGTGCCGCCGACCCTGCTCTTCCTGCCGCTCTCTCAGGTGGTGGTCTGGCTCGGGATCTCGGACACGATCTGGGCGCTGATCGTGACGTACCCGACCTTCCTCGTGCCCTTCTCCACGTGGCTCCTCATGGGCTACTTCCGAACGATCCCCCGCGAGGTCGAGGAGTGCGCGCTGGTCGACGGCGCCAGCCGGATGCAGACGCTCGTCCGGATCGTGCTGCCGATGGCGATCCCTGGGATCGTCTGCGTCACGCTCTTCGGCTTCACCCTGACCTGGAACGAGTTCACCTACGCGCTGACGTTCGTGTCGCAGACCGCCAACAAGACCGTCGTGGTCGGCGTCACCGCGGACTTGATCCGGGGCGACATCTATTACTGGGGCTCCTTGATGGCGGGCGCCGTCGTCGCGAGCCTCCCGATCGTCGTC
>QHTE01000007.1:541-40902 GCA_003220685.1 Candidatus Rokuibacteriota bacterium
TCGCCCCGACCGCGAACGTCATGAAACCAGGCGAACGCGAGTATTACGTCGCGCACGGCAAGATCTCCGACCCCGGCGAACGGGCGAGGCTCCTGAGCGCCATGCCGTCCGATCCGGAGCGGGTCGTCAGCGCCGTCTCGGCCCTCGTCCTCCATCGGCTCTTCGTCGCCTCGCTGGGCATCACGCCGCATCCGGCGAGCGCCGACGACGTCGAGAGCCGCACGATCTCGCGCATCCTCGATCGGATCCTGGCGCGCGACGCCGCCGCGCTCGACGTCCCGCGGACCCCCGAGCGCCGGTTCATCGGCATCTGCCGCGACTATACGCTGCTGGCGTGCGCGGTCCTACGCCAGCACGGTGTTCCCGCGCGGGCCAGGGTCGGGTTCGCGAACTACTTCACGCCGAATTTCAACGAGGACCACTGGGTCTGCGAGTATCACGGCGGCGACCGGTGGCGATTGCTCGACCCCGAGCTGAGCGAGCGCGTCCGTGCGTACTTCAAGATCCCCTTTACGCCCAGCGACGTTCCGCGTGACAGATTTCTCACCGCGGGCGATGTCTGGCTCCGCGTGCGACGGGGTGCCCTCGATCCCGCGACGTGCGGTCTCTCGAGCGATGGCCTCCACGGCGCCTGGTTCGTCGCTGGCAACGTGGTCCGCGACCTCGCGGCGTTGAACAAGCGCGAGATGCTCGCCTGGGACGTCTGGGGAATCATGCGCGAGTGGGGACGCGGCCGGCCCATCCCCGACGCGGTGAGCGCGCGGCTCGACACCGTGGCGGCGCTGACCGCGTCGTCGCCGCCCGACTGGCCTGCGGTCCGCGAAACCTACGAAGGCGACGCGGGGCTGCGCGTGCCCGCCGTGGTGACCAGCCTGGGCCGGCCGGTCGCCGTGGACGTCTAGACCGCGACGATCGCGGGATCGATGCGCGCCACGACGTAGCCGGCCACGGCGCCGGCGCCGAAGCCCGGCGCGAAGATGCGCATCGGGCGGTCGATGACGCCTTCGCGCACGGCGTCCTGAATCGCGATCGGGATCGACGCCGAGGACGTGTTGCCGACCTTCTCGATGTCGAAGTAGAGCCGCTCGGGGCCGACGCCGGCCGCCTCGGCCAGCTGCAGCACCATCGTCTTGTTGGCCTGATGGGGCACGATCAGGTCGATGGAGTCCAGCAACGAGCCGCTCACTCCGTCGGGGCGGGGCAGGCCGCGCAGCTCGTCGATCATCTGCGTGAGATAACGCCGCGCCAGCGCGATGACTTGAGGCCCATAGACCGTGATGTTGTTGTCGAACTCGGGGTTGGGCCAGATGATCGAGTCGACCTCGCTCATTGGGCCGCTCGCGTAGGTCTGGACCCACTCGATGTCGGGCGGCGTGCCGGGCGGGGCCGGCACGTCGCGCCAGCGCGTCGGGCGCTTCTCGTACATCGTCATCGCGTAGCGGTTCACCCAGAAGAGGTTGAGCGCCAGATCGCGCAGGAGGTCGTAGCGCCCGGCGTAGCCCTTGGCGTCCACGCTGGCGACGATGTCGGTCTCGGAGGGCGCCTTCTCCTCGAAGTCGCGCTTGATGACCGCGGCGAACTACTCGAGCGTCTCGAAGATCGAAAAGTCGAGCTCCGGGAAAAAGTTGGACGGGAACACGATCCGGTCGTAGCGGTTGACCACGAACGGCTTCATGACGTGGCTCCCTCGCGCGGGATTCTAGCAGGTATAATGGCGCCATGCCGATCCTGAGCGCGCGCGACCAGGACGCCGTCCGCAAGGAGTTCGAGCGCATCGCCGGCGCCGTGAAGCTCGTCGTCTTCTCGCAGTCGCTCGCGGCGCCGGAGCTCTGCCAGCAGAACGAGCAGCTCGTGCGCGAGGTCGCCGAGCTGTCCGACAAGATCACGGTGGAGGTGCTCAACCTCGCCATCGATCGGGAGCGGGCGGAGGCCTACGGGGTCGACCAGGTGCCGGCCATCGTCGTCGAGGGCAGCCGCGACTGGGGCATCCGCTTCTACGGCGTGCCGCTCGGCTACGAGTTCAGCAACCTGATCGACGCGATCATCGTGGCGTCCACCGGCGAGCCCACCCTGAGCGAGGAGACGCTCGCCTCGCTGCGCGCGCTCGCCTCCGACGTCGACATCAAGGTCTTCTCGACCCCCACCTGACCGCACTGCCCCCGGGCCGTGCGCCTGGCGCAGCACATGTCGGTGGCCTCGGAGCGAGTGCGCTCGACCGTGATCGAGGCGACCGAGTTTCCGGAACTGTCGCGCGCCTACCAGGTGATGGGCGTGCCGAAGGTCGTGATCAACGATCGCGTCCAGTTCGAAGGCGCCGTGCCCGAGCCCGACTTCCTGGGCGCGGTGCTCCAGGCGGTGGAGACGCCCTGAGAGGCGTCTCGCGAAGCGTCCGCCCGCCGGGGCGCGACCCTGCGCTCCTGTTCGCCTACGGAACCTTGATGCGGGGCTACGCGCTCCACCAGGCACTCGGCTCGCGATCGACGTTTCTCGGCGCGGGCGAAGTCCGCGGGCGCCTGCTCGACCTCGGCCGCTACCCCGGACTGATCGACGGCGCCGGGCGTGTCCGCGGCGAGATCTACCGTCTCGACGATCCCGAACTTCTCCCGGTCCTCGACCGTGAGGAGGGGTACAATTTCGAGCGTTGCCGCGCGATCGTCACGCTCGCGAATGGCCGGCACGCGCGAGCGTGGGTCTACCGTTACCGCGGGCCACAGAATCGGGCGGTCCCCATCCCGGACGGGGACTACCGGCGGGCGCACCGTCCCGCAATGGTTGTGCGCGCTGCAGGCCGTCGCGGGGCTGGGGCCCCGCCAGCCGAGGCGCGCTGACGATTAGGTTGTGCGCGCGGCAGGCCGTCGCGGGGCTGGGGCCCCGCCGGCCGAGGCGCGCTGATGAAACAGGAGGCGCGCTGATGAAACAGGAGAACGTCAATGGCGATGACCGCCGCTGAGCTCGTCAAGGCCGATCAGGAGCACCTGATTCATCCGCTGCACCACCCCATCGACAACGCCGAGCCGCTGATCTACGTCCGCGGCCGCGGCGCGACCATCCAGGAGATCGGGGGCCACGAGTACATCGACGGGCTCTCCGGCCTCTGGAACGTGAACGTGGGGCACGGGCGCACGGAGCTGGCCGATGCCGCGGCCGCCCAGATGAAGGACCTCGCGTACTTCTCGGGCTACGTCGGCTCGTCGAACATCCCGGCGATCACCCTGGCCAACAAGCTCATCGAGCTCGCCCCCGACAACATGCAGGCGGTGTTCTTCACCTGCGGCGGCGCCGAGTCGAACGAGTCGGCGTTCAAGACGGCGCGCTTCTACTGGAAGACGCAGGGCAAGCCCGACAAGGTCAAGATCATCTCGCGCCAGCAGGGCTACCACGGCGTCACCTTGCAGGCGATGAGCGCCACCGGCATGAGCGCCTACTGGAAGATGTTCGAGCCGCGCGTGCCGGGCTTCGTCCACATCCAGACGTGCTACCCCTATCGCTTCCAGGGCGCCAAGGCCGGCGAGACCGTGGGGCAGGCGGCCGCGCGCGAGCTCGAGGAGACGATCCTGCGCGAGGGGGCGGACACCGTGGCCGGATTCATCGGCGAGCCCATTCACGGCGGCGGCGGCGTCATCTATCCGACCGACGACTACTGGCCGCGGGTGCGCGAGGTCTGCACGCGCCACAAGGTGCTCTTGATCGGCGACGAGGTCATCACCGGCTTCTGCCGCACGGGCCGCTGGTTCGCGCTCTCGCACTGGGACGTGAAGCCCGACATCATGTCGTTCGCGAAGGGCGTGACCTCGGGCTATCTGCCGCTCGGGGGCATCATGGTGACCAAGGCGATCAAGCAGGCGATGGACTCGGTCAAGCCCGAGGACCGCTGGATGCACGCCTACACCTATTCGAGCCATCCGGCATGCTGCGCCGTCGGTGTCAAGAACGTCGAGATCATGGAGCGCGAGCGGCTCTGGGAAAACGCGGCGAAGATGGGCACGCGCCTGCACCGGGGCCTGCAGCAGGCGTTCGGCGATCACCCGAACGCGGGCGACATCCGCGGCGGCAAGGGGCTCCTGGCCGCGGTCGAGCTCGTGGAAGACCGGGCGACGAAGAAGAACTTCGCCGGCGACAAGCAGGTCGCCCAGCGCATCCAGGCCGAGATGATGAAGCGCGGGGTCGTGACGCGCACGCGGCCCTCGCCGGGCCCGCATCCGGCGCCGGGCGACGCGGTCTACTTCGCGCCGCCGCTGGTCGTCACCGAGGCGGAGATCGACCGACTCATCGGCGTGACGCGCGATGCCGTGAAGGTCGTCCTGGGCGTCTAGCCCGGGCTTGTCGTGAGGCTGATCACCGCTCACCGCATCCTCATCGGGGCGGGGATCGCGTTCTTTCTGCTCTACGCGATGATCGTCCTCTTGCGCGACCACACAGTCGCCGGGCTCGTGCACGCGCTGGTCTCGCTGGCCGTGGCCGTCGGGCTCGCCCTCTACTACCGCACGCTCAAGCGATGGGGCTCGCCCCCGCCGTCCTGATCTACGACGGGGAGTGCGCGATGTGCCGAGCGAGCGCGCTCTGGCTCATGCGCCTGGCGCTCTCCGGCGGCGCGCTCGAGATCCTCCCGTGCCGGTCGGCGCCGCGACGGCTGCGCTACCCGCACATCACCGACGAGGCCTGCATGACCGCGATGCAGCTCGTGCTGCCGGATGGACGCACGCTCGCCGGCGCCGACGCCGTGCCGGAGCTGCTTCACCGCATCCGCGGTCTCGGCTGGCTCGCGACGCTCTTCGCGCTGCCGGGCGCGCGCCCGATCGCGCGCCGGGTCTACGCGTGGATCGCGAAGAACCGCATGCGCCTGTCCTGCGAGCGGTGAGCCGCTACGGTCTGCAGAGAAGCGGTAACGCGAGGAGCAATCGGTCAGAAGGTCTTCAGCATCGTTGGGCACGCTCTCATGTAGCGCTCGTCCTGCTGGCGTGGCTTCCCTATTCGTCGGCGCTCGCCGCGCAGGACAGATCCAGCGCTCCGGATCCCGCCGAAGCGCTTCCGGGCAGCCCGGCGCCCGAGCATGTCGTCGCCGAGATCCGACGGGCCCTCGACGGCGCCATCTCACGATTCGCCGCGATGGACGAGGCCGGCGTGCTGGCTTACATCTCGCCGCAATACCGAACCGGAACGCTGACGAAGGCGGGGATCGCCGAGCAGCTGCGGACCGTCTTCGCGATCCATGACCAGGTGAAAGCGCGCGTGCGCATCGACGATGTGCGCATGGTCGGCGAGCTCGCCTGGGTCTATTCGACTGGTGAGGTCACCGGCCGTCTCCGCTGGGTCGGCGGATCGGTCCCGGTGCTTTCGTGGCAGCGAGAGCTCGAAGTGGCCCGTCTTGAGAACGGCCGATGGCGTCTCTTCGGCTACCAGCAGTGACGGATTCCGGTTGCATTTTTCTTCGGCATCGCGCGTCGCGTCGCACTGAAATGTGGCAGCACGATCCGAGGAATATCCCGATGTCGCGAAGATAAGTATCGATGTAGCTTGACGATCGCCCCGCGGCCGATGTCTGGCACGCGCGGTGCATTCGCTACCGGCCGGCGCGTCCACGAGGGACAGGCCGAAGGGACAGCGATGGCGCTGAGTGCCTCCTACCGGAGGCAACGGCGCCATTTTTTTGTCTGGGAGGTGATCGGTGCAGATAACGCGACGGACGTTCCTCGAGACGACGGGTGCCGCGGCGCTCTTCGCCGGACTGCCCACGGGCTGGGCAGGCGGCGTGTATGCGGCCGACGGGCCCGAGACGCCGAAGGTGAGGATCGGCATCATCGCCCTCACCGACTGCTCGTCGATCGTGATGGCGCACGAGCTCGGGCTCTTCAAGAAGTACGGCATCGAGTCGACGATCTCGAAGGAGGCGTCGTGGGCGGTTATCCGCGACCGCCTCACCCTCGGCGAGAACCAGGCGACCCACATGCTGCTGGGCATCCCGTACGCGGCGACGATGGGCCTTCAGGGCTCGCCCGTGAAGCCGATGATCATCCCGATGTACCTCAACCGAAACGGGCAGGCGATCACGCTGACGAAGGCGCTGCTCGAGAAGGGCGTGAAGACGCCCCAGCAGCTCAAGCCGCTGGCGCTCGAGGCGAAGGCCAAGAACGCGCCCCTGACCTTTGCGATGACCTATCCGCCCGGCACCCACGCGATGTGGACGCGGTACTGGCTCGGAGCCGGCGGCATCAATCCCGATCGTGACGTCTCGCTGATCACGATTCCGCCCGCCCAGATGGTCGCCAACATGAAGGTCGGCAAGATGGACGGCTATTGCGTCGGCGAGCCGTGGGGCGCGCGCGCCATCGCCGACGGCATCGGTTTTACCGCCATCACTACGCAGCAGATCTGGCGCGATCACCCAGAAAAGGTGCTCGCCTTCACGGAGGAGTTCGCCCAGAAGAACCCGAGGACCGTGAGGGCCGTGATGGCGGCGGTGCTCGAGGCGAGCCAGTGGAACGACAAGCTCGAGAATCGGCCGCGCGTGGCCGAGGTCGTCGGCCAGCCGCAGTACGTCAACGCCGCGAAGGAGATCATCCTCGGCCGCATGCTCGGCGACTACGACTACGGCGACGGGCGCAAAGAGAAGGACAAGTACTACATGACCTTCTTCGATCGCCAGACGAACTTTCCGCTCAAGTCGCACGGCGTCTGGTGGCTCAGCCAGTTCCGGCGGTGGGGCATGGTCAAGGAGCCGCCGGACTACAAGGGGCTCGTCGATCGCGTGCACCGCTCCGACATCTTCCGCGAGGTGGCCAAGGACATGGGCATCGAGACGCCGCGCGAGGACACGAAGAAGGAAACCCTCTTCGACGGTACGCTCTTCGATCCAGCCGATCCTGAGAGGTACGCGAAGAGCTTCGCCGTGCACTCGATGGCGTGAGCGCGCGCATGAAGATCCGACTGACTTCTCAGCTGATTCTCCCGATGCTGGGTGCCGCGTGCGTCCTCTTGGCCTGGACGGTCGTGAGCGCGACGATCGCGCCGGATCTGCCGTCGCCGGCGCGGACGTGGCAGGAGTCGCGGCGGTACATCCTGGAGCCCTTCTTCAAGGACGGCGAGATGAACCAGGGGATCGGCCGACTCGCGTTCTACTCGCTGGTGCGCGTCGGCAAAGGATTCGTGCTGGCGCTGGCGATCGGCACGCCGATCGGCTTCCTGCTCGGGCTCTCGCGGCCGTTCCACCAGTCGTTCGATCCGATCGTGCAGTTCATGCGGCCGATCTCGCCGCTGGCGTGGCTGCCGCTGGGCCTGGTGATCTTCCAGAAGTCCGAGCCCGCCGCGATCTTTACGATCGCGCTCTGCGCGATGTGGCCGACGGTCATCAACACGGCCGTCGGCGTCCGGTCGATCAGCCAGGAGTACTTGAACGTCGGCCGGGTGCTGAAGCTCTCACGGAGCCGGATGCTGACGCGGATCATCGTCCCGGCGACTTTGCCCTACGTCTTCACGGGCTACCGGCTCTCCCTCGGCCTGGCGTGGCTCGTCATCGTCGCCTCCGAGATGCTGACGGGGACGCCGGGCGTCGGCGGCTTCCTGTGGCAGGAGTACAACAGCCTCGTCTACGCGCACATCATCCTCAGCGTGCTCACGATCGGCGCGATCGGCTTCTTGCTCGACCGGCTGATGGGCCTGGTCGAGGCGCGCGTGCGGGTCAACTGATGGCGTACGTCGAGGTGCGAGGCCTGCGGAAGGCTTACGTCACTCCACGCGGCCGGACACCCGTGCTGGGTGGCATCGACCTGAGCCTCGACGAGGGCGAGTTCGTCGCGGTCGTCGGCTACTCCGGATCGGGGAAGACCACGTTGGTGTCCCTCCTCGGCGGTCTCATCGCGCCAGACGGTGGCGACATCCGGCTCGACGGCGTCCCGGTGACCGGGCCCGGCCCCGAGCGCGGCATCGTGTTCCAGCACTACTCGCTCCTGCCGTGGCTGAGCGTGCGCGACAACGTCGCGCTGGCCGTCGACGCGGTGAATCCTGGGCTGTCGGCCGCCGAGCGGCGGCGCATCACCGACGAGTTCATCGCGCTCGTCAACCTCACGCCGGCCGCCTGGAAGCGGCCGCGCGAGCTTTCGGGCGGGATGCGCCAGCGCGTGGCGGTGGCCCGCGGCCTGGCGATGCGCCCCAAGCTCCTGCTGATGGACGAGCCATTCAGCGCGCTCGACGCACTCACCCGCGCCACCTTGCAGGACGAGCTTCTGAGGATCTGGGGCGAGCGTCGCTCGACGGTGATCCTGATCACGAACGACGTCGACGAGGCGATCTTGCTCGCCGACCGGATTTACCCGATGACGCCCGGTCCGGACGCGGTCCTCGGGCCGGCGATCGAGGTGGGGCTGCCGCGGCCGCGGCAGCGACGGCACATGAGCCTCGAGCCCGCGTACCAGAAGGCCCGCCGCGCCCTGGTCGACTTTCTCCGGTCTTCTGTATCGGAGCGAGAGGCCGCAACCACCGAGGGTGGCCCGAGACAGATGCGACCCGGCTCCGGCACGCCCGGATCGCCCATGGAGGTGTGATCTGAAGTTCGTCGAGATCGCGCAGCTCGGCAAGACGTACGACACGCCGTCCGGCCCGGTGGTGATCGTCCGCGACTTCACCCTGTACGTCGACCACGGCGAGTTCGTCTGCCTGCTCGGCCACTCCGGCTGTGGCAAGACCACCGTGCTCTCGATCCTCATGGGTCTGGTCGCGCCGAGCACCGGCGGTGTCGTCATCGGCGGCCGCGAGATCGACGGGCCCGGCACCGACCGCGGCGTGGTGTTCCAGTCGGCGACCTTGCTGCCGTGGATGTCGGTGCGCGCCAACGTGCGCCTGGCGCGCGAGCAGATCGCCGCGCGACGCGACCGCGGCGTCGAATCCTACCTGGCGGCGGTTGGGCTCGGCGGCGTCGGCGAGCGCTATCCCCGCGAGCTGTCGGCCGGGATGCAGCAGCGGGCCGGCGTCGCCCGCGCCTTCGCGCTCGAGCCGCGGCTGCTCCTGCTCGACGAGCCCTTCTCCCTCCTCGACGCGCTGACGCGCATGGAGCTGCAGGACGAGCTGATCGAGCTCTGGGAGGCCCGGCGCCGCACCGTGATCATGGTCACCCACGACGTGGACGAGGCGCTCCACCTCGCCGATCGCATCGTGATGATGACGAACGGCCCGGCCGCGACGATCGGGCGAATCTTCGACGTGCCGTTCCCCCGGCCGCGCAATCGCGACGAGCTGCTCGCGCGCCCCGACTATTTCTGGCTGCGCGACTCGATCGTCGCCTTCCTCGAGGAGCAGGCCCACGCCACCGCGTGACGCGGCCGGCGCCCGCGAAGCCGACGTCTGGCGGGCAACGATGTGCCCGTACTGCGGCGTGGGCTGCGGGCTGCTCGTTCAGGTTCGCGGCGGGCAGGTGACGAAGGTGAAAGGCGACCCCGCGCATCCGGCGAACCTCGGCGACATCTGCGCCAAGGCGGTCCACCTGCCGCCCGTCCTTCGCACGGCAGACCGTCTGCTCCACCCGCAGGTGCGCCGGCGGCGCGACGGCAACCTGGAGGGCGTGCCGTGGGAGCTGGCGCTCCGATTCACCGCCGATCGGATGCGCGAGATCGTCGCCGCCCACGGGCCCGACGCGGTTGCCTTCTACGCCTCGGGGCAGCTCCTCACCGAGGAGTACTACGTCGCCTCCAAGCTGGCGCGAGCCGGGTTCGGCACGAACAACTTCGACACCAACTCACGCCTCTGCATGGCCTCGGCGGCGGCCGGCTACGCCCGCTCGCTCGGAAGCGACGGCCCGCCCGCGACATACGCCGACATCGACCTCGCCGACTGCTTCGTCTTGATCGGAAGCAACACCGCCGACTGCCATCCCGTTACGTTCAAGCGCATTCGGCGGCGCAAGCGAGAAGCGCCGGACGACGTCACCGTGATCGTGGTCGATCCGCGCTGGACGGAGACCGCCGACGTCGCCGACCTGCACCTGCCGATCCGGCCGGGCTCCGACATCGCGCTCCTGAACGCGATGCTGCACGTGCTGTGGCGCGAGGACCTGCTCGACCCGCGTTTCGTCGCCGATCATACGAGTGGCTGGGAGCGCCTGCTCCCCGTGATCGAGCGCTATCCCCCCGAGCGGGGCGCGGCGCTGACCGGCCTTTCTTCAGAGATCATCGTTGCCGCCGCGCGGCGGTTCGGCCGCGCGCGGGCGGCGCTGACGCTCTGGTCGATGGGAATCAACCAGAGCCATGTCGGGACCGACAAGAACGCGGCGATCATCAATCTTCACCTGGCGACGGGCCAGATCGGACGGCCCGGCGCCGGACCGTTCTCACTGACCGGCCAGCCGAACGCGATGGGTGGGCGGGAGACCGGAGGACTCGCCCATCTCCTGCCGGGCTACCGGCTCGTGGCCGATCCGGACGACCGCGCGGTGGTCGAGCGTCACTGGACGATCCCCGTCGGCAGCCTCCCCGCGTCCCCCGGGCGATCGGCGCTGCAGATCTTCGAGGGCCTGGCCACCGGCGCGGTGCGCGCGGTGTGGATCCTCTGCACGAATCCGGCGGCCTCGATGCCGGACCTGGACCTCGTCGAGAAGGCGCTGCGTCAGGCCGATCTCGTCGTCGTCCAGGACGCCTACCATCCCACCGAGACGACGCGCTTTGCGGACGTGCTGCTGCCCGCCGCCCAGTGGCCGGAGAAGGCCGGCGTGATGACCAGCTCCGAGCGGAGGCTCACGTATCTGCCAAAGCTCGTCGATCCGCCGGGAGAGGCGCTGCCCGACGCCGTCATCCTCACGCGATTCGCGCGCGAGATGGGCTGGAAGGAGATGTTCCCATACGAGAGCGAGTCGGAAATATTCGACGAGCTCGCAGCGTTGACCGCGGGAAGGATGTGCGACTACTCCGGCGTCAGCCACATGCGGCTCCAGTCGAACGGTCCGCTGCAGTGGCCCGCGCCCGCGCCCGATCATCCCGGCACCGCGCGTCTCTACACCGACGGGCGATTCCCGACGTCTGGCGGCCGCGCGCGGCTCGTGCCCGTCGAGCACGAGGAGCCGCTCGAGCCGGCCGACGCCGGTTTTCCGCTGACGCTCACGACCGGCCGCGTGCACGATCACTGGCACACCTTGACCCGCACCGGCAAATCGCCGGCGCTCCGATCGCGCACGCCCGAGCCGATCCTCGAGGTGAACCTGCGCGACGCGCGGCGCGCGTCCATCCAGGACGGCGACTTCGTCGAGATCGCCTCGCGTCGCGGCAAGGCGGTGGCCCAGTGCCGGGTGAGCGTCGCGATCCGCGAGGGGACGTGCTTTCTACCGTTTCACTGGGGCCGCCAGGCGGGCTTCTACAAGAGCGCCAACAACCTGACGCTCGGCGGGCGCGATCCGATCTCGCACCAGCCGGAGCTCAAGGCGTGCGCCGTCCGTCTGCGGCGGGTGCTTTCGTGAACAAGGTCGCTCCGTGAACAAGATCGAAGCGCTCAAGAGCGAGCGTGACGGGCTCGACGTCACCGAGGATCTGGTCCGCTTCGCCCGCGAGGGATGGCGCACGATCGCCGACGACGACAAGGAGCGCCTGAAGTGGGTCGGCGTGTTCCACCGAAAGCCGACGCCGGGCCACTTCATGATGCGCATCCGCATGGCCAACGGCCTGGTCTCCGCGGACCAGGCCCGTCTGCTCGGCGAGATCACGAAGGCGACGGGCCGGAACATCGCCGACGTGACCACGCGCCAGCAAGTGCAGCTCCGCTGGCTGACGATCGAGGGCATCCCCGACGTCATCGCGCGGCTCGAGACGGCCGGGCTCTCAAGTTTACAAACCGGCATGGACAACATCCGCGGCATCGTCGGCTGCCCGGCGAGCGGCCTCACGCCGCGCGAGCTCTTCGACACGGCGCCGATCGCGGCGGTCTTCGAGCGGATCTTCCTCGGCAACAAGGAATTCACGAACCTCCCGCGCAAGTTCAACGTGACGATCACCGGGTGTCCCGACCACTGCACCGGCGGCGAGACTCAGGACATCTCGATGACGCCGGCGATCGCGCTACGCGACGGGGCGGAGATCGCCGGGCTCAACGTCGCCGTCGGCGGCAAGCAGGGATCGGGCGGGCCGCGCTTCGCCACCGACCTCGACGCGTTCGTGGTGCCCGAGGAGGCCGCGGAGGTGTGCGCGGCCATCGCGCTGATCTTCCGCGACCACGGACCGCGCGAGGCGCGGAGCCGAGCGCGCCTGGCCTTCCTCGTCGACGAGTGGGGCGGCGAGCGGTTTCGCAAAGAGCTCGAGACGCGCCTGGGCCGCGCCCTGCCGCCGGCCGGCCGCGACGCGCGCGGTCCCGCGACCACCGATCACGTCGGGATCTTTCGCCAGAAAGACGCGGGGCTGAACTACGTCGGGCTCAAAACTCCGGTCGGTCGGGTCACCGGCGACCAGCTCCTCGAGCTGGCGCGTCTGTCCGAGCGCTACGGGCGTGGCCAGCTGCGCTTCACGCCAACGCAGAACGTGCTGATCCCGCACGTGCCCGACACGCTTCTCGGCGAGCTGATCGAGGAGCCCTTGCTGAAGGCGCTGCCCTACAACCCCTCCGAGGTCCGGCGAGGCCTGGTGTCGTGCACCGGGACCGATTTCTGCAACCTGGCGCTCATCGACACGAAGACGCGCGCGATGGCGCTCGCGCGCGAGTTCGAGCGGCGGCTCGAATCGACACGCCCGCTGACCGTGCGGTGGTCGGGCTGCCCCGCGTCCTGCGGCAACCATCACACGGCGGACGTCGGCCTGCAGGGATGCAAGGTGAAGGTCGACGGCAAGATCGTCGACGGCGTCCACGTGTTCGTCGGCGGCCGAGGCGGGCGCGACCCACGCGCCGGCCAGAAGATCATGGAAGACGTCCCGTGCGACGACCTTCCTGAGGTGCTGGATCGTTTGATCCGCTTCTTTCCCCGTGGCGAGCGGCGAAAGGAGGAGGCATGAAGCGCGGCTTCGTCTCGTTCGTCGGCGCCGGTCCCGGCGATCCCGAGCTCATCACCGTGAAGGGGCTGCGCCGGCTCCGCGAGGCCGAGGTCGTCCTGCACGACCGGCTGATCCCGCGAGAGCTGCTCGACGAGGTCGCGCCGGGCGCCACGATCGTCGATGTCGGCAAGGCGCCCGGCCGCGTCTGCGTCGGCCAGGGCCAGATCAACTGGCTGCTGGTCGACTGGGCCCGGCGAAGCGTGCGCGTCGTGCGGCTGAAGGGCGGTGATCCCGCAGTCTTCGGGCGCCTCGGCGAGGAGATCGAAGCCGTGCGCGCCGCGGGGATCGCGTTCGAGGTCATCCCGGGCGTCACTGCCGCGACCGCGGCGGCCGCGCGGCTCGGCATCTCGCTCACCGAGCGCGGGAGCTCCTCGATGATCGTGTTCGTGACCGGCACCGACCACACGGGTCACCATCCGGCCACGCTCGACTGGGACGCGCTCGCGCGCGCCGAGGGCACGCTCGTCTTCTACATGCCGGTCGGCGCGCTTGAGGCGATCACCGCCTCGCTCACGTCACTGGGCCGCGATCCCCGAGAGCCGGCGATCGTCATCGAGCGCGCCGGCGTGGACGGCGAGCGGGTGATCGCCGGCCGCCTGGGCCGGATCGCGGAGGAGGCGCGCGCCGCCGCCGTGGCGTCACCGGCCGTGCTCCTCACCGGACCGACGGTCGCGAGCGCGTCGGTGCCCTCGAGCGTCCGGCACGTGCTCGCGGGAATGGGAAGCTGAGCGGTGCCGGACTACTTCGCCGCGTTCCTCGATCTCCGCGGCCGGCGGTGCCTGGTCGTGGGTGGTGGCGAGATCGGCGAGCGTAAGGCCCGGGCGCTGCTCGCGTGCGGCGCACAGGTCACCGTGGTGAGCCCGACCGCAACGCGGGGGCTGGCGGCGCTCGCCTTGGAGGGCCGGATCGTCGAGCGGCGCCGATCGTTCCGGCGCGCGGACCTGCGCGGCTGCGCCCTCGTGGTCGCCGCGACGGGCGACCCCGCGGTGGACGACGCGGTGGCCGCGCTGGCCCGCCGGGCGCGGGTGCTCGTGAACGTGGTGGACCGGCCGGAAAGCTGCGATTTCATCCTGCCTTCGGTGTTGAGGCGCGGAGAGCTCCAGATCGCCGTCTCGACCGGCGGCCGTAGTCCCGCGCTCGCCCGCGAGATCCGGCGTCGGCTCGAGCCGCTCTTCGGGCCCGAGTACGCCGAGCTGGTCGCCCGGACGGGCCAGGCGCGCCGCGCCGCTCGGGCCGCCGCCCGGACGCCAGCGGCGCGGCTCGCGGCGGGGCGGCGGGTCGCGGCGCCGGCACTCGTCGGGCGATAGCGACCCGCTGTCGTACAATCGTTGGTGGTGAACCCCGCCGAGACGCGGAAAATCATCCACTCGTTGATCGGGCGCGGCGTGACGTCGCAGCAGGTCGAGCAGCTCGCCCAGGCCCTGGTCGGTCAGAAGGTGGCCGCCGGGCACGTGCTCATCAACGAGAGCGATCGACCGAGCGGGCTCGTGTTGCTCCTGCAGGGCGGGGTGGAGGTCTTCAAGCACGGCCCCGACGGCCAGCGGCAGTCGCTGGCGAAGCTCGAGGCGCCGACCTTGGTGGGCGAGATGAGCCTCATCACCGATCGCCCCTCATCGGCGACGGTTGTGGCCGTCACCGAGTGCGAGCTGCAGGTCTTGACCCGGGCCCAGTTCCAGCGGCTGATCGCGGGCGACAGTATCGCCGCCTACAAGCTCGTCATGACGATCGCCGGCGTGCTCGCCGAGCGGCTCGCCAAGCTCGACCGCAAGGTGCTGGAGCTCACCGGACACTGGAACCTCTAGGGGCGCGCTGACGCGACCGGCGCGGCCACGACGCCGTCCTGCTCCAGGCGCGCCGCGACCCGAAATAAGCTCTCCTCCATGAAGGGCGCGGCCACGAGCTGGACGCCGAGCGGCAGCGCGCCCGGGTCGGCGATGGGCGCCGAGAGCGCGGGCAGCCCGATGAAGGACCAGGGCTGCGTGAAGACGCCCAGGTGTCCCCGCATCGGCACCTCGACATCCGCGACCCGCGTCGTCGCCGGCGCGCCGATCTTCGGGGCCGGAAAGGGCGTCGTCGGCGTCAACACCACGTCGACCTCCCGGAAGATCTCGCGCACGCGCGCCTTGAACCAGGCGCGGAACCGTTGCGCGTGCAGATAGTGCGACGCGGGAATCAGGGCGCCGGCGCGGAAGCGGTCGCGCGTGCGCGGGTCGAAGTCGGCGGCGCGGCGCCTGAGGTTGTCGAGATGTGCCTGCGCGCCCTCGCTCGACGTGATCAGCATCGCCGCGGAGCGCGCGCGATTGGCCTCGGGGAAGACGACGCGCCGGCTCGCGCCGAGCGCGCGCGCGGCGCGCTCGAGCGCCTGGAGCGCGTCGGGGTCGGCGAGCTCTCCGAAATGGTCGCCGGCGATGCCGATCCGGAGCCCGGCGATCCCGCGCTCCAGCGTAGCCGCGCAGGGCTCGGCCGGGCGCTCGGCGCAGACCGGATCGAGCGGGTCGGGCCCTTGCATCGCGTCGAACGCGACCGCCAGGTCGCGCACCGAGCGCGCGAACGGCCCGACGTGATCCAGGCTTCCCGCGAACAGCACGACGCCGGCGCGTGACACGCGGCCGTAGGTCGGCTTGAGCCCGAACACGCCGCACAGCGCGGCGGGCACACGGATCGAGCCGTTGGTGTCCGAGCCGAGGCTCAGCGCGACGAGCCCCGCCGCGACCGCCGCCGCCGAGCCGCCCGAGGAGCCGCCGGCGATGCGCGTGGGATCGTGCGGGTTGCGGGTCGGTCCGTAGTGCGTGTTCTCGGTCGTGAAGCCGAACGCGAACTCGTCCATGTTGGCGCATCCGACGAGGACGGCGCCGGCGCGCCGGAGCGCGGCGACCGCGGTCGCGTCCCGCCCGGCCGGCGGATTGTCGCGATAGATCCGCGAGCCGGCGAGCGTCGTGACGCCGGCGACGTCGAACAGGTTCTTCACGGCGAAGGGCACGCCGGCGAGGGGACCAGCGTCACCACCGCCCGCGATCACCCGATCGATCCGCTCGGCCTCGGCGAGCGCGCGATCGCCGAGGAGGGTGGTGAAGCAATTGAGGGTGGGGTCGCGCTTGGCGATTCGATCGAGCGCCGCCGCCACGACGGCGCGGGCCGAGCCGCGGCGCGCGGCGACGGCGCCCGCGATCTCGAGCGCGGAGGCGCCTTCGTCCAGGACGCTCATCGGCTCATGGACGGAAGATCGGCGCGGGCTCGACGTCGCCGGGCAGGGGAAACTCCATGAGCAGCCGCGCCGCGGTCAGGAGACCGGTCAGGATCTCGGCGACGGCGGCACGGCTCTCGGGCTCGATCGGGAGCCCGACGAGCGCGGCGCACTGCTCGACGTCCGACTCGCTCACGCGCGGCTCCGTGCTGCGACGTACGCCCGCCAGCCGCCGTACTCCGTGATCTCACGCTGGCCTTCGCAGAGCACCGGCTCGCCGAGCACGCCGAGCGTCTCCTCGCCGTCCGCCAGACGGACCTTGCCGACGCAGAGACCGTGCGGCTCGGCCAGCAAGACGGCCGCGAGCCCGGCGGCGGGCACCGTCCACACCTCGACCGCGATAGCGGCGCCGCCGTGCGACGTGCGCACCATCGCCGGATGACGGTCGTCGATCGACCAGAGGCGATAGCTCGGCATCGTGGTCGTCTCCCGCTCGAAGACGGCGCCGACCCCCAGGAGGTTGCCGTTCAGGGCGAGGCCACGCATGAGGGTGCCGTTAACGGCCAACCGGACGTTCAAGACGCTCTCCTTCGAGCAAGTGACTGGCCGCCTCCTGGCGGCCGTTCCCGAAGGACCGTAGCACCGGCATCTCGCGGCCGCAACGGTCGAAGCCGTCCGGGCACCGACCGAAGAGGCGGCAGACGCTCGGCGATGGCGCGATCGACTGCGTTGTGAAGCTCGAGAAGAAGGGCGAGCGGGGCGTGCTGACGATCGACGCGAAGTTCCTCCACTACAAAGAGTACTGAGGGGCGCGACGTGCTCGGTGCGTGAGCAATCCACGCCGGGTGCCTGTTCGATGAGCATCGAGTCTGGAGCGCCTCGACGTAAGTGGCTGTCTCCTTTGAGAGGGCGTGGCGGCACGCGCCTTGCTGCTCTCGCCTCACGAGACAACGACGTCGATCGCGGGGTAATGGCGCCCAGTGCGGGCGCCTTATTTTTTTCTCGGCGATGACATCGAGGAGGATCGTATGACCCGAAGGCTCGCAGGGGGATTCATCGGAGCGCTGCTCACAGCGGTCTTCGTCGCAGCCGCCGTGGCTCCGGCATACGGTCAGGCGTCCCAGACGCCACCGGCCGAGCCCCAGCCGGTCGACACCACGCCCGAGAGCAGGGACACCGTGCCCGAAAACCGGAAGGAGCAGGAGAAGCCGAGAATGCAGTGGGAAGAGCAGACTCTCTTCGCCTTGGAACTCCTCCATGTTCGCTCGATTGATGCGTAGCCCGATATGGTTGACGATGCCGACGGACGCGGAGAAGGGGCAGAGCTTCAGACGGTAGCGCGCGCGCTTGCCGACGCGGTGCCTCTGCTGGTGGAGCGCCTGTCGCGGGTGCGGCCTGGGCGGATCTATCGGCAGGCGCTCGAGGTGCTGGAGCGTCCGCTGCTGGCGCATGTGCTCGCGATGACCGGAGGGAACCAGCTTCGCGCGGCACGCTTGCTCGGCATCAATCGCAACACGCTGCGCAAGCGCTGCCGGGAGCTTCGGCTCCCGCTGCCGAAGGAGCCACGGCGGGCTGGCGACAAGGGCCCGCCCGCTTCGCTGGCCCGGTTGGCGGCACGCTCACCGCTCTAGGTGTAGACCCGCGCGGCTGAGACGGCAGGGCGCTTCGGCGCCTGGATCGCGCGTGGCTCGAAGTGCGTGCCGGGCGCTAGGCCGGTGCCGTAATATGGCACCTGAGCATGGCGCTCGAGCTGGTCGAGGCCCTCGCGGAACAGATCGTGGAAGGCTCGACGCGCGCGCTGGCGCGCGGACTCACGTGGGTCGAGTCCGGCGGCGCGCGTGCCGAGGCGCTGTGCGCGCGCCTGTATCCGAGCACCGGACGAGCGCAGATCGTGGGCATCACCGGCGCGCCGGGCAGCGGCAAGAGCACCCTCGTGCGGGCGCTCGCGCTGGTGGCGAGAGCGCGCGGTCATACCGTCGGAATCCTCGCCGTCGACCCGTCCTCGCCGTTCTCGGGCGGCGCGATCCTTGGCGACCGTATCCGCATGAGCGACCTGACACTGGATCCCGGCGTCTTCATCCGCTCGATGGCAACACGCGGCGCCCTCGGCGGACTCTCACGCGCGGCCGCCGATGCCGTCGACCTGATGGACGCGGCGGGCCTCGGCCTCATCCTCGTCGAGACCGTGGGGGTCGGGCAGGACGAGGTCGACGTGATGCGCCTGGCCCACACGATCGTCGTCGTCTCGGTCCCGGGCCTCGGCGACGACGTGCAGGCGCTCAAGGCCGGCATCCTCGAGATCGCGGACGTGCACGTAGTCAACAAGGCTGACCGCGAAGGCGCCGACCGGACGGTCGCGGAGCTCCGGGCCATGCTCACCCTTCTCCCGGCGGCGGAAGACGCCTGGGTCCCGCCCGTGCTGCCCGCGTCGGCGGCGCGCGACGAGGGGATCGAGGCGATCGCCGACGCGCTCGACAGCCACAGGACGTACCAGAAGACGAGCGGCGAGCTCGAGCGCCGCCGCCGGAAGATCGTCACCGCCCGCGTGCTCCGGATCGCGCAGGACCTGGTGGCCGAAACGGTCCTCGCCCGCGCGCTCGGTCCCGAAGAGGCCGGTCGCGCGAGCTTGCTCGACCGCGTCGCGCGACGCGAGCTGTCCCCCCACGCCTGCGCTCGGGCGCTGCTGGCCCAGGCGGCGGGTCGGGCGACTGGTTAGGCGTACTATAGCGGCAGCCTGCTCGATGGAAGGAGATGGCGCATGAACATCGCGAACATCCTCGCTCGGAAAGGCTCGATGGCCGTGACGGTGCGTCCCGAGCAGTCGATCCGGGAGGCGCTCGCCCTGCTGGATCGCCACAACATCGGCGCGCTGATCGCCGTCGAGGGCGAGCGCCCGGTGGGCATCCTGTCGGAGCGCGACATCGTGCGCGAGGCCGCGCACAACGAGAAATTCTTCGCGCGCCTGGTCGCGGATCTCATGACCCGGGACGTCATCACCGGTCAGCCCCACGACGACCTGCCCTCGGTCGCCCACACGATGACCGAGCGGCGGATCCGCCATCTGCCAGTCGTCGACAAGGGCCGGCTGATCGGGATGGTCTCGATCGGCGACATCGTGAAGGCGCAGCGCGATCACTATCAGGGCGAGGTCGACACGCTGCAGACGCAGCTCCTCGCCGACGAGAGCGGGCCCGCGCGTTGACCGCAGCGATCGGGACGCCGGAGCGGCCGCTACGCGTCGCGATCATCGGCGCCGGGCCCACCGGGTTCTACACGACCGATCATCTGCTGCGGAGCGCACGCGTCGTCGAGGTCGATCTGTTCGACCGGCTCCCGACGCCGTACGGGCTGGTGCGTCTGGGCGTGGCGCCCGATCACCAGAAGATCAAGTTCGTCACCAACGTCTTCGACAAGGTCGCGGCGAATCCCGGCTTCCGCTTCTACGGCGGCGTCGAGTTCGGCAAGGACGTGACGCTCGCCGACCTCAAGGCGCACTATCACCAGATCGTGTACTGCACCGGCGCCCAGACCGATCGCCGCATGGGGATTCCGGGCGAGGATCTGAACGGGAGCCACCCGGCGACGGAGTTCGTCGCCTGGTACAACGGCCACCCCGACTATCGGGACTGCACGTTCGACCTCACGCAGGAGCGGGTGGCCGTCGTCGGCGTCGGCAACGTCGCCGTGGACGTCGTCCGGATCCTCTGCCGGACGCCCGAGGAGCTGGCGACCACCGACATCGCCGATTACGCGCTCGAGGCGCTCCGCAAGAGCCGCGTGAAGGAGGTCTACCTGCTCGGCCGGCGCGGGCCCGCGCAGGCGGCGTTCACGAATCCCGAGGTGAAGGAGCTCGGCGAGCTGGCCGACGCCGACGTCACCGCGCGCCCGGAGGAAGTCGAGCTGGACCCGCTGAGCCGCGCGGCGGTCGAGCGCAGCCAGGACCGGGCCACGCAGAAGAAGGTGGAGATCCTCAAGGGGTACGCGCGGCGACAGCCCACGGGCAAATCCCGCCGGCTCACCTTGCGCTTCCTGGTCTCGCCGGTCGAGCTGATCGGCGACGACGCCGGCAGCGTCGCGACGCTCCGGCTCGTGCGCAACGAGCTCTACGCCACCTCCACCGGCGCCCTCCAGCCGCGTGCCACCGACCAGTTCGAGAATCTGCCGGTCGGCCTCGTGTTCCGCTCCGTCGGCTACCGCGGGGTCCCGCTCCCGGGGGCCCCGTTCAACGAGAGCTGGGGTGTCATCCTGAACAACCGGGGGCGCGTGCTCGATTTCGACACCAAGCAGCCGGTGGTCGGCGAGTACGCGGCGGGCTGGATCAAGCGCGGCCCCACCGGCGTGATCGGGACCAACAAGCCTGACGCCGCCGAGACCGTCGAGTGCATGCTCGAGGATCTCGCCGCCGGCGCGGTGCTCGAGCCCGCGCATCCCCAAGCCGCCGCCGCCGAAGCGCTCGTCCGCCAGCGCCAGCCGAGCTTTTTCTCCTACGCGGACTGGCTCAAGCTCGACGCGATCGAGACCGAGCGCGGGCGCGCCCAGGGCCGGCCTCGCGTCAAGTTCACCCGCGTCGACGACATGCTCGCGGCGCTCGGCCGCTAGTCGCTCCGCTCGGTCCTACGCCTAGCCGCGCGGCGAAGATACGGACGACCGGAGGGTCTGCGAGCCGGCCGCCTCCGCGCCTAGCGAGAGATCGTCAGACCCTGCCCGCCGTAGTGGTCCTCGTCGTGCCAGGGCTGGCGTTCGGCGAAGCGCGTGGAGCGAAACGGCGTGAGGTCGAGCGTGCGCGGCTTGCCGTCGACGATCCACTCCGCGAGACACTTGCCGATCGCGGGTGAAGTCTTGAAGGAGGTCCCCGAGTCGCCGAGCATGCAGTAGAGGCCGGCGACCGACGGGATCTGATCGACGATCGGCCGGCCGTCGGCGCTCATCATGATCATGCCCGCCCAGCCGCCGCGCATCGTCGCCTCGCTCATGATGGGCAAACGGCCCGCCAGCGCCTTGCGGCACGTCGCCACAAACTCGGGATCGACGCCCTCGTCGAAGGAGTTCGGGTCCGCGTGTCCGGTGCCGAGCTCAACGCCGATCAGCGTCGTGTTGGTGCCCTCGGGACGGAGCCACGACTGTTGAATCGCGTCGATGACCGCGCAGTGGCGGCGCCCGAATCCGGCGGGCCAGCGGAAGATCGTGATCTGGATCCGGTGGGGCACGAGCCCGAAATCGAGTCCGAGCGGAGTCAGGAGCGGAGCAGCCCACGCCCCGGGCACGAGCACAACCACCGGCGCGTCGACGCGCTCCCTCACGGTCTCGACGCCGGCGACGCGTCCGCGTTCCGTCAGGACCCGCGTCACCTCGCAGCCCGTCTCGATCGTCACCCCGAGCCTCCGCGCGGCCTCCGCGAAGGCGAACGTCGTCGCATTGGGATCGGCGAATCCGGAGTCGGGCTCCCAGGCGGCGGCCCCGACGTCGTCGGTCCGGCAGCCCGGTAAGAGCTCGGTCAGCCGGTCCGGGGCGACCACTTCCGTCCTGATGCCCAGGGCCCGCTGACGGGCGACGTTTCGGGCGAGCGCGGCCTCGTAGCCCCTCGGGACGAGCTGCAGGAACCCGATCGCCTCGAAGCCGCAATCGCCCCCGACGACGTTCCGGAAATCTCGAAAGATCTTAAGGCTCTCGAAGGCCAGCTTCGACTCGGGCTCGTTGGTGTAGTGCATGCGCACCAGCGAGCCCGACTTTCCGGTCGCGCCGGCGCCGAGGTGCCGGCGCTCGAGCAGCAGGACGTTCTTAACTCCGCGGGATGCCAGGTGAAAAGCGGTGCTGGCTCCGTTGACGCCACCGCCGACGACGATCACGTCTGCCCGCTTCATGAGCGTTACGCCCTTCTGCCTCCGGTGGGGGGGCTGCTAGACTAGCATAGTTAAAGACAATCGGAGGACGCGTGGCCCAACAGTCCGTCCAGATTCTACAAGAAAGGCTCGCCTACGAGCAGAAGCTCGTCCAGCTCGTCGACCGCATCCACTCGGCCAAGGGCATCGACAGCATCTTCATCGAGCTCCAGGGCGAGATCCTCGAGCTCCTCGACGCCGACCGGATGACGATCTACGCGGTGGACACGGCCAAGAAGGAGCTCTACTCGAAGTTCCTGGCGCTCGACACGGTCAAGGAGATCCGGCTTCCGATCAGTGAAAAGAGTATCGCCGGCTACGTGGCGGCGTCGGGCCGGGTCGTCAACATCGTCGACCCCTACGACCGGGCCGAGCTGGCGAAGATCTCGCCCACCCTCAGCTTCGACGGATCGTGGGACCAGAAGACCGGGTTCCGGACGAAGCAGATCCTGGGCATGCCGATCCTTCACGACGGCAAGCCGATCGGCGTCATCCAGCTCCTGAACAAGAAGCGCGGCGCCCGCTTCACCAAGGAAGACGAGACCGGCGCCTCCCGCATCGCCAAGACGCTCGGCATCGCGTTCAACAACCAGGCGCAGCTGAGCCACAGCCAGGAGCTGGCACAGGCTCAGGCACGGCCCAAGACCAAGTTCGACTACCTCGTGGCGCAGCAACGGATCACGGCCCAGGAGCTCAATTCCGCGGTCGCCGAGGCCCGCCGCCGCCAGACCGACGTCGAGTCGATCCTGATCGAGCAGTACAAGGTGCCGAAGATCGAGGTGGGGAGCGCGCTGAGCCAGTTCTACGAGTGCCCGTTCATCGAGTACGACGACAAGATCCTTCCGCCGCCCGATCTGATGAAGGGTCTCCGGCTCGAGTATCTGCGGCGTAACTTCTGGCTGCCGCTCAAGCGCGAGGACCACCACATCGTCGTCCTCATCGACAATCCGCAAGATCTGCAGCGGGTCGACAGCGTCGCTCAGGCCCTGAAGAACCGGAAGATCAGGTGGGCGGTCGGGTTGCGCAAGGACATCCTGTCGTTTTTGGGTCAGGTCGGTGGCGGCGATGCGGGCAAGGACTCGATCGGCACCATCATCGGCGATCTGCGAGCCGAGGACGTCGGCGACACGCTCGACGTCAGCGGGGGCGAGCTCGACGAGAACGACAGCGCCGTCATCCGCCTGGCCAACCAGATCATCGTCGACGCCTACAAGTCGCGCGCCTCCGACATCCACATCGAGCCGTACGGCGCCCAGCGCGACACCGTCATCCGCTATCGCATCGACGGCGGCTGCAGCGAGTACCAGAAAATCCCGGGCGCGTACCGCCGGGCCATCGTGGCGCGCATCAAGATCATGGCCCAGCTCGACATCGCGGAGCGGCGCAAGCCGCAGGACGGCAAGATCAAGTTCAAGGTGGCCGATCGCGAGATCGAGCTGCGCGTGGCGACGATCCCGACTGCCAATCAGAACGAGGACGTGGTCATGCGCGTCCTGTCCTCGAGCGAGCTGGTTCCCCTCGACAAGCTCGACATGACGCCGCGCAATCTCCGGGAGCTGAAGAGGATCTCCGAGAAGCCCTACGGCCTCATTCTCTGCGTCGGGCCGACCGGCTCGGGCAAGACGACGACCCTGCACGCGCTCCTCGGCCACATCAACAAGCCTGACCGGAAGATCTGGACCGCCGAGGACCCGGTCGAGATCACGCAGTACGGGTTACGTCAGGTGCAGGTGATGCCGAAGATCGGCTTCGACTTCGCCGCCGCCATGCGCGCGTTCCTGCGCGCCGACCCCGACGTGATCATGGTCGGCGAGATGCGCGACGAGGAGACGGCATCGACCGGCATCGAGGCGTCGCTGACCGGCCACCTGGTGCTCAGCACGCTCCACACGAACAGCGCGGTCGAGACCGTCGTGCGCCTGCTCGACATGGGACTGGACCCGTTCAACTTCGCCGACGCGGTGCTCGGCATCCTCGGCCAGCGCCTCGTCAAGCGCGTCTGCAAGGACTGCCGCCAGGAGTACCATCCCGAGCGCGCGGAGTACGACGAGCTCGCGCAGGCCTTCGGCGAGGAGGCGTTCGCGACCCTGAACCAGAAATACGACGGCTCGTTCGTGCTCTACCGCGGCAAGGGCTGCGCCTCGTGCAACAAGACCGGCTACCGCGGCCGCCTGGGCATCCACGAGCTCCTCCTCGCGACCGACGAGATGAAGCGGCGGATCCAGTCGAAGGCGCGCGTGGCCGAGCTGCTCGAGTGGGCCCGCGCCGAAGGGATGACGACGCTCGTGCAGGACGGCGTCCTCAAGACCCTCGGCGGCCTCACCGACTTTCGCCAGGTCAAGGCCGTCGCGATCAAGTAGCCACGCCCGACGCCGCTGACCCGGCGGCCCGTCGCGCCAGCATCGTCGCTCCAAGTCATCGACGCTCCCCGCATCGCCGGAGACCCGCCCCGGTCGTTTGTCGAGCGCGGCCTTCGAAGAAGCCGTATCCAGAGTCGGCGCGCCGCGCCCGCATCCAGGGAACGACCCTGCTGCGCATCCACATCGAGACGGACGGGCGCGTGAGCGACGTCACCGTCGAACGATCTGCCGGAAACCAATCACTGGATCAGGCCGCAGCCGACGCCGTGCGCCGCTGGCGCTTCGAGCCGGCCCTGAGCTCCGCGGGGCCGGTGGCGATGTCGGCACTGGTCCCCGTCGAGTTTCGAATCGGCGAGCGCGACTGACCGCTAGAATCGGACCGCCAGACCGCCCATCACCGATCGCGGATTCCCCGGCGCGTAGTGGATGTCTGGCACGCCGGTCGCGGGCTCGCCGGGCAGGCGTGACGTGAAGAAGAACTGCGCCTCGCGGTATTCGGTGTTCGCGAGGTTCTCGATGCTGAGGAACGCCTCGAGCCACCTGTAGCGGTAGCGCGCCGTGAAGTCGAAGAGCAGATAGCCCCGGGCCGTCTGGTGCCGGCCCTCGTCGGCATACCGGTCCCCGAGGTAGCGCATCGCCACGCTCGACGAGAGTCCCCACGGCAGGCGGGCCGTCAGGTCGGCGCGCGACGTGAGAAGGGGCGCCAACGGCACGGCGCCGCCGCTGTCGAGCTCAGCTCGGCTCGCGGTCACATCGCCCGAGAAGGTCAGCCAGTCCAGGATCTTCACGCGCATCGCGAACTCGATGCCCTCGCGATGGCTCGGCCCCTGCGCTTGGGTGGTGCCTTCGTCGCCCACGAAGACGAGCTCGCTGGCGAGGTCGAGCACCCAGTAGGTCGCCGTGATCTCGGTCCGCGGTATGGCCTTGGTCTTGACGCCGAACTCGTAGCCCTGCGCCGTCGGCAGGGCCGTCAAGGCGGGATTGGCCACCACCGCCCGCGCGTCGTTACTGTGGTAGCCGGTTCCGAAGTTCGCGAAGAATTCCGTCTGGTACCAGGGGCCCAGCACGAGGTTGGCCTTCACGTTGGGGCGGGCCTTCGTGACGCTGCCGTTCAGATCATCCGCGGTCGTGTTTACGAGCGACTGCACGTGGTAATCGAAGATGTCGCCGCGCGCGCCGGTGACGAAGCGTAGCCAGGAGAGCGGCACGATGTCGAACTTCACGAACGGCGAGTACGACTGCTCGACGATCGACACGTCCTGTGTCCGGGCGAGCTGGTGCCGCTGGACGGCGGTGGCGAGGACGACCTGCGGCGTGTCGATGCGGTACTGGAAGCCGGCCGAGCTGGTCAGGCTGATGTCGAACGGCTTGCTCTGGTGCTGGTAGAGCGCGTCGAAGCCCGCCATGTAGCGGCGATCGCGCTGGTTGATCATGTCGCCGTTCTGGGGATCCTTGAGGAAAAAGGTGAAGTCGTTGAACAAGTCGAGCGTGTAGTACGTCCCGTACGCGTGCACGGCGAGGAGCTGGCTGTCGTCGAGCCGCCAGCGCCAGTCGAGATTCAGGTTGGCGCGCTGGGTGTTGCCGCCCTCGTTGGGGTCGATCGCGTCGAAGCGCCCGATGAGGCCCGCCCGCACGGCGCGCGCCGGGATCTCGCCCGAGCCGTGCCAATCGGCCTGGTAGTACGACCCCCACAAGGACAGGTCCATGCCCTCGCTGAGGCTCGCCTTCCCCTTGGCGAAGAGGTTGAAGCGCTCGTAGCCGTTCGGATGGGTGAACGGACCGTCGCTCCGGTAGTACTCGAGCGCGACGAGCGTCTTCAGGGCATCGCGCGTCGGCGAGAGGAGGGTCAGGTAGCGCTGGGTGGCGAACGAGCCGCCGGCGGCCTCGGCGTAGTTCTCGTCGACCGTATCGCGCATGACGAAGTTGAAGGCGCCGGCGGTCGCGAAGTCGCCGAACTCGACGAAGTACGGTCCCTTGAAGCCATCGAGACGCTGGACGAGCTCGGGAATCAAGAAGTGGAGATCGGCGTAGCCCTGGCCGTGAGCATGACTGCGGAGGTTGACCGGGAGCCCGTCGATGAACAGGGCGACGTCGGTCCCGTGATCGGCGTCGAACCCGCGCAAGAAGTACTGTTCGGCCTTACCGCCGCCCTGGTGCTGGCTGATGACGAGGCCGGGTACCAGACGCAGTACGTCGGCCGGCCGGCCCTGGGGACGAAGCTCGAAGTCGCGACCGGGGATGAAGACCTCCGAGGACGCCGAGACGGGCGGCGGCGCCGTCACGACGACCGGCGGCAAAGTCGCTTCCTCCGTGCGCGGCGGTGTCTCCTGAGTCGTCGGGGGCGGCGCCTGCGCCGCCGCCGCGGGCGCCAGCGTCACGCTGGCGAGAAGAGCCAGCCCGGCGTGGAAGCGGGGGGCAGGAAACGTCCCGCGGCCAGATATGAACATTTGTGCAAAGGTAATACCACACGACCAGCGGCCGATCCAGTACATTTCCCGGTCATGGGCGAAGAGCGGGCGGTCCGCTTCACCGTCTCGTTGCCGGCGCGCCTGATGCGCACTCTGGACCGACTGCGGGTCGGCCGACGCTACGGCAACCGCAGCGAATTCGTGCGCGACCTGCTCCGGGGCGAGCTCGTGAAGGAAGAGTGGGCGGCGCTCCCGGGCGAGACGGTCGGCGTGCTGACTCTCGTCTACGACCACGAGACGCACGCGCTCGCCGACAAGCTCGCCGACATCCAGCATCACGGCTTTCGCTCGATCACGGCGAGCCTGCACGTTCATCTCGATGAGCACTCGTGCCTCGAAGTCGTCGCGCTCCGGGGCTCGGCGCGTCGCATTCGGGCCATTGCGAATCAGCTGCTGTCGGTCAAGGGGGTGCGCTATGGGCAGCTCGTCCCTGCTACTCGCGGCAAGCGCCTGACTTAACGCTCTCGCTGGAGCCGGCCGGGGCGGGTCGGGGGTCGGGCGCGGCTGGGGGGGTTTATTCCTGATTCGGCTCGTGGGGAGATGTGAGTGGACTGGAAAGTGAGAGCTTGCTCGTCGGTGGAGGAGCTGCGGACGGGGGTGAGCCCGATCTGGCATTACTTCGGGCGCTCGGGGCCGACCGACGATCAGATCGAGTCGCTCGCGCGCGTGCTGCCCGCGGAACGGCTGCATGCCGCCTGGGACGGCGGCCGCGTGGTGGGAGGGGCCGGCGCGTTTCCGTTCGAGCTCACGGTTCCCGGCGGACGGGTCCGGGCAGCGGGTGTGACCGTCGTCGGTGTCCTGCCGAGCCATCGCCGTCGCGGTGTCCTACGCGCGATGATGCGGGCGCAGCTCGACGCCTGCCGCCGGAACGGCGAGCCCATCGCCTATCTCTGGGCCACCGAGGAGACGATCTACGGGCGCTTCGGCTATGGTCTCGCGTCACTCGCGGCGGAGATCGACTTCCCGCGCGAGCGGTCGGCCTACTACGCGCGCGCCGAGTCCTTCGGGGAGACGCGGCTCGTTCCGCTCCGCGAGGCCGAGCCCCTCGTGGCGCCGGTGTGGGAACGCGTGGCGGCGGTCACGCCCGGCATGTTCGCGCGGAGCTCCGCGTGGTGGCAGGCCCGGGCGCTGACCGATCCGGCCTGGCGGCGGGGCGGCGGCGGCGAGCTGCGGTGCGCGGTCGTCGAGGCCAGGGGCCGCTCGGCGGCGTACGCGCTCTACCGCGTCAACCTGTCGATCGACCGCGGCGTGCAGACCGGCTCGCTCGACGTCATCGAGGCGATGGGCGACTCGCCGGAGGCGACGCGCGCGATCTGGCGCTTCCTGCTCGACGTCGACTGGACCGCGCGGATCAAGTCGTGGCTGCTCCCGGTCGACCATCCGCTCGTGCTCCTCGTCGCCGAGCCGCGCCGGCTTCGGTTGAGCGTCCGCGACGCGCTCTGGGTACGGCTCGTCGACGTCGGCGCCGCGCTGGCGGCCCGCGCCTTTGCGGCGACGGGCTCGACCGTGATCGACATCGCCGACGAGTTCTGTCCCTGGAACCAGGGCCGCTGGCGAGTGAGCGCCGACGGCGTGGAGCGGACGAACGAGCCGGCCGACCTCGCCGGCGACGTGACGGCGCTCGGCTCGGTCTACCTCGGCGCGTTCACCTGGGCACAGCTCGCCCGGGCCCTGCGGGTCACGGAGCTGCGGCCGGGAGGGCTCGCGCGCGCCGACGCGCTCTTCACGCGGCACGACCCCGCGCCGTGGTGCCCGGAAATGTTCTGAGCCGCCGGCCGCGCCGCACCCGGCGGCGGCCGCTCACTTCATCGTAACCGGCAGCCAGAGGACGATCTGCGGGAAGATCATGATGAGGATCGTCGTCAGGACGCCGTCAGGACGACGACCATCCATCGACGTGTCATCTATGACCTCCGCGGGTGGAGTCGGCGCCTGAGATTACCAGAAGTCGGTCGGGACGAGCGTCGCGATCCAGGAAGTAGTTGATCCACGAGCTGGTGCCCTGGAGCTGGCGGTCGGGCGGCGGGACGTATGTCTTCAGCGCCTCGAGGTCGCCCGACGCGCAGGCGCGCTCGTAGACAGCGATCCAGATGCACGGTTTGTCGGGGACGACCTCGCAGCGGCCCCGATCCGTTCCGCCACAGGGCCCGTTGCGAAGCTGCTTGGGGCACGTCTGCGGGCACACGTACTCGAGGTGGCCCAGCACGCAGTTGCCGCAGGCCTGGCATCCGAAGAGCGGTTTTTTGATCGCGAGCTCGACCCGCTCGAGCAGGACGGCGGCGGGGCGCCGACGATCGATCCAGCGGAACACGCGCGTGAGCGCGCGGCGCAGCCGGGTGTCGCGACTGACCGGGAATGCGCGCCCGAGCCAGTCGAGGACACGCGGCACGCGCTCGGCGCGCGGCCGCGACTGCGCCGACGCTGCAGGGGCCCCGGCCGGCGCGTGAGTCGACGACGTGCGAGTCGGGAGATAGAAGCCGCCGGTCGCACCGTAGCCGAGCTCGGCGGCCAGCGCGTCCCACCGCGGGGCCAGCTCGTCGGCTCGTCGGATGATCCACCCGATGTTGGCGGCGTCGTGAGTGCCGCCGATGTATGCCCCGGCGTAGCCGAGACCGCGCAGGATCGCCACGGTTCTGGCCGCGCGCTCGAGCCGCGCCTGTCGGCCGCCGTCCCTCGCGCGGCTTTCCGCCTGCACCGCGGCGAGAAGCTTGGGCGCGACCCAGCAGCCCGGCGGGCGTCCGGTCGCCATCCGCTCCGCCGTCTTCGGGCCGAGGACGTAGACGTTGCCGAGCAGGGGCGTGCGGAGCCCGCGCTCGTCGAGGTAGCGCTTGAGCTCCGCGAACTTCCGCGCGTCCCAGCCGACCTGGGTGACGGCGACGTCCGCGCCGGCGGCGATCTTCTTCTCGAGCTTGACGTACTGATAGACGCAGTCGGCCTCGGTGTACTTGAAGGGCGAGACCGCGACGGCGACGTGGAAGGGCATGCCGGCGCGGCGCCGCTCGTCGATGAGGCGCACGAGCTGGACGGAGTCGAGGTCGAAGACCGGCGGCTGATCGCCGGCGCCCGGATAGTCGCCGGTCAGCGCGAAGACGTTCTCGAGCGAGAGCGCGTGCATGTCCTCCAGGCTCTTGGCGAGCTCGCGGCGGTCCTGGCTCACGCACGTCAGATGGATGTTGGGGGTCAGTCCGCGCGCCCGCGCGGCCGCGGCGACGCGCAAGGGGTCGTGGCCCATCGCGCCGCCCGCGTAGCTCGTGACGCTGCCGGCCACCACTGCCGGGATGCGCGCCAGCCCCGAGGCCGCTTCGAGCAGCCGCGCTTCGCGCGTCAGCGCCGAGGCGACGAGCTCGACGACATAGCAGAAGCGCCCCGCCGCGAGCGCGTCCCGCAGCGGATTGGTCATCCCCGGAGCTCGTGCCGGACGAGCCCCGCTCCTTCCACCATGGCGCCGAGCTTGGCGAAGGCGACCTCGCGGGGCAGATGGAGGAGGCCGCAGTCCGGATTGACGGACAGCCGATCGGCCGGCAGGATCGCGAGCGCCTCGCGGATGCGCTCGGCCACGACCGCGGGTGTCTCAACGTCGTGCGTCTTCACGTCGACGACGCCGAGCCCCAGCGTGAACGGCGCGTCGAATTCCTTGAAGAGCCTGAGGTCCTCGCTGCCGCGGCGCGCGAACTCGAGCGTGATCTGGCCGATCCGGGCCTCGAGGACCGCCGGGAACAAATAGCGATAGCTGCCCTCCCACGAGGGCTTGCCGTAGCGATTGCCGTAGCAGACGTGCAGGCTCAAGCGCGCGTCGACGCCGTCCACGAGCGCGTTGATCGCGCGGATGCCCCACGGCAGATCCTCGGGGAACCCCGAGTAGTAGGGCTCGTCGATCTGGATCTGCTCGGCGCCGGCGCGGACCAGCTCGCGCAGCTCGAGGTTCATGATCCGCGCGATCTCGACCGCGAAGGCCTCCTCCGTCGGGTAGTACTGGTTGCGGATCCGCTTGACCAGCGAGTGCGGCCCGGTGACGGAGACCTTCGTCCGCCGGTCCGTGAACCGGCGCAGGAAGCGGAAGTGCTCGACCAGGCCGAGCGGGGCCATCGGCATGCGGTTGCGCACCACGCTGTCGTAGAAGTCGTAGTACGAGGCCTTCGAGCCGCGATCGAGCTCGACGCCGGGGAGCCGTGTGGCGAAGTAGTCGATCATGTTGTCGCGGCGCAGCTCGCCGTCGGAGACGACGTCGAGCCCGGCGACTTCCTGGTCCTTGATCGCCGCCTTCACGGCGGCGTCGTGCATCTCCTCGAGGTCGTGGGCGGTGATCCGCCGCCGGAGGAAATCGTTCTTCGCACGCTCGAGCCAGCCCGGCATCGAGTAGCTGCCGACGACGGCGGTTGGGAGATATTGGCCTGCCATGGTCTGCCTCATTCGCGGAGTGTCGTGTAGAGGATGCTCGTGCGCGAGCCCGGGCGATAGCGAAACGGCGCGAAGTGAACGTCGTACCCCGTCCGCGCGCCGACGGCGCCCAGGAGCGCCCCGTTGACCCAGTTCACGACGGAGCCGTCCAGCTTGCCCGGCCCTCGGAAGCCCTGACGGTATTCGTCCATCGTGGCGACGAAGATGTCCTGCACTTGCAGATAGCCCCGAGGATGCAGTAGCGGCACCGTGTTGACGAAGCTCTCCACCGCGCCGCGCGAGATGTGGAAGCGGATGTCCGCGGGCGCGGTCGCGAGGAGCTCGTCGAGATCGTCGCCGTGGAGCCCGGGGGGGAGCGGAATATCGGCAGTGCCCTCGAGGTAGCGCAGGCGTTCCTCGAGACAGAGGCCGTCCCAGACGGCCCGCCAGAACGCCACGCCGCGCTCGCGGTCGCCGAAGAGGTCGGGGCCCGTCTCGAGCAGCCGCGCGATCGTCGGCCGCAGCCGGTCCGGGCCCACGCCGTAGGTGGCGGCGATCGTTCGCGCCACCGGCCCCGGCACGTACGCGCGCGTCTCCACCAGATAGAGGCGGCCGTCGCGGCGGACCAGCTCGTCCACCGGCAGGTTGTCGTACACGTTCGTCAGGTGGACGTAGAGGATCTTGTAGCGGAGGAACGAGAGCGCGCGCAGCGGGTTCAGCGCGTCGGTGGCGATCATGCTGACGACGTCCCGATGCGCCGCGACCGCGCTCATGGCCCGATCGAGCGTGGGCAGGGAATAGTCAGCCAGCAGGAAGCGTAGCCGCGGATAGAAATCGGTTGCCCGGGCCTCGTCGATCGCCTTGAAGCGATCGAGCCAGCGTCCGGCGCGGACGCCCGTGCCCACGCCGATCTCGAGCGCGAAGATCTCGGCCGGCAGCTGACCCCGCTTGTCGAGCTCGACCAGCAGGGTCCAGAAATCGGCGACTGCGTCGGCGACCGCGGCCGGATCGTTCGCGTCCGATCGGCCGCTCGGCAGCGCGGCCTCGAACCCGCGGCCGGAATGACGCTCCCAGTCGGCGAGACGCTGCCAGAACAATCGATTGAACTGCCAGATCGAGCTGTCGCCGAGGGGCGCCCAATCGTCGACGAGGACGCGCCCGTCGGTGCCGCGCTCGAGCGCGCCGACCGCGGCCAATGCGCCGCCGAGCTCATCGATCAGCCGGTCTCGCGGCGCCCGGCGCAGGTCGACGGCCAGCTCGGCGAGCGCCATCCGCTCGCCCCGAGCGTCGGCGGCGCGGCGCACCGTGACCGGCTCGCGGAAGTTCGCCCTGTACTGGATCCAGTCGAGGTGCAGCCGAAGGTGCGGCAACAACTCCGGGTCGAGCCGCCCCTGATCGAGGAGCTCGAACAGCGCGGCGAGGACTTCGCCGGCGCCGGTCTCGCCGGGCTTGGGCAGGAAGTTGAGGTGGATGATCACTGGCTCCAGATACCATGCGGCAACCGGACTTGTCATCCCCGACTCGACGCGCTGGCGCCCGGGCGTAGTATGAATCGGTGGCCATCGACGGCCACCGACTCACGGAGGGGAAACATGAGCAAGGCCGGCAAGATGAAGGCGATTCCCAAGGGATATCACAGCGTCACGCCCTACCTGATCATCGACGGCGCAGCCCGGGCGCTCGACTTCTACAAGCGCGTCTTCGGGGCGACCGAGAAGATGCGGATGCCCGGCCCCGACGGCAAGATCGGCCACGCGGAAATCAAGATCGGCGATTCGATGATCATGCTGGCCGACGAGCACGTCGACATGGGCGCGCGCGGGCCGCGGGCGTTCGGCGGCGCGGCCGTGGGCATCATGCTCTACGTCAACGACGTGGACGCGACGGTGAAATCCGCCCTCGCCGAGGGGGCCAAGATCCTGCAGCCTGTCGAGGACAAGTTCTACGGTGACCGGATGGGCACCATCGAGGACCCGTTCGGGCACAAGTGGTACGTCGGAACGCACAAGGAGGATGTGCCGCCCGACGAGCTACAGCGCCGCGCGGCCGCCATGGGCAAGAGCGGCTGATCGGCTTCCAGCTGTCGAGCGTCCGCCATTACCTCTCAGGTAGTTGTGCGTCCGAGTCGCGACGCGCACGCTCGAGGCGTCAGAGGTCGCTGACGAGGAGGTACGTATGGCGGACTTCTACACGGCGCCGCTGCGGGACGTCGCGGCCGGGCTGCTTCTCTTCGTGGGCTTGCTCGCCGTCGTCCGAGGCACGCGCGGGCTCGTGCGCGGTCTGCGCGAGGCCCGGCCGCTCGAGGTCGTCCGAGGAATCCGCGGCGTGGTGATCGCGCTCTCCGCGGCCGCCTTTGCGGGCGGGGTGCTCCTCGGCACGATAGGATTGATCCTCCTCGGCGCCGTGTTCCTCGGCGAGGAGCTGTACGAGACAGGAGTGCTCGCGCTGATCATCCGGTCCGGCGAGCGCCGGGCGCCGGCCGGATCGGGCAAGCCGGCGGCTCGCCGCTACGTGTAAGCGTGAATACTCAGAATGAGTATCAGCGCCTCAGTGCCATGCCGATCGACATGCCGCCAGCGCGGTTCGTGGCAGCAGAACCGGGGATGTCGCAAAAGCCGAGGCGCTCGTAGAGGCGACGGGCGGGATTTTCGGACCGCACGCTGAGACAAAGGCCAATCCCGCGGCGAGCGGCCTCGCCGATCAACGCGCGCATGAGTTTCTCGCCCGCGCCTTGGCCGCGCGCATTCGGTTTCACGCCGATCGACACCTTCGGCGCCTCTTCGTCCCCGTAGGGGAACTTGAGCTCTTCGGCGGAAAAGCGCCGTGCCCAGGCCGCACCGATGTTTTCGCCGTTCTGTTCGGCGATGAACCCGAAATCCCCCGGTCGCTGCCAGCCGACGAGATATTTGGCTACGCGCGGAACCGCTTTCGCCGCCTCTGCATCGGGTTCATAGGCCGCCATCGCGAGAAAATCCCACAGTACCTCGAGGTCATCCTGGACTGCGGGACGGATCACAAGATCGGGCATCGGACCTGTTTGCTATTCATTGAATACGGGGAAGTCGAAGTAGTAAGACCTCGTGGCTACGAGTAGACGATGACGCTCCGCTTGACCTCGCCCTGCAGCATCAGGTCAAACGCCCGGTTCAGCTCTCCGAGCGGAAGGCGCCGGCTGATCAGCTCGTCGAGCCGGTACTTGCCGCTCATGTAGAGATCGATCAGCATCGGCACGTCGGTGCGCTGATGGCCGCCGCCGAACGAGCTCCCGGTGAGCACGCGCTGCTGCAGGAGCATCGACGGATCGATCGAGAGGCGCGTGCCCGCCGGCGACACGCCGACGACGACGCAGGTGCCGCCCCGATGGGTCGACAGCAGCGCCTGCTCCACGGTGCGCTGAGTGCCCACGACCTCGAAGGCGAAGTCGACGCCGCTCCGGCCGGAGAGCGCCTGGACGCGCGCCACCGGGTCCTCCTTCGAGGCGTCGACGACGTGAGTGGCGCCAAACTCCTCGGCCCACGCGAGCTTCTGCTTCACCACGTCGACCGCGATGATCTGACCGGCGCCCACGAGCCGCGCGGCCTGGATCGTGTTGAGACCGACGCCGCCGCAGCCGAAAACCGCCACACTCGCTCCGGGCGGCACCTTGGCGCGGTTGAACACAGGCCCGGCTCCGGCCAGCACGCCGCAGCTCACCAGGCACACGACGTCGAGCGGCGCGTCTTTCCGGATGGGGATGACGCTTTCCTCGGGGAGCACCGAGTGCGTCGCGTAGCCCGCGACCTGCAGGAAATGATGAAGCCCGCGCCCGTCCTTCGTGAAGCGCGGCGTGCCGTCGAGCATGAACCAGCGCGGCTTGTCGCGGAGCGCGCACATGGTCGGCTGCCCGCCGATGCAGTACCAGCACTTGCCGCACGACGGGATGTAGCTCGAGCAGACGTGATCGCCCGGCGCGACCGTCTCGACTCCGGGGCCGACCTTCTCCACGACCCCGGCGGCCTCGTGGCCGAGCACGACGGGCAGGGGATGGGGGTAGTCGCCCGTGATCACGTGCAGGTCGCTATGGCAGACGCCGTTGGCCGCCCAGCGCACCTGCACCTCGTGGGGGCCGGGCTCGAGCAGCTCGACGTCTTCGACCACGACCGGCTTCTTCACGTCGTAGAGAACCGCCGCCGTCACTCGCATGGCGCCCTTCCTTTTGGGGAGAATCTGGCGGGTAGTCTGCGCGAGCGCGGGCGGCTTCGCAAGGCATTGCCTTGGCCGCGGGGCCCGCGTACTGTGGCTCCGGCGGAGGCGCGCTCACAGCACGATGACCGGCGACGCGCGAGACCGGCACGACGCCGCGGACAGCCGCGCGGTCCCGCATCCTGTTCTCAAGAAATATTACGAGCGGGAGAGCGATCGGCGCCCGTTCGTCAACGCCCTCTTCGACAACGCCGCCGAGCACTACGACTTCGTCTGCGGTCTGGGCTCGCTCGGCTCTGGGCGTTACTACCGGCGCTGGGTGCTCGCGCAAACCGGGCTTCGCGCCGGCATGACCTTCCTCGACGTCGCCACCGGCACGGGCATGATCGCGCAGGGTGCCGCGCGCATCCTGGGCCGGCCGGGCGCCGTCGTCGGCCTCGATCCGAGCGTCGGCATGCTCCGCCAGGCGCGCAGGATCGTCGCGGTGCCCCTCGTGCAGGGCACGGTCGAGGAGCTCCCGTTCGCGAGCGGACACTTCGACTTCCTCTGCATGGGCTACGCGCTGCGCCACGTCGCCGATCTCGGGGTGGCATTTCGCGAATGCTTACGCGTCTTGAAGCCGGGCGGCCGCGTCTTGATCCTCGAGATCACCTTGCCGCGCTCGCCGCTCGGCCAGCGGTTCTTCCGCGTCTACTTCGAGAGCGTGCTGCCGCGCATCACCCGACTCAGCACCGGCAGCGCGAAGGCCGAGCTGCTGATGAAGTACTACTGGGACACGATCGCGAACTGCGTGGCGCCGGAGACGATCCTCGGCGTATTGAAGTCGAGCGGCTTCGGTGAGATCGAGCACCGCGTGCGCGGGGGACTGCTCAGCGAATACATCGGCGTCAAGCCACCAGGCTGCTGATAGGCGTGCATTGCGACGGAGCCAGCCCCGCTGATTACCCAGATCTGGGTATCTCGTCGCACAGCGGGCGTGCGGTGAGCGAAGTCCGCGTGAGAATGGAGAAGATTCGTTCTGAATGCGAACAGCTCTGCCGCGATATGCTGCGAGATATGCTGCGAGGCGGTGATATGCAGGTCTGTGGAATTAGAAGTTGGGCAGACAACCAGACCGCGGGATCATGGGGCCGAATGAACTCTGCCACTGTTAGTGTGCGGCTCGCAGCGCCGAGAACGCCCGCCCGAACGGTATGCGACCTCTAAGAGCGCTCCGTGGGCTCCGTGCTCGCGCTTCCGGGGCTGGCTTCTTGCTTCGGTCGTTGTTTCAGCATTCGTCGGAGTTCGAGGGTATAGAGGTCCGTGGGCCAAAGGACTTCTGTGACCGTGTCGCTGCTGCACTTCGCGTTCTTAGTACTGGAGCGCCTGCAGCATTTGATCTCTGCCAGCGACACTTCAACCTCGTGATCAGGTCGCGGCACTCCGGTGTAGCCGCGACAACACGTCCCGCGATTGTGATGTTGGGACAGTGGGTGACCAGCGTCTCGACTGCGTACCTGGCTTCGGGCCTTGCGCACGAAGCGCATCATTGCCGCCTCTACTGGTCCTATCGGGAGAGAGAACCTAGGCGCGAAGTGCCTAGGGAGGTCTTCACCGGTGAAGAGGCGGAGCGTCAATGCCTCGAGTACCAGATCGCCGTGCTGAAGCAGCTCGGTGAGACGGAGGAAGTCACCGAGCGTGTGCGAGAGTCCATCAAGACGGGGTATTGGAATGTGGCATGGCATGAACGGACGTGGTGAACCACGGTGCGTGCTGCCCAACCCGCGCTTGCAGCGGACGGCGCTCCGCGCCGCCGCTGAACCGCCAAGGCGTTAGCCTCCAGCGATGAAGGCGAGGAAGGAGATCGCGAAGCTCAACTTGGTTGGTGTCCCGCGAACCGGCGGACGACGGCGGGTAGTCATCGCGGTTGGGATCCCGTATGCCATTCGAGACGGAAGAGGAGCGGACTGCGCTGCGTGCCCGGTCTCTATCCGTGGGCTAGGACGTCATCCAAGGCTCAACGCGCAGCGCATCCTCGGCGAGGATACCTTCCAGGCACTCTCCATCGCTCTTGCCTTCGTGCGTCGGCGTTTGCTTGACTTTGTTGAGTCCGGTAACCGGTTGCTCTTTGCGGACGGGAAGGAAGTGCTGCCGCTCGAAGCGTATTTCCCACGATATGAACGGGAGCCTAACTCGGGCGCTTCACCTATCCGCGGCCGCAGAGCTGCTCGGGGCAAGTCCCCCAGAGTGCGTCGCGGCCGCGGCAGGTGAGCGCCAGCGTTCGCCGCAGATGCTGACGGTCGGCGTGGAACTTTTGGAACGACTCTTGGTACCATCGATGGCGGAGTCGGAGCCATGACGAAAGCCCTGAGGAAAGCGTTCGAAGCCGCTTCCCGCCTGCCGGACCGGGAGCAGGAAGAGCTTGCGGCGGCGATTCTTGAGGAGCTCGCCGCGGACGAGCGCTGGGACCCCGCGTTCTCCGAGTCGCAGGCGGCGCTCAAACACTTGGCTGACGAGGCGCTGAGAGAGCATCGGGCGGGCCAGACCGAGGCCCTCGATCCCGATGCCCTTTGACGTCGAAGACTACTCGCCGGTTCCGCGAGGCGTATGTGCGGCTTCCTGAGCATGTTCGCCGCCGCCCGTGAAGCCTACCGCCGCTTCAGAGCCGACCCGAATCACCCGAGCCTTCGTTTCAAGAAGGTTCATGCGATCGAGCCGATCTATGCAGCGCGGGTCGGCCTCGGCTATCGTGCGCTTGCCGTCCTGGATGGCGATGTCACCGTCTGGTTCTGGATCGGCACCCATGCCGACTATGACCAGCTTCTCCGAACGCTATAAGTTATCGCGCCGAACCACGGCATGTAGCCGACGGCCTTCGGCCGCGGCTGATGCCGGTCGTTCGGCGCACCAGCGGCAAAACGGGGGCCGTATGGCAGTTCGACGACCGGTGGTGATCCTCGTGCTGATGTTGCTGGTCTTGCCGGGACTCGTGCTTCACGCCTCGGGCAAGCCCATTACGACGATGGCCCATGGTCCCAAGGGCAACGTCGAGTTCGAGACGCTCACGCTGAGCGGGAGCGACTTCTGGGACGGCGTCAAGACTGGGCGGCCCGTCACCATCTCCGGCGAGTTGCTCCCGGCGGAGGGCGAGGGCCGGGTGCCCGCCGTCGTCCTGTCGCATGGCAGCGGCGGCGTGGATCGCGCGGGGGACCTCTGGGCTCGTGAGCTGCGATCACAGGGTGTAGCGGTGTTCGTCGTCGATAGCTTCACCGGCCGCGGCATCACGAGGTTCCCGTCCGAAACAGAGCTGAGTCGCATCGGGCAGGTGTACGACGTGTACCGGGCCCTCGCGCTTCTGGCGACCCATCCCAGGGTTGACCCCGGCCGTATCGCGCTGATGGGCCGGTCGCGCGGCGGCGGACTGACTCTTCTCGCCGCTAGAACGCGGTCGCTCAAGGCGCAGGCGCCCGAGAATCTCCAATTCTGCGCGTATCTTGCGTTCTACCCCACGGTCAGTACCCTGGTCGACTACGGGCCGCTGGTGAGCCGCCCGATCCGCCTCTTCTCGGGCACTGTCGACGAGGCCGCTCCGATTGCCGCGGTCCGCGACTTCGCCGAGAAGCAGCGGGCGGCCGGTGCTGACGTCAAGCTGTTCGAATACGAAGGTGCCCACCACGCGTTCGACAGCCCCGACTTCCGGACGCCGGCGGTCGCGAGGATCGGGACCGTCTCGTTCACCGTGCACTACCACCCGCAGGCTCACGCAAGGGTCAAAAAGGACGTGAAGGCGACGCTCGCCGAGGTCTTCGCGAAGCCGTGATGCAGACGACGGGACACGGGGCCAGCAAACGACGGCTGCCGGCATGATTTCACACGCGCTCACGATCGAGAATCGCTTGCGCTGAGTTGCGGGGGCCGGAAGCTCTCGCTGGAACAGATGAAACGTGCTGTGCTGTCGAGACGGCGCCGAACAAACGCATGCAGCCGACGGCGCGAAGGTCGCGCCGCGGCTGATACGTCGCGTTCGGCTATGTGGTAGCGACTTGATGCAGATTCGGCGTGCCGAGGCCGCTGACGAGGAAGCGCTCGCAAGCATACGGCGGCGTGCAATTCTCGCGCTGGCTGTACCAGCGATGTCGAGGGAACAGGCCGAAAGATGGGCCACGCGAGGGGCAGCAGATCGCGTGGCGCGGGCGATGCGGGAACATGACGTGTGGGTGGCCGTCGAAGGGGCCGCGATCGGCTGGGTAGAAGTGGACCGAGACCGCGTCGCGGCGCTGTATGTCTCGCCGTCTTGCTCCCGCCGCGGGGTCGGCTCGGTCCTTCTGACATTCGCCGAAACCTCCATACGGAGCTCCGGCTACACGACTGCGCGTCTCGAGTCCAGCCAGAACGCGCTCGACTACTACCTTCGGAGGGGCTACCTACGATGTGGCCCGGCAGATTCTGATGGGGCATGGCCGTTGCGCAAAGATCTGGCCGCAGTTACGCCTCACCAAGGCATGGAGCCGACGCGCTGAAGCGCGCGGCTCATGCCGATCGTTATTCGGCCATGGCGGAACTGGCACCACCGAGACATCTGAAGTGAACGCCGAGCGTTTCACGCGTGGAGCAGGGCTATTCGTGGGGACAATCCTGGTGCTACCCTAAAGGCCTCGGTCTGACCATCCCGCAATCGATCCTTCAACGCGCCGACGAAGTGGTCCGATGAATCGAGCGGAGACGCTCAACCTCGCAGTGGAGCGGACGCGCTTCGCGCGCCGCTCACCGCGGGGTTAGACGACCGGAGAGATCGCATGGCGCAGCGATGGTCAGCGCTCGTAGGGCTGGGTCTGGTTCTCACGCTGACTCGTGGAGTCATCGCGACAGAGACCAGCCGGAAGCCGGCTCAGTCGCTGATCGGCACGGTCACCCGGGAGGACCTGAAAGGTCTACGGCAA
>QHTE01000008.1 GCA_003220685.1 Candidatus Rokuibacteriota bacterium
CCCGCCCGCGGACGTCGATGCTCAGCAGCGCGCCGGTCATGGCATCGAAGCCCGTGGCGAACACGATGCTGTCGAGCGCGTACTCGGCCTCCCGCGTGCGCAGGCCGTCGGGTGTGATCGCCTCGATCGGCGCCCGGCGGATGTCGACCAGGGTGACGTTGTCGCGATTGAACGTCTCGTAGTAGCCCGTGTCGACGCACATGCGCTTGGTGCCGACCGGGTAGTCCTTCGGCGCGAGGAGATCGGCGACCTCGGGGTCGCGGACCGCGGCGCGAATCCTCTCGCGGCAGAACTCGGCGGCCGTATCGTTGGCATCCTTGTCGGTCAAGAGATCGACGTAGGTTGCGGTGAAACCCAGGCCGCCGCGGTTCCAGCGCTTCTCGTACTCGCGCCGCCGCTCGTCGGCCGTCACCGCGAGCGCCGAGCCCTCGCTGCGCTCCACCACGAAGCCGACGCGGGACTCGCGCGCCTGGCGCCGGAAGTCGGCGTAGCACGTCTTCACCTGACGCTCGAAGTCCGGGTCGAGGGGCGCGTTGCGCGCGGGGACGCTGAAGTTCGGTGTGCGCTGGAAGACGAACAGGTGGGCGGCCTCAGCGGCGATGATCGGGATCGACTGGATCGCCGACGAGCCGGTGCCGATCACCCCCACGCGCTGGCCGGTGAAGTCGACGCCCTCGTGCGGCCAGCGGCCGGTGTGATAGGTCGCGCCCCTGAAGCTCTGCCGCCCCGGGAAGTTCGGCACCTGGGCCGTGGACAGGCACCCGGTTGCCATGATGCAGAAGCGCGCGGACACGCGATCGCCGCGGTCGGTCGTGACCGTCCACCACCGCGCGGCCTCGTCGAAGGTCGCGGCCGTCACCCGGGTGGCGAGCCGGATGTCGCGCCGCAGATCGAAGCGATCGGCGACGTGATTGATGTACGTCAGGATCTCCGGCTGGGAGGCGTACCGCTCGCTCCACTTCCATTCTTGCTGCAGCTCGTCCGAGAACGAGTACGAATAGTCCATGCTCTCGACGTCGCAGCGCGCACCGGGATAGCGATTCCAGTACCACGTGCCGCCGACGCCGTCGCCCGCCTCGAAGAGGCGCGCCGACAGCCCGAGCTGGCGGAGACGATGGAGCATGTAGAGCCCTGCGAATCCGGCCCCGACGATGACCGCGTGGAAGTCTGGCATGCGGTCGCAATTATACGCGGGGACGCCAGGGTCGCCGGCCGTACGCCGGTTTCCTCACACGTTCCTGCTATTCTCGAATGCGGGATGGCCCCGCTCCGCGACCTCGAGCTGATGATCCAGTCGCACTACCCCCTGATCGCCATCGACGAGATCTTCTTCGTGGACCTGCCGACCGCCGAGGATCGCAAGGAGATCTTCGCCGTCCACCTGCGCAAGCGCAAGCGCGATCCTGCTGCGTTCGCCCTCGATCGGCTGGCCGCGAGCTCCGACGGCTTCACCGGCGCCGAGATCCAGCAGGCCATCATCTCCGGGCTCTACACGGCGTTCTCGCGCTCGGTCGAGCTCAGCACCGAGATCCTCCTCGACGAGCTGACGTCGACCAAACCGCTATCGGTGACGCGCCGGGAGGAGATCGACGCCCTCCGCGCGTGGGCTCGCCGGCGCGCGGTGATGGCAAACTGAGCAACCGGACAGCCCACCGATAGCGGTAAACTCCTCCGATCAGGAGGAGCTCATGGCAGACGCGCCGATCCTCACGAACCCGCTGAAAGAGATGATGAAGGCCGGCCGAGTGGCGCTCGGCATGAACGTGCGCCTCGCACGCTCGGGCGACATCGCGCGCATCGCGAAATCCACCGGCCACGACTTCATCTTCATCGACGGCCAGCACGCGATCTTCACCCTGGAGACCATCGCGCACATCGCGCACACCGCGCTCGGGTGCGGCATCACGCCGCTCGCCCGCGTCAAGAGCGTCGACGACCAGGACGTGCAGGTGCTGCTGGACAACGGCGTGATGGGCATCGTCTACCCGGACGTCAACACCGCCGCCGAGGCGCGGCGGGCGGTCGCTCGCGCCAAGTTTCCCCCGGTCGGCCGACGCTCGGCCGCGGGCGCATACCCGATGTTCGACTACCGCCCGGTGCCCGCAAGCCAGACCGTGTCGGCGCTGAACGACGCGACCCTGGTAGTGTGCATGATCGAGACGCCGGAAGGGGTGAACAATGTCGAAGAGATCGCCAAGGTCGACGGCGTGGACGTGATCCACATCGGCTCCAACGACCTCCTGACCGCGATGGGCAAGCCCGGCCAGTTCGGCGATCCCGAAGGCGCCAAGGCGATCGATCGCGTGATCGCCACCACCGTGGCGAACGGCAAGATCGCCGGGATGGGCGGCGACCGCTACCTTCCACGGCAGGTCGAGTACATCAAGAAGGGCGCGCGCTTCATCACGACCAACAGCGAGATCGCGTTCATCATGGCGGAAGCCACGCGCGTGACGACGGAGCTCCGGCGCGCGCTCGGGGAGAAATGAGCCATGACGGCGGGCTCTCGCCCCGAGGACTCTCGTATGCGACGGACAATCGGGGGGCGCGTCTCGCTGCTCGCAGTCGGCGTCGTGCTGTCCGTCTGGTGCTTCGTCGACGCGCAGACGTCGGTGAGACCGTACACCCTCGTCCTCGACTTTGTGCCGACCGGCGAGTACGTGCCCCACTACACCGCACTCGAGAAGGGCTGGTATCGGGAGGAGGGGCTTGACGTGAAGATTGTTCGCGGCCAGGGCTCGGCGGACACCGTCAAGCGTATCGCCGCTGGCCAGGGCGACGTCGGCATCGCGGACATCTCCACCGTCATCGCCGCGCGCGCCAACACCGACGCGAAGGTGAAGGGCATCGCGCTCTGGTACCGGCGGCCGCCCCACGGGATCTTCCTGCGCGCCGACTCGCCCATCAAGTCGCCGAAGGACCTCGCGGGGAAGAAGCTCGCGATCTCGCCCGGCAACAGCCACCAGATCCTCTGGCCCATCTTCGAGAGGTTGTCGGGGCTGGCGCCGAGCTCGGTGACGTGGGTGACGATGGACGCGGCCTCGATGCCGCCGGCCCTCATCAACGGGCAGACCGACGCCGTGCCGTTTTTCGTCGTCCACGAGGCGAGGATCCGGAAGGTCGCACAGCAGTCGAACCAGGACATCCGCGTGCTCGTCGCGTGGGCCGATCTCGGTCTGGACCTCAGCTCGACCTCGCTGGTCGCGCGCGACGAGACCGTCGCCCGGGACCCCGAGCCGCTGAAGGCGTTCCTCCGCGCCACCCTTCGCGGCGCCGACTATGCGTTCCGGCAGAAACACTTCGACGAGGGCGTGAAGTACGTCGTGAAGCACCATCCTGAAGTCGATCCCGACGGCGCGCTCGGCGCCGCGCAGGTGGCCAGCCGCTTCGTCTATGCCGAGGAAGTCATGAAGGGTACGGTCGCGGTCGGCCAATTCGAGCCCGCGAGGCTCGAGAAGACACGCGACACGTACACGGAGTATCTCGGCCTCAAGCGGAAGGTGCCGCTCGAGGAGATCTACACCAACGATCTCCTGCCGACGAAACATTAGCGCGGTGCTCGCCGCCCACCCGGCGGGATCTTGATCCGACTCCAGGACGTGGAGAAGACGTACCGGACCCGTCGCGGGGACCTTGTCCTCGCTGTCGCGGACATCACGCTCGACATCGCCGAGAACGAGTTCGTCACGCTGGTGGGGCCGAGCGGCTGCGGCAAGTCCACGCTGCTCAAGCTGGTCGCGGGTCTCACGCCGGCCAGTGGCGGGACCATCCGCGTGCGTGACACCGTCGTCCGCGACCCCTTTCCCGACGTCGGGATCGTCTTTCAGCATCCGGTGCTCCTACCCTGGCGCACCGTGCTCGACAACGTGCTGTTTTCCGCTGACATGCTCGGTTTGGATCCCAAAGCCTATCGGCATCGTGCGCTGGAACTGCTCGCGCTGAGCGGCCTCGCCGGGTCCGAGACCCGGCTTCCCCGGGAGCTGTCGGGCGGGATGCAACAGCGCGTCGCCATTTGCCGCGCATTGCTGCCCGACCCGAGCCTTCTCCTGATGGACGAGCCGTTCGGCGCGCTCGACGCGATGACCCGCGAAGAGATGGGTTTCGAGCTGCTGCGAATCTGGGAAGCGCGACGCAAGACGATTCTGTTCGTCACGCACTCGATCCCCGAGGCGATCCTGCTCGCTGACAAGGTCGTGGTCATGACCCCGGGGCCCGGGCGCCTGGCGCGCGTCATCACGATCGACCTGCCGCGACCACGGACCGTGGAGCTGGAGTTCGACGCGAAGTTCAAGGCGTACAGCGACGAGGTGCGCGGTCTGATCTTCGCGAGCCGGAGGGCGCGCGGCGATGGCCGGTAGCCTTCGGAGCCTGTCCAAGTACGTCGTTCCCGCCGCGACGCTCGCCGCCGCCGTCGTCGTCTGGGAGCTCGCCTCCCGAGTCCTGCGCATCCCGAAGTTCATCATGCCGACACCGTCGCAGATCGTCGTAGAGGCGTGGGAGTGGCGCTACCGGTTCATCGCACACTCCTGGGTGACGCTGTACGAGACGCTCGGCGGCTTCGCGCTCTCTATCGTCGTCGGCGTGCCACTCGCCACCCTGATCGTCTACTCGCCGTGGATGCGGCGCGCGCTCTACCCCCTGATCGTTCTTCTGCAGGCGGTGCCCAAAATCGCGGTGGCGCCGGTGCTGCTGCTCGTCATCGGCTACGGCGAGACCTCCAAGGTGATCGTCGCCTTCCTCGTCGCGTTCTTCCCGATTGTCGTCGACACCGCGACCGGACTCGCGGCGACGCCCCCAGAGCTGCTGGAGCTGTCGCGCTCCTATCGTGCGGGCGCGTTCAAGACCTTCGTGAAGGTGCGGTTCCCGATGGCGCTGCCGTTCTTTTTCAGCGGGCTCAAGGTCGCGATCACGCTCGCGGTGATCGGCGCAGTGGTGGGCGAGTTCATCGGCTCGGACAAGGGCCTCGGCTACGTGATTCTCTCGGCGACCTCTTACTGGAAGACCGAGCTCGCGTTCGCCTCGATGATCCTGCTCTCGTTGATCGCGATCTTGTTGTTCGGTGCGGTGTGTCTGGTCGAGCGGTTCGTGTGTCCGTGGCTGGCGCCGGCTGCCGAGGAGTGACCATCATTCGCACCGCGCGGCATCCTCGGGGCGCCAGGGATTGGCGAACGTGCTCAAGGACTCCAGGAAGACGACCAGGTCGGTCTGCTCGCGCGGGGTGAGACTCGGCGCGCCGGCCGGTTGCCCGTCGCTGGCGTGTAGACGCACGACCTCGGCGATCGTCTCCACGTCGCCGTCGTGGCCGTAGGGTGACGTCAGCATCAGGTTACGCAGTGACGGCACCTTGAACGCACCGAAATTCCCGCTCGCCATGGCGATCTGCCGGGTGTGCGTCGCGCTCGCGCCCGTCGCATCGTCGTTGTAAGGCCCCAGCAAGTTGAAGCGGCTTTCTCGCAGCTGCCGGATTCCCGCGTCGCGCCCCGGATCGGGTTTCCTGAGCGGCCCGAATCGCGAGAGGCCCGTGCTGAAGAACTCGCCGTTGGTAAAGTTAGGGCCCGAATGGCACGAGGTGCACCCACCCTTCCCGATGAAGATCTGGAGCCCTCGCTGGGCCGGTGCGGAATAGCTCAGCGAAGAAAGCGACTCCCCTCGCGCCAGCGCGTCGCGGAACTGGTCGAACGGCGTGCGCCCGCTGAGAAGCGTCTCCTGGAAGGCGGCCAGGACTTTGCCGACGTTCACGAACACCGTTTCGTCGTCGGTGGGCCACGGCAGGGTGCCGAATACCTGCCGGTAGCGGCAGGAGAGCTGTTCGTCGCTGCGAACGAGGTCTGCCACATGTCGGGGCGTCGCCGCCAGCTCGCGGGCATCGACGATCGGGCGCAGGCTCTGGGACCACAGGCTGTCGGCGGCACCGTCCCAGCCGTACCAGCGTTGTCCTCGCACGTTCATGAGCGTCGGCGTGTTGCGGTCGAGCTCGGCCATGCCGACGCCGCGACGAAGGTTATCGCTCCAGTTGCGCTCGGGAACGTGGCAGCTTGCGCAGGCTTTCGTGCCGCTGCCGGAGAGACGTCTATCGAAGAACAGGAGCGTGCCGAGCTCGATCGCGTCCTGCTTCCCCGAAACTCTGTTGGTCGGGTCAGGCGCGAGCGGCGCCGGCCACGGTCCGTGGGACAGGATGATCTTGATTTCCCCGTCGCTGAACGAGGGCTGGGGCGTGACACGCTCCTCCGCCGAGCCGACCCAGGACGAGAACGCCATGCAGACGGCGGCGACGACAGCACGCGTGATGCGAGACACGTTGAGGCAGGCACGACTGGTCCCCGAGATCATGGCCTCCGCTCCTCGAGAGGCGGTGCGGTGGTGCGGCTGATTCCAGATATTCGCTATGCTATCAAGGAATCGTGGGCTCGGCGCATGACTGGCGCTCGACGGCTCGGAGCTCGGGATCGACGTGAGGAGGACGCGCCAGGCTGCTGCAGGAGATGACCTGGCCGGAGATCAGCAACCTGTCCCGAGACATCCCGGAGGTGGTGCCCTGGGACGGTAAGAGCTGGGAGATGCCGTAGCGGCGTGTCGGCGGCTGGAGCAGCCCCGCGGCTCACTTGAGCTTGGGGTCCAGGAAGTCGCGCAGCGCGTCCCCGAACAAATTCACGGCGAGGATCGTGACGGTGATCGCCGTCCCGGGGAAGACCACCATCCACCAGGGTGGCTTGAAGGCCTCGGCCAGGACACCGCCCAGCATGTTGCCCCAGCTCGGCGTCGGCGGCGGCACGCCCACGCCCACGAAGCTCAGCGCCGCCTCGATGAAAATGGCCGCGCCCAGGTGGCCGGTGGTGATGATCAAGAAGGGCGCGAGGCACTGTGGCGCCACGTGCCGCGTCATCACGCGCGCGCCCGACGCCCCGAGCGCGCCGGCCGCCTCCACGTAGGCGAGCTCCTTCACCGACAGCACCATCGAGCGGACGACGCGGGTGCTGAGCGGCACCCGGGTCACCGCGATGGCGATGATGACTGTCGACAGCCCCGCGCCCAAGCCCGCCATGAGCAGCAACGCGAGAATGAGGGCGGGCAGCGACATCAGGACATCGAGCATCCGCTGACTGATCAGGTCCACGCGACCGCCCAGATAGCCGCTCGCCACACCCCAGAGAAAGCCGATGCTGTCGCCGAGGAGCACCGAGCTGATCGCCACGATCAGGGTGACGCGCGCGCCGAAGATGATGCGGCTCAACACGTCGCGCCCGAGGTGATCGGTGCCGAGGACGCGCTGCCCCAGGGGCGGATTGCGCGTCAGAGCGTAGTTCGCGGTCAGCGGATTGTGTGGCGCCAACCGCTCGGCCATCACCGCCACCGAGGCCAGCAGCAGCAAGAACACCGCGCAGACGCCGCCCAGCGGCGAGGACCGGAAGAAGCGCGCCGCGATCATCGACGCGAGCGGGCTACTGGTAGCGGATACGGGGATCGAACCAGCCGTAGCTGACGTCGACCACCAGGTTGACGAAGATGAAGATGACGCCGTAGAGCAGCACGAGGTTCTGGATGAGCATCCAGTCGCGCTCCGCGACGGCGAACACCAGCGCGAGGCCGAGCCCGGGCACGCCGAACGCGCGCTCGACCGCCACCGAGCCGCCGAGGAGCGCGCCCAGCGCCGTCCCCGTCACGGTGAGGATGGGCAGCATCGCGTTGACCAGCGCGTGGCGCCACACCACGATGCGCTCGCGCAGCCCCTTGGCCCGCGCGGTGCGCACGTAGTCCTCGCCGAGCACCTCGAGCACCGAGGAGCGCGTGATGCGCGCCATCATCGCGGCCAGCGCGACGCCAAGCGCCAACGCCGGTCCGGCGGTCATTTGCAGATTGCGGAGCGGATCGTCCCAGAAGTACGCGATGGTCAACGGCGGTCTCCACGTGATGGTGAGGACCAGGGAGAGGACGATCATCAGCGCCACCCAGAAGCTGGGGATCGCCATGAACAGCGTGACCACGAGTCGGAAGCCGTAGTCGGTCCACGAGTTCCGCCACAGCGCGCCGATCAACCCCACGGGCAAGCCGATCAGCCACGAGAGGACGACGGCCATCAGCGCGATCTGCCCCGTGATCGGCGCCCGGCGGAAGATGAGCTCGCGGATCGGCTCGCCGCGCCAGAACGACTTTCCGAGATCGCCGCGCAGGACGTCCCTGACCCAGTCGAGGTACTGCACCACGTACGGTCGGTCCAGGCCGAGGCTCTTCCGCGCGGCCTGGAGCTGCTCCTGGCTGAGCACGTACGTGCCCCCGCCCTCGCCCGAGATCGCCGACAACGGATCGCCGGGCAGCACGCGCATGGCGACGAAGATGAGCAAGGTCACACCGAAGATCGTCGGGACGGCGATCAGCAGGCGCTGAGCGAGGTACTTGCGCACCAGCCGCTATCGATCCAGCCAGAAGGTGTCCACGCGACCGAGCTCCGAGAAGACGCGGGCTTCGCTGTTGTGGCCCTTGACGGTGGTCCGCCACATCGGCAGATGGTCGGTGAACCCGATGAGGTAGAGCGGCGCAGTCTGGTCCAGGAGCGCCATGCCTTGCGCGAAGAGCTTCTTGCGCTTGCCCTTGTCCGTCTCGCTGTTGACCTGCTTCAGCAGCCGGTCGAACTCCGGGTTCGAGTAGCGCGAAAAGTTGAGCGAGCCGCCCGTCTTCAAGCACATCTCCCAGCCCGGCCCGGGATCCCCGATGGGCGAGCGGTACTCCGTCTGCACCATCATGTCGAACGTGCCCTTCTTCAGCTCCTCGATGAGGAGCGCACGCTCCATCACGCGGATCCTGGTCTCGATGCCGAGCGTGCGCTTGAGCTCGTCCTGGAAGGCCGGCGCCAGGATCTCGGCGTGGGGCGCGACCGAGGCCGACACGAAATCGACGTTCTTGATACCGTCGGCCAGGCCCGCGGCGGCCATCAGCTTCTTCGCCTCGGCGATGTCCGCGGTCTTGTCCACGCGATAGCCGGGAAGCGTCTCGAGCTCCTTCAGAGGCGTGGCGAACTCGCTGGCGTGGGTCATCCAGCGCGTGAGCATGATCGGCTCCTGGGTGCCGAACGCCTTGATGAGATTTTGCCGGCTCACGGCCAGGTTGATCGCGCGCCGCACGCGCGGATCGTTGAAGGGCTTGCGCTCGTTGTTGATGTGCACTTGATAGGAGTTGAACTCGCCCGGATAGCGCACGGTCCCGACGATGTCCTTGCGCCGGAGCCCCTCCTGGTGCGTCTCGAGCGAGACGTTCGGCGAGTAGTCCGCCTGACCGGTGAGCACCGCCGTGCCCCGGTCCGTCCACGCGGGGATGTGCAGCATCTCGAGGCCGTCGAGATACGGGATCTCCGGATCCCAGTAGCTCGGGTTCCGCACCATCACCCACTTCTCCGCGACCTTGCGCTCCTTGAACACGAAGGCGCCGGTGCCGGGCGCGATCACCTTCCTTAGATCTTGGTTGTTCTCGTCGAGCGCTTTCTTGGAGTAGATGATCATCGACGAGGGCGTGAAGAGCTCGAGGAAGTACGGCCGCGGCTCCTTGAGCGCGAAGCGCACGTTGAGGCGGTCGATCGCCTCGACCTTGTCCACCGCCGCGAACTGGTCCCTGTAGATGCTGGCCATGCCCGAGGGCGGAAAGATGATGCGCGAGAACGTGGCGACCACGTCGGCCGAGCTGAACGGGGTCCCGTCGTGGAACTTCACCCCGTCGCGCAGCTTGAAGGTGTACGTCTTGCCGTCCGACGAGATTTTCCAGCTCTCCGCGAGATCCGGGATGATCGTCTTGAGCCCGTCCGCGGGATTGAAGCGCACGAGGTTGTTGTACATCTGCCCGAGGACGAACCGGAATGCCCCTTGATGCACGTCGAAGTGCGCGACCTCCGCGGGCCCCGCCCACTTGAGCACACCCCCGCGCTTGGGATTCGGCTCGGCCGCGCGCGCCCGGTCGGAGCGCACCGCCGCCCGAGCCGGTCTTGCGCGCTTCAGCGACCACGCCGTCAGCGCGACGCCGGCGGTCGACCCCGCCGCCGTCTTGAGGAACCGCCTGCGATTCACCTTGCCGCTTCCGCCGTGACGGGGCTGGTCCATGGCGCGAGCCTCCTTGGGTTGGCGCGCGGCTACCGTACGCGGGTGGCGATGTCGTCGTCAACCAGTGCCTGCCGGGAAAACTGCGCGGCTTGCGACGAGCCCCGGCGCTTGGCGCTACACTCGATCGTCCGCCGACGACTTTCCATCCAGGGAGGCAGCCTTGATGCTACCGACGAGTCGACACGATGTCCGACGCGATCATTAACCCGTTGCTCCAGGCCAAGCCGCCCTCACACTGAGGGCCCGAAGATTGCGCCTCGCGGGGCGAGGCCACGGGCGTGTTCGTCTCGGGCACGGATTGGTTTCTCTCCTCTGAGGTCGATCGCCGGACGCTCCTGAAGGGCGTGAGCAGCGCGGTGCTCGGCCTGCTCGGTTCGGCGTGCAATGTATCGATGCCCGCCGGCACGGGCCACGCCGGGTCGAGTCCCGCGGAGCCGAGTGTGGCGGCCGCGGAGTCGGGCCCGGCGTCGGGCGTCTCTGAGAGCCAGGAAACCGTCTACGTCTTCAACGTCGGCTCGAAGGACGTCACCCTGATCGATGCCGCCAGCCGCCGGGTGCGCGAAACCCGGCCGCTGGGCGCGTCGGTGCGCTGGTTGTCCAACGAGCAGACGTACTGGGACGGAAGACGGATCTGGACCTACGACTTTCCCCACGACCAGGTCCAGGCCATCGCCATCGACCCCAGGCAAGTGGCGGTCACCAGGACGATCGCCGGCCTCGGCAAGGGTCCGGGGCACAGTCTGGTGGTGCTACCCGACAAGAAGAAGGCCGCGATCAACGTGGCGGGCGACGACCTCATCGCCTTCGTCGATCTGGAGGCCGGCCAGGTCGATTCCACGCTCAAGACCGGCGCCTTCCCGTGAGATCTCCACCTCTCGCCGGACGGTCGGTTCGGCTATACACCGGAGCGCGAGGCGGACACGGTCTCGAAGATCGACATGATCAGCCGCAAGCTCGTCAAGACCGTCTCCTTTCCCGCCCGCAGCAAGCCGCACATGCTGCGCGTGTCTCCCGATGGCAAGGAGGTGTGGGTGCAGACCGCCGAGGCGAACACCAACGTGGTGCTCGGCGCGGGCGACCTGTCGGTGCTCGCGACCGCGCCAACCGGGCGCTCGCCCGTGACGAACGCGTGGACGCGCGACCGGCGCTACTCGATCGTCACCAACAGCAAGGACACCATCGCCCAGGTCTTCGACGCGCGGACGTTCAAAGAGGTGAAGCGACTGACGATCGGTCAGGGTGGCACCAACATCGGGTTCAGCAAGGACGGCAAGACGGCGTTCATCGCCGTGACCGGAGCCGACACCGTGGCCGTCGTCGACGTGGAGAAGCTCGCGCTCGAGAGCCAGATCAAGGCGGGAAAGGAGCCGCAGGGGCTGATCGTCCGGTAGTCGCGACCCACCGTCCGGTCAGGTGCGGGCGCGCAGCATGAGCGAGACGCCGATCCCCGCGAAGACGATGTTGGCGACCCAGGCGGCGATCAGCGGCGGCAGGAGATCCGCGCGCGCGAACGCGAGCGCGACGTAATGAACGACCAGGTAGCCTGCCATGATCGCCACGGCGAGCCCGATCCCGACGAGGCGTCCGCCGCGCGGTGACTGCAGCGAAAACGGGATGGCGACGAGCACCATGACCAGATTGACGAGCGGGAAGGAAAGCTTCGAGTAGAGCTCGACCAGATATTTCCGAACCTGGAACCCCGCCGCCTCGAGCCGCCGGATGTAGTCCTTGAGCTCCCGGAAGCTCATCGTGGAAACCTGCTTCTCGATCCGCAGGAAGTCCTCGATCTGCTCCTTCAGGTCCAGTGCAGTCGAGCCGAAGGGGATCGTCTGCACCGTCCCGTCGGCGCCGATTTCCCGGTAGGCGCCGTCGCTCAATTCCCAGCCCGAGCCGGTCCAGTGCGCGCGACGCGCGTCCAGCCGATCGACGAGGCGGAACTCCCGGTCCACCTCGAGGATGGTCACCCCGTACATGTCGTTCATACCCGGATGCAGCAGCTCGACGCGATAGAAGCGCGAGTCGCCGCTGCGCACCCAGAGGCGGTAGCGCGACTGGAGGTGACGTGGCATCTCGCCGCGAATCTTGACGCGGTCGATCTCGTCGCCGCGCTCGTTCAGGAGGGGCAGCGCGAGCTCCTGGAAGAGCCCGGCGCCGACGGCGACCGCGAGCCCGAGGCCCAGAATTGGAGCGCTCACCCGGTAGAGACTGACGCCCGCGGCCTTGAGGGCCGTCAGTTCGTGGTGGCGATTGAGGGTCAGGAACAGGAACAGCGTCGCCACGAGCATGACGATGGGCAGGCCCTCGTGCAGCGCCACCGGCACTCGGTAGGCGAAGTGCTCGAAGATGTACAGCACGGGTGGCTTCGAGCGGAGGTACCGGTTCAAGGTCTGGAGCAGGTCGATCACGATGAAGAGGGTCGCGGCCACCGCGAGTCCGATCCCCATGAACGCGAGGTACTCGCGGACGAGATACCGGTCGATGATGTGCGTCGAGTCGCGCGCCGCGCCGGACCTGTGCCGCCCGAGGCCCAGACGCCACGGACGGCGAGCCGACCCGATGCGCCCCAGGGCTTCGAGGGCGCGCCACACGCGCGGCATGGCCGGAGCTTTCCACTCCCGCGTCGTCGCGACCAGGAAGCCGAGGCCGATGGCGGTGAAGAGGATGTTCGGCGCCCAGATGGCGACCCACGGGGGAATTCGCGTGCCCAGCGCCGCGCTCTCGAGTGAGGTCATCACCAGATAGTAGGTCACCAGGATCGCCAGGCTGCCGACGAGCGCGACGCTCCGGCCGCCGCGGTGAGAGCGGACCGCGAGAGGAAACGCGACGAGGCCGAAGACGAGCGCGGCCAGCGGAAGCGCGAATCGTTTGTGGCGCTCGACCTGGAACGGTGCCCGGCTGTGGGGATCGTCGCGGAACTCGGCGATCCGTTCGCCGAGCTGGCCGAGCGTCAGGTTCTTCTCGGGTTTCTCGATACGCGGGGCGGCCTTCAGCGGTGAGTCCACCGACAAGCTCAGATCGTAGATACGGAAGCGCGTATAGCGATAGCGGCCCGGGCTCGCGGCGCCCCCGGCGGTCCTCACGTCCTTCGTGGTGACGTCCTTCGGCGGATCGGCCGGCATGACGTCGGCCTCGTTGACGGCGCCGTTCATCAAGCGCAGGGTGAGGCTCCGATTCACCTCATCGCTGATCAGACGGCCTTCGCGCGCCGTGATGATGCGTGTGAGCGTGGGGTCGCGCTCGTCGGAGACGAGCAGACCGCGCAGCGCGATCTGCGAGGCGCTCACGTCCTCCACATAGAGAATCACGTCGCCGAACATCCCGCTGAACACGCGCTCCTGCAGCCCGCTCACCGCGCGCGACTGGAGGATCCTGAACAGCTGGTGCTCGAACTCCCGGTTCGCCGCGGGATTCAGGACGAGGGTGAAGCCGGCGGTTGCCAGCGTGACGACCAGCGACGTGACGAGCACGGGGCGGAACAGGCGCCACACGCTGATCCCGGCGGCCTTGAAGGCCACGACCTCGAGGTCGCCTGCCAGGCGACCGCCGGCGAGGAGCACCGCCACGAGCAGCGCCATCGGCAGCGTGTGAGACAGGAACGACGGGAGCATGAAGACGAGGAGCTCGACGACGAGCGAGAAGGGTACGCCCTTCGTGATGACCAGGTCGGTCAGGTGGTAGATCCGATCGATCAGCAGGAAGAACGTGAAGAGCGCGCAGCCGAACGCGAACGGCGACGCCAGCTCCCGCGCGAGGTACCGATCGAGAACGAGGATCCGCACGGACTCGCCGGCCTACGGGCTCGCCACCTCGAGGAGGCGTCGATAGAGCTCTTCGGTCGCCTCGAGCTTGGCCCGCGTCGAGAACCTGGCCTCGACCAGTTTTCTCCCGGCGCGCGTCGTGGTCTCGGCGAGCACCGGGTCGTCCATCATGCGCCCCATCGCCGCGGCGAGCGCGGTCACGTCACGGGGTGGGAACAGGAGCCCGGTCTCCCCGTCGATCACGAGCTCGGGATTGCCCTCGAGGTCGCTCGCGATCACCGGCGTCTCGACGGCGAGGGCCTCGCGGAGCGCGCCGGTCAGACCCAGGCCCGCGTACGAGGCATCCACGCAACAGCCGCTGCCCGCGAGGATTTCGGGTATGTCGTCGCGGTAGCCGAGAACGAACACGCGATCCGCCACGCCCCGCATGGCGGCGCGCTCGTGGAAGACGCGGGGATCACGGGCGCCGACCACGAGCAGACGTGCCAGGGGGCGTCGCGCGGCCGCGACCGCGAAGGCATCGATCGCGTCGTCGTTGCCCTTCCAGCTCCTCACGCCGACCTGCGTGAAGAGAAAGACCTCCGGGTGGAGGCCGAGCTCACGCCGGATCCGGCCGCCATCCACCGTCGGGGTGAATCGGTCCGTGTCGGTCCCGGAGTAGATCACGTGAATCTTGTCCGCCCGGACACCGGAGGCGACGAGGCCGCCCTTGATCGACTCGCATACCGCGATGATCGCGGTGACCCGGCGCGTGGTGTACCCGAGGCGATTGAACCGGTCGAGCGGGAAGCTCACGCCGCGGCTCAGGACCAGGACCGGGATTTTCACGAGGAGGCCCGCCAGCATCGCGAGCGTGCGCGCCTTACCCTTCTGAGCGTGGACGATCTGGATGCGATGACGCCTGAAAATCCGCGCGAGCGCGCTGGCGGAGGGGAGGTCGACCTCCGACGACATCGGCAGGGCGTAGTGGGCGATCCCGGCCCGCCGCAGTCTCGACGCCCACGCCTCGCTCGGCCGCGTCGCGACGATGACCTCGTGGCCTCGCCGCTGGAGTCCCTCCGCCAGGTCCCCCAGCTGGATCGCCGCGCCCGTGTAGTAGTCCGACTTGGGGTAAAGGTGGATGATGCGAAGGGGCTCGGCCAACGTCAGGCCCCGAAGAACGCGCAGACGGCGGCGACCACTCGATCGATCTCCTCGTCGGTGTGGTCCGCCGACATCGGCAGGCTGAGGATCTCGTCGACCAGCCGCTCGGTCCGCGGAACCGGCGGCGGCGCGAAGCGCTCGACGGCGGGCTGGCGATGGGTCGGGATCGGATAGTGCACGCCGGTCTGAATACCGCGCTCCCTGAGAAACGCGGCCAGCTCGGCGCGCCGTGGAGTCCGGACGACGAAGAGGTGGTAGACGTGGCGCGCCCGGTGGCGAGTCGGCGGCAACACGAGTGGCAGGTCGGCGAGTTCATGCGTGTAGCGAGCGGCGAGCGCGCGCCGTCGCTCGTTCATCGTGTCGAGTCGCCGGAGCAGCACGCGCAGCGCCGCGGCCTGCAGCTCGTTGAAGCGCAGGTTGAACCCGACCTCGGCGTGGACGTCCTTGTCGAGCCGGCCGTGGTCGCGGAGCCGGCGGCAGCGCGACGCGATCTCGTCGTCACCGGTGAGAATCGCGCCCCCGTCGCCCATGGCCGGAAGGTTCTTCGATGGGTAGAACGAAAAGGCCGCCGCGCGGCCGAAGCCGCCGACCCGGCGCCCGTCCCACTCGGCGCCCTGCGCCTGGGCGCAGTCCTCGAGGAGCCAGATACCGTGACGCGAGGCCAGGTCCCGGACTGCGGCGAGATCCACCGGCTGGCCGTAAAGGTGTACGGGGATGATCCCGACGGTCCGCGGCGTCACCTTCGCCGTCGCGTCGGCGGGATCGATCGTGTAGAACACGTCGGCGTCGACGAACACGGGCTTCGCCCCGGCGAGACAGACCGCCTCGACGGTCGGGAACGCGGTGTGTGACGGCACGAGGATCTCGTCACCCGCCTTCACGCCGAGCGCGCGTAACGTCAACCAGAGGGCGGCGGTCCCCGAGCTGGTCAGCAGCGCGTGCTTCACGCCGGTGTCCTGCGCCAGCTCGGCTTCGAGCCGGCAGCATTCCGGGCCCAGGATGTACTGCCGAGAATCCATCGCGGCGAGCACGGCTCGTTTGAGCTCGTCGTCGACCGGCGGGCGCGACAGCGGAATGGGAATCGGGGCTGGCTCGGACACCGCGTGCGTGATGAAACGGCCGGGCGCCGACATCAGAGTTCGACCGGGCGGCCGAGCTGCGCCGAGCGGGCGGCCGCCTCGACCACGGCGAGAGCGTGCACCCCATCGGAGGCGGGAACGAGATTCGGCCCCCGACCGGCGCACGCGTCGAGGAATGCCTGGAGCTCGAGTCGGAGCGGCTCTTCCCGCCCGGTCGGAAGCTCCTCCTTCCCGGTCTCCACGGCCTCCCACGCTCCGCCGCGGTCGAGATGCTCGCCCAGGTGGAGAGTGACGACGGAGGCGCGGTAGTCCGCGGTGAGCGCGCCGCGCTCGCCGACGATCACACAGTCCCGCCAGGTCCCAGGAGCGAAATAATTCGCTTCGATCACCGCTGGAATCTCCCCGTAGTGCACGACCGTCCATGACGCATCGTCCAGGCCGCGGCCCAGGTAGTCGCGCTGAAGCGCGCCGACCCGCGTCGCCTCGCGGGCGAACAGGTGCGCGAAGAGATCGACGTAGTGGATCGCGTCGGTCTGCGTGACGCCGACATCGGTGCGCGGCCGCTTGAAACCCGAGAACCGTCCCGTGGCGTAGCGGATGCGGCCGATGAGCCCACCCCCGAGGGCCTCGCGCAAGGCCGCGGTCACCGGGTGGAAGCGGAAGATGTGACCCACCTGAACGAGACGTCCGGCGGTCCGCGCCATCGCCTCCAGCGCGCGCCCGTCCTCGAGCGTGCGCGCGAGCGGCTTTTCGACGAAGCACGCGAGGCCGGCGGAAAGGCACTCACGCGCGACCGTCCAGTGCGTGTCGGCCGGGGTGACGATGTCCGCCGCCTCGACGTACGGGAGCGCCGCGCGGTAGTCGAGGACCGCCCGGGCAGACTCCACGCCATTCCGGACGGCCCAGTCCAGGCGCGTCGGCGATACGTCCGCCACCCAGAGCGCGACTCCGAGCTGGCGGAGCACACGCACATGCTTTTCTCCCCAGCGGCCGAGGCCGATCAAAAGGACGTTCAAGTGACCTCCGTCGCGCTCGCGTCGACCGCCGCCGGCGTGACGACGGTCTTTCGGCGCGGCGCTAGCGACGACGCTTGGAGATCGAGCGGAATCTCAGACGAGGTGCGGCGGAGCGAGCGGTGGGGCGCGTGAATCGACGCTGTCGTAGACAGGCGCCGCGATGCCGGATCGGGTCGGAGCGGCGACGAACGGCGCGATCGGGAGAGAGTCGGGAAGATTCAGGTTGGCGCTGGCGACGACGGCCCGGATCGCCAGGATCGCGATGATGGCGTTGTCCTGGTCGTCGTCGTCCCAGAATCCAGAAAGCCACGTCGGATCGGGCGGGTCGGCGCTTGCCGTGACCCCGAGCGCGAAGGAGAGGAGCGCGGCCGCGAGAAGGACGAGCGCGCGAGCCATCGCACGAAACTTTAGCACGTCTCGCCGGAAGTCAAGCGCTATCCTGTCGGTCGACCTTTTTGACGGGTGACCCGCGGCGGGCTTCTCACCGGGTTGGCGGCACGGATACTTGTCGGCGCCGAGGCACCCCGGGGTCCCCTGGCCTGTCGCATTCGTGATCGCGTCTGGGCGGCGCATCCCGAGAGTGTCCTCTCTGCGACCCGTTCGGGGCATGAGCGGGAGGCAGCCTTCAGCTACCGAAACAGCCGCCACAGGCGCGTCCTGCGCAGCTCCGGGCGCGCGAGGTGGCTGCTGATTCGTCGGATGTAATCCATCTATTGGGGGATCGCAAACCCGGCCTTGATCGATCTGTGGTCAGTGACCCATCGATAGCCACATCTCGTGCAAATGAGATGCTCCAAGAGCTCGTTGCCCACCATCCGAGCGTATCCATTGCCCGTCCACATTCCGCCGCACCTGCAGGCGGAATGCTCATCGCCCCGGAGTCTTCGCATGACACCGATGCTGGGCTTTAGAGGGTGGGCGTCCAGGCCATCGCGCTCGTCGCGACAGTGCTCCTCGCCGAGTTTCATGGTTTCTCCTTCGAGCCATGTATAGCCGCCGTTTGACCATTGCGGTCAAGCCGAATCGGGTCCACAGCATCCACCATTGTCCACAGAGGCTAAATTCCCGATTGGGCGGTCAAGGAGGCGGTCTAGTCAGGCGCCAGAGCGTCCGATCAGGTCCGCTCGCTGTTTTGGAGTCACCATCGCGTCTCCGGCCGCGTCCATCGGTCTGATACAGTTCGCGGCATGCGGGTGGCTCCCGACGAGTATTTGCGCCTCGACCTTCGTGCCCACCAGCTGCTGCGCGACGTGCCCTTGTACGACCTCTCGATCGTGGACCTCCCGGGCGGCGGTGCCGGCCGGAGCATCGCCGACATCCGCGCACTCGAGTCGGCCGCTGTGCCGAGCCGCGTCGCGAACGTGCTCTTCGGCCTGCGATATGCGCTCGGGCGCGTGTTCGGCTGGGACCGCGCTCGGCTGCGACCGGAGGACTCGCTGCTGTCGCGCCTGTCGGAGCGCGACCGTCGCGAGTCAGAAATCGCGCCCGGCACGCGCATCGATTCATTCCTGTTGCTGTATCAATTTCCCCGCGAGTCACTGCGCGAGATTCGCAACGCCACGGTCCACGGATGGATCTGCATCGCCCTGGCGCGCCGCGCGGGCGGATACCGTCTGTACTGGGGGATCTATGTGCTCCCGGTGTCCTGGCTCACCCGACCGTACCTGCTCGCGATCGAGCCGTTCCGACGCATCATGTACCCGGCCATGCTCCGCCGGATTCGACGGGCGTGGATCGCCACCTATGGAGCCAGGCCCTGATCAGGCGTCCACCCCGACTCCCGATCCCGACCGCCGCGGGTTAAAGCCCCCGCCGCGGACGGCGCCGCCCCACCTTGATGTTCGCGACGTTCAGTGCAGCGCGTCGCTTCCAGCGGGCGGCTTCAAATCGCATTCCAGAGGCTTCCCAGTGGTGCGCGATCAGCGACGCGTACTCGCCGAGCCGATCCGCGCGCAGTGTCTCGAGCGCCGTGGCGACCGCGGCGTGCAGCCGGGCTCGTCGCTCGGCGAGCTGCGAACGGTAGGCCGCGTCTGCCATCATCGGGTGCTTGAACGCGTACTCCGGGTGCGGCGAGAGCGTGACGAGGCGCAGGAACTCCTGATCCTGGAGCGCCGAGAGAGCCGAGTCGAGATCGCGATCGTCCACGACACCGCTCACCTCTCGGAGCAGCGGCTCGTCGAACTGCTTGCCGATGACGGCCGCGGCCTGCAAGACGTGCTTCGCTCGTTCGCCGAGCCGATCGATGCGCGAGGCGAGCAAGGCCTGTACCGTCGCCGGAAGGGCAAGGGCGTCGATCGCCGCCGTTAGACGATAGGCGCCCCGTTCGCCGGTGAGGCTCCCGGCCTCCGCCAACGACTGGATGACCTCCTCGGTGAAGAGCGGGTTGCCGCCGGTGCGCTCGAGGATGCGGCCGGACAGCTCGCCGAGCGAGTCGTCCGAACCGAGCAGGTCGCTGAGGAGCTCGCGACCGGCGCCGTCGCCGAGCGGAGCGAGCGCGAGCTGGTGGTAGTGCGATCCACCCAGCCACGCCGGCCGGTACTCCGGCCGAAAGTTCGCCAGCAGGAGCGTCCGGGTGCCGCGCACCGATGCCGCGATTTCCGAGACCAGATCGTCGCTCGCGCGATCCATCCAATGCGCATCGTCGATCAGCACCACGCCCGGCTGGTTCACGCTCCGCAGGCGCACGAAGCGCCGCATGAAGCGCGCGAGCTCCAGGGTGACCCGCGGCGGGGGCCGGTCCGGGGCGGCGGCCGCGCCGATCCCGAGAACCTCGAGAACCAGCGGAACCGCATCGGCGAGACCCGCGTCGAGAGCGCGCAGCTGTTCCGCCACATTCTGCCGAATCGTCCCGACCTCGTCGTCGCGGCTGAGCCCGAAGTAGCTTCGGAGGAGATCGCGCATCGCAAACCACGGCACCGTCGCGGCGTGGGCGGGGCAATGAACCTCGTACGCCGCGGTGCCGCGCGCACGGCAGCGCTGGACGAACTCGAGGCACAGCCGGCTCTTGCCGACTCCGGCTTCGCCGACCACGCCGACGACCTGACCGTCCGACGCGATCGCGCGGGAGAAAATGCCGTCGAGCCAGGCGAGCTCGGCGTCCCGGCCGATCAGCCGCGAGAGGCCGCGCGCGCCCGAGGCTTCGAGCCGGGTGCGGGCGGGCCCGATCCCGCGCAGCTCGACGACGCGGATCGGGACCGTGACTCCCTTCACCGACCTTAGACCAGCGTCTTCGAGGACGAAGAATCCCTCGACGAGCCGAGCCGTCGTCTCGGTGAGCAGGACCGTGCCGGGTGACGCCAGCTGCTCCACGCGCGCGGCGAGGCCGACCGAGGGCCCCTGGGCCGTGTAGTCCATTCGCAGGTCGTCGCCGATTTTCCCGACCACCACCTCGCCCGAATTGATGCCCATCCGCACCGCGAGCTCGATTCCTCGCGCTCGCAGCGTCTCCCCATAGGCGCGCAGGTCGTCCATTGCCGTGAGCGCCGCGTGACAGGCGCGTCGGGCGTGGTCCTCGTGAGCGACCGGGGCTCCGAAGAGCGCCATCACGCCGTCCCCGGTGAACTGGTTGATCGTTCCGGCGACTCGGTGCACCGCCGCGCTGAGAATTTCGAAGACCCGATCGAGAATGCGATGCCAGTCCTCGGCGTCGAGGCTGCCGGCGAGTCGCATCGAATCGACCACGTCGACGAAGAGGACGCTGACTTGCTTGCGCTCGCCTTCGAGCGCGCCCCGAGTCGTGAGGATTTCGTCGGCAAGGTGACGTGGAGTGTAGGCGCGTGCCGGCGAAGTCGCCGGCGGGCTCTCGGCCGGCAGGAGCGAGGCGCCGCACGCACCGCAGAAATGTGCGCCGTCGCGCGTTTCGTGCTGACAGCGGGGGCACGGCATCCGAAGGACTCCTCAACCCGATGGCGGACGGCGGGTCAGCCGGCCACCTTCATCTTCTCGCGCCCCACCGGCCGGTATGCCTTGACCGCTGGAATGACTTCGCCGGTCATGAGATCGATGGAGCGGATCGCCGCGTCGTGCGACATGAGACCTTCCCGGCCCCAAAAAGTCATGTAGCCGGGGTCGACGAGGTCGATGATGTGCTGGAGCTTCTTCACGACCGTGTCCGGGTTCCCGGACACGATCTGGTACGTGGCGTGTGCGCCCTCGTACGAGAGCGCGGGGCCGCCGGGCGTGATGTTGACCGCGCCTGTCCTCGCCTGCTCGCGCCGGCTCGTCCGCGCCGCGCGGCTGACATAGCCGGCCGGCTGCAGCCACTGGCGCGGCGCGATCCCGAACGAGGTCCCGAGCTGCCAGTAAAAGTGCCGGCCCTGCTCGTAAGCCTCCTCGTCCGTATCCGCCACGCTCACGCGGATCACGTAGCCGCGGTGCTCCGGCGTCGGCGTGAACCCTGTCTCGAGCGCCACGTCGTCGTAGAGGTCGTAGATCTCGTCGATCACGTCGAGCGGAGGCGCGAGGGCCACGTACGGATAGCGATGCTCGGCCGCCCAGCGGACGGATTCCGGGCTCACCACGCCGGGAATCCAGATGGGCGGGTGCGGTTTCTGGAGCGGACGCATCCACGGGTTGACCACCCGATACTCGTAGTGGCGGCCCGCCCAGCGGAACGGGCCCGGTGTGGTCCACGCCTTGACGATCACGTCGTGGGCCTCGTCGAACCGTTCGCGGTTGTAGGCAGGGTTCACGTTGGTGGCCAGACTCTCCTGCCCGAGCCCGCGCACGAAGCCGCAGACCACGCGACCGCCGGAGAGGATGTCGATCATTGCGACTTCCTCCGCGACGCGAAGCGGGTTGTCGTGGATGGGCAGGACGTTGCCGAGGAAGACGATGCGGCCCTTCCGCGTCGCCCGGGCGAGGACCGAGCCGATCACGTTCACGGACGGCATCATGCTGAGCGGGTTGTTGTGGTGCTCGTTGATCATGATCCCGTCGAAGCCCGTCTCGGTGCAGTAGACGAGCTCGTCGAAATACATCGCGTAGAGCTCACGCGCCCGCTCGGGGCTGAAGTGCTCGTTGGGGAACATGAGGTTGTTGTAGCCGCGCCGCCGGGCGTCGTCTTGCGGGTACGCCGTGTAGCCCATCTCGGTGAAGAAGAAGACTTCCTTGACCATGGCTCGGCCTCCTCCATCCTCACCGGTATCCGGCGGCCTTCAACCGAGGGAACACCTCGTCGCGGAACGTCCGCATCTCCTGCTCTGGTCCCACGAACGTCTGAAACGCCTGGACGTAGAGATTCGTCACGCCGGCGGCGGTCATCTCGACGATCCGCTGCGCGCAGTGCTCCGCAGTCCCCACGAGGCCGAAAGTATCGCAGAGCTCGGCGATCACGTCATCCGGAACAAACGACGTCGCGGCGATGGCCTGCTCCCAGTCGCGCGCGTGGGACAGATCGGGATAAATGGCCCGCACCGCGGGCGGAATGTCGAGCCGCGGAAGCGCGAGGCCGGCGTACGGCAGCCAGTGCGACCTGGCGCTGAGAAAGGCCTGATGCACGACGGTCGGTCGCGCCTGCCGGCGCGCCTCCGCGGTGCTGCTCGCGATCCCGACACGCACCGCCCAGAGGACTTCGAGATCCTCGAGCCGCCGCCCGCCACGCCGCGCGCCCGTCGCGAGATGGCTCAGCACCGCGGCGACGATCCGCGGGTGAAAGCCCACCGACAACAAGACTCCGTCGGCGATCTCGCCGGCGAGCTCGGTCGCTTTCGGCCCGGACGCCGCCATCAAGACCGGAACGCGCCGCCCCGACGCGTACGCGAGGCTCCCCGACGTCGGGCCGAACGTCACGGTCTCGCCCGTCAGGAGGGCGCGCAGGATCGTGATGCACGCGCGCATCTCGGCGAGCGTCGCCGGCTTGCGACCGATCGTGTGCGCGGACGTGTAGCCAGTGCCGACGATCATCTTGATGCGTCCCGGGGCGATCTCCTCCACGGTCTGGATCGCGCTGGCGAGCACCGCGGCATGGCGCGTGAGCGGATTGGTCACTGCCGGAAACAACGTCAAGCTTGACGTGTGGGCCGCCGCGAGACCCAGCGTGACGAACGTGTCTCGGCACAGCAGCTGGCTGTCGAGGATGCCGGCGCCATCGAAGCCGGCAGCCTCGACGCCCTGGATCAGCTGGAGTAGCTGCGACATCGGCGCCGTGCCAGGAATCCGAAGCGACACCTGAACGCGCGTCATGGCATGGGATTCTACGGCGAAACGGGGCGAACCGCGGCTCCGGTCGGCGAGGCCACCCGGTCACCCGCCAGCCCTTGACACCGCGCGCGCTGTCTCTTTAGATTCCGGCGAGCCCTGACCCACTCGAATCCCAGAGGGGGAGCTACGCATGAGGAGGAGCGGCGATGAGCCTCGACAAACCTGAGTACGTGTCCGACCTCGTCGTCTATCTGCTCAATCGGCTTGGCGTCGAGTACGTCACCTTGAACCCGGGCGCGACCACGCGCGGGATGCACGAATCTCTCGTGACCTACGGTGGAAATATCGCGCCCGAGGTCATCACGTGCAGCCACGAGGAGGTCGCGGTTGCCATGGCGGAGGGCTACTACCTGGCGACGGGGCGACCTCAGGCCACGCTGGTCCACAACATCGTCGGCCTGCAGCACGCGAGCAAGGCCATCTACGAGGCCTGGCTCAACAACGCGCCGATGATCATCATCGGAGGCACCGGCCCGATGGATGCGACGCACCGGCGCCCGTGGATCGACTGGATTCACACGGCCCAGGTACAGGCGCAGATCGTCAGGGACTACGTCAAGTGGGATGACCAGCCCCAGGGCGCGCTCAGCGTCGCCGAATCCATCCTTCGCGCCTACCAGATCGCGATGACCGAGCCGCGCGGCCCGGTCTACCTCTGCCTCGACGTCGAGCTGCAGGAGAGCCGACTTCCCGATGGCTTTGTCATTCCCGATCCGAGCCGCTATCGCCCAGCCGCCCCTCCCTCGGGCAACTCCGAGGCGATGGCGGACGCGGCGAAGGCCCTTTGCGAGGCGCGCTGGCCGGTCCTGCTGGTCGAGGGGCTGGGGCGAGCGCCGGGCGGACCGGCAGCGCTGCAGTCCCTCAGCGAGCTTCTCGGGATTCCGGTGATCGAGGTGGGCTCCTCTTTCAATCTCTCGAACCTTCACCATCTGAACGTCAGCGGGGCCAGCGCCGACGTGCTGAAAGACGCCGACCTGGTCTTGACCGTCGGTGTCAAGGACGTCGAAGCAGCGCTGACGCGACCGGAGCCGGAAGGCATAGTGCCCGCGGGTCTACCGAGGGTAGCATCGGGGTTCAGTCGGCGCCACCAGAGCGTCATTCGCGACGGCACCCGGCTCGTTCGTGTCGGCCTGCAGGAGTATGGAGTACGGGCGTGGACCAGCAGTCACGGCCGCCTCACGCCCGCTGATATCTCAATTCTCGGGAGCGGGCCTCAGGTGCTGCGAGAGCTCACTCGCCTATGCCAGAGCGCAATGGACGGCGACCTGCAACGGCGGGTCGCCGAGCGGGCGGCAAGAACTCGGGAGATCCACACCGCGATCGTCGCTCGCGCCCAGAAGGATCTGAAGGAGCGCTGGTGGGCGCAGACGCCCATCGCGACCGCACGGTTGGCGGCCGAAATCTGGGAAACGATACGCGACCAGGACTGGGTCCTCGCGCACGGCTCGCTCAGCGGCTGGGAGCGAAGGCTCTGGGAGGTGAGCGACGGCGCGCGCTTCATCGCCGGAGGCGGTGGAACGGGGACCGGAATGGGCGTGGCGATGGGGGTCGCGCTGGCGTTCAGGGGAACTGGCAAGGTCTGCATCAGCATCCAGAACGACGGCGACCTCCTGTACACCCCGGGATCTCTCTGGACGGCCGCGCATCACGGCGTTCCCATGCTGATAGTCATGTTCAACAACCGGTCCTACTATCAGGACGTCGGGCATCAACTCGCGATCACCAGGATGAGGCAGCGCGCCCTGGACAACGTCGGAGTCGGGGTCAGCCTGGAGGGACCCGCCACCGACTTCGCCACCCTCGCGAAGAGCTTTGCCATCTACGGAGAGGGTCCCATCCTCAACCCTGAGGAGATACGCCCGGCCCTGGAGCGAGGCCTGAGGGTCGTGAAGGAGAAGGGGGCGCCGGCGCTGATCGACACGATCACACAGCCACGCTGAACGCGGCCGGAGGGAATGCCATGGCGACGCTCATTGACAGCGTAGAATGGCGGCGCCACCACGGCTCCGGAGGAGAACATCGATGCTGACAACGCGGATCGCGCTGACTCTGGCCGCGATGTTGTTCGGTGTCTCGCCGGCGCTCGCTCAGCCGACGGTCAAGATCGGGCTCATCATGCCGTACTCCGGCCAGTTCGCCGACACGGCGGCGCAGATGGACAACGCCATCAAGCTCTACCTCAAGCAGAACGGCGATACCGTGGCCGGCAAGAAGATCGAGATCATTCGCAAGGACACGGGTGGCGTCGCCCCGGACGTCGCCAAACGCCTGGCTCAGGAGCTGATCGTGCGGGATCAGGTGGACATCCTGGCCGGATTCGTCCTGACGCCCAACGCCCTTGCCGCCGCCGACGTGTCCGCGGAATCGAAGAAGTTCATGGTGGTCATGAACGCGGCGACGGCCATCATCACGACGAAATCGCCGTACATGGTGCGCACGTCGGCGACCGTGCCGCAGCTGACCGAAACGTTCGGCACGTGGGCGCGCAAGAACGGCATCAAGCAGGTCTACACGATGGTATCGGACTACGGTCCGGGCCATGACGCCGAGCAGGGCTTCCAGCGCGGCTTCAAGGATGCGGGCGGGGAGGTGGTGGGCTCGGTACGCTTCCCGGTGGCCAATCCGGATTTCTCGGCGTTCGTCCAGCGCGCCAGGGACGTGAACCCGGCGGCCATCTTCATCTTCGTACCGGGCGGCGTGCAGCCGGCCGCGATCGGCAAGGCGCTCGCCGAGCGCGGCATCGACGCGAAGACGACGAAAGTGCTCGGCATGGGCGAGCTGACCGAAGACGAGGCGCGCAAGAGCATGGGCGACGCCTCCATCGGCATCATTACGGTGTATCACTACGACCACAATCACGACTCCGTCGCGAATCGGGAGTTCGTAAAGGCGTTCAACGAGGCGAACGCCGGCCGCAACCCGAACATCTATTCGGTGGGAGGCTACGACGGTATGCGCCTCATCTACGAGGCGCTCAAGAAGACGGGTGGCAAGACCGAGGGCGACGCGCTCGTGGCCGCCGCCAAGGGCATGAAGTGGGAGAGCCCGCGCGGGCCGATCGCCATCGACCCAGAGACTCGCGACGTCGTGCAGACTGTCTACATCCGCCGGGTCGAGAAAGTCGGCGGCCAGCTCGTCAACGTCGAGTTCGACCGGATCGAGAACGTCAAGGACCCTTTCAAGTCGCGCATGGCCCGATAGGCCGCCGGGAGTAGGCCCGCCGTCTTCATGATCAGCTCCTTCGTGGGCGTCCTCTTCGACGGGTTCGCCTATGGGATGCTGCTGTTCCTCCTGTCGGTGGGGCTGTCGGTGACGTTGGGGATGATGAACTTCGTCAACCTGGCGCACTGCAGCTTCGCCATGCTGGGTGGTTACGTCACAGTCACCCTGATGGATCGGCTCGGATGGCCGTTCCTCGCCACCCTTCCCGTGGCGTTTCTCGCCGCCGCAGGAGCCAGCGCCGCGCTCGAGCGTGTCCTGTTTCGTCCCCTCTACCGCGCGAGCGACCTCGACCAATGCCTGCTCACCATCGGCGTTGTGTTCGTCTCGGTGGCCGGCGCAGCGTATCTCTATGGCACCGTCCAGCAACCGGTGCAGCTGCCGGGTTATCTGCGCCGAGCCGTGACGCTCGGGAGCTTCCGGTTCCCCGTCTATCGTCTCTTCCTCATCGGGGCGGCTCTGGCCGTTACTGTCGTGCTCGTGGCCGCCCTCGAGTGCACGCGTTTCGGCGCGCGGGTACGCGCGGCGGTGGACAACCAGCGCATGGCGCGCGGCCTCGGCATCGACGTGGACGGCGTGTTCGCGGTCACCTTCGCGCTGGGCAGCGGCTTGGCCGGCCTGGGCGGCGCTCTCGCGATCGAGATGGTCGGGCTGGACCCGTCGTTCGCCTTCGCCTATCTGATCTACGTCATCATCGTCGTATCGGTCGGCGGGCTCGCCTCGATCGGGGGGTCGTTCGCGGCCGCTGCGCTCCTGGGCATCAGCGACATGGCGGGCAAGTACTACGTGCCCCAGCTCGGCGCCTTTCTCATCTATCTCGTCATGGTCGGCCTGCTGATGTGGCGGCCGGCGGGCCTCTTCGGCAGGCGCTGAGTGGCCACCGTCTCGCTCGAGGCGGTGGGCGGGGCGCACGGGTATCTGCGAGCGCAGACCCGGTGGCGCCGCAGCGAGATCGCCTTCTGGCTGGCCACGCTGCTCCCCTTCCTGCTCTTCCCCGCGTATCTGCAGCTCGCCAGCCAGATCGCCATCACCGCGCTCTTCGCCGTCTCGCTCGATCTCATCCTCGGCTACGCCGGGATCGTGTCGCTCGGCCACGCCGCCTTCTTCGGCCTGGGCGCGTACACGGCCGGCCTCTTCTCGAAATTCGGCTGGGGCGAGCCGCTGTCAGGGCTCATACTCGCCTCCGCGCTCGCCGGGGTGGTCGGCTACGCGGCCAGCTTCGTGATCGCCCACTTCCGCCACCTCGCCCTCATCATGATCACGCTCGGTATGGGCCTGCTCCTCCAGGAGGCGGCGAACAGTGCCTCGGAGCTCACGGGCGGGGTCGACGGCTTGCAGGGGGTGCGCATGCGGCCCCTCTTCGAGTTGTTCCCCTTCGACCTGTGGGGCCGCACCGCCTACACGTACTCGCTCGCCGCGCTCTTCCTGACCTTCCTGGTGGCTCGACGCCTCACCCATTCGCCATTCGGCCTGTCCCTCCGCGGGATACGCGAAAACGCCGTCCGCATGCCCGCCCTCGGCGCGCCGAGCCGCACCCGCGTGCGGCAGGTCTACACGATCGCGGCGGCGATGGCGGGGATGGCCGGAGCGTTGCTCGCCCAGACGACCTTGACGGTCTCGCTTGAGGTGCTGAGCTTTCAACGCTCGGCGGACGTGCTGGTGATCTTGATTCTCGGTGGGGCCGGCCGGCTCTACGGAGGCGTTCTGGGCGCGATCATCTATATGGTGGCGCGCGACCAGTTCTCCGGCATCAATCCGCAGTACTGGTATTTCTGGATCGGGCTGCTTCTCATCGCTGTGGTGCTGTTCCTGCCCAACGGGATCCTCGCCGGGCTCGACCGGGCGGCCGCCCGGTTTCGGCGCCGGTCGCCGTGAACACGCCCGGCCCGGCGTCCTCGTCGATTCTCGCCACCGTCGGGCTCCAGAAGAGCTTCGGCTCGCTCGCGGCCGCCCGCGAGGTCAGTGTCGCGATCCCGCCGGGTGTGCGCTACGCCCTGATCGGCCCGAACGGCGCCGGCAAGACGACGCTCATCAACCTCATGACTGGTATGCTCCGGCCCGATGCCGGCCGGATCTTCCTCGGGGGCGAGGACATCACATCCGTGCCGCCGGCCGAGCGCGTCAAGCGCGGCCTCGCGCGCACCTTCCAGATCAACACGCTGTTCCCACGCCTGACGGCACTCGAGGCCGTCACGCTCGCCGTGTGCGAGCGGCAAGGGCACGCCAGCACCTGGTGGCGGAGCCTGCCCGCGTATCGTGACGCGATCGACGAGGCCTACGCCATCCTCGGCTCGCTCGCTCTCGGCGCTGACTGCTACCGACTCACGCGGACGCTGGCCTACGGCCAGCAACGGCTGCTCGAGATCGCGCTCGCACTCGCCACGCGGCCCAAAGTGCTGCTCCTCGACGAGCCCGCCGCCGGAGTTCCGCGGGGCCAGAGCCCGGCGCTATTCGGGGCCATCGCCGGCCTGTCCCGTGACATCACCGTGCTCTTCATCGAGCACGACATGGACGTCGTCTTTCGCTTCGCGAGCCGCATCATCGTGATGGTGGGCGGCCGCGTGCTGGTCGAAGGCACCCCGCAGGAGATCGCCGCGGACGCGCGCGTGCGCGAGGTCTATCTCGGACAGACACGGCATGCCTGACCTCCTGCTCGCCGTGCGGAACGTTCGCGCCGGCTACGGCGAGGCGGTCGTGCTCGACGATGTCTCGTTCGAGGTGCCGTCCGGCGAGAGCCTGGCCGTGCTGGGACGCAACGGCGTCGGCAAGAGCACCCTCGTCCTCACCATCATGGGCTTCACGACTCTGATCCGCGGCAGCCTCGTGTGGCGAGGAGAGGAGATCACGCATCTGGCGCCCCACCGACGGCCACGCCGCGGCCTGGGCTGGGTGGCGCAGGAACGCGAGATCTTCGCGTCCCTCTCCGTGGAGGAGAACCTGACGGTCGCGAGCCGGCCCGGACGCTGGGATCTCGCCGCGGTCTTCGAGCTGTTCCCCCGACTCGCCGAGCGCCGGCACGCGCGCGGCCATCACCTGTCGGGCGGCGAGCAGCAGATGCTGGCCATCGCGCGGGCCCTCATGACGAACCCTGACCTCCTCTTGCTCGACGAGCCGCTCGAAGGCCTCGCCCCCATCATCGTCGAGGAGCTCACCGCCGCCATCCGACGCATGACGGGGGAGCAGGGCAGCACGCTCATCCTGGTCGAGCAGCACGCCGATATCGCGCTCGGGCTGACCGAGCACGTGATCGTGCTGGAACGGGGCAAGATCGTCCACCGCGGCCGCTCGCGCGACACGCTGCGAGAACCCGTGCTGCTCGACCGCTATCTCGGGCTCACCCTGTCGGACTCACCGCCCGCCTCCGGACCTTGATCCCACGCGCAGCCCGGGACTACACTCGCGGCACCATCGGACCGTCGAGCTTGGACGCCGAGAGGCCCCGGGACAAGGAGAGCCGCCATGACGACCCGACCTCCGTTCCTGACCACTCGCTTCGGCGCCTACTATCACCGCGAGGTGCCCGCAGAAGACGCGGAGCTGACGCACGTCGGCCCGGGAACACCCTGCGGCGAATACTTCCGGCGCTTCTGGCAGCCGATCTGCTTCTCCGACGATCTCCGCGACGTGCCCTTGCGCGTGACGATCCTCGGCGAGCAGCTCGTCGCCTTCCGGGACCGTCGCGGAAGCGTCGGATTGCTCGAGCTGCACTGCCCCCATCGAGGCACGTCACTCGAGTACGGGCTGGTCTCTGACCGAGGCATCCGGTGCTGTTACCACGGCTGGCTCTTCGACGTCGACGGCACCGTCCTCGAGACGCCGGGCGAGCCGGCCCAGAGCACGCTCAAGGACCGGCTCTGCCACGGCGCGTACCCCACCCACGAGTACAAAGGGATCGTCTTCGCGTACATGGGCCCCCCAGACCAGCAAGCCCCGTTTCCCATCTACGATTCCTTCGAGCGGCCGGGCTACCGGATCATCCCCGGGCGGAAATATTTCTATCCGTGCAACTGGCTCCAGATCCTGGAGAACGCCATGGACCCAGTCCACACGGCGTTTCTCCACACGATCGTCAGCGGCTCGCAATTCACCGACGAGTTCGGCAAGGTGCCGGAGCTGGACTTCGTCGAGACGCCAGTCGGCATGATCTACATCGCCACGCGCAGGGTGGAGCAGAACGTGTGGGCGCGGATGGTCGAGAACGTGTTGCCGAACCTGCAGCAGGTGGCGCCGATCTGGGAGGATGGTCACCGGGAGCACCCCTTTGACGGTCCGATGATGAGCCGCTGGATCGTCCCACAGGACGACACCCACACCATGTTCATCGAGTTTCGCCACGTGAGCGAGACGGACGGCGTCACGCCTTCCTGGTGGGCCGATCGCAGCATCATGCTCCCCGGTCAGCTCCCCGCCGACGACTCCCACGAGGCCAGTCAACGCCGCCCCGGGGACTACGAAGCGCAAGTCGGCCAGCGGCCGGTGGCCGTCCACGCCCTCGAGCACCTGGGTGCCACTGATCGGGGGGTCATCATGTTCCGACAGCAGATCCGCCGGGGCATTCGAGCCGTGCAGACGGGCGAAGCGCCCGAGGGCCTGAGTCAAAAAGCCGGCGCCGTCATTCCGACCTACTGCAACGACACCATCGTCCGTGTCCCGCCCGGCCCCACTCCGGAAGAGGATCGGCAACTCATGCGCGCGACGGGACGGAGCCTGGCGGAATCCTATCTCAAGCATCCTCCGTCGATGACCGGGGTTACTGTTCCTCGCTGAGGCGAAGCACTCTGAACCGCATCCAGGCGTGATGGGAGTCACCTTTCAGGGAGGAAAGGCCATGCAACGGCTGAGATCTCTGCTCATAGGCATGGGAAGCTTGGCGCTCGGAGTTCTCTTCCTGTCGATCGCGGGCACGAGCGCGCAGCAGGCGCCGCAGTACCCGCTGGACGACAAGCTGGCGCGCGAGCCGGCGCCGTGGACGGTGCCGGGCAAGTGGGGCAAGCGCGGCAACTGGGGGCGATGGGGTGAGCAGGACAAGCGGGGAATGCTCAACGTCATCACTCCGGAGATGATCGTCCAGGCCGCCAGGCTGGTGAAGACGGGGAAGGCCTACCCCCTCGGCGAAGAGCTCCACGACGACGTCGCCCGGGTGGTGCGGCCGGCGCGCTTCGGCGTTCAGGTCATTCAGGAGCTCGATGGATATGATCGGGTCGCGGCGACGACGGGCAAATTCGACCCGCAGCGCTATCAGGGCGCGGCCAGCTTCACCGTCATGCACAACCACACCGGCTCCCATCTCGATACCTTCGCGCACATCTACCGGGAGAACTCGCTGTTCAACAACATGCCGCCGCCCAAACCCGCCGGGACGGTGCACGGCGACGCGGCGAGCGTGAAGTTCATGGTCGGCCGCGGCGTGCTGCTCGACGTCGCGAGATACAAGAAGAGCGATCCCCTTCCGGGCGACTACTGGATCACGCTGGAAGATCTTCAGAACACCGCGAAGTCGCAGAATGTCGAGATTCGAAAGGGCGACATCCTGCTGGTCCGGACGGGCTGGCGCAAGACGTGGGACGAGCCGGATGCCGCCGGGCGCCTGGACGCGGCCCACACGAAGTGGCACCAGCCCCAGCCCGGCGTGGGCCCCGATAGTCTGAAGTTCTTCAACGACATGGACATCGTGGCCGTCGGCTCCGACAACGCGGCGCTCGAATGGGGATTCCCGCCGGATCCGAAGTATCAGCGAAAGGCGTTCGGCTATCTGGCGCTGCCGATTCACACCGATTTCCTCTGGAACCGCGGCGCCTACATCATGGAGATCCTCAACCTCGACGAACTGGCCAAGGACCAGGCGTACGAGTTTCTCTTCGTCCTCGGGCCGCTGCTGCTACGAGGCGGGATCGGCGTTCCGATCAACCCCATCGCCATCCGGTAAACTCGAGGATCGCGGGCGGGGCCGCCAACGCGGAGCCCCGCCCGCGCGACGACCGATGACAGAGGTGCCGGCGGCCGTCGCCCTGCATGGGGTGAAGAAGGCGTTCCCGCTGGGGAACGGGCGCTCGCTCGACGTGCTCAACATCGAGCACTGGTCGCTTCCGGCGGGGCGCTGCACGGTCCTGACGGGCCCGAGCGGCTCCGGCAAGACGACGCTCCTCAATCTCATCGCCGGCGTGTCGCTGCCGACCGCGGGTACGATCGCCGTCCACGACACGAATATTTCGGCCCTGCCCGAGCCGCGCCGCGACCGCTTCCGGGCGCAGCACATCGGCTACGTCTTCCAGACGTTCAACCTGCTCTCGGCCTTCACCGCCCTCGAGAACGTGATGCTCTCCATGATGTTCGCCGGCGCGATCCCGAAGCCCGAGCAGCGGCGGCGAGCCGCCGAAATCCTCGCGCGCCTGGGTCTCGGCGCGCGACTGACGCACAAGCCGCAGCAGCTCTCGCGAGGCGAGCAGCAGCGGATCGCCATCGCGCGCGCGCTGGCCAACCACCCTCCGCTGATCCTGGCGGACGAGCCGTGCGCCAGCCTGGATGCCGGCACTGCCCGCGAAGTGCTCCACGAGCTCCTGAGCGTCTGCCGCGAGGCCGGCACCACCTTGCTCGTCGTCTCGCACGAGACGGCCGTGCTGGCGGCCGGCGATCAGGTCGTCGACGTCACGGCGATCAATCGCCCGGAGTACCGCGTAGGCGCCGTGGAGCGCGTGTGACGGTCCTCACGGTCGCGCTGAAATACCTGCGAGGGCGATTCGTCGCGAGCGCGCTGACGTCCCTGTCCGTCGCACTCGGTGTCAGCCTGGTCATCGCGAGCGGGCTCCTCAGCCGAGGTATCAAGCAGGGGTTCATCGAGGGGACCACCGACTACAGCCTGCTCGTGGGCGCCAAGGGCAGCCCGACCCAGCTCGTCCTGAATGTCGTCTTCCGGATGGACGTGCCCACGCCGAACATTTCGTACGGGACCTATCGTGATCTACAGGACGACCCCCGTGTCGAGGTCGCCGTGCCCGTCGCGATGGGAGACGCGTTCCAGGGCTACCGCTACGTGGCGACGACCGGCGGGTACTTCGCGGCCCTCCCGTGGCGCCGGAAAACCTTCGCGATATCCCAAGGACGGTTCTTCCGCGACGATCCGCCCGAGCAGCCGGCGTACGAGGCCGTGCTGGGCGCCGACGTCGCGCGCCGAACGGGCCTGCGGGTCGGGGACCGGTTCCACGAGGGAGAGGAGATGGCCGAGTATCCGTTGACGGTCGTCGGGATCCTCCGCTCGACGGACAGCGCCGACGATCGCGCGATTTTCATCTCGCTGGCGAGCTACTGGCAGATGAACGAAGTGTCGCGGAAGATGCAGGTCAAGCCGCTCACGGCCGTACTGGTGCGGCCCAAGCGAATGTCGGATCTGGCAGGCCTGCACCGAGGGTTCAACGTCACCGCGGAGACCCAGGCGGTCTTTCCCAGTGCGGTTCTGCTCAACATCTTCAATGTCCTCAGCCTGGTGGACGAGGTCCTGGCCCTCCTGCTGGTGATCGTCGCCATCGTCGTGCTGCTCTACCTGTTCGTCTCGATGTACAGCGCCACGCTGGAGCGCAAGCGCGAGATCGCGACCATGCGCGCGCTCGGCGCCCGGCGCGCGACCATCCTGGGCATCGTCTTGCTGGAGTCCTGCGCGCTGGCGGTCATCGGCGGCGCCCTCGGGGTCGCGGGCGGACACGGCGTGGCGTATCTCGGCGCGTCTATGCTCGGCGGCCGCGGCGGACCGGTCGCGAATCTCTTCGTCGTCGGCGCGCTGGAGCCCGTGGTCTTCGGCGGCGCCGTCGCGCTGGGCGCGCTCGCCGGGCTGCTGCCGGCCGTGCTCGCGTATCGCACGGAGGTGGCCGAGAATCTTGCGCCACTGTCGTAGAGCCTGGTCGTTCGAGCGAGCTCGCGCGGCGCTGGCGGCGAGCGTGTGCCTGGCGTGCGCGAATTTCGGTCTGGCGGCGTACGCTCAGTCAGCCTACGCCCAAGGGGTTCCACGCCTGTCGTTCGCCCAGCTCGTCGATTCGATCAGGGCAAACTTCGAAGTGACCCAGACGATCAAGTCCTACAACGGAAAGGAAGTCGAGATCCACGGCTTCATCATTCCGGCCGGACCCCCCGACCTCTCGTTCTTCCTGCTGAGTCGCGTCTCCACGATGGGCAACTACTGCTGCGAGGTGCCGGTCGGGCAGGACGAGACCGTGTACGTGTACGCGCCGAAAGCGGTAACGATCCTCTACGATCCGCTTCGGGTCTACAAAGTCCGCGGCGCCTTCGAGGCCGGCCCGCACACCGACCGAACCTACGGCTTCAGTCTCTTCCGGATGCGCGACGCGCGGGTGGAGGAAGCCGTCGGCGCGAAGATCTTCAAGGTCGGAGAGTGAATCTGCGGCGACCCGGCGTCACCAGGTCGCCGAACCGCTTCACCAGGGTCGCCTCGTCGAGCGCGCCGGCGTTGGCCAGGGCGCGGACCAGCTCGGGATCCTCGAGGTCCGCTCGGTTGAGTCGAATCATGTAGGCGGCGAGCATCTGGTATGCCTCCGACTCCACGTCCACGTGACGCACGCGGAATCGCCCGGTCTTCCCGTCGATCAGATCGCGGAACGGGACCGGCACGAAGGTATCGCCCTGCATCGTCACCATCGCGTCGGTGCCGCCCTCGACGAGAAACCGCGTCGCCCAGTAACCGAGACCTCGACAGTAGTGGATGTCGAAGCCTCCCGGCGGAGCGCACCGAAGCTCGTAGCCGATGTCCTTCGCGACGATGGTGATCGCGATTCCGCGTGCCCCCAGACTCGCCGCCACCCGTTCCTTGAGCAGACGCGAAAGCTCCAGCTCGGCCAGCCGGACATTTCCGTAAGGATCGCGCTCGACCCGGCTGAGTGTGTCCGGATCCAACCGCTCGATCAACCCCTCGGCGAGCAGCGCCACACCGTGCTCCCGTCCGAGGGCGCGCCGCTTGATGATCGCGCCTTCGAGGATATCGGCGATCTGGTCGAGGCTGACCGGGCCCGCGGGGAACTCCTCACCGATGACCGTCAGCGTCGCGCCCGCGGCACTGCCGATGCCGAGGGCGAGATGACCGGCGTGCCGACCCATGATTGTGACGAAGAACCACTTGTCGGTCGTCGCCGCATCCTTCATGAGATTGCGCACGAGATCCTTGCCCACGTCGACCGCCGTCGTGAAGCCGAACGTCGGGACCCCGGGCGGCAGCGGCAGGTCGTTGTCGATCGTCTTCGGCACGTGGGCGACCGCGAGCTTGCCATCCAGCACCCGCGCCACGGCCGCGGCGCCGGACGCGGTGTCGTCGCCGCCGATCGTCAGGAGGTACGAGGCCCCGAGGCGCCGCAAGGACTCCGCGACGTTCTGGAGCGTCTCGGCCGAGCGCGCCGGGTTCGCCCGCGAGGTCCGAAGCACCGAGCCGCCCTCGAAGTGGATCCGCGAGAGCGCGGCGATCTCGAGCTCCTCGACGTGGCTCGTGTCCTTCTTCATCAGCCATTGGTAACCGTCGTGGCATCCGAGGACCACGAGTCCCCGATTGCGCGCCTCGATCGTGGCCGCCGCGATGACCGCATTGATGCCGGGCGCCGGCCCGCCCCCGACGAGGATCGCGAGCGCGCTGGCGCTCACCGGCCGCTCCGCTCGAGCTCCGCCGTGTAGGCTCCCGTGCGCGCCGCGCTGTTACAGCGTGCGCGGTGGCGGAACGCGCGCTGCCCGTCGTCCACCCGCGTCGGATCGCCGCCCCACGCCGTCAGAGGCGCAGCCTGCAGTGCCCGCGCGAAGGAAAAGCTGAGAGGCCACGGCGCCGCCTCTGGAAGACGGTTCATCGCATTGAGGTGGGCGGTCGCGAGCTCGTCCGACTGTCCACCCGAGAGGAACACGATCCCGGGCACCGCAGCGGGAACCGTCCGGCGCAGGCATCGTACGGTTGCCTGCGCCACGTCCTCCACCGGCGCCCGGCGCCCCGACACCGCGCCCGGCAACACCATGCTCGGTTTCAGGAGCATGCCCTCCAGCGCAACCTTGTGCTCCCACCGCGCGTGGAAGACGGTGTGCAGCGTGGCCTCGGTAACCTCGAAGCACCGCTCGATCGAGTGCCCGCCGTCCATCAGCACCTCGGGCTCGACGATCGGAACCATCTCCGCCTCCTGGCACAACGCGGCGTACCGCGCGAGCGCCTCCGCGTTGGCCTCGAGGGCTAATGGCGTCGGCGTGCGACCGTCGTCGCCGATCACGATCACCGCCCGCCACTTGGCGAAGCGCGCGCCGAGCTTCTTGTAGTCCGCCAGACGCTCGCTCCCGCGGTCGACCTTGATCCCCGGGATGATCCCCTCGTTGCGCAGCACGTCGACGAAGGGTCGTCCGTCGTCGGCTGTCTGGCGAATGGTCTCGTCGAACAGGATCACCCCGCTGATGAACTCGCCGATGCCCTTGGTCGTCAGGAGCATCTGCCGGTAGCGCCGGCGGTTCTCCTCATTGTTCACGATCCCGAGCGGCTCGAAGCGCCGACCAATCGTGGCGTGGCTCTCATCCGCGGCGAGGATCCCCTTACCGGGCGCAACCAGAGCCCGTGCCGTACCTTCCAGAGTCGTCGTCGCCATCACCCGTACCTCCTTCCAGCGCCTCCAGAGTACCGAGTCACGCCAGTCCCTCCTAACTTGGAAGACATGCTCGGCCCCGGGCGAATGGCCCTTAGAAGCTCTCAGGCGTCACGCTGGACGACGTGCATGAGCACGCCGCCGAGCGCGCGGGGATGAGGAAAGCCGATCAACGCGCGACGCGAGCCCGGCCGCGCCTTGGTGTCGATCATCGGCAAGCCGGCGGCGGCCATGCCGCCGAGCAGCGCATCGGCATCGCGCGTCTTCACCGCGAAGTGGTGCAGGCCGCGGCCACGCGTGGCGACGTATCGCGCGATCGCCCCCTGGTCCTGCCGTGTGGTTCCCGCGCGGCCCTGATCGACGTGGCCGCTCTGTCGCGGATCGAAGTTGGCGAGGAATTCGAGCTCGCAATCTCCGATAGAGATGAAGGTGACGCGCAGGCCGCCCACCGGCTCCGGCGCGCGCGTGTGGTAGACGACGCCGTACTTGTCGGACGTGAAGCTTTCCAGAGCCATCGACACCTCGATGTCGGACTGGCGGCTTTCCACCGCGAAGCCGAGCTTTCCCGTGAACAGCGCTTCGTCTTCGCCGACGTCGGTGCTCGCGACTCCGATGTGGTCGAGACGTTCCACCGGGCCTCCGCCGCGTGGCGTGAGGGCGAGCCGCTCGGTGAGCAGGACGCGAACCCCGTTCAGCGCGTCACGTGCGAGTCGGCGGATGCGTCGACCGCCGAGACCGACCTCGGCTGCCCCTTCGACCGGTCCCTCGGCCGCGTCGACATCGTCCACCTCAAGCGCAATGTGGTGAACGCCCGGCCTCGCTTCGCCCGCCACGAGCGGATGCGCCGGCGGAAACAGGGCAAGCGCGCTCCGGCCGAGCGCGAAGACCGGCACCGGCCCCGCCGGGCTCGACAGCTCGGCGCGCTGAAGACCGAAGTGACGCTCGAACACGTTGGCCGCGGTGGCCGGGTCGCTCGAGACGAGCGCCACGTACGCGATGTGGTCGGCCAGCATCGTCACGTGCGATACGACGTGCCGTCCAGGCGCTCGAGCTGGCGCAACAGAGCGGGCCACTCTTTGCCGGTCTCGATGAAGCCGCCGGGGCCGTACATCTTGAGACCCTGCTCGATGGTCTTGGCTTGCGTGGCCTCGGAGAGCGGCTGGAGCTCACTGCCACCCGACAGCGCGTCGATCTGGATGCGGCACGCGGTCTCGATGCGATACATCCACACGAACGCCTCGCCGACGGTCTTGCCGACGGTCATCAATCCGTGATTGCGCAGGATCAGGATGCGCTTGTCAGCGAGATCGCGGACGATCCGGGGCCGCTCGCCGGTGTCGAACGCCGCGCCCTCGAAGTCGTGGTAGGCGAGCCAGCCCATCAGCGTCAGCGCCTTCTGCGTCACCGGCAGCAGTCCGTGCTTCTGCGTCGCGACCGCTGTGCCGAAGCGACTGTGGGTATGGATGACCCAGTTGAGATCGGGCGACGACAAGTGAATGGCGCTGTGGATCACGAATCCGGCGGGATTCGACGAATAGTCTGAGTCGCTCAGGATGTTGCCGTCCTTGTCGAGCTTGATGAGCGACGACGCCGTGATCTCGTCAAAGAGCATCCCGAACGGATTGAGCAAGAAGTGTTCGGTCCCGGGAATGCGGGCCGAGAAGTGCGTGTTGTTGAGGTCGGTCCAGCCATAGATGACGGCCAGCCGATACGCGGCAGCCAAATCTACCCGCGTCCGCCACTCCTCGGCCGACATCGCGGCCGGCGGCGCTGCAGCTGCTCGCGACTTTCGGCTCTTTCGCAGGACGACTTCGTCGATGGCCATCGAGGCCTCCCTTCAGAGCGGTGTCGCCCATTCTCGCACGCCGTGGCAAACGCGACGGCACCTAAACCTTCCGGCGGCAGCCATCCTCCGTTTACCGTCGAGAAAGCGTGCAGCTCGCCCATAGTGGGCGGCCTGACGCTGTCACCATCCTGGGAGACCTCCCGATGCGTCTCCAGCCGGCATCGGCCTCTTCACGTTCATCGGCATCGTGACGCCCGGTGTCGGCTGGTTCCTCTATGTGTTCTTGATCCCCTTCTGGTCGATGTTTCCCCTGCTGCTCATCGGGCCGACACCGACGCTCGTTCTGGTCGCGGCATACCTGATCGGCTATCCGCTGGCCAAGCTGCGCCTCGCGCACACGGCGTGGTACCAGAAGGCGGCCGTCGACCTGAAGACGAAGGGCACCGCAACGCTCGGCGGCTTCGCCGTCGTCTCGGGCGGCGGTGGTGGCTTCTCCTCGGGAGGCGGCTTCTCGGGCGGCGGCGGCAGCTCCGGCGGCGGCGCCTCGGGCAGCTGGTGAGGCGCCTAGAACTCCTTCACGAAACCCCCGAGGATGGTGTACTCCGCGGTCCTGGCGCGCGTGAGCGGCAGCTCGACGCCGAGTCGCAGTGTCGTCCCCGGCAGGAGCTTTGCGTTGAAGCCGGGCACGATGGTGACGCGTGTCTTTCCGCGCAGCTCGTCGTCGGGCGCGGCGCGGGTCCGCGTGACGGTCACCAGCTCCACGAGCGGCGCGAACCAGCGGGTCACGCGCCAGCCGCCAGCGGCCGAAGCCGTCAGCTCCTGCTCGTTGGGTCCCGGGACGTTCGCGTTAAGGTTGAACTCGTACGCAACCGAGGCGAGGAGGTCGAAGTCGCCGAGCGCGATGCCGCCGCTGACGAAGGGCTCGATCTCCGCCTCGCCGCCGAGCCCACGACGTTCCGAGCCCGACGGGAGGCGCCCTTCTACCCCGACAGCGACCTGCGAGAGCCAGTCCAATGACTGCCAGACGGCCACTTTGGTTTCTAGACGGAGGTCGCCCACACCACCCCGTGATGCGCCGTCGTCCGGATCATTGAAGACCAGCGGCACTTCCAGCTCGACCTGCCAGCGCGGCAAGATCGGCAGCTCGATGGCCCCCGCCGCCTCGGTCGTGCGGCCCTCGCCGCTTTTCGCGTGCTCTACGCTAACCTCGAGCTCACGCTCGATGACGGGCCGGCGCGTGCGCAGCGGATAGAAGAACGAGACGTTCTGATAGTCGTTTTGCGCGTGCGCGGGACGCGCCGCGAGCAGCGCCGGCACCGCGAGCAACAGCACAACAAGTTTCACGGTAGTCCTCTAGCTGCTCCCGGTGATGGGAGTCTGTTCACAGGTCGCTGGCTGGCGGCGGGCGCCCCGGGCGCCCTCGGCGGGCTGGCTACTTGGTCAGAAGGAGCTTGTCCGCACGCGTGATGCGCAGGCGATATTCCTCCCGGCCGTGCTTGACGATCACTTCACCCCGCGTGCCGAACAGCTCCTCGGTTCGCACGACGCGAGGGCGGTCAACCGGCCTCACCTCCGGCGTCGGCGCGCTGTCATCCATATCACTCGGCGACGATCTTCACCTGCGCCGCGTGGTTGAAGTCGTCGACGAACACGTATGTGCCCGGCGTTAGCGCGCGGACGCGGATGTTCACGATCTTGCCGGCGGGCACGACCTTCTCGATGCGGAGATCCTTGTTCTCGACCTCGATCGCCTTTTTCGGATCGTTGTTGGTGACGACGAGCACGAACGGCTGGCCGGCCTTGACCTTGATCTCGGCGGGGTCGAACGTCTGGTTCGCTGCCGTCAGCGGCACCTCGGCGGGCTTGTCGGCAGCGGCGGCCACAACGGTGGAGAGCCCGGCCAGCGTGACCGCGAACAGCAAAGAGCGCGTGACGAGCCGTTTCATAGCGGCCTCCCCTGTCTGTGATAGGTGCGACGGGAATTAGGTCTACCTAATTTTCAGAATACTGTCAACATAATCTCCCGTGACGTATTCCTTCCGCCGTGCAGCGCGCCCGGTACTGGACGCGTCACGAACGCCCGTTCTCGGTGGTCGCGGCGGCCGCTATACTCGTTCCCTCGCAATATCCATCGGCCCAGCGGAGGGAGACATGGCGGCAACCGTTCGAGACGCGATTCGTGAGCTCCTCGAGCAGACGATGACGACGATCGACACCTTGCTCGCGGCGACTGATCGTGAGCTGCCGATGGCCTCGTCGCACGCTTGCGCCCAGGGGAAGGATGTCTGGACACTGCTGACGAATGACATCGACCACGAAAAGATCCATACGGGCCAGGTTCTCGAGGGACGTTACGAGTCCCGGATCACCGCATCGCCGATGGACCGGCTCGTCGCCGAATGGCTTGCGGAGAGGGCGCGGTTCATCGGCTCACTGGTTGGACTGACCGACGAGCGGTTCAACAGCGAGACGGCTCCCGGCCAGTGGACGTACCGCGTCATCGCCAAGCACGTGCTGAGGCTCGAGCAGCAATCCCTGCAAACGATTGCTGATGACCGAGCGGCCAGAGAACAACTCCGCTAGGGGCGCCTTCCGCTCATGGTCGCCTTGAGCCTGACCTCCTCATAGGGCCCGCTCCACAGATAGCTGCCCATGAGCCCCAGACCGGGCTCGGCGACGCGCGGGCCGTACCCGACCAGGCTCGCGATGTCCCAGATCGGGGCGAACATCGCGCGCTCGTGCATCATCTGCTGGATGCGGTGCAACGTCCCCTCGCGGCGCTTGCGGTCGCGTTCGGTCGCTTGCTCCTGAATGAGCCCCTCGATGTCCGGGTAGCTGCCGTACGCGTAGAGGCCGCCGGCAGATACGAACGAGTCGATGCGGGTCGCGGCATTCCCGTACGCGGCGCTCGCCACGTACACCAGAGGCCGCAGCTTCTTCTCGCGGAGCTGGTTGAAATAGGCGGCGCGCTCGAGGACGCGCATGCGGGTGCGGATGCCGACGGCGGCGAGGTAGTTCGCGATGGCTTCGGTCTGCTCGGCGAACCCGGTGTCGGTCCACAGCTCGGCCTCGAGCCCGCGCGGGTATCCGGCCTCGGCCAGAAGCTGCCGCGCCTTCGCCGCGTCGTATGGATAAGGCGGAGCCGCCCACGAGAATTCGAAGTCGCGCGGGATGATGCTGCCCGTCATCCGCGAGAAGCCGAGGGTCAGCGACTCGTTGATGGCCTGGCGGTCGATGGCGTGGTTGACGGCCAGTCGCACGCGCCGGTCGGCCCACGGTGACTTCGGGTCCCATTGCTCCGTGAAGAGGAGCCACTGCTCGCCGTAGAAGCGCACGGGCTTGAGCGTGAGGCCTGCCGTGCGCCGGACGTCCTCCGCGACCGCCCCGCGGAAGGTGTATCCGACGTCGATCTCTCCCCGCTTCAGCATCGTCGCGCGCGTGACCTCGTCCGACACGGCCTTGAGGACCAGCCGCTTGACGCTCGGGATCTTGCGCCAGTACTGCTCATTGGCCTCGACGATCAGCTCCACGCCCGGCGCGAACGAGACGAACCGGTACGGACCCGCCCCGACCGGCGCCTTCTTGAAGCCCTCGTCGCCGACCTTCTCGACGTACCGGCGCGGGACGATCCACGCAGCGCCCGTGGCGGGTGTCGCGTAGAAGGTGAGGAAATCCGGCCAGGGCTCCTTGAGCTGGAAGCGCACACGGTGCGGGTCGACCACCTGAACCTGCCTGACCTTGTCCTTCAGGATCTTCGCCGACGCGCCGCGGTAGCGTTCGAAGCTGAACTTCACGTCGTCTGCGGTCACCGGGTCGCCGTTGTGGAATTTCACACCCCGCCGCAGCACGAACTCGTAGACGAGGCCGTCCGGCGAAACGCTCCAGGACTCGGCCAGGCAAGGCGCCATCGGATTGCCCGGCAGCGGCTTCACGAGGGCGTCGTGGAGCGCGTAGTACACCATGAACGGAATGAGGATGCCGGTGGCATCGGCCGGGTCGAACCACGCCGGCGGCAGCGAGACCGAGACGCCCCACGTGACCTGGCCCGCCGGCGCCTCGGCCCGGGCCGGCAGCACGGCAACGAGGAGCAGCGCGACGAGGACGAGCGAAATGCGACCGAGTGATCTCTTCATGGTGCCCCCTGTATCAGCACCGCGGCCGGCGTGTCAATGAGCTCGGCGGTCAACGCCATTCTTGCGAACACGACACTGAGGGTCGTAGTGTCCACTTCGTGGCACTGACGAGCGCGTCCAGTTCACCGGTCATCCGCCCATTTCGCTCCGCTGATCTCGACGGCGCCCTGGCCGCGAACGACGCCGTCGGATGGTCCGGGCGCCGCGTGCTGTTCGACTACTACTCCGCTCGCGACGATTGTGCGCTGTTCGTCGCCGAGGTGGACGGCGAGATCGTCGGGACCGGTGGCGCCACCATCTTCCCCGGTGCGCCGCCCACCGGATGGGTGCACGGGATCGTCGTGCGGCCGGGCCAGCAGCGCTCCGGTCTCGGCGGACGCCTGACCGAGGCCGCTATCGGCTGGCTGCGCGCCCGCTCGGTCGGCGCGGTGCTGCTGCTCGCGACGGACGCGGGCCGTCCGATATACGAGCGCATCGGCTTCGTCGCCGGCGAGCGCTACGGCTCGTTTGCATGGCCGACCGCCCCTCCGGACGCGGGCTCTCTGGACGCGGGCACGGCGACTCGACCGATGCAGGCCGCTGACCTTCCCGCAGCGTACGCGCTGGACCACGCGGCAACCGGCGAGGACCGTCGCGCCTTCATCGAGGCGTTCGCCTCGTCGGGCTGGGTAGCGACGTGCGGCGCGCGTGCCCCTGGGGCGGCGGCCCGATCATCGCTCGAGACGCGTCCACGGGCCTGGTGCTTCTTCGCCTTGCTGCTGCCGTGCGACGAGCCCCCCGCTCGCTGCGTCTACCTGAGGCGAACGAGGCCGCGCTCCAGTATCTGAACAAGCTCGGGATCACCGCGGAACACTACGTCACGCGAATGTGGCTCGGCGCGCCGCCGCCGTGGCGCGCCAGCATGATCTTCGGCGTTTTCAACTTCGGTGTCGCCTGAGACCTCCCCGATCGTGCGGCGTGCCGGTCGATTTTGTTTGACACGGTTCGGCGAGGCACGTAGCATCGCGCGGTCGGTTCTGGATACTTGGAGGTGTGCGATGGGACGTCACATCGGCGTCGTTGCTGTCGCGCGCTTGGTCGAGACTCTCCGCAGGCCATCCTGATGCAAGACTCTTCGCTCGTGTCGGTGCGTGCGCCGCCGGCTGCCCGCTCCGTCGCGCTCTCTTGCGGCAGTCTCTGAGTCGTTCATCCCTTCGGAGCCGCAGAGGCCCAGAAACGGAGTGACACCATGTCGCGTGAGGATCCAAAGCTCGATACGTGGCTCACTGATGCTCAGCTCGCGAAATGTGCCAGAGCCGATACCGATCCGTTCCCATCACCCATTCCCACTCAGATCGTGTCGAACGGCGAGTGGCTGCCGATGCCGCAAACCGAGGAACAGCAGCGCATCGAGGCGCGCACGAACGAGCTTGCCGACGCCGCCGCCAAGAAGCTCGGCATGAGCCGCCGGAAGTTCATGGCGACCACCGGAGGCATGGCCGCCACGTTCCTCGCGATG
>QHTE01000042.1 GCA_003220685.1 Candidatus Rokuibacteriota bacterium
GCGACCGACGGCGTCACGACGTTCCGCAAGCCGTGCGCGAAGTCGAATGGGCTCACGTGGGACCGTGAGGGACGCCTGCTCGCCTGCGAGCACGCCACGAGCCAGGTCACGGTGACCCTGGCCGACGGCTCGACGCAGCCGATTGCCACGCACTGGAACGGCAAGCAGCTGAACAGCCCGAACGACATCGTGTGCGCGGCGGACGGCGGGATCTATTTCACCGACCCGCCCTACGGGCGCGCGGAGTTCTTCGGCGTCCCGCGCGCCCAGGAGCTCTCCTTCCAGGGCGTCTTCCGCGTGGGCGCGGATCCGAGAACCCCCACCCTGCTCGTTGACGATTTCGACCGGCCGAACGGGCTCTGCTTCTCGCGCGACGGGCGCCGGCTCTTCGTGAACGACACGGCTCGCCAGCACATCCGCGTGTTCGACGTGAAGGGCGACGGCACCCTGGCCGGCGGCCGCGTGTGGGCGGAGACGAAGGGCGAGGGCAAGGGCGCGCCCGACGGGATGAAGCTCGACTCGCAGGGCAACATCTACTGCTGCGGGCCGGGCGGGATCCACGTCTTCAGCCCCGACGCCGTCGATCTCGGCGTCATCCCCGTGCCCGAGTACACGGCCAACATGGTTTTCGGCGACGACGACCTGCGTTCTCTCTACATCACGGCTTCGACCTCGGTGTACCGTATCCGCGTGCGCGTCCCCGGGCTGGCGGCGCTCTGAGCGACCCAGTCGACCGGGCCAAACGACTCGCGATAGGAGGCTCCCTCATGCTGCACGTCCTCACGATGCTCCTGGCCGCCTTGCTCGCGCTCCCGCTCGTCGCCGAGGCGCAGAAGCCCATCAAAGTCGGTATGCCCATGCCGCTCTCGGGCCCGCCCGCACTGTTCGGCGACCCCGCCACGAAGGGCGCCCAGATGTTCGTGGACGAGATCAACGCCAAGGGCGGCGTGCTCGGCCGCAAGCTCGAATTGCTGGTGCGCGACTCCAAGGCGGACGCCAACGAGGCGGTGCGCGTGGCTCGCGAGCTGATCCTGAAGGAGAACGTCGATTTCCTGGTCGGCACCCTGACCTCGGCCGAGGGTCCGGCCGTCTCGGTCGTCGCAAAGGAGAACAAGATCGTCTTCATCGCGCCGATCCCGAAGACCGACCAGCTCACGGCGGCCGACAAGCTGCATCCGTACGTGTTCCGCGTGGCCGCGACCACGACGATGGAAGGGCGCAGCGCGGCCGAGATCGTCGCCAGGTGGCCGGTGACCAGGGTCGCGACCATCAGCTTCGACTACGCCTACGGCCAGGACGTCACCCGGGCGTTCGTCGAGCACCTGAAGAAGATCAAGCCGACCGTCGAGATCGTCGACCAGGAGTGGCCCAAGCTCGGCGAGCAGGATTACAACCCGTTCATCAACGCGCAGATGGCCAAGAAGCCCGAGGCCATCTTCTCGTCGATCTGGGGCGGATTCTTCGTCACGTACTCGAAGCAGGCCAAGGCGCTCGGCGTCTTCGACGCGATCAGGTACAACTTCATCGGCGTCGGTGAGGCAGCCACGCCGGAGACGACGAAGTCGATGGGCGCCGACTATCCGGTCGGCATCTGGGGCAACTCCTACGACGCGTTCTACTGGGGCGAGACGCCGGCGCACCGCGACTACACGGCGCGGCTGTCGAAGTACCTGAAGGACGAGTATCCCTCGTCGTGGGCGATCCAGGGCTACATCGGCATGCAGTTCCTGACCGAGGCGATCAAGAAGGCGGGCAGCACGGACTCCGACAAGGTGTCCAAGGCGCTGCTCGGGCTGACCGTCGACACGCCGGTCGGGGCGCTGACGATCCGCGAGAAGGACCACCAGGCCAATCGCGGGCAGCTCTACGGCAAGACCGTGAAGGACGCGAAGTATCCGTTCGCGATCATGAAGCCGGTGACGTACGTCGATCCGTCGAAGTTCATGGACTAGGTAGGTGCCCGACGCCTCGTTTGTCTTCGCGCAGAGCCTGAGCGGCCTCACGGCCGCGATGTTCCTGTTCCTGATCGCGTCGGGCCTGTCGCTGATCTTCGGGGTGCTGCGCGTGCTCAACTTCGCGCACGGCGCCTTCTACATGCTGGGCGCCTATCTGGCGTACCAGTCGATGCTGTGGCTCGGGCCGGGCCCGGGGCTCTTCTGGATCGCCGCGCTCGGCGCGGCCCTCGGCGTCGCGCTGCTGGGCGGCGTGGTCGAGCGCGTGCTCTTCCGGTACCTCTACGGCAAGGAGGAGCTCTACCAGCTTCTCTTCACGTACGCGCTCGGGCTCATCCTCAGCGACGTCGCCAAGATCTTCTGGGGCACACAGCAGAAGTCGGTCAGCCGCCCGCCCGAGCTGGCCGGCTCGTTCTCGCTCTTCGGCGCCACGATCCCCCAGTACAACCTGTTCATCATCGTGCTCGGACCGAGCATCGCGCTCGCGTTCTGGTTCGTGCTGCAGCGCACGCGCGCCGGCCGCTTCATCCGGGCCGCCGCCCTCGACCGCGAGACGCTGGGCGCGCTCGGCGTCAACGTCGACGCGCTCTACACGTGGGTGTTCATGCTGGCCTCGTTCCTCGGGGGCCTCGGCGGCGCCCTGATCAGCCCGATGCGCGCCACCACGCCGGGGATGGATACCGAGGTGATCGTCGAGGCGTTCGTGGTCGTCGTGATCGGCGGCCTCGGCTCGCTCTGGGGAACCTTCCTCGGCGCCGTCGTCTACGGTCAGGTGCTCTCGTTCGGGATCCTCTTCTTCCCGCGCTTCTCGATCTTCGCGGTCTTCGCCCTCATGGCGGCGGTGCTCATCGTCCGCCCGTGGGGATTTCTGGGGCGGCCGCTCCGGTGAGCGCCCGCGGCCTGACGTGGCTCCTCGTGTTCGTCGCCGCGCTGCTCGTCCCCGCACTCGGCTCGCGGTTCTACACGTTCCTCGCCAACGACGTGATCATCTGGGCGCTGCTCGCCACCAGCTTGAACCTGCTCGTGGGCTATACCGGGCTCGTGTCGTTCGGCCACGCGGCGTACTTCGGCGTCGGCGCGTACGTCACCGGGATCTTGATGAAGAAGCTCGCGGTGCCCTTCGTCCTCGCGTGGCCGGCCGCCGGCCTTTTCGGCGCGGCCTTCGCGCTGGCCTTCGGCTTCTTCTGCGTGCGGCTCACGCGCATCTACTTCGCGATGCTCACCCTGGCCTTCGCGCAGATCGTGTGGGCCATCTGCTTCAAGTGGAACGAGCTCACCGGGGGCGAGCAGGGCATGCCCGAGATCCCCTACCCGGATTTCGGCTGGCTCGAGCGCGTCGGCGCGGCCGTGCCGCTGCTCAGCTGGAGAACCGCCGAATACTTCTACTTCCTCACGGTGGCGCTGGTGGCGGCGAGCCTCTGGGCGCTCCATCGCATCGTTACCTCGCCGTTCGGCCGCATGCTGACGACGATCCGCGAGAACGCCGAGCGGGCCGAATTCATCGGCGTGAACGTCCGGCGCTACGAGCTGGCCGCCTTCGTGCTGGCCGGCGCGTTCGCCGGTCTCGCGGGCGGGCTCTTCGGCATCTTCAACCGCGGCGTGTTCCCGGATTTCGCCTACTGGACGAAATCGTCCGAGGTCCTGATCATGACCCTGCTCGGCGGCATGGGGACCTTCCTCGGCCCGAGCATCGGCGCGCTGGTCCTGATCCTCCTGAACCAGCAGATCGTCTCGTACACCGAGTACTGGCCGCTCGTGCTGGGCACGGTCCTGGTGGTGCTCCTGTTCGGCTTCCCCGGCGGCATCGCCGGCGCCGTCGGGGTGCTCGCCGGGCGCCTCTTCCGTTGGGCGCGCAGTGCTTGAGGTGCGCGACCTCGTCAAGGTCTTCGACGGCTTCGTCGCCGTCGGGGGCGTGAGCCTCGACGCGCCCCGCGGCAGCATCGGGGCCATCATCGGCCCCAACGGCGCCGGCAAGACCACGCTCTTCAACCTGATCACCGGCCACCTCCGGCCCGATCGCGGCCACGTGAAGCTCAACGGCCGCGACGTCACCGGCATCGCCCCGCACGATCTCTGCCGGCTCGGCGTGGGGCGCTCGTTCCAGCGGACCAACATCTTCCCGCGCCTGACCGTCTTCGAGAACGTGCAGGCGGCGTTCCTCTCGCATCGCGGGCGCGGCTGGAATCTCGTGGCGCCGGTCGAGCGCCTCTATCGCGCCGAGACCGAGGCGCTACTCGAATCGATCGGGCTCGCGGATCGGGCCGGCGAGATCGCCGGCTTCCTGTCGCACGGCGGCCAGAAGCAGCTCGAGCTGGGGCTCGCGCTGGCGCTCGAGCCGGAGATCCTGCTGCTCGACGAGCCGACCGCCGGGATGTCGGCGACCGAGACGCGCGAGGCCATCCGGCTCATCGAGCGCATCGCGCGCGAGCGCGGCCTCACCCTGCTCTTCACCGAGCACGACATGGAGGTCGTGTTCTCGATCTCCGAGCGCATCACCGTGCTGCACCAGGGGCGCGTGATCGCCAACGGTCCTCCGGACGAGGTCCGGCGCGACGAGGCCGTCCGCCGGGTCTACCTGGGCGAGCGCCACTGATGGCCGGGCGGCCCGAGCCCATCCTCGTCGTCGAGGACATCCACACCGCGTACGGCCTGTCCCGCGTGCTGTTCGGCGTGTCGCTGGGGGTCGCGCCGGGCGAGTGCGTCTGTCTCCTGGGCCGCAACGGTGTCGGCAAGACGACGACCATGCGCTCGATCATGGGGCTGACGCCGCCGACGAGCGGCCGGGTCGCGTGGAAGGGCCACGACATCACGCGCGAAGCGCCCTTCCGCGCCGCCGGCCTCGGCATCGGATTCGTCCCGGAAGACCGCCGCATCTTCTCGGATCTCACCGTGTGGGAGAACCTCGACGTCGCCGAGCGCCGTACGCGTCCGGGCGGCTTCACGACCGAGCGGGTGTTCGAGCTGTTTCCGGCCCTGCGCCAGCTGCGCGATCGGCCCGGGGGCTTTCTCTCCGGCGGCGAGCAGCAGATGCTGACGATCGCGCGGACCTTGATGGGCAACCCGGAGCTGCTGCTGCTCGACGAGCCGTCGGAAGGACTGGCGCCGCTCGTGGTCGATCACCTGCAGGCGCAGATCGGTCGGCTCAAGGCCGAGGGGCTGACGATCTTGCTCGCCGAGCAGAACGTGGACTTCTCGCTCGCCCTCGCCGACCGCGTCTACGTGCTCGAGAAGGGGCACATCCGCTACGAGGGCAGCTCGCGCGAGTTCCGCGAGAACGCCGCGATCCGCCAGCAGTACCTGGCGCTCTGATCCTACGGCCGACGACCTGCCGTGCCCCGTAGGGTAACCACCTGATAGACAGCTGACCCTCCGACCTGAACAATCGAGCCGGGACCACCCGCCGTGAGGGTGCCGTGCGCCGGTGTCTGAAGCCCTCTCCTCCGCTGTAGAGCGCACCATCAGATCGACCCTCGCGGCCGACATCATCATCGCGAACGCTCCGGATCCGGTCTTCGTGTGCGACCTGGAAGGCAAGATCCTCGAGGCGAACGAGGCGGTCTCACGCCTGCTGGGGCTGCGGCGGGACGAGGTTCTCGAGCAGTCCATCTCGCGGTTTCTCGGTCAGGACGAGACGCGGGAGTTCGTGATGGCTCTCCGCGAGGTCGTCGAGCGCGACGTCACGCGCAACGTCCGCCTGCAGCCGAGGAGCGCGTCGGGGGAAATGATCCCCACCACGCTCAACGCGTCGGCCCTGCGAGACACCGACGGCAACATCATCGGCATCCTGCGCGACATGCGGGAGCTGGACCAGGCCCGCGCCTACGCCGAGAACCTCATCAGAGGCATCAGCCCGGAGCTTCTCCCCCACATCTTCGACCACTTCCAGCAGGACGAGCGGACGAGACGGCACGGCGGCCTGGGCCTCGGGCTCACCATCGTGCGGCACATCGTGGAGCTCCACGAGGGTAGCGTGCGGGCGGAGAGCGACGGCGAGGGCCGAGGCGCGACCTTGATCGTCGAGCTCCCGCTCCCCGTCGACGACGTCCGGCCGGCCTCGAGACCCCCCGCCGGCTACCGGAGACTCGACAGCGCCTCCTCACGTCTCATCAATCTCGCCGGGCGACGGATCCTGGTCGTCGACGACGAGGCCGATGCGCGGGATCTTCTCGCGCAGATTTTCGGCCAGGCCGGGGCGGACGTCACCGTGGTGGCCTCGGCGGACGAAGCACTCGAGTGCTTGCAGCGCTGGCGGCCGGACGTGCTGGTCAGCGACATCGCGATGCCGGGCGACGACGGATTTGCCTTGATCCGCAAGGTCCGGGCGCTCGGTCCCGAGGAGGGAGGCCAGGTCCGCGCCGGTCGACCCTCTCGAGCTGACGGCGCTCGTCGCCGGTCTGGCTCCGGAGCGGCGACACTGAGCCCGCGCTCCTTGGCGCGCGACTGAAGGAGCCGAAGTCCCCAACGCGGAGCCACCTGATCGGTTCCGTCCACCGAGCCCCCGTCGCCACGATGATCTGCGCGAAGCTCGAGGTTCTCCGACGACGGCGAGGTCGTACGCGGCCATTTAGCGATTGCACCACACCGGCGGGGGGTTCCCGCGAACATCGTGCGCCTGGTAGGGGCTGGCGACTCAATATTTCGTCGGCCAGGCCTCCTTTGTGATAATGGATCGCCGCAGGAGCGCGCTCGCTGGCGAGTTCGCCAGGCGTCTCGACCCCAGGAGATCACCGATGCACAAGACGTTCCTCAGGATCACCGCGTTGGCCCTTGTCCCGTTCGGCACCGCCGCGTGCGTCTCGAAGAGCGAGTACACGAAGGCGGTTCAATCGGCCGAGGTCCGCTACAACGCCCTCGAGGCGCAGAACACGCGTCTCCAGAGCGATCTCGCGGACTCGGCGAAGCGCAACGACGAGCTGGAGCGCACGCTGACGATGAAAGCGGGCGAGCTCGGCAAAACCGTCGTCGATCTGCGCCAGCGCGTCAGCGCACTCGAAGACGACAAGACGCGGCTCGCGCAGGAGCTGACCGACTCGAACAAGGCGCGCGAGGAGAAGGTGCGCGAGGTCAGCTCGACCTACGAGCAGATGGTCGCGAAGATGAAGGGCGAGATCGACCGTGGCCAGGTGACCATCTCCGAGCTGAAGGGCAAGCTCACGGTCAACGTGGTCGAGGCCGTCCTGTTCGATTCGGGCAAGGCGGAGATCAAGCAGGAAGGGCTCGTGGTCCTCGGCAAGGTGATCGAGATCCTCAAGACGGTGAACGACAAGGCGATCCGCATCGAGGGGCACACCGACAACAAGCCCATCGTCGGGCCGCTCACCCAGCGCTATCCGACCAACTGGGAGCTCTCGGCCGCGCGCGCGATCAACGTCGCCCGCTATCTCCAGAAGCAGGGCATCGAGCCGGCCAACCTCTCGGCCGCCGGCTTCGGCGAGTTCAAGACGGTGGCCGACAATGCGACGCTGGAAGGCCGCGCCAAGAATCGGCGCATCGAGATCGTCCTGGTGCCGAAGGACTAAGCGACCGCGTCGCAGTAACCGTTCGCGGCGGCGGAACATCGAGGGCCTACGGGCGGTCGTCCCGTAGGCCCCTCGATTTCCCCAGGTGCGCGTCCCGACGACGCGGACGCTCGTCGGTCCGGCGCCCGCCAGCGGCCGCGAAGTCGCGATATGCTGTGTGAGCCATGTTCCCGTATGGCGACGAGAATCAAACCCAGCGCACCCCGTTCGTCACGATCGCGCTGATCGCCCTCAACGTCCTGGCCTGGCTCGTCATCGAAGGCGCGGGCGCTCCGCTGGCGCTGGCGCGGGCGGTGTGCGATCTCGGGCTGATTCCGGGCGAGCTGACCCTGGCGTTGCCGGTCGGCTCACGGTTTCCCATGGGCGACAGCCTCGTCTGCGTCACCGACCCGGGCCGACAGGTCTCTCACATCTTCACGTCGATGTTCCTGCACGGCTCCTGGATGCACCTGATCGGCAACATGTGGTTCCTGTGGGTCTTCGGGGACAACATCGAAGACTCGATGGGCCGCGTGCGGTTCGCGATCTTCTACCTGCTCGGCGGCGTGGCCGCGGCGCTCACGCAGGTCATGCTGAATCCCGCGTCCGGCATCCCCATGGTGGGCGCCTCGGGCGCCATCAGCGGCGTCATGGGCGCCTATCTGATCTTGTACCCGCGCGTGCGCGTCTTCGTGCTGGTCTTCCTCGGATTCTTCTTCACCTCGATCGCGTTGCCGGCGTGGACGATGCTCCTCTATTGGGCGGCCATCCAGCTCCTGAGCGGTCTGTTCGGCCTCGTCGCCCAGGAGTCGGGTGGCGTGGCGTTCTGGGCGCACGTCGGGGGCTTCCTCGCGGGGGTGATCCTGATCAAGCTGTTCGCTCGCCCCGACGACGTGACGGCTCACCAGCGCGAGCAGTGGCAGCCCCGGCGATTGGTCGGCCGTTGAGCGCGCCGGCGGGCGATCGCGCTCGCCCGCAAATCGAAAGGGCCTACGGGTGATGGTCCCGTAGGCCCCGCGACGGTTTGGAGCGGCCGACCGGATTCGAACCGGCGACGTCCAGCTTGGGAAGTCTATCTGACGCCACCACCGCTGACACGCTGTTCGAGAAATTAGAGACCTGACGATGAGAGTGACGCCTGATGACACCGCGGGATCCCCGCAGATCCAAGGGGATGGTCACTCGGTTGGTCACTCAGTGGATCAGACGGGAGCGGCATCTCGCCTTGAGACTCCCTGGCCGTACGGCGGAGCGATATGGGAGGGGATTGAAATCATTGAAGGCTAAGTACACGTGACCTATGAGGGTAGAGTCTGTAGTAACTCCAGACTCAAGCAATCATTTCGGGAGGCAAGGGCGTGGAAGAGACAAGGCGGATCGCCATCGGCGCATTGTCCAAGCACACAGGCGAGATGCTACGGCCGGGGGTTGACCGTCACAGCGAGCGTGCGGGAATCACAAGAAATGTCCCCGCGCGCCCATGAAAATACTCCGACTTCGTAAAAGGAGCGCGTCAGCGTATCCCACTCACGCCGGTAGAATCGTCCGCTTGGCGGTGAGTGGCTGAAGCCTGCGGCCCTCGCCTGTTCCATGGCTCTTGCCTCCGCGATTCTGTGACGCGGAGGCGGTATCTCTGGCCGTAGGTAGACCGTAGGCTCCGCAGATCGCGCCGACGGCTGCCATGGGTCACACCTGAGATGTGGCCGCCTGGGCGCCGGGAGGCTGGCGAGTATCTTTTCGCAAAAAAGCGCTAAAACTGGTCCGCAAACATTCACTGCGGCTTCTCCAACACAACCGTGACGATCTCTGCGACCTCGTTGCCGCCCTCGTGCCTTGTCGTGACGCTCACGATCCAGCCCGGCTTGACGTCGGACAACGCGAGTGGCTGCGCGACGAATCCCGTCTTCCCGGGCTCGGTCGGGCGCGTGAACTTAACGATCTTTGACTCGGGTTTGAGGATGATGGTCACGTCTCGCGTCTTACCCTTCGCCGTCGTCTGGAGCGTCAGCGTCTTGCCCGATGCGTCAATCGCTTTCACTGCGCCTGAAATCGGCCCCTCGTCTGCAACAGAGTGGCCGGCGCTCACAACGGCGACGACGATGAACGCCCCGATCACGGACATTGCCTTGGTCACGTCATCCTCCTGGGCACGGCATCTCTGCCGCTCATCGAGATCCCGTCTCTGCCGTTTGTCCGCCACGAGACAGCGACAGCACGTAGTACGCCAGGTCCCATGTCTGATCGAGCTCGAGCGAGTCGGCGTACGACGGCATCGGCGTGCCGGCGAGCCCCGTCACGAGTGTCCGATACACGTCCTCTGGCCGCGCGCCGTTCTTGAAGCGCTCGGGCCGGGTCAGATCCGTCGCGGCGATCGGCAGGTCACGATTGTCCTTGAGCGTCGGCGCGGATGGCCCGTCACCGCGGCCCCGCTCACCGTGACAGGCCATGCACTCGGCATCGGCGTAGAGTTGCTTGCCGCGGGTCAGCCGCTCCGGCGTTAGGGTGGGCGGCGCGGGCACGGTGACGGTCTTGACCACACCCAGCTCCCTGAAGCCGCGGTTCAGGCTCTTGACGTACTCAAGGACCTCGAGCCGCTGTCCGACGGGCATATGCCGGAAGCTCGGCATGATGCGCTGGCCACGCAAGCCGATGGTCAGCGGACCGCCGCTGCTGCGCACGCCCTCCGTCAGCGTGCGGAACAGATCGGCGGTTGTCGGGAGCTGCCCTGACGGCGTGGAGCGGAACTTGAACTCCGCGCTGGTGAAGTCTCGCGGTTGAGGGGCCCTCCGCGGGGCGAGCATGGGCCCCACCGAGCCGTCGCCCTTGCCGGCGACGCCGTGGCATGGGACACACGCCATGGCAAAGATGTCGCGGCCCATCGCGACGCTTCCCGGGTGCTCCCAGGGCACGTGCGGTCCGTGATGCTCGGAGAACGTGTGCTGATACGCCATCACAGCCCACCGATCGTCGACCGAGAGCTCCCCCTTCCATGGCGGCATGGCTGAGCCCTTACCCTTGAATGGCTCGATTTGCCCACCCTCGCTCACGCGCCAGAACCAGTAGTTGTCGCGCATCTCCGCGACGCCGTCCTTGGCACGAAAGTCGGGGGGTTTGAGGGGTAGCGCGACGCCGGCGGGCCCCTTGCCGTCGCCCTGGTCGCCATGGCAGACCGCGCAGCGGGTCGTGTAGATCTCCTTGCCGCGAGCGATCATGGCGGCGTCCGTCCAGACGCTCAGCGGCACGTGGACGTCGGCGTATTCGAGCGGCGCTGGCACATGAGCATGCCCGCCCTTTTCGTCGTGCTTGTCGCCATTCGCCCGAGTGGCCGGCGGGCGAACGAGCCAGAGACCGACGAGCAGCCCGAGCACGCCGATCGCCAACGATGTGAAGAGTTTGGCTCGCATGTCGGCCTCTCCTCAGAAGTCCCAGTCGATGCCGATAAACACCTGATTGCGCCAGTTCCGCAAAGGACTGTCCTCGACGAAGCTCCGGAGGTTCACGCTGTCGCGAACGAAGAAGGCGATGTTCTGCCAGGGATAGAACTTCGCCTGCAAGGACAGCACTGAGCCGTCACGCTTCTCGTCCTTGAGGCCGCCGGCCCAGAGCTGGTCGAAGCGGCTCGACAGCATGACCTTCTCGTGGACGAGATAGTCGGCTTGAATCGTGAGACCGGTGGCGGAGCGGTCGAAGCCCCCACGTAGCTCGCCGGGCAGGCCGTAGAGCCGATCCCAGATCACCGCGCCGTAGACGTCGAGTTGCTTCCATCTGACGTTGGCCGCGATGCCGTATCGCAATCGGTCGAGGCGATTGCCACCTGGCTGGTTGTGGTCCTCTGGATCGGGCGCTCGGACGACCCCGAACCCCCAGTTCACGAGGGCGGAGACGTTGAAGGTAAGCTCCCGACGGTCGAGGAGGTCGAAGCGTACAGCCCCGTAGGTGTTGAATCCCTCGTTCTCCCGGAGGAAGCCGATCTGGCCGAGAACGACGTCGTTGAACATCGCGTGAAAGTCGGCGCCCGGGGCGCCCGACGTGTTGTACATGACCTGATCGGTAACGAGCTGCGGCTCGCGCTCATCGCGATTCTTGAAGAGCCCGAAGAACTTCGAGGCGAACACATACGGGACAACCGGCAAGCGCTCGACCGCGCCGTGAGCGACCTCGAGCTCGGTCGGCGCGATGAGCTGGCGGTTGGTCGCGTAGGAGAAGTTCGTGTTCGGGTCGACCTTGCCGGCCATCAGCATCGGCCCGTGCATCGAAAAACCGCCGTGTGTGCCGACCATCGTCTGACCGCCCATTTCCATGGTCGGGGCGCCGAGCGCACCAAGGAGGCGCCCGAGGTTGAGCATGAAGAACGCCTCCTTGCCGAGACCGAACTGGCCCCTGGTGAAGTAGCGCCCGTTCTCGAACGCGACCGCGTTCGGCTCGCCTTCGATCTCCACAAAGATGCTCAGCTCGGGCAGAAGAGGTCGCGCGACGAACAGGGTGATCTCGTCAGGTGGAGCGAATTTCGTCTCGGTCTCT
>QHTE01000009.1 GCA_003220685.1 Candidatus Rokuibacteriota bacterium
ACGAAGTCGCCCGGATCGATCAGGGTGCGAGCGATCAGGTCGAACCCCTGCTGCGACCCGTTGACGATCAGGATCTCTTCCGGGCGCGCCTCGAGGCCGAACCGCAGCAGGTAGGTCGAGAGATATCGCCGCAGCGGCGGATAGCCGCCGGCCGGGTAGTACTGCAGCAGCGCGGGGCCCTCGTCGCGGATCACCTGGTTCAGCACGCGGCGGAAGGCCTCGGTCGGAAAGAGCCCGCTGTCCGGCATGCCGCCCGCGAACGAGACGACGGCGCCGCTCGACGGGATCGGCGTCACCGCGCGCGAGCGCTCGTCGTCGGCGCCGAGGATCTGCGCGCTGCGCGAGAACAGGCCGGACCAATCGAGCACGACGGGCGCCGCGACGGACGACGGAACCGGCGCTGCGCCGCTGGCCGGCCGCTCGGCGACGAAGGTGCCCTGCCCCACGTGCGCGCGGGCCCAGCCGGTCGCGACCAGCTCTTCGTACGCGAGCGCGACGGTTCCTCGGTTCACGCCGAGCTGCCGGGCGAGCTCGCGCGTGGCCGGCAGCTTCATGCCGGGCGTCAGCAGCCGCTCGTGGATGAGCCGCTCCAGGTGCGCCTGGATCTGGCGCGGCAACGCCGTGGGCTTGTCGCGATCGAGTGGAATGTTCATCGGGTTCCGCCCGCCAAGCCATTTTGGCTCGATTCTAACTTCCGTCAAGGGCCAATTGGCCTGATCTCGCCAGGCCATTTCCAGCGGACCATTCCGGGCGGCGGGCGCCCGAGTACAATGCCCCCGGGTGTGGAGCTCTCGGCGAACGAGCCTCGAAAGAGGGGGAACGCGCATGGCGGCAGGAGAAGCGCCCATCAAGCAGGCCGTGAAGTGGATCGACGATCAGCTCCACGACAACCCCGGCGTGGACCGGGTGAAGCTCGTCGACGAGGCGTCGCGGCGCTTCGATCTGTCGCCGCTCGACGCCGACTTCCTGTTCCGTCATCTGGCCGAGCGGGCACCGAAGAAGTGACCGACGCCCAGGCGCGGCGCGTCCAGGCGCAGTTCGGCGCGAGCGCGGCGGCGTACGTGACGAGTCCCCTCCACGCAGCCGGCGAGGACCTGGATCGGCTGCTTGCCTGGGGCGCCGCCCGGCGCGCCGACCGCGTGCTCGACGTCGCGACCGGCGGCGGCCACACGGCGCTCGCCTTCGCGTCCATCGCGCGTCGGGTGGTCGCCTGCGACCTCACCGAGCCGATGCTGGCCGCGGCGCGGGCGCACGTGCGGAGCCATAGCGGGGCGAGCGTCGAGTTCGTCGCGGGCGACGCGGGGGCCCTGCCCTTTCGCGACGAATCCTTCGACGTCGTCACCTGCCGGACGGCCGCGCACCACTTCGCCGACGTTGCCGCCGCCGTGCGACAGATCCATCGGGTCCTGCGCCCGGGCGGCTCGCTGCTGCTGCAGGACATCCTCGGCCACGACGATGCCGACGCCAGCGCGTTCATTCTCGAGGTCGAGAAGCGCCGCGATCCGTCGCACGTGCGGAGCTACCGCGCGGCGGAGTGGAAGGCGTTTCTGCGCGCGGTGGGGCTCACGGTGATGGAGGACTCCGTCGTCTGGAAGCTGCGGGAGTGGAACGAGTGGACCGGCCGGATGCGGATGACGACCGAGGCGCGGCGGGAGCTCGAGGATCTCGTGCGCCGCGCTCCGGAGCGATGCCGGGCCGCCTTCGACTTCCGGCTCACCCCCGACGCCGTCGTCTCCTTCAACGATCGCCAGATCCTGATTCGCGCCGACCGGGACTGAATCCTTCCGGCGTGCGCCGCCGCCCCGGTCAGCGCGCGTGAGGCCGCAGGCGGACGATCGTCGCGCCGGCGCCTCCGCGCTCGGGCGGCGCGTCGGCGTAGCCCGCGACGAGAGGATGGCGGGCGAGCACCCCCTGCACGATCTTCCGCTGGACGCCGATGCCTCGACCGTGGATCAGGCGAACCTCGACGAACCCTTTGGCCTGAGCGGCGTCGAGGTACTCGGCGACGACCGACGCCACGTCGCGTGGCGCGAAGGCGTGAAGGTCCAGCGCATCCTCGATCGGGATACGGACAGGCTCGTCGACTACAGCCGCGGCCCTCCGAGCACGTGCTCCTTCCAGTGGTCAAACGTCAGGAGATCCTCCCCCGACAGCTTGCATTGTCAGAAGGTGGCCGCACGCTCGAAGAAGGTCACGTCCACCACACCGACCTTCTCGGCCCGCGCGGTCTCCGCGACCTTCTCGGCCACCATCTGGCGAACGAACGGTATCGGGATCCGGCCGAGCCGACGGAGGACCTCGTCCGTGCAGCGAATCCGGGTCCCGGGCAGGACCGGCCCCTCCGCGACGACCGGGTCGGCGTCGCGCTCGGGGTGCTCGCACGTCTCGGGGACGAGCTGCTGCAGCCGCAGCGACACGTACTCGGTGACCCAGGCCTGAATTCCACGGCGCGCCTCGTCGACACTCGGCGCGGCCCGGTCGAGCTTCTCGTTCACCGCGCTCAGGAGCTGTTCCAGCCGGCCGAGCTTCGACTCGAGCGCGGCGAGGCGCGCGTCCACGGTCGCGTCGCTCATCAAATCCTCCGAGCGCCCGGGCCGCTCACGCGGCCGCCGGGCGGCGAGTATGCCAGTCGGTGAGGCGCTGATAGGCGTCGACGACGCGCAGTACGGTCGCCTCGTCGAACGGCCGTCCCACGACCTGCAGGCCGATGGGTAGGCCGCCGGCAGTGAATCCGCACGGCGCCGCACACGCGGGGTGACCGGAGAAGTTGAAGGGGCGCGTGCAGCGGAGCAGCGCCGCGCGCACATCCGAAGGGCCGTCGCCGAGCATCGTCTCGCGCTCGCCCAACACGGGTGCCGCGAGCGGCGTCGCCGGCGCCAGGAGCACGTCGCGTCGGGCGAGCACTTCGTCGATTTCCCGGGTCAGGAACGCGCGGATCTGTTGACTGCGGACGTAGTGCGCGCCGTTGACGAAGGCGCCCACGCGGAGCCGTTCCCGCACGTCGGGCTGATAGTCCTGCGGCCGCGAGCGCATCCACGGGGCGTGATACGCGAGCGCCTCTGACGCGACGATCGCCGCGGAGGCCGTGGCCACGTGCGTCACCTGGGTCAGATTCACCTCGTCGACGACCGCGCCGGCCTGCTCGAGGCGCTTCGCCGCGGCCTCCACGGCGGCCCGCACGTCGGCAGCGGCGACGTCGGTGAAGTGAGCGCGCAGGAGTCCCACTCTGAGCCCTCTCACGTCGCCGGTGAGCGCCGCGCCGTAGTCGGGGACCGGCAGCACGCTCGTCGTCGGGTCGGCCGGATCGTAGCCCGCGATCGCGCCCAGCATCAGCGCGCAGTCCCGCGCCGAGCGCGCCATCGGGCCCACGTGATCCATCGACCACGCCAGCGGCAGACCCCCCGCGCGGCTCACGCGGCCGTAGGTCGGCTTGAGCCCGGTGATGCCGCAGAGCGAGGCCGGGATCCGGATCGACCCGCCGGTGTCGGAGCCGAGCGAGCCCGGCGCTAGGCCGGCCGCGACGGCGACCCCGGAGCCCGAGGACGATCCACCGGCGATGCGGTGCGCCTCGGCGCTCCACGGATTGCGCGTGTCACCGTAGTGCGCGTTGACGCCCTCGGGCCCGTACGCGAACTCGTGCATGTTGAGCTTGCCGAGCAGGATCGCGCCGGCGCGCGCCAGCCGCGCCACGACCGTCGCGTCGTCGCTCGGCACCGAGTCGGCGAGGATCTTCGAGCCGCCGGTCGTACGGATACCCTTCGTCGAGTAGAGATCCTTCGGGGCCCACGGCACGCCGTGGAGCGGCCCGACGGCCTTCCCGGCCATCAGATCGGCCTCGGCGGCTCGGCCCGACTCGAGCGCGGCGTCCGCGCAGACCGTGATGAAGGCGCGGAGCTTGGGATCGAGGGCCGCGATGCGGTCGAGATGGACGCGTACCACCTCGACGGGCGAGACCTGCTTGGTCGCGATCATCCGGCCGAGGTCGGCCATGGACGCCCAGCAGAGGTCGCTCACTCAGAGCACCCGGTACTGCGTCGTCGGCTCGACGTCGCCGAGCGGCAGGTGCTCCAGCTGCTCGAGCGACTCGAGGAGCCGCTGCACGGCCGGACGGATCGCCTCGAGCTCGGCGTCGGTCCAGGCGAACCCGCCGAGAGCCGCGGCGCGCCTGAGCGACTCGACGCTTATTTCCATGCGCGCGAGCATACCACTAGAATGTGAAGCCATGGCCGTCCCGCTGACCTTCGTCGCCGACCCGCGCGATGCCGCTGTGCGCCGGACCGTGACGGTCGCGCCCGGCACCACGATCCTCAAGGCGGCGCACGCGGCCGGCGTCGACATCACCGCCACCTGCGGCGGGCGCGGGCGGTGTACGACGTGCCGGGTGAAGTTCCTGGCCGGCCTGCCGCCGCCGCCCACGATCATGGACGAGGTCCAGCTCGGCGACGATCTCGTGCGCGAGGGCTACCGCCTCGCCTGCCAGTGCGTCCTTCACGAAGCCGTCACCGTGCAGCCGGCGCCGCCGCTCGACGAGCGCTCGTTCCAGATCCTGGGCGCCGGGCCCGGCGTGCGACAGCTCGGACGCGTCCGGCTCGATTCGGGCGTCGCCAAGCAGGTGGTCAAGGTCACCCTGCCGCGCGAGGAGCACCACCAGACCTCCGACCTCGAGCAGCTGCTCGAGGCGGTCGGCCTCACCACCGCCGACGTCGGCCCGGCCGTCGTCCAGGGGCTGCCGGCGGCGCTGCGCGACGACCCGGCGGGCGTGACCGTGACCACGTTCGCGCCGGGGGACGCCTCGGGCGGGCGGCCGCGGATCCTCGCGGTGGAGCGCGGCGACACCGCACCCATGAAGTTCGGCCTCGCGGTCGACATCGGGACGACGAGCGTCGTCACCACCCTGGTCGAGCTCGAGTCGGGCGAGCAGCTGGCGTCGGTCTCGAGCCTGAATCCCCAGACTGTGTTCGGCGGCGACCTCATGTCGCGGATCGCCTTCGCGCAATTCAATCCCGGCAATCTGCGGAAGCTCCACACCCGGATCGTCGGCCTCCTGAACCAGCACATCGAGCAGATCTGCCGCGATTCGGGAGTGCTCGCGAAGTGGATCTACAAGGTCGTCGTCGTCGGCAACACCTGCATGCACCACATCCTGCTCGGCATCGATCCCTCGCACGTCGGCCTCGCCCCCTATGCGCCGGTGATGCGCCACGCGCTCACCCTTTCGGCGCGCGAGCTCTTCCTGAAGGTCGCGCCCGAGGCGCGCGTCTGCCTCCTGCCCCTGGTGGCCGGGTTCGTCGGCGCCGACGCGGTCGGCGTCGCGCTCGCGACACGGATCTACGACAGCACCGAGATCCGCATCGCCGTCGACATCGGGACCAACGGCGAGGTGCTGCTCGGCTCGCGCGACCGCCTCTGGGCGTGCTCGGCGCCCGCCGGGCCGGCGCTCGAAGGCGGCCAGATCCGTCACGGCATGCGCGGCGCCCTCGGCGCCGTCGATCGCGTCACCGTCGACGACGACATCCACGTGCACACCATCGGCGAGACCGACGCGCTCGGCATCTGCGGCTCGGGGATCATCGATCTGCTGGCGGGCCTGCTCGACCGCGGGGTCATCGACTGGACGGGGCTGATCCAGGTCGAGGCGCGCGACTCGCTCCCGCCCAAGCTCGCCGAACGGGTGGTGATGCGCGGCGAGGAGCGTCAGGTCATCGTGCTCCGGCCGGGCGAGGCCGGAGCGCGGCAGGAGATCGTGCTGACCCAGGACGACGTGCGCCAGGTCCAGCTCGCGAAGGGCGCGATCGCCTCGGGCGTCACGATGCTCCAGCACGTCGCCGGCGTCCCGACCGAGATGGTCGCGGAGCTGATGCTGGCGGGCGGCTTCGGCAACTACGTGTCCATCGCGAGCGCCTTGCGGATCGGGCTGATTCCGCCGCTCCCCCGCGAGCGGATCCGCTACGTCGGCAACGCCGCCTCGCTCGGCGCGCAGCTCTGTCTCGTGTCCGAGACCGAGCGCGCCCGCGCCGAGACGGTGGCGGCGCGGATCGAGCACGTGTCGCTCGCGGCGCATCCCGATTTCGAAGGGATCTTCGTGGACTGCATGAACTTCCCGCGCGCCCGATGATCGACCGTGAAGACGCGCGCGCGATCGCGGGATCCGTCGCCGGCACCGAGGTCGGGGCGTTCAGCACCTCGCTCGATGCGCGCTGGATGATGGCCTATTCGGCCGCGCTCGGCGTGGGCGACCCGCGCTACTACGACACGCTCGCCGAGCACGGGCCGGTCGCCCACCCGCTCTTCTCGGTGTGCTACGAGTGGCCGGCGGTCCTCGCGCTGCGCGCGAAGGCCGTGCGCGAGTCGTGGGCGCTCCTGGGCGTGCACGCGACCCACCACGTCATCATTCACCGGCTGCCCACGGCGGCGGACCGACTGCTGACGCGCGCGCAGATCATCGTGGTGCGGCCGAGCCGCGCCGGCACGCTCGTCGTCGCGCGTCTCGCGACCGTGGATCGGCACGGGCATCCGGTGACGACGACCGACTACGGCTCGGTCTATCGCGGCGTCGCGACCGAGAGCGAGGCGCGCGTGCAGATCGAGCCGCTCGTCCGGCCCTCGCCGCCGGCGGCGGCCGAGCCGCGCTGGAGCGCGCCGGTTTCGGTCGGCCCGCGGGCGTCCCACGTCTACTCGGAGTGCGCCCGCATCTGGAATCCGATTCACACCGACATCGCCGTCGCCCGCTCGGCCGGGCTCGCGGGGCCGATTCTCCACGGCTCGGCGACGCTCGCCCTGGCGGTGTCGCAGATGATCGGGCAGGACCTCGACGGTGACCCGGCGCGCGTCAGGGAGATCGCCGTCCGCTTCACCGGGCTGGTGTACATGCCGTCGACCTTCACGGTGCGCGGCCGCGGGCGCGCGGGCGACCTGCTCGCGTTCGACGCCGTCGACGAGCGCGGTGAGCCGGTCCTGAGCGACGGGGTGCTCCGCGCGTGAAACAAATGAGTCGACGCGAGCGGGTTCAGGCCGCGATCAACCGACAGCCCGTCGACCGCGTGCCCTACGCGGTGTGGCGCCACTTCCCGAGCGTCGATCACTCGCCGGCGGGTCTGGCGCAGGCGACGCTCCGCTTCCACGAGCGCTACGGCTCGGACTTCTTGAAGATCACGCCCCGCGGCGGCTACGCCGTCGAGGCGTGGGGCTGTGTCGAGGGCGACGCCGTCCGCGAGGACGGCCATCGGCCCTGCACCCGCTGCGCGGTCCGCGCGCCGGAGGACTGGAAGAAGATCCGTGCCCTCGATCCGGGCGCCGCGCCCGGCTACGCCGAGGAGATCGAGACGATCATCCGTCTAGGCTTCGATCGCCGGATCGGCGACGCCCCGGTGGTGCCGACGCTCTTCTCGCCGCTGTCGCTCGCGAAGAAGCTGTCGGGCGACCGGCTCCCGCGCGACCTGCGCGAGCACCCCGACGAGGTCACGCGGGCGCTCGAGGCGATCACCGAGACGCTCATCAAGTTCGCTCACCTGGCGCTGACAGAAGGTGTGTCCGGGATCTTCTACTCGATCCAGGCGGCCAGCCGCTCGGCCCACTCCGTCGAGGACTATGCCCGGTTCGGGGAGACCTACGACCGGCAGTTCCTGGAGTCCATCGAATCGAGATCGATCCTGACCATCATCCACTGTCACGGCGATGCGCTGATGTTCGATCGGCTGGCGCGCTTGCCGGGGCACGCGTGGAACTGGGACGACCGCGCGACGCCGCCGTCGCTGCGCGAAGGGTCCGCCGAGGTACCAGGCGCGGTCATCGGCGGGCTCCACCAGTGGAGGACGCTCCGCGACGGCACGCCCGAGCAAGCCGCGGGCGAAGCGCGCGACGCGATCACTCAGACCAACGGCACGGGGCTCATCGTGGGTCCGGGCTGCGTGCTCCCGATGAACACGCCCGACTCGAACGTGGCGGCCGTCGTGCAGGTCCTCGGCGGCCCGCTCAAGAAGATTCCCGGGGTAACGGCCTAGCGCCCACTTCACGCTGTCGATGCAGCACCGTCAGCGGATGGCGAGATCGCCCGGGTCCACGTCTTGGCCCGCATGAGCGTCGCCACGCGACCGTCCTAGAAGTAGGCGGCCAGCTCGAGCCACCTCGACCGCATCGCGTTCTGCACGCGCGCGTAAGCCGCCAGCACGCGGTCGAGTTGCTCCGGCGATGGAATCTCGCGTCGTGCGAGCAAGGGAGCCAGGCCGTCCGCCATTAGGTCGGCCGAGCGGAGCGCCAGGAAGACCCCGGGCGGCAGCATCGGATCGACGAAGCCGAAAGCGTCCCCTGCCATGACCCAGCCTCGGCCGTAACCGCGCTCGGAGATCAGCTAGTAGTTGGCGTAGGTGGCCACCGGCGTCACGCGGTGTGCGCCCCCGGCAATGGAGCTGAGCCGGGGATCGGCGGCGATTGCGCGCTCCTACGACCCTTCGCTCAAACGATCGGCGCTGCCTGGCCGCCTGGGTACTTCGTAGCGAATTGGTCAGCCGGCGGACAGGACCCTGAAGACCGGAATCTCTGCGGCGATCGCCGCGAACTCTTCGAGGGGGGCGTCTTTGTCGACCGGGATGTGCGGCCGTGCGCCCGGTGCGCGCCGTAAAAAAGCCTTCAGCACCGGCGCTCGCTTGTCGACCGCGAACTCTTCCAGCCTCACCTGTTCCGTGCGACCGTGGCGAAGGACGGCCCGGCCAGCAGTGGCCTTCACGTTCCGGACCCAGGCGGCGTTGGCACCGTGATTCGAGACGAGGTATCGCTCGCGATCGAGCACGGCCATCACGAGCGGTAACGAAATCGTCCGTCCGGAGCGGCGACCTCGCACTTGCAGTGTGACGAGGTAATCCGGCGCGACACCCCGCGCGAACACCGTGGCCGCTCCTCGATTGAGCAAGCGGGCCAGCGCGTTGGGGCGCTGTCCCCGGTAGAGCCAACGCGCGAGCCGTTCCAACATCAACTTGACCCCGAAGCTCAACGAGGTCCAGTCCATGACGTCAAGACTATATAACAGCTCGACCGTGTCCGCCGCGGAGCGATCTCATGGGCCGATCCCGTGGGCGCGTCGCCAGCGCGAAGCTCGCGATCGCGTCGTGTCGACGGGCTTTCGGCCCCGGGGAAATGGCGACAAGGTACTATTGCCCGGGCCAAAGGCTGAGTTCGAGCTACTTGGCCACGTTGAACCGGAAGTGACAGATCTCGCCGTCGCGCACGATGTAGTCCTTGCCCTCGAGCCGCTGCTGGCCGCGGGCGCGGAGCTCGGCGAACGATCCCTCGACCGCGACGAGGTCGTCGTAGCTCGCCACCTCGGCGCGGATGAAGCCCCGCTCGATGTCCGAATGCACGGTGCCGGCGGCGGCCTGGGCCCGCGTGCCCTCAGGGATCGGCCACGCGCGCACCTCGTCTTCGCCCACCGTGAAGAAGGAGACGAGCCCGAGCAGCGCGTAGCAGTCACTCAGCACGCGATGGATCGCCGGCTCCTCCAGTCCTAGATCGGCCAGGAAGGCCCGCTGCTCGTCTCCGGCCAGCTCGGCTACCTCGGCCTCGATCACCGCCGAGACCCAGCCGATCCGGGTTTGCGCGCGCTGCGCCGCCCGCCCCAGTCCAAGCTTCTCGATCGCCGTCGGTCCGTCCGCGATCGCCTTCTCGTCGACGTTCACGCAGTGCAGGATCGGCTTCTGCGAGAGGAAGGTGTAGCCGCGGATCGCCCGCGCCTCGTCCGGGGTGAGTGCGACCGCCCGGAGCGGCGTCTCGCGCTCGAGCTCGTGCTTGAGCCGCGTCAGGATCGCCTGCTCCTTCACGTCGGCGTCCTTGCGCTGCTTCTTGATCGAGGCCTCCAGGCGCTCGAGGCGTCGGTCGACCACCTCGAGATCGGCGAGGATCAGCTCGGTGTCGAGATCCTCGATGTCGCGCTTCGGGGCCGGCGCGCCCAGGGCCTCGTCGGCGAAGGCCCGCACGACGTGCAGCAGCGCGTCGGCGTTCCTGAACTCTTTGGTGTCGAGGCCGGCCCGCTCGCCGCGCTCGATGCCGGCCAGGTCGACGACCTCGAACGTCGCGTACGTCGTCTTCTTCGGCTTGAAGATGGAGGCGAGCCGATCGACCCGCGAGTCCGGCACGCGCGCCACACCCGTGTGGAGCTCGGCGCGCCCCCCGTCGTAGCGCGCGGTCGCGACCTTCGAGCCCGTGAGCAGGTTGAACAGCGTTGTCTTGCCAGATTTGGGAAGCCCGATCAGGCCGATCTTCATGGGCCGATTATGCCAGGTGTCGTATCCTCGACAGCGTTCTGAGCCATCCTTCGAAAGACATGGACCTCAAGGGCGCGGCCGTGGCCGTGCTCATCTCGATTCTCTGGGGCGCCAACACCGTCGTAATCAAGCTGGGCCTCGAGGAGGCCCCGCCGCTCCGGCTGGCGTGCATGCGGTTCGTCGTGGGTGGCGTCGTCATCTGCCTCTGGGCCTGGGCCACCGGGCGCTTCGCCGGCTTTCGAATCGAGCCCGCCGAATGGCGCCCGCTCGTGTCCCTGGGCCTCCTGTTCAGCGTGCAGATGGCCGCGACCAACGTCGGAACCTGGCTGACCAGCGCGGCGCACGCGTCGGTCTTGCTGAACCTCTACGCCGTCCACACCGTCGTCCTCGCCCACTTCCTGATCCCGGGCGATCGGCTGACCCTCCGAAAGCTCGCGGGCGTCCTCATCGCCTATTCGGGAATCGTGCTGCTGGGCGCGCGCCAGATCGCGCGCGGCTCACCGACCCTGATCGGCGACGTCGTCGTGACGGTCGCCGGCTTCTTGCTCGCCGAGCGGACGATCTATCTGGCGCGCGCCGTCCAGCGCCTGGATCCGGTGAAGCTCCTCCTGACCCAGGCCATCGTCGGGACCGCGCTGTTCGTCGTCGTGTCCGCGCTGGTCGAGCCGGCGTCGACCCGCTGGACGCTGCGGCTCGCCGGCTCGATCGCCTATCAGGGCGTGCTGATCTCCGGATTCAACTTCGTGGTGAACCTGGCGCTGCTGCGCCGCTACCGGCCGAGCGCGCTCTCGGCATTCTTCCTGACGCAGCCGATCTTCGGCGTGATCGCGGCGGCCCTGGTCGCCGGCGACCCGCTCACCCTCGACCTCTTGATCGCGTGCGCGGCCGTCGCGGTCGGGATCGGCCTCACGAGCCGCTGAGCTCGGCGCCTCACGGTATAATCGCGCCATGCCGTCGGTCCCGTCGAAGACGCTCGAGATCGTGCCCAACCCGCACCCGGATCGTGACTACGAAGTCACGATGACCGTGCCCGAGTTCACCTGCCTCTGCCCGATGACGGGCCAGCCGGACTTCGCGACGATCCGCATCCGCTACGTGCCCGACGAGCACCTGGTCGAGCTGAAGTCGCTCAAGCTCTACCTCTGGTCGTTCCGGCAGGAAGGCGCGTTTCACGAGGACGTGACCAACCGGATCCTGAACGACTTCGTGGCCGCCGCCAACCCGCGCTGGCTCGAGGTGACGGGCGACTTCAACGTGCGCGGCGGCATCAAAACCGAGGTCCGCGTGACGCACGGTAAGCGCCCGGAGATCTAGCAGGATCAGGCCGCCTTTCGCCCCAGCGCCTCGACGTGGACGAACATCCACGTCGCATCCGGATGCGAGCCCCACGCCCTGAACGCTGCGGCCATCGACTCGATCTCGGCTCGCGTCGCAAATCCGTACTCGACCGGACGCTCGCCCATGGGCGAGGTCAGCAGGCGATCCGCGTAGGCTTCGCCCCACGCCGCGGTGTCAGCGGGCGTGGTGTAGCACCACGCAGCAGCCGTGATCCGGACGTCAACGACGTCGCTCGCGTTGAAGAGCGAACGAAGCTGACGGCCCATCTGCGGCTCGCCGCCATTGCGGTACCACGTTTGATGGTGGACCTCCACGAACCGATCGATCCACGGATCCCGCGGCCAGTACGCCGCCGTGCCCCAGTCGACGTCGCGCACCGCAACGAGGCCACCCGGTCGGACGACGCGAAGCATTTCGCGTAGCGCGGATCCGCGTTCGTGCAGGTGCTGCAGCACCTGATGGGCGTAGACGACGTCGAACAAGGCATCGGCGAATCGCAGCCGGTAGACGCTCCCCTCCTCGTACTGGAGATTGGCCAGTCCTCGCGCGGCGGCATCGTGTCGCGCGCCGTCGAGAGCTTCCTTGGAGAGATCAATGCCGACCACCTGCCCCGGGGCTAGCCGTTCCGCGAGGCCGCGCGTGATACTTCCAGGCCCACAGCCGACGTCGAGAAGCCGCATGCCGGGTCGCAGATGCGGCAGGAGGAACGCCGCCGCCTCGTCGGCGGTGCGTTGCGCATGCTGCTGGAGCGTCGCCGGCGCGTGGCCGTGGGTGTACTTCTCGTGGCGAAGAGGCTGGTCTGTCATGCTCTCGCCTCGCAGGAATCAGATCTCGATGGCGACCTTGATGGAGCTCGGGTCCGTGTGTGCGTCGAAGGCCGCACCGATCCGGTCGAGACCGAACCGATGGGTGATCAGCGGCGTCGTCCGGACCGCGCCGCTGCCGACGAGGCGCAGCGCTTCGGGGAACTCGTTCTGATAGATCATCGAGCCGGTCAACGTCACTTCGCGGCGGACGACCGAGAAGAACGACACCGGCGTGGGCTCGTGGGGCAATCCAGTGAGCACGACCCGGCCGCCCGGGCGCACGAGCTCGAGTGCGTGCGTGACCGCCTCTGCCGTGCCGGCGGTCTCGATGACGAGATCCACGCCTTCCCGCCCGGAAAACCGGCGCGCGGCGTCCGCGAGCGCGCCGTCGACGGTCGCGTGCGTCGCATCGGCGCCGAGCTCGGTCGCGAGGGCGAAGCGTCGCCGTGAGCGGCTCGTTACCATCACCCTGGCGCCGTCGGCCCGAAGCACTTGCAGGGCCAAGAGCCCGAGGGTCCCCGCCCCGACGATCGCGGCGGTCTCGCCGGGCTTCGGATCTCCGCGAGCGACGGCCCGGACCACCACGGCGAGCGGCTCAGCGAGCAGCAGTGCATCGGTGCCGGCGCCCGCGGCGGCGCGCCAGCAGCACTGAGCCGGGACGCGGACCAGCTCGGCGAAGCCGCCGTCGGCGTTGATGCCGATCGTCGTCCGGGACAGGCACAGGTTGCGGTTGCCCTCGCGGCAGAGCGGGCAGTGGCCGCACGAATAGTTGGGCTCGACGACCACCGGATCGCCCGGGCCGACGCGCGTCACGTCTGAGGCGACGGCCTCGACGCGGCCGACGAGCTCGTGCCCCATGACGCGCGGATACGCGACCGGCCTCGCGCCGGACCAGATCTCGTAGTCCGTGCCGCAGAGACCCGCCGCGACCATGCGGACGAGGACCTCGCCCGGCCCCGGTCGAGGATCTCGCATGCTCTCGACGCGAAGATCGCGCGGGCCGTGGAGAATCGCCGCCTTCATGGCCGACAATCTACTCGACGGTCTCCCGCGGAGCAACCTGGCAGGCGGCCGAGACCGGTCCAGCCGCCGACTACGCGGCCGAGTGGCCGCCGTCGAGGAAGAGCGTCTGGCCGGTCATGAAATCGGAGCTCGCCGACGCGAGATAGACGGCCAGCGGCCCGATCTCGTCGGGCCGTCCGATTCGGCGGGCCGGAATGTCGCGCGTCAGGCGCTGATGGATGGCGGGAACCGCGAACGCCTCGTTGGTCATGTCGGTCGCGAACCAGCCCGGCGCGATCGCGTTCACCTGGACGTTGTGCCGTGCCCACTCGACGCCGAGCGTGCGCGTGAGCGCGATGATCCCGCCCTTCGTCGCGCCGTAGACCGCGTAGCCCGGCAGGCCGACCTGGCCGAGCACCGAGGCGACGTTGATCACCTTGCCGGACTTCTGCGCGATCAGGTGCGGCCCGGCGGCCCGGCAGCCGTTGAAGACACCGGTCAGGTTCACGTCGAGCATGAAGCGCCAGTCGTCGGATGTCATCTCGACCAGGGGCGCGACCTTCGCCACGCCGGAGTTGTTGACGACGATGTCGAGACGACCGAGCTCGCGGATCGTCCGTTGCACCAGCGCGTCGACCTCGGCGTAGCTCGAGACGTCGGTGGGCGCGACGAGTGCGCGGCGGCCGGCGGGCGCTGCCAGGTGCGCGGTCTCCTCGAGCGCTGCTTTCGAGCGCGCGGCGAGCGCCACGTCGGCGCCGGCTTCGGCCAGCGCCACCGCGATCGCCCGGCCGAGACCTCGGCTGGCGCCGGTGATCATCGCGACCTTGCCGGCCAGGAGCCCCGGCGCCGAGGTCAGCGGTAGAGCTCCTCGATCGCGTCCTTGTACTTCTGCGAGACGACCTTCCGCTTCACCTTCAGGGTCGGCGTCAGCTCGCCGCCGTCGAGTGTGAAGTCGGTGGGCAGGACCGAGAAGCGCTTGATCTTGGCGTACGACTGCAGCTGCGTGTTCTTTTCCTCCACCGTGCGGCCCACGCGCTCGGCCACCTTCGGGTGCTTGACGATGGCCGCCGTCTCGCTGGTCAGGATCCCCTGCTCGCGCGCGAACTTCGACAGCTCTTCGGGGTTGATCGTGATCAACGCCACGGGGTACGGGCGCCGATCGCCGTAGACCATCACCTGGCTGATGAACGGATCGGCCTTCAGGAGGTTCTCGATGTTCTGGGGCGCGATGTTCATGCCGCCCGCCGTCACGATCAGGTCCTTCTTGCGGTCGGTGATCGTGAGGAATCCGTCCTGGTCGATCGTGCCGATGTCCCCTGTGTGGAGCCACCCTTCCGTATCGAAGACCTCGTGGGTCGCCTCGGGCTGCTTGTAGTAGCCGAGCGTCGCGATGTTGGGTCCTCGGGCCAGGATCTCTCCGTCCGCGGCGATTCTCAGCTGGACTCCCGGCAGGCTCTGGCCGACCGTGCCGAACTTGAAGCGGTCGGGCCGGTTGAACGTGAGCGCCGGGCACGTCTCGGTGAGGCCGTAGCCCTCGAGCAGCAGGATGCCGGCGGCGTGGAAGAACTCGGCGATGTCACGCGAGAGCGGGGCGCCGCCCGACACGGCCCACTGCAGGCGCCCGCCCAGCGCGGCGTGGAGCTTCGAGAACACCAGCTTGTGGGCGAGCTTTCGCTTCAGCTCCAGCGCCGTCGGCACGGGCTGGCCGCGCTGCTGATGGCGACTCACGTCACGGCCGACGGATACCGCCCAGTTGAAGATCTTCTTCTTCGCGGGGGAGCCTGCCTCTACGCCGGCGAGGATCTTTCCGTACACCTTCTCGAACACGCGCGGCACGCTGCAGATGAAATGAGGCTGCGTTTCCTTGAGGTTGTCCCCGACCTTGTCGAGGTTCTCCGCGAACGCAGTGGTCAGCCCATGCGTCACGCCGAGGAACGACTCGAGCCGGGCGAACGAATGCGCGAGCGGCAGGAACAGGAGGTGCACCCAGCCCTCCTGCACCGGGGTCGCCTGTTTCGACGCCGTCACGGCGGCGACGTGGTTGCCGTGGGTCTGCATCACGCCTTTCGGCGGACCGGTCGTGCCCGACGTGTAGACGATCGTCGCCAGATCGGTCGGGCGAGTCGTGGCGACGCGCTCGGCGAGCGTGCTCTTGTGCGCCGCGCCGTTCTCGCGTCCCAACCGGCGGAGCGAGTCCCAGGTCATCACCATCTTCGGCGGCTGCGGAGCGTCGTAGCCGGCGATGACGACGACCTGCTGGAGCCCGGGCATCTTGTCGCGAGCTTGCAAGACCTTCGCGAGCTGGACGGGGTCCTCGACGATGATGGTTTTCGCGCCCGAGTCGTTCACCACGTACGCGATCAGATCGGGCGGATAGGTCGGGTAGACGGGCACCGTCACGCATCCGGCGCTGAAGATCGCAAAGTCGGCCTGGACCCACTCGGCCCGGCTCGTGGACAGGAGCGCCACCATGTCGCCCTTCTCGCGACCGAGCGCGACAAGGCCGAGGGCGGCCTCTCGAACGATGTCCCCTATCTGGCGCCACGTGAGCGTCTTCCACTGGGCGCCCTGCTTGAACTGCTGCGCGGGACGGTCACCACTGCGCTCGACGCGATCCCAGAACATCCGAGCGAGGGTGTCGGCGGCCATAGGATCCTCCGTCTAAGGCATCAATTTGAAAGGGATAAGCGACGGTAGCACACCTCCTATAACGCGGTGCGTGAAATATTGGTTGACTCGCTAACGCGACGCGTTATACTCGGAATCGAGTCGAGTGGGTATCGCGAACGAAGCCACAACGAAACAGAATCGATCTGCAGGAGGAAACGCATGGACGATCGGAAAAGCGCGGAAGAGACCTTCGGTCAGCTCGCCGGCAAAGTGGTCGAGACGATGACGGTGTGGGCCGACGCCAATCAGCGGGTGCTGCGCGAGCTCGTCGAGCTCTCGGCGGCGACGGCGAAAGAGGGTGTGAGGCTCTGCGGCGAACTCCAGCAGGGCGCGATCGAGACCTTGCGGAGCTCTCAATCCGCCGCCGCGCACTGGCAGGGCGCCTGGTCCGACGGCGCCAAGGATCCCGCGCAGCTGTACCAGAAGGCGCTGCTGAGCGGCGTCGACGGCGTCGAGAAGGCGGTCAAGCTGATGGAAGGACAAGCCCAGGCGATCACTCGCTCGGCCGAGCGGATTCAGACGTCGGCGGAGCAGGCCGGCAAGGGTATCCAGGAGACCTACGCGGCAGTCGTCGAGAAGATGAAAGGCGTCTACCAGAGCTAGAACAGTTACTTCTGGTTCTTGCGTTTTTCGAGCCGCTCCTCGAGGGAGCGTAGACGTTCTCGCAAGGTCGAAACTTCCTCGCGGAGTTGCTCGGCATCGGGCTCGGCGCCGTCGCGGCGCGGCTCGGCGCGCGGCGCTGACATTCCCCACCCCGCCCTCGAGGCCCAGTCCTGAAAGATGCGCTCCATCTCTCGCTGGCTCGAGACGATGCCCTCGAGGCTCGACTTCATCGACCGCTGGACGAAATCCTGCCAGGCCTCGCCGTGCTTGATGAGCTGATGCAGGAATGCGGTGGGAAGGGTCGCGCGATGGTTGCGCTCGTTCTCGAGGATGATCTGCGCCAGGGTGACCGATGTCAGGTCTTCGCCGGAAGCGGCGTCGACCACGGCGATCTCCTTGCCAGCGCGAATCATCTCCTCGATTTCCTCGAGGGTGACGTAGCGACTCTCCTGCGTGTCGTAGAGCTTTCGGTTCGAGTACCGCTTGATGACGTACGCCATGGCACTCCCCTACGGGGTGGCTTCGAGGGTCACTATGAATGGCGTAACACCCCGCGTCAAGACCCTGGCCGGATGCCGGCGTGCTAGACTGGCGGCCCACGCGGACAGGAGGTGGCTTCGATGAAGCTCAAGGGGCGCACCGCGCTCGTCACCGGTGGATCTCGCGGCATCGGGCGCGCCATCGCGCTGGCTCTCGCCCAAGAAGGCGCCGACGTCGCGATCAACTACGTCTCGAGCGAGCCCGCCGCCAAGGAGGTCGCCGAGCAAATCCGGAAGAGCGGGCGGCATTCGATCCTGGCCCAGGCCGATGTCGGCGACTACCCCGATACGTTTCGGATGGCGCAGGACGTGCTGAAGGAGTTCGGCCACCTCGACATCCTCGTCAACAACGCCGGGATCAACTCGGACAAAACGTTCGTCAGGATGGACCACGCGTCCTGGCGCAAGGTGCTCGCGATCAATCTCGACGGCGTCTTCAACTGCACGAAGGTTTTCGTCGACCAGATGCTCAAGCAGGAGTGGGGGCGCGTGGTGAACATCACCTCGGTCATCGGCCAGATCGGCAACTTCGGTCAGGCCAACTACGCCGCCTCGAAGGCCGGGGTCGCGGCGTTCACCAAGTCGCTCGCCAAGGAGCTCGCCGGCAAGGGCGTCACGGTGAACGCGGTTGCGCCCGGCTTCATCGAGACGGACATGGTCCAGGGCATTCCGGAGAAGGGCGGAGGAGGTCGGTCGCGCGGTCGTCTATCTCGTTTCGTCGGACGGCGACTACATCACCGGCGCCGAGCTCTCGATCAACGGCGGACTGCTGATGTGACCGCGGTGGCCCACAGCCGCATGGCGTGGGCCGCCATCGCCCAGGGCTGGAGGGTGAGCGCCGCGAGCGACCCGGCGCGGCGCGGCCGCTCGTCGTAGACCACGCGGCTCTTCGACGGCATCACCCACGCTTCGCCCGACAGCACCTCTTCGCCGCGTTGGTTCACGCACACGGTCTGCAGGCGCAGGCGATTGCGCTCGCGCACGACCTCGAGCACGTGCACCCGCGCGGTGATCGTGTCGCCCGCCTTGACCGGCTTGATGAATTTGAGGCTCTGGGAGAGGTAGATCGCGCCGGGCCCCGGAAGCTGGGTGCCGATGACCGCCGAGATCAGCCCGGCCGTGAAGATGCCGGGCGCGATGGGCTCCTTGAACGGAGTCGTCGCCGCATAGTCGGCGTCGCTGTGGACAGGATTCAGATCGCCGACCGCGTCGATGAAGCCGGCGATGTCGTCTTCGTCAACCTGCCGCACCAGCTCGGCGTGGTCGCCCGGCGCCAGCTCGGCGATCGTCCGGCCGATCACTTGGGCTCCCGCTCGGCGAGCCGGCGCAGCTTGGCGTTCATCGAGTCCTCGAGCCGGTCGATGCGATCCTCGAGCTCGACGAGCTGCTTCGCGATCCCCGTCAGCTGGCTGCGCGACGGCAAGTTGAGCGCCTGGAGCGCCTGCTCGATCTGCTGATCGACGACCTTTTTCGCCGGCGCGGCGGTAACGAGCATCTGGTCGAGCGACTGGCCCATCAGCTTCGCGAACTGCTCGGTGCCCATCGCCTGGCCGAGCACCTTGGACCAGGCGTCGATCCACTGATCGAGGAACTGTTTCCACTGCGTCAGCAGCTCGGGCGTCGCCGGCGTTTGCGCGAAGAGCTTGGCCCAGGTCTGGACGCCCTGGTCCAGCACGGGGCGCCAGAACGCGGTCGGGTCCTGCGTCGGGCTCGGCGAGGCGGGGGCGGTCTGCGTGATCAGGCGCGACCACGCCTGCGCGCCCTCCTCGAACTGCTTGCGCCACTGCTCGAAGAGCTGGTTCGATCCAACGCCGTCAGCCATCACTTACGATGTTACGCCTGCGTGACGCCGCGCGTCAACGAAAGCCTCGAGCCCGGCGCTAAGAGCGCGCTCCCAGCCAGGCCGAGACCTTCGGCCAGCAATGGACGGCGGCCCCCCGACCCGCGATGAGCGAGATGTGTCCGCCCGGCAGCTCGATGTATTCCTTCTCGCGGCTCCCGACCTTGTCGAGGAGCGCCCGGACGCACTCGGGGGGCGCGATGTAGTCCTCTTTCGCGCCCACGACGAAGACCGGGCACGTGATGCGCTCGAGCCGGATGGGCCGGCCGCCCATGACCAGCTCGTCCCGGTAGAGCTTGTTGTCCTGATAGAAGTCGCGAACCCACTGGCGGAAGAACTCGCCCGGGAAGGCCACGTACTCGTTGGCCCACTTGTTGAGGGCCTGGAAGCCTTCGAGGTATTTGTCGTTCCACAGGTTCCACCAGAGATTCAGATTGGTCGACAGGTCCATCGTCGGCTTGAGCAGCTTGAAGCCGGCCTTGACCATGTCTGCCGGAACCGAGCCGAGCGTGTCGACGAAGCGGTCGACGTTGAAGTTGTCCTTGCCGAGCCAGAGCCCGAAGAGGCCGACCTTCGCGAAGTCGAACGGACCGGCCATGTTGACGAAGTTCTTCACGCGCACGTCCGGGTGCGAGGCGACGAACGACGCCGAGATGGGCGCGCCCATACAGTAGCCGAGCACCGAGAGCTCGTCGGTGCCCGACGTCTCCAGCACCCGCCGCGCCATCCGCGGCAGGATCTTGGTCACGCACTCTTCGACCGAGAGGTCGTTGTCCTCCGGGCCGAACACGCCCCAGTCCAGCAGGTAGAAGTCGAAGCCCCGCCTCGTCATGTGCTCGATGAAGCTGCCGCCGGGCATGAGATCGAAGATGTACGGGCGGCTGATGCCGAGGTTCGGCACGAAGAGCACCGGCGTGCGATGGCTGCGCGCCGATTCGTAGCGATACAGCCGCGACTTGTTCCGCTTGTAGATCTCCACGCGCGGGGTCTGTCCGGTCTTCGGCTCCACCGGGTTCGTCACCAGACCGTGGAGATTGCGAAGGCGGCGGAATCCCCGCTCGAGCTCTTCCTGCCACTGCTTGATCGTCTCGGCCGGCGCCTCCGCGGCGAATCCGCTGGTGAACCGCTCCTGGGCCATGTCAACGAGCTCCTTCTCGGCCTGGGGTTGGTCGGGTCACATCTGGAACATCGAGCCGAGCTTCATCGCGAGCCCCATGTCCCCCTTCACCTTCAGCTTGCCCGACATGAACAGCATCTGGCCCGACTGTTTGCCCGAGAGCATGTCGAGCCAGTCCTGTGAAGAGATCTGGAGCGTCAGGTTCGGGTTCGTGCCCGCGCCCTGCTTGACGGTGCAGGCGCCGTCCTTGATCACGGCGTGCCACGTGCCGCCGCCGTCGCCGCTCACGTCGTACTGGATCACCGCGTTGGTCCCGGCCGCCTTGTCGGTCCGGAACCGCGAGGCCATCGCGTCGAACGTTTCCTTCACTGTGGGCATCGCGTCCTCCTGTCTGTCTGATGTCGCGTCGGGGTGCCTTCGCGGGGGTCCGGCACCCGAGGTTCGGCTGTCAAAACGTGAAGAGGTCCATTCCCCCGGTCACGGTGAGCACCGCGCCCGTGATGTAACGCGCGCGCTCGGAGCACAGAAAGGCTACCGCACTGGCCACGTCCTCGGGTTCTCCCTCGCGCTGCATCGCCACGCGCTTGACCATCCGCTCGTAGAGCGGGCTCAGCTTGGCGTTCGGCGCGATGATCCCGGGCGCGATCGCGTTGCACGTCACATTGTACCGGGCGCCCTCGAGCGCGACCGACTTCGCGAAGCCGATCAGCCCGATCTTGCTCGTCGCGTAGGCCGTCTGGCCGAAGCCGCCCATCAGGCCGGCGATCGACGCCATGCAGACGATCCGGCCCCACCGCCGCTCGCGCATCCCCGGGAACACGGCCTTGGTCACCTTGAAGGTTCCGGTGACGTTCACGGCGAGGTTGAGCTCCCAGTCCTCGTCGCGCATGTCCTTGAGCTGCGCCACGGTGTAGATCAGCCCGGCGTTGTTCACGCAGATGTCGACCGGCCCGAGGTCACGCTCGACCCGGCTCACGACGTCCTGGATCTGCGCCGACTCGCGGATGTCACACGCGTAGCCGCGAGCGCGCCCGCCCGACGCCTCGATCTCGCCGGCGGCGCCCACGGCGCCGTCGCCGTCGAGGTCGAGGATCGCGATCGCGCAGCCCTCGGCGGCCAGCGCGAGGGCGTCGGCCTTTCCGAGACTCCGCGCGGCGCCCGTCACGAGCGCGACCTTGCCGCGGATGCCGAAGTCCATCTATTTGCCCTTGAAGTTCGGCTCGCGCTTGGCGAAGAAGGCCTGGATGCCTTCCGAGGCGTCCTCGCTCTTGAGGGTCTTGAGGAACGCGCGCACCTCGATGTCGATCGCCTTGTCGATCGGCGCCTCGAGCCCTTCGTCGACCGCCTCGATGATGAGCCTGGTGGCGATCGGCGGGCGCTTGGCGATCATTCGCGCGAGCGCCTTCGCCTCGTTCAAGGTCTCGCCCTCTTTCGTCAGCTTGTTGGCGAGGCCGAGCGCCAGGCACTCCGGCGCCGGCACCTGCGTGCCGAGGATGAGGAACTCGAGCGCCTTGGTCCGGCCGATGAGGCGCGGCATCCGCTGCGAGCCGCCGAAACCGGGTGTGATGCCGAGGTTCGACTCGGTCTGCCCCATCCGCGCCGATTCCTTGACGAGCCGGAAGTGGCAGGCCATCGCGATCTCGCAGCCCCCGCCGAGCGCGTGGCCGTTGATCGCGGCGATGACGGGCTTCGGGAACCGCTCGATCTTCCGCATCACGCTGTTGCCGAACCGGATGAACGCGTCGACGTCGTCGCCGGAGAAGGCCGAGCCGAGGTCGGCGCCGGCGCAAAAGATGCGCTCGCCCGCCCCGGTGATGATGACGGAGCGGACCGAGTCGTCGTTCTCCACCGAGTTGAGCGCGGCGTTGAGATCGCGGACGAGCTCGGCGCTGATCGCGTTGGCCGGCGGACGGTTGAGCGTGATGACCGCGAAGCTCTCCTCGCGCGCGAAGAGCAGGGTCTCATACGCCATGGGCACAGACTCCCTTGAGAAAGATGGTCGCGACCGGCTCGGCCGCCTCGGTCAGGCGATAGGCGCGCTTGCCGAGGACCCACGAGGTCGCCAGCTGATCCATCGCACCGAAGAGCATCTTGGTCGCGATCTTCACCGGCAGGTCGCGGCGGATCTGTCCGGAGGCGGCGCCCTCCTCGAGCACGTCGTTGATGACGCCGAAGTAGGCCGACACCTCGTGCGCCGAGGCGCCCCTGAAGAACTTCTGCCCCTGACGAAGCTCGACCTGGAGCACCTCGGCGAGCTCGGGGTTCTCCTCGAGCACCCGGAAGTGGAGCGCCACGATTTTGCGGACTTTGGCCAGCGGATCGCGCTCGGCGGCGACCTCGCGCCGGACCGACGCGACCCACTGCGCCATCTTCTCGCGGAAGAGGGTGACGAGGATCTCGTCCTTGGTCTTGAAGTAGAGGTAGATCGTGCCGCTCGCGATGCCGGCCTCGCGGGCGATGTCCGAGACGCGCGAGTTGTAGTAGCCGTTTCGCGCGAAGACGCGAATCGCGGCCTCGATGATCTGTTGCGGCTTGTCGGGGTCGCGCATGAATTTCTGACTGAACCGCCGTTCATTCTACGGGCGCGCCGCCCCAGAATCAACCTGCGCGTCTGGGCCCGCGCCTCAGACGCCGCGATAGACCTCGCGCCGGCGCACGCTCCGCTGGAACTCGACGTATGCCGTGCGCGTCACTCCCGGAACCGCCCCCGCGGTCACCGCTTTCGCCTCGGCGGCGCCGTCCCAGAGGAGGTCGACCGCCATGGCCGCCATCGCCCGGGCGGGCATCACGTACGCGAGATGGCGGTCAACGATCTCGTAGTCGGCAGCGTGGCCGGTGCCGCGGGCGCCGCCCATGTAGGGATGGAGGACCGGAATCACCTGGCTCAGGTCACCCATGTCCGTCGAGCCGGCGCGGTGCCCGGCCTCGCGGCACTCGCCGGCGCCGAACAGTCTCTCCGCATTTCGCCGGAACGCGCGCGCCATCGTCGCATCGGTGCGCAGCGGCAGATAACCCGGCAAGGTCTCGATCTCGACCTCGGCGCCGAGGGCCAGCGCGCCGGCTCTGAGCGCGCGGTCGACCTTCGCGTTGGCGTCGCGGATGCCCTCGAGCGTGCGGCCTCGCACGTACGTCTCGATGCGCGCCTCGCCCGGGATGACGTTCACCTGCGAGCCGCCGTGGGTCAGGATCGGGTGGACGCGGATGGTGTCGTCGTCCTTGAAGGTCTCGCGGACCGCATTGATCCCGGCGAGCGCGATGTGGGCCGCGTAGAGCGCGTTGACGCCCATGTGCGGCGCGCCGCCTGCGTGCGCCGCGCGCCCAATGAAGCGCGCCGTCTTGCCGAAGCGCCCGTTGTTCGAGCCCGGCACGCACGCCGGGCCGTCCTCGGGACGCGACGTGGTGTGGATCATCATCGCCATGTCGACGTCGTCCAGGTGTCCCAGGCGCAGCAGCTCGCACTTGCCCCCGAGGAACTCGAGCCGCCCCTCGCGGACTTCCTTGAGACGCCACTCGAGGTCGCCGCCCTCCTCCGCGGGGACGGCCATCAGCGCCAGGCGGCCGGCCAGGTGCTCGAAGGCCTTCACGGTCACCAGGCCGATCGCCGCGCCGATCAGCCCGGCGATCTGGGCGTTGTGGCCGCACGCGTGAGCCGCGCCCGTCTTCGGGTCGGCTTCGGGATGGCCGGTGACGACGAGCGCGTCGAGCTCGCCCAGGAGCGCGAAGGTCGGCCCCGGCCCCTGCCCGCCGGTGACGTCGGCCCGGACGCCCGTGAGCGCGAGCCCGGTGAGCGGAGTCAGGCCGAGCTTGCGGAACTTCGACTCGACGAGCGCCGCCGTCCGCGACTCCTTGAAGCCGAGCTCCGGATGGCGCCGGATCGTTTCGCCCACCTCGATGATCTCGTCGGCGTGGCGCTCGATGGCCTCGTCGACGCGTCGCTTGAGCTCGTCGCGAGTCACGGTATCTTCTCCCTGCCGGCCTTGTCGGCCTGGCGTAGGATATGACGGACTCGCGCCCCGCTGCGGGGCAATCTCGAGCCTCGGACCTCGACCCGGGAGAGTGGACATGAAGGCAGCAGCGGCCGTCGCCGAAATCCTCAAGCGTGAGGGCGTGAAGTTCCTGATCGGCTATCCGGTCAATCCGATCATCGAAGCGGCGGCGGAAGCCGACATCCGCACGATCATCGTCCGCCAGGAGCGGACCGGCCTGCACATGGCCGACGCCGTCAGCCGCATCTCCTCAGGAGAGCGAGTCGGCGTGTTCGCGATGCAGCACGGCCCGGGCTCGGAGAACGCCTTCGGCGGCGTCGCCCAGGCCTACGGCGACTCGGTGCCGATCGTGGTGCTGCCCGGCGGCTATCCGCGGCGGATCACGAACATCCAGCCGAACTTCAACTCGTTTCTGAACTTCCAGCACGTAACGAAGTGGTGCGAGCAGGTCATCGTGCCCGACGCGGTGGTCGACGCAATGCGCCGGGCGTTCACCCAGGTGAAGAACGGCCGACCGCGCCCGGTGCTGATCGAATTCCCCGTCGACCTGCTGCGCGAGGACGTGCCGGAGCCGATCATCTACACGCCCGCGCCGCGGCTCAAGTCGGCGCCGGATCCTCGAGACGTCTCGAAGGTGGCCGAAGCTCTCGTGGCCGCGCAGCGGCCGGTCATCTACGCGGGCCAGGGCGTGCACTACGCACGGGCGTGGCAGGTCCTCCGCGACCTGGCCGAGCTCCTGGAAGCGCCGGTGACGACGAGTCTTCAGGGCAAGAGCGCGTTCCCCGAGAATCACCCGCTGTCGCTCGGCTCCGGGGGCCGCTCGATCTCCAAGCAGCTCCACCACTTCCTCACGAACGCCGATCTTATCTTCGGAATCGGCTGCAGTTTCGCCACGACGAACTACGGCGTCGCGATGCCGAAGGATAAGAAGATCGCGCACGCGACCCTGGACCCGACCGATATCAACAAGGACGTGCCGGCCGAGCTGGCGCTGGTCGGCGACGCCGGCCTCACGCTCCAGGCGCTGCTGGTCGAGGTAAAGGATCGTCTCAAGGGTGGACCGCGCGGCCGGTTCTCGGCCGTCACGCAGGAGATCAAGGACCTCAAGAGCGAGTGGCTGGCCAAGTGGACCCCGCGGCTCACGCAGGACACGAAGCCGCTGTCCCCCTACCGCGTGATCTGGGACCTGATGCACACGGTCGACGTCGCCAACACGATCATTACCCACGACGCCGGGAGCCCGCGCGACCAGATCTCGCCGTTCTGGGAGCCGATCGCGCCGCTCTCTTACATCGGCTGGGGCAAGACGACGCAGCTCGGCTACGGTCTCGGGCTCGCCATGGGGGCGAAGCTCGCCGCGCCCGAGAAGCTCTGCGTGAACGTCTGGGGTGATGCCGCGATCGGCTTCACGGGGATGGACTTCGAGACGGCCGTGCGCGAGCGGATCCCGATCCTCTCGATCCTGCTCAACAACTTCTCGATGGCGATCGAGCTCAAGATCATGAAAACGGCGACGGCGAAGTACCGCTCGACCGACATCAGCGGCGACTACGCGGCCATGGCGCGGGCCTTCGGCGGCCACGGCGAGCGCGTGTCCGAGCCGAGCGAGATCGTGCCGGCCATCCGCCGGGCCATCAAGAAGACCCAGGAGGGGACCCCGGCGCTGCTCGAGTTCCTCACCGAAAAGGCCGAAGACTTCTCGATGTACTAGACCGCCATGCAGATCAAATACCGGATCGGCATCATGCCCGGGCCGTGGCCCGCCGGCTCGCCCGGCGAGGGCGTGGACTTCTTCTGGCGGCTCATCGACCTCTGCGAGCGGACCGAGATCGATTCGATCTGGTTCTCGGATCGGCTGTCGTCACCGATCCCCGTTCTGGAGCCGATGACGACGATGGCCGCGGTCGCCGCGCGCACCAGGCGACTCAAGTTCGGGCCGAGCGTGCTGATCGCCCCGTTCCGGTCGCCGGTGCTCGCGGCGCGCCAGCTCGCGATGCTCGACTACCTCTCGGGCGGCCGGGTCCTTCCCGCGGTCGGCATCGGCGTCGAGCAGGAGCGCGAGTTCCTGGCCGCCGGCGTGCCGTTCCGCGAGCGCGGGCGCCGGACCGACGAGGCGATCCAGGTGATGCGGCGGTGCTGGGAGGAGTCGGAGGTCACGTTCGCCGGTGAGTTCTGGAAACTCGATCGCATCACGGTCCTGCCGCGGCCGATCCAGCAGCCGATGCCGCTGTGGATCGGCGGCAACAGCGAGGCCGCGATGCGCCGGGCGGGACGGATGGGCGACGGCTGGATCCCGTCGTTCATCACGCCCGATCAGTTCCGCGTCGGCGTCGACAAGACCGCGAGCTTCGCGGCCGAAGCCGGGCGTGAGGTGCCGGGCGACCACTTCGGGACGCTCGTGCAGTTCTGCCTCGACTCCGACCCGGCGGTCGCGCGCGCGCTCGCGGTCCCCTTCATTCCACGCGGGCGCGTCGACGCGCCCACGCTGGACGCGTGTACCGCGTTCGGCCCGGCCGACCTGGTCGGCGAGCGGCTGGAGCAGTACGTGCAGGGGGGCGGGTCGAAGTTCGTCCTGCGGCCGATGTGCCCGCCCGACCGGATGCTCGAGCAGCTCGAGCGGCTGGCGACCGAGGTGATTCCGGCCTTTCACGCCCGCTGAGCGTCGGCTCAGCGACCCTGGAGAATCTCGATCAGCAGCCCGGGGTCGACGTTGCCGCCGGAGAGCACCACGCCGACTCGCGCGCCCCGAGCGAGCTTGCCGCTCAGGACCGCCGCGGCGCCGACCGCGCCGGTCGGCTCGGCGATCACGCGGACGCGGAGCGCCAGGAAGCGGACCGCAGCGATGATCTCGTCGTCGCTGACGAGCGCGACCTCGCTCAGGTTCTCGCGAAGGATCGGGAACGTGAGCTCGCCCGGGCTCTGCGGCCGGATGCCGTCGGCGATCGTCGGCGGCGGCGCGATCGTGACCCGCTCGCCCTTCTGCAGCGACAGGTAGGTGTCGTTAGCGGTGTCGGCCTCGACGCCGACGACCGTGATCCCCGGGGACAGGCTCCGCGCCACCGTGCTGCACCCGGCCATGAGGCCGCCGCCCCCGACCGGAGTGACGATCGCGTCCAGCGCCGGAACCTCCTGGAAGAGCTCGAGCGCCGCCGTCCCCTGCCCGGCCATGATCGCTGGATCGTCGTACGGGGGCACAAGCACGCGCCCCGTGTCGTCGACGAGGCGCCGGGCCACCGCGGCGCGGTCGTCCTTGAGCCGGTCGTAGAAGACGATCTCGGCGCCGTAGCCGCGCGTCGCCTCCACCTTGAGGGCCGGCGCGTCGGTCGGCATGCAGATGATGGCGGTCGTCCCGACCATCCGCGCCGCGAGCGCGACGCCCTGCGCGTGATTGCCCGACGAGTACGCGACGACGCCGCGCGCGCGCTCGGCGGCCGTGAGCGACAGAAGCTTGTTCAAGGCGCCGCGGATCTTGAACGACCCGGCACGCTGGAGGTTCTCGCACTTGAAGAAGACGCGGCAGCCGCTCGCGTCGTCGAACGCGGCCGAGGAGATGACCGGCGTGCGATCGACGCGGCCGGCGAGCCGCTGGGCGGCGGCGCGCACGTCGTCGATCGTCAGAAGCGAGTCGGCGGCCATGGCGTGGCGATTATCACAGAGCCGGCAAGCGCCGATCAACCCTCGCGGTATACTCGCCGCATGCGCCCGCGGTTCCGGCTCCTGACCGCGCTCGTTTCCGCGCTCCTCGCCGCCGGCTGCTCGTTGATCTCGGTCGATCTCACGCCGCGGATCAAGCCGCTCGAGGAGCGCACCGTCGAGGGGAGCGGGCGGTCGAAGATCTTGCTGACGGACATCTCGGGGTTTCTCTCCGAGGAAGGTCAGTCCCAGACCCTGGTCATCGGCGCGCCAACGCCGCGCGTCGGCCTGCTCGTGCGCTTTCGCGAGGAGCTGAAGAAGGCCGCGGAGGACTCGGACGTGAAGGCGCTCGTCGTCCGCATCAACAGCCCGGGCGGGACGGTGACGGCGTCCGACATCATGTTCAAGGAGCTGCAGATCTTCAAGGCGACCAAGAAGGTGCCTGTGGTCGCGGTCATGATGGACGTCGCGGCCTCGGGCGGCTATTACGTGGCGCTCGGCGCCGACACGATCGTCGCCCACCCCACTACGGTGACCGGCTCGATCGGCGTCATCATGTTGACCGTGAACGCCGAGGGGCTCATGCAGAAGCTCGGGGTCGCGGCCGCCGCGATCAAGTCCGGTGAGCGAAAGGACATGGGTAGTCCGTTCCGCGCGCTGACGGGCGAGGAGCGCCAGATCTTCCAGTCCGTGATCGACGGGCTCCAGGGCCAGTTCCTCGCGCGGCTCGTCGAATCGCGCAAGCTCCCGACGGACGCAGCCAGGCGAGTCGCCGACGGCCGCGTTTACACCGCGCAGCAGGCGCTCGCGCTGAAGCTGATCGACCGGATCGGCTATATGGACGATGCGCTCGAGCTGACGCGCAAGGCGATCGGGGTCGACCAGGCCAAGGTGGTCGTCTACCATCGGCCGTCGGAATATCGCGCGACCTACTACGCGCGGTCGGAGGCGCCCGCCGGCAGTCTCGACGTGAGCCTCTCGCGCCTCGCCTCGGTCATGGGCGCCGGCCCGGGCTTCTTCTACCTCTGGTGGCCCTGAGCCTCTCGCGGCGGCTCCGGTGCCTCGAAGCCCTTACACGCCACCACCGGCAAGCGCGGGTACTTCGCGAAGCGCTCGTCGGTGCGGCTCAGGCCGCACAGTACGAACGAGGCGCCCCGCGCGGACGTGACGACGCGCGCGTGGGCGCAGCCGGCGCAGAGGCCGCGCCCGTCGGTCACGGCGCGTCGGCGAAGAGATCGAGGTAGTGCTTGACGATCCGCGCGGTGGCGCCCCAGATCGTGTCGCCGTTGTAGTCGAAGAAGTAGACGGGGCGCCGCACGCCGTCGCGCTCCCAGTGCTCGACCCGCAGCCCGCCCGGCTCGAGGAGCGCCTTGAACGGCACCTCGATCACGCGCTCGATCTCCTCGCCGTCCGGCCGCCACGCGACGGGCTTGCGGACCACGCCGACCCACGGCGTGATGACGAAGTTGGTCGCGAACGTCTCGGTGTCGTCGAGCGCGCCGAGCGGCTCGACCGCCGCCCGCGGGAGCCCGATCTCTTCCTCGCACTCGCGCAGCGCGGCCTCGAGGAGCGAGGCATCTCCCGGATTGACCGTCCCGCCCGGGAAGCCGATCTGGCCGCGATGGCTCCCCACCGTGTCGGTCCGCTTGGCGAACACCAGATACGGCTCGCCGCGGTCGACCAGCGGGACCAGCACCGCCGCGCGCACGAGCGGGCCCGGCGGGACGACGCGGCGCTCGCGCGCCGCGAGCCGCTGCCGGGTGAGCGCCGCGAGCTCGTCGAGCCTCACGGGGCCGAGCGCTGCGCCGGGGCCTCGTGCCGCGCGAGACGCACGACGGCGAGCGGAGCGTCGCTCACCGGCGAAGCCGCTTCCAGACGCGCAGCGCCACGCTCGTGAGCCAGGCGCTCTCCGCCGGCGCGGCCGGGGCGGTGCGCAGGCACAACACGGTCCCGGCGAACACGACGGCGCCCGCCGCGCCCAGCGCCAGGTTGATCTCGAACCCATCGACCGCGCCCCACGCGGCCGTGAGGAGCGTGAACAGCGCGTTGTTGACGACGTGACAGACCACCGCGGGGAGCGCGCTGCCCGTCAGCTCCGTGATCCAGCCGAGGTAGAGGCCGAGGATCAGCGCCAGCAGCCCGTGTAGCGGGTCCATGTGGAAGACGCCGAAGAAGAGGCTGGTGACGAACACGGCCGCGCCCCGCGGCAGGCGCTGCACGAGCCGCGTCTGCATGTATCCCCGGAAGAAGATCTCCTCGGCGGTGCCCGCGAGGACGCCGACGATCAGCACGGCGAGGAAGAGGTCGGGCCCGACCGCCTGGGCGAGCGCCTGGCGGATCATCACCATGTTGCCCTGCTGCGCCAGGCCCGCCAGCACGGTCAGTGAGTCGAGCGTCTGGCCGAGCGCCAGCATCCCGACGACCGCCAGCACGAGCGTGCGGCCGCTCTCGCGTCCCGGCACGAGACGAAGCGCGGCCGCGGTCGCGCTGCCGCTGGCGATCAAAGCGGTGAGTGCGAACGCCGCGGACGACGCGATGCTGCCGGCGAGAAGGCCCGGGAGGCCCTCGAGCGCGGCGCGCTCCGGGAGATCGGGATAGAACGCTCGAACGATCGCCACGGCCAGGAGCGAGAACGCGACGATCGCCACGAAGGCGGCGACGCACGACAGCCAGACCGGCCAGAGCCGCGGACGCTCGCCGCCGCCGCCCTTCCCCGCGTCCGTCAGAGCCGCGGCCCCTCGAGGTGCCACGAGGTTGCCTGCTGGTACGCGTGGCCCAGACGCAGGGTCGTCGCCTCGTCGAACGCGCGACCGACGATCTGCAGCGCCAGCGGCCGGCCGTCCGACGAAAGCCCGCACGGCACGGTGAGAGCGGGAAGGCCGAGGGCGTTGAACGGCCGCGTGAGCCTGGAGAATCGTCCCATCCGCGCGACGAACTCGTCGACGGAGCCCGACTTCACCGCCTCCAGAGCAGGCGCCGGCTCCGGGATCACGGGGGCGACCAGCACGTCGACCTCGGCGAACACCTCGGCGATGAACTCTCGCGCGAGGCGCGACCGCAGGCGAAGCGCTTGCAGATAGTCGTGGGCCGAGATGTGGAATCCGATCTCGAGCCGCGCCCGGACCGCGGGCTGGAGCTCGTGCGGCCGCTCACGGGCCAGCCGCGCATGCAGGGCCGCGGCCTCCGAGCGCGAGATGACGTTGCCGATATCGATGAGCGTCCGCGGATCGGGGACGCGGACCGGCGCGACGAGCGCGCCGAGGCCGGCGAGCACACCGGCGGCCGCCCGGACCGCGGCGTCCATCTCGGGGTCGATGCCGTCGAAGTAGTGGTTCTCCGGGATTCCCACCCGCAGCCCGGCGACGGGGCTCTCGAGCAGGCGCTGGTAGTACGGAACGCCGCGTCGGCTCGACGTCGCGTCGTGCGGATCTTGCCCGGCGACGACCTCGAGGATCAGCGCCGCGTCGGCGACCGTGCGCGTTAGCGGACCCAGGTGGTCCATCGACCACGACAGCGGCATCGCCCCGGCGCGGCTCACCCGCCCGTACGTGGGCTTGAGACCGACGACGCCGCAGCACGCGGCCGGCAGCCTGATCGAGCCCCCGGTGTCGCTGCCGAGGGTCGCGAGCGCGAATCCGGCCGCCACCGCGGCGGCCGAGCCGCTGCTCGAGCCTCCGGCGCAGTGGCCGGGCTTCCACGGGTTGTGGACGTCGCCGTGGTGAGCGTTGTCCCCGAACGGGCCCATCGCCAGCTCCGTCATGTTCAGCTTGCCCAAGGTGACGGCGCCCGCTTCGCGCAGGCGCGCCGCCGCGGTGCACTCGACCGGCGCGGTGAAGTATTCGCGAGTTTTCGTGCCGCACGAGGTCGGCAGGCCGGGCACGTGGCAGAGATCCTTGTAGGCGAGCGGCACGCCGTGCAGCGGGCCGCGGCTTCGTCCGGCCGCGAGCTCGGCCTCGAGGGCCCGCGCCGCCGCCAGCGCGCCGTCGGCGTCGAGCGTGATGAACGCGTGGATGCCCCCGTCGAGCCGCGCGATACGGTCGAGACAGCTCCGGGTCGCCTCGACCGGGGAGATCTTGCGCGCGGCGATCGCCCGCGCCAGGGTCTGGATCGTCCAGTCAGTCACGAGGCTCGGCGGGGATCTCGCCCTCGAGCGCCAGCACGAAGCCGGCCGGCTCCTCGGCGATCGCGAGGTCGGCCGCGATCCGCTCGACGGCGGCCGCAAGGCCCGCGACGTCCGCGCTCACGCGGTTCTCAGGGGTACTCATGGTGTCAGGTGCGTTGCCAGCGGATCATAGCACCGAGTCACGCGCGGCGGCCGAATGCGGGCGGCGGCGGGCTGTCGAAGCTCGCGCGGCCCCCCCGCGGGTGCGTGAACGCGAGCCGCGTCGCGTGGAGCGCCAGTCGCTTCATCGGATCCGTCCGGCTGCCATACTGGGCGTCCCCCGCGATCGGATGGCCGGCCGCGGCGAGCTGGGCCCGGATCTGGGCGCGGCGACCGGTCACGAGCCGGAGCTCGAGCAAGGTCGCGGCTCGCCGGCGCTCGAGGACCCGATAGCGCGTGATCGCCTCGCGTCCGCCCCCGCGCTCGGCGATCCTCACGCGCAGCGCGCGATCCTCGACGAGGCGCGAGGTCAGCGAGCCCTCCTCCCGGCGCACCACGCCTTCGGCGAGGGCGACGTAGACGCGCTCGGCCGTTCGCGCGGCGAACTGTGCCTGCAGGTGCTGCTTCGCTGCCACCGTCTTGGCGAACACGATCAGGCCCGAGGTCTCGCGATCGAGGCGATGCACGACGAAGAGCCGCGCCGAGCCCGCGCCGCGACGTGCGACCCAGTCGCGGAGGAGCCGGTAGGCGGTGCGCTCCCCCTCGCTCTCCGTGGCGATGGTCAGGAGCCCCGAGGGCTTGTCGACGACCAGGATGTCGTCGTCCTCGTGGACGAGCCGCAGGGGCGCGGGACACGCGGGCGGCGCGGGCGCGGCTAGCTCCACGCGATCCTCGAGGGCGATTTCGACGTCGCCTCGGATCACGACGGCGCCATTGACCCGAACCCGGGAGCCGGTGAGCCACTGCTTGAGGCTACGCCGTGAGGCATCAGGATAGAGCGCCTGCAGTCTCTCGATGAGCCTTGTCGGGGTCACCACGAGAGACATGTCGTGGCGTGACGAGGACGGTCGCCCACGCTTCCCGGCGTTGCCAATCCGTCCGAGCCGAATCGTCCACGATTCCAATGAAATCGTGGACTTGTTGGTGGCCCAAAGGGTGCACTCCCCTCACCCAGCGGAGGTGCTTCCATGTTGACCTGCCGATGCGGTGGCCGGCTCGCCCTGGACAAGTCGCACATCTCCGAGGCTCGACGGTTCGCGTGCCTTGCCACGACTCGGCTGCTCTGGAAGTGCTGTCTGTGCGGGCATTCGCTCTGGCTCGACCAGGCGATCACGCCCGCCGAGCTGAGCGCGTCCGTGGAAGCCGAGGCGAAGCCGGTCGCATAGACCGCCCGCGGGCTTCGCGGTATCCCAAGCATCTGAGAATTCTACAGCTTCGCCCGTCTCTCCAATCCCCTTAGGACGGCGAGGCCGCACGAGCGATAATCGTAGGGAGATGCGCGATATTCGGACAGCGGGCCGCATTCTCGTAGTGGACGACGAGCCCGACCTCGTCACGATCCTGACGAAGTACTTCTCCGAAGCGGGCTACGCGGTCGACGCCGCGGCCCATGGCGGTGACGCGCTCATCGCCGTCTCGCAGCACCGTCCGGACGTCGTGGTGCTGGATGTCATGATGGAAGGCCTCAACGGCGTCCAGGTGCTGGAGCGCATCCGAGCCCTCGATCCGGCGATCAGAGTGATCATGATCTCGGGTAGCCCCGACGCGACGCTCAAGCCGAGGGCCATGGAGATGGGAGCCTTCGCGTACGTGGCCAAGCCGGTGGGCCTCGGCAAGCTGCACCAGACCGTTGCCGCAGCGCTCGGGAACCCGGATCCGCTCGCTCCGCCCCGCGCCTAGTCGTCAGACCGTCGCCGGCACGTCTGCCGCACGCCCCGCACCGCCGGAGACGGTCGAGCCTGGTAGACTCGGGGAAATTGATCGCGCAATTCCGCCGCTGGAGACGACTGGTTCTGGGCGTGGCGATCGCCTCGGCGGTGTGCGCCCCGCTCGTCTACTCCGCGATCGAGCTCAGCAGATTCGAGCGCGCCGACGCCCGTCGCGCGACGTTCATCTATGCCTCCGGGCAATCGCTCGCGCCCGGCGTGCACCTCCAGCGCGTCGGGCTGTCGGCCACTCTCGCGCGCCTCGGATACACCGAGACGCGTTCGACGCCCCCCTCACCCGGACTCTTCCGGCGCTCCGGGGGCAACTGGGACATTTATCTTCGCGGAGGTGAAGAAGCCGGCGCCGTCCTCGTCAGGCTGCAGGTCGTCGACGATCGGATCACCGAGGTCACGCGCGCGGGCCAGGACGTCGCCGGGGTCACGCTCGAGCCGGAGGTGCTCGCGAGCGCGACGGACCGGCCGGGAGAAGACCACAAGCCCGTCCGGATCGACGAGACACCGCGGGTCTTGATCAACGCGGTGCTGGCGGCCGAGGACCATCGGTTCTTCGAGCACGGCGGCGTCGACGTACGCGCGCTGCTGCGCGCCGCGTGGGCCAACCTCCGCGCCGGCCGGGTCAAGGAAGGCGGTAGCACGATCACGCAGCAGCTCGTCAAGGTCAGGCTCCTCAGCCCGCACCGCACCCTCTTCCGCAAGCTGCGCGAGGCGTGGCTGGCGGCGCTGGTCGAGGCGCGCTATTCGAAGGAGCGGATCCTCGAGGCCTACCTGAACGAGATCTACTTGGGCCAGCGCGGGCCGATCGCGATCCGGGGCGTCGGCTCGGCGTCGCGCGCGTATTTCGGAAAGGAAGTCCACCAGCTGACGACACCCGAGGCGGCCCTGATCGCCGCGATCATCCGCGGCCCGAACATCTACTCGCCGGCCGTCGACCCCGATCGCGCGCGCGAGCACCGCAACGTCGTGCTCGCCCGGATGCGCGACCTCAAGATGATCACGTCTGACGAATTCGAGCGCGCGCGCCGCGCTCCCGTCCACGTGCGCGCGCTGGTGAGCCCTGGGCAGTCGGCCCCGTACTTCGTCGACTACGTGCGCCAGGAGCTCGAGCAGCGCTTCGACACGGGGATCGCGCGCGTGCGGGGTGTCCGCATCGCGACCACACTCGATCTGTCTTTGCAAAAGTTCGCGGAGGCGGCGGCGGTCCGCGGTCTGGATCGGCTGGAGTCGAGCCTGCCCCAGGCCTATCGCCGGGACCCTGGTCGACGACTTCAAGTGGCCCTGCTCGTGGTCGAGCCGGCCACGGGCGCGATCCGAGCGCTCGTCGGCGGCCGAGACTATCTCGCCAGCCAGTTCAACCGCGTCACGTCCGCCCGCCGTCAGCCCGGATCGGCCTTCAAGCCGATCGTCTACCTCGCCGCCCTCCGTGCCGGCGACGATGCGCCCTTCTTCACGGCGGCATCGCGCGTCGAAGACCTGCCGCTCACCGTGGAGTCCAACGGCGCGCCGTGGAGCCCGCGGAATTCCGACGACCGGTACGAGGGCGTCGTGACCGTGCGGCAGGCCCTCGAGCAGTCGCTCAATGCGGCCACCGTCCGCATCGCCCAGACCGTCGGCCTCCCGAACGTGATCGAGATGGCGCGAGCCCTCGGCCTCCAGGGTCAGCTCGCGCCGGTTCCCGCGATGGCCCTGGGCGCGTTCGAGGTCACGCCGCTCGAGCTCGCTCGCGCGTACCTGCCCCTGGCGAACGGCGGTGCCCGGCCCGCCGCCGTCTCCGGAATCCGCACGGTTCAGTTCGGCGACGAAGAGGTCAAGCCGGCCGCCGCGGAGGAATCGGCTCAGGTCGTCTCGCCTGCCGAAGCCTGGCTGGTGACGTCGCTGCTCAAGGGCGTCGTCACGTCTGGGACCGGCAGCGCCGTGCGCTCGAGCGGGCTTCCCGACGTCGTCGCGGGCAAGACCGGCACGACCAACGACGGGCGCGATGCGTGGTTCGTCGGCTACACGCCGCGACTGCTGGCCCTGGTATGGGTCGGCTTCGACAGCGGCGAGCCGCACGGCATGAGCGGAGCCAAGGCGGCGCTCCCGATCTGGCTGGACTTCATGAAGCAGGCGCTCGACGCCTATCCGCAGCCGGATTTCCAGGTGCCGGCCGGCATCTCGTTCGCGGACATCGACGCCACGAACGGCAAGCGGGCGACAGGGGCGTGTCCGGTGATCGTTCGCGAAGCGTTCCTTACCGGGACCGAGCCGCCGATGTGCGACGAGCATGGCGGTGTTATCGACCACGTGGTCAGCGGCTGGAACCGTCTGACGGGGTGGTTCCGGCGCCCGGCCCGCGAGCCCAAAGAAAGCGCGCCTCAGGGCGATCGCTGACCTGTCGCGATCCTGACGGGCGGCCGACGTTCGTGTAAATTTTACAGCGTATTTCTTGCTCGAACCCCTCTAGATCTTACCCGGATGGAATGCATTCATCGGGTCGATTCCCCAAACGACTCAATGAGTTAGCATGAGGCGGGGAACCTCTGGCACGGGCGATGCTCACCCGGGCGGCACGAGCGAAAAACTCTCGCGATCAGGGGGCACCGTGCGCGCACTGGCAGGGCTCGTGGCGGCTTTGGTGATAGCGACGGTCGTCGCCGTCTTGCCGGTCTCGGCCCGTGTCGTCCGCATGCAGACGGTGGTGAACCTGGTCGATCGCTCCGATCCGGCGGTCAAGCAGGCTTTGCGGGAAGCGTTCGATACCCCTCTGCGCGGCGCCGTCGCGATGGGCTTCTCGCGCATTCGGGTGGACGCCATCCAGGTCCTCCAGGACACGGTGGTTCTCGCGACGGTCGCGACCGACGAGGACGACGAGGACGAGGCTCCTGACAACGTGAGGAACCAATGAACCCCACAAAGACCATGATGTGCGGACGTTGTCACGCGCTGCGGTGGGTCGAAGACTGGAGCGAGAAGCGCGATGAGATGATGTCGGTCATGCTCGGTCCCTGCGGTCATCGCGTAGAGCTCCGGGCGCGGCTCGAATGGGCGATCCGGTCGTGGCCAGGCGCGGACGGGCGGCTGCTTCACGCCAACCCCGCGCGCGCCGGTATCGCGACGCCATGAGCAAGAGTCCGCTGGGGTACACTGAGGCCGCGAACGCCGCCTCGCCGGGTGGGGCTCGGCCGGACTCAAGTACCTCGACCGCGCCAGGCGACGCGGTGGAAGTCGCGACGGAGCGATTTGGCCATGCGGATCGGATGAAGGACCATCGCATCCTTGTCGTCGACGACGAGCCCGCCTCGCGCAAGGGGCTGCAGGAGCTCCTGACGGTGTGGGGTTACGACGTCACGGCGGCCGCCGACGGCCAGGAAGCGCTCGAGCGCGCCGCCGTCCGGGCTCCGGACCTCGTGATCGCCGACCTGGTCATGCCCGGGATCGACGGGCTGGAGCTTCTCACCCGGCTCAAGCGCGACTTTCCGACCACGGCCGTGGTCTTCCTGACCGGCCAGGGCAGCATCGAGACCGCGGTGCAGGCGATCAAGGACGGCGCCTACGACTATCTCACCAAGCCCGTCGACCCGACGCGCCTTCAGCTCCTGCTCGACCGCGCGCTCGAGCGCTCCGAGACGGCGCGCGAAGTTCAGCTGCTGCGGCGCCAGCTCCGCCAGCGCGGCGCGTTCGGCCGGCTCCTCGGCAGCTCGCACGGCATGATGGAAGTCATGCGCCAGGTGGAGGTGTCGGCGCCCACCGACGCGACGCTCTTCATCGCCGGCGAGAGCGGCACGGGCAAGGAGTTGGTCGCCCGAACGGTCCACGAGCTCTCGCCGCGCCGCAGAGGGCCGTTCGTGGCGGTCAACTGCGCCGCGATCCCGGAGACGTTGCTGGAGAGCGAGATCTTCGGCCACGAGCGCGGCTCGTTCACCGGCGCCGTCGAGCGGCGTCAGGGCTGCTTCGAGCTCGCCGACGGCGGGACCCTCTTCCTGGACGAGGTCGCCGAGATGCAGCCGGGGACCCAGGCCAAGTTCCTCCGCGTGCTGCAGGAGGGCCAGTTCCGCCGGCTCGGCGCCAAGACCGAGATCCACGTGAACGTCCGCGTCGTCGCGGCGACCAACAAGGAGCCCGCGAAGGCGCTCGCCGACGGTACGCTGCGCGAAGACCTCTACTATCGGCTCAACGTCTTCGCCATCTCGCTACCGCCCCTGCGCGACCGACTGGAGGATCTCGCCGATCTCGCGCAGGCCTTCGTCGAGGAGTTCAACGACCGCCACGGCCGGACCGTCCGGGGAGTCGACGAGGGGGCGTTGGACGTCCTGCGGCGACATCGTTGGCCGGGCAACGTGCGCGAGCTTCGCAACGTGATCGAGCGAGCGGTGATCGTCTGCTCGGGCGATCTGGTCCGGGCCGAGCACCTGCCGCCGCTCGGCACGCCGATCGAACCCGTGGCGACGGCGAGCGAGGCCGATCTGGTGCTCCCGGTCGGCACCACCGTCGAGGACGCCGAGCGTGAGCTGATACTTCGGACACTCAAGCAGACGGGGGGCAACAAGACCCGCGCCGCCGAGATTCTCGGCATCAGTCTCAAGACGCTCCACAACAAGCTCCACAAGTACAGCGCCTGAGGCGCATGCGTCTGACGCTTCGCGCGCGGCAGGTCCTGGCGCTCGCCTTCGTGGTCCTGCTGGTGGTCGCGGCGTCGACGGTGGCGCATCTCGCGAACGTGGCCCGGCTGGCGCTCGCCGCCGCGACGGAGGAGGGCGAGCTCATGGCGCGCCAGCTCTACTACCAGAGCTCGCGCGTGGTCGCCGCCTCGCCGATCCCCGCGCCTGCTCTGCTGCAGCAAGATCCGGGCATCCGCGCCCTGCTCGAAGGGATGATCGGCTACTCGCACACGGTCGTCTACGCGGCCGTGGTCGATCCGGCCGATCGGATCCTCGCCCACAGCAATCCCAAGCTCGAGGGCGGGACCTTGCCGCCGCGCGAAAGCCTCGAGCGCCTGAAGACGCGATCGACGCTCGCCATCGTGGCCTCGCTTTTCGGCCCGCCCGAGGTGTACGAGGCGCAGGTCCCGATGCGCCGGGGCGAGCGACCCTTCGGCACGGTGCGCGTGGGGGTCTCGACCAGCCTCCTCAAGCAGGAGCTGACGCACGCCGCGCTCTATAGCCTGGCGGTCGCGCTGGCCGCGCTCGGCGTCGCCATCGCGGTCGGGCTCGTGGTCGGCCGCCTCCTGCTGCAGTCGCTACGCAAGATCGCCAACGGCATGGACCGGCTCACCCGCGGCGAGTACGGCACCACCGTGGACCTGACGCGGGACGACGAGCTCGGAGAGCTGGCCGCGAGGGTGAATCAGCTGGGCGAGCGGGTCCACGCCGAGCAATCGCACTGGCAGAGCGATCGCGCGCGGATGGAAGGCATCCTCGACAGCCTCGAGGACGCGGTGGTCGTGCTGAACAGCAAGCGCGAAGTCGTGTTCTGCAACCAGACGGCGGAGGGGCTGCTCGAGGGCGAGCTGGTCGGCCTCGTGCCGGCCGATCACCCGCTGGCGCCCGTGGTCGCCGAGCTGTTCGACGCCGGTATCGAGCGCCGCAACGCCGCCGTGAAAGTCCGCGCTGCCGACGGACAGTCCCGCGAGCTGGCGGTGTCGAGCTACCGCATTCCCGACGGCAACCGAGCGGGCGGCGGCGTGCTCGCGCTGCGCAACCTCGAGCCGGTCCGCGCCGTGCAATCGCTCGTGACGTATTCGCAGAAGCTCGCGGCGCTCGGCCGGCTGACGTCGGGCGTGGCTCACGAGGTGAAGAACCCGCTGAACGCGATGCGCATCCACCTCGAGCTCTTGAAGGCGCGCCTGGGCGGGAGCCAGCCGACGGTCCGCGAGAACCTCGACGTGATCGCTCAGGAGATCGTACGGCTGGATCGCGTCGTGCAGGGCTTTTTGAAGTTCGTGCGCCCCGAGGAGATCCGGCTGGCGCCGGTCGAGGTGGGAGCGCTGCTCTCGGAGGTGACGCGGCTCATGGCGCCGGAAGCCGTGCGCGCCGGCGCGCGCATCGCCGAGGACGTGGTGCCCGACCTGCCGCCCGTCGCCGGCGACGCGGAGCTGCTCCAGCAGGCGCTCACGAATCTCGTGGCCAACGCGATCCAGGCGATGCCGAAGGGGGGGACCGTCACGCTCGGCGCTCGCGTCGGCCCCGACGGCTCGGTCGAGATCCGCGTTGCGGACGAGGGCGTCGGCATCCCGGCGCAGGATCGCGAGAAGATCTTTCGCCTCTACTACACGACGAAGTCGCAGGGCTCGGGGATCGGGCTCTCGATGGTCTATCGCATCGTGCAGATGCACGACGGCCGGATCGACGTCGAATCCGAAGTGGACCGCGGCACGGTGATGGTCCTGACGCTTCCGGTGGCGCCGAAAAGTGGGCCGATGTGACCCGTCGCATCCTCGTCTCCGTCTCGGCGCTGCTCCTGTCCGGCTGCGCGAGCGAGACGGTCGTCACGAAGCCCGCTGCGTCCACGAGCACGGCGAGCCCCCCACCGGCGCCGGCGGCCGCCCCTGCGCCGAAGCCGAGCACGACCTCGCCGTCGGGCGTGCTGCGGCCAGAAGTGCCGGCCGCGGAGGAGCAGCGGCTTCTCGAGAGCGCTCGCCAGAACATCGGCGACGTCGCCCGAGCCGTGGGCGAGCTCGAGGGCCGCTCGCTGAAGCCGCCTCAGCAAGAGGCCCTGAAGACCGCGAAGAGCTTCCTGGACCAGGCCCGCAGCGCCCTCGACCAGCGGGACTATCAGCGGGCGGCAAACCTCGCCAGTAAGGCGCGCGCGCTGACCCACGATCTCGCCGGCGCGACCAAGTAACTCGTACGAGGTAGTTTTTTCACGCTTCCCCATGGCCGAGCCCTCCCCGGTCGCCCTGCGGCCAGCGCTTTCGCCCATTTGGCGCCCGGCGCAGCCCTGCGCGCGCTCCGGGCACGCTCGTTGCTCTGCTATGTCCAAGAGCGCCGGATGTCGCTGAGCATTCTCGTAGTCGAGCGAGAGCGTCACGCCCGGGAGGGGCTGCGGGTGATCCTGTCCGCCGACGGCCACGACGTGAAGGTGGCCGCGGACATGTGGGCGGGATTCGCGGCGATCTTCTCGCAGCCGTACGATCTCCTCTTGCTGGACGACAACGTCCAGTCCGAGCGGCACGTCACCCTGAACGTGCTGGACCTGCTCCGCTTCGCGCGGCGCTACGAGCCCAACACCTCCGCCATTGTCATCACGAGCTTCGACGAGGGCGCGTACGGCTACCGGATGGAAGAAGGCGTGGTGGCCGTGCTCCAAAAGCCGGTCGAGCTGACCCGGCTACGAGGGGAGCTCGAAGCGCGGTCGCGCTAGTCCTCGCTCCGCTGCAAGTCTCCCCGTCCCCTTGACTCGCCACTCCCCGCCCGGTTAGGCTCGCGCCGATCGCTCGCGGATATCGCCCGCCGACGTCTGATGCGACCCCCAATCGGCGCGACGTTTCCTCGCTGCGGAGGAGGCAGACGATGCTCTCGCGAAAGACCCCGGCCCTCCTGGGCGTGCTCGCCGCGGCCGTCCTCGTCGCGCTCGCGCTGGGAGCGCTCGCGGCACCCGCGGGCCCGCCGATCAGGATCGGCGGCACCCTCGCCCTCACCGGCCCGCTCGCGGCGACCGCGCTCCTGCACAAGATCACCGCCGAGATCTACGTCGAGGAGCTGAACCGCGCCAACGGTCTGCTCGGCCGGCCCGTCGAGTGGGTCGTGCTGGACGATCAGTCCAAGCCCGAGGTCACGCGCAGCCTCTACGAGAAGCTCATCACGGTCGACAAGGTCGATTTGTTGATGGGGCCCTACGCGACGAGCGGGATCCTCGCCGCGATGACCGTGGCCCAGCGCTACCAGAAGATGCTCATCCATCACAGCTTCGGGATGCCGCACCTCGCGAAGTACGACATGCAGTTTCCGGCAGCGCCGTTCGGGCCCGAGCCCCAGCGCACGGTGCCGGGAATCGTCTTCGACGCGGTGGCCGCGACCGCGAATCCGCCCAAGACGATCGCGATCGTCACCAGCAAGTTTCCGTCGGCTCAGTTCCAATCCTCGGGCGCGCGCGAGGTGGCCAAGCAGCGCGGTCTCAAGGAGCTGCTCTATCTCGAGTACGAATTCGGGACGCGCGACTTCGGCCCGATCGCCGCGCGCATCAAGGACGCCAATCCGGAGCTCCTGTGGGTCGGCGCGCTCGGCCTGGACGGCAACCTGGTCCTGGAAGAGCTCAAGCGCCTGGACTACACGCCGCGCCGGCATTTTCACCTTTTCCCGGCGCCGGGTCCGATGGTCGTGGCCCCGGAGGCGAAGCTCGCCCTCTCGATGACGTTCTTCGAGGAGCACCCGCCGTTCTTGAACAACCCAGCCGCCGCGAGATTCGCCACGCTCTATCACGAGCGCGCGGCCAAGGCCGGCGTCCCCTACACGAACGTCGACACGCAGGCCGCGGGCTCGTACGCGGCCTGGCAGATGCTCGAGGCGGCGGTGACTGCGACCAAGAGCCTCGACGACAAGGTACTGGCCCAGTGGCTCCGGAAGAACCAGGTCCAGACGATCGGCGGCCGCTTCCGCTTCGACGGGCCGAACAACTACGGGGACGATCTCTCCAAGGTGAAGCAAGTGCAGGACGGCAAGTGGGTCGTGGTGTGGCCGAAGGAGTTCGCGGCGCCCGGCGCCCGCCTGCTCCCGCAGTGATGAAGAGAGGACGCGGCTGATGGGCGAATACGGCATCGGACAGGGCATCAAGCGGGTCGAGGACGTCCGGCTCTTGCGGGGCCGCGGCCGCTATCTCGACGACGTCAACGTTCCGGGCCAGACGCACGCCGTTATCCTGCGCTCGGTGCACGCGCACGCGCGCATCCGCGGGATCGATTTCGCGGCGGCGCTGCGGGCGCCGGGCGTCCTGGCCGTGTTCACTGGGGCCGATGTCGCGGGGCTCGGCACGATGAGCATGACCCTCAAGCGCAAGCGCCCGGACGGCGGTCCGATGTTCGCGCGGCCGCACAAGGGCCTCAGCCGCGAGCGCGCGCGGTACGTGGGCGACCCGATCGCGATGGTCGTGGCGGAGACGCGCGCCCAGGCCGAGGACGCGGCCGACCTCGTCCAGATCGACTACGAGCCCTTGCCCTCGGTGACGGCGACGGCGGACGCCACGCAGCCCGGGGCGGCGCCGGTCTGGGACGAGTGCCCCGACAACATCAGCAACATCTTCGAGTCGGGCGACCGCGCCGCGACCGAGGCTGCGTTCGCGAAGGCCCATCGCGTGGTCCGCCGCCGCTACGTCATCACCCGCGTGCACGCCCAGTTCATGGAGCCGCGCGGCTCGCTCGGCGTCTACGACCCGCACGAGGACCGCTACACGCTCTACGCCGACGTCCAGTACCCGCATCGTGTCCGCAACGCGCTGGCCAGCAACATCTTCAAGGTTCCCGAGCACAAGATCCGCGTCGTCGCGGGCGACGTCGGCGGCGCCTTCGGCACCAAGGGCTGGCAGTACCCCGAGCACAAGCTGGTGTTGTGGGCGGCGCGCAAGCTGGGCCGGCCGGTGCGGTGGCAGTGCGAGCGGCGCGAGGCGATCCTGGCCGACGAGCACGCGCGGGATAACGTGAGCGAGGCGGAGATCGCGCTGGACGCGGACGGCCGCTTCCTCGCCCTGCGCGTTCACACGCTCGCGAACGTCGGCGCGTACGTCTCCTCGGACCGGAACCTCCTGGCCACATTCAGCAACGTCGTCACCCTGGTTGGCGTCTACAAGTTCCAGGCCGCGTACGTGCACGTGACGAGCGTCATGACCAACACGAACTCGACCGCGCCGTACCGGGGCGCGGGCCGGCCGGAGGCGACCTACGTCCTCGAGCGGTTGATCGACGATACCGCGCGCGAGCTTGGCCTGGATCCGATCGAGCTCAGGCGGAAGAACCTGATCCCCAGCTCCGCCATGCCGTACAAGAACCCGCTCGGCGCCACCTACGATTCAGGTGATTTCTCGACGAGCATGGAGAAGGCGCTGAAGCTCGGCGACGTCGCCGGCTTTGCGCAGCGGCGCGACGAGTCGCGCCGGCGCGGCCGGCTGCGCGGCCTGGCGGTCGTCAACCCGATCGAGCAGGCGGCCGGCCCGCAGCCCGAGTTCGCCGAGATCCGGTTCGCGCCCAGCGGCAGCGCGACCGTCCTGATGGGCTCGAAGAACCAGGGCCAGGGCCACGAGACGACCTTCAAGCAGATCCTCAACGAGCGGCTCGGCCTCGATCCGAACGACGTGCTCTACGTGGACGGCGACACGGACCGGGTTGCCTTCGGCATGGGCACGATGGGCTCGCGGTCGACCGTCATCGGCGGCACCGCGCTGTGGCAGGCCGCCGACAAGGTCATCACCAAGGGCAAGAAGATCGCGGCACGGCTGCTGGAAGCCGCCGAGGCGGACGTCACGTTCGCCGACGGCAAGTTCGGCGTCGTCGGCACGGATCGCGCCGTCGGGCTGAAGGAGGTCGCGCGCGCCGCCTTCCAGCCCAATCAGCTACCGCCTGGCGTCGAGCCCGGCCTGTACGAGACCGGGACGTTCTCGCCGAAGCAGGCCACGTGGCCGAACGGCTGTCACGTGTGCGAGGTGGAAGTCGAACCCGACTCCGGCGCGGTGGCGATCGTGAGCTACGTGATCGTCGACGACGTCGGGACCGTCATCAACCCGGTGACCCTGAAGGGCCAGATCCACGGCGGCGTCGCACAAGGCGTGGGCCAGGCGCTCATGGAGCAGGTCGTCTACGACCGCGAGTCGGGCCAGCTCCTCACCGCGTCGTTCATGGACTACGCGATTCCGCGCGGCGATGCCTTTCCGGACATGCACATCGAGAGCAACCCGGTGCCGACGAAGCTGAACCCGCTGGGCGCCAAGGGCGCGGGCGAGGCGGGAACCGTGGGCGCCCTGCCCGCCGTGATGAACGCGGTCATCGACGCGCTCGCCTCGGTCGGCGTCCGCCAGCTCGACATGCCGGCTTCGCCCGAGCGCGTGTGGCTGGCCATCCAGGACGCCAAGAAGAACTGACGACGAGCCGGAGGAGCGACGTGACCCTGGACGAGAAGTCCCTCGACCTCATCTTCCTCAAGGCCCGAACGCAGAACGGCTGGCTGCCGACGCCGGTCACCGACGGCCAGCTTCGGGCGATCTATCGGATCATGCGGTCGGGGCCGACGAGCGCCAATTCGTGCCCGGCGCGGATCCTCTTCGTGCGCACACCGGACGCGAAGGCGCGGCTGCTCCCGGCGCTCAGCCCCGGCAACGTCGACAAGACCAAGGCGGCGCCCGTCACGGCCATCATCGGCTACGACACGCGCTTCTACGAGCTCCTGCCCAAGCTCTTCCCTCACCGGCCCGAGATGAAGAACCCCTACGAAGCGAACGCCCAACTGGCCGAGACGGTCGCGTTCCGCAACGGCACGTTGCAGGGCGCCTACTTCATGATCGCGGCGCGCGCGGTGGGGCTCGACGTCGGCGGGATGTCGGGGTTCGACAACGCGAAGGTCGACGCCGAGTTCTTCCCCGACGGCCGGGTCAAGTCGAACTTCCTGTGCAACGTGGGTCACGGCGATCCGTCGAAGGTGATGGCGAAGCTGCCGCGTCTTGAGTTCGAGGAGGCGTGCACGGTTCTCTGAACGTGAGAGGGGCGCGGCCGCGAGACGCGCCCTGACGCTCTTCCCTCCGCGCCTGCGTTCTCTTGAGGCTCCGACGCAGGAGGTAAACCGGATCTGGCACGTGACGACTTCTGACGGCCCATGGCTTCCCGACCAGTGGATCCTCCTCGAAGGAGCAGACGGAGGTTGTTCGTTCCCGACAGAGGCGATCGGCTTCGACGGCATCTGGGAGGAGCTGACACAGCGGTTCGTCGGTTTCGACTACGGGCCGCTGATCCGCGGCGGCACGGATGACGCCAGACATCTCTGTTGGGAGAGGACGAGGGCGACATCATCTACGGGCAGGACAACCGGTCAGCGATCTCCTCGGAGACCTCTCGCGTCTTGTACGTCGCGTACGCGCCTGCCGGCGTCGGGACGGAGGTAGTCGCCGCCCAGCTGCGGAAGATCGAAGAGAACGTTCGGCTCTTCGCTCCAACGGTCGTGGTGGAGCAACATCGCGTGCTCTCGGCTTGATCGGCCGCTACACCCCGATGTCTTCCTGCCAGGTCAGCACCCGCGCCTGAAGCGCGCGAAGCCCGCGCGTGAGCACCAGGCCGAGGGCGCCGACGAGCGCGAAGGCCGCGTACATCTCCGGCGTGCTCAGCATCTGCCAGTGACGAAAGACGAGGTGGCCCAGGCCCGACTTCGCAGCGATGAACTCGACGGCGACGAGCGTGACCAGCGCGAGACCGAGGCCGAGCCGGAGACCGGTGAAGATCGAGGGAAGCGCGGCCGGGAGGATCACCTTCCAGAAGAGACGCGCCCCGCGGGCGCCGTAGTTGCGACCGACCTCGAGGAGACGCGGGTCCATCGTCTGCACGCCGCCGAGCGTGCTGATGACGATCTGAAAGAACGCCGAGCTGGCACCCGTCAGCACGAAGGCGGGCTCGCCAACGCCCAGGATGATCAAGAGAAACGGGAGCAGGGTGATCTTCGGGACCGGGAAGATGAACGCCACGTAAGGCTCGACGAGGTCACGTACCGGCCGCGCGATACCCATGAGCAGCCCGAGCGGGACCGCCGGCACGGCGGCGAGCGCGAAGGCGAACGCCAGACGCGCCAGCGTGACGAGCAAGCCCCCGGCGAGATCGCCGGCGACCAGGCGATCCCCCACGGTCCAGGCGACGGTCGTGGGCGCCGGAAAATATCGCGGCGACACGATCGCGAGCCGCGAGCAGATCTCCCACAGCACGAGCGCCGCGACCGGTACCGCCACGCTCATCTAGCGATCGCCCACGTCCGGCACCCACGGCAAGAGCCGGGCGCGCAGCGCCACCAGCCCGTAGGACAGGAGCGCGCCGAGCAGCGCGATCACGAAGAACGTCGCGTACATGTCTTCGACCTTGAGCACCTGCCAGGACAGCCACAGGAGCGCGCCGAGCCCGCGGCTCGTGGACACGATCTCGACGGCCACGACGACGATCAGCGCGAAACCCAGGCCGAGCCGGAGCCCGGTGAAGATGAACGGCAGCGCACCGGGCAGGAGCACCGCGGCGAAGAGCCGCCAGCCCCTCGCCCCGTAGTGCTGGGCCGCTTCGACGACGAGCCGGTCGATCTGTGTCACGCCGTGGGTCGTGGTGAACGCGATCAAGAAGAACGACGTCACGGCGGTCGTCACGACCAGCGCGATCTCACCGGGAGGCACCAGGAAGCTCACGAGCGGCAGGAAGAGGACGCTCGGGATCGGGTAGATCACCGCGAACACGGGATCGAGCCCCTCGCGCAGCCGGCGCCAGAGCCCCATCGCGAGTCCGATCGCCACGCCCAGGACCGCGGCGAGGGAGAAGGACCAGGCGATGCGAACGAGCGTCGTGGCGACGTGGCCCCACAAGGTCCCGTCGGCCGCGAGATCGCGCAGATGCCAGGCGATCGTCGAGGGCCGGGGGAAGAAGACGGCGCGCAGGATCCCGGTGGCGCTCGCCCACTCCCACAGGACGAGCAGCGCGATCGGCGAGCCGATCGTGAGCCAGCGGTCGGCGAGCCAGCGGCCGGGCGCTTTCATCCGCCGGCCGGCTCGGAATCGGCGCCGCGGTCGGCCGCGATCGCGCGCAGGACTTCCTCGCGCAGTCGCGACCAGATCGTCTCGAGCAGCGCGCCGTACGCCGGCGAGCCCCTCACCTCGAGCCCCCGCGGCCGGCCGAGATCGACGGAGTAGATCTGGCACACGCGCCCGGGCCGCGCGGTCAGCAGCACCACGCGGTCGCCGAGCAGCAGCGCTTCCTCGAGCGAGTGGGTCACGTACACGACGGTCTTGCCGAGCGTGGCCCAGATGCGCAGCAGCTCCTCCTGCATGATCGTCCGGGTCTGCGCGTCGAGCGCCGCGAGCGGCTCGTCCATCAGGAGCACTTCCGGGTCGTTCGCGAGCGCGCGCGCGATGCCGACCCGTTGCTTCATGCCGCCGGAGAGCTGGTGAGGATAGTGCCGGGCGAATCGCGCCAGCCCGACCATGGCCAGCATCTCGCGGGCGCGCGCTTCCCGCTCGGCGCGCGCGACGCCGCGATTCTCGAGGCCGAAGGTAACGTTGTCGCGGACCGTACGCCACGGCAGGAGCGCGTGCTCCTGGAACACCATCGCGGTGAGCGGTGTCCCCGGCCGGTCGGCCTCGATGCGCACCTCGCCCGCGCTCTGACGATGGAGGCCGGCCAGAACGCGCAGCAGAGTCGACTTGCCGCTCCCGCTGGGCCCGACGATGCACAGGAATTCGCCGGCGTCGACCTGGAGCGAGATCCGATCGAGCGCCACGACCGAGCGCCCGTGGCTCTCGAAGGTGACGCTGAGCTCGTTGACGAGTACCTTGGGTGCGCGCGTGGGCAGGATTATATCCTTACCGACGGGAGGCTCACGCTGTGGACAGACCGATCCGCGTCCTCGCGGTGGTGGCTTCGCAGGCCGGCGGCAATACCGATCGCCTCGTCGGCCAGGTGCTGAAGGCGGCGAGCGAGGCGCACGCGGCAGTCTCGCCCGCCACGGTTCACCTCGGCGCGGGGCCACTCGATCCGGCTCGCGTCGAGAGCTACATGCAGAGCGTGGCCGCCGCCGACGCGGTCGTGCTCGGCACGCCGATGTTCCGGGCGACGTATGCGGCCGTGCTGAAGGAATTTCTCGAGCGGGTCCCGCGGGGCGGGCCACCCGAGCGGTTCGACGGCCCCCTGCGCGCGAAGGCCGTCGGCATCGTGGCGACCGGCGGCTCGCATCACCACTTCCTCGGCGCCGATCCGCTGATCGACCTGCTGGTGCGGTACTTCGGCGCCTACGTCGTGCCGCCGGTGCTCTACGGCGTGATCCGCTCCGGCGGCGACCCGGACCCCGCTCTCCTGGATGACGCCGCCCGCTTCGGGCGCGCGCTCGCCGCGCTGGCCCAGGCGATCAGGAGTGACGACCGTCTCGGCGACGCGCGAGCGCAGATCTGAGTCGAGCGAGCGGCGGCGGAACCGGCCGAGCAGCGGTTGCGCTCCCGGCCGGCCGTCGCGATTCGCCCCTACTTCAGATTGTCGATTCCAGCGCGCCCGATCTGGGCGTCCTGAGCCGATGTGACGCCCGAGACGCCAACCGCGCCGATCAGCTTGCCATCGACGACGATCGGGATCCCGCCTTCGAGGGGACTCGCACCCGGTAGCCTGAGGATGCGGAGATTGTTGCCGCCCTGAGCGAGCGCATCGTCGAACGCCTTCGTGGGCCGGCGAAACGCCACGGCCGAGTAGGCCTTCTCCTTTGCGACCTCGATGCTGCCGAACTGGGCGCCGTCCATCCGCTGGAGCATCACGAGGTTGCCGCCGGAATCCAGGACGACCATGACGACGTTCCAGTTGTTCTTCTTCGCCTCGGCTTCCGCTCCCGCCATGACCTTTTTCGCCTGCTCGAGCGTGATCGGTGTTCCGTAGGGCGGCGGAGGCGGCGGGGCTGCGGCTGGCTGCTGCGCGCTCGCCACCGATGCGCCCAGGATCAGCGCGGTGCCGACGACCAGGGACACGAGCCGTTCCGTTCTCATGGTCTCCTCCTCGTGGGTTGAACGCCGAGATCGCCGCCGTCCGTACGGCGACGTCGCGAGATGCTGGGCCAATAACCGCTCGACGACGCCGAGGGCTCCCGTCCATATACAGCGCCCTCGGGGGCTCGTCAAGGCGCTTGCCTTCATCGGCGATGTGGTCTAAAAACGCGAGTGTTGAACATCGAGATCCGGCGCTGCGCGCTCTGAATGGATCTGAGGCGCGAGGCGGTACGCCTCCGCAGCGAGCTCGAATCGACGCTCCGGGTGGCCGCGAAAATCAGGTGGGGCGGCCTCGGAGAGCTGACCGTGCTCGTCGATGGCCGCCCGGTCTTCTCGCGGCGTCAGGCCGGCCGCTCGCCGGAGCCCGGCGAGATCGCCCGGCTCGTCCGGTCTCTCGGTTAGTCGGCAGAGCCTTCCCCGAACGCGACGAAACACACGGAGGCGTCGAATGAGCCTGACGCGTAAACCGCGAGTCTGGCTGGCCACGATCGTCCTGGCGAGCCTCGCCGCCGCGACGCCGGGGTCGCCGCAGACGAAGCCCGTCGTGAAGGTCGGCTACATTCCTTCGGACTCCTTCGCGGCGCTCTACATCATGGCCGACCGGCATCTGCCGGCCGCCAACATCGCGGTGGAGACCGTGAAGCTCGCCGGCGGACCCGAGATCCTCTCGCAGGTCGCCACCGGCCAGCTCAACATGGGCGGCACCGGGATGGGCGCGGCCGGCTTCAACGCCGTGGCGTCGTCCCTGCCCGTGGAGTTCGTGGCGCCGCTGCACTCGGGCTACGTCGAGGACTACTTCACCGTGCGCCGCGCGTCCTGGGAAAAAGGAATCAAGCGCATCGGCGATCTGAAGGGCAAGCCGGTGGCGCTGAACGTTCGCGGCGCCGCCGTCGAATGGATGCTCGACCAGGCGCTCAAGCGCGACGGGCTGGCGCTGAAGGACGTGCAGGTCAAGACGATGCCCTTCCCCGACATGGTGCCCGCGCTCGAGACCGGCGCGGTCGAGGCGGCGATCCTGACCGAGCCGTTCCCGACCCTGGCCGAGGAGCGCGGTATCGCCCTCCGGCCGCTACCGCGCCCCGCCGGCGCCAAGGCCACGCCGATCACGGCGATCTTCTGGAACAAGGACTGGGCGGCCAAGAACCCCGACCTCGCCCACAAGGTGATGGTCGCCTATCTCAAGGCCGCGCGCGATCTCGCGCTGGACAACGGCTGGAAGCAGGAGCGGAACATCGACCTGATGGTCAAGTACACCGGCGCCAAAGCCGACGTGATCCGGCGCGCGCGCGCCCACGTCCTCGATCCGAATCTCGACATGGATATGGCCGTGCTCGACTCGATGCAGCGACTGAGCGCCGAGCAGGGCTATCTGAAGTACAAGGATCTCCTGCCGCCGACCCGCATCTTCAACTTCGCTCATCGCGATCGCGCGGTCGCCGAGCTAGGCAAGAAATAGGCGCGCGCCTCCGTGCGCCGTGTACTAGTTACACGGTCCGTGAAGGGAACTGGGAAGGAACTACAAGGTCGCGGCGGTCACATCGAAATTCTTCGTCCGCTTGCAAGATGGATGACGAGCAGGACGATCCCGATCAGGAACAGAATCCACGAGATTTGCCCCGCGATCTGGGCGATGCCGAATAAGCCAAGCGCACCGGCCACGAGCCCCACGACCAGGAAGGCTAGCGCGTAGTAGATCATCGCCAACTCCCCTCCGTCTGCGGTCCGTTCACTCCAGCTGAACACCGGCCGTTCGTACGTGCACTGTCTCTTTAGTGCATGGGGCGTGCCTGGGCTTCAACCATGGGCGTCTGGCACGGATCTTCCAGCGGCGCCAGGGCAGGAGGTTTCGTGAACGCCAAATCCTTCGATCACCTCCGAGGGCTCACGGGGATCTCCGACGCGCAGATCACCGAGCACCTCGATCTCTACGCGGGATACGTAAAGTAGGTGAACTCGCTGGTGCACGAGCTCTACTTCTCCAACTTGAAGCCGGGCGGCGAATCCCGTCCGTCGGACCGGCAGGCTGTCGGGCGGGCGCTCGCCGAGAGCTACGGATCAGTCGATCAGTGGCAGGCGAACTTCCAGGCGCTCGGCGGCATGCGCGGGATCGGCCGGGTGATCCTCTATCAGGATCCCGTGAACGGCCGTCTGGTCAACCAGTGGATCAGTCTCCACCAGGACGGAAGTCCCGCGCGGTGGAAGCCTATTCTAGTCATGGACGTGTGGGAGCACGCCTTCATGCGCGACTACAAGGCGACCGAGCGCGCGAAGTACGTCGACGCGTTCTTCAAGAGCGTCGACTGGTCGACCGTCGACCAGCGGCTCCGCGAAGCGCCGACCGTCCGGTCGGCGGCCTAGACCTGGAGCTCCAGCGTGTATAGACCGCCGATGAGGCGGTCGACCGCGTAGACGATACGGCGCTCGTCGACCAGCACGTCGTTGATCTGCACGGCGCCGGCTCGTGAGCCGCGAGGCGCCTCGGGCACGTAGTACGCGACCTCTTCGGGCCGGAACGGGTTCGAGACGTCGTGCACGCGCACGCCGCCGTTGAAGTAAGTGCCGAAGACGAGCTTCTCCGACACCAGGTTGCTCGCGACGGGCCGGTTCTCGTGCAGGTTGTGGGCGCCGTATCGTCCGCCGCGGCCGCCGAACTCGGCCACCGCCGGGATCGGGAGCGTCGAGAGGGGCACCGGGTTCGTCTCGTCGCGGATGTCGACCACCCAGACGAGCTTCGGCCAGTCCTGACCGGCTTGCGCGGTCGCCTCGTCGGAGACGATCACGAGCTGCGGGTCGAAGAGCGGCAGCAACGTGTGCGTGAAGCCCGGGTACGGCGGGTGATAGTCCCACCGGCTCAGCATGCGCGGACGCGCCATGTCCGAGATGTCGAGCACGATCGCGCCGCCGTCGATGTAGCCGATCCATGCGCGATCGGGCCGGCGCGGGTAGACGTTGGTGTTGTGGGCGCGAAAGCCGGAGTCGAACTTCGGATGCCGGGCCGGCGGCGGCTCGGGGTCGCCGTCGCGGGTGCCGGGAAGCCACCAGCGCCCGACCTCGGTCGGACGCGTGGGCTGCCGGACATCGATGATGCGGTAGAACTGATCGTCCTTCGGATTGCGCGGCTTGAAGTCGGGCGCGCCGCTGGCCAGGTGCAGATAGGACCCGTCGACGAACCACAGATGGTGCACGCCGCGCGAATGCGGGCCGGAGGCGTCGAAGAACGCGATCGAGCGGGGCTTGCCGGGATCGGCCACGTCGAAGAACTCGACGCCGGCGGGCTGCATGCCGGCCCGGGCCGTCTGGTACGGGACCACCAGCAGATCACCCACGAGGTCGAGGTTGTTCGAGCGCATGTCGCCGTGGGGTAGATCGGTCTGGACGATGACCGAGGGCTTCCGCGGGTCGGTCACGTCCACGGCAGTGAAGTTCTTCGGCGCCGACTCGTGGCCGAGCCAGATCACGCGCCGCCCGTCGCGGGCGAGCTGGATGGCCATTCCCTCGCCGCCGTTGCCGAAGCCGCCCAGATCGTTGTGGCCGAGAAGCCGCATGTTCTTCGAGAGGGCACCGTTCTGTGTCATTGGCAGTTCTCCTTCGGGCCGGGATCGTAGCATCTCCGGCCCGTCCCGTGCCTTGACAAGGCTTCGCGCGGCCGTCTAGAGTCCGCCAAGTCTCGGCGAAACCCCGTCCCTCTGGAGGAAGCCATGAAACGCTCCCTCGGGCTCGGAATTCTCGGCATCCTCGGATGCCTTGGGGGATTCACGGAAACGGCCTCTCCCCAAGCGAAGCCGCTCAAGATCCGGCTGGGCGTTCACGCGTCGATCATGGGCGCGCCCGACATCATCGCCATCCGGCAGGGGTACTTCAAGCAGGCGGGGCTCGATGTGGAGCACCGGAAGTTCTTCCTCGGCAAGGAGGGACGCGACGCGATGATCGCCGGGGCGATCGACATCAACGCGACCGCGCCCACGCCGTTCCTGATCGGTCTGGACAAGGGCGTTCCGTACACCGCGGTGGCGGTCAACTCCATGATCTGCGCGGCCACCCACATCGTGGCGCTCAAGAGCTCCGACATCAACAGCGTGAGCCAGCTTCGCGGCAAGAGGATCGGCCTCGCGAAAGGGACGATCACCGAGTACGTCTTCATGGCTCGCGCCGCGCCAAGCTATGGTCTCAAGTCCGGCGACTTCCAGGTCGCGAACATCCCGGACCCGAAAGACATGATGCCCAGCCTGATCGCGAAGGCGATCGACATGGCCTCGCTCGGCGAGCCGTACAGCGCCATCGGCGAGCACGACGGGACGCTCCGGATCGTCGAGGACTACTGCAAGTACGATCCGCTCCCGTTCATGCTGACGGCAACCAACAAGGTGATCAAGGACAACCCCGACGCCGTGGTGGCGTACCTGCGCGGTTGGTTGCGCGCGGTCAGGTTCCTCAAGGAGGAGCCCCAGAAGGCGGCGGCGGTGTA
>QHTE01000050.1:0-36935 GCA_003220685.1 Candidatus Rokuibacteriota bacterium
AAAACCCTACGGCAGAGTATGGCAGCCGCTTTGAACTGTTCTGAGGGACCTCGCAGGCCGACGCCGTGTCGGATCTTGTCAACCGGAGTACATCCAAGTGTCACTCATCGTCACCTTGTCTGCCGTCGCCATCACACTGAGTGCTTGGGCGGTGGCGGTGCTGCACGTGTTTTGGGTCGTCACCGTAACGCTGCAGGAACACCAGGAAGTCGTGAGCGCAGTCGCCCTTGCGTACGCGGTGCTGATTACCGTGCTCGTGGCTGGCAGCCTCACCTATCTTTCGGCGCGTTACGGCTATGAGCGGCGTGTCTCGACGCGCCAGTCGGCGAGTGCCGCGGAGATTGACGCGTTTTGCATGACCGCCGTACCGTCGGTGACGATCCTCATACCCTCATACAAGGAAGATCCGGCGCTCGTCTGGAAGACGGTCCTTTCGGCGGCTCTGCAAGACTATCCACGACGCTCCATCGGGCTCCTCATCGATGACCCGCCCATTGCGGCGACACACGAGGACGCCCGAGCCCTGGGCGAGATGCGCGAGCTCGCCGATGCCGTCGAGCGTCGCCTTGCGGCGATGCACGCTCGCGTGACGTCCGCCGCCGCGGCCTTTGAGCAACGAGCAGACACAGTTGGGCTCCGACTTTCTGGCGAGGCTCGCGAGCTCGCCGGCCTGTATCAGGAAGTCGCCGCGTGGTTCGCGGGCGAGGCGAGCCGCCACCGCATCGTCGATCATACCGACCGGGTATTCGTCGAGGTCACCTTGCTCGGCGAGAGCCGTCGGTATCGACAGAGGGCGGCTGACCTTCTGGGTGATGCCGAACGTGAGCCGATCGATGAGAGCCTCTTGCGATGTGCCTATCGGCGCCTCGCGAGCCGCTTCCAGGTCACCGTGCGTACGTTCGAGCGCAAGCGGTACACGAATCTCTCGCACGAGCCGAACAAGGCGATGAATATCAACACGTACATCGCATTGATGGGCGGACGCTTTCGTGAGCGAGCCGACGGGACCCGGCTCCTGCTGGAGCGCACCAGCCCCAACGAGCGGGGGCTCGCCTTTGACGACAGTGACTATGTAGTTGTTCTGGATGCCGACACGGTCGTGCATCCGGAGTACGTTCTGAGACTCGCACACAGTCTGTCGCGGCGCGAGCATCGCCGAGTCGCGGTCATCCAGACGCCCTACAGCGCCTTTCCCGGCTCGGCACGCGTGCTCGAGAGCGTGGCCGGCGCCACCACCGACATCCAGTATCAGGTGCATCAGGGCTTCACGTACTTCGGTGCGACGTTCTGGGTCGGTGCAAACGCGATGATACGGAAGGCCGCGCTGGAGGAGATTGCCGAGGTGCGGCACGAGCGCGGCTTCGAGGTCCGCGTATTCATCCACGACCGTACCGTGATCGAGGACACCGAATCCACGGTCGACCTGCGGCGGCGAGGCTGGCAGCTCTACAACTATCCGGAGCGGATGGCCTTTAGCGCCACGCCGGCGGACTTCGGCGCCCTGCTCATCCAGCGGCGCCGCTGGGCCAACGGCGGGTTGCTGATCGTGCCGAACCTCTGGCGTTTCCTGTGGACCTCGGCGGGCCGACGGGCCGGGGTGTCCGAGGTCCTGCTGCGCCTGCATTACCTAACCTCCCTCGCGGTGGCTAATGTCGCGCTCCTCTTTCTCCTCGGCCTCGCGTTCGATGAGCGCCTCGCCTCGGTGTGGCTACCGATCACGGCGGCGCCCTACTACCTCCTCTACGCGGTCGATCTCCGGAGCATCGGCTATCGCTGGCGTGATGTGCTTCGCGTGTATGCGCTGAACCTGCTGCTGATCCCGGTGAACCTCGGCGGCGTCCTACGCTCGGTGCGGCAGGCGTGCACTGGCCGGCGCTCGACGTTCGGTCGTACGCCGAAAGTCGTCGGCCGTACCGCGGCGCCCGCGGGCTACGTCCTGGCCGAGGCCGGGCTGTTTGGCTGGTGGACGTTCGGGGCGCTCATGGAACTGGAGGCCGGGCATCGGCTGAACGGACTCTTCGCCCTCGCCAACGCGGCGTTTCTGCTGTACGCCCTCGTCCGGTTCGTCGGCTTACGGGAGGCGTGCGAGGACCTGCGGCCGCTCGTGGCACAGACCGCTCACGGGCTCGGTACACTGCGCCTCGCGTTGGCATGGAGGCGCTTCGGGGCGCCCCTTATCGTCGTCCTGGCGTTGCTCTTTCCCTCCGCGGTGAGCGGAACCGACCTCGCAATTACGATCGACGATCTTCCCACGCACGGGCCGCTGCCGCCGGGTATCACGCGCCTGGCGGTGGCCGATCAAATTATTGAAGTCCTGCGACGCCACGGCATCCGCGACGCCGTCGGCTTCGTGAACGGAGGACAGATCGCGGACACTCCAGAACACGGCATCATCCTGGAGCGCTGGATCGCCGCAGGTTACCGGCTCGGTAATCACACGTTCGGCCACGTCGACCTCGATCGGACTGGGTCGGTTGGATTCCTCGCTGACGTCGAGCGTAATGAGCCGGTGATCGTCCGGTACGGCGGAACGGACCCCGACCGGATGTTCCGCTATCCGTATTTGCACGAGGGAGCCACGCTGATCGAGAGAGACGCCGTACGGCGCGTACTCCGGGAGCGGCGATACCAGATCGTGCCGGTGACAGTCGACTTCTATGACTGGGTATGGAATGACATGTATGCGCGGTGCGTCGGCAACCCGGGGGCGGTGGAGGCGCTGACGCGAGGCTTCCGGGAGGCCGCGCTTCGCGCGCTCGACTGGTCCGAGGAGACTACGGACACGCTCGTGCGGCGGCCGATCAAGCAGATCCTTCTCCTTCACGTCAGTGCTTTTGTCGCGCTGACGCTCGACGACTTGCTGTCGGCCTACGAGGCGCGGGGCGTCCGTTTCATACCGGTGCGGGACGCGCTGGAGGATCCGGCGTACGGGATCGATCCGAAGGTCACGTGGCGAGGCCAGGAGAACTTTCTGACGCAGTTGCTGCGCGCCACAGGCCGGCCACGTCCTCGACCGCCGCTCCCGCGCGAAGGCTGTCACACCAACTGAGCATGCTGTTCAACTCGTACGCGTTCATCCTGGGCTTCATGCCGTTGACGCTGCTGCTGTTCCATGGACTACGCGTCGCCGGCCTGGCGCGCAGCTCGATCGGGCTGCTCGCGCTGCTGTCGCTGGGCTTCTACGGCTGGTGGAATCCGGTCTACCTGCTGCTGATCGTGCCGTTGATCGTGGCGAACTTCGCGCTCGCCGCCAGCATCGTGCCGCGAGCCGGCCGCCGGCCGCGCGCGGCCAAGCCGTTCCTCGTCTTCGGCGTCGTGCTCAACCTCGCCACGTTGGGCTACTTCAAGTACGCCAACTTCTTCGTGGACAACCTCAATGCGGTCGCCGGGCTCGACCTCGTCCTGGGCAAGGTCGTGTTGCCGATCGGCATCTCGTTTTTCACGTTTCAGAAGATCGCGTTCCTCGTGGACGCGTACCGGGGCAAGGTCGACCGGCTGAACTTCATCGACTACGCGCTGTTCGTGACCTTCTTTCCGCAACTCATCGCGGGCCCGATCGTGCACCACAGTGAGGTGATCCGACAGTTTCGAGAGCAGGAAACGGTGCCGATACCGACCATCGCGCTCGGCGTCACCATTTTCACGATCGGCCTGGCGAAGAAAGTGATGCTAGCCGACACCGCCGCGCTCTACGCCTCCCCCCTCTTCGGCGCGGTCGCGGCCGGCGCCCGTCCCGACGCGCTGGCCGCCTGGGGCGCAGTATTGGCCTACACGGCGCAGCTCTACTTCGACTTCTCCGGTTACTCTGATATGGCCATCGGCGCGGGCCTGCTGTTCGGCATTCGCCTGCCGGTCAACTTCGCGTCGCCGTACAGAGCCGAAAGCATCATCGATTTCTGGCACCGCTGGCATATCACACTGTCGCGCTTCCTTCGCGACTATCTCTATGTACCGCTCGGGGGCAACCGAAAGGGCCGTACACGCCGTTACGTGAATCTCCTGATCACCATGGTGCTGGGCGGCTTCTGGCATGGCGCGGGCTGGACGTTCGTCATCTGGGGCGCGCTGCACGGCTTCTATCTCGTGGTGAATCACCTGTGGCGTGCCCTGCGCCGACACTCCGGCGGTGGCTCCGACTCGTCGAGCATGCTCGGGCGTCGCCTGGGTCAGGCGATCACGTTCATCGCCGTCGTCGTCGCCTGGGTGTTCTTCCGCGCGGAGGATGTCGGGAGCGCCTTCCAGATACTGCTGGCGATGGCAGGGAGCAACGGCGCGGCCCGGCCGGAGTCGGTCGAGGGCGCCGCCGCGCTCGTTGTCTCGACGGCGCTCCTGGCGATCGCCTGGTTCGCGCCGAATACGCAGGAGCTGACGGGCTACGCGGGCCCGGAGGGTGCCTATGGGGCGACGCAGGCGCGTCGGCCACCGCCACTCAGATGGCAGCCGTCCACGGGCTGGGCGGTGGCCGTCGGATGCCTTTTCGGGATCGCGCTGATGCTGATGTCGAAGGTTTCGGAGTTCATCTATTTTCAGTTCTAAGGCCTCCGCCACGTACTGTCGGATCGCGGCATCGACGACGGCCCTGCTGATCGCCGCGATCGCTTCCGTGAACTTTGTCGTGGATCCGTTTGGCATGTACCGGCGCGTCGACCTCGAGGGTTTCAACGCATACAAGCCTGCGGTCGATCATCGCGTGCGCCTGGTCAAGGCGTACGACGTGCGGCGCCTCAGGCCCCAGGGGATTATTCTCGGCACGTCCAGAAGCCATTTGGGGCTGCGCCCCTCACATGACGGGTGGGACCCGGCCGCGAAGCCGGTCTATAACCTCGCCTTCGACGGGGCTACCACGAAGGAGATGTACCTGTACCTCATTCATGCCCACGCCGTGCAGCCGCTCCGGCAGGTCGTGCTCGGCCTCGATACGTACCACGCCACCTTGGCCCCGGCCGCTGCTCGCCCAGACTTCGATGCGCAGTTGCTGGACACGCCCGGCGGCCGGGCCCTGCCATCGCTCATACGGGCTGACTTGAAGGTCCTCACCAGCCTCGATACGCTGCGCGCCAGCTTGGCGACAGTCCGATCGCAAAGTGCTCGCGAGCCACAGTGGTTCGCGCCGGACGGGCAGCGCCTCGGAGAGGTGTTCTTCCGCCGGGCCGGCGAGCACTTTGAGCAGCTCGGCCCTCGCGGGTATTTCGAAGAGATCGATCGACTCGAGGTTGGATTCAAGCGGGAGGGGCAGCTCGCCGCTAACGCTCGGGGACCAGGTCGCACTGCTCAGCCAGCCACGGCCGCCAGCGAGACATCCCTGGACTATATCCGCAGCATCGTCGCCTTCTGTCGCGCGCAGGGCGTGGACTTGCGCATCTTCATCGCGCCCGAGCACGCGCACCAACTGGAGATCACGGCGGCCATCGGGGAATGGGCGACTCTCGAGAATGCCAAGCGCGCGCTCGTCCAGCTGCTGGCCGAAGACGCAGCGCGACACTCCGGGGCGCCGCCGATCCCTTTGTGGGACTTCAGCGGGTACTCGTCCGTCACGACCGAGGCCCTCCCAGGATCGGGCAATCACGCCGAGATGAAATTCTACTGGGATTCGTCCCACTTCAAGGACATCGTGGGCGACTTCGTGCTCGATCGACTCTTCGGTCTGAACCACCCACGGCGAGAGGTCCCGCCGGATTTCGGAGTGCGGCTCACGCCGGCCACCATTGACGTCATGCTCGCACAGCTACGCGTGGACCAACTCGCCTACCGGCGCCGCCATCCTGAAGACGTGGTGTGGATCCGGTCGCTGCTCGACGGCAGCTCGCCAGATCCCCGCGATCCTGGTGTCGTTGCGATCAGCCGTCAGCGCTGACCGTCGGCTCGTGCCGGGGGCGCCGCAACCTTCGATCTGATCGACGACAGGCATCACTCGGGTTTGCTTGATGGGGTGCACCGGGTCACGCCCACGTGTTGGGTGCAGAAAAAGCGCGTGGGCTTGGTGGCCCCTTGACGCTCGGCCGGCTCCCTCCGGAAGTCCGGAGCGTATCGGAGCTTTCGGAGCGTCTGGAAACCGCTCGGTCCAGAGCCTGGCTCGCTGTGGCGGCTTCCACGAGGCGTTTGCTTCAGTCTTATCGGCAGAAGCGCAGAATCCTCGTTGCGCTTCGCGAGTTCCGCGCGGAGAGCCCCCGGACTAGAAATTGTTGACCGAGTGTTGTCCGCGTTGTATCCAGGGCCAGCTAAAGCGATTCCCCAGGGGATGAGCGACACGTGCCTGGTCTGACCGGAGGTTTGACGAGCGGCCGGGGTGTGTTATGGTCCCGTTCTCCGGAACGGTACAGCAGATGACTGAGCCGAAGTGCCCGCGTTGCTCGCAGTTGATTGCTTCCGACGACACTCTTGCTTTCTACGGGAGCCAGATCTTTCATCTCGATTGCCGCAGGCCCCGCGATTTGAGCCACGAAGAACGGACCCTACTTTTCAGGTATTGCTGGGATCATGCGGTCGCACAGTGCGCCGAGTGTCGTCACGGGTTCCGCCAACAACAGCTTTGGACGGATCTTTTCAGTCCCCGTACACATCTCTGCCCGGAATGCTGGATCGACCTCACCGCGAGCATGCGCTCGCATCTCTATGCTTGCGTGGCCGTGCCCAAGGAAGTGCGTCGGCGAGCGGAGGAGGCGCGTGAGGCGGCCCGGAAGCTCGTCAAGCAGAGCCACCAGCTGTCCGACCGAGCCGATGTATTGATGCGCGAGGCGGAAGCCGCGATTGCTGCGCTCCGCGAGACGATGCGGCGGGAAGCCTCAAGGCGGCTGACCTAAGTCCACCCCGGCTCCTCGATAGAGGATGACTGACGGCGGGAGTAGAGCCGAAGGCCGGGACAGGTGCCTCGCCACTGCATTGACAACCCCACGGGGGACGCGGATGATGTCGTCTCGATAGTCTAAGACGGTCGCATCAGGATTACTATCGCGATGGGGCGTAGCTGTCTCGAGATTTGAGAGGTAAGACTTGATGGATCTGGACGTCGTTCGCTTCGTCATCCGCCGCAGACTTGATGGCGGTCTTCTGCCGCAAGGCAGAATGAAGAAAGTGCAGGATACTCCTGGCGGCGGACAAATGTGCGACGCCTGCGGCGCAAACATCACGACAGATCAGATAGCGATGGTGGGCGCTACCTTAGAGGACGGTCGGAGGCCCCATCATTTCCACGCCCTCTGCTTCCGGATCTGGGATAACGAGAGGCACCTACTCGACAGGCGATCGGCATAAGCTCGCGTCGCGTGCGAGGAGCACGCCGACGTCCTCGCGGGCAGATCGGTCACGGCCGAGCACTAGGACCAACGTTCCGGCTCGTCCTCACACCTTCGCTGTCCCATGACTTATCCGACCGTTCATCCCATTCACTCCACGACCAAAGCGACCATGCGCACTCCGCGTGGGCCGTCGCAGCCGAGGCGAGTAGGGAGAGGGCGGTGAGCAGTAGTGGGGCCCTGCACGCGAGTTGCGTGATCCACCTAATTAACTCTTCCTTGTCTTTCGAGGCGAGGTGCTTCGGGGCGCCACTTGCGGCGGATCCTCACCGGGCGTGGTCGAGTGGGCCTTGCGCATCTGATACTGCGGAACCGTTGTGCTGACGGCGGAGCACGCGCGGGTGTCCGTCGGTCTGCGCGGATGGGCCTCGTAGGTCGCGATGGCGTGTCCAAGATCACCCTCCGCGAGCAAGGAGTGTTTACCGTACAGGGGTCGAGTGATCGGTACATCCTGTCCGCACTCGTAACACTTGGCGCGCCACGCCATGGCGGGGATGATAGCGCTGATGAGGCTCAGGGTCGCTTCACTCTGCCTTCTCGTGCGACGCCCACAGACCGCTGCCACGAACGTTCACTGGACCTTAATCACCGTCGGCAGTGCGACGGCCGTGCTACCGTCGGCCCTACGCAGGTCGGGTCGCCCGGCCCGCTTGGTCCAGCGCCGCGCTCGACCACGACCTCGTCGGGAGGTCACAGATGTTGGAGCGGCGGGGGGCCAGACAGCCCCCATGTGAGTTTTCGTTCGCCCCCGAGAGCAATTCGGCCATGCCCTCGGGGGCGAGCCTCCGTCAGGGCGTCAGATCGGCGCCGAACTGTGAAGAATTGCTCACGCCGTCAAAGTATAGGCGGAGCCCGGCCGCATTGTTGTGGCTACCGCCCGGGTCGATGCACTTCGTATCATCAGGATTGGTCCCGATCCTGGTAAGGAGCTTGAGGCTTAAGGTATCCGTCGTTCCATCAAACTCTACAGATTGGAAGGGATCGAGGAGCACCGCGACCTCTTTCGCCAGCGCGGCATTACGCGTGATGCCCGTGAGGCACCAAGCCGCTCCTGAGGCGAACAGGATCCCGTTCTTAGACAACTCGGCGCGCAGGTCGAACTTGGTCCCAATGTCGTCGCTATTCTTCAGACCAACCCACGCGTGGAGACCGCTCAAGGTGGGCAGGAACCCCGCAGTGAGGGCTGGCTCGGCCGCCCACGTCCCGATCGTCGCCCATGGGTTTCCGCCGGAAAAATGCACGCTCGCCGAGTCCTTGTACTTGGCGGTCGCAGCGGTTGGCGCGATGTCGTCCAGGAAGAGCGTATTGGGGTTGGCATTACTCCCGGAGCCATGAAAGTACAGGAACAAGGGGGCCGAACCCGTGTACAGCTCGGCCGACGCCAGTGGGGTGCCGCCGTCCATGCCTCCCGTCACCAGCACTCGGCCATCAGGGAGCAAGGATGCCGTGGGGCGCGACCGGACGGACAGCATGGGCGCCGTTGGTCTCCAGGTCCTGGTGGCCGGGTTGTATAACTCGGCCGACGCGTAGTTCAAGGCGTTGTTCGTGCCTCCTGCAACAAGCACCTCACCGCTGCGGAGTAAGGCCGCCGTGTGGTAAAACCGTGCGGCCGCCATGCTGCCCGTGAGGCGCCAACCGTTCGCCGGTGCGTACAGTTCTGCCGATGACACCGCGCTAACGCGAGAAGGACTCACGCTCCCCGCCACCAGCACCTCCCCGCTGGAGAGCAACGTCGCCGTATGGCCTGTCCGAGCGGTGATGTTGCTGTCGGTGAGAGCCCATGTTCCTGTCTCCGGGTCGTAAAGTTCCGCCGAACCCCCGAAGCGGGAACCGCCCACAACCAGGACCTTTCCGCTAGCGAGCAGCGTCGCCGTGTGTTCGACCCGAGCAGTCGTCATGCTGCCGGTGAGGGTCCAGGTCCCCGTGGCCGGGTCGTACAGCTCGGCGGAAGCGTCGCCGCCGGAACCACCCACGACGAGTATCTTCCCGCCGGGGAGCAACGTTGCCGTATGCAAATGCCTCGCGATGTTCAGGCTGCCAGTGACAGTCCAGCTCCCCGTCGTCGGGTTGTACAGCTCGGCGGACCCCCACAAGATCTGTTGATCGACATCAATGCCCCCAGCCACGAGCACCTCGCCGCCAGGCAGCAAGGTTGCCGTCGGACCTACCCGGGCGGTGGTCATGCTGCCGGTGAGGGTCCAGGTCCCCGTGGCCGGGTCGTACAGCTCGGCGGACGCCAACCCTAGGCTGTTACCGTTCTCGCCTGCGCAACCTCCGGCGATCAGCAGCTTCCCGTTTGAGAGCAAGGTCGCCGTGTGACCCTCCCTGGGGTCGTGCATGCTGGCGGCCGAGCTCCAGGTCCCTGCCTCTGCTTGCGCCAGAGTCGAGCCTGTACAAGGTAGAAGTAGGATCAGCAGCAGCGCCAGCATGGTGCCGATGACGGGCAGACGATGGTTGATATTCATGGCCTCTCCTGAGGTTCGAGCGAATAGGAGCGCTGAAGGTATCTTCATGTAGCCCCGCAGGCCTCGGAGCAAGAGAGAGGCCGTCGCAGGACCATGTGAATTCAGATACTTCCGGACCTCTGCTTTTGGGGTTTGACGAAAATGGGCGGACGATGTGTCTGCTAGTCCACCGGCGCCTGGACGCAGAGCGGCCGGACGCCGGCGGATGCCGTCAATAGTTCGGGTCTGCTAGACTCCCGCCAGCCATCCTCCATGCCGGGTGCCCATGCGGCTGATCCGGCTCGCGGACCTTCTCATTGTCAGTTCGCGACCAGATCGACGCGGGGGCGTTCTCGATCTTTCTCGGGCTCGGCGACGGGCGCCTCGACCTATCGACGGGGTTCGCCACCGGTGGCGTGGTCGACAACACCGTCAGGACCCGGTTCGTGGTCGGAAGGCGCACAGAGTATGAGGCGGTGCGCGACGACCACGAACGAAACCGCGTGCCCCCCGTGTGGAGGTGAGTCAGATTCGCGTAGAGGCGCGATCAGGCAATACGAGCTGTCTTCTCCACCTTGTGACGCTCGGCGTTCCAGAGCAAGTAGCAATTGGCGTGGAGTCGAACAAATGGGCGATCGCCAGATGGGATTTCCATCACCAACTGCCTCTTCAGCAGCGGCTTGTTGCAGGCATCGCATAGACCTTCGCCGCCCGGACCACCGACGATAATCGGACTGCTGTCATGCGGAAGGCGACCGTCCTGAAGCCGCTGACGAATGACCGGCAGGAGGCTGCTGCTGGCTCGGCGCTTCGCACGTTGTTGTAGCAAGAACCGAGATCGAGCCAACTGCGCGCCGCACCGCAGGATGAGCGACTCACTCTTCTCGATAGACGCTATGCTTTCTTCGCAGAGATGAGACCCCTTGAGAAGTAGATCGGAGTTTTCGGTGCTCATGAGGTGGCTCGGAGAGCTTACGAGGCCGCTAGCGGGATGCCGCTGCCGGCCACTTGCGCCCTGGCCGGAGGACCTGTCGACTCCTGCGTGCGCCAGACTCTTGTATCAGTTCGCCAGAAAACTGACGCAATTGCTGGCTCCGCTTCAGTAAGTCTCCTGCGCGTCGGCGCAAGGCGTGTGTCCAGCGTCGCAGTTCGGCTGGTGGCAGTGTTGGCATCCGGCCCTTCCTCTTTGCGTTGGGGGACCGTGCGGAGCCAGATGCCATTGGGCTGGACGCCAGCGCGCGTCAACCCGGGAATCCAATGGAAGGCCACGACTAGAGTAGCACGGCGAGACCCCGCGTCGGGAACCAGGAGCGCGGGGGAGCCTCAGACCCGCGCCTTCCACCCAAATTCCTCCCGACCTGGGGCGCAAAACGGGCACGGCCCGGGCGATCGAGAGGATGCCGATGCGCCACACCCTTCCGCTGTTGCTGCGCGTCCGCTCGCCAGTGGCGCAAACGTGAGGCCAACTGCGAGTACGACCGCGAGTCCGATCCGCCGCATGGGCACCTCGGCGGATGCTGGCGGGAGTCTAGCAGAGGGCGCGTCTGCCCGCGATTGTTGCATTCCTCAACGGGATGGCTGGCGGGAGTGTAGCAGACCGGAATCAACGCGGACAGTGCGACGGGCGCGCGGCGGTCGCTCCTACGCAGGCCGGGTCTCCTGGTCGGCTAGCGCCCGGCCCAGCTGCGCCGCGCTCGCTGAGCGGCCACGGCGGCGAGGCGAACTCCTCTGTATCCTCCGGGCCTCGGAATTGAGCGTTGGTCGGGCTAGGTGTTTGGACCCGTCTCCAGCCGTGAGCCTTCATACAGGCCCGGTAGATCTCTTCGTCGCCGATCCCGTATTTCGCCGTCCTGGCTTCGCCGGCGCAGATTGCGCTATCGTCCATGAACGCCGCGAGCCCGCGATCAGCCCCCCGCGCTTCCCAGTAGTGCTTGCCGCAGCCGGTCGCAAGAAGGCCGAGTGCGAGAACGAACAGGCCGAGCCTCATAACCCCTCCCATTCTCGTCAATCACATAGCGGGGCATAGCTCGCACAACGGGTCGACCACCGCGTGGAACTCTCGTCTAACAGCCTAGCGTGGTCGACCGCTTGGCTCCAAAAACGGGCACTCGGCACGATGGGCGGGCTCCAGCGTCCGGCCTGATGATCGCCGACGCGGAGTGCCCCCACCGGAGCCCGCAAGGAGACCCGTATGTCGCGCCTTCGCCCTGCGGTTGGCTGGCCAACGAGAGAGCTTTCGAGTGCGTCGACGAGCGGATCAATGAGATCCGCATCATTATCGGATCTTGAATTGCCGCTGGCTCACCGCGAGCCGCACAGATCCGCTGCAAATTGCACATGCTATGATGCGGCTGATGCATAGCCCCGTGAGCCCGTTGATGATCGCGATCACGCTCGCGATCTGGCTCGTCTCAGGCCCAGTGGGCATGGCGTTCGATGGCTGCGCCATGATCGGCGCGATGTGCGAGGCGCCCTGCGGCGCGATGCTCCAAATCGTCACGCCGGCGGCTTCCGACCTGGCCGGCTTGTCCCCGGTCTCTTACCTCGATTCACCGCTCGACGAGCGGCCTGTCGTCCTTAGCCTCCGGCCCCCGTCTCCGCCGCCCAAGTCCGCGCTCCTCTCCGCGTAGCGTCCTGACGTTCGTCTCGCTGTCACGATAGGTACCGCGTCGCGCGCGGATTTCTGCGCGCTCGCGATGCCACGGAGGTGTGTGCGTGATCAACCGGCTCATCGAGCTGTCGCTGAGGAATCGCTTGCTCGTCGTCGCCGGCTTCTTGTTCCTCGGGGGCTGGGGCTACTGGGCCCTGCTCACGACGCCGATCGACGCGATTCCTGACCTGTCCGACAACCAGGTCATCGTCTTCACCGACTGGACGGGACGCTCGCCGCAGGAGGTCGAGGACCAGATCACCTATCCCCTGACCGTAAGCCTGCAGGGGCTGCCGGGCGTGCGGGTGGTCCGATCTTCGTCGGCGTTCGGTTTCTCGATGATCAACGTGATCTTCGAGGACAACGTCGACCTCTACTTCGCGCGCTCGCGGGTGCTCGAGCGACTGCAGCTCCTGAGCAAATCGCTGCCCCCGGGCACCGTACCGACGCTGGGTCCCGATGCGACCGGCGTGGGCCACGTCTTCTGGTACACGGTCGAGGGCAAGGGCCACTCGCTTCGCGATCTCCGCACCATCCAGGACTGGTTCATCCGCTACCAGCTCAACGCCGTCCAGGGCGTGGCGGAGGTCGCTAGCATCGGAGGCGTGGTCCGCCAGTACCAGATCGACGTGGATCCGAACCGGCTCCGCGCCTACAAAATCCCGCTGTCGACGGTCGTGGATGCTGTTATTCGGAGCAACCGCAACGTGGGCGGCAACGTCGTCGAGGCCAGCGGCACCTGGTCCGTCGTGCGCGGCCTCGGCCTCGTCGAGAGCACACGTGACCTGGAGGACGTCGTCGTCGCGGCCGAGAACGGAGTGCCGATCTTCGTCCGACAGGTCGCCGCCGTGAAGGTCGGCGACGCCTTCCGGGCCGCCGCGCTCGTCAAGGGCACGGACGAGGCGGTCGGGGGCGTCGTGGTGGCGCGCTACGGCGTCAGCACGGTCGACGTCATCACCCGGATAAAGGAGAAGATCCAGGCGCTCCAGGCCGGCCTGCCGGCCGGCGTCAAGATCGTGCCGTTCTACGACCGCTCGGCGTTGATCGAGCGGGCCGTTCACACATTACGACGGGCTCTCATCGAGGAGACGATCGTCGTCACGATCGTCAACATTATCTTTCTGCTGCATTTCCGCTCGGTGCTGATCGTCACCATCCCGCTGCCGCTCGCGGTCCTGACCGCATTTCTGTTCATGCGGTACCTGGACATCAGCTCAAACATCATGTCGCTCGCCGGGATCGCCATCGCCATCGGCGTGCTCGTCGACGCAGCGATCGTCGTGACCGAGAACGCCTTCCGGTTCATGGAGAAGCGCGGAGTCGACCCGCGCGACCGGAGGCGAGTGACGGAGACCGTGCTCGACGCCACCCGGCTCGTGGGCCGTCCGATCTTCTTCTCGATGGCGATCATCATCCTGGCGTTCATCCCGGTCTTCGCGCTGACAGGGCAGGAGGGCAAGCTTTTCCATCCGCTCGCCTTCACCAAGACGTTCTCCATGGTAGGGGCGACGATCCTGTCCGTGACGCTCGTACCGGTCCTGTGCAGCCTGCTCATCGGCGGCAGGATCCGCGGTCAAAAGAGCAACCCGATCATGCGGCCCCTGGTCTGGGTGTACCGGCCCGTGCTCGACTTCGCGCTCCGCCACCGTGCCGTCACGCTCGGCATCGCCGTCATCACCGTCGCGGGCGCTCTCGCACTGGTCCCGCGGATCGGGAGCGAGTTCATGCCGCCGCTCAACGAGGGCGACCTGATGTTCATGCCGGTGACCGATCCGTCGATCTCGCTCCCGCAGGCGATCGAGATCGTCAAGAAGCAGAACGACGCCATCCAGAACTTCCCAGAGGTCGCCTCGGTCGTCGCGAAGATCGCTCGGGCCGACACCTCGACGGATCCAGCGCCGGTGAACATGACGGAGACGATCGTCAATCTCAAGCCCGAGGCCGCATGGCGGCCGGGTATGAACCGCGAGAAGCTCATCGGCGAATTGGACGCGGCGACGACGCTCCCCGGCGTCTCCAACATCTGGACCCAGCCGATCATCAACCGCATCAACATGCTGACAACAGGAATCCGCTCGGAGGTCGGCCTGAAGGTGTTCGGCACCGATCTGAAGGTCCTCCAGGAGCGAGCCGGGGCGGTCGCGGACGCGCTGCGGAACATTCCCGGAGCGGCCGACGTCTACGCGGAGCAGGTCACCGGCGCGCCGTATCTCGACGTCCGCGTCACTCGGCAGACCGCGGCGCGCTACGGGATCACGGTCGGCGCGATCCAGGACGTGATCGAGACCGCGGTCGGGGAGACCAACCTGACGTTGACAATCGAGGGCCGCCAGCGCTTCCCGGTGCGCGTGCGTTACGCACCCGAGTATCGAGCGAGTGCCCAGGCTCTCGGGGGCGTTCTCGTCACTGCGCCAAATGGGACCCAGGTTCCGCTGGGCCAGCTCGCCGACATCACCCAGGTGTCAGGACCGGCGATGATCTCGAGCGAGAACGGTCTGCTGGTCGTCACCGTGCTCCTGAATGTGCGCGGCCGGGACGTCGGCAGCTTCATCAATGAGGCTCGGAGTGTGATTGCGCACACGGTGGCGCTGCCCCAGGGCTCCTACGTGGAATGGAGCGGCCAGTACGAGAACGAGATCCGGGCGCGCCACCGGCTACAGATCGTCCTCCCGATCGCCCTGGTGGTGATCTACGTTCTTCTTTACCTGACGTATCGCTCGTTCCTCGACGCCGCCCAGGTGATGCTCGCGGTCCCGTTCGCGCTCGCCGGCGGGATCTACCTGCTCTATGTCCTCGGCTACAACATGTCGGTCGCGGTCTGGATCGGCTTCATCGCGTTGTTCGGCACGGCCGTGCAGACCGCAGTCGTCATGGTGATCTACCTCGAGGAGGCCGTCGCACAGAAGCGGGAAGCGCTGGGTGGCCGCTTGACGCGACAGGCGCTGCTGGACGCGGTGAGGGAGGGGGCGCTGCTGCGGCTGCGGCCCAAGGTGATGACGGTCTCGACGATCGTGGCCAGCTTGTTGCCGATCATGTGGAGCCATTCGACCGGCGCCGAAGTGATGAAGCCGTTGGCCACCCCGGTACTCGGCGGCATGGTGAGCTCACTCGGCCTCGTGCTCATCGTGACCCCGGTCATCTTCTACTGGTTGCGGGAACGGGAGCTGCGAATCGACGATCCAAACCTAACCACACACGACTTGGAGGAGGCAGGAACATGATGCGACTGATGGCAACTCTCGCGGTGGCAACTGTCTTCGCGTTTGCGGCACACGTCTCGGCCGCCGATCTGAAGCCCATCCACACGCAGAAGACCAAGGACGTGGTCGTGACCTTGGCGAGCGAGTCGGGCCAGTGGAAGCAAGGAAAGAACGACTTCGTGCTCGAGATCACGTCGGCCAAGGACAAGCAGCCGGTGGAGGCTGGCAAGGTGACGTTGAACACGAGCATGACGATGACGGGCATGGCTCCGATGATCGCCGGTGCGACCCTGACGCCAGACAAGACGCCAGGCCGCTACAACGGCACGATCGCGTTCCCGGATAACGGAGCCCGACAGGTTACCGTCACCTGGGATGGCCCCGCAGGGAAGGGCTCGACGAAGTTCTCCGTCTCTGTCCGGTGAGCGGTCGTGATGCGACGCGCGGTCCCGATGCTGTTGCTGCTGGCGATCGGTCTCGTCGCGCTCGCGCCCGGCCCGGCGGTCGGCCAGACCGCGGCCGAGCTGACGGTGGACGAGCTGATTGCGCGCGCGCTGACGGACAACTCCGACCTGAAGGCCGCGAGGATCGAGGTTGAAGCGGCGGCGGCCCGGGTGCAGCAGGCCGGGCTTCGCCCCAACCCGATGCTCGAGATCGGGGGCCAGAAGGCGATCAGTCCGGACAACAATCTGAACATTGGATTGTCGTTGCCGCTCGATCTCAACGGCCGCAAGGAGGGTCGCGTCGGAGTGGCCGAGCGCGAGCTCGACGGCAAGCGTCGGCAGGTGGCCGATCGCGAGCGGCGCCTGCGCGCCGACGTCCGCATGAAGGCGGGTGAGGTGCTGGCCGCCCGTCGGAGCCTGGGCGTGATCGATGAGCTCCTGCAGACCAATCGCGACGGGCTCGCGGTAGTGGGGAACCGGGTCCGCGAGGGCGCGGCGCCATCGCTCGACGAGAGCCTGCAGCTGGTCGAGGTCAACCGGCTCGACGCTAGTCGCCAGCTGGCCCAGAGCCGCGTCGAGATCGCGACCTTGCAGCTCAAGGCACTGGCGGGCATGTCGGCGGAGGCCCCGCTCGTGGTGAAGGGCGAGCTCGCTCCGTCGCCATTGCTGCTCGATCACGCCGAGGCTTTGCGGCGCTCGATCAGCGAGCGGCCTGACGTCGCGGTCGCCCGGGCCGAGGTGGCCATGGCGGGCGCAATGGTGAAGAAGGAGCAGGCCGAAGGGCGCTGGGATGCCAGTGTCAGCGTCGGTTATCAGCGTCAGGATTTCGGCTTCAACCTGAACGGCTTGACGGCCAGCGGCCAGACCCGTCCGATCCAGGACGTCTTCCACTACTTCGGCGGCGCCGTTAGCGTCACGCTTCCCGTGCGCAACGGGAACGAAGGGAACATCGCCGCGGCGAGGGCGGCCGAACGCGCCGCTGAGCGCCGCGTGGAATTCGCGGTCTTGATGGTGCAACAGGAGGTAGCCGCCGCGTTCACGCAGTACGACGCGGCTCAGCGGTCGCTCGAGCTCTATGAACGGGGCGTGCGGGACGTCGCGCGGCGCAACCTCGAAGTGGTGCGAAGGGCCTACGAGCTGGGACGAGGATCACTGCTCGACGTCGTCGCAGAGCAGCGGCGATATATCGAGATCGAGAACGGCTATACGGGCGCGTTAAAGCAGGTCTACGACGCGTCGGTCGATGTCGAGCGCGCGGTCGGCGTCGCCGGCCGCTGATGGGGATGGGCATGGAGCGCGATGAGGAAGAGCTCGTCGAAGGACGGGTGCGCCGCGGACGGCCGTGGCATCCGATTCGTCGACGCCTCTGGCAGGCCCTGATCGGTACCGCGTTGGTCGCTGCTGGTCTCGCCGCAGGTGTCGTCTGGAGCGGGCGGCATAGCGCCCCACAGCAGACGACTTCAAACGCGTCGACGGCGCCCGGCGCAATGCCCCCGATGCCGGGGATGCTGACGAAGGCTGCGGCGCCGCCCGGCGACGAAGCAGTCGAGGTGTCGCTGACCCCCGAAGCCGTGGAACGGGCTGGCATCAAGACGACGATAGTCGCGACGCAGACCACGGCGTCGGGGGTCACCGTGCCAGGCACCGTGACGACCAATGCCTATCGCGATACCAAGGTCAACTCGCTGGTCGGCGGAGTCGTGCGGGAAGTGTCCGCCGATCTCGGCGCTACCGTCACCCGCGGCCAGCCGCTCGCCGTCATCCTCAGCACCGAGCTGGCCGAGGCACAGATGAAGTACCTGTCCGTCCAGGCCATGTTCGAAGCAGACCACCAGAAGCTCGTCCGCACCGAGAAGCTCGTCGCCCTCGGCGCCGCGAGTCGCCAGGAGCTCGAGGACGTGACGGTGGCCCACGCCGGGCACTCCACGGAAGCGGCGGCGGCGCGGCAGCGACTCCTCCTGCTCGGACTAACGTCCGATCAGGTTGCCGGCCTGACCGACGCCTCGCACGTCGTCTCGGACGTCGTCGTCCGCGCGCCCGGGCATGGGGTGGTCATCGCGCGGAGCGTGAATCCCGGTCAGGTCGTGGGCGCGGCTCAGGAGCTCTTCGTCGTCACCGACCTGCGCACCGTGTGGGTGATCGGCGATCTTTTCGAAAGGGACTTCGCGAGTGTCAAGGTCGGTTCGCCCGTGACGATCGCGATTCCGGCTCGGCCGAACGCCGTCTTGACCGGGCGGATCGCGTATATCGATCCACGTGTCGATCCGGCTACCCGGACGGCAAAGGTTCGCGTCGAGGTACCGAATCGCGGAATGGAGCTTCGCCTGGGCATGTACGTGACGCTCGAATTTCGGACCGGCTCAGGAAATCGGAGTGTCGTCGTGCTGCGCGAGGCCGTTCAGGCGATCGGTGACCGCAACGTCGTCTACATAGCGGTCGAGGGTGACGACGGTCGCTTCGCGGAGCGACCCGTCAAGCTTGGCGTGGTGATGCGCGATTCGGTGGAGGTGCTCGAGGGCGTGAAGATCGGCGATCGTGTGGTTACCAGCGGCAGCTTCTTCTTGCGGGGAGAGGCGGGGCGCAGCCGGTAGGGCGAACCGTCTCAGACCAAGAGGCCGCGATGCGCGATCACCGATACGCGAGTGAAGGGTGGAGCAGTGCCCGAGGCAGGTTCGCGTAGACGGTCAGGCGGATGCCCGTAGATGATCGGGCTGGCGACAGACGGAAGGCGTCCATCATGAAGCCGCAGACGAATGACGGGGAGCAGGCTGATGTCCGCTCCCCGCTTCGCATGTTGTCGCAGCGCAAAACGGGATCGCTCTAGCTGCTCGTTGCACCGGGCGATCGCGGCCTCGGCCTTCTCAAGGGACGCCATGATTTGTCGGTAGAGATCAGACCCCTTCAAAAGAAGTTCGGTGTCACCGGTGCGCATGACGCTGTGCCGAGCGGAGCACCAGGCGGACTCCAGGGAAAGCCGGAGCGCAGAGGACGCCAGTGGAAGGGGTGGGTCAGCGCACGAAGTCGATTCATCCTTCCACGGGAAGCGGACGAGAAGGAGGCGCTTGGGTAGACGTCACGGTGAGCCCTTGACTAACCTCGCCAGCAGCCCCGGTGGTGCCTTCTTCTTCGCGCCGTCTGGCGTGAAGATGTATACAGCGCCTTCCCACGAGCCGGGATCGAAAACCGGAGTGTCCTCGATCGATGCGCCAACGCGCCGTCGCACGGTCCCCGAGAAACCCTGCTGGAGGTCCGTCGACGCCACGACCCCGGTCAGAGTGAGGCGGGCGATGGCCGTGCACAATGATTCGCCAAATCCCATTTTGATGCCGTCGCGCGTCTTCACGCGCTCTTGACGAGCTACGCCGCAGCCGACCAGGGTGAGACCCAGGTCGCGGCTCTCGAACTGGCCCTCGAGGGCGCGGAAGTAATGGACCGAGTTCATGTCCAGGTCTTCGCGACAGAGCTGCATCCCGAAGCCGTCGTGAGTGACGCCGTCCGCACCCCGCTCGGCATATCCGTGGGCGGCGATGATCAGCATCCCGATCTTGATCCGGGGGTAGTCCACTTTCGCCTTGATCTGGCGCATCATGTCGGGCATCGGAGTCGATGCGTTCACCTTGATCGCGTCCCCGACGGATGGGCCTCCATACCCTTGGAGCCCTTCGGCGAGCCTGGTATCGATCACGGTGACACCCCTGGTCTCCGCCATGCCGTCTCTCCATGTACGCGCTAACAGATCGTGACGTTGTCGAGCTATGAGAACTGAGACGAAAGCCCCGGGCCCGTCTCACGGGCGCTTACATCTGTCTCGTGTACGGTAACTCAGTTTTCGCATACGCACGCATAACCCAGATAAGACGTCATCGTGGGGCACATGTCGGGACTCGGCAGCAATCTGCCCAATCCAGCCAACTCAGCCGCGTATGGGGTGCCGGTCGGGGCCGGGCCGTTCTCCCCGGCCCTCCCGTTTAACCTGCCTTAGGGTTGGAGTCCCTAAAGGCGCCGAGATGCATGATCCAACCGGTCTGGCTGAGGAAAAACTCCTCGAGGGTTGCCCGGGAAATCCACGCGGCCAGAATCGCCACGGTCCGCAGCTCCGTCCCAGGAGAAGTCGTGCGACGCCATCGCAACATCACCCCGCAGCTTCGGTCATCAGGATGGGCCGTCGTGCCACGCGGGTGAGCCCTGCTTCGTCACGCTCGCTTCAAGCCCGACTGGAACCCTCGAGCGCAGATCGCGCTGGGGGACTTTCTCGAGAACGGCTTTCTTGAACGTGTTGCGGTGTTGTTCTGGAAACACGCAGAGACTCATGCAACCCGGTTAACCCGGGAGCCGCCGGTGGGATTCGAACCCACGAAGGGCCGATGCGCAGGGGACGTGCACGTCCACCCGCGTTTGTCCTCTTCGCTACGGCGGCGACTGACAGCGCTTCGTCGGGAAGCCGGCGGGGGCTGTCCTTTTCCGTCCTTCCCCCCGTTTTGATGCCACAGCGGTGAGCGCGGCGAAGCAGTCTGTCAGTCTTGGTATCTACGCCCGGTCGTTATCGAGGAGGAGCACTCGCGACGTTCGTGTCTTCCTTCCAACCTCCTTTGTGTCGAGTCAAATACTGACGTGACGGCCAGGGCGCGTCGCTCCGGATAATCGCGTACCTACACAGGGGAAAGTCCAGGAGCTGACGTGTGATGGGGACGGCCTGGCGTGCGCCTACGCGTGCGGCGGGTTGTAAGCCAGTTCACCGGGGCGTTACAGTCTGACAACCCGAATCAGGTCGGGCGCTAACCATAAGACGGCGACCAACAAGGTATGTGATGGGTCCGTGTTTGACACGAGCCTGCAGTTCTTGTATACGCATTCAAACCGTGCCGTCGTCGACGGGGAACGGCAGGCGCGGACGGAGGTGCGAACTATGATCTCCGTGAAGATCAATCGAATCATCATCGGTGTGCTGCTTGCCGGATCGTTGACCGCGACGACAGCATGTGTTCTTCGTCCCTGGACCGGCCGAGCGCCCGCAGTCAAGCCGACAGTTGTAGCGCCATCGCCGGTGGAGTTGGTTCCGGTGAGTGCGCCATCCGCATCCGCGCCCAAGGTCCAGCCTCAAGAACTGCCGCGGTCGCCCGATGTGCCTGAAGCCCCGGTGCGACCATCGAGTGAGGCTGACGATCCGCGGGCCGTTATCGACTGGCTGCTGAATCGCAATAAGTAGCCTAGCTGCTGATGCCCCAGCAGCGAGGGCTCGCGGCCTATCAACTTCTACTGACTGTCGAGATTGGGAGCGGAGGGTTGATCGTTCTCGGAGTGAATCGCACGGTCGTGAAACCGCCGAGCGTCGAGATGGTGCCTTCACAACCTTCACGGTCGGCACGCTGACGAACGCACGCGGCAGACATTCGTACAACGTGCCGTTTCGGCGCACAACGATGAGCAATTCGACACCGGGAAACGATCGCGACGGGTAGGACTCGACAAAGCGCTGCTTGTAGCGGAGTCTTCCCTCGTGACGGCACCAGGCACAAAATAAAATCCTCAAACGAAAAGCTCGCGCACGACGGGCCGGCGGTGAGAAACTGCGGCACGGGAGCAGATTGGTCGTACAGGAGGCGTCATTGGCTAAGGTCACTCTGATGAAACGGGAGCCGACCCACCTCCAAATCGCCAACCGCGCTTTCGAAATCTACATCTCTCGCGGTGGTGTTCATGGTCACGATGTCGGTGACTGGTTTGAAGCCGAGCGGCAGCTCCGGACCGAGCTTCAGCCGAAGAAGCGGGCGGTCAAGCAAACGTAGAAGGCGGCCCGCCTTCACAGCCTGAGCTTCAGGCCGGCGCGCTCCTCCTGGAGCGTCGACGCCTTGATGCGATCCTGATCGCCCCAGCCGCGATTCATCGCTTCCTGCAGCTCCATCTGGCAGAGGTCGAGCAGGCGGGTGGGCACGCCGTGCTGTGCGGCGAGATCGCCCGCAAGCCGAAAATCCTTGTGGGCGAGGGCGAGCGCGAAGCGCGCGGTGAAGTCGCCGCGGAACAGCGTGGCCGGCATCCGCTTCGTGAAGGTCATGTTCTGGCCCACGATGCACCCTTCGCGGAACGCCTCGACGAGCCGAGGCACCGCGACGCCGGCCTTGGCGCCGAGGGTCAGGCACTCCGCCAGCAGCAGGTCGATGCTCATGGCGAGCGCGTTGTGGACGATCTTCGTGATCGAGCCCGTCCCGAGCTCGCCCACCCAGACGATGCTCTTCGAGAACGTGTCGAGGACCGGCTTCACCCGGCCCAGCACGGCCGGATCGCCGCCGACGAACAGCGTGACTTGCCCCGCCAGAGCGCCTTCGCGTCCGCCGTCGAGCGGCGCATCCAGCAGATGCGCGCCGCGCGCCTTCAGCGCCTCGCCGACGTCGCACACGACCGCGGGCGCGTTGGTGGTGTGATCGATCACCACCGTTGCCGCCTTCACCGCCTCCAGGACTCCGCCGGCGCCGACGGTGACCGTCCGCATCTCGGCTGGACCCTGGACGCAGACACAAACGATGTCGCACTGCGCCGCGACGTCTCGCGGTGATTCCGCCCAGGTCGCGCCGCGCTCGAGCAAGGTCGCCGCGGCCGTGCGTCTGAGATCGTGAACCACGAGCGAGAACCCGGCTCTGCTTACGAAACCCGCCAGCGGCTCGCCCATGTTTCCGAGGCCGATGAATCCTACGCGCATCGTTTCCTCCGCTTCGAGATCGTCCCGCCAGACCCGATGGCCGGCGCGCATTATACGGGGTCCGCCGGCGATCCGTCCGGCCGCCGCGTCATCAGAGCCGCAGGCACGACGGTCCGCGTGGTAGTCTCGGCTGCCGACGGTATTGCCATCGAGGAAAGGGGACGGCCATGAGACTCGGCGTGGTGTTTCCGCAGACGGAGATCGGCTCTGACCCCGTGATCATCCGCGACTACGCGCAGGCGGCCGAGGGCGCCGGCTACGATCATCTGCTCGTCTTCGACCACGTGCTCGGCGCCAAGCTGGAGCGCTTCGACAAGCTGGGACGACGCCCGCCCTACACCGCCGAGAGCGCGTTCCACGAACCCTTCGTCCTGTTCGGCTATCTCGGGGCCTGCACCCGGCGGCTCGAGCTGGTGACGGGCATCGTCATCCTGCCCCAGCGCCAGACTGCGCTGGTGGCCAAGCAGGCGGCTGCGGTGGACGTTCTCACCGGTGGGCGCCTGCGTCTCGGCGTCGGCATCGGCTGGAACTACGTCGAGTACGAGGCGCTGAACGAGGACTTCCACACCCGAGGCCGGCGCGTCACCGAGCAGATCGCCGTCATGCGCAAGCTCTGGACCGAGCCGGTGGTGAGCTTCGATGGCGCCTATCACCACATCGACCGCGCCGGCATCAATCCGCTGCCGGTCCAGCGGCCCATTCCGGTGTGGCTCGGCGGCATGGCCGAGCCCGTGCTCAAGCGGGTGGCCCAGATCTCCGACGGCTGGTTCCCGCAGTTCCAGCCCGGCGACGAGGCGCGACAGATCCTCGGGCGGGTGCGCGACTACATCAAGGACGCCGGGCGGTCGCCCTCGGCCGTCGGTATCGAGGGGCGGTTCGCCTACTCCATCGGCGGACCGGCCCAGTGGGCGCAGCGCGCGCGTGAATGGCGCGACCTCGGCGCCACCCATCTGTCCGTGAACACGATGGGCTCGGGGCTCTCGCCGCGCGACCACATCGACGCGATCCTCAAGATGAAGCCCGTGCTCGACACCGCGTAGTCACGGGCCTCCAGGCAGGCCGACGCCGACGGGCTCGGGGAGCGGAGGGCCCGCGCGGCCGGCTTCGGCGAGGCATTGCAGGATCTCTTGCCGGCCTCCCGCGCTGGTGTACCGGAACGTGATTCGGCCGGCGAGATCGATCCGTTCGAGCCGGCCCGCCGGCGAGTTGCACTGCGCCCACCGCGCGTAGGCCAGCTCTTGCTGCGGCGTGTTCGCGACGGCGCACGCCCCGAGGAAGAGGGCGAGGCCGGCCGTTACTTCTCGTCCCACAGGTCCAGGAGCTCGATCTCCTCAGGCGTCACGCCGGACGCGTCCGCGAGGCACTTGATCACAGCGCTGGTCGGCACGAGATGAGGGTCTGCGTCCGCCGGAAGAACGATGGCGAAGCCGCGTACATGACCAGTTGTTCGTACTCGATACGAAACAAGCACGGCGAATCGAGTCTAGCAGACCTGAACTCATCCCTTGCGCTCCTCACGTTTCACTCCCACGCGCTCATGGGATCCCCAGCTACGGATCTCCGTCACGCCGGGGTTGTTCACCGATTCGACGCGCACGTGAGCCGTCTTGCCGCCCGCCGTCGTGTACGGGCGTCCGATCACCTGCCATTCGGTGCGCTCGTCGGCGAGCCGATCGCCGAGCTTGAGCTCCATGGGCAGGACACGGATCTCGGGGGGAGTCCTCTTCTCGGGAGATGACTTGGCCATGTAGCTAGTTTCGCGCCGAGGGGCGAGTTCCCGGTGATTCTTTGGCTGGGGGACGCTCTCATGTAACCCTGAAAGGAGGCCCGGGCCTCCGTCCGCCCGACGCCCTACGGGTGATACCCCGCGGCCCTAGCCATTGAGTCTTCGGACGATCTCGGCGCCGCACGCGCACGTCATCGAAACTCGGGTGTCGCCGACGTAGGTCTTCATCGCGCCACATGCCTGGTGCTCGACGGAGAAATTCGTCTGGACCATCAGGTCCCTGACCATTCGGAGCGCGCCGCGGTCTTGCGCTGATGAGTTAAAGCTCAGGAGGTTGCCGTGAAAGGCGGGCGCGAGGCTGCGACCTTCTTCGGTCTCCGCCGCGAGTCGCAAGAACGTCTCGCGCCACTCCGGGGAGTGTGCGACGACGACGCGCCAGAGTCGCGTGGGTGCCGTCATGCATCGTCCCTCGCATCGGTCGTCAGCGCGGGTCTTTGGGGGCCTGGAACCAGGTGTAGTCCCACACGCTGACCCGGTAGTTGTCGGCGACGGGCATGTTGGGGACCACGAAATACGCGCGGCCGAATCCGCCGACGCCTCCTGGCACATAGCCGATGCGCTGGCCGACGACGGTGCCCGTCGAGTCGACCGCCTGGGCGAGCACTCTGAGACTGGTGGCGAACTCACCGTTCTTGTTGTAGACGTAGCCGCTCACCCGTCGCGTGTTCGGGCCTTGGTCAGCGGCCGTCCAATCGATCTGGAAGTGGTGCTCCCAGCCGGCCATCAAGGTCGTATACGCGGTACTGCTGGGCGGAGGCGCGGCGCCGGTGCCGGCGCACGCTGCAGCCATCGTGACGATCACACCGATCACGAGCCCGAGTCGAGTCGCGTTCATGGCCCTTTACCTCTCCCACGCAGCGTACCACCGAGGGGAACTCGCGCTAGGTATTCGCCCCATGACCCGTAGAGGATTCGCCTGATAGTGCCGATGAGGACGCGCCTTAGAGTGGACTCAAGCATGAAGACCTCAGAGGCAGGCAGCACGAGACTGGGCACGTGATCCGCCCGTGCGCGATCCTCGGTCTCGCCCTGTGCGTGATGGCGTCTCACGCCTGGGCTCAACAACCTCCGCCGAGCGCTCTCAGGCAGCAACAACCCCAGCCCGAGGAGGAATCGACCGAGCAGCGGGGATCCCCGCTGTTGCGGATCCCGGTCATCGGGCCGACACTCGCGCCGAGCTTCCCGGCCCTGTCCGGCTACCCGCTCGAGCTGCTCGGGCTGTTGATGTCACCGCTGGAGCGCCGCGAGGTCAATCTGCTGCCGGCGTTCGCCATCTCCGAGGAATTCACCGACAACATCTTCCTGAACAACAACAACAAGCGGTACGAATTCATCACGGGCTTCACCCCGTCCCTCACGCTCCTGGCCAATCGCCCTCGCTTCCAGCTAGCGGCCGGCTTCTCGAACGCGTCCGAGATCTACGCGCGCGGGAGCGCCCCCAACGACGCATTCGCCCGCCAGAATCTCATCGTCGGTACGTTCTGGCAGCCGACGCCGCAGCTCACGTTCACCCTCGCCGATACGTTCGCGCGGGACCAGAGCCCGAACGCGACGGCCGGCGGCTTTGCGCTCGGGGGGCAGGGCTCGACCAGCAACGCGTTGACGCCGGCGATGGGCTGGCAGCTGGCGCCGCAGACCCGGCTGGATCTCGGGGCGACGTACAGCCTGATACGCTTCGACGGGCAGGGCGCGGGGATCGAGTCGGACACCTACGGGTTCATGAGCAACCTCAGCCATGGGTTCACGCCGCGCTTCACGGGGATGGTCGGGTACAACTTCACCTACATCGACCTGCGGTCAGGTCACGGCGAGAACGCGACGACGCACAATCCCACGCTCGGCTTCGCCTACCGCCTGACACCGACGCTGACCGTCAGCATCGACGGCGGCCCGGCATTCACCAATCTCGGCAAAGAGGATTTCATCACTCCCGGTGTCAGCGCCGGCTTCGTGCAGCGACTGCCCTTCGGCAGCGCGAGCGTCTTCTACTCGGAGAACGTCGCCGTCGCGGGCGGGTTCGGTGGCCCGACCGACAGCAAGAGCGTCATCGGGACCCTGGTGGTGTCGACCCTGCGGGATCTGGTCGTCCTCTTCAATCCGGCCTGGACGAAGGCGGAGTCGCTGAGCAGCCGGCAGATCGAGCGGGTGGACGTCGGCGTGTTCACACTCGGCCTCGGAGCGGCCTATCGGCTCAACCCGTACGTCACCCTCTTCGGCGGATACTCATTCCTGCTGCAGCGAGTCGGGCGTTTCTCGACGACGCAGGACTTCGACGCCGACGAGAACCGGGTCAAGGTCGGGGTGCAGTTCGGTTACCCGTTCGCGTTCGACATGGGCATGTAGCTTGCTCGGCCTCGGGACTAGGCCGTCAGCCGCATCGTCTCGCGCAGCGCGACGATGGCGGCTTCCGCCTCGGCGATCAGAACGTACGCGATGCTCGCGGGGTGATCGCTCTCCTTGATGAGCTTCCGCCCTGCCTCGCGCACGTCCTGAGCCCTCTGTCGCACCGCCTCGGGTAGCATCGCGCAGGCGTAGAGATGCTCTCGCGTGTTTTCCGTCAGGTCCGTTCGGCAGCGGGGGCAGAGATGCGTGCGAAAGCTGAGAAGGTCCGAGGCGAGCTCCTGCTGCCGGAAGCTCTGCGTGCAGGTGGAGCATTCGGCGACCGCGTGGCCGAAGCAGTACTTGAAGAGGAGCGCGCGCTCCTCTTGGGTCAGGTCTCGCGGTCGTCGGCAGTCGACGTGGCATATGTGAACGCCGTCGAACGCGATGGTGTCGTTCAGCGAAATCGCCTGCTGGCACCGTGGACACGTCGGCTGCGTCATATGTTCCGCGGAGTGGACCGGACGATATCACATACCCCGCGGTCGTCAACTTGAAGTCAGACCGCGGGCATTTCCCTTGCGGTTTGAGCCTGTACGGCGTGGTCCGGCACCGGTTACCGGGATCGTCCGGCGCCGGCCGCGCCGTTAACCCGGCGAGGTTGCGATTCGCTCGAGCCAGAAGATGTCGACGTCGACTCCGGGTGAACAGTGGCAGAACGGGGGCTGCGTCGGCTCGGGTAGTCCCGCCGCCCTCACCACGGTTTGACGCAGACGCCGAACGACCGCCCGATGGAGCGGATAGGGCGGGTGACGCACGCGACCTCGATAGAGTCCGGTGCGCCGAGTCACGTAGAGGCTGTAGCGCTCGATCAGGAAGTGGTCGCGCGTGCCGGGGGCCGCCGGGGCCGTCGCACCGTCGACCGACCACGTGACCTCGACCACGGTATCGCGCGCGCCGCGTCGACGGGACACGTAGTCGATGCTCGAGCCCTCGCGTCGCGTCGACATGGCGGCCGGGAAGTAGGGAAGACCGAAGAGCAGTCTGGCGGCGGCCACCGCGAGGAGCGACGATGCCTCCAGCGAAAAGAAGTAGATCCCCGGTTCGCCGTCAGGGGCCCGAACGTACGTGCGTAGATTCGTCTCGAGGAAACGAGTGGCCAGGGCCGCGGGCGCGCTCGCCGGGCGCGATTCGGCGATCACGAACGGAATCAGCGAGATGTACGCCTGACCGGCGAACGAATCGAGCGCGAGCGCGCTCGGCACGAGCGGGCGCAGCGCCTGGAGCGGCACCGGCCAGTGCATGAACAGCAGACCGCGCCAGCGCTGGTAGCCTGCCGGTCCCATGATTTTCCTCCCCGCGACTCGGCGAACGAGCCCAACGATCGGAACACTTCTTGCTGCGTCTCTGCGGGAGACCATAGGTTACGGGAGGAAGACATGACCATCCTGGGATGGATCGTCTTCGGACTCGTCGTCGGCATCGTGGCGAAACTCCTCACCCCCGGGCGCGACCCGGGCGGCTTCGTCGTCACCGTCCTCCTCGGGATTGCCGGCGCCCTGCTCGGCGGCTTCATCGGCCGCACGGCCGGCTGGTATCGCGAAGGCGATCCGGTCGGATTCATCATGGCCGTGGTGGGATCCATCGTGCTGCTCGTTCTCTATCGACTGGTTGCCCGGGGCCCGCGCGGCGCGTGATCCGCGCGCGCTCGGGAAGCATTTACACGGTAAATCCTACCGAGCGAGTGGCCCGTGTCGACCGCCCCTCGGCGCCCACCCACGCGGAGCGAATCGGCTAGGCGACCGCGGCCTTTCGCCCGCTTCGGCGGCCGCCGGCCGCCTTGGCGAGCCTTCGCGGCCGCTTCTCGAGGCTCCGCTTGAGAGCCTCCATAAGGTCCGTCACGCCGGCCGGCTCCGGCGGCTCGGGCGGGGTCGTCTCCTTGCCCTCGAGCTTGGCCTCGATCACCCGGCGCAGCGCCTCGGAGTACGTATCGCGGTACTCGGACGGGTCCCACTCGCCGGAGAGCGTCTGGACGAGCTGGCGCGCCAGCTTCATCTCTGACTCGGCCCAGCCCTTGCCGACGGCGGGCAGATCCAGATCCTTCCGTCGTCGAATCTCGTGAGCGTAGCGCATCGTCGTCAGCACGAGCGCCTCGCCGAAGGGCTCCAGCGCCGCGAGATGCCCGAACGTTCGTGTAGCGGGGACTCGCACCTTGGCGAAATCCTCCGCGTACTGGTAACCCTTGACGATCTCCTTCCAGGGCACCTCGACGTCTTCCTTGGTACAGAACCGCGTCTCGATGATCCGGCTCCGATCCTTCCGGTGAAGCAAGTTGAAGGCGAGCGTTCGCGCGGCTCGATCGCCGAGACGAGACTGATCGGGACGGTCACGAGACCAAAGCTGATCGATCCCTTCCACAGTGCACTGGTTGCATGATCCTCGACGCGGTGCAACCGATATGCCAGGCGATGGAGCTTCGATTTGCGCGTCGGCGCTCACCGCGCGATCGGGAGCAGTCTCGTCAATAGGAGGTGCGTCGGCCAGTAGACGAGCACCGGGAAGCTGACGATAACCATCGTCATGTAGACGCGCGGCGGGAGCCGACGCTGGGGCTTGGAGCCGGGCCCGAAGACCCAGTTGATGTTCTCCGAAGGGTCCGTCAAGGTGTAGGAGAGAATCATCAGGAGCGTTCCCGAGACGGTCTGCACGGGCAGGGCGCGGGGATCGTAACCGAGCCGCCCCACCGACCACAGGAGCAGGATGGGCAGCGCCACGTGAAACAGCGACAATCCACGTAGATAGCAGGGCAGGCGCCGATCGAACATGTACGCGGCCATGCCGAGCGGCGCGCGCCCCGTGAGGAGACGCGCGAAGAAATCGAGGTTCCAGAGGATCTCCGGTAACGCGACTGCCACGGTCATCGTGCTAAGGACGAGCGGGCTCTCCGCCCACAACCCCAGCGAAGTCGCCAGAAGCGCCACATCCGAGAACCAGAGGAAGTTCGCGGGGCCGTAGTGCTTGAGATAGACGGGCACGAGGAAGGCGACGAAGACCGCGCAACCGAGCTTGATCCAGAGGGGGATCTGGGCCGCGTCGCCGGTCACGGCTGCCATCGTACGAGCTTTGCTCGGGTGCGCTGTAGGGAATCGCCCGCTCGACACGTCTGGCCCCAAAGCCGGCGACTTTAGGCTAATATGATCGCCTACGACCGCTGGGGTCTGCGGCGCGAGTGCCTGGACGGCGCCCCGGTTCGACGGCGGCGGAGGCCATATGGCACAGCCTGGGTCCCGATACTCCCCGGTCCGGCCCCTCACTCCCGACGAGCGTGCGCTCCTCTTCTACTACTGCCTGAATCACACCGTCACTCGCTGCCTCATCTGCGCGCGCAGCTACTTCCTCAGCGAGCTCGTCGCCGACCTCCTCAGCGGCCGCACACACCTGTGTCCCCAGTGCCGGCGAGACCTGACCGAGAACGTGCGGACACACGTCTACGCCTGCGGCATCATGCCGGACGAAGTGCGGCAAAAGGCGCAGGCGCTGCGCGAGATGGCGCAGCACCTCGTGAAGGAGAGCCGGCAGCTGCGCGACAAGGCGGACGTGCTGATCCGAGAGGCTGAGGCCGCGGTCGAGGAGACCCGGCGCGGCCTCTGGCAGGCTCTCAAGGCGACCCGACCCAGCACCTGAGTATTCTCTTACGATATGACGTGCCCTCGGTGCTCGCAGCCCCTGTCTCCCGATGATAGCGTCGTCGTCGCCGCCGACGGCCGCGTGTGCCATCTCGACTGCCGGACACCGCGGGCGCTGAGCGGCGACGAGCGCTTCGCCCTCATCTACTACTGCTTCGATCACGCGGTCGCCAGCTGCGCCACGTGCGGGCGGGCCTATCGCGAGATCGAGCTCGTCACGGATTATGTGAGCGGCCGGACGCATCTCTGCCCGGACTGTCGGGGAGACCTGACCGAGAGCATTCGCGCGCATCTCTATGCGTGCGCGATGCTGCCGGAGGAAGTGCGGCGGCGGGCGCGCGTCGTCCGCGAGACCGCGCAACGGCTCGTCAAGCAGAGCCACCAGCTCGCCGACCGCGCGGACGTGCTGATGCGCGAGGTCGAAGTCACGGTCGCCAAGCTGCGCGAGACGTGGCGGCGATCGGAGTCTAGAGATCCCGATGCGCTGCGGCTGCTCGTCAGGCTGAAGCTCGCGGACCGCAGGTTGCCACACGAGAACATTCCACCGACGATCTCGGGAGAGCCGGGTGACGGCTCGATCTGCGGCGCGTGCGACGAGGTCGTCCCGGCGAGCGAGCTGATGATGATGGTCACGACCAGCGCCCCGCGGTCGTCGACCGCTGACGATGCACGGCCGATCCCTATGCACGCCGACTGCTTTGAGCTCTGGAACCTTGAGCGCCACCACTTCAAGTCGGGCCGTTGAGCCGTTGAGCCGGCGCGTTCGGCTCAGAGCTCGTCGCCGCTCCGCAGCTGGATCGATCACGCTGACCGGCGCGCGAATCCCGTCGGCGTGAAGGGGATTAGTGCGTCGCGGGGACCGGCACGAGAACGCAGCCCGACAAGCCCACGGCTACGACTCCCACGAATAACAGCGAAGCGGCCATGCGGCCGAATCCGATGCGAGCCATGTCAAAATCCTCCCCCGCATTAGACGAGGCAGAATATCGTCGTGTTCCATATTGGATTCCGCCCCAGAGGGTGGATGAGCCGCGGATCAGGGCAGATCGCGGGCCATTCGGATCGAGTCGATCGCGGGAGAGTGATCGAGTGGCCTGCGTTCGCCGGTCGGCCTGAAGCCGCACCGGTCGTAGAGCGCGATGGCCGGGGCATTGGTGGCCGTCACCCACAGCGTGAGACCGCCTGCCTTCCGTTCTCGCGCCCAGCCGACGACGGCATCGACGAGGGCGGCACCGAGACCGCAGCCGCGCGCTTCGGGAGAGACGAACATCGCGACGAGCTCAGGACGGGGATCTTCGGGCACCTCGGGGTCGCGCGCGAGACCGGTGACGATCCCGAGCCATCGGCCGTCGCGCTCGGCCACGAAGGTGACCCTGTCGGCGCCGGAAGCGCCGCCCTCCGCTCGCTCGCGCCACACGGCGTCGGTGAGCGCTTCTTCTCTCGTCAGGGTCGAGCCGAACGCCATCGGAGCGTCGGCCAGCGCGCGCAGCCGCAGGGTGCGCAGGCGCGGTCCCTCGTCAGGTCGGATCCGCCGGATCGCCGGCGTCACGGCATGAACGAGCCGCCGTTCACGTGCACCGTCTGACCGGTGACGTGCCCCGCCTCGTCGCTCGCGAGGAACACGGCGATCCAGGCGATGTCCTCGGGCTGCGCCATGCGCCCGAGCGGCACCGCGCTCGCCATCACGGCCAGCTCCGCCTCGGTGTTGCCATAGCGCGGCTGCGCGGTGTCGGTGAGCCCCGGCGCGATCGCGTTCACGCGAATCCCGTGCGGCGCCAGCTCGAGCGCCATCGCGCGGGTCATGGCGACGACGCCGCCCTTGCTGGCCGAGTAGTGCACGCCGCGCACGGCGCCGCGGATCGCCTGCGATGCCATGTTGATGACAGAGCCCCGCCGCCGCCCGGCGACCATCGCGCGGGCCGCCGCCTGGGCGCAGAAGAACCCGCCTTTCAGATTCACATCGAGCACCAGGTCCCAGTCGCTCTCGCGCATCTCGAGGAGCGGCACACGCGGATAGACCCCTGCGTTGTTCACGAGCACGTCGATTCCACCGAGCTCGTCCACGACCTGCGCGACCATTGCCGCAGCGCTCGCGGGCTGCGCGACGTCGGCCTGGACAAGCACGGCGCGCCGGCCGGCGCCGCGGACTTCCTGCACGACCTTGTCGGCCGCGCCGCGGTCGTCGAGGTAGTTCACGCCGACGTCGGCGCCTTCACGCGCGAACGCCAGGGCGATGGCGCGCCCGATACCCTGCTGGGCGCCAGTCACCAGCGCCACCTTCCCGGTGAGCCTCATCGTCGCCTCCTCTTGGTCGACCCTCGGCGAATGTGCTAGGGTCGCGCCGAGAACTCATCCCGGAGGGAGCCAATGGACAAAAGAATCGGGCTCTGGCTGAACATCGGGTCGGCGATTCTCATCGCGGCGCTCGTCATCGACTTCATCTGGGTCATCACCACCGCCGTCGGCGCCGCCCACTGACGGGACCGCTCCGCTCGCCCCTTCTCACTCCCTCGCCATGCCCCGCTACGATACCGCCGTTCTCGGTGGCACGGTCGTCGTTCCCTACGTGGGCGCTCTTCGTTGCGACGTCGGCATCCGCGCCGGGCGCATCGCCGCGATCGCGGACTCGATCGCGCCGGCGGACGCCGACGCGCTCGTCGACGCCCGCGCCAGGCTGGTGCTCCCGGGCGCGGTAGACTCGCACTTCCACATCGGGATCTACCGCGACCTGGCCACCGACGCGCGGAGCGACGGCCTCGGCGCTCGCCGGCGGCGTGACCACGGTGATCAGCTACTTCCGTACCGGGCTGAATTACCTCAACAAGAGCGGGCCCTACCGAATGATCTTCCCCGAGGTCGTCGCGGCCACTGTCGGCCATGCCCACACCGATTTCGGTTACCACATCGGCGTGATGACGACCGAGCAGCTCCACGAGGTGGGCTGGCTCGTCGGCGAGCAGGGAGTCGGGTCGTTCAAGTTCTACATGTTCTACAAGGGGCTGAACCTCACCTCAGACTCGACGCGCGGCAGCGCCTACACGATGGCCGACACGTACGACCTCGGCCATCTCTATCTCCTCATGCGGCAGGTCGCGGCCGCTTCGCTCAAATACGGCGCCCACGGCCGGATCTCGCTGAGCCTCCACTGCGAGCAGGCCGAGCTGATCCGCGTGTTCATCGAGGAGGTGAAGCGCTCGGGCCCCGGCGGCCTCGAAGGCTACCATCGCTCGCGGCCGCCGCTGACCGAGCAGCTGTCGATCGCCGAGGCCCTGGTGCTCACGGACGCCACGCGCTGCCCGGTGAACCTGCTCCATCTCTCGAGCGCCGAGGCCGTCGCGAGCGGCGCCGACGGCCGCCGCCGATATCCGCACCTCGATATCCGGCTCGAGACGACCTTGCATCACCTGGCGCTCACGCACGCCACGGCCGGGGGCATTGTCGGCAAAGTCAATCCGCCGATCAGGACCGAGGCCGATCGCGAGGCCCTCTGGCAGGCCGTGGAGGACGGCCGCATCGACACGGTCGTCAGCGATCACGCGTGCAGCGCCGAGGAGGACAAGGGCGCGGATCTCTGGAAGGCGCTCCCGGGGTTCGGCGGGACCGCGCTCCTCTACCCGTATCTCGTCTCGGAGGGACATCTTCGGCGCGGCCTTTCGCTGACGCGGATCGTGGAGCTGGCCAGCGCCAACCCGGCCCGCGCCTTCGGCCTTTATCCGCGCAAGGGCACGATCGTGGTCGGCGCCGACGCGGATCTCGTCGTGCTCGATCCCGCTCGCGAGCGCGTGGTCTCGCCCGCGGTGCTTCACTCGGCGCAGGACTTCACGCCGTTCGCCGGCATGCGGGTCCGCGGCTGGCCGACGCACACGCTCCTGAGGGGGCGCACGGTGTTCCGGGACGGCGCGGTCGTCGGCGAGCCGGACGGGCAGTACGTCAAGCGACCGATCGGACTCTACGAGATTGCGGGTTGAGCGGCGCGGGGAGCGGGCTAGGCCTTGGCCTGAGCGGCGCGGCGCCGCGGGCAAGCCTTGTGATACCAGGTCGAGCCGAGCTTGACGTGATTGCCGTTCTTCCGGATCTTCCGCTTGCACTTGGGACAGGTTCCCATCTGCGCTCCCTTTCGCGTCCTATCGAGGCCGTGTCATTATAGCAGGCGCGTCGGGCCGGGCCTCGTGACCGACTGCGTCTTCTGCCGCATCGTCGCGCGCACGAGCCAGGCCGACGTCGAGTACGAGGACGACGCGGTCCTCGCGTTCAAGGACATCTATCCGAAGGCGCCGATCCATCTGCTCATCGTCCCCAAGCGCCACATCAGCTCGATCATGGCGATGGAGCCCGGGGACGCGGAGGTGCTCGGCCGCTGTCTTCTGGCCGCTCGCAAGATCGGAGAGGCAAAGGGGCTGGCCGAGCGCGGCTATCGGCTGCGCGTGAACTGCGGTCCTGAAGGTGGCCAGGTCGTCTACCACGTGCATGTCCACTTCCTGGCCGGCGGGCGGGTGAGTGGCGGCTAGCCGCGGGCCGGTCAGGCGGGCGCGGCCACGGTCTTCGCGTCGAGCGGCAGACCGGCGTCCGCCCAGCCGCTGAGGCCGCCCTTCAAGATCCGCACGTCGCGAAGGCCCGCTCGACGAAGCTCCCGCGCCACCCGGGCGCTCGTGGCTTCGTCGGGTCAGGAGCAATAGGCGACGACCGTGCGATTCGCGTCGACGTTGAGGGCGCGGACGCCCTTCTCGAGCTCTTCCGGCGAGAGGTGGCGCGCGTCCTGGATCTTGACCGGGCTCTTGGCGTACATCGCCCCGTCGCGCACGTCCAGGATGACCGGTGGCGCGTCGGGCGAGGCTTCGATGAGCCGCATAACCTCCGACGGCCGAATACGATAGCGGTTGCGCCGCGCGCGCACCACGAGCAGAGCCGCCGCGACCGCGACGATCGCCGCCGCGCCGAGCGCCGCGACTCGCATCCACGGGAAGGGGCGAGGAGGCGGGTTCTTCGCCTCGGCCATCATGCGACGCACGTCGGTGAGATCCGGGAGGAGTCGGTTCGCCTCCGCGAAGTGCTTCTCGGCGCGCGCGTAGCTTCCTTCGAAAAACGCGTCGAGCCCTGCGTGCCACGCGGTGTTGAAGCGACTGACCTCGTCGAGCCTCACGTCGGTGCCCTTCACGAACTCGCGGACCGCGGCCGACGGGATCACGAAGTTGAACCCTTGCACGATCGTGCCCTGATTGCCCGCCTCGAGGCTCACGAACGTCAGGACACCGAGGACCTCTCCGGTGGATCCGACGGCGGGCCCACCACTGTTGCCCCACGCCGCCGGCGCGTCGACCTGGAGCACCGGCTGATTGGCGATGTCCTGCTTGAAGCCGGAGATCGCGCCGTTCGTCACCGACGCCTCGACCTTTGCCGACGCGTTCAAGAGCTCGTGGCTCAGTACGACTCCGGGGAAGCCGAGGATGTGGATCCTGTCACCGATCTTCGTGTTCGAGGAGTCGCCCAGGGTGAGCGCCGGCATGTCGGCGGCCTCGAGCTTCAGCAGCGCGAGGTCGCGCCCGGACATCCCCTCGCCGGCGACCGGTGGGCTGTACTTGGCCACGGTCGCGGTGAGGCGCATGCCGTTGGAGAGGATTACGGAGATCGACGGGTCGAGCCTGACCGTCGCGCGCGCGACGGTGGCCCCGAGCATCTGCTCACTCAGGTCACCGCAGGCCTCACGGACGCCGCGCTCCAGCAGCTCTCGCTCGATCGTCGGCGGGGGCCGATGCGCCGGCGAGACGACGTGGCCGTTGGTGATGACCCAGCCGCTCGGATTGATGAACCAACCGGTCCCGGTCTCGCGCAGTGATGGCGGCGTGACCTGCTGCTTGCCGCCGGACGGGCACGTCACCGTGACTTCGGCCGCGACCTCGGAAACGACGAGCGCGACGGCGGGCTTGGCTCGGAGCAACACCTCCTGAACCGAGGGGGCCGCGTCGGCGAGGCAAGGAGCCGCGAGGAACAGCAGGCTCGCGAACCACTGGCGCATCTCGAGATTCTATACCGCGCGAAATGCAAAAAAGAAGGCTCCAGGGGACGGCCCCTGGAGCCTGGGTACTGCTACCGCAAAAAATACCTGCTTACTTCATCAGGCCCATCGCCTGGACGGCCTTCGCCTTGGCTGCGTCCATGTTTCCAGCCTTGCAGGCCGCCTCGGCCTCGCGGACCAGCTTCGCCGCATCGCTACCCGCCGAAGACTTAGCACCGGCGAGCGAGCGTGGGGCCTGGATGTCCTGACCGCTACGCGGAGCCTGGATGTCCTGGCCGGCGCGCGGAGCCTGGATGTCTTGACCCGCCCGCGGAGCCTGGATGTCCTGGCCGGCGCGCGGAGCCTGGATGTCTTGACCCGCCCGCGGAGCCTGGATGTCCTGGCCGGCGCGCGGAGCTTGGATGTCTT
>QHTE01000050.1:37118-120619 GCA_003220685.1 Candidatus Rokuibacteriota bacterium
CCCGCCCGCGGAGCCTGGATGTCCTGGCCGGCGCGCGGAGCCTGGATGTCTTGACCCGCCCGCGGGGCCTGAATGTCCTGACCAGCGCGCGGAGCCTGAATGTCCTGCCGTGAGCCAGCGAGCGAGCGGGGGGCCTGGATGTCCTGGCCACTGCGCGGAGCCTGAATATCCTGACCCGCGCGCGGGGCCTGGATGTCCTGGCGGGAGCCGGCGAGTGAGCGCGGCGCCTGGATATCCTGGGCCTTCGCGGTGACCTTCTTTAGCATCGCCTGAGCCTGGCTCACCTCGGCCGGGCACTGGGTCTGCGCGTCGACGACAGGCGCCACGGTCGCGACGACTGCCACGCTCATGATTGCCGCCAAAAATCTCTTCATCTGTCTTTCCATTTCCTCTCGATTGGTTTGGGTTGGTTCGATCCGTTCGCGTCGACCCGCGTGATCCGATGTCACCCCCTCGGCATTGAGGTCAGTCGGTGTCGACCACTCTTGGGACGCACTGTGAGCAACGGAGATGCCAGCCGCAGACTGTGGAGGGAGGACGAATGAAACAAGCTACTTATTCGGAATCCTCAGGAGCGGTCGCCGGCGTTGTGCCCTGTCCCGCGACGACAAGGGGTGCGGCATTCTGCCCGTTGCGGCGCTTGTGGTAGCCTGACACGGCATGCATCGGATGATGCGTATTGTGCTGCTTTTCGGGCTCGGCGGGCTCGTCGTCGCCGCCTGTTCGAGCGCGGGCAAGGCCGGATCTCCGATCACGGTCGAGGGCCCGACTCGGCACGTGCTGCACAACGGAGTTCGCGTCCTCATTCAGGAGTACCCCTCCAGCCAAGTCGTCGCGGTCCAGCTGTGGGTGCGCGCGGGGAGCCGTGACGAGGCCGCCGCCGAGCTCGGGCTGGCGCACTATCTCGAGCACATGCTCTTCAAGGGGACAACGACCCGCTCGAAGGGCTTCGTCGACCGCGACGTCGAAGGGGTCGGAGGATTCGTGAACGCGGGGACCTCGCTCGACTTCACCTACTACTACGTGGTGATGCCGGCGGCTCGCGCGGTCGCGACCATCGAGATGCTCGCCGACATCAGCGTCAACTCGAGCCTCGACGCGACCGAACTGGAGCTCGAGAAGAAGGTCGTCATTGAGGAAATGCGGCTGAGCGAAGACACCCCGCGGCGGCACCTGGCTCGCCAGCTCTACGGGATGGTGTTCGACGGCCACCCCTACGGCCGCTCCATGCTCGGCACACCGGAGATCATCCAGAAGCTCACGCGAGAGACCTTGCTCGGGTTCTATCGCCGTCACTACGTCCCAGAGTCCTTCACCCTGGTCGTCGTCGGGCCGGTCGACAAGGCGGCGATAATCCAGGAGGCGGAGCGCACGCTCGGTCGGCTGCCGAGGAGCGGCTTCCAGCGGTTGCCCCAGTCGCTGCCCGCCACGCTCACGCCGAAGAAGAACGAGGTGCAACGGCCCGGCGCGCTGGCCTATCTGGGGATGGCATGGCTCGGCCCGAAGCTCGATCACGCGGACACTCCGGCCGTGGAGCTCCTCGTCTCGATCCTCGGTCAATCGCGCTCGTCACGCCTGCCCCAATCGCTCCGTGAGCGGCAGGCACTCGTCAACTCCGTGAGCGCCGACTACACCCCGCTCGAGGCGGGCGGCATGATCATGGTGACGGCGCAGCTCGAGTCCGAGAATCTCGCGCGCGCCGAGAGCGAGACCCTGAGGGAGATCCGACGCATCCGGGATCAGGGCGTGACCGACGAGGAGCTTCGCCGCGCCATCACGGGCGCCGAGGCCGACCACGCCTTCCAGAGCGAGACCGCCGAAGGGCGGGCTCGATCGTTCGGCCGCGCGGAGACTATATGGCGCCTCTCCGAGGAGCTCGCCTTCATCGATCGGCTGCGATCCGTCACACCGGATCAGATCCGGCTCGCGGCTCGACGCTACCTGGATCTCGAGCGCTATGGACGGCTCGCGTTCGTGCCTCCGGCTCGATGATCCGCCTCGGATTGCCGCTCGCATCGGCGCTCCTCGCCCTTGCTCTCACGGCGGGCGGCTCTCCGGCGCAGGAGCCGCCGGTCGCGCGCCACGTTCTTTCCAACGGATTGACGGTGCTGGTGCGCGAGAACGACGCGGCCGGCGTGGTCGCGATCTCGCTGCAGGTGCGCGCGGGCTCTCGCTTCGAGACCGAATCGACCGCCGGCATCACCAACTTTCTCCACCGCGCGATGCTCCGCGGCACCGCTCGGCGAACGGCGGTGCAGCTGGCCACGAGCTCCGAAGACATCGGCGGCAGCCTCGACGCCAGCGGCGAGGTCGAGTCGGCGGAAGTGCGCGGGCAGGCGCTTTCCGTCCACTGGGAAACGCTATTGGCGCTCGTCGCCGAGGTCGCGCTGCAGCCGACGCTGCCACCGGACGAGATCGAGAAGGAGCGCCGGCTGCTCCTCGGTCAGATCAAGGCGCGCGCCGACGCGCCGTTGTCGTTCAGCTTCGACGCCATGCTGCGGGAGCTCTACGGGAGCAGCCCCTACGGACGGAGTCACCTCGGCTCCAAGGAGAGCATCGAGCGGCTGACGCGCGACGATCTGCTCGCGCACTATCGCGCGATCTATCAGCCGGGACGCATGGTGCTCGCCGTCAGCGGCCAGGTCGAGCGCCCGCGTGTCATCAAGACGGCCGAGCGCCTCTTCGGCCGCATGGCGCGCTCCGGGTCGGACACGCAGGTCGCGCCGCCCGTCACCGAGCCGTCCGGGGAACGGCGGGTCATCCTGCGGCCGGCCCAGCAGGCACAGATCCTGGTCGGCTATCTCGGCCCGAGTCTCTCGGATCCTCTCTACCCGGCCGTTCGCGTGCTCGCGGCCGCGCTCGGTGGCGGCATGGCCGGCCGCCTGTTCGTCGAGCTCAGGGATCAGCGAGGGCTGGCGTACTCGACGGGTGTTTTCACGCCGTATCGCACCGGCCCCGTCTCCTTCGTCGCATATCTCGGAACCGCACCGGCTACCGCCACGGCGGCCGAGGCGGGCATTCTGCGCGAGCTCGAGCGCGTGCGCGAGGCGCCGGTGAGCGGCGACGAGCTGGCGCGCGCGAAGGCGTACGTTCGCGGCCTGCTGGTGATGGATCGCCGCACCAACGCGCGCGTCGTGTGGTACCTGGCCTTCTTCGAGACGATCGGAGCCGGCTGGGACTTTCCAGATCGCTACGCTCGCGCGCTCGAGGCGGTGACGGCCGCGGATGTCGCGCGCGCCGCGGAGCGCTATCTGAAGCGGCCGAGCATCGTCGTGCTGCAGCCGACGCGCTGATGATCCCCTTCAAGGACGACGTCCCGAGCGGCACCTTCCCGTTCGTCACCGTGGGCCTGATCGGACTGAACGTGTTCGTCTTTCTCTATCAGGCCTCGATCGGTATGGGCGGTGACCAGCGGGCCGCGGAGGCGGTCGTGTTCGAGTTCGGCGCGACGCCGTGCCGCATCACCGGCGCATGCCCGGTGCCCGGAGATTTCCCGAGCCCCGCCGTGACGATCTTGACCTCGATGTTCTTGCACGGCGGGCTGCTCCACGTCGGCGGCAACATGCTCTATCTGTGGATCTTCGGCGACAGCGTCGAAGACGCGCTCGGACACCGGCGCTATCTCGCGCTCTATCTTCTGGCGGGCGTGGCGGCGGCGGCGACGCAGGTGGCGGTGCATCCTCGATCCTCCGCTCCGATGATCGGCGCGAGCGGCGCCGTCTCCGGCGTCCTCGGGGCGTATCTCCTGTTGTTTCCGTTCGCGGGCGTCCACATGCTGCTCCTGTTCGGGTTCTTCGTCAGGGTCGTCCGCTGGCCAGCGCTCGTCGTGCTCGGATTCTGGATCGTCATCCAGGCGCTGAGCGGGATTCTCACGTTCAGTGAGGCCGCTTGGGGCGGAGGGCAGGCCGGCGGCACCGCGTGGTTTGCACATATCGGCGGATTCCTGGCTGGCATGGCCCAGCTGTTTCTGATGCGGGCCGGGCGAGTCGCTCGCCTATAATGACCGCGTTATGAAACGTCCAGCGCGGGTTCGGATCGACAAACTCCTGGTCGACAAGGGCCTGATCGAGAGCCGCGAAAAGGCCGCCCGGCAGATCCTCGCCGGCGAGGTGTTCGTCGACGGCCAACTAGTGGATAAAGCGAGCGTCCTGGTCGCTCCGGCGGCCGTCGTCGAGGTGCGGGCGCGGAGCCCTTACGTGAGCCGGGGAGGCGAGAAGCTCGCCCACGCGCTCAACCACTTCCAGATCAAGGTGGCCGGACGCGTGTGCCTGGACGTCGGCGCCTCCACGGGCGGCTTCACCGATTGTCTGCTCCAGAAGGGCGCCGCGCGTGTGTATGCGGTCGACGTCGGCACCGGCCAGCTCGATCCGCGCCTGCGGAAGGACCAGCGGGTCGTCGTCATGGAGCACACCAACGCTCGCGCGCTCGATCCGCGAGTCTTCGGCGACCAGCCCACCTTCGCGGTCATCGACGTGTCGTTCATCTCGCTGGAGAAGATCCTGCCCCCAACGTTCGGCGTTCTCGCCTCGCGCGGCGAGGTCATCGCGCTCGTGAAGCCGCAGTTCGAGGTCGGGCGCGAGCACGTCGGCAAGGGAGGCGTCGTTCGGGAGCCCGCTCAGCACCGGGCGGCGGTCCAGCGGCTTGCGCGGTATGCTGTGCTTCGAGGTTGGCATGTCCTCGGTGTCACCGCGTCTCCGTTGCGAGGTCCGAAAGGCAATCACGAGTTCTTTCTGCACTTCTCGACACACGGCCGGACCGCCAGCGATCTGGAGTCGATGATCAGCCAGAGCGTCGAGGCGCTTGCGTGACCCGAGTCGGGATCGTCGCCAAGCCGGACGCGCCCCGGGCCAGGGGAGTCATCGCTCAGCTCCTGTCCTGGCTCGCCGCCCAGGGGCTCGGGGCGGTGCTCGAGAAGGAGACTGCCGACCTCGCGTCGACTGACGTCCCCGCGGCGGCCGGCAAGGCCGAGCTGCCGTCGCAGGTCGACCTGCTGATCGTCCTCGGCGGCGACGGCACCCTCCTCTCGATGGCCAGAGCGGTCGGCGACCTCGGCGTGCCCCTCCTCGGGGTGAACCTCGGCGGCCTCGGCTTCCTCACCGCAACGACGCTCGAGGAGATGTTCCCCGCGCTCGAGGCGTACCTGGCGGGTCGGATGACCATCGAGGAGCGGATGCTCCTGGCCGCGCGGGTCATCCGCAACGGGCAGCTGCTCTGCGAGTACGCGGCCCTCAACGACGTCGTCATCACGAAGTCGGCGATGAGCCGCATCATCGACCTCTCGGTGTCGGTCGACGGCCGCTACGCGACGGCCTACCGCGCGGACGGCCTCATCATCTCGACACCGACCGGATCGACCGCGTACTCGCTCTCCGCAGGAGGGCCGATCCTCTTCCCCACGATGGACGCGGTGGTCCTGACCCCGATCTGCTCCCACACGCTGACCGATCGCCCGATCGTGTTGCCGGGCGCCGATCGCATCGAAGTCACCCTGCTGGCCGACCAGGAGGTCATGGCGACGGTTGACGGGCAGGTGGGCGTCGGACTCCGGGAGCGGGACACCGTCGAGGTGCGGAAGGCGGCCTCGCGCATCCGCCTCGTCAGGTTCCCGCAGAAGGACTTCTTCTCCGTTCTTCGCACGAAACTCAAGTGGGGTGAGCGTTAACGCTGTCTTCGCTCGGATACCGCTTGAGGCGGCCGGCGCGCTGACCTAGCATCGGCCTAGATGCTCCTGGAGATTCGAGTTCGCAACTTCGCCGTGATTGACGCCGTCACCGTCACCTTCCAGTCCGGCCTCAACGTCTTGACCGGAGAGACCGGCGCCGGTAAATCGATGCTCCTCGACGCGATCCTCCTGGTCCGCGGCGCCCGCGCCCAGACCGACGTCATCCGCACCGACGCCGAGACGGCGACCGTGGAGGCGGTGTTCGACGTGGCGCCACGCGGCCCGGCCTCAGCCGTGCTCGACGAGGCCGGGCTCGGTCTCGACCAGGGGCAGCTGGTGGTGCGCCGTGAGCTCGCTCGCTCGGGCCGCCATCGCGCGTTTGTGAACGACTCGCCGGTCACGGTCGGGCTGCTCGAGCGCCTCGGCGACCACCTGGTCGAGATCCACGGCCAGCACGAGCACCAGCGCCTGCTCGAGCCGGCGCGGCAGCTCGACCTCCTCGACCGATTCGCGGATACCGACGAGCTCCGCGATCGCGTGGGCGACCTGTTCGCGAAGCACCGTGCCGCGGGGGCCGAGCTCGAGCGGGCGCGGGTGGCCGAGCGCGACCGGGCGCAGCGCGAGGATCTGCTTCGGCTTCAGGTGTCGGAGCTCGATGCCGCGCGACTGCGGCCGGGGGAGGAGGACGAGCTGCGAGCCGAGCGCCGCCGGCTTCAGCACGCCGAACGGTTGTCGGCCGGCCTCGCCGAGGCGGCAGGGCTCCTCAACGACGACGACGGCTCGGCGATGAGCCGGCTCCATCGCGCCGCGCGCCTGCTGCGGGACCTGGCACGGCTCGATCCGGCGTTCGCCGTTCCGGCCGAATCGGTCGACGGCGCCGGGGCGCTGGTCGAGGACGCGCTCGCCGCGGTCCGCTCGCTGCGGGACAGCATCGCGATGACGCCGGGGCGGCTCGAGGCGATCGACGAGCGGCTCGACGCCCTCACGCGCCTCAAGCGCAAGTACGGCGACACCGAAGCGGCGATGCTCGCGTTCCGCGCCGAGGCGGCGAGCGAGCTCGAGCGCCTGGGCCGACACGAAGAAATTCTGGCCGAGCAGGAGCGCGTGCTCGGCGAGCTCGACGCGGAGCTTTCGGGCGCCGCGCACGAGCTCGCGAAGCGCCGCCACGACGCGGCCGAGCGATTCGCCGGCGTGGCGGCGCGCGAGCTCCGCCAGCTCGGCATGGAGCGCGCGCGCTTCGAGATCTCGGTGACGCGGGCGCCGTTCGCGGAGATCGGGCCGCGGGGGCTCGATCGCGTCGAGTTCCGCCTGTCGACGAACCCCGGCGAAGAGGTGCGTCCGCTCGCGCGGATCGCCTCGGGCGGCGAGCTCTCGCGCACGATGCTCGCCCTCAAGGCGATCCTGGCGCGCGCCGAGCGCGTACCCACCATGATCTTCGACGAGGTCGACTCGGGCATCGGCGGCCGCGTGGCCGCCGTGGTCGCGCAGAAGCTCGCCGCCGCCGCGGAGGGCCGCCAGGTCCTCTGCGTCACGCACCTGGCGCCGATCGCCGCGCGCGCCGCCCACCACGTGCGGGTCTCCAAGAGCGTGCGCGGCGGCCGGACGCGGGTCAGCGCCGAGCCCGTGACCGGAGAGGCACGCGTGGACGAGGTCGCCCGGATGGTCGCGGGCGATCGGGTCACCGAGACGGCGCGCGGCCACGCCCGCGAGCTTCTGGGCCGGCCGATCTCGCGAACGCGCCCTGTATAATGAGGTCGAGATGATCGATGCGCTGCTGAAGAAGATCTTCGGCACCAAGCACGAGCGCGACGTCAAGCGCATGATGCCGGTGGTGCAGGCCATCAATGGCCTCGAAGCCTCGCTGAGCCCGCTCGACGACGCCGGCCTGCGGGCGAAGTCCGAGGAGTTCAAGAAGCGGATCGAGGGTGGCGAGCCGCTCGACGAGATCCTGCCGGAGGCCTTCGCCGTCTGTCGCGAGGCGGCCCGGCGCACGGTCGGCATGCGCCACTTCGACGTCCAGCTGATCGGCGGCATGGTGCTCCACGACGGCAAGATCGCCGAGATGGCCACCGGCGAGGGCAAGACGCTCGTCGCGACGCTCCCGGCCTACCTGAACGGTCTCACCGGCCGCGGCGTCCACATCGTCACGGTCAACGACTACCTGGCCAAGCGCGACGCCCAGTGGATGGGGCCGATCTATCACGCGCTCGGCTTGACCGTCGGCGTCATCCAGCACGAGGCGTCGTTCCTCTACGACCCCAAGTTCGTGACGTCGGACATCCGGCTGACCTCGCTGCGGCCGTGCACGCGCCCGGAGGCGTACCGGGCCGACATCACCTATGGCACCAACAACGAGTTCGGCTTCGACTACCTGCGCGACAACATGCGGTTCAGCCTCGACGAGCTGGTGCAGCGTGAGCTGCACTATGCGATCGTCGACGAGGTCGACTCGATTCTGATCGACGAGGCACGGACCCCGCTGATCATCTCGGGACCGGCCGACGAGTCAACCGACCTTTACTACAAGATCGATCGGATCATCCCGAAGCTCCGGCGGGCCGCCACGATCACCGAGGGGAAGCTCTCCGAGATCGAGGCCGAGAAGAAGGGCGACTTCATCGTCGACGAGAAGGCGCGCGCCGTCGCGCTGACCGAGGAGGGCATCGCCACCTGCGAGCGCCTCCTGAACGTCGAGAACTTGTACGACCCGCGCAACATGACGATGCTGCACCACATCCAGCAGGGGCTGCGCGCGCACGCGCTCTTCCGGCGGGACGTCGACTACATCGTCAAGGACGGACAGGTCGTCATCATCGACGAGTTCACGGGCCGCCAGATGCCGGGCCGGCGCTGGTCCGACGGCCTGCACCAGGCGGTGGAGGCCAAGGAGTCGGTGCGCATCGAGCGCGAGAACCAGACGCTCGCGACGATCACGTTCCAGAACTACTTCCGGATGTACGAGAAGCTCGCCGGCATGACCGGCACTGCGGAGACCGAGGCGGAAGAGTTTGCCAAGATCTACAAGCTCGACGTGACCGTGGCCCCGACGAACCGGGCGCTGCTCCGGGTCAACTCCCCGGACGTCGTGTACAAGACGGAGCGCGAGAAGTTCAACGCGGTCGTCGACGACATCATCGAGCGCCATCAGAAGGGCCAGCCGGTGCTCGTCGGCACGGTGTCGATCGAGAAGTCCGAGGCCCTGTCGAGCCTCCTGAAGAAGCGCGGGATTCGCCACGAGGTCCTGAATGCGAAGTACCACGAGCGCGAGGCGGAGATCGTCGCGCAGGCCGGCCGCGAGAACGCGGTCACCATCGCCACCAACATGGCCGGGCGCGGCACCGACATCCTGCTCGGCGGGAACCCCGATTTCCTGTCGAAGGAAATATTGAGGAAGCGCGGGCTCGACCCCGTCATGGCGGCGGAGCCCGAGCGCGCCGCCGCGCTTGCCGAGGCGCGGCGGATCACCGAGCCGGAGCACGCGCGCGTGGTCGAGCGGGGCGGCCTGCACATCGTCGGCACCGAGCGCCACGAGGCGCGGCGCGTCGACAATCAGCTCCGCGGCCGCTCCGGCCGGCAGGGCGACCCCGGCTCCTCGCGCTTCTACCTGTCGCTCCAGGACGATCTGCTCCGCATCTTCGGCTCGCAGCGCGTCGAGCGGATCATGGAGCGCCTGGGGATGCAGGAGGGCGAGCCGATCGAGCACAAGCTCGTGACCCGGGCGATCGCCACTGCGCAGAAGCGCGTCGAGACCCACAACTTCGAGATCCGCAAGCACCTGCTCGAGTACGACGACGTGATGAACAAGCAGCGCGAGGTCATCTACGGAATGCGGCGCCAGATCCTGGATGGCGAGAGCCAGGCCGAGACGATCGCCGAATGGGTCGACGAGCTCGTGGAAGGCACCGTCGACGGCTACGCGGCGCGGGGCGCGCATCCCGAGGACTGGGACCTGGGCGGGCTGACCGAGGCGCTCCACCGTCAGTTCGACACGCGGGTTGCGCCGGCGGAGCTCAACGAGATCGTGTCGCGCGAGGCGCTCGACGAGGCGGTCGGCGAGGCGGTCCGGGCGCGGCTCGCCGAGCGCGAGAGCGAGCTCGGCCCCGAGCTGCTGCAGGCGCTCGAGCGTCACGAGATGCTGATCGTCCTCGACACGCAGTGGAAGGATCACCTGCTCTCGATCGATCACCTCAAGGAGGGGATCGGGCTGCGCGGTTACGGGCAGCGCGACCCGCTGACCGAGTACAAGAAGGAAGCGTTCGACCTCTTCGAGGACATGTTCGAGCGTATGAAGGCAGCCGTGATCGAGCGGATCTTCAAGGTCCAGATCGTTCGCGACGCGCCGATGGAGCTTCCGACGATCACGGCCTGGGCGGACGCGCGGGAGTCCCGCGGCGAGATCGCCGGCGAGCCGGCCCGGGCCGCCGCGCCGGCGCCGCGGACGCAGACGGTGCCCCGGACGGCGACCGGCGAGAAGATCGGCCGCAACGACCCCTGCTTCTGCGGCTCCGGCAAGAAGTACAAGAAGTGCCACTACCTCATGGCATAGAGGTCGATATCTAGGGTTTCGGCGGGTCCAGCACCCCCACTGCTGGTGCTTTTTTCTTTGGTTGGATTGGGTCCCCCGTGCTAAGAAGCTCCATGCGCCTCGAATCCGTCTCGCTGCACGGCTTCAAGTCCTTCGCGGAAAAGTCGGTCCTCAAGGTCATGCCCGGCATCACCGCGATCGTCGGCCCGAACGGATGCGGCAAGAGCAACATCTCGGAATCGGTCCGCTGGGCGCTCGGCGAGCAGAGCGCGAAGTCGCTCCGCGGTCAGCGCATGGAAGATCTGATCTTCCACGGCTCCGCGTCGCGCAAGCCCGTCGGCTTTGCCGAGGTCGAGCTGATCTTCAGCAACGACGGCGTGCTGTCCGTGCCGTGGACCGAGGTGGCGGTCAGCCGCCGTCTCTACCGCACGGGCGAGAGCGAATACCTCCTGAACAAGAATCCGTCGCGCCTGCGCGACATCCTCGACCTCTTCGCCGGGACCGGCGCCAACCCGCGCGCCTACTCGGTGATGGACCAGGACAAGCTCAACCACGTCCTGACCGCCAAGCCGCACGAACGGCGCGTGTTCATCGAGGAAGCCGCCGGGATCGCGCGCTACAAGCAGCAGCGCAACGAGACGGAGAGCAAGCTCGACGCGGCCCGCCTGAACCTCACGCGCGTGCGCGACGTCATGGACGAGGTGCGTCGGCAGCTGAACTCGCTCGAGCGCCAGGCGAAGAAGGCGCGGCAGTACAAGACGCTCCAGGCCGAGAAGCGGGACCTGGGGCTGGCGCTCGTCGCCGCGGACTTCGCCGGGCTCACCGGCGAGGGCGAGCGCCTCGCGAGTGAGCTCGTGCGGCTTCGCGACGGCGAGGAAGGGCTCCGCACGCGCCTGGCGGCGCTGGCGGCGCGCGAGGCTCAGGCGCGGGAATCCCTCCAGGAGAGCGAGCACCGCCTGTCGGATCTGCGCCAGGCGGTGTCGAAGGTGCAGGGCGAGCTCGAGCGGCTTCTCGAGCGCCGCGAGCAGATGGGCGTGCAGATCCGCGAGCTCGGTGAGGAGAGCCTGCGGCTCGACGAGGAGGTCCGGAGCACCGCCGAGCGCCAGGCGTCCATCGTCGGCGAGCGCGAGAGCGTGCGGCAGGCGCTCAGTGACACCGAGCAGGTCGCGGCCGAGCGCTCGCGTGCGGCGACCGAGTTCGAGGCCGCGCTCGAGCGTCATCGCGCCGCGCTCGCGCTCGAGCGCGACCACGCGGAGGCGCTGCGCCTGGAGCAGGCGCGGCTGGCCGCCGAGCGCGTCGACCTGATGCGGAGCACCGGCGAGCTGCGCGAGCGCGAGATCCAGCTGGGCCGCCGCGCCGAGCGGCTCGCCACCGAGCTCGCCCAGGCGCAGGCGGAGGCCGAGCGCCTCGCGGGAGAGCGCGGCTCCCTGGCGGCCGCACGCGATCGGGCGGCGGCCGAGCTGGTGACCCTCGAGGAGCAGCGCAAGCGGCTCCAGGAGCAGGAAGCCACCGCGGAGCGCCGTCTGACCGAGGCCGAGACGCAGCTCGCCGACGCGCGCGTCGAGCTGGCGGCTCGGCGCTCGAGCTTCGAGGCGCTGTCCGAGCTCGAGCACGCGCGTGAGGGCTACGGCGCGGGCGTGCGCGCGGTGTTCGCGGAAGGCCGGCGCGACGAGCTCTCCGGCATCGTCGGGACCGTCGCCGACCTGCTCGAGGTGCCGCCGGGGATGGAGCGCGCCATCGAGGCGGTGCTGGGCGAGCGGCTGCAATGGGTCGTGGTGGAGCAGTTCGCGCACGCGCGCGCGGCGGTGGCCTATCTGCACGATCACGCGCTCGGCTCGGCGACGTTTCTGCCGCTCGAGCACCTGCCGGCGCCGTCCGAGCCGGGCCCGGCCGAGGACGGGGTGCGCTGGGTTGCCCGCCACGTCGGCGCGGCCGTCCCGAGCCTCGTCCATCATCTGCTGGGGCAGGTCGCCGTCGTCGAGCATCTGGACGAGGCGGAGCGGCTCTGGCGCCGTAACGGCGTGGTCGCGACGTACGTCACGCCGGGCGGCGAGGTTCTCGGCCCGACCGGCCGGCTCCACGGCGGCGGGTCGCGGGCGGCGAGCGAGACGGAGCACTCGCTCCTGGCCCGCAAGCGGCAGCTGCGCGAGCTGGAGGCGGAGGTCGAGCGGCTCGCCGCGGTCGTCGAGACGGGCCAGAGCGAGATCGCGACGCTCGGAGCCGAGTTCGCGACGCTTCGGGAGCAGATCGGCGAGCTCTCGCGCGCCGTGCAGGCGCGCCAGGCCGAGCGTCTCGCGGGCGACAAGGACGTCGAGCGGGCGGGGCAGGAGCACGCGCGCGTGCAGCGACACGTCGAGACGGTCGAGGCGGAGTCGCGCCAGGTCGCGCGCGAGGCGGACGAGACAACCGCGACCCTGGCGCGGCTCAGCCAGCGCATCGCGGTCGCGCGAGACGCCGAGGGCGCGCTCGAGGCCGCGGTCGCCCGGGTGCGGGACGCGATCGAGAGCGCCCAGTCGGACGAGACCGCGCTCGGCGCCGAGCTGACGGCGTGTCGGGTCGATCTCGCCTCGGTGACCGAGCGGGTCGATGCCCTCGGGCGCGAGCTGTCGCGCCTCGACGAGATCGAGCGCGATCTGACGGAGCGTCTGGCCCAGGCGGGCCAGCGACGGACGCAGCTGGTCGAGCGCCGCGCGTGGCTCGCCGAGGAGCGCGACCGGACCGACGCCGCCGCCCGCGAGGTCGCCGTCGAGCGCGATCGCACCGATGCCGAGGCGCGGCGCGCGGCCGAGCACCACGAGGCGCTCGCCACCGAGCTGCGCGCCGTCGAGCACGAGTCGCGCGGCGCCGAGAGCGAGCTCGGGCGCTTGGTGGCCTCCGCGCACGAGATCGACATTCGCGCCACCGAGTGCCGCGTGCGGCGCGAGGAGCTCGGGCAGGAAGCGTGGCGCGTCTACGGCGTGGACGCCCAGACGCTGCTCGCGCACCACGATCCCGCGCGCGAGCTGGCGACGGTTCGCGAGCGCGTGGCCGAGCTCGAGGAGCGGCTCGTCGCGATCGGCCCCGTGAACCTGGTCGCCGACGACGAATACCGCGAGCTCGACGAGCGGCTGACCTTCTTGAGAACCCAGCACGACGATCTGACCGCGTCGATCAAGGATCTCGAGAAGGCCCTGCGGGGAATGACGCGCACGGCGCAGGAACGCTTCGTCCAGGCGTTCGAGGAGATCAACGGTCACTTCAGCCGGATCTTCGAGCGCCTCTTCGAGGGCGGCCGCGCCGAGCTCAGGCTCGTGGAAGCCGAGGAAGGGGCCGATCCGCTCGAGACGGGGGTGGAGCTGATGGCGCAGCCCCGCGGCAAGCGCCTGCAGGCCGTCACCTTGCTGTCCGGCGGCGAGCGGGCGCTCACGGGCCTGGCCCTCCTCTTCGCCATCTTCTATTTCCGCCCGAGCCCCTTCTGCGTCCTCGACGAGGTCGACGCGCCGCTCGACGACGCGAACATTCATCGTTTCCTCCGTGTTCTCAGGGAATTGACCGGCCAGACCCAATTCCTGGTCATCACCCACAACCGCAAGACCATGGAGGCGGCTGACGTCCTGTACGGCGTCACCATGGAGGAGCCCGGTCTCTCCACGCTGGTCTCGGTCAACCTGAACGCTCAGTAACAAGGTGGTGAAGAAGCCGGCCGGATACGCTACGCTCGAAGTATGTCGAGCGTCGGCGCGTACTTGCGCGGGCTGCGCCAGAAGCAGGGGATGTCGATCGACGAGCTCTCGCGGGCGACTCGCGTGCTCCACCACTACCTGGAGGCGCTCGAGACGGACAACATCGGCTCGCTTCCGGCGCCCGTCTTCACGAAAGGGTTCATCCGCGCGTACTGTCAGGCCATCGGCGTCGCCGCCGAGGAGGCGCTGAGGCTCTACGATCGAATCGGCGTGCCCGCTCCGAACGTGGCGAAGGTCCCGGTCGGTGCGGTTCGCGCCGCTGTTTCGGAGATCCAGCGCCGCCAGATCGTTCACGAGCCCGACTACCTGCCCACGACCCCACCGGGGCCCTCGCCGCAGGGCGAGCCGCGCGACAAGCGCGCGCGGGGCACTCTGTTGGTCAGCTTCATACTGCTTCTGGTTCTCGGCGTGGCCTTCTTCGCCGTCACCCTGGTGCTCCAATCGGGACGACAAGGGGACGACGAGCCGAGCGCGCGGGTTGCGCTTCCGCCGTTCCCGGGCGCGGCCGATGCTCCGGCCGAGTCGCCGGTGCCAGCTTCGGCGCCCGCCGCTGCGCCTGCCGAGAGTCCGGTGCCGCAACCTGCGGGGGTGAACCAGCTCGCGAAGCAGTCGTCGGGCGCGGCCCCGAGCGCCTCGGTCACGCCGAGCGCGCCGGCGCCGGGCGCCTCGCCGACACCCGGTGCCCGGGCCACGGCCAGCGCCCCGGCGATGCCCATCGCGCCTGCCGCGCCGAGAGTTGCTGCCGCGCCGAGATCCTCGGCGCCACCGGCGGCCGCCCCCACGCCGAACGCGGCGACCGCGCCGACGACCGCCACCGCCCCGAACCCGGCAACTGCGGTGCCGGCTGCGCCGGCGCTTCCGGCCGCGTCGTCCGCGCCCGTCACCGCGCCCCCGAGCGCGCGCGGGCTGGGCTTGCCGTATCGGCTCATCGCACGAACGACCGAGACGACGTGGATGCGTGTCCGGACCGAGGACGGCCGGACCAGCGAGGAAACGATCCCCGCGAATGAGATCCGCGAGTGGATCTCGAACGGCCCGTTCGTCATCACGATCGGCAACGCGGGTGGAGTGAGCCTCGAGCTCAACGGCCGGCCCATCCCCCGGCTCGGCGCCAGCGGCTCGGTCATCACGCGATTGGTCCTGCCCTCGGACAACCCGTGAAGTTTCTCTCCGCAGTGGGTGAGCGTCTCCGCGATGGGCTCCGCCGGTCGCAGGAGTACCTCGCCGGTAGTCTCGGCACCGTTCTGGACACCGATCGGCCCGTCGACGACGCGCTGCTCGAGGAGCTGGAGGAGCTGCTGATCGCGGCGGATCTCGGCGCCCCGCTCGCCGCCGATTTCGTCAACCGCGCGCGGGAAGAAGTCATGTTCGGTACCGTGACCCGCGCGAGCCAGCTCCGCCCCCTGTTCCGTCGCTTCCTCCTCGAGACCCTGGCGCCGGCGACGCAGTCGCTCAACCTCGAGCAGCATCCGGCGGTCGTCCTGCTCCTGGGCGTCAACGGCTCGGGCAAGACCACGACCGCGGCCAAGCTGGCGGCCTCGCTCAAGGCCTCCGGGAAGCGCGTGATCCTCGCGGCGGCGGATACGTTCCGCGCCGCGGCGATCGAGCAGCTCGAGCGCTGGGGCGAGCGCATCGAGGTCGAGGTGATCCGGCAAGCCGCGGGCTCCGATCCCGGCGCCGTCGTGTTCGACGCGGTCAAGGCCGCCACCGCCCGCGACCTGGACGTGCTGATCGTCGATACCGCGGGGCGACTGCACACCAAGACGAACCTCATGGACGAGCTGGCGAAGCTGCGTCGCGTGATCGAGCGGCAGCTGCCCGGCGCTCCGCACGAGACGCTCATGGTCCTCGACGCGCCGACGGGTCAGAACGGATTCGCGCAGGCCCGGATCTTTCACGAGGCGATCGGCCTCACCGGTGTCTGCCTGACCAAGCTCGACGGCACGGCCAAGGGCGGGATCGTCGTGCGCATCGTTCGCGAGCTCAAAGTGCCCGTCAAGCTGATCGGCCTGGGCGAGCGTCTCGAAGACCTCCAGCCGTTCGAGCCGCAGGCGTTCGTGGACGCGCTCGTGGCCGAAGCGTGACCGAAGGGGACACAGCCGAGCGCTTCATGCGGCGGGCGCTCGAGCTGGCCGAGCGCGGCCGCGGGCTCACCTCGCCGAACCCGATGGTTGGCGCAGTGGTCGTATCACAAGGCGACGTCGTCGGGGAAGGATTCCACGCCAGAGCCGGCGGCCCCCACGCCGAAATCGAAGCCCTGCGGGCGGCCGGCGCGCGCGCGCGGGCCGCGACCCTCTACGTGACGCTCGAGCCGTGCGCGCATCACGGACGGACTCCGCCCTGCGCGTCGGCGCTGATCGAGGCCGGCGTGGCGCGCGTCGTCGCAGCGGTCGCCGATCCCAACCCGCTCGTCTCGGGAGGTGGCTTCGCCCAGCTCCGCGCCGCGGGGATCGAGGTCGTCGTCGGTCCAGGGGCCGTGGAGGCCGAGCGCCAGAACCGGGTGTTCCTCACCGCGATGCGGGAGCGGCGACCGCACGTCACGCTGAAGGCCGCGATGACTCTCGACGGCAAGATCGCCGACCTGCACGGCGCCTCGCGCTGGATCACCGGAGAGCTGGCCCGCCAGCGCGCGCACCGGCTTCGGAGCGAATCGGACGCGATCGTGGTGGGTATCGGGACGGTGCTGCGCGACGACCCCGAGCTCACGGTGCGCCTGGGGCCGCCCTGGCCTCGGGAGCCGCTTCGCGTCGTGCTCGACACCGGCGCTCGAACTCCCGTCGGGGCTCGCCTCATCCGCGCGGGTCGGCCGAGCTGCGCCGTGATCGCCGTCGGCGCCGACGCTCCGCAGAAGCGCCGCGAAGCGCTCGCCCTGACGGGCGCCACGATCGTGACCTGCCGGACGCGGGACGGCCGCGTCGATCTGGGCGCGCTCCTGACGGAGCTGTTCGCTCGGGAGGTGCGCGCGGTGCTCGTCGAGGGCGGCGGCGACGTCCACGGCGCCTTCCTCGACGCCGGCCTGGTCGATCGCGTGGCGATGTTCGCGGCTCCGCTGCTGATCGGCGGACGGGGCGCGACCCCGGTCGTCGGGGGCGCGGGCCGCGAGCTCAAGAGCGCGATCCGGCTCGGCGGTCTCACGACGACGCCGCTCGGCGACGACCTCCTCGTCGAGGCCGACGTCGTCCGCGGCCCGCGGAGCGTCTGATGTTCACGGGGATCGTCGAGGAAGTCGGCTCGATCCGCGCGATCGAGCAGAGCCCGAAGCTCGCGCGCCTCGAGATCGAGGCCCGGGTGACTGTCGACGGGGTCGACGTCGGTGGCAGCGTCGCGGTGAACGGCGTGTGCCTGACGGTGATCGAGCGCCGGTCCACCGGCTTCGTCTTCGAGCTCGGTCCGGAAACGCTCTCCCGCACGGCGCTCCGCTACCTGGCCCCCGGCGACTCCGTCAACCTCGAACGGCCCCTTCGTTTCGGCGGCGCCCTGGGCGGCCACCTGGTCCTGGGGCACGTCGACGGTGTGGGAACCGTGGACACCGTAACCCGTGTAGAATCGACGGCGCGGGTGCGGGTCACGCTGCCGAGCCGCGACCTCGAGCCGCTCCTGATACCCCAGGGGTCGGTCGCCGTGGACGGCGTCAGCCTCACGTTGGCCGTGCTGGGCGATCGGAGCTTCGAGGTCATGTTGATCCCGCACACGCTGGCGGTGACGACACTTGGACGGCTGCGGCCGGGCCAGGTGACGAACATCGAAGCGGATGTGATCGGTAAGTATGTGGTGCGCGCGCTGGCGCTGAGGGGGACGACATGACCGGGTTTTCGACCATCGAGGAGGGCATCGAGGAGATCCGTCAGGGGCGCATCCTTCTCGTCGTGGACGACGAGGACCGCGAGAACGAAGGCGACCTGGTGATGGCGGCCGACCGCGTGACGCCGGAGGCCGTGAACTTCATGGCCAAGTACGGCCGCGGCCTGATCTGCGTGCCGCTGCTCGGCGAGCGCCTGGACGACCTGAAGATCTCGATGATGGTCTCCGACAACACGGCCCCCATGGGGACCGCGTTCACCGTCACCGTGGACGCCCGCCGGGGTGTCACCACCGGCACCTCCGCCTACGACCGCGCCGTCACCATCCGCACGCTCGTCGACCCGCTCATGCGCGCCGACGACCTGACGCGTCCGGGTCACATTCTGCCCCTGCGGGCGATGGGAGGCGGCGTCCTGCGGCGTGCCGGCCACACGGAGGCCGCGATCGACCTCGCGCGCCTGGCCGGCTGCTACCCCGCCGGGGTCATCTGCGAAGTCCTGGACGAGGAGGGCGGGATGGCGCGCGTGCCGCAGCTGACCGCGCTCGCCGCCGCGCACGGCCTCAAGATGATCACGATCCGCGACCTCATCGAGTACCGTATTCACAAGGAAAAGCTGGTCCGGCGGATCGCCACCACCAAGCTTCCGACCGACTTCGGCGAGTTCACCGCGATCGCGTACGACACCACGGTCGACAGCCGCGTGCCGCTGGCGCTGGTGATGGGCTCGGTGTCGGGGGACTCGCCCGTGCTCGTGCGCGTCCACTCCGAGTGCCTCACGGGCGACGTCTTCCACTCGCGCCGGTGCGACTGCGGGCTCCAGCTCGACAAGGCGCTGCAGCGGATCCAGGCGGAGGGCCGCGGCGTGTTCGTCTACATGCGGCAGGAGGGGCGGGGGATCGGACTCCTCAACAAGATGCGCGCGTACGAGCTGCAAGATCAGGGGAAGGACACGGTCGAGGCCAACGTCGCCCTGGGCTTCCACGCCGACCTCCGCGATTACGGCATCGGCGCGCAGATCCTGGTGGACCTCGGGGTCAAGAACCTGAAGCTCCTGACCAATAACCCGAAGAAGATCGTCGGCCTCGAAGGGTATGGCCTGCACATCGCCGAGCGCGTCCCGATCGAGATCCCGGCGACCGAGACGAACCGGAAGTACCTCAGCACGAAGCGCGACAAGCTCGGGCACCTCCTCTCGTCGCTGCCAGACTGATATGGCTGGTCGCGCCCCGAAGTATCGCCGGTCGACCGGGAGTACCGGTGCGTTCAGGTTCGCGATCGTCGCGGCCCGCTTCAACGAGCGCATCACCCAGCGGCTCGTCGCCGGCGCGCTGCAAGCCTTGCGGGCCGCCCGTCTCGGCGCCGACGCGATCGAGGTCCACTGGGTACCCGGCTCCTTCGAGCTCGCGCAAGCGGCGAGCCACCTGGCGACGAGCGGACGCTACTCGGGCATCGTGTGCGTCGGGGTCGTGATCCGGGGCCAGACTCCGCACTTCGAGCACATCGCGCGCGAGGCCGCCGCGGGAATCCGCCACGTCGCGCTCACCACGGGCGTGCCGACGACGTTCGGCGTCATCACGGCGCTGACGGAGGAGCAGGCGTGGGCGCGCGCGGGCGGGGACGTGGGCAACCGGGGCGAAGAGGCGGCCGAGGCGGCCCTGCAGATGGCCGAGTGGATCCGCCAGTTGGGCGATCATCGGGCGGGGCGGACCCCCGCGCGTTCGGGACATGTCCGACGCCGATAAGCCGGTGGGCCGTCGCTCCGTGGGCAAGCGCCGGAAGGCCCGCGAAGTTGCGCTCCAGTTCCTGTACCAGCTCGACCTCAACGGCGACGACGACCCGAGCCCTCACGACGAGGAGTTCTGGGCGCGCCACCCGGTCGACGACGACACGCGCGCGTTCGCCGACGCGCTCGTCCACGGCGCGAAGACGAACCAGGCGAAGATCGACCACGCCATCACGCAGTTCGCGGAACATTGGGATCTCGAGCGGATGGCCGTCGTGGACCGCAACATCCTCCGGCTCGCGGTCTACGAACTCCTGTACACGGCGGACGTGCCCCCGAAGGTCGCGATCAACGAGGCCATCGAGATCGCCAAGAAGTTCGGCACCAAGGAGTCAAGCCGGTTCATCAACGGCCTGCTCGATCGTATCCACAAAGAACTCCGCCCGACGTTCTGAGCCTGCCCCGTGCGGTACGCGGTCCTTTCCGACATCCACGCCAATCTCGAAGCGCTCGAGGCCGTCCTGGCCGACGCGGCCCCGCGGACGGACGCGCTGCTGTGCCTGGGGGACCTGGTCGGCTATGGCGCCGATCCCGTCGCCTGCATCGAGACCGTGGCCGCGCGGGCGCAAACACTCGTCTGCGGCAACCACGAGCAAGCGGTCGCCGGCCTGATCGACCTCGAGTGGTTCAACGCGCACGCCCGCGCCGCCGCGGAGTGGACGCGCGAGCGGCTCGACGACGACCACCGAGCGTATCTGGCCTCGCTGCCCCTGGTCGCCGAGGTGGGTGACGCAACGCTCGTGCACGCCTCGCCGGACCGCCCCGACGAGTGGGACTACCTGCTCACCGCGCAGGACGGCTTCGACGCGTTCTCCGCCTTTACCACGCGGCTCTGCTTCGTGGGCCACTCGCACCTGGCCGGCACCTGGTCGCTCGGCTCCTCGGGGCCGGAGCACCAGGCGGGCGCCGTCGACCTCGAGCTCGAGCGCGGCCGGCGCTACCTCGTGAACGTCGGCAGCGTCGGTCAGCCCCGCGATCGCGATCCGCGCGCGTCGTACGCGATCTGGGACGTCGAGCGCGGGACGATCTCGACCCGCCGCGTCGTCTACGACATCGCGGGGGCGCGAGACAAGATCCTCCGCGGGGGATTGCCGCGGTTCCTGGCCGACCGCCTCGCGTGGGGCTCCTGAGCCTGCGTCCCTCGCTTCGGCGCGCGCTCGTCCTCACGGCGACCGCCTGCGCCCTGGGTCTGGCGTTTCCGCGAACGAACTGGGAGGGGATAGTCTGGGTCGCCCTCACGCCGCCGATCGTCGATGCGCTGCTCCAGCCCATCCGCCAGGCCTTCGGCTGGGGCTGGGTCTTCGGGACCGTGTTCTACCTGGTCCTCCTCCGGTGGCTCGATTTCACCTTCAGGACCTACAGCACGATTCCCTGGCCGCTCACCTGGGCGGTGACGTTCGCGCTCGCGGGGTATTGCGCCCTCTACGTGGCCGCCTTCGCCGCGGCGGTCTCATGGCTCGCGCGACGCTCGATCATCTCGGCGCTTTGCGCGGCGCCGTTCTTCTGGGTCGCCGGCGAGTGGCTTCGTGGCCATCTCTTCGGAGGCTTTCCCTGGGGTCTGATCGGCTACTCGCAGTACCTGCGTCTGCCCGTCATCCAGATCGCCGAGCTCGCGGGCGTCTACGGCGTTTCGCTGGTGATCGTCGCGGTCAACGCCGCGATCGCCGGTTGCTTCGTGCTCCCGTGGCGCTCGGCGCTCGGTGGGGTCGGCCTGGCGGGGGGGCTGCTCGGGGCGACGCTCGCCTTCGGGTTCTGGCGGCTGACGGCCCCGGCGCCTCCGGGCGAGGTGAACGTGGCGATCATGCAGCCGTCCATCGAGCAGCCGTTGAAGTTCGACCCCGCGTTCGCCTCGACGACCCTCGCGATCTATCTCACCCTGACCTCGCGTGCGGGCGCCCAGCGTCCCGACCTGATCGTATGGCCCGAGACCGCGGCACCCTCTCCGCTCCGCCGCGATCCCGAGGTTTTGAGGACCCTCGGCGCGCTCGCGGGCTCGCTTCGCGTGCCGCTCCTCGTGGGCTCGATCGACGTTGATGGATCGACTCCGCCAAAGGTTCACAACACCGCGTTTCTCCTCACCGACCGAGGCATCGTCGGGAGGTATGATAAGATTCAGCTCGTCCCCTTCGGTGAGTACGTGCCGCTATCGGGACTGATCGGATTCGTTCGGGGCTGGGCCGAGTTCATCGCCGAGCTCGAGCCGGGCTCCAGCGCGAGCGTCTTCCCGGGCCCGCCAGCCCCGTTCGGGGTCGTGATCTGTTACGAGGGAATCTTTCCTGAGCTCGTCCGTGAATTCGTAAAAGGTGGCGCGCGCTTCATCGTGAACATGACGAACGACGCATGGTTTGGCCGTACGAGCGGCCCGTGGCAACATCTCGCCATGTATCCGTTCCGAGCCGTCGAGCACCGCATCGCGGTGGTACGCGCGGCGAACACCGGGGTCTCCGCGTTCATCGCGCCCACCGGCAAGATCGTTCGCCGCGTCCCCCTGTACGAGCGGACCACGGTGGCCGAGCGGGTACCCCTCCGGACCCGGGTGACCCTGTACTCGCGCCTCGGCGACTGGCTCGCGTACCTGGCGCTCGCCGTCTCGGGCGCGTCGCTCGCGTATCGCGCGTGGAAGCGAGCCGGCTAATGCTCGGCGATTTCAAGCGCGACGTCACGCTCTTGGCGAGCCGGTTGACCGAGCTCCGAGGTCATCTTTGACGTCCCTGCCAAGGAACAGCGCCTCGGCGCCCTCGACGCCGAGATGGCCAAGCCTTCCTTCTGGGAGGACAACCGCCGCGCTCAGGAGGTCATCCGCGAGCGGACCGAGCTCTCGCGCCTCGTCGCGCGCCTGAAAGAGCTCGCCGGGAACGCCGACGACCTCACGGTGCTTCTGGAGCTGGCCGAGGAGGCCACCGACGGTAGCCTCGACGCCGAGATCGCCGACGGCGTCGCCGGACTGACGAAGGACCTCGACGAGTTCGAGTTGAAGATCATGCTCTCGGGTCCCCACGACACGAAGGCGGCGATCGTGTCCATCCATCCCGGGGCGGGCGGCACCGAGTCGCAGGACTGGGCCCAGATGCTGCTGCGCATGTACCTCCGCTGGTGCGAGCGCGTCGGTCTGAAGGCGGAAGTGGTCGATCTGCTGCCGGGGGACGAGGCCGGCATCAAGTCGGCCACCGTCGAAGTGTCCGGCGAGTACGCCTTTGGCTACCTGCGCGGCGAGACGGGTGTCCATCGCCTGGTGCGCATCTCTCCGTTCGACGCCTCGCGCCGCCGGCAGACGAGCTTCGCCTCGGTCGCGGTCGTGCCCGAGGTCGACGACGTCGAGGTCAACGTGCGCGAGGACGAGATCCGCGTCGACGTCTTTCGAGCGTCGGGACCGGGCGGGCAGGGCGTCAACACCGCCGACTCGGCCGTGCGCATCACGCACCTGCCGACGGGCATCGTCGTCTCGTGCCAGAACGAGCGCTCCCAGCTCCGCAACCGCGACACCGCGATGCGGATCCTCAAGGCGAGGCTCTACGAGATCGCCGAGAAGAAGCAGCGCGAGGAGCTGGCGGAGCTGACCGGCCACAAGAAGGAGATCGCCTTCGGCAGCCAGATCCGGTCCTACACGTTCCATCCCTACCAGCTGATCAAGGACCATCGAACCGGGCTCGAGGTCGGCAACGTGGACGCCGTCATGGACGGCGACCTCGACGCCTTCATCAAGGCGTACCTGCTCTGGGCGCGGGGCCGCGAGGCATGAGCGACGACAACGAGCTGATCCGCCTGCGTCGCGAGAAGCTCGACGCGCTGCGCGGCCGGGGCCTCGATCCGTTCGGCGGCCGCTACCCGGTGACGCAGTGGGCTCGCGACCTCGCCGAGCGGCTCGGTAACGCGAACGACGAAGAGCTGAAGGGCTTCGGGCCGGTGAGCCTCGCCGGCCGCATCGTGGCGATTCGCCACCACGGCAAGACGTGCTTCGCGCATCTCATGGACCAGACCGGCCGGATCCAGCTCTACGCGCGCGCCGACGGCCTCGGCGACGAGTACGCGCGGTTCGTCGAGCTCGACACCGGCGACTTCGTCGGAGTGAACGGCGAGATGTTCCGCACGCGGACGGGAGAGCTGACGGTCGCCGTGAAGAGCTTTGCGTTCCTGGCCAAGTCGCTCCGGCCACTTCCCGAGAAGTGGCACGGCCTGAAGGACGTGGAGACGCGCTATCGGCAGCGCTACGTGGACCTCGTCGTCAACGCCGAGGCGCGCGAGGTCTTCTCGATGCGCGCGCGGCTCGTTCGTGCGATCCGCGCCTTCCTCGACGCGCGCGGCTTCCTCGAGGTCGAGACGCCGATGATGCAGCCGATCCCCGGCGGCGCGATCGCCCGGCCGTTCAAGACACATCACAACGCCCTCGACCTCGACCTCTACCTGCGCATCGCCCCCGAGCTCTACCTCAAGCGCCTGCTCGTGGGCGGCTTCGAGCGCGTCTACGAGATCAACCGGAACTTCCGGAACGAGGGAACCTCGACGATGCACAACCCCGAGTTCACGACGCTCGAGTTCTATCAGGCGTACGCCGACTACGCCGACCTGATGGAGCTGACGGAGGCCCTCTTCGTCGAGCTGGCCCACGCGCTGCGCGGCTCCTTGTCGCTCGTGTGGGGCGAGCACGCGCTCGACCTCAAGCCGCCGTGGCGGCGCCTGCCCTTCTTCGAGGGCATCTCGCAGGCGCTCGGGCTTTCCGTGACGCCCACGACCGACGTCGAGAGCGTGGCGCGAGCGGCGGCGGCGCGCGGCGTCGGCCGCGACGGCGGACCGGCCTCGAAGCTCTGGAAGGCCGTGTTCGAGACCCTGGTGGAGCCGACGCTCGTTCAGCCGACGTTCGTCATCGACTTTCCGACCGAGCTCTCCCCGCTGGCCAAGCGCAAGCGCGACAATCCGCAGCTGGTCGACCGGTTCGAGCTGTTCGTCGCGCGGCACGAGATGGCCAACGCCTACAGCGAGCTCAACGACCCGATCGACCAGCTCGCGCGCTTCCGGGAGCAGGCGGCCCTGCAGGCACGCGGCGACGACGAGGCGCACTGGCTCGACGAGGACTACGTCCGGGCGCTGGAGTACGGCATGCCGCCGGCCGCGGGGGAGGGGATCGGCATCGACCGGCTGCTCATGATGTTCGCGAATCAGTCCTCGATCCGCGAGACGATCCTGTTCCCGCTGCTCCGGCCCGAGGGCGGCCGATGAAGGGCGGGCTGCCCTTCGAGCTTCTCCTCGGCTTGCGCTATCTGCGGTCGCGCGGCCAGCGGACGAACCTCTCGCTGTTCGTCTGGATCGGGCTGGGCGGCGTCTTCCTGGGGGTCGCCGCGCTCATCGTGGTGCTCGCGGTGATGACCGGCTTCCAGGACGGCATCCGCGATCGGATCATCGCCGGGAGCCCGCACCTGCTCATCTTCCAGGCCGGCGCGCAGGGGCTCGCGGACGCCGACACGATCGCCGGCCGCGTGAAAACGATCCGCGGCGTCCACTCGGCGACGCCCTTCGTCCACCAGCAGGCGCTCTTCACGACGTCGAGCGGCGGGGCGCGCGGCGGCCTGATCCGCGGGGTCGACCTGGCCACGCCGGCGGTCCGCGAGGACGTCCGGTCCCAGCTCCGTCAGGGCTCGATCGATCCGCTCGCCGACGGCGCGCCGGCGATCTTGCTCGGCCGCGAGCTGGCGCGCAGCCTCGGCGTGTTCCCCGGCGACTCGGTCACGTTGATCTCCCCCGAGGGCGCCGTGACCGCCGTGGGGATGGTCCCCAAGATGCGGCGCTACCTCGTGGCCGGCACGATCGAGATCGGCATGCACGAGTACGACTCCTCGATCGCCTATCTGAGCCTGCCCCAGGCCAAGGAGTTCGCCGGACTCGTCGGGGTCACCGGCATCGAGGTCAAGCTGAACGACCCGTTCGAGGCCAAGAACGTCGGCCGCCTCGTCGCCGCCCAGCTCGGCTTCCGGTTCTGGGTTCGCGACTGGATGGAGATGAACCGGAGCCTCTTCGCGGCGCTCCAGCTCGAGAAGCTGGCGCTCTTCGTCGTGGTGACGATCATCGTGCTCGTCGCGGCGTTCGCGATCATCGGCCACCTCGTGCTGCTCGTCGCCGAGAAGCGCAAGGAGATCGGGATCCTCAAGGCGGTCGGTGCCTCCTCGCGGTCGATCACCCTGGTGTTCTTCGCCGTCGGCATGACGATTGGCGGCGCCGGCACCGCGGCCGGCGCGGCGGCGGGCCTCAGTCTGATCTGGGCCCAGAACACCTACAAGGTGATCCGGCTGGCCGGCGACGTGTACCAGATCGATCACCTGCCGATGAAGCTGACGATGAGCGACGGGCTCCTGATCATCGGCGCCACGCTCCTGCTCTCCTTCCTGGCCACGATCATCCCGGCCAAGCGCGCGGGCTCGCTGGCGCCGGTCGACGTGCTCCGGTATGAGTGACGACACGAGCCCCGCGCTGCTCGTCGGCGAGGAGCTGGAAAAGGAGTACCGGTCCGGACCGGAGGTCGTGCGTGTGCTGCGCGGCGCCAGCGTGAGGATCGCGTCCGGTGAGTTCGTCGCCCTCCTGGGCGCCTCCGGAGTCGGGAAATCGACGTTGCTCCACCTGCTCGGCGGGCTCGACCGGCCGACGGCCGGGCGCGTCCGCTTCCAGGGCGAGGATCTCGCGGCCTGGCCCGAGACCGCGCTTGCGCGCTATCGTCGCCGCGACGTCGGGTTCGTCTTCCAGTTCTACAACCTCCTCGGCGACATGAGCGCGCTCGAGAACGCGATGATCCCCGCGCTGATCGAGCGCAAGCCGGCTCGCGAGGTCCGAGAGCTCGCGGCGGCCGCCCTCGCCGAAGTCGGGCTCGCCGATCGGCTCAAGCACCTGCCCGGAGAGCTCTCGGGCGGCGAGCAGCAGCGGGTCGCGATCGCGCGAGCGCTCATCAACAACCCCAAGGTCATCCTCGCCGACGAGCCGACGGGCAACCTGGACCCCAAGACGAGCGAGGTCATCTACGATCTCTTCCTCCGGCTGCAGGCCGAGCGGGGCCTGGCCTTTCTCGTGGCCACCCACAACCCGGACCTGGCCCAGAAGGCCGAGCGGGGGTATCGCCTGGTGGAGGGCCGCGCGCGCGAGATCAAGGGTGATTCGACGCCGATCAGATAACGGTTTCGCGCAGTTAGTCGAAGACGGGGAAAAAGGCTAGCGGGCTGGGAAGCGGTGGGCTATACTGAAGTCGCAGTCTGGTAACTAGCCGTCAGCGCAAGTAAATTCGCATCTCCGCGAGTTGCGGGAGGGTGGGGCACACCAGTGTTTGAACGGTTCACCGAACGGGCGCGACGGGTCATTATCTTAGCGCGTGAGGAAGCCGGCCGTTTCCGCCACGACTTCGTCGGCACCGAGCACGTCCTGCTCGGGCTGATCCGCGACGGCGAGGGGATCGCGACCGCGGTTCTCCAGCGGCTCGGGCTCCGGCTCGAGACCGTGAAGGCGGAGGTCGAGCGCGCGCTCGCGGGATTCCCCAAGACGCTCACGTTCGGCGAAGTGCCGTTCACGCCGCAGGCCAAGCGCGTGCTGGAGCTCTCCATCGAGGAAGCGCGGCAGCTCGGCCACAACTACATCGGCACCGAGCATCTGCTGCTCGGCCTCATGAAAGAGGGGCAGTCGATCGCCGCGAAGATCCTCGAATCGCTCGGCGCCCGGCTCGACGAGGTCCGGCAGGAGACTCTGGCGCTGCTCGGCGACCAGTACTACCCGAGGCCCAAGAAGCGCTCGCAGACTCCCGTCCTCGACGAGTTCGCACGCGACCTGACCCAGCTGGCCCGCGAGACCAAGCTCGATCCGGTCATCGGCCGTGAGCAGGAGATCGAGCGCGTCATCCAGATCCTCGCGCGTCGCACGAAGAACAACCCCGTTCTGATCGGCGAGCCCGGCGTCGGCAAAACCGCGATCGTCGAGGGGCTCGCGCAGAAGATCGTCAGTCACGACGTGCCCGACGTTCTCGTGAACAAGCGGCTGCTCCAGCTCGATCTGGGCGCCCTCGTCGCCGGGACGAAGTATCGCGGCCAGTTCGAGGAGCGGCTGAAGGCGGTGATGAAGGAGATCCGCCAGTCGGAGAACGTCGTGCTCTTCCTCGACGAGCTCCACACGCTCATCGGCGCCGGCGCCGCCGAAGGGGCGATCGACGCCTCGAACATGCTCAAGCCGGCCCTCTCGCGCGGCGAGATCCAGACGATCGGCGCGACGACCCTCGACGAGTACCGCAAGTACATCGAGAAGGACGGCGCCCTCGAGCGTCGCTTCCAGCCGGTCATCGTCAAGGCGCCCTCGGTGCCGCAGGCGATCGAGATCATCCGCGGGCTCCGGCACAAGTACGAGGCCCATCACCGGGTGAAGATCACTGAGCGCGCGATCTCCGCAGCGGTGCAGCTGGCCGATCGCTACATCACCGACCGCCAGCTGCCCGACAAGGCGATCGACGTGATCGACGAGGCCTCCTCGCGCACCCGCCTCATGGCGCTGACCCCGCCGCCCGAGCTCAAGGAGATCGAGAAGGAGCTCGAGCGCGTGATCCGCGAGAAGGACATGTACCTCGAGGCGCAGGAGTTCGAGAAGGCCGCCTCGCTGCGCGAGAAGGAGAAGGTCCTTCGCCACCGCGACGAGGAGCTCAAGCGCGAGTGGGAGAAGAACAAGGGCAAGGGGACGCAGTCAGTCGAGGAAGAGGACATCGAGTTCATCGTCTCCCGCTGGACCGGCATCCCGCTGGCCAAGCTCGAAGAGAAAGAATCCGAGAAGCTCGCCCGCATGGAAGAGGCGCTCCACGGGCGGATCATCGGTCAGAACGACGCGGTCGCGGCCGTCGCGCGTGCGATCCGTCGCTCCCGCGCCGGCCTGAAGGACGCCAAGCGGCCCGTCGGCTCGTTCGTCTTCCTCGGCCCCACGGGCGTCGGCAAGACCGAGCTGGCCCGGGCCCTCGCCGAGTACCTGTTCGGCGACGAGAACGCCCTCATCCGCGTGGACATGTCCGAGTACATGGAGAAGTTCTCGGTCTCGCGCCTGCTCGGCGCACCGCCCGGCTACGTGGGCTACGAAGAGGGCGGGTTCCTGACCGAGAAGGTTCGGCGGCGCCCGTACTCCGTCGTGCTCTTCGACGAGATCGAGAAGGCCCACCCGGACGTCTTCAACATGATGCTCCAGGTGCTGGACGACGGTCGCCTGACCGACTCGCTCGGCCACGTGGTCGATTTCAAGAACACGATCCTCATCATGACCTCGAACCTCGGGACCAGCCTCATCGGCAAGCGCGTGTCCCCCGGCTTCCTCCAGGAGACCGACGAGTCGAGCTACGAGAAGATGAAGGAGCGCGTGCTCGAGGAGATGAAGCGGGCGTTCCGGCCCGAGTTCCTGAACCGGATCGACGACATCATCGTCTTCCACGCACTCTCGGTCGAGCACATCAACGAGATCATCCGGCTGATGATCGGCCGGATCAACAAGCAGCTCACCGAGAAGGGCATCGAGCTCGTGCTGACGCCGGCGGCCCAAGCGGCGCTGGTGGAGAAGGGATACGATCAGACGTACGGCGCGCGGCAACTACGGCGGACGATCCAGAAGCACATCGAGGATCCCCTGGCCGAGGCGATCGTTCGGGGCCAGGTCGTGGAGAGCGCCCGCATCGAGGTCGATGTCGACGGGGCGAACTTCACGTTCCGCGAAGCGCAGGCCGCCGACGCGCCGCTCGAGCTTGCTGAGCACTAGCGCACCGACCCTGCACGCCTGAGCGCCTGGTGTCGACAGCGGGCCCGGTGCGTCTCACGGTCGTCATTGTTCTCACGGCGGGCCTCTTCATCGCATCGACGGCACGGGCGCAGCAATCCCAACCGCAACCGGCGCCCATCATCATCCGGGACATCCACGTCGAGGGTAATCGGCGGGTCCAGGACGCCGTGATCCTCGGCCGCATCAAGAGCACCGTCGGCTCGGCCTTCAACCCCTCGCTCCTCTCCGAGGACATCCGCGCCATCTTCGGCCTCGGCTTCTTCGACGACGTCCAGGTCCGGGTCGAGGACTTCGAGGGCGGCGTGCGGATCGTCTTCGTGGTGTCGGAGCGGCCCTTCATCCGCGACGTCGACTTCGTCGGCAACAAGAAAGAGGACCGCGACACGCTGCAGGACAAGATCGACCTCAAGCTCGGGAGCGTCTACAACCCGGTCGACGTGCAGCGCGCGGTGGAGACGCTGCGGGATTTCTACGAGGACGAGGGCTACTTCGAGGTCCAGATCACGCCCACCGTCGAGAAATTCGCCGACTCGGACGTGAAGCTGATCTTCAACATCGTCGAGGGGCGGCAGATCACGATCGAGTCGATCGTGTTCAAGGGCAACCAGGGGATGCGGGACGACCAGCTCAAGGACGCGATGGAGACGAAGGAGCGGCAGTACTTCATCCTGCGCGGCAAGGTGCAGCGCCAGCGCCTCGAGACCGATATCGACCGCATCATCCAGCTCTACAACGACCACGGCTACATCCAGGCTCGCGTGGAATCGCACGACGTCGCCGTCGATCGCGAGAAGGCGCGGGTGACCATCACGATCGTCGTCGTCGAGGGCCCCCAGTTCCGGGTCGGCGAGGTGAAGATTACCGGGGTCACCCTCTTGCCGGAGAAAGAGGTCGAGCGGCAGGTCCGGCTCAAGACCGGCGACGTGTTCTCGGTGAGCCGGGTCCGGGACAGCGTCACCGGGATCCTGAACCTCTACAGCACGATCGGCCGCGCGTCGGCCGACGTGAACCCCAAGCGCGATCAGCTCCCGACCGTCAACCAGATCAACCTCACGTTCGAGATCACCGAGGGGCCCGAGGTCTACGTCGAGCGCATCAACATCAGCGGCAACGTCCGGAGCGAGGACAAGATCCTGAGACGGGAGCTGCCGCTGCACGAGGGCGATCTCTACACCTTGCAGAACAAGGAAAAGGCCCGGCAGCGGCTCGTCAATCTGGGCTACTTCGAGACCGTCAACGTCGACACGCAGCCCGGCTCGGACAAGACGAAGATCATCGTGAACATCGTGGTGGTCGAGCGCGCCACCGGGATCTTCAGCATCGGCGGCGGCTACTCGTCAGTCGACTCCCTGGTGGGGACGATCGACCTCGCCCAGCGCAACTTCCTGGGCCGGGGCTGGGAGGTCGCGATCCGGATCCGGGCCGGCGCGGTCACCCAGCAGGGGACGATCAGCTTCACCGATCCCTGGCTGTTCGATCGCCCCCTCTCGGGCGGCTTCGACATCTACAAGAGCATCCGCGATTATCAGGACTACACCTATGACACCACCGGCTTGAACCTCCGGCTGAGCCACCCCTTCGCCGAGTACTGGCGCTGGCACACGGGGTATCGCATATCGCAGGACATCGTCAGGAACCTGAGCGATACCGCGCCGCCCGACCTCGTCGAACAGAAGGGCACGACGATCACCTCCTCGATCGGGGCGTCGCTGACCCGCGACAGCCGCGACCTGATCGCGGCGCCCTCCAAGGGCGGGCAGACCGTGATCGCCTTCGACTTCGCCGGGCTGGGCGGGGACTCGCAGTTCTACAAGGGGACAATTCTGCAGACGTACTTCAAGCCGATCTGGTTCGGTCACGTCCTGGGGACCCGGTTCGAGGCCGGGTACGCCGACGGGTGGGGGGGCAAGGATCTCCCGATCTTCGAGCGCTTCTACCTGGGCGGCCCCAACACGATCCGCGCCTTCAAGTACCGGAGCGTCTCGCCGGTCGACGACGCCGGGTTCAAGACGGGTGGCACGACCGAGGTCCTCGCCAATGTCGAGTACGTTATCCCCCTGCCGTTCGGCCTGCGAATCGCCTTCTTCTTCGACGTCGGGAACGTCTATGGGTTCGGGACCCCGTTCGATCTCGCGGATGTGCGGTATGGGCCGGGTGCGGGTATACGATGGCAGTCGCCTTTCGGGCCCATCCGGGTGGACTATGGCGTGAATATCGACCGGCGGGCGGGCGAGGGGCCCGGGGCGTTCCACTTCTCCGTAGGCTCGCCGTTCTAGGAGGGTCGGATGAGGTATTGGAGTGGTGTACTCGCACTGATGGGTGGGCTCCTGGCTGTCGGACCGGGTCCGGTCGCGGGCCAACCAGCCGCGCCGGCCGCGGCGGCGCCGGCGCCGTCGTCGATCCGGATCGCCTACATCGACGTCCAGCGCGTCCTCGCGCGATCATCGGCCGGCGTGGCGGCGCGCGAGCAGCTCGAGCGCGAGAAGTCGGTGATGCAGAAGGAGATGGACGGCAAACGCCAGGAGCTCGAGAAGCTCCGCGACGAGCTGGAGAAGAAGGGCCCCCTGATGACGCCCGACGCCCGGCGCGACAAGCAGGAGGCGTTCGAGCGCAAGCGCCGCGACGCCGCGCGCATGATGGACGACTTCCAGAAAGAGCTAGAGAAGAAGGAGCAGGCCTTGCTCCAGCGCGTGCTCCAGGAGCTCTCGGGCGTCATCGAGAAGGTCGGCAAGGACAAGGGCTATTACATGATCGTGGAAAAGCGCGGTGCCTCGGTTCTGTACGCGTCCCCGGACGCCGATCTGACCGACGATATCATTCGCGCGTACGACCAGCAGGCTCCGGCGAAGAAGACGCCCTGATGGGAACGCCCGCCGGGTTCACGCTCGGGGAGCTTGCCAAGACCCTCGGCGCGACGCTCGAGGGCGACCCGGGCCGTCGCGTCACCGGCGTGGCGCCGCTCGACGCGGCCGGACCAGAGCAGATCTCCTTCCTGATCGATGCCCGATATCGCCCGGCCGCCGAGACGTCGCGTGCCGGCGCCTTGCTCGTCTCCGAGCAGATGTCGGGCCTGGCGGGTCCGCTCCTGCGCTCGAGCGCCCCGCAGCAGGCCCTGATCGCGCTGCTCACGCTGTTCCATCCCCCCGCGCCGACACCGGCCGGCATCGACCCCTTGGCCATCGTGGCGCGCGATGCGCGCGTGGACCCGAGCGCCTCGATCGGTGCCCTGGCGGTGATCGCCTCGGGCGCGGTCATAGGGCCGAGGGTCCGGGTGCATCCGCTCGTCTATATCGGGCCGTTCGTCGAGGTGGGCGAGGAGTCGGTGCTCCATCCGCGCGTCGTTCTGTGCGAAGGGGTGAGGCTCGGGCGCCGTGTGGTCGTCCAGCCCGGCGCCGTCATCGGCGGCGACGGATTCGGCTACGTCTTCGACGGCGGCGGCCATCGCAAGATCCCGCAGGTCGGTACCGTCGTGATCGAGGACGACGTGGACATCGGCGCCAACACGACGATCGATCGCGCCATGCTCGGCCGGACGATCGTCCGCCGCGGGACCAAGATCGACAACCTCGTCCAGGTCGGTCACAACGTCGAGATCGGCGAGCACTCGATCATCGTGGCTCAGGTCGGGATCTCGGGCTCGTGCCACCTCGGCCGCGGCGTCATCGCGGCGGGCCAGGTCGGGTTCGCGGACCACCTGACGATCGGCGACGGAGCGGTCCTCGGCGCCCAGGCCGGCGTCCACGAGGACGTGCCCGCCGGCGAGCGGCGGCTGGGCACGCCGGCGCTGCCGATGCTCCAGGCCAAGCGGCTCTTCGCCTCCCAGAAGCACCTGCCCGACATGTCTCGCCGTTTGCGCGCCGCCGAGCGCCGTCTCGAGCAGCTCGAGAGCCGCCTCGGGATCGCGCGATCGAAGACCGGCGAGTCGGGAACGGCTGATGAGCGCTGACGGTATCCACCCGACTGCCGTCGTCGACCCGAAGGCGATCGTCGCCCCGAGCGCCAAGGTCGGCGCGTTCTCGGTCATCGGCCCCGAGGTGACGATCGCCGCCGACGCCGAGATCGGTCACCATTGTGTGCTGGAGGGCCGCGTCGAGATCGGCGAGCGCGCCAGGATCGGCCACGGAACGGTCCTGGGCGGAAGGCCGCAGGATCTCAAGTTCAAGGACGGCACCCCGTCCGGCGTTCGGGTTGGCGCCGACACCGCCATCCGCGAGTACGTGACGGTGCACCGCGCGACCCGCGCCGAAGAATGGACCGAGATCGGCTCGGGCTGCCTCATCATGGCAATGAGCCACGTGGCCCACGATTGTCGGCTCGGCGACGGGGTCATCGTCATCAACTACGCGGGCATCACGGGACACTGCCAGATCGGCGAGCGCGCCACCATCGGCGGCCTCGTCGGCATGGTGCCGTTCACCCGGATCGGTGTCTATGCCTACGTCGGCGGGTGCTCGAAGGTGGTCCACGATGTCCCGCCGTTCGTGCTCGTCGACGGCAACCCGGCCGGCGCCCACGCCATCAATGTGGTGGGCCTCAGACGCGCGGGCATGAAGCCGGCGGATCGCCGTCTCCTGCAGGACGCGTTCCGGCTGCTCTACCGGAGCGGGCTCGCGACGCCGCGGGCGGTGGAGCGGATCCGTGAGGAGCTGCCGGTCTCGGGCCCCGTCGCGGAGCTGCTCGAATTCATCGCGGGGTCGCGGCGGGGTATCTGCGGCCCGGCGCAACCGGGGACGTCGGCGGTGGACGCGCTGCCGAGCCCTGAAAGCGAGCCGGTCTGATGGCGGTACGAGCGGGGGACGAGCGTAGGCTGCGTGCCGGCGTCGTGGGCGCGGGCCACATGGGGCAGTACCACATGCTCGCGTACGCCGAGCTGTGGGACATCGACCTGATCGGTGTCGTCGACGTCGACCGCGAGCGCGCCAAGCAGGTCGCCGCCTATTACGACACGCAGGCGCTGTCCGACCATCGCGAGCTGATCGGGAAGGTCGATCTGGCGAGCGTGGCCGTGCCGACCGAGCAGCATTTCCAGGTCACCGCCGATCTCCTGGAAGCCGGCATCGGTGTCCTCGTCGAGAAGCCGATCACGCCCACGCTCGAGGAGGCGCGCGAGCTGTTCGCGATCGCCCGCCGGACCGGCACCGTGCTCCACGTCGGCCACGTCGAGCGCTTCAACGGCGCGGTGCAGGAGCTGGCGAAGATCGTGGAGCGTCCGATCCTCATCGAGTCGCGGCGTCTGGGGCCCTTCGTCCCGCGAGTCCAGAAGGACAGCGTGGTGATGGACCTGATGATCCACGACCTCGACATCGTGCTGGGGTTGGTCGACTCGCCGCCGCGGCGCCTGGTCGCGATGGGCTCGTCGGTCCACTCGGCCGCGACCGACATCGCCAACGTGCAGATCGGCTTCGAGTCCGGCACGATCGCGCTCATCACCGCCAGCCGCGCGACCGAGGAGAAGATTCGCGTGCTCTCGATCACGCAGCCGGACGCCTACGTCGTCCTGGACTACTCCGAGCAAGACATCCGGATCCACCGCCGCGCCGCGCAGGAATACACGCTCAACCGGGAGTCGATCCGCTATCGGCGCGCTTCTTTCGTCGAGCACGTGCAGGTTCACAAGGACAATCCGCTCAAGCTCGAGGTCCTCCACCTGGCCCGGGCCGTCCGGCGTGCGCGCGCGGGCGAGCAGGTCGTCCTGGCCGAGACCGAGGACGTACGCTCGCTCGCCATGGCGCTCGAGATCGAGCGAATGATCCGGGATGGCCGCTGCGAGACGGCCTACTCGACCAACCCGCCGTGGAGCGCTCCCTCGGCTTGATATGCGGCGCCGGCGTGCTGCCGGCGCGCATGGCCGGCGAGGCGCGGCGCCACGGGTGGCGCGTGGTCGCGTTCACCTTCGGGGACGCGCCCGGCGTGAGCGATCAGGCCGACCGCACGTTCCCGAGCCGCATCGACCAGGCAGGCGCCGTGCTGGCGGCCCTCCAGGCCGAGGGCGTCGCCTCCGTCCTCTTCTCCGGCAAGTTCTGGAAGACGGATCTGCTCGACGAGCGTCATCTGGACGCCAAGCTCACCGCGATGAAGGCTGAAGCCGGCGCGATGACCGACACCAACATCGTGCAGATCGTGGTGACGACGCTCGGCCAGATGGGCATCGAGCTCCTCGACCAGCGGCCCTTCCTCGGCGACTGGATCGGACGGAGCGGCTGCTGGTCGCGCCGCGCTCCGACCGACGCCGAGTGGGCGGACGTGCGGCGGGGTCTCAGCGTCGCGCGCCTGGTGGCCGACGCCGGTATCGGCCAGGCGGTCGTGATCAAGCACGGCGCCGTCACCGCGGTCGAGGCGACCGAAGGGACGACCGAGACGATTCGCCGAGGCCTCGCCCAGGCGGGGGCCGGCGCCGTGGTCGTGAAGGCGGCGGCGCGCGAGCACGACTATCGCTTCGACACGCCCGGCGTCGGCCCGGAGACGATCGAGGCGGCGGCGGCCGGCGGGGCGACGGTCCTGGCGGTCGAAGCCGGACGCGTGCTCGTGCTGGACCGCGACGAGTGCTTGTGCATCGCGAACGGCGCCGGCATGGCGCTGGTCGGTGTCGAGTGACGGGGGCGAGCTCGCGGGCCGTGATGCTCGTCGCCGGAGAGGCCTCCGGCGACCTCCACGGCGCCGCGCTGTGCCGTGCGCTGCGCGAGCTGGACCCGCGCTGCCGGCTCTTCGGAATGGGCGGAGCGCGGATGGCCGCGGAGGGGATGGACGTCCTGATCGACGTGACCGCGAAGGCCGTCACCGGTGGCAGCGAAGCCTTCGGCCATGTGCCGCGCCTCTACCGCGCCTACCGCGAGCTCCGTGCGGTGCTCGAGAGCGCCGACCGGCCCTCGGTCCTCGTGCTGATCGACTTCCCGGAGTTCAACCTGCGTCTGGCGCGCGCGGCGCGGCGGGTCGGCGTCCCGGTCGTGTACTTCATTCCGCCCCAGGTGTGGGCGTGGCGCGGCTGGCGCGTGAAGACGATCCGGCAGGTCGTCTCGCTCGTGCTCGCGGTGTTTCCGTTCGAGGCGCCCCTCTATCGACGGGCCGGCGTGCCGGTGGAGTTCGTCGGGCATCCGCTGCTCGATCAGCTGCACGCGGTGCCGACGCGCGAGGTGGCACGCCGCCGGCTCGGGATCGCCGACCGCACGGCCGTGGTCGCGCTGCTGCCGGGCAGTCGGCGTCAGGAGATCGTGCGCATGCTGCCGGCGATGCGCGACGCCGCCGCGGAGATCGCGAGCGCGGCGCCCGGCACACGCTTCGTGCTCGGCCTGGCGCCGACGATCGAGCGAGCGCTGGTCGCTCGGCACCTCGCGGGCGGGCCCGCCGTGGACATCGTCGAGAACCAGACCCACGACGTCATCCGCGCCGCCGATCTGGCGCTGGTGACGTCCGGCACGGTCACGCTCGAGGCGGCGCTGCTGGGCACGCCGATGGTCGTCTGCTACCGGCTCTCGCTCGCGAGCGAGCTGATGGTGCGTTTGCTGATCCGGGTGCCGTGGGTGAGCCTCGCCAACCTCACGCTCGGACGCGCCGTCGTGCCGGAGCTCTATCGGCACACGATGATGAAAGCTCGACTGGCCCGCGAGGCGCTGCGGCTCCTGACCGATGCCGGCGCCCGCGAGACGCAGCGCGCGGCGTTCGGCGAGCTCGCCGGGCAGCTCGGCGAGCCGGGCGTGGCGATGCGCGCGGCGCGGCTCGTCCTCGCCCAGGCGGGTGCCGCGTGATCGCGCCGCGGCCCCTGCTGGCCCTCACGCCGCCGCTCGCCGCGGGGCTCGTTCGGCTCCTCGGTCCGACCTTGCGACTCCGCGCGGAGGGCGTCGAGGCGCTGACGCCGAGCTGGACGGCCGCACGCCCGCTGATCTACTGCGTCTGGCACGGCCGGATCCTCATGGTGCCCTGGCTCAACGCGCGCCTGCGCCGGAGCCACGGCGCCCGTACGGTCAGCGTGCTGGCGAGCCGCTCGCGCGACGGCGGTCTGATCGCGGACTACGCGCGCCGCTTCGGCCTCGACGTGGTGCGGGGCTCGTCGTCGCGCGGTGGTGCCGGAGCGCTGCGGGCACTCGTCGCGGTGGTCCGGGCCGGACGCGACGTCGCGCTGGCGCCCGACGGGCCGCGCGGGCCGCGCGGTCAGCTCGGATCCGGCGTCGTCGCCCTCGCCGCGCTCACGGGCGCGCCGGTGGTCCCGCTCGGATTCGCCGCGCGTCCGGCGTGGCGCCTGGCGACCTGGGACGAATTCCAGATTCCGTCGCCGTTCGCGCGCGCGGCGCTGGTGTTCGGCGCCGTGACGTCGATTGCCCGCGACGCCGACCGCGAGCGCGCCCGCAAGGAGATCGAGCGGAGCCTCGAGGAGGCCACGGCCGCCGCCGACCGGCTCGTGAGCGCCTGATGTACGCCCTCTACACTGCCCTCGCCACGATCGGGCTGGTCGCGCTCTGGCTGCCGGTCGCGCTGCTGAGGCGACTCACGCGCGGCGTGCCGATCAACGCGCGGGCGCGCCTGGCGCGAGAGAAGACGAACCCCGCGGGCAGCACGTCGGGCTGGGTGCACGCGGTGTCCGTGGGCGAAGCGATCGCCGCCGCGCCCCTCGTCGAGGGACTGCGCCGCCTGCACCCGGAGCTGCCGCTCGTCATGACGACGGTGACGAGCACCGGCGCCCAGATCGTGCGCGAGCGATTCGCCGCGCTCGCGACGCATCGATTCTTCCCGCTCGATCTGCCCTCGGTCACGCGCCGAGCCGTCGCGGCGATCAACCCGGCGTTCCTGATCTGCATGGAGACCGAGCTCTGGCCGAACACCTTGCGGACGCTGGCGGCGCGCGGCGTGCCGGTGATGATCGCCAACGGGCGGATCTCCGACCGCTCGTATCGCCGGTACCGTCTGGTGCGGCGCTTCATGACGTCGATCCTCGCCGACGTCCGCGTCTTCGCCATGCAATCGGACGAGGATGCGCGGCGGATCATCACGCTCGGCGCCCAGCCGGAGCGGGTCGTCGTCACCGGCAACATCAAGGTCGACGCGACCGCCGCCGACCCTCCGGGCTCGGGCGATCTCTGGCGCCGCCTGCTGGCCCTCGCTCCGGGCCGGCGCGTGTGGGTCGCCGGGAGCACCCACGCGGGCGAGGAGGCGCTCGTGCTGGACGCCCACCGCGCCGCGCTCGCCGAATGTCCCGAGCTGGTCCTCGTGATCGCGCCGCGACATCCGGAGCGAACGCGCGAGGTGCGCGCACTCGTGGACCGGCGCGGCTGGCCCTCGGTGCGCCGCAGCGAGCTCCCGGCCGCGGCCACCGCCGCCAGCGCGCAGGTTGCGCCGATCGTCGTCCTCGATACCGTCGGTGAGCTCGCGATGCTCTACGCGGTCGCCGACGTGGTGTTCGTGGGCGGAAGCCTGGTGCCCGTGGGGGGGCACAACGTGCTCGAGGCCGCCCAGCGCCGCAAGCCGGTGCTGATCGGGCCGTACACCGGGAACTTCCGCGAGTCGGTCGGGCTGCTCGAGTCGGCCGGCGCCGCGCTCGTCGTCCGCGACGCGTCCGAGCTGTCGCGCGGGCTCCGGCGGCTCCTCGCCGACGGGGACCTTCGCCTGAAGCTGGGCGACGCCGGCTACGAGGCGGTCGCCTCGCGCCACGGCGCGGTGCGCGAGACGCTCGATCTGGTCGGGCGCTATCTCTATCCGGGAGCCCACGCGTGAAGTCGCGCGAGCGCTTCGTCCGCGGCTGGGAGGAAGGCTTCGCCACGGGACCGGCGCGCATGCTCGCGGTCGCCGGCGGCGGCTACCGCGGCCTCCTCGGCGCTCGCGAATGGCTCTACGGGCGCGGCGTGCTGAAGTCCCGCGCGCTGCCGTGTCGCGTGGTCTCCATCGGTAACCTGACCGTCGGCGGCACGGGCAAGACACCGGCCGTCGAGGTGGCCGTCCAGTCGCTGACGACGCTCGGTCATCGGCCGGCGGTCGTGAGCCGTGGCTACGGGCGCAGCACGCGCGGCGTCCAGATCGTCGCCGACGCGGCGTCGATCCGGCTCGACCCCGAGGAGTCGGGCGACGAGCCCTTTTTGCTCGCGCGCCGGCTGCCGGGCATCCCCGTCGTGGTGGGCTCGAACCGCCACGACGCCGCGCGTGTTGCGATCGAGCGATTCGGCGTGACCGCGATCGTCCTCGACGACGGATTCCAGCATCGGACCCTGAAGAAGGATCTGGAGATCGTGATGGCGCGTGCGCGCCGGCCGTGGGGCAACGGGCACCTGCTTCCGGCCGGCCCGCTCCGCGAGCCGCTCGCTGCGCTCTCGAGGGCGGACCTCGTCGTCGCCACGGGCGCCCTCGACCTCGGCGACGCGCGCGAGGTGGTGGACGCCGTGGACGAGCACGCACCGAGAGTGCCGGTCGTCACGGCCACCCTGGCGCCCGCCGAGTGCTGGGAGTCCGGCCGCATGCGCTCGGTGCGGATCACCGACCTCGCCGGAAAGCGCGTGGCGGCGTTCGCGGGGATCGCGGCGCCCGCGGCCTTCGCGGAGACCCTCCGGGGCAGCGGCGTGGTGGTGGAGGAGATGTCGGCGTTCGCCGACCACCACTGGTACTCGTCCGACGACCTCGCCCGCCTCGACGCGCGCGCCGCCGAGCTGGGGGTCGAGGCGCTCATCACGACCGAGAAGGACTGGGTCCGCCTCCGGCGGCTGCGGCTTCCGGGCCGCCCGCTCTACGTGCTGAGCATCCGGCTCGTCGTCCAGACCGGAGAGCCCGCGTGGCGTCAGGCCTTCCGGCGTGCGTGCCCGTGAAGATCGCCGTCCGCCTGCCGAACTGGCTCGGCGACACGGTGATGGCCGTGCCGGCGCTCAGCGCGCTGCGCCAGACGTTTCCCGACGCGCAGGTGCTGCTCGCCGGCCCCTGGGTCGCCCTCCTCGCGGGGCAGGGGCTCGGCGATGTGCTCGTGGCGTATCCGCGCGCGTGGAGCGCGAGGCTCCGCGCCGCCGACACGGTCCGGAGCTTCGCGGGTGACACCGTGGTGCTGTTCCCGAACTCGTTCGAGGCGGCGGCGACTGCGATGTACTGGCGCGGCCGGCGTCGCATCGGCTTCGCCGGCGACGGTCGGCGCTGGCTCCTCACCGATGCGCCGCCGCTGCCGGAGCCTCGACTGCATCAAGTGGACGAATACCTGCGCCTCGTCGGCGTCCTCGGAGCGCTCGCGACCGTGCGCGAGCCGCGCCTGACGCCGCCCGAGCCGTACGGCGATGGTCGGCAGCGCGCCCGCGATCTCCTGCTCCAGAACGGCGCGCCGGAAGGAAAGCCGATGGTCGGCGTGCATCTCGGCGCGGCCCACGGGCCCGCGAAGGTCTGGGTCCGTGAACGGATCGTCGAGTTCTGCCGGCTCGGGCCCTCGCTCGGCGTGATCCCCGTGCTGCTCGGGGCGCCGTCGGACGAGCCGGCGGCCGCGGCGGTGGTACAGGAGGCTCCGACGGTGAGTCTCGTCGGGCGAGACAGTCCCGATCTCCTCCCGTCGGTGCTCGCGGAGATGGCCGTGCTGGTGTGCGGCGACACGGGCGTCGCGCACCTGGCCGCCGCGCTCGGCACCCCGGTCGTCACGCTGTTCGGGCCGACCGATCCAGCGCTGAGCGCGCCGCGCGGCCGGGTGGCCGTCGTGCGCCACGCCGTACCGTGCGCGCCGTGCTTCTATCGCGCGTGTCCAATCGATCACCCGTGCATGCGGGGGATCTCGGCCGCCGAGGTGGGCGAGCGCGTCGCGGCGCTCCTGGCAGGCGACTCGTGACCGCGGCGCTGACCGTCCTTCACCTGGCCGCTAATCGCTGGTGGACCGGCAGCGCCGATCCGATCATCCACCTGGTCGCCGGTCTTCGCGCGCGCGGCCACCGCGTCTTGCTGGGGGTCATCCCGGGCGACCGGTTCGAGGCCAAGGCGAAGCAGGCGGGGCTCGAGCTGGTCGAGGGGCTCCACATGGACGCGCGCCGAGGACCGCGCGCGCTCGCGAGCGACGTGCTGCGGCTGCGGGCGCTGATTCGCGACGAGAGCGTCGACGTCGTGCACACGCATCACTCGCACGATCACTGGCTCGCCGTGCTCACCCGACCCAAGCGGGCGCAGGGGGGCCGGCCGCCGGTCGTGCGGACCTTCCACAATCTGCGATCGGTCCGGCGCGACCGGCTCGGCTCCACCCTCTATCGCCGCACCGCCGCGGTGTTCGCGGTGTCCCGGGTGATCGAGTCGCGATGCCGCGAGATCGGCATTCCGCCCGAGCGGATCTTCTGGATTCCGGGCGCGGTCGACCTGACGCGGTTCACCGCGAACGCCGACGGCACGCCGATCCGCGAGGAGTTCAAGCTCGGCGATGCGCCGGTCGTCGCGTCGGTCGCGCGGCTGGCGACCAATCGCGGCCACGAGCTCCTGCTCTCCGGCTTCCGGCTGCTGGTCAGCACGATGCCGCGCGCGCGCCTGCTGCTCATCGGAAAAGGGGAGACGCGGACGCGGCTCGAGCAGCTCGTGGGCGAGCTCGGGCTCGGCGGGCACGTGATCTTCACGGGCTATCGCGACGCCGACCTCCCCGCGGTCCTCGCCGCCGCCGACTGCTTCGCGCTGATGGCCGCGGGCTCGGACGAATCGTGCCGCGCGGCGCTCGAGGCGATGGCGGCCGCGCGGCCCGTCATCGCCCGGCATGTCGGCGCGCTGCCGGAGACGGTGGTCCACGGCGAGACCGGACTTCTGATCGACGACGATCGGCCGGAGAGCATCGCGCGCGCGCTGGAGACCATCCTGGGCGATCCGGGGCGCGGCCGCGCGATGGGCAGCGCGGGCCGGGCCAGCGCCGAGGAGCGGTTCAGCGCGGAGCGCTCGGTGGAGACGGTCGAGCGCGTCTATCAGGGCATCTGGTGAAGATCCTCCAGCTGATGTCCTGTCGCGGATGGTCGTCCGACGCCTACTGGGCGGCCCGGATGACGCGCGAGCTCGCGCGCCGCGGCCACGTGGTGACCCTCGGCTGCCGCGCGGGGACCGAGGTGCCGGTGATCGATCGCGCCCGGCGCGAGGGTGTCGAGCGGTTGACCACCTTGTCGCTGGCCGGGGGAGCGCGCCCCGTCGCCGACGGGCGCGATCTTCGCCGGCTGCGGGCGCTGATGGTCGGCGTCGACGTGGTGCACGTCCATCGCGGCAAGGAGCACTGGCTGGCCGCCGTCGCGAACCGTCTGATCGCCACGCCGCGGCCCATCGTGCGGACGCGCCACATCGCGCAGGCGGTGAGGCCACACGCCGCGAACCGCTGGCTCTACCGGCGCGGCACGGCGTTCGTCGTGACGGTGACCGACGCTATCCGTCGCCAGTACGTCGCCGCGGGCCTCGTCGATCCGGAGCGCGTCGCCGCGCTGCCGGGCGGCGCCGACACCGAGCGCTACCGCCCACGGCCGCGCGATCCCGAGACGCACCGGCACCTGGGCGGCCACCCGGATCGTCCGCTCATCGGGATGATCGCGGGCCTGCGCGTCATGAAGGGCCACGAGATCGTCGTCGAAGCCGCCGCGCGGCTGGCCGCCCGCGGCGCGCGGCCGCACTTCGTCTTCATCGGGCGCGGGCCCATGGAGCGCGCCGTGCGCGACGCGATCGAGCGCGCCGGCCTCGGTGCCCACTTCACGCTCGCCGGATTCGTGGACGACCTGCCGGCGGCGCTCGCCGCGCTCGACGTCGTCCTCTACACGCCGCTCGAGTCCGACGGGATGTCGCGGGTGATCTTCGAGTACCTCGCGGCCGGACGGCCGCTGATCGCGGCGCGGGTCGGCGTCGTGCCCGAGGTGCTCACCGACGGCGAGCACGCGGCGCTGGTACCGGCCGGCGACGCCCAGGCCCTCGCCCAGGCGCTGGAGCGGCTCGTGGGCGATCCGGCGGCGGCGTCCCGGCTGGGCGAGGGCGGACGCCGGCTCGTCGACGCGCGGTACTCCGGAGCCCGCGTCGCGGCCGCGCTCGAAGCGCGCTACGCGAGCCTCGTGACCGCCGGGGCCGCGTGAAGGTCTCGGTCCTCGCTGCCGACCTGTCGGACAACGCGACAGGCCGCGCGGACCTGCTCGCCCGTCTCTTGTCCACGCGCTACGAGGTCGAGGTGATCGGGCCCCGCTTCGGCACCGAGGTCTGGATGCCCGCGCGCGGCGGGGCGATCGCGCAGCGCAGCGTGAGAGCCGGCCGCTATCCCGGGTTCGCGCGCCGCATTCCGGCGCTGCTCGAGCTCGTCGACGGCGACGTGCTCGTCGCATCCAAGCCGCGCCCGACGAGCTTCGGCCTCGGGCTCCTCGCCCGAGCTCGGCGCCGGCGGCCTCTGGTGCTCGACATCGATGACTGGGAGGTCGGCTTCTTCGCCCGATCCGGCGTGTGGGGAGGCATCGGGCGCGCGCTCAACTTCGCCAACCCGAACGGGCTTCCGTGGACCTGGCTGGCCGAGAAGCTCGTCCCCCGCGCGGACGCGGTCACGGTGGCCTCGCGCTTCCTGGAGCGCCGCTTCGGCGGAACGCTCCTGCCGCACGTGCGCGACACCGACGCCTGGGATCCCGCCCGGTACGATCGCGCCGCTGCGCGCGCGCGGCTGGGAGCGGGCGACAGCAAGGTCGTCATGTTTCTCGGTACGCCGCGCGGCCACAAGGGAGTCGACGACCTGGTCGAAGCGGTCGGTGCGCTCGGGCCCGGCGTCGTCCTTACGCTCGTCGGCGTCGACTCGGCCAGGAGCGGTGCGCCGCGGTGGGCGGCGCGCTCGCACGTGCGGATGATCGGCGAGATCCCGTTCGACGACGTGCCGCACTATCTCGTCGCCGCCGATCTCGTCGCCGTGCCCCAGCGCGCGACCAGCGACACGGTCGGGCAGGTGCCAGCAAAGCTCTTCGACGCGATGGCGCTCGGGCGCCCCATCGTCTCGACGTCGGTCTCGATGATTCCCGAGATCCTGGAGGGCTGCGGCGTCGTGGTCGCGCCCGGCGACGTGTTCGCGCTCGCCGCCGCCATCAGGCGCCTGCTCGACCACCCGGACGAAGCCGCGGCGCTCGGCCGCCGCGCGCGCGAGCGCTGCGAAGCCCGCTACAGCTTCCGCGTCGCCCGCGCCACCCTGTTCCCGCTGCTCGACAAGCTGACCCGGGCCGACGCAACGAACTCCAGCCGGGGCTCGTCGGCGACGACGCGATGACATCACCGTACGGAGCCGGGTCGCGCCTAGCTCAGCCCACGGTGGCATCGGACAAACCAATGAACGCCAACCGGGGCTCGCGGACCGCGCCGCAATGAACATCACCGTGCGGAGCCGGCTGGCGTCAATCTCAGCCCACCCTCGGTCCAAGCCGGCCTCACGGACCCCGCGACAACGGAGCCGGCTGGGGTCAATCTCAGCCCACCCTCGGTCCAAGCCGGCCTCACGGACCCCGCTACAATGAAGCTCCTGATCATCGCGCGCCCGTTCGTCTTCCACGGGGGCGTCGAGCGCGCGACGGCGGGCCTGGTCGGGGCGCTCGTCGAGCACGGGTACGACGTCCACCACTTGAGCCCGCGCGGCCAGGCGCCGATGCGCGGCGTGACCCTCCACCCGTTGACCTTGCCGCCGCTGCCGCCGGCGGCGCGCGTGCTGGCGCTCGCCGCCAGCGCGCGGCGGGCGGTCGCGGGCACCAGCTGGGACGTGGTGCAGAGCCACGAGCGCACACTCTGTCAGCACGTGTACCGCGCAGGCGAGGGGTGCCATCGGGCCTACCTCGCGAGCGACGCCAGGCCGCGGGCCCGCGGCCTCTATCACCGGATCGTGCTGGCGCTCGAGCGCCGGGTCTTCGCGCGCACGCCGCGCGTCGTCGCGATCGCCGAGGTCGGGCGGCGCGAGATCGCGGCGCTCTACGGCGTGGCGCCGAGCCGGCTGTCCGTGGTCTACAACGGCGTCGACCTCGAGCGTTTTCATCCGCGCAATCGCGCGCGAGCGCGCGGGCCCGCGCGGAGCGAGGCCGGCATTCCGTCGGGCGCGTTCACCGCGCTATTCGTGGGCAGCGGCTTTGCGCGCAAGGGGCTCGCGACTGCCATCGAGGGGTTCGCGGCGTTCGCGGATCGGCAGAGCCGGCTGGTCGTGCTCGGCAAGGGCGACCCGAGTGAGTACCGCGCTCTCGCCTCGCGGCTCGCCGTCGGCGAGCGCGTCGTATGGCTCGGCGCGCGCGACGATCCCGAGCGCTGGTACGCGGCTGCCGACATCGTTGTGCTGCCGAGCCGGTACGAGCCGTTCGGCAACGTCCACCTGGAGGCGCTCGCGGCGGGACTGCCCGTCGTGGCGAGCGCCCGCGCCGGCGGCGCCGAGGTGATCGCCGACGGGATCAACGGGTCGATCGTGAAGCCGACCGACGCGCGTGCGCTGGCCGGGGCACTCGACCGATTTCGCGAGCGGCCGTCGGCCGACGTCACAGAGGCGGCGCGGCGGTCGGCCGAGCCCTACACGTACGCGGCCCAGGTCGACGGGTTCGCCCAGATCTATAGCGGTGTTACGCACGCAAGATGCGATTTTCCTTGAGAAATCCGGCCCAACTAGCTTAGACTTTCGAACGTGGCTCCCAGGCCCGCGGTCTTCATGGATCGTGACGGGACGCTCACCGAGGAAGTGGGGTACGTCAACCATCCAGGCCGACTCCGGCTCCTCCCGCGGTCGGCGGCGGCGGTGCGCCGTCTCAACACCGCCGGCATCGCTGTCGTCGTCGTCACGAATCAGGCGGGGATCGCGCGCGGCTACTTCTCGCCCGACGTCCTCGCCGCCGTGAACGACGCGATGGTGGCTCAGCTCAAGGACGCGGGCGCGCACCTGGACGGCGTCTACGTGTGCCCGCATCATCCGACCGAGGGCGAGCCGCCGTATCGCATGGTGTGTGATTGCCGCAAGCCCAAGCCCGGCCTCTTGCTTCGCGCGAGCGCCGATCTGGGACTCGACCTCGGACGCTCGACGCTCGTCGGCGACAAGGGCTCCGATCTCGTCGCCGCTCGCGCGGTGCGCGCGCGCACGGTCCTCGTGCTGACCGGCTACGGTCTCGGCGAGTGGGAGTACCGGCGAAGCGCGTTGCCGGTGCAGCCGGACCACGTGGCCGACGATCTGCTCGCCGCGGCCGACTGGGTGATCGAGGGGCTCTCGCGATGAACACGGCCGAGAAGGCCATGCGTGCCGCCATCGATGCCTTCCCCCGGCGCGACGTCGTGGTCGTCGGCGACCTGATCCTCGACGAGTATCTCTTCGGCAAGCCGGCCCGAATCTCGCGAGAAGCTCCCGTGCTCATCCTGCGCTTCGCCGAGCGGCAGGTGTTCCTCGGCGGCGCTGCGAACGCTGCGCACAACGCCCACGCGCTCGGCGCGCGGGTCACGCCGATCGGCGCGATCGGACCAGACGGCGCGGGCGACGAGCTCGTGGCGCTCTTCCGCGCCGCCGGAATCGCCACCGACGGGATCGTGACCGAGACCGATCGCGCCACCCCGGTCAAGACGCGGATCATGGCGGGCGGCTACCAGGCGACGCGCCAGCAAGTGGTGCGCCTGGACCGCGAGCCGGCGGGCGAGCCGCAGCCCACGACCGAGGACGCGCTGCTAGAGCGGCTCAGCGCGCTCGGCGCGCGCGCCCACGCAATCGTGATCTCCGACTACGGGTACGGCACCGTCACGCCGCGGATCTTCGAGCAGGTGAAGACGATCGCGCGGCGGGTCGGCGCGGTCGTCAGCGTGGACAGCCGCTACCAGATGCCACGGTTCACCGGCGTCACGGCCGCCACGCCCAACGAGGCCGAGCTCGAGCAGCTCGCCGGCGTGCCCGCCGACGACGAGCGGACGGTCGAGAAGGCCGGCCGCCAGGTGCTCGAGCGACTCGACGCGCGCTTGCTCCTCGTCACGCGCGGCAGCCGGGGCATGGCCCTGCTCGAGCGCGACGGGGCGACGACGTTCATCCCGATCCACGGCACCGACGAGATCGCCGACGTCACCGGCGCGGGCGACACGGTGATCAGCACGTTCACCCTGGCCCTGGCGAGCGGGGCGACCCCGCTGCAGGCGGCGACCCTGGCCAACGTCGCGGGCGGCGTCGTCGTCATGAAGCGCGGCACCGCGACCGTCGCGCCGTCGGAGCTCAGGCAGGCGATCTCGCCGCATGACTCTTGACGAGGCCGTCGCGCTGGCCGATCGGCTCCGGGCCGAGCGAAAGCGCATCGTGCTGGCGAACGGCTGCTTCGATCTCCTCCACGTGGGCCACGTCCGCTACCTGCGCGCCGCCCGCGGGCTCGGCGACGTCCTCTTCGTGGGGATCAACTCGGACGCGGCGGTGGCGCGGCTCAAGGGCGAGGGGCGGCCGCTGATGCCGGCAGCCGAGCGCGCCGAGATTTTGTTGTCGCTCCGGGAGGTCGACCACGTCGTCGTCTTCGAGGAGGACACCGCCGACCGGCTGATCGCGTCCCTGCGGCCCGACGTGCACGCGAAGGGCATGGACTACCGGCCCGGCACGGTGCCGGAAGAAGCGACCGTGCGATCGATCGGCGGGCGCGTCGCATTCGTGGGCGACCCCAAGGACCACTCGACCCGCGACCTGATCGGGCGGATCGTCGAGCGGTTTCGATGAACATCGCGCTCGTCAAGCTCTCCTCGATCGGCGACGTCGTGCACGCGCTGCCGGTCGCCGCGGCGCTGCACGCGGCGTTTCCGCAGGCACGCCTGGCGTGGATCGTCGAGCGCCGGGAGGCCGCGGTGCTGCGCGGCAATCCCGCGCTGAGCGAGATCGTGCCGGTCGACACCCGCGGCTGGCGACGCGCCCGCGCGCCGCTGGCCGTCGCGGAGACGACCGGCGCGCTGGTGGCGCTCGGCCGCCATCTGCGCGCGGCGCGCTTGGACGTGGCGATCGACCTGCAGGGATTGGTCAAGAGCGGCGTGATCACGGCCGCGACCGGCGCGCCGCTCCGGATCGGCTTCACCGCGGCGCACTGTCGAGAGCGCCTGAACGTCCTGTTCACCAACCGGCGCGTGGCCCCGCCGCCGGCGGCGCGCCACGTCGTCGACCGTTACCTCTCGCTCGTCGAGCCGCTCGGCGTGCGCGCCCGCGCGGTCGAGTTCGCGCTGCCGACCGGCACGGCGGAGGAGAGGCGCCTCGACGAGTTTCTGATGGGCGCCGGCCTCAAGCCGCGCGACCGCCTGGTCGTGCTCAACCCCGGCGCGGGCCGGCCCGACAAGCGGTGGCCGATCGAGAGCTTCCGCGCCCTGACGCGGCGGCTCGCCGACGAGGCGGGGGCCGCGGTCCTCGTCATCTGGGGACCCAACGAGCTCGCCGACGCGCGCGCGATCGTCGATCACGAGCCGCCGGGCCGCGCGATCCTCGCGCCGCCGACGAACCTCGACGAGCTGCTGGCGGTCCTCCGGCGCGCGAGCGTGATCGTCGCCGCCGACACGGGCCCGCTGCACCTCGCCGCCGCGCTCGGCACGCGGTGCGTGGGGCTCTACGGCCCGACCGCAGCCGAGCGCAACGGGCCCTACGGGCGCGGGCACCGCGCGCTCCAGAGCCCGGACCGCACGATGGCGTCGCTCGGCGTCGATGCCGTGCTCCGGGCGGTCAGCGAGCTTCTCGACGGCGCGGCCCCCGACCAGGCGAGCCAGGGGAGCGCCCCGTGAGCCGCCGGAGACTCTCGGTGGTCGTGGTCACCTCGAACGAGGAGGAGCGGCTTCGCGCGTGCCTGGAGAGCGTGGCCTGGGCCGACGAGGTGGTCGTCGTCGACGCCCTGTCGCACGACAAGACCGTGCAGATCGCGCGGGAGTTCACGGACCGCGTGATCGTGCGGCCCTGGCCCGGCTTCGCCGCGCAGAAGAACTTCGGCCTCGCCGAGGCGGGCGGCGACTGGATCCTCTCGCTCGACGCCGACGAGCAGGTGTCGCCCGAGCTGCGTGAAGAGATCCTCTGCGTGCTGGCCGCCGATGGGCCGGACGACGGCTATCGCGTGCCGCGGCGCAACCTCTTCGGCGGCCGGTGGGTCCGGCACGGCGGGCTCTGGCCCGACTGGCAGCTCCGACTCTTCCGGCGCGGCCGCGGGCGGTTCGTCGACCGCGCCGTTCACGAGTCGGTCGAGGTGACGGGCACGGTCGGCCGCTGTCGGGGGGCGCTCGTGCATCGGAGCTATCGCGACGTGGCCGACTTCCTCGCGCGCGCCGATCGCTACGCGACCCTGGCGGCCGACGAGTGGGTCAAGAGCGGCCGGCGAGTGCGGGCGAGCGACTTCGTCCTGCGCCCGGCGGGCCGCTTCCTGTCCATGTATATCCTCAAGCTCGGGTGCCTCGACGGCGTGCGGGGCCTTCTACTGGCGTGTCTCTACGCGTACTATGTGTTCATCCGCTCCGTGAAGGCGTGGGAGTGCCAGGGAGAATCGAGACGGTGAGGGCGAAAGAGCGCGTGCTGTCGGGAATGCGGCCGAGCGGCCGGGTGCACCTGGGCAACTATCTCGGCGCCCTGGCCAACTGGGTCGAGCTCCAGGTCACGCTGGACTGCTTTTACTTCGTCGCCGACTGGCATGCGCTGACCGACGACCTGGACACCACGGACGTCCCCGCGAACACCGTCGAGATGCTGGCGGACTGGCTCGGCGCCGGGCTCGATCCCGAGCGCTCGACGCTCTTCATCCAGTCGCTCGTGCCCGAGCACGCGGAGCTGCACCTGCTGTTCTCGATGACGACGCCGGTCGCCTGGCTCGAGCGCGTGCCGACCTATCGCGAGCGCATCGAGCAGCAGCACCTCGAGTCGCCCTCGTACGGGCTCCTGGGCTACCCGCTGCTGCAGTCGGCCGATATCCTGATGTACAAGCCCAAGTGGGTGCCGGTCGGCATCGATCAGGCGCCCCACGTCGAGCTCACGCGCGAGGTGGCGCGCCGGTTCAACAACGCGTTCGGCCAGATATTCCCGGAGCCCGAGGTGAAGCTGACGGAGATCCCGAAGGTGCCGGGGACCGACGGGCGCAAGATGTCGAAGTCGTACGGTAACACGATCGAGCTCGCCGACACGGCCGAGGCCATCACCCGGAAGGTGCGCCCGATGGTGACGGACCCGGCGCGCAAGCGGCGCTCGGACCCGGGTAATCCCGACATCTGTCCGGTGTTCGACCTGCACAAGATCTTCACGCCGAGCGCGGACCGCGAGTTCGTCGCGACCGGGTGCCGCACGGCGGGGATCGGCTGCCTCGACTGCAAGGACGTCCTGCTCAAGCACATGCTGCCGCCGCTGACCGCGATCCGCGAGCGGAGGCAGCAGTTCGCCGAGAAGCCGTCGACGATCGTGGACATCCTGCACGAGGGCTCGCGGCGCGCGCGCAAGGTCGCTCAGGCGACGATGCAGGAGGTCAGGGCGGCGGTCCGCCTGACTCCATGACCGAAGACGCCAACGTCGCCGACGCGGGGCGCGGTCTCACCCTTCGGGTCGGAACCTTCGAGGGGCCCTTCGACCTGCTCCTGCACCTCTGCCGCACGAGCGAGATCGACCTGAGCGCGCTGCCGGTGCGCGCGATCACCGACCAGTACCTGACTCACCTCGAGGCGATGGAGTTCCGCGACCTCGAGGCCGCGGGCGCCTACCTCGTGATGGCCGCCACCCTGATCTATCTCAAGTCCAAGCTCCTGGTGCCGCCCGACGAGACGCAGGAGGAGCAGCTCGACGAGGACGGCCTGGCCCTCCGACTCGAGCTCGAGGCGCGGCTTCGCGAGTACGCGCGCGTGAAGGCGCTCGGCGAGTGGCTCGCGACCCGCGAGGCCGCGCAGGGATTGATCTGGGGCCGCCCGAGCAGCACGCTTCCGCCGCCCGAGGAAGTGCCGCTCGAGGATCTCAGCGTGCACCTGATCGAGCGGACCTTGCGGCGCCTGATCGAGGAGCAAGCGCGGCAACGGCCGCGGCAAGTCGAGCCGAACTCGCCGTCGATGGTCGAGCGGATGACGATGATCCTCTCGGTGCTCCGCGACACATGGTCTCTGCTCTTCTCGTCCTTGACCGCGGGCGATCGCCGGCGCTCCGAGATCGTGGTGTCGCTCCTGGCGGTGCTCGAGCTGGTCCGCCTGGGTCGCATCAAGACGCAGCAGACCGAGCTCTTCGGGGAGATCGTCATCGAACGCCAGACCACGGTGCCCGCTGGAGAGCCCGCGGTACCGAATGGAGAGCCAACCCGTGCCGACTCCAACTGACGTCGTCGAAGCGCTGCTGTTCGCGTCCGATACGCCGCTGGAAGCCGAGCGCATCAGCGAGGTGCTCGATCTCGGCGACGTCGGCGAGGCGCGCCGGCTGATCGACGAGCTCCGCGCGCGCTACGAGGTCTCGAGCCAGGGGCTGCAGATCGTCGAGGTGGGCGGCGGCTACCGTATGGTCACCCGTCCGGAGGTCGCGCCCTGGCTCGTGCGGCTCGCCCGCGCCCGGACACGCACCCGTCTCTCGCGGCCCGCGCTCGAAGCTCTGGCGATCGTCGCGTACAAGCAGCCCGTGTCGCGACCCGAGATCGACGCCGTGCGCGGGGTGAACTCCGAGGGCGTGCTCGACAACCTGCTCGAGCGGCGCCTCGTGCGGATCGCCGGCCGGAAGGAAGCCCCGGGACGGCCGTACCTCTTCGAGACCACGCGCGAGTTCCTGGTCGCGTTCGGCCTGCGGGACGTGGGCGACCTGCCGAAGGTCGAAGGCGAGCTGGTCGTCCCGGAGCTGGCGGCCGTCGCCGAGCATGGCGAAGCTGAGACTCAACAAGATCCTGGCCCAGGCGGGGCTGAGCTCCCGACGGGGAGGTGATCGCCTGATCGTTGACGGCCACGTCGCCGTCAACGGTGTCGTCACGCGTAGTCCCGCCACCGTGGCCGACCCGGAGCTGGACGCCATCACGGTGGACGGGCGCGCGCTGCCGCCGGCCGAGGCGAAGCGGTACATGCTCCTCAACAAGCCCCGCGGCTACGTCACCACGCTCAGCGATCCGCAGGGCCGCCCCGTGGTCGCCGATCTCGTGGAGCGCGCCGTGCGCCTGTACCCGGTCGGACGACTCGACTGGGACGTCGAGGGCGCGCTGCTCCTCACCAACGACGGCCCGCTCACGCACCGGCTCCTCCATCCCCGCTACGCGCTGCCGCGCGTCTACGAGGCGCAGGTCGAGGGCAAGGTCGCGCAGAGCGATCTCGACCGGTGGCGGCGCGGCGTCACCCTGGACGACGGCCCGGCCAAGCCGCTGAACGTGGAGCTCGAGCGCGCCGGCCCGCGCGAAAGCCGCGTGCGGCTCACGTTCGTCGAGGGGCGCAAGCACGAGGTCAAGCGCTTCTGCGAGGCGCTCGGCCACCGCGTGAGGGCGCTCCGGCGGATTTCGTTCGGGCCGGTCGCCCTCGGCGCGCTCCGCCCGGGCCAGTCGCGGCCCCTGACGGCCCGCGAGGTCGGCGCGCTGCGCGCCGCGGTCGCGGCCCAGCCGGGTCAACGCCGAACGTAACTTGCTCTTACCGGAGGTGCGGCCTATAATTCGCGATATCCCGAGTCAGGCAGCAGTGGGAGTCCCTATGAACCTGGACGATTGGCGTTCCAGGATCAACGACCTCGACAACCGAATCCTCCAGCTCCTCAACCAACGCGCCGAGGCCGTCCTTCAGATCGGAGACCTCAAACGAAGGCAGGACGCGCCGGTCTATGCCCCGGACCGTGAGGCCGAGATCATCCGGCGCCTCACCGAATCGAGCGAGGGTCCGCTGGGGCGCGAGGCGGTCGTCGCCATCTGGCGCGAGATCCTCTCGGCCAGCCGCGCCCTCGAATCCGCGCTGACCGTCTCCTACTTCGGACCGCAGGCCACCTTCACCCATCAGGCCGCCCTGCGGCACTTCGGCGCGTCCGCGAAATATCACCCGGCCAAGACGATCGTAGACGTGTTCGACGACGTCGAGCGTGGGCGCGCCCACTACGGCGTGGTGCCGGTCGAGAACAACACCGAGGGCGCGGTCAACGTGACGCTCGATCGGCTGATCGACTCGGACGCGCTCATCTGCGGCGAGGTGCGGCTCGAGATCACGCAGAACTTGCTCTCGCGGGCCACGGGGCTCGACGGGATCAAGCGCGTCCTGTCCCACCCGCAGGGGCTCGCGCAATGCCGACGCTGGCTGGCTCAGCACCTGCCGGACGTCCCGACCGAGCAGTCGCTCTCCACCGCGGCCGCCGCCGAGACCGCGGCCTCCGACGTGACCGTCGCCGCGATCGCGTCGGACCTGGCGGGCGAACTCTACCAGGTGCCGATCCTGAGGGCCGGCATCGAGGACAATCCGCACAACTCGACGCGCTTCCTGGTCGTCGGCCGGCACCCGAGCGGCCCGACGGGCCACGACAAGACCTCGATCCTCTTCGCCATGCGCAACGAACCCGGCACGCTCTACCGGATCCTCGAGCCGCTGGCGCACCTGGGGATCAACCTCACGAAGATCGAATCGCGGCCGGCCAAACAGCGGCCCTGGGAGTACGTGATCTTCGTGGACCTCGAGGGCCATCGCGACACACCGACGGTCTCGTCGGTGCTTCGTGAGATCGGCGAGCGGACCCTGTTCCTGAAAGTACTCGGATCGTACCCGGCCCTCTAAAGGAGAGCGCATGCCAACCCAGTGGGAGTCGCTAGCGAACGAGCACATCCTCGGCATCGCTCCCTACGAGCCCGGCAAGCCGATCGAGGAGCTCGAGCGCGAGCTCATGATCCACAATCCGATCAAGCTCGCGTCGAACGAGAACCCGCTGCCCCCGTCCGACCGGGTGCAGCAGGCGATCATTGCGGCCCTCTCGTCGCTCGATCGCTATCCGGACGGCAGCGGCTACTACCTCCGGCAGGCGCTCGCCAAGAAGCACGGCGTCATGCCGGACCAGGTGGTGCTCGGCAACGGCTCCAACGAGCTCATCGAGCTCCTGGTGCGCGCCTTCCTGCGCCCCGGCGACGAAGCGGTGGTGCCGCATCCCTCGTTCGTCGTCTATCCGATGATCGTCCAGGCCGCCGGCGGCGTGCGGGTGATGGTGATGCTGAAGGACTTCCGCCTGGACCTCGAGGCGATGGCCCGGGCGATCACGCCGCTGACGAAGATCGTCTTCGTGGCCAACCCGAACAACCCGACGGCCACCATCGTCACCAAGGACGAAGTCGAGCACTTCATGGCGCGCGTGCCGGAGCGCACGATCGTCGTGTTCGACGAGGCGTACATCGAGTTCGCGATGGGCCCGGACTTCCCGGACATGATCGCGGCGGTCAAGCAGGGACGGAAGGTCGTGGTCCTCCGCACGTTCTCGAAGGCCACCAGCCTCGCCGGGCTCCGCGTCGGCTACGGGGTCGCGGACGCCGACGCGATCGCGCTCATGAACCGGATCCGGCAACCGTTCAACGTGAACTCGCTCGCGCAGGTCGCGGCGCTCGCGGCCCTCGACGACGAGGCGCACGTGCTCGAGTGCGTGCGGATGATCGAGGCCGGGCGCCACTTCCTCTACGACGAGTTCAAGAGCATCGGGCTCCAGTACGTGCCCTCGCGCGCCAACTTCATCCTGGTCGATGTCGGGCGCAGCGCCGCCGACATCTACCAGAAGCTCCTCCACAAGGGCGTGATCGTGCGGCCGATGACGCCCTTCGGGCTCGAGACCGCGCTGCGGATCACCGTGGGGACGCCGGAAGAGAACCGCAAGCTCGTCAAGGCGCTCCGCGCCGTCCTGGGGAAGACGCCCGCGTGATCCAGCAGCTCGCAATCGTCGGCGTCGGCTTGCTCGGGGGCTCCGTGGCGAAGGCGGCGCGGGCGGGCGGACTCGCCCGCCGTATTATCGGCGTCGGACGCGACGCCGAGCGGCTGCGTCCGGCCGTCGACGACGGTACGCTGGACGCGGCGGTCACCGACCTCGCGGCGGGCGTGCGCGAGGCCGACTTCGTCCTGCTGGCCGCACCCGTGCTGGCGATCGAAGGGCTGCTCGAGCGCGTGTGGCGCGCGGCGCCCGACGGCGCGCTCATCACCGACGTCGGCTCGACCAAGCGCAACATCGTGCGGGCCGCCGAGTGTCTGGCCGCAAGCCGCCCGCTCGCGTTCGTCGGCAGCCACCCGCTCGCCGGATCGGAGCAAGCGGGCTACCGCGTGGCCCGCCCCGATCTGTTCCGGGGCGCGACGGTGATCGTGACTCCGACCGAGGGGACCGAGCTCTCCGCCCTCAAGACGACGACGGAGTTCTGGGAGGCCCTGGGCGCGCGCGTGACCACGCTCGATCCCGAGACGCACGACCGGACCGTCGCGGCGATCAGCCATCTGCCGCACCTGATCGCGTGCGCACTGGTCGACGGCGCCCTCCGGCTCGAGCCCGCGGCGCTCGAGCTGGCGGCGCGCGGGTTCCGGGACACGACGCGCATCGCCGCGGGCGATCCGGACATGTGGACGGAGATCTTCCTGGCCAACCGCGACGCGCTGACCGCGAGCGTCGAAGCATTTCGCCGGGCGCTCGACGATCTGCGGCGGGTCATCGACGCCGGCGGGGTCGAGGCCCTGCGCGCGGAGCTGGCCCGGATCAAGGCGGCGCGGGAGCGGCTCTCCTGATGGCGCGCAAGCATCCCGTGATCACGATCGACGGCCCGGCCGGGGCGGGCAAGAGCACGGCGGCTCGCATGCTGGCCGAGCGGCTCAGCTACACGCTGATCCCGACCGGCGCGATGTACCGCGCCCTGGCGCTGAGCGTGATGCGGTCCGGCGTGCCCGTGCGCGAGGGCGCCGAGCTCCGCGCGCACCTGGCGCCGCTGTCGATCACGGTCGCGGCCGGCCGCGTCTACCTCGACGGCGAGGACGTGACCGAGCCGATCCGGAGCCGGGAGGTCGCGCAGGTGACGTCGGACGTGACGACCTTGCCGTCGGTACGCGCCAAGGTCACGCCGCTGCAGCGCCGGCCGGCGGCCGAGGGGGGCGTCGTCCTCGAGGGCCGCGACACCGGCACGGTCGTGTGCCCGGACGCGGAGGTGAAGTTCTTCCTGACGGCCTCGCTCGAGGCTCGCGCGCAGCGGCGCCAGGCGGAGCTGGCCGCGGCGGGTACGCCGGTCGCCCTGGACGCGATCACGAGCGAGCTCGCCACGCGCGACCGGCAGGACGAGACGCGCGAGCTGGCGCCGCTGCGCCGCCCCGAAGGGGCGATCGAGCTCGACACCTCCGGGCTCACCGTGGATCAGGTCGTCGAGCGTCTCTTGGCCGCGATCGAGCATCATAAGTCTGCCCCGGCCCCGGCAGCTCGCTGGAGCCGGTTCTACGCCGCGATGAGGATCCTGGCGGTAGCGGTGATGCGCCTGATGTTCCGGCTCGAGGCGCTCGGGAGCGAGAACGTCCCCGAGCGCGGGCCGGTGCTGATGGTGGCGAACCATTCGAGCCTGCTCGACCCGCCGCTGATCGGCGGGGCGTCGGACCGCCAGCTCACGTATTTGGCCAAGGCGGAGCTCTTCGAGATCCCGCTCTTCAGCAGGCTGATCCGCGCGCTCAACGCGCGCCCGGTTCGCCGCGAAGGGGCCGACCCGAGCGCCTTGCGGACGGCGCGGCGGGTGCTCGAGGAGGGCGGCGCGCTCCTCGTGTTCCCGGAGGGCACGCGCGGCGAGGAGGGCGACATCCGGCCGGCCAAGCCGGGCGCCGGCCTGCTGGCCGTCTCGAGCGGGGCCGCGGTGGTGCCGGTCTACGTGCGCGGCTCTGGGCGCGCATGGCCGAAAGGGCGTCGATTCCCGCGCTCCGCGAAGGTGACGGTGACGTTCGGAAAACCCCTCCGGTTCGAGGCCGAGCGGGGCGCCGATCGGAAGGCCCAGTACGAGATCGCGAGCCGCGAGATGATGGACGCCATTTCGCGCCTCCGGGACGGTATGATTGCCGGCACCGGCCAGGGCCGGCCGGAGTCGGTTCGGGTGGTAGGTCGTTCCGGCAAATAAAATGACTGGAGGAACGGGCGGTATGAAGAAGGACGAACCACGGCAGCATCTCGGCGGGCCGCGTGGGGAGGGCGGTGACCCAGCCGAGGAACGCATGGAGGATTGGTATCAGAGCGGCGTCACCGAATTCGAGGAAGGCGAGGTGGTCCGCGGCCGCGTGGTCCACATCGGCTCGAGCGAGGTCCTCGTCGACGTCGGCTACAAGAGCGAGGGGGCGATCCCCATCGAGGAGTTCCACCGGCACGGCAGCCTGCCGAAGGTGGGCGAGGAGATCGAGGTCTACCTCGAAGCCAAGGAAGACTCAGAAGGGCTCATCGTCCTCTCGAAGGACAAGGCCGACAAGATCAAGGTCTGGGACGCGATCACCCAGGCCTACGAGAAGGGCGCGCCGGTCGAGGGCCGCGTGGTCGAGGTCGTCAAGGGCGGCCTGGCCGTCGACGTCGGCGTGAAGGCGTTCCTTCCGGGCTCGCAGGTGGATCTCCGGCCGGTGAAGAACCTCGCCTCCATGGTGGGTCAGACGATCCGCTCCAAGGTGATCAAGCTCAACCGGCGTCGCGGCAACGTGGTGCTCTCGCGCCGCTCGGTCCTCGAGGAGGAGCGCGAGGAGAAGAAGAAGCACACACTCCAGGTCCTCTCCGAGGGCATGGTGCTGACGGGCACCGTCAAGAACATCACCGACTACGGCGCCTTCATCGACCTCGGCGGGATCGACGGTCTCCTGCACGTGACCGACATGAGCTGGGGCCGTGTGGGCCATCCCTCCGAGATCTTCCAGGTCGGCGACCAGGTCGAGGTCGTGGTGCTCCACTTCGACCGCGAGACCGGACGGGTGTCGCTCGGCTACAAGCAGAAGTCTTCGGATCCGTGGGAGCGAGTCGAGAAGACGTACGCGGCCGGCACCAAGACCAAGGGCAAGGTCGTCAGCCTGACCAACTACGGCGCATTCATCGAGCTCGAGCCAGGTGTCGAGGGGCTCGTGCACGTCTCGGAGATGTCGTGGACCCGCCGGGTGCGCCATCCCTCGAAGCTCGTCAACGTCGCCGACGAGGTCGACGTGATCGTGCTCGACGTCAATCGCGCCGCCAAGCGCATCTCACTCGGCATGAAGCAGGTCGAGCCCGACCCGTGGGCGACGATCGAGCAGCGCTACAAGCCCGGCGCCCGGATGATGGGGCGCGTCCGGAACCTTACCGACTTCGGCGCCTTCATCGAGCTCGAGCCCGGGGTCGACGGCCTCCTGCACATTTCCGACATGTCGTGGACCCGCAACGTGGGGCATCCGTCAGAGATCTTGAAGAAGGGCCAGGAGATCGAGACGCAGATCCTGAACCTCGACCGGGACAACAAGCGGATCTCGCTCGGGCTCAAGCAGATCCAGCCCGACCCGTGGACGACTGTGTCGCAGCGCTATCCCATGGGCTCGCGCGTGACGGGCAAGATCGTCCGCCTCACCGACTTCGGCGCGTTCGTCGAGCTGGAGCCCGGAGTGGACGGGCTCTTGCACATCTCGCAGATGTCGAACCGTCCGATCGGGCGTCCCGACGAGCTCGTCAGCGTCGGCGACGAGCTGACCTTGCTGGTCATCCGCGTGGACGCGAACGAGCGGCGCATCGGCCTCTCCCTGAAGGAGCTGGCCCACGCCATCGAGCCGCCGAAGGAAATGGAGGAGCGCGGCGGTGGGCGTCGCGGCCAGGGCCGGCGCGGCAAGCACCGTGACGACTACGAAGACGACGAGGAATAGGCCGGTCCGCCGGCGCACCATCGTTCTGGCCGCGCTGGCGATCTACGTCGGAGTCGTCGTCCTCTTCGTCGCCGCCCTGTCGATGGTCGTGGCCCCGACGGGCGGCGGCGGAGCCGTCTTCGGCGCGCGGGTCGCCATCGTCGAGCTCGAGGGCACCATCGTCGACGTCGACGACCTGCTCCGCGAGCTGAAGGCGCACCGCGACAACCCTCAGGTCAAAGCCGTGGTGCTCAGGATCAACAGCCCGGGCGGGGTGGTGGGTCCGACCCAGGAGCTGCACGCGGCCATCATGCGGCTGCGTGAGTCCGGCAAGCCCGTGGTTGCTTCGCTCGGCGCCGTCGCGGCCTCCGGCGGATACTACGTCGCCGTGGCCGCGGACAAGATCTACGCCAACCCGGGCACCCTGACCGGATCGATCGGCGTGATCTTCCAGCTTCCCAACCTGGACGGGCTCATGAAGAAGGTGGGCGTCGACTACGTGGTCGTGAAGGCGGGCCGCTACAAGGACATCGGCAGCATCGCCCGGCCGATGTCTCCCGAGGAGCGGCGGATCCTCCAGTCCCTCCTCGACGACGTCCACGCGCAGTTCATCTCGGCGGTCGCCGCCGGCCGAAAGCTCGACCAGGCTCAAGTGGTCGGCTTCGCCGACGGGCGTATCGTCTCGGGGGCCCAGGCGAAAGATCTGCACATGGTCGACGCCCTCGGCGGCCTCGAGGAGGCGCTCGACGGCGCGGCGACACTCGCCGGGCTTCCGCGGCCTCCCAAGGTTATCGGACCGCGCCGCAAGCTGTCGATCATGGATCTGCTGCGCAACCAGCTCGACCTTCGAGGCCTCACGTCCGTCTCGCCGCTGTCGCTCATGAAGACGCCGCTCTACCTGATGGATTGAGAGTCGCGATTCCCCACGAACGCTCAAGCGATATCCGAGACACTCGGCTTCAAGAAGCCGTCGAATTGGGCGAAACAGCCGTCACGGGCCTCTCGAGCTCCGGACGCCGACGCGGCCAACACAGCGTGGCTGTGAAGTTTCTCGTTCCGGCTGGGGATATTCCTGGAGTAACCTGGCAGTGGTCCCTAAATGCTTACGATGGTGGACATTATTGTATACGTCGTGCTAACTTGCTACCGAGATCGAGCCCGGGTCACCCCCGAATTGGGACGGGAGTAGACGATGACGAAAGCCGACCTGATCGACGAAGTTTCGAAGATCTCGAGCCTGACCAAGAAGGAGACGGAAACAATCGTCAACACGATCTTCGACAACATCACCGACGCATTGTCGAAGGGCGACAAGGTCGAGCTTCGGGGCTTCGGGAGCTTCAGGATCCGTCACCGGAATTCGCGAAAGGGCCGCAATCCCAAGACCGGGTCGAGCGTCGACGTCCCGCAGAAGCGGGTGCCGTTCTTCAAGGTAGGAAAGCGACTGCGCGAGCTCGTCAACGGCTGAGGCTCCTCCGGGCGGTGTGAATCGCCTTTGGGCGCCTTGGCGCATGCCGTACATCACCGCCGCCAAGACCTCGGGCGGATGCGTGTTCTGTGAAGCCATCTCCGGATCGGACGACAGAGAGAGTCTCCTGCTCGCCCGCCGATCCCGCGCCTTCCTGATCCTGAACCGCTATCCCTACGCCGCGGGCCACCTGATGGCGGTGATCAACCGGCACGTGGGGTCACTCCCCGAGGCGACCCCGGATGAAGTGGCGGGCGCGATGGAGCTGGTCACCCTGGCGGTCTCGCTCCTGACGGTCGAGTACCGGCCGGAGGGCTTCAACGTCGGGCTCAATCAAGGGCGGATTGCGGGCGCTGGGATCGTGGACCACCTGCACCTGCACGTCGTGCCGCGGTGGAGCGGCGACAACAGCTTCATCTCGGTCGTGGGCAACACGCGCGTCCTTCCCGAGGACCTCGAAACCACGTACGATCGCCTCAAGGGCCGGCTTGGTGGCTGATCGCGACGACCTCACGCCGATGATGCGCCAGTACCGCGACCTCAAGCGGCGCTATCCGGACCACGTGCTCCTGTTCCGGCTGGGCGATTTTTACGAGACCTTCTTCGAGGACGCCGAGCTCGCGGCCCGGCTGCTCCAGATCACGCTGACGGCCCGCCAGGGCGCGCCGATGGCAGGCATCCCCCACCACGCCTCCGACGGCTACATCGCGCGGCTCGTGCACGCGGGCCAGAAGATCGCGGTGTGCGAGCAGCTCGAGGCGCCCGGCCGCGACAAGAAGCTCCTGCGGCGCGACGTCGTGCGCATCATCACGCCGGGCACCTTGACGGACACCGCCTACCTCGAAGGCGCCGCGAACAACTTCCTCATGGTGGTGATCGCCGGCCGCGATGCGACCGGTGTGGCGCTCGTCGACGTCTCGACCGGCGAGTTCTGGGCGGGCGAAGACGCGGGGAAGGGCATGGAGGTTCTGGCGGCGGCGCTCCTGCGTCGGCCGGCCGAGATCGTGGTGCCCGACTCCGCGCGCGAGAACCCGGCCTTTCTCGCGCGTCTTCAGGCCACCGGCGCCGCGCTGACCTTCTTCGAGCCGCAGACCTTCGCGCCCCGGCGCGCCGCGGCGGACCTCTGCGCCCACTTCCGCGTGGAGTCACTCGCCGCCTTCGGCGTCGGCGATATGACGACGGGGCTCGGCGCCGCGGCGGCGGCGCTCGCGTACCTGCGCGCGACCCAGGGCGACGCGCTCGGCCACCTCACGCGCCTGCAGCGTCTGACGGCCGCCGACGCGATGGCGCTGGACGAGACGGCCGTCGTGACGCTCGAGCTCTTGACCTCGAGCGGCGGCAGTGCGCGCGAGTCGCTCCTGGGCGTGCTCGACGAGACGGTCACGCCGATGGGCGCCCGTCTGCTCCGCCAGTGGCTCCTGCGTCCGCTGCTCGATCCCGCGGCGATCGCCGCCCGTCAGGACGCGGTGGCCGCTCTGGTCGAGGCGCCGGCCGAGCGGACGCGACTCTTCACCTCGTTGCGTCGCATCGGCGACGTCGAGCGGCTCACGAGCCGCGCGACGCTCGGCCAGGCGCACGCCCGCGACCTCGTCGGCCTCCGCGGATGTCTGGCGCCGTTGCAGGACATCCGACGGCTCGCCGCCTCGATCGCGGCGCCCGCGATCGCCGAGGCCGTCGGCGACCTGGCGGAGCTCGACGACCTCTACGCCGTGCTGGCCGCGGCGCTCGAGGACGAGCCGCCCCTCGCGCTGCACGACGGCGGGCTGATCCGCGAGAGCTGGCACGCCCAGCTCGCGGCCATCGTGCGCGACGCGCGCGAGGCGCGGGCGTGGATCGCCGGGCTCGAGGAGCGTGAGCGCGCGCGCACCGGCATCTCGAGTCTGCGGGTGCGCTTCAACCGCGTGTTCGGCTACGGGATCGAGGTGACGCATTCCCAGAGCGCGCGCGTGCCGCCCGAGTACGTGCGCCGCCAGACCTTGACCGGCGCCGAGCGGTACGTGACCCCCGAGCTCAAGGAATACGAGGCCAAGGCGCTCGGCGCCGACGAGCGACGCCGGCGGCTTGAGTACGAGCTGTTCGAGGAGGTGCGCCGCCGGGTGGCCGCGCGGGCGGACGATCTCCTGACGACGGCCCGGGCGCTGGCGCGGCTCGATGTCTTCGCGTCGCTGGCCGAGGTGGCCCACGGCCGCGGTCACGTTCGGCCCACCGTCGACGGCGGCGACGCGCTGGCGATCGTCGAGGGCCGCCACCCCGTCCTCGAGGCGCGCGCCGGAAGCCCGGTGACGCCCAACGATCTGGCGCTCGACCACGAAGCGCGCATCGTCATCCTCACCGGCCCGAACATGTCCGGGAAGTCCGTCTACCTCCGGCAGACCGCTCACATCGCGATCATGGCGCAGATCGGCGCCTTCGTTCCCGCGCGCCAGGCGCGTGTGGGCGTGGTCGACCGCGTGTTCACGCGCGTCGGCGCCCAGGACAACCTGGCGCGCGGCCAGAGCACGTTCCTCGTGGAGATGATCGAGACCGCGACGATCCTGAACAACGTGACGCCGCGCAGCCTGGTGCTGCTCGACGAGGTCGGCCGCGGGACGTCGACCTTCGACGGCCTGGCGATCGCGTGGGCGGTCGTCGAAGCCCTGCACGACCGCGGCCACGGCGCGAAGATCCTGTTCGCGACGCACTTCCACGAGCTGACGCGGCTCGCGGGGCGGCTCGGCGGGGTCCGCAACTTCCACGTGGCCGTCCGCGAGTGGAACGACGAGATCGTGTTCCTGCACAAGGTGCAGCCCGGCGGCACCGACCGGAGCTACGGCATCCAGGTCGCGCGGCTCGCGGGGCTGCCGGCGGCGGTGATCGCGCGCTCGAAGGCGCTCCTGGCCGAGCTCGAGGAGGCGGGTCAGCTGCGCACCGACGCGAGCGATGCCGTCCAGCTCGGGCTCTTCGCGCCCGCCGGGCCCGATCCGCTCCTGGCCGAGCTGGCGGGCCTCGACCTGGCCCATCTCACGCCGCTCGAGGCGCTGAACATCCTGGCGAAGTGGCAGGAGGAGCGGCGCCGATGAGGACGGGTATGTCGGCGTCCCGCATCAGATCGGGCGTGTCGGAGCCACACGCTTCTATCGCAGGTCACCTTCGGTTCACGCCGGCCACGAGGCCCCCGCTACAATGGCCCCCGCTACAATAAAAATCCGTCGACTCCCGGACCACCTCGTCAACAAGATCGCCGCCGGCGAGGTCGTGGAGCGTCCGGCTTCCGCGGTGAAGGAGCTGGTCGAGAACGCGCTGGACGCCGGAGCGCTGACGGTCACGGTCGACCTGCGCGATGGCGGCTCCGCGCTCATCCGCGTCACCGACGACGGCATCGGGATGACGGCGGACGAGCTGCCGCTGGCCCTCGAGCGTCACGCGACGTCCAAGCTGGCGCGCGACGAGGACCTCGACGCGATCGCGACCCTGGGGTTCCGCGGCGAGGCGCTGGCGGCGATCTGCGCCGTCTCGCGCTTCACGCTCACGAGCTGTCCGCGCGGCGCCTCACAGGGGCTGCGTCTGGCCGGCGAGGGCGGCATGGTCAAGCAGCGGCTCGAGGTGCCCGCCGACTCCGGCACGAGCGTCGAGGTCCGCGACCTCTTCTTCAATACGCCGGCGCGGCTCAAGTTCTTGAAGTCGTCCGCGACCGAGCTGTCGGCGAGCCTGCGCGCGCTGACCCAGCTGGCGCTGGCGCACCCGCGGACGCACCTGCGGGTCGCGAGCAACGGGCGCGCGGTGCTGACCACGCCTGCCGCGGCCGAGCCGCGCGCGCGTGTGGGCGCCGTCTGGGGCCACGACGTCGCCGAGCGGTTGCTGGCCGTCGACCGGACCGAGCACGGCGTGAGCGTGCGCGGGCTGATCAGCCCGCCCGATCTGGCCCGCGGCAACCGCGACGAGATCGTCCTCATCGTGAACGGCCGGCCGGTGCGCGATCCGGCGCTGCTCCAGGCGACGCTCGACGCGTACCGTCCGTTGCTGCCGCGCGACCGGTTCCCGGTGGTGCTGCTCGCGATCACGCTGGCGGAGACCGACGTGGATGTCAACGTCCACCCTACGAAGGCGTGGGTCCGATTCCGGCATCCGCGGCTGATCTACGAGATGGTTGCGGCGGCGACGCTCGGTGGGCTTCGCCGCCCCGCGGTCGTGCCCGAAGTCGGACCACGCGGCGACGGTCGTCTCGACGAGCCGGCGCCGGGCGGTGTGGCCGAGCAGACAGCGCTCTTCGGCGCGGCGGCCGCGGTCGAGCCGCGAGCCTTGTTCGGGCGCGTCCTGGGTCAGGTGCAGGACACGTTCGTCGTCTCGACCTCGGACAACGAGGTGTTCTTCCTCGACCAGCACGTGGCGCACGAGCGCGTGCTCTTCGAGCGTCTGCAGCGCGAGCTTCGCGAGGGCACACCCGCCGCGCAGGCCCTGCTTTTCCCGGAGCCGCTCGAGCTGCCGCCGGCCTCGTGCGCCCTGCTCGAGCGCTGGCGCGCGCCCCTCGAGCGTCTGGGCTTCGCGTTCGAGGGGCTCGGCACCGCGACGGTCGTCGTCCGCGCGGTGCCAGCGCTCCTGAAGGGCAGCGAGCCGAAGCGGCTCGTGGAGGCCGCCGTCGACGAGTTCGGCGGCCCGGGCGCGGCCGAGCCGACGCTCGACCGGGCTCTCGCGTTCCTGGCGTGCCGGGCGGCGGTGAAGGCGAACATGCCGCTCGGGCGCGAGGAGATGGATCGCCTGGTGGCCGAGCTCTCCGTGACCGAGACGCCGTACTTCTGCCCGCACGGCCGGCCGATCGTCAGCCGCGTGTCGATGCACGACATCCGGCGAGAGCTGAAGCGCACATGGTAGCTCGGTCGTCGGTCTCGACTCGTCGGAATACGCGGAAAACGGGCTGATACACTGAGGCTAGTGAGCGAGGGCTTGAAGGCTCCCCTGGTCGTGATCGCCGGGCCCACCGGTGTGGGGAAGACCGCGGTCGCGGCGGCGCTGGCGCACCGGGTGGCGATCGAGGTCGTCAGCGCCGACTCGCGTCAGGTCTATCGCGGCATGGACGTCGCGACGGGCAAGCCGACCGCCGAGATCCGGCGCGCGGTAGCCCATCACCTCGTCGACGTGGTCGATCCCGACGACCGCTATCAGGCCGCCCGCTTCCGTGCGGACGCTGCGGCGGCGATCGAGGCGATCCGCGAGCGCGGCCGGCTGCCGGTCGTCGTCGGGGGCACCGGCCTCTACGTCCGGGCGCTTCTGCGGGGGCTCGATCCGGCACCGCCGGCCGACCCGGCGTTCAGACGCGAGCTCGCATCGATCGCGACCGCCGAGGGCCGCGCCTCGCTCCACGCGAGGCTGAGCCTCACCGCCCCCGCCGTCGCGCGCCGACTGCACCCCAACGATCACGTGCGTGTGGTGCGAGCCCTCGAGCTGGCGCGCGCGGGGGCCAGCACGCTCGAGCAGGAGCGCTGGCGCGAGCCGGTCGAGTCGTACGACGTGACCTACTTCGGCCTCACCATGAACCGGGACGCGCTGGCCCGGCGGCTGATCGGTCGGGCCGCCGCGTTCGTCGACGCGGGGCTGCGGGGCGAGGTCGAGCGCCTGCTCGCGCGGGGCTACGATCCGGCGCTGCCGTCGCTGCAGTCGATCGGCTATCGCGAGTTCGTCCGGGTCGCGCGCGGCGAGCTCGAGCCCGCCGAGGCCCTGCGGCTCATGCAGCGCGACACGGTACGCTACGCCAAGCGACAGTGGACCTGGTTCTCGCGCGAGCCGGGCATCGAGTGGATCGACGTCGAGAAGGCCGGCGGCGCCGACGGGACGGCGGAGCGGATCGCGGCGGCGTTGGCCCGACGAGGCGGGCTCGGATGAAGCGAGCGGCGACCCGTACCCGGGCGACGCGGGAGCGCGCGGTGATCGCCGCGCTGCGCCGACCCACGCAGCGCCGGTTCCAGGTCGACGAGTCGCTGGAAGAGCTGGCGGGGCTGGTGACCGCGGCCGGCGGCACCGTCGTGGGCCGGATCACGCAGGACCGGGCCGCGCCGGCGCCGGGGCTCTTCTTCGGCCGCGGCAAGATCGACGAGATCGGGCAGGCGGCGCGCGAGGCCTCCGCGGTGCTCTTCGTCTCCGACGATCCGCTCTCGCCGATCCAGGAGCGCAACATCTCCCAGGTGCTCGGCATCAAGGTCATCGACCGGACGGCGCTGATCCTCGACATCTTCGCCCAACGCGCGCGCACGAGCGAGGGCAAGCTGCAGGTCGAGCTCGCGCAGCTCACCTACCTGTTGCCGCGGCTCGTCGGCCAGTGGTCGCACCTCGAGCGGCTGGGGGGCGGCATCGGCACGCGCGGACCGGGCGAGACCCAGCTCGAGTCCGACCGCCGGGCGATTCGACGGAAGGTGATGCAGATTCGCCGGCAGCTCGACAGCGTGCAAGTGCATCGGCGGCTGCAGCGTCAGGGGCGGCGCCGCGCCGGCGTTCCGGTCGTCGCGCTCGTCGGTTACACGAACGCGGGAAAGACGACCCTGCTCAATCGCCTGGCGGGCTCGCAGCTCACTGCGGCGGATCAACTCTTCGTGACCCTCGATCCGGCCGCGCGTCTGGTGGAGCCGGAAGGCGGCCGCCGGTTCGTCCTGACCGACACGGTCGGGTTCATCCGCAAGCTGCCGCACGAGCTCGTGGCGGCGTTCCGCGCGACCCTGGAGGAGCTGGCCGACGCCGACGTGCTGCTACACGTGGTGGACGCGAGCCACCCGGCGATCGACGACCACATGAAGGCCGTCGACGACCTCCTGGGCGAGCTCGGCGTCGCCGATCGCCCGACGATCCTCGCCCTGAACAAGGTCGACCGGCTGGAGACCGACCCCGCAGTCCTGGCGGCGCGACGGGACGCGATCGCCGTCTCGGCGGCCGACGGCACCGGGATCGGCTCGCTCCTCGCGGCCATCGAGCGCGCGCTGCCGCCGGTCGGCAACCTGACGCTCCGGATTCCGCACGGCGAAGGCGCCTCGCTGGCGCTCTGCTACGAGCGCGGGCGGGTGCTCTCGCGCCGCGACACGCCGGGTCACGTCGAGCTGGACGTCGATCTGCCGGTCGAGCTCCTCGGCGCGCTCGGGCGCTACCGCGTCATCGAATCCGGGCCTGCCGCCGGAATGGTAGACTGAGCGCCCCATGGGCATCGCCAACTGGCTGACTCTGCTCCGGATCCTCCTGATCCCGGTGTTCGTGACCTTGCTTGTCTATCGGCGTCCGGGTCCGGCGCTGATCGTGTTCGCAATCGCCGCGCTGACCGATCTGCTCGACGGGTGGGCGGCGCGCCACTGGAAGGACGAGAGCTCGCTCGGCGCGTTCCTCGACCCGATGGCCGACAAGCTCCTGCTCACATCGTCGTTCGTCACCTTGACGTACCTGAAGGCGCTGCCGTTCTGGATAGCGGCGCTGGTGATCAGCCGCGACGCGATCCTGGTCTTCGGCGCGCTGCTGATCTACATGCTCGGGAGCCAGATCCGGCCGCGTCCGACGTGGGCCGGGAAGGCGGCGACCCTGTTCCAGGTGCTCGCGGTTCTGAGCGGCTTGCTCTCGCGCTTCTTCCAGGTGCATCTGGCGCCTCAGGCCGTGCTCTGGCTGGCGGCGGGATTCACGGTGATCTCGGGGCTGCAGTACATCGTCCAGGGCATGCGGTTCCTCAACGCCTCTCCAGCCACCGCGCGGGACGAGTCCCCTGAAAACGCCCTGTACCGCTGAGCCGGCCGGCGTGACCGTCGCCGCGGTCGCACCGCGCTCGCCCGCGGCCGCGGCGGGCCTGGCTGCCGGCGACCGGATCGTCGCCGTCAACGGCCATCCGCTGCGCGACGCGATCGACTTCCAGTTCCACGCCGGCGACGAGCGGCTCGACTTGACGATCGAGCGGGCCGGCGTCGTGGCCGGGCCGATGCGGCTTCACCGGCGCGGGCCGGGGCTCGGGCTCGATCTGGCCCCGCCGCGCCCGGGCGACATCGCGACGTGCGCGAACAAGTGCGTGTTCTGCTTCATCCACCAGCTGCCGAAGGGCATGCGCCGGAGCCTCTACGTGAAGGACGACGACTTCAGGCTGTCGTTCCTGCACGGCAACTACATCACGCTCAGCGACCTCGACGAAGCCTCGTTCGAGCGGATCATCGAGCAGCGCCTGTCGCCGCTTTACGTCTCGGTGCACGCCACCGACCCGGAGCTCCGCCACGCGCTGCTCGGCCGGCCGCGGCACTCGGCCGAGATCCTGCCGCGGCTCGAGCGGCTGGCCAAGGCCGGCATCCGCATGCACGCCCAGATCGTGCTGTGTCCCGACCTGAACGACGGCGAGCACCTCGCGCGCACCGTCCACGAGCTGGCGCCGCTCCATCCTCACGTCGCGACGACGGCGATCGTCCCGGTCGGGCTGACCCGACATCGCCAGCGGCTCCCCGCGCTGCGCAGCCTCACGCCCGACGAGGCGCGGGCACTCGTGACGACCGCCGATCGGTGGCAGGGCCGCTGGCTGGGCGAGCTCGGGAGCCGGTTCGTGTTTCTCGCCGACGAGATCTATCTGCTCGCCGGACTCCCGCTGCCCTCTGCAGCGGCCTACGAAGGCTTCTCGATCGCCGAGGACGGCATCGGCCTCGTGCGAAGGTTCGAGGACAGCTTCAACCGATCGAACGCGCGGCGGAAGCGCCGCGCGGGGGGCGACGTCGTGACGGTCGTGACGGGCGAGCTGTTCGCGCCGCGCCTGCGCGCGCTGCTGGCCCGCGGCGGATTCGAGCCGGCGGCGATTCGCGTCGCGGCGGTGCCCAACGACTTCTTCGGGCCGGCGATCGGCGTTGCGGGGCTCCTGACCGGGCGCGATATCCAGCGTCACCTCGCCAGGCAGTCCGAGCTCGGACGCGCGGTGCTCGTGCCGGCCGTGGCGGTGCGCGACGGCGACGGGATCTTCCTCGACGACCTGACGCCGGCCGACCTGGCGCGCGACCTCGGCGTGCCCGTCAAGGTGGTCCAGCCAACGCCGGGCGCCCTGCTCAGAGCGATCCGCGATTCCTGACGGAGGCGCGACCCGGATGATCCGCCCGATCATCGCGATCGTCGGCCGCCCGAACGTCGGCAAGTCGACGCTCTTCAACCGTCTCGTCGGCCGCCGTCAGGCGCTCGTCCGCGACACCCCAGGCGTGACGCGCGATCGGCTCTACGGGCTCGTGAGCTTCGAGCGCTGGCAGGCGACGGTGATCGACACGGGCGGCTTCGATCCCTCGTCCGAGGAGCCCTTGATCGAGGGCGTGCGCCGTCAGGTGCTCGCGGCGGTCGAGGAGGCTGACCTCGTCCTGTTCGTCGTCGACACGCGCGACGGCGCGACCGCGCTCGATCTCGAGATCGCGCGGATCCTTCGGAAGGGCAACCGCGCCGTGGTGCTGGCGGCGAACAAGGTGGACACCGACACCCAGGAGAGCAGCCTGGCGGATCTCTACCGTCTCGGCGTCAGCGATCCGGTGCCCATCTCGGCCGAGCACGGGCGGGGGGTCGCCGAGCTCCTCGAGATCCTGCGCGCGCGCTGCCCGGCCATCCCGGCGGCGGCGTCTCGGGCCGACTCGCCCGTGCACGTCGCGGTCGTGGGGCGCCCCAACGTCGGCAAGTCGTCGCTCGTCAACGCGATGGTCGGCGCCGAGCGCGTGCTCGTCCACGAGGCGCCCGGCACCACGCGCGACGCCGTCGACACGACCCTCGTCTACGAGGGCCGCACCTACGTCCTCGTCGACACTGCGGGGATCCGGCGAAAGGGGCGGGTGCAGGAGCCGCTCGAGAAGCTGGCGGTGGTCATGGCGCTCAAGAGCCTCGAGCGGTGTCAGGTCGCGCTGGTGGTCGTGGACGCTTCCGAGGCCATCACCGCGCAGGACGCGCACATTGCCGGCTACGCGAACGAGGCGGGCCGCGCCGCCGTCATCGTCGTCAACAAGTGGGATCTGGTACCCCGCGCGATGGTCCGCAAGGCCGAGGTCGTCGAGCAGATCCGCGACCGGCTGCCGTTCCTCGACTATGCGCCCGTGTGCTTCACGTCGGCGACGCAGTCCGAGGGCATTCCCGAGCTCTTCGACACGATCGCGCAGGTTGCCGCCGAGGCGCGCCGGCGCATCCCGGGCGGCGCCGTCACGGAGGCCTTGCGCGCCGCGGTCGCTCGGCGCCCGACGTCGTTGCGCGGCGACCCGCTGACGATCCAGTCAGCGACGCAGGTCGCCGTCGAGCCCCCGACCTTCGCGCTGAGGGTCAACCGGCCCAACGACATCCATTTCTCGTACGAGCGTTATCTGGTGAAGTCGCTCCGGCACGCGTTCGGCCTGGCGGGCTCTCCGATCCGGCTTTCCTTGAGGAGGGCCACGGGATCGCGGACTCGCCCGAGGCGCGTGCGGCGGTGAGCCTCAGGGACGGGTTGGCGCGCCTCGGCCTCTGGCGTCTCTCCGTCATCGTCGTCGTCCTGGCCGGCGCGATCGCGATCGTCGCGCTCCCGGGCCTTCGGGCGTTCTACTTCGGGCAGGGGACGGCGCCGGTCGAGCGGGCCGCCGCGGTGCTCGCGCGTGTGCCGACGCAGCTCGCCGTCGGCGCGAGCGCCCCCGAGTCGACCGGCAAGACGCCGGTCCGACGGATTCTCCCCGATGGCGAGGGGCGGATCCGGGTCCGGGTCAGCGACCGGCCGCCGACTCGACTCCCGGCCGAAGGGATCCCGGCGGGCTGGACGGCCAAGGAGTTCGTGGGCCATGCGTCGGTCGAGCTCGTGCGGGACGACACGCGCCTGGCGCTCCGGCTCCGCAGCGAACGGTCGTCGTTCGCCCTCTACCGCGACGTCGTTGTGGATCTCAACGAGTTCCCGTTCCTCTCGTGGTCCTGGAAGGTCGTCCTTCTGCCGCCCGACGGCGACGTCCGCGTGCGTGCTGCCGACGACCAGGCCGCGCAGGTCTACGTGATCTTCCCGCGTTGGCCCGCGCCGACCCGGAACAGCGACGTGGTGGGCTACGTCTGGGACAGCCGGGCGCCGGTCGGCACCCGGGTGACGAGCACGCAGGCCGCCAACGTCAAGATCATCGTGGTCGCGTCGGGCCGAAGCCAGGCCGAGACGTGGCGCGTGGAGCAGCGCGACGTGGCCAAGGACTACGCGGCGCTCTTCGGACGCCCGGCGCCGCGGGTCGGCCAGGTCGCCGTCATGATCGACACCAACGACACCAAGGGGACCGCCGAGGCCCTGATCGGCGACCTGACCTTCGCCCGGACGCGCGCTGAAAGCATGGAAACCCCAACGTCTATGCTAAGATGACGCGCATGGCAGAGCCTGAGCGCCCGCGCGACGAGCACGACTACGACGACGAGCGCTTCGAAGACGAAGGACGGCGTTCGATTTTTTCGGCGCTCTGGTTTCGCGCGATTCTCGTCGTGATCGTGCTCGGTGTCGTCGTGGCTGTCGCCGTTCCGTACGTGCTCGAGCTCGCGAATCAGCCCGCGCCGAAGACGGCGACGCTCGGAAAACCCGAAGCACCGGCGGTGCCCGTCGCGCCGCCCGCGCCTCCGGTCGCGAGCGTGCCCGCGCCGCCGGCGCCCGCGCCGGAAAAATCGCCGGCGCCCGAGAAACCGTCCGCTGCGGAAAGGCCCGCGGCCGGCGAGAGCTCCGCGCCGACGGCGATGACGCCCGCGACCGAAAAGCCCGTCGCGAAGAAACCGGAATCGAGCAAGCCCGTCGTCGCGAGCAAGAGCGCGGCCCCGAGGGAGCCGGCACCCGCCCGCGCCCCGCGCGCGTCGGCGACGCCGAGCCCAACCGGAGGGAGCGGCGACTACTTCGTCCAGGTCGGCGCGTTCAAGAATCCCGACACCGCCAGGAAGCTTGCGACTCGGCTGCGCGAGCAGAAGTACAACGTCGAGGAGACGTCGGCGAGCGGCGCCAAGCCCGCACGCGGCGCATCTGCGAGCGCGCCGCCGGCCGCCACGGCGCCCTCGCCGAGCGATCGCTACGACGTGTACGTCAGCGGGGGCGCGCCCGCGGAGATCAACGCGAAGCTCTCGGCGAAAGGGCTCAGCGCGGAGCCGTCGGGCGCGGGTGTCGTCGTACGGCCGAGCATGCCGCTGCGCGACGCGGTGGCTCTCTCGAAGGATCTCGCGGTCGACGGCCTCAAGGTGCAGGTCCGTCGCGCCGCCGGCAGCTCGGCGCCCGCGCCGGCCGCGGCGAGCAGCGCCCCGACCGCGGTGAGCGACGGCACCGTGTATCGCGTGCGCGTCGGGCCGTTCGACGACAAGACGACCGCGACGTCGACCCTCCGCGAGCTGGAGCAAAGGGGCTACTCGCCCTTCATCGCGCGAGGCGGGCAGTGACCGCCGGGGACGCCCGGGCGCATCGCGCCGCGTCCCCAGGGGGAGGTGATTTCCAACCGTGACGAAGAACGATCTGGTCAATGCCGTGGCCAACCACGGGCTCTCGAAGCGGCAGTCGTCCTCGGTGGTCGAATCCGTGTTCGACATCATCTTCCGCTGCTTCGAGAAGGGCGAGGACGTGAAGATCGTCGGCTTCGGGCATTTCCGCATCCGCCGCAAGGCGTCGCGGCGCGGCCGGAATCCGCAGACCGGTGAATCGATCGAGATCACCGCACGCAAGGTGCTCACCTTCAAGCCAAGCAAGGGGCTCAAACAACGGATCAACGTAACGGCGTGACCACGGAAGTCGCAGAAAAGCTCTACTACCGGATCGGTGAGGTGGAGTCGATCACCGGTATCCCTGCCTACGTCCTGCGCTACTGGGAGTCGGAGTTCAAGCTGCTTCGGCCCAAGAAGAATCCCGCGGGCCAACGGCTGTATCGCCCGCGCGACCTCGAGCTCGTGCAGCGGATCAAGACCCTGCTCTACGAGGAGCGGCTCACGCTCGAGGGTGCAAAGAAGCGGCTGATCAGCGAGTCGCGGCGCACCGATCAGCTCGAATTTGGGATGAAGGAAGCCACGTACGCGGAGGTGCTCAAGCGTATCCGCGATCGTCTCGGCGTCCTGCGCGCGCGCCTCGGTCCTTGAAGGGCCCCGGGATATCTGCGACAATTCACCCCTGACGGTCGGGGCGTGGCGCAGCCCGGTAGCGCACATGACTGGGGGTCATGGGGTCGCTGGTTCAAATCCAGTCGCCCCGACCAATTTCTTTTATAGTCGCGTTTGGGCCGGCGGGGCCCCAGCCCCGCGACGGCCTGCCGCGCGAAACGCCACATGTCCGTCGTAGTCCTCACCAACGATGACGGCGTCCATGCTCCGGGTCTCGCGGCGCTCGAAAAAGCGCTGGCCGAGCTCGGAGAGGTGTACGTCGTCGCGCCCGAGCGCGAGCAGAGCGCCTGCGGCCACGCGCTGACCCTGCACCGTCCGCTGCGGCCGTTGCGGCTCAGCGAGCGGCGGTTCTCGGTCAACGGCACGCCGTCCGACTGCGTGAACCTGGCCGTCCTCGGCTTCCTGCCGGAGACGCCCGTGCTGGTCGTCTCGGGCATCAATCACGGCGCCAACCTCGGCGACGACGTCACGTATTCCGGCACGGTCGCGGCGGCGATGGAGGGCACGATCCTCGGCGTGCCGTCGATCGCGGTGTCGCTAGTGGACGGCGGTGACTTCGAGACGGCCGGTCGGGTGGCGCGTCTGGTGGCCATGCGCGTGCTGGTCGGCGGGCTCCCCGGCAACACCCTGCTCAACGTGAACGTGCCGTCGCAGCCGCCGCGCGGCCTCCGGATGACGCGCCTCGGCCACCGCGTGTACAAGGAGAAAATCGTCGAGCAGGCCGATCCTCGAGGACGCAGTCACTACTGGCTCGGTGGCGGCGAGGCCCGGTGGGACGACCTGGAAGGCACCGACATGGGCGCGGTGCACGACGGCTACGTCTCGCTGACGCCGCTTCACCTCGACCTCACGAACCATCGCGCGCTGGCGCAGCTCGGCGACTGGCAGGGCGGTCTCAACGCCCAGCTCCTGAACGAGACTCGCCGCTCGCCCCGTGCAGGGGCGGCGCCGAAGAGGAAGCCACGGAGCGGGTAGTGGAGCGGACGCGCGACCCGTACGAGACGGCCCGCGCCCGGATGGTCGAGGAGCAGCTCGTGCAGCGCGGGGTCACTGACGAGCGCGTCATCGCCGCGATGCGGCGCGTTCCGCGCCATCTCTTCGTCGAGGGGCCGCTGCGCGACCGCGCTCACGGCGACCACCCGCTGCCGATCGGCGAGGAGCAGACGATCTCCCAGCCCTACATCGTCGGCTTCATGACGCAGCTGCTCGAGCTCCGGGGCCAGGAGAAGGTTCTGGAGGTCGGGACCGGCTCCGGGTACCAGACGGCGGTGCTGGCCGAGCTCGCCCGGCGCGTCTGTACGATCGAGCGATTGCCCCGCCTGGCCGAGCGCGCCCGGGCGCTTCTCGAGCAGCTCGGCTACGACCGCGTGTGGGTGCGAGTGGGCAGCGGCACGCTCGGCTGGCCCGACGAGGCTCCGTTCGACCGGATCCTCGTCACCGCCGGCGGACCGTCGATCCCCCCGCCGCTGTTCCAGCAGCTCGACGAGGGCGGGCGCATGGTGGTGCCCGTCGGGGACGTCGCGAACCAGACCCTGACCGTGGTGGAGAAGGTCGGCGGCGAAATGAAGACCCGGCCTTGCGGCGACTGCAAATTCGTCAAGCTTGTCGGCAAGTACGCCTGGGAGGTTTGACGACCTTGTACAAGCCCGACGACCTTGTACAATAAGGCGCGTCGCGTCGGGGCGTAGCGCAGCCTGGTAGCGCGCACGGTTCGGGACCGTGAAGTCGGAGGTTCAAATCCTCTCGCCCCGACCATCTCTCCGACCGTCCGGCGGGCCGAGGCCCGGCTTGCCGGACGGTCGCGTGAAACCCGAGCCACCATCAGTGAGCGGATCGAAATCGGCCGCCGAGATCGTCGTTGCCGGGCGGGTCCAGGGCGTCGGCTATCGCAACTATGCGCAGCGCCGCGCCTCGAACCTCGGACTGGCCGGCTTCGTCATGAACCTCAAGGACGGCCGCGTGCGCGCGCGCGTCGAGGGTCCGCGTCCGGTCATCGAGAAGTTCATCGAGGAGCTCGGCAAGGGGCCGCCGCTCTCCCGCGTCGAGAACCTGACCGTCCGCTGGCTGCCGGCCTCGGGCCGCTTCGCCGCGTTCGGGATCCGCTACGCGGAGTTCGAGCAATGACACGCCTGGCGATTGCTGCGCTCGGCTTGATGGTGGCGCTGGTACCGGCGGTGAGCTGCGCCGAGCCCGCCGCGGGGCCGCGCGCGCCGCAGCGCGTGTACGAGGTGAAGCCCGGCGATACCCTGACCTCGCTCGCGAAGCGGTACGGGGTCAACGTCGTGATGCTCGTGAAGCTGAACAAGCTGCCGAGCGCCGACGCTCCCATCAAGGTTGGGCAGCGTCTGGTCATTCCCGGCTCGGACACCGCGGCGCCGACGGCTCAGCAGACGAGCGCCACCCATCCGGGCGCGGGCGCGCCGGCGCGGAGCGCGGGCGCCTCGGGCTCTCAGCCTCCCCCCAGGCTCGCGCTGGCCGTGCCGGACTTCGACAGCGACACGCTGCCGCTCGTGTGGCCCGCTGAGGGGCCGGTGGTCTCGACCTTCGGTCATCGCCGCAGCGGCTGGCACGGCGGCATCGACATCAAGGCGCCGCTCGGGACACCCGTGCAGGCCGCGGCGCCCGGCGTCGTCGTGGCGGCCGGTGTCGAGGCGCGCTACGGGCTCGTCGTGAAGATCGAGCACAAGGCCGGCTTCATGACCGTCTACGCCCACAACGATGTGAATCTGGTCGAGGTCGGCGACCGGGTGGAAGTCGGCGACCTGATCGCGCTCGTCGGCAACACCGGCCGCGCGACGACCTACCACGTCCACTTCGAGGTGCGCCGAGGCGGGCTCGCCTACAATCCGCTCTACCTCCTGCCGATGCCGCCGCGGATCGCCCAGGTCGATGAGACGACCCAGCGACCCCATGAGTGAGGAGGCCGAAGTTCCGGACGAGCCGCTCGACACGCTCGTCGACGAGGCCGACCACGAGGTCCGCGAGGAGACGCGGGCCACCAGCCGCGAGAACCTCAGAGTCTACTTGAAGGAGATCGAGCGCATCCCGCTGCTCACGCGCGAGCAGGAGGGCGAGCTGGCGCGGCGCGTACACGCCGGGGACGCCGCCGCCAAGGCGCGCCTCACCGAGGCGAACCTGCGACTCGTCGTGCAGATCGCCCGCCGGTACTTGAATCGCGGCCTCCCACTGCTGGACCTGATCGAGGAAGGCAACATCGGGCTTCTCCGCGCGGTCGAGAAGTTCGACGGCGACCGCGGCACCCGGTTTTCGACGTACGCGACCTGGTGGATTCGCCAGGCGATCGTGCGGGCGCTCGCGAACCAGGCCCGGACCATCCGCCTGCCGGTGCACGTCGGGCTGCTGCTCGCGCGCTACAAGCGCGAGCAGCAGCGGCTCACCCAGGAGCTGGAGCGCGCGCCGACGATGGAGGAGCTGGCGGCCGCCATGGGTACGACCGTGGACCAGCTGGAAGAGCTCGAGGAGATCCGCCAGCAGCCCGTGTCACTCGAGACCCCGATCGGCGAGGGCAAGGGCCGCGTGAGCGACCTGATCGCCGATCCGTCGGCCGACCCGCGCGCCGCACTCGTGTCGCTCTTCCGGGAGCGGGCCGACCTGGTCTCGGTGCTCGACGACCTGGCGGCCAACGAGCGGACCGTGCTCCGCCGCCGCTTCGGCCTGGAGGGGGATCCGCCCGAGAAGCTCGAGGCGATCGGCCAGCGCCTCGGCCTGACCCGCGAGCGCATCCGTCAGATCGAGGCGGCCGGGCTTCGCAAGCTCCGCGCCCTGCTGGGAGCGCGCGGGATCGACGCGTCCGATCTCTTCTGACCGCAACGGATCGCGATCGACGAGCCGAACGGCCGCCGAGTCAGGAGTCGGCCTGCGCGTTAACTGTGGGCAGGGTCACGATCGCGAACGAGGTGAGGCGGAGCTCCGTGTCCACGTGAGGCCGCGATCGGCGATCGGCCCGGCGCCGATCCGGGGCGATGTTCGCGCTCTGCTGCCGCCGCTCGCCGTGCCGTCGATCGACGATGACCTGCACGGTGGCATCGCCGCTGAAGTGGTTCTGGAGGTAACTCGCCAGCTTCGCGTTGCTCCGCGACACGATGCACAGGAAGCGATCCGGTGGTCTCGTCAGGGCCGTGGCACCCCCACCGATCGGATCGCGCGGCGCGGCATCCGCGAACACTATCGCACACGCTCGAGCCATCAACGCACTTATAGCGAGATCGACCGCGCGTGATAGGCTCGGTGTAGGCGCATGGCATCGCGGAAGCGCGGCAAGAGCCGAGAACGCGGTCACCGTTCCGCCGCTCAGTGGCTGGCCCGGCTCAAGGGCGGTGAGGGGAAAAGCGCCCTGCATCTGCCGCCCGACTTCGTCCTCTGGGTGCTCGCCGGGCTCCTCGCACATCTCGATCGTCAGGGCGACGCGTACGTCGCCGATCTCGCCGAGGGCGCGCTCGTTCACGGCGGTGGGCTCTCGGTGCACGACGGCACACGCTGGCAGAGCGCCGGACCCGCGCACGACGCGGCGCTTCGGGCGATCGCCCAGGCGTTCGCGGATCTCGATCTCACGCGCGGCCGGCGCCAGGACCACGGCGCCTGGGAGATGCTCGATCGGGTCGAGGCCGCCTACACGGGTTTCTGCGTCGGGCTTCGACCCGACGGCACCGAATCGGATCGCGACTACCTCGACGAGGAGATACGCCGCCTCGGCCAGGGGAGCCTCAACGACTCGTCGGTCCGCAGGAAGTTCAGGGCGAACCTGCGCCGCCGCCTGCTGCGCGCCGCGCTCGACGACGTCGCCCGCCGCCACCTCTCGGCCCGCGCGACCAAGCGCCAGATCCGAACGCGCGGCGACGAGATCCAGCGGCATCTGCAGCGCGCTGGTCTGCTGAAGCTGGTGGGCGGCTCGGTTCCCTTCCTCGGCGCCTGAGAACTATCTCGCGCGCTGGCTGCCGCCGGTCACGCCCAGGGTTCGCTGTCCCTCGCCGATCGCTCCGCGTCCCAGATCTGAAAGCAGTCGGCGTGAAGCCGGATCGTTCTCCAGTCGTCCGCGCAGATTCTCACGGTCATCCGCTGATCCGGCTCGATGGCGGTGCCGCAGGCGTCGCACTCCTGTCCGATGCCTGAACCGTATCCGAGCTCGACCACACGGTTGCGCGGCAAGCGGCCATCGCGGATGCGCTGCCGGATGAGCATGCGAATCACGTCGTCGCTCATCCTTTGGCCGGCGTGAGCGTCGTCACGAGACTTGCTCGCGCGAGGACTCGACCGCGGTCCGCGCGCGTCACTTCGTCCCCCCGGGCTGTCAGGCGGCATCGGCGGCGGTCTTTTCTTCTGACGGGTGGTTACTCACCCGGTCAGATACTTGCACGCACAAGGAGGCCGTTCCATCAGGGAGACCCCCGATATTTGCTGCGGGGCTTACCTGAGGACAGTTCCTGAATAGGCGGTGGACTGGCGGAGCACCACGAAGTTCCCGGACAGGCGATGCGACCGCTATCGAGCCGTCTCAGAGATCTCTGCGCCTGGCGAGCACGATGACTCCAAATGCCGTCAAGCAGATGCCGGCAAGGAGAGCGGGCCATGGGTCGAGCGCGGGCGCGTTGGCCGCGATGACGAACGAAGCGACCGCCAGCAAGATGCCGGCGACGACGCAGACCCAGGCAAAGGCGCGCACCAAAGACGGCTGAGGGCGATCCATCGACACCGACCTATAGGCTATAGCCGCTTAGATAGGGATAAAGCATATAATGTCTCGGCCACATGGACGTCGACATCCTGCGGCAAGTCATCAGGCGACGGCTCGAAGAGGGCCGTCTGCCACATGGCCAGATGATGGAGCTAGGATACGGACAAGGCGTTGGCCAGCTCTGCGACGGGTGCGGCGAGTCCATCACGTGGCATCAGAGAATGACCGTGCGCATCTGCCGCGATGACTGGCGGACGGTGCGGCTTCACGGCGATTGCTTCGAGATCTGGGACGCGGAGAGGCAGGCGAGGGACGAGCCGGCGCGATAGCTGCGTCGTGGCCCGCGCCGCGTCCACACCTGCGCGGAGTGCTAGAATCAGCCGTCGGCGTCGCGTAAGTCCTTACGCCCCCGTAGCTCAGGTGGATAGAGCAGCAGTTTCCTAAACTGCGTGCCGGGTGTTCGAGTCACCCCGGGGGCACCAATTCTACGCAGAGTTAGCGGTTACCCTTCCACGTTGCGGCGGTTGTGCGGCGGTATTGCGGCGGTCGCGCGCTGAAACTCCGAAACCGCACGAGAATAGTGCTCACACGTTCTTTTACTCGTGCGCCTCAATCCGCGCGGCGAAATCCGTCGCATAGTGCCGATTCACGCCGGGTTTGAAGTGCCCGTAGAAGCGAACCGCACCTGCACCCGGCATCGGTCTTCGGCGACACCTGGTTCGGCGAAAAGGCCGAGGCGTTTGCGCGCTTCTTCGGAACGCCGACCTGCGGGATGAAGTGGCGCCAAAGTACCCACGCGCTCTGGGCGTAGGCGGTCGCAGCCGAGGTGACCAGGAGAGGGCGAGGAGCAATGGGGCCCTGCTCAGGAGTCCCATGATCCACCTACCTCTTGCTTGTCCTTCGGGGCGGGGTGCTTCGGGGGGCCACTTGCGGCGGATCTTCACCGGGTGTGGTCGAGTGAGCCTTGCGCATCTGATACTGCGGAACCGTTTTGCTGACGGCGGAGCATGAACGGGTGTCCGTCGGCTTGCGCGGATGGGCCCCGTAAGTTGCGATGGCCAGCCCAAGATCGCCATCCGCAAACAAGGACTGTTTCCCGTAAAGCGGTCGAGTGATCGGGGCTTCCTGTCCACAGTCGTAGCATCTGGCACGCCACGCCATGGCGGGATGATAGCGCCAATGCAGTTCAGGCTCGCTTCACGCTGGCCTTCTCGTGCGCGCCCCACGTCCGTAGATGGTGGCAGCAGGGCTCGGCGACTCGCTGACGCGAACGCGCGCGTTCTTGCCACCTGCCGTCGTATATGGCTGTCCGACTACTTCCCATTCGCCGGTTGCATCGGTCAGGCGGTCGCCGGGCTTGAGTCGCATGAGGCGGCGGGACCCTGAGTGGGGCGTGTTTTCGCGGGCCGCCACTTCTTGCGAGGCCACTATGAACCAAGAATCGCTCCGTTTTCTCATCCGGCACAAGATCCAAGTTGGACGCCTGCCGCACGACAGCACCGGACGGGTCTGGACAAGTACACGCGACGGGCAAGAAACGTGCGACGCCTACGACACGATCTTTTCGATGGAGCAGTTGCTGATGGAGCGGACGACCCTGATGCTAGGCGGGCAGCCCATTCACTTCCGCGCCCGATGTTTTCAAGTCTGGGATGAAGAAATCAGCGCCGAATAACAATTGCGGCTAACTGGTCTCAACGCCTCCGACGCCGCCTGCTGCGGTGCGTGTCGCCCTTCATCCAGAGCCCGAGGACCACAGCGGCTGTGATGGCCACCACGAGGCCAACCAGCACGACTCCTGAGTCCAACAGCGGGGTCATGGTCATGGGGCCATTCTATCCGGTGCTTGACGGAACGCGTTCCACGCCGCACTCAGCACCGCCCGCCACGGGGTGCGCTCCCACCCCGGTCGTGCTCGTGGGTGAGTATTCCATCCCGGTCGGGTAGTCGCGCACGGCGCTACTGGATGACCTGATCCGCCCGCAGCAGCAGCGACTGCGGGATCGTGAGCCGCGACGGGACGCCACCGTTGTCGTGTAGTACTGCGTCTGCTCAGGCCGACTTACACCGACCCATCAGCCGCTGCGAGCGCGGCCGTCGGGTCCTTCACGGCCACAAGGAAGATGATGGCCACGAGCGCCATGAAGGCCGCGATCAGCCCGAACGCGGGCGCGTACGAGAGCGAGGCGATCAGCACGCCCGCGAGGATCGGTCCGGCCGCCTCTCCGCAGTCCCAGATCGTGCCGAACACCCCCATCGCAGACCCCATGCGGCCAACTTTGACGAGATCAGCCACGAGGGCTGTGGTCGAAGGGGTGACGATGGCAACTCCCAGTCCGAAGAGCGCTGAGACCGGGAAGAGAAGCCAGATCGAAGTGACTGCGGGGACAGCGGGGAGCATGAGCGCGCACAGGAAGAGGCCCGCCAGGATCATGGGTTTTCGCCCGACACGATCGGAGAGCCAGCCCCCGAGCGGCTTGGCGACCATGGTGGTGGCGAGCTGGGCTCCCAGGACCAGGCTGATCTGGGCGTCGTTGAGCCCGATCCCCTGAGCATATGGCGGAAAGAAGCCGAGGAAAGCCCCGTACCCCACATACATGGCCGCTTCGAGCACCGATGCGATCACCACGGCGCGGCTCGATGCGACCTCACGGATCCCCATCCAGAACCGCTGGGAGCTGGCGCCGAGCGTGGAGCTCGCTGGGCGAGGGGTCCGATCCTCAGGTAAGCGGAGGATGATCGCTAGTGGGAGCAGCCCGAGCACTCCGACGGTCAGGTAAGTGATTGGGTAGCTGGCGGTGAAGAATAGCAGGAGCCCTCCAAGCAGAGGCCCTAAGGTACCTCCGAGGTCATTTGCGGACGCGAACCACCCGAGCTTCTGCCCGCGTCCCCGCGCGAAGAGGTTGGCCACGAAGGCCGACGCCACCGGCGAGAAGATGGCGGTAGCGAAGCCGTGGAGGAAACGCAACGCGAGCAACGCGCCCGGAGAACGGACGAAGGGGTAAAGGAACGGGGGAGCGGCGAAGAAGAGACAGCCCAGAAGCATCATGCGCTTGCGGCCGAGTACGTCGGAGAGCGCTCCGGCGGGGAGCTTGATCACCACCCCGGTGATCGTCGAGGCAGCGAAGATCAGACCGAGCAACTCGGGAGAGGCGCCGAGGTCCTGGGCAAAGCGCGGGAGTACTGGGCTCCGGGCCATCTGATACCCGAAGCGAGCCAGGAAGCCAGCCAGCACCAGAGTGATGAAAGGCGTCATATCGGCCCAACCTTGCTCCCGTCTTTTTGCCCGTACTCCCAATTTTGCTCCGCGCAGGCGATTCTATGCTGCCGAGAGGGATGTTCCTCAGTTCCCTCGGTGGAGATATTATTGCAGCTCCGCGGCGCCGGCCGGCGAGACCATTGTGTGACTACTGCCGCGACGATGTCGGAAGGGAGAAGCCGAACGTCAGACCGATCGTGAACTGCCAGTCCGGCGCCGCCCGACTGATGCCGCGCCGGACCCCAGCGTCGAGAAACACGTTGTTCGACATCGGTTGCCAGATGACGCCGAGAAGTGCGGAGTTGTTCGGTCGCTGGCCCTGCGTACTCTCGCCGTTCACCTCGCCAACTAGCCGGAGCTTCGGATGCACCGGCAGCTCGCCGATGACCCCCCAGATCGCAAAGGCGTGTCGGTCGTCTCGATCGAGGCCGCCGCCACCGTTGACGTGCACCGTGACCGGCGCCACCTTTCCGCTCACGATACCGATCGCCTCGACTCCGACGCCATGCTCGTGAGGAAGAGTCGACGGCAGCAGCGGCCCGGCTTCAATCGCAAAGCTCACGCCTGCCTTTTCTTGGAGCACCCCTTCCTTCAATACGCCCTTCAAGAACAGTCCCGGGTCGGTGATCTCGAGCTCAGGGCTGGCCTCGACGCGAAACTCTCCGACCGCCTCCCAGTTCTTCGCAAAGCCATAGTTGAGCACCACGCTCGGCGTGGTGATCGTGTTTTCCTGGCGCGTCCGCTCAAGATTGAAATAGCCGAGCTCGAGCTCGACTTCCCTCGGATCGGCGACGGCCGCGTCGGTAGAGACGAACGGGCGGTATGCCAGCGCTGATGCCGGGATGAGCAGAACGGCGAGCAGTGTTACGAGGATCCTAATTGGTCACGGCCTCGAAGACAAACATCTTCGATGCGGGCCGGCCCTTGTCTTGTTCCGCCGGCGCGTACAGGCGGTGGGTCCGCGGGTCGACCGCGAGGCTGTGAATCTTCGGCTCCACCGGGAAGTCCTGCAGCTTTCGGAAATGGGTCGGATCGTCCATCTGAAATACGGAGATTGCACCACTCGAGCAGGCGACATAGATGCGGCGGAGCCCGGGATCGAACATCACGACGTCTGCGCCCTTGGCCATCGGCAGGTGGGCGATCGCCCGACGCGCGTC
>QHTE01000124.1 GCA_003220685.1 Candidatus Rokuibacteriota bacterium
TGACGCTCGGGGCGGACGCATAGCCCTTGATCTGGCCATCGGTATCCGTCGCCCTCACACCGCTGATCTGCCATTGGCTCGTCCCGGGCTGCTGATTCTCGATCACGATGGGATTGTTCTGGGCCGCCGCCGTCGCCGGAGACAGTCCGATTCCGAGCAGCGCGGACAGGCAAATTCCCTTCAAGGCTGACCAGACAACACCCGTGCGCCTCGTCAAACGCGATCGCCGCAGGCCGCGTGACCGATGGTCGATGACCATCCGGAAGGCGTGCGCCTGAGGGCTCCCGTCGTTCATTTGGGGCTCCCCTATCGAGTCAAAAATTCAACTCTTCCGAGCGACCTTTTTGGAGGTCAGAGCCTAGTCGAGGAGTTTCCGATTAACAAGTCCTATAGGTTGTGTGAAACTTACTGCACACCCCCAAAGGCGGCTCCTTCTTGGCGAGTAGGGGAGTCCGATCGGACGAACCGACGCCACTTGGGCGCTCATCCGAAAGGACTTCACTGAGCTGAAGCTTCGTCGGGAGGGACACGGAGCGGCGGTGGCGTGGACGGCGCCGGTGTGTCAGGCGCCGACTGACCCGGACCTGCTGGTTTTACCCACTTTCGCGTCAAGCCGTAGGTCGTAGAGTGGGGCTTGGAGGCCAACCCATGACGCTGCAGGAGATCAAGCTCGTGCTGCTCATCTTCCTGGCGATCCTCGTCGGAATGAGCGCCTTGGGGATCGCGCTCAGTTATTAGCGCCTGTGTCTCCGTCAGAGTGAAATCGCCAACTTCGTTGGGTTGCCATCCTGCTCGTAGTAGCCGACAAACGGATTCCTGCCCGGGATCACCGTATATCCCTTGGGCCCGTTGACGTTCAGGTTCAAAACAAACGGAATTTGAAAACTTGCCGCGAAGGTGGACCGAACGCGCTTCACGGCGTCTTCGTCCTCCGAGCCCCAGGAATCGACTACCCACACGTCCCCTCCGGCTCCCTTCACGATCGTGACGTAGTGGTTGTTGCGTCCAGTCCCTCGATATTTCGCGTCGGAATAGTAAACCCCGACGACGAGCGGCACCTGCTGCCGCAGAAGTGCGTCGCCCTTGTTGGCTGGGCAATTTCTGAGAGGGACGAACTTGACCTTACCGAGCCCCTTGACTCCCCCCCCACTCGATCAGCGCGGGCAGCACCAGCGTGTTGAAGTCGTTCACCACGTCGGTATCGAACGCGTGCTCAGGGTGACCCCACAGCGCCATGAGGCGCTGCATGTTCACCTTGGGCGCGAGGTTCTTGGCCTGCGCAGAGCGCAAGAAGACGTTCAGGTGCCCGGCCGACTCCGGATAGAGCCCGGAGAGCCGCCCGACAAGGAATTTGGCGGCTGCGATGCACATGTTCGGGCTCGTTGCGTCTGGGGTGCGAATGCCAAACGACTTTCCCCAGTTTTGGATCTCCCGCATTCGCGTCAATTTGTCGGCTATCGCCGTCTTCCTCGCGTTGGGGGCCTTCGCTTGTGCCGCGCATTCTGCCATGAGCATCGGGGCCGGAAGAAGGTGGACAGCATGACCGCGAACAGGTGAGGGCGTTGGCCGCGCGGGCCCGCCAGGCGAATCGCACCACTCCCCGAACGCTACAAATACTGGCCGGGTCCTCGCCGGTCGTCGCCGCCTTGCTGCGGGCCGGGAGGCAAACCGCGACGGCGCATCTCTTCGAGTCCCGCGCGCGCTTGCGCGTGCTGGGCCCACAGCGCCGCCTGGATGCCGTGAAACAAACCTTCGAGCCAACCGACCAGCTGCGCCTGCGCGAGGCGGATCTCGGACTCGCTTGACGAGCCGTCGAGGGGCAACGTGAGCGTCTCGAGCTCCTTCTGCAGATCCTCCGACAGGCCTTCCTTCAACATCGCCAGCGCCTTGTCGTAGATCGCGCTCAGGCGCTTGCGGCCCGGCTCGTCCGGGGAAGACTTTCGGACTTCTTCCAGGAGCTCGCGGATCATCGCGGCGATCCGCAGGAGCTTCGCCGGCTGAGAGACGAACTCACCCGTCGGATGATCCTCGGACGGCATAAGGATTTCCGGCTCGCCATCGGCCATTGTCGTTCTCCCCGCGGAACCGCTCGGCCCGTTCGGGGCCCAGCGTACCACGCCGACCGGCGAGCGACCTGCGCTATCATGCGACGGGCGCGATCGCCGCGCCAGAGGAGACTGCCTGACGTAAGATGCTCCGTATCGTGTTCAGCGCAGCGTGGCGCCGCCTCGTGCTCTGCGCCGTCGTCGTCGCCGCATCCGCGATCCCGGTGGCCGCGCAAACTCCGTCGAGTCTGCGAGTGACCCACACCGTCGACAAGACGGGGCCGACCTCCGCCGAGCTGTCGGGCCGCGTCTTCAACGACGGCGGGGTCGACGTGGTCGACGTCTACGTGAACGCCTCGGCAGTCGATCAGTCCGGCAAAGTAATCGCGCAGGGCATTCCGTACGTCGGCATGGTGCCCGCGCGGGGGAGCGCGCCTTTCAAAGCGCGCGTCCCGGTGGTGCCCGGCGCGACGGGCTACCGCGTCGGCATCAACAGCTTCCGCTTCGCCTCGACCCGCGATGCGCCCTGACCGGCGCAGCCGGCCGGCCGCGTTTCCCCCGCGCCAGAGCACACGCTAGAAGCCCGGCGGTATAATCGGGTATCCGTCGAACGGGTCGGTTCGCCACCCAGAAAGGAGAGGGTGATGACCGCTCAGACCGGCGCGACCACCGAGCGTTCTTCCCACAGCGAGGAGTCTTCTCTCGCATCGCTTGACGTCACGCGGCTCTATCAGGAGGGCCTGATCGCAGGCCTCGTCGGCGCGGCTACCGTGGCTCTCTGGTTCCTGATCATCGACTCGATCCAGGGCCGCCCGTTCTACACGCCGACGATCCTCGGCGCCGCGCTCTTCCATCGCGGCGCGGCGCCGTGGCTCGACGCGGTGCCGAATCTCGAGATGGTGCTGATGTTCACCTGGGTCCACGGCCTCGCCTTCGTGGTCATCGGCGTCGTCGTCGCACGCTTGCTGGCGCTCGCCGAGCGACAGCAGAACGTGGGCTTCGGCATCTTGATGCTCTTCGTGTTCTTCGAGTTCGGGTTCATCGCGGCCGCGATGCTGTTCGCCGCGCCCGTGCTGCAGGCCCTCGCGTGGCCGGCGATCCTCGTGGCCAACCTGCTGGCGGCGACGGCGATGGGGGGCTTTTTCTGGCTGCGCCACCCGAATCTGAGGGTGCAGCCCTAGCTCGGGTATACTGACGGTCGCTGACCCCGTCGTCTAGCCTGGCCCAGGACGCGACCCTTTCAAGGTCGAGATCGCGGGTTCGAATCCCGCCGGGGTCACCACCTAACTTCCCAGCACTTCTACGCGTTCTCGCCCATTTCGCCGTTCCACGCGGTGAACGCGAGAGGACAGAAAAGGACACTTTCGGACACGGGAATGGCAGCGGAATGG
>QHTE01000051.1:0-6543 GCA_003220685.1 Candidatus Rokuibacteriota bacterium
TGGTGTACCCGCTCGCGCGCATGCGGTTCCCCGGCACTGCCGTCGTCGCCATCGGCGTCGCCGCCACGTACCTCGTGCCGCAGCCGCTCCTCTTCATCCCGATGTCGGACATCATCAACCGGCTCGAGCTCGGCAACACGCTGAAGGCGGTCATGCTGACCTATCCCACGCTCCTGATCCCGTTCAGTGCCTGGCTCTTGATGGGGTATTTCAAGAGCGTGCCCCGCGAGCTGGAGGAATCCGCGCGGATCGACGGTGCCAGCCGACTGCAGGCGATGACCCGCATCGTGCTGCCGCTCTGCACGCCGGGATTGCTGTCGGCGGGCATCTTCGCGTTCACGTTGGCCCAGAACGAGTTCCTGTACGCGCTGATCTTCCTGACCAAGAGTGACGTGCGGACGGTGCCCGTCGGGGCCATCACCGAGCTGATCCGCGGCGACGTCTTCTACTGGGGTCAGCTGATGGCGGCGGCGCTGCTCGGCTCGGTGCCGGTGGCCATTATCTATTCGTTCTTCGTGGAGTATTACGTGGCCGGCTTGACCGCCGGCTCGGTGAAGGGCTAGCGCCACCGCGCCGGGCGTCAGAGTTTGGCGGGCGCCCGGGCGCCGCCGGGTCGCGTTATCATACCGGCCCGGGAGGTCTCTTCTATGCGATTGCCGGTGCTTGTGCTGCGACGAGTCAGGACCGTAGCCCTCCTGTCCAGCCTGGTCGTGATCGCGACCGGGGCGGCCGCTCAAACGCCGGCTCAGACGCCCGCCCAGGCACCCGCCAAGCAACCCCCGGCGAAGCAGGGGCTCCCGCCGATCGGTGTGACTGGGAAGACGTGGACGGGCGACTTCGACGGCATGGTCAAGCGGCGGGTGATCCGGGCGCTGGTCCCGTACTCCAAGACCTTTTACTTCGTCGATCGCGCGATTCAGCGCGGACTCTCCTACGACATCACGCGGCTTCTCGAAGCGGACATCAACAAGAAGCTCAAAACCGGCAACATCCGCATCCACGTGCTGTGCATCCCGGTCACCCGGGGCGAGATGATCCCGGCCCTGCTCGAGGGGCGAGGGGACATCGCCATGGGCAATCTGACGATCACCCCCGAGCGCCAGAAGCAGGTGGACTTCACGCACCCGACGGCGCGCAACGTCGTGGAGATCCTGGTCACCGGGCCGGGCGCCGAGCCGGTCGCGACCGTGGAGGATCTGTCGGGCAAAGAGGTCTACCTTCGCAAGTCGTCGAGCTATTACCAGAGCATCGAGACGCTCAACGCAGAGCTTGCCAAGACGAAGAAGGCGCCGGTGAAGGTCCGGCAGGCGCCCGAGAATCTCGAGGACGAGGACGTCCTCGAGATGGTGAACGCCGGCCTCGTCAAGATGACCGTCGTCGAGGATTATCTCGCCAACTTCTGGAAGCAGATCTTCACTAAGCTCACTCCCCACCCGGACGTCAAGGTCCGCACCGGCGGGGAGATCGCCTGGATGATCCGCAAGGACAGCCCGAAGCTCAAGGAAGAGCTGGACGCCTTCCTCGCCCGCTTCGAGAAGTCGGGGCAGCGCACCGACATCCTGGCGAGGTACCTGAAAAACACGAGGTGGGCCAAGGGGGCGACGTCGCCGGAGGATCTCAAGCGCTTCGAGGAGGCGATCACGCTCTTCCGCAAGTACGGGGAGCGCTACGATTGGGACTACCTGTTGCTCATGGCGCAGGGCTACCAGGAATCGGAGCTCAGGCAGTCGGCCCGGAGTCCCGTCGGCGCGATCGGGGTCATGCAGGTCATGCCCGCCACGGGCAAGGACATGCGCGTGGGCGACATCGACGAGATCGAGCCCAACATCCACGCGGGGGTCAAGTTCCTTCGCGCCATGATGAACGAGTACTATGCCAAGGAGCCGATGGATCGCCTCAACAAGGGGCTCTTCACGTTCGCCGCGTACAACGCCGGACCCGGCCGCGTCCGGGGACTGCGCAGGACCGCGGCCGAGCGCGGCCTCAATCCCAACGTCTGGTTCAACAACGTCGAGCTGATCGCCGCCGAGAAGATCGGGCGGGAGACGGTGACCTACGTCTCCAACATCTACAAGTACTATCTCGCGTACCAGATGATCGAGGAGGAGCGCGCGGAGCGCGAGAAAACGAAGCAAGAGCTCAAGGGCGGCACCCGGAAGTAGCGCGATGAAGATCGTCCGCGCGGGCACCCTGATCGACGGCACCGGCGCTCCGGCGGTTCGCGACGCGGTGATCCAGATCGACAACGGCCGGATCGAGGCCGTGACGACGGCGGGCCCGAGCGGGAGCTGGCCGGCCGGAACCGACGTGATCGACGCGTCGAATCTCACCGTGCTGCCCGGGCTCATCGACTGCCACGACCATCTCGCCTTCCACGGCTACGAGCTGGCCAAGCGCTGGGGCCTGGACGAGCCGCGGTCGACCTGGCATCTCCGGACCGCCGCCGTCGCGCGGCAGATCCTCGAGTCGGGCTACACCGCGATCCGTGACGCCGGCGGGCTCGACGCCGGCTTCCGGGTCGCGATCCAGGAGGGATTGATCCCGGGCCCGCGTCTGGTGCTGTCGCTCGCGATCATCTCGCCGACCGGCGGCCTCGGCGATCGCGTGAGCCCCTCGGGACACCGGGCGCCTGCCGAGAGCGATCCGTGCCTGCCGTCGAGCGTCGCCGACGGCGTCGAGGCCGTGCGCACGACGGTCCGCGCGATGGTCCGGGCCGGCGCGGACGTGATCAAGTGCGCGACGACCGGCGGCGCCAGCTCGCGCGCCGGCCACGGGCCGAAGGATTCCGAGTACACGCTCGAGGAGATGAAGGCGCTCGTCGACGAGGCGCACGCGCTCGGGCGCCGCGTGATGTGCCACGCGCTCGGCGGGCCCGGGTTGCGCGTCGCGATCGAGGCGGGCGTGGATTCGATCGAGCACGGCTGCTACCTCGACGAGGATCGCGAGCTGATCCCGATGATGGCCGAGCGCCGCGTCTTCTACGTCCCGACCCTGACCGTCTACGAGTATCACCGCGAGTCGCCCGCCCCGCACGTGCGCGAGCGCGCACACGCCCTGCGCGCGCACCACGTCGAGAGCGTCGGGCGCGCGCTCGCCGCCGGCGTGAAGGTCGTCGCGGGCACCGATGCCGGCGGCCACGGCCATCCGAGCAACGCGCTCGAGCCGGCGCTGCTCGCCTCGGCCGGGATGACGCCGATGCAGGCGCTGCAGGCGGCGACGGGCCGCGCGGCCGAGTGCCTCGGGCTCGAGGCGGAGATCGGCACGATCGAGAAGGGCAAGTGGGCCGACCTCATCTTCGTCGAGGGCGATCCGCTGCGGGACATCACCGTGCTCCAGGACAAGCGCCGCATCAAGCGGGTGATCAAGGGCGGCGTGAGCGTCCGGGGCTAGCGAGGTCGAGCGCACGAGGATTAGTCATCCCCGGGCGGCGGCTGCCCAAGAGAGAGGCAATCGGGTCGACGGCGGTCCGGGCTGCCATCGGTCGGAGCAAGGAGGACCACGACTTAGTCGTCCGTTCTGCCTTGGCTTGGTCCTTGCTGATCTGGCGTGTCTCGCGGATGCCGGTGGATCGCGCTCGACGTCAGACCACTAGCGACAAGGAGCCGGGATGAAGGACCTCGTGGGACAGCTCGATCGCCGGGGGCTCTTGCTGGGCCTCGCGGGAGCCGGGGCGCTCGGCGCGCTCGCCGCCGTGGGCCGGGCCTTCGCGGCCGACAAGCTGGTCGTGGGCGTCATCTACGTCGGCCCGCGCGACGACTACGGCTACAACCAGGCGCAGGCCCAGGCGGCCGCCGCCCTCAAGAAGATGCCGGGCCTCACGGTGGTGGAGCAGGAGAAGGTGCCGGAGACCACCGACGTGCAGAAGACGATGGGCTCGATGATCGAGCAGGACGGCGCGACCCTGCTGTTCCCGACCTCGTTCGGCTACTTCGACCCGCACATCCTTCGCATGGCCGAGAAGTATCCCAAGGTGAGGTTCGCCCACTGCGGCGGGCTCTGGACCGAGGGCAAGCACCCGAAGAACGCCGGCAGCTACTTCGGCTACATCGACGAGTGCCAGTACCTGAACGGCGTCGTCGCCGGCCACACGACCAAGACGAAGAAGCTCGGCTTCATCGCCGCCAAGCCGATTCCCCAGGTGCTGCGCAACATCAACGCGTTCACGATGGGCGCGCGCTCGATCGACCCGAAGATCACGACGCAGCTGATCGTTACCGGCGACTGGGCCTTGCCGGTGAAGGAAGCCGAGGCCGCCAACAGCCTGATCGACCAGGGCGTGGACGTCGTCACCTGCCACGTCGACAGCCCGAAGGTGGTCGTCGAGACCGCGGAGCGCCGCTCCATCTTCGTCTGCGGCTATCACGCCGACCAGTCGACGCTGGCCCCGAAGGGCTATCTGACCGGCGCCGAGTGGAGCTGGACCACGCCGTACACCACGCACGTGAAAGACGCGATGGCCGGCAAGCCGATGAACAACTTCATGCGCGGCGGCTTGAAGGACGGCTTCGTGAAGGCCGGCGCCTACGGCCGCGCGGTGGGCGACCCGGCGCGCAAAAGCGCCGACGCGATCAAGGTGCACGTGATGAAGGGCGACTTCGTCATCTTCAAGGGTCCGCTGAAGGACAACACCGGCAACACCGTCATCGCCGCGGGGACCGCGCACAAGCAGACCGACGTGGTGCTCGAGCAGATGAGCTATCTGGTCGAGGGCGTGATCGGCAAGGTCTGACCTCGGGGCGATGGCGTCCGACCGCTCGGGTCCGTGGCGCCACGCCGCCGAAGCGCTGGTGATTCCGATCGCCGCGCTGGCGGCGGCGATGGTGGTCTTCGGGCTCTTCATGGCCGCGCTCGGGCAGAACCCGCTCGAGATCTACGCGCTGATCTACCAGGGGGCGTTCGCCAGTGCCTTCTCCTGGCAGAACACGCTCTCGCGCGCGGCCCCGCTCGTGCTGACGGCGCTCTGCGTCGCGCTGCCGGCACAGGCGGGCTTGATGGTGATCGGCGGCGAGGGCGCGGTGGTGCTCGGCGGCCTCGTCGCCGCAATCGTCGGCCACCTCCTGAGCGGCGCCGCGCCGACCGGCGTGAAGGCGGCGATGGTGCTGGCCGGCATGGCGGTCGGCGGCATCTGGATCGCGCTGGCCGGCGCGCTCCGGCAGTATCGCGGGGTCAACGAGACGATCTCGAGCCTCCTGCTGACCTACGTCGCCGTCGCGCTCTTCAATCATTTCGTCGAGGGGCCGCTGCGCGATCCGACGAGCCTCAACAAGCCCTCGACCGCCCCGATCGGCGACGCGAACATGATCGGCAGCCTGCCCGGCCTCGACATCCACTGGGGGCTCGTCTTCGGCCTCGTGTTCTGCGTGGCGATGCACGTGCTCGTGCGCTACACGACGTACGGGTTCGCGCTGCGCATCGTCGGCGGCAACCCGCGCGCGGCGCGCCTGGCTGGTCTACCGGTCGCGCGGCTCGTGCTGACCGCGTGCGCGCTAGGCGGCGCCGCCGCCGGCCTCGCCGGCGCCGTGGAAGTCGCCGCGGTCCACGGCAGCGCCAACGCGTCGCTGATCGCGGGCTACGGCTACGCCGGCATCGTCGTCGCGTTCATCGCCCGCCAAAATCCGCTCGCGATCGTGCCGGTGGCGGTGCTGGTGGGCGGTCTCTCCGCGTCGGGCGGGATGCTGCAGCGGCGGCTCGACCTGCCGGATGCGACCGTGCTCGTCTTGCAGGGCATCGCGTTCATGCTCATCCTCGGCAGCGAAGCGCTCTACGGCCGGCTCAAGCCGTTCCGCGCGCGGGCGGCCTGACCGTGGTCGAGCTCGGCTGGTGGGGCGTGCCGATCGGCGTCCTGGGCGGGGCGATCCGGGTCAGCACGCCGTTTCTGTTCGTGAGCCTCGGCGAATGCATCACCGAGCGGAGCGGCCGCATCAACCTCGGCCTCGAGGGGATTCTGATAATGGGCGCGATGAGCGGGTACGCCGTGTCGTACACGAGCGGCAACCCGTGGCTCGGCGTGCTGGCGGCCGGCGGCGCGGGACTGCTGCTCGGTCTTCTCCACGGGCTCGCATGCAACCTGCCGCGCGTCAACGACATCGCCGTCGGGATCGGCCTCATGCTGTTCGGCACCGGGCTCGCGTTCTTCCTTGGCAAGCCGTACGTGCAGCCCAAGGCGCCCACCTTGCCGGGGATTCCGCTCGGGGCGTGGAGCGACTCGCCGCAGATTCGCGCGGCGCTCCAGGTGAACCCGCTCTTCCTGATCGGCCTGGCGCTGGCCATCGGCCTCGGCTGGGTGTTTCGCAACACGCGCTGGGGACTCGTGGTCCGCATGGTGGGCGACAGCTCCGACGCCGCGCGGGCCATGGGCTACGCGGTGCCGCGCGTGCGCACGCTCTCGACCGCGCTCGGCGGATGTCTCGCCGGCATCGGCGGCTCGTTCTTATCACTGTATTATCCGGGGAGCTGGAGCGAGGGGCTGTCGAGCGGTCAGGGACTGATGGCGGTGGCGCTCGTGATCTTCGCGCGCTGGAGCCCGATCCAGTGCTTCTACGC
>QHTE01000051.1:6555-159911 GCA_003220685.1 Candidatus Rokuibacteriota bacterium
CGGCGCGGGCGCGCTGGGTCCGGCGCTGCAGTCGGTCGGCGTCACGTCCGGCTACTATCTCTTCAACGCCGCGCCGTACGTGGTCACGCTCGGCATCATGATCGCGACGTGCTCGCCGCGGCGCACGCTTTCCGGCGCTCCTGGCGAGCTCAGCATCAACCGATGAGCATGCGGCGCCAGAGCGTCCTTTTCACAAGCGACGTCGGCGCGAGGCGGGCGGGTGGCGCCGGGGCTGGCCCAGCCGGGCCGGCTCCGTCACCCACTCGCCCGAATTGCAGCGCTTCGCGCTGCGGGCGGGACGAGGGGGTCCCACTTACGCCAGCCCGGCTGGGCCAGCCCCGGCGCCACCCGCCCGGCTTCGGTCGGTGTCGCTCGTGAAGAGGCCGGTCCGGCGGTCATGCTTACAGATCTGTTCTTGCTTAGTACGGAGAACGTATGACTGACGAGGGGCGAACCGTCGAGCGGTACGTGAAGGCGGAGCCGTATCCGTGGCCTTATGACGGAGATCTTAGGCCGGACAATACGGCGGTCGTGGTCATCGACATGCAGACGGATTTTTGCGGGATCGGCGGATACGTCGATCGGATGGGGTACGATCTGTCGCTCACGCGCGCGCCGATCGAGCCGATTCGGGCCGTGCTGGCGGCGGCGCGCGCGGGCGGCTTCCACGTGATCCACACGCGCGAGGGCCATCGCCCGGATCTGTCCGACCTTCCCGCCAACAAGCGCTGGCGCTCGCGGCGCATCGGCGCCGGGATCGGCGATCCCGGCCCGTGCGGGCGCATCCTCGTCCGCGGCGAGCCAGGCTGGGAGATCGTGCCCGAGCTCGCCCCGCATCCCGGCGAGACCGTGATCGACAAGCCGGGCAAGGGCTCGTTCTGCGCGACCGATCTCGAGCTGATCCTGAGAACCCGCAGCATCCAGAACCTCGTGCTCACCGGGATCACCACCGACGTGTGCGTCCACACCACCATGCGCGAGGGCAACGACCGCGGCTTCGAGTGTCTGCTGCTCGAGGACTGCACGGGCGCCACGGACTACGGCAACTACAAGGCCGCGATCAAGATGGTGACGATGCAGGGCGGCGTCTTTGGCGCGGTGGCGCGCTCCACCGACTTCATCGCCGCCATCCGGACAGCGGCGTGACGCCCGTCGCCGACGAGCCGCGGCGCCGGCAGACCGGCGCGGTCGACGTCGAAGTCCTCGGCATGACCAAGCGCTTCGGGGCCGTCACCGCCCTCGACGGCGTGTCCCTGCGCGTCGGAGCGGGCTCGTTCACGGCGCTCCTGGGCGAGAACGGCGCGGGCAAGAGTACCCTGGTGAAATGCCTGGTCGGCTATCACCAGCCGGACGCGGGCGAGATCGTCGTCGGCGGGCGCGAGCGGGAGATCCGCTCACCCCACGACGCGCACGCCCTCGGCATCGGCATGGTGTACCAGCACTTCACCCTCGTGCCGAGCATGACCGTGGCGGAGAACCTCGTGATGGCCCGCGACACGGTGCCCGCGGTCGTCGACTGGCCGGCCGAGTGGAGCCGGCTCACCGCGTTCATGGACACGGTCCCGTTCCGGCTCGACCTCGATCGGCCGGTCGCGCGGCTCGCCGCGGGCGAGAAGCAGAAGGTCGAGATCCTCAAGCAGCTCTACTTGCACCGCCGCTTCATGATCCTCGACGAGCCGACCTCGGTGCTCACGCCGGCCGAGGCCGACGAGGTGCTCGGCATGCTGCGGGCGATGACGCGCGCGGGCGAGGTCACCGTGCTGATGATCACGCACAAGCTCCGCGAGGTGATGGCCTTCGCCGACGACGTCGCGGTCTTGCGGCGCGGCAGGCTGGTCGGCAAGGGACAGACGGCAGACCTGACGGGGGCTGTGCTGGCCCACATGATGGTCGGCACGCGCGAGATTCCTCGGTCGCACGCGACGAAGACGGGCGGGCCGGTCGACGTCGGCGTGCCGCGTCTGGTCATCCGCGATCTGAAGGTCGAGGACGACGTCGGGCGACCCGCCGTGGAACGGTTGAGTCTCACGGTCCGCTCCGGCGAGATCGTGGGGATCGCGGGCGTCTCGGGCAACGGCCAGCGCGAGCTGGTCGAGGCGCTCATCGGCCAGCGGCCGACGGCCGGCGGAGAGATCCTCGTCGGCGGCGAGCCCTTCCGCGCCACGCGCGCCGAGATCCGCCGTCACCGGGTGTTCAGTCTGCCCGAAGAGCCCCTGCGCAACGCCTGCGTGCCCGGCATGAGCGTCGCCGAGAACATGACCTTGCGGAACTTCGACCGGCCGCCCCAGTCGTCGGGCCCGTGGCTGCGGCGCGGCGCGCTCCGCGCTCAGGCCGAGCGATGGATCCGTGCCTTCGGAGTGAAGACGGAGGGGCCCGACGCGCCGATGGCGACGCTCTCCGGCGGCAACGTCCAGCGGGCGGTGCTCGCCCGCGAGCTGTCCGAGCCGGTCTCGGTGCTGATCGCCGCCAACCCGGTGGTCGGGCTCGACTTCGCGGCGGTCGCCGAGATCCACGACCGGATCCTGGCGGCGCGAAACGGCGGCGCGGCCGTCCTGCTCGTCAGCGAAGATCTCGACGAGCTGTTCGAGCTCTCGGACCGCCTCGCGGTCATCTTCGGCGGACGCATCGTGCACGAGACCGCGACCGCGAGGGCCGACATCGCCGTCATCGGCCCGTGCATGGCCGGCCACCACGCGGCGGCGCCGGCACTCGCCCCCGCCCGTGCCTGAGATCGCGGCGCGGCCGTACGCGTACTCCTTCGAGCCGACCACCACGGCGCTGGTCGTGATCGACATGCAGCGCGACTTCATCGAGCGCGGAGGCTTCGGCGAGGCCCTGGGCAACGACGTGAGCCGGCTGGCCGCCATCGTTCCGACCGTGCGAGACCTGCTCGCGTGGGCGCGCGCTCACCGCCTCCGCGTGGTGCACACGCGCGAAGGCCACCGTCCGGACCTCGCCGATTGCCCGCCGGCCAAGCGCCTGCGAGGCCGGCCGTCGCTTCGGATCGGCGACGCCGGGCCGATGGGCCGCGTCCTGGTCGACGGCCAGCCCGGCAACGACATCGTCCCCGTGCTAGCGCCGCGCGCCGGCGAGACCGTCATCGTCAAGCCCGGCAAGGGCGCCTTCTACGCCACGAAGCTCGACGTCCTGCTGCGCTCGCAGCGGATCACCCACCTGATCCTCGCCGGCGTGACGACCGAGGTCTGCGTGCAGACCACCATGCGCGAGGCCAACGATCGCGGCTACGACTGCCTGCTGGTCGAGGACGCGACCGCGAGCTACTTCCCGGAATTCAAGCAGGCCACGCTCGCCATGGTGCACGCGCAGGGTGGCATCGTCGGGTGGACGGCGCCCTTCGCCGCGGTCCGCGCGTCCCTGCCGTGAGCGCGTCCGCGGGGCGCGCGCTAGACGACCGCGAGCGCTTCGACTTCGATCAGGTAGTCCGGGTGCGAGAGCGAGGCGACCTGGACCATCGTGGAGGCCGGGCCCTTCTGGCCGAAGACCTCGTCGCGCACGGCGCGAAAGTCGAGCCGGTAGCGGACGTCGGTGACGTACGTCGTGATCTTCACGACGTTGGCGAGGCTGCCGCCGCCCGCCTCGACGAGCGCCTTGACCGCGCCGAACACCGCGCGCGCCTGGCCCCTGAAGTCGCCGCGATGCTTGACGGTCCCGTCCATCTCGTACGGCACCTGGCCGGCGAGGAACAGGATCGTCTGAGCGCCTGTCACCTTGATGGCCTGGCTGTAGCCGGGCGGATCGTAGACACCCGGCGCGCAGTATTTCTCGATCTTCGCCGCCATGACCGCTCTCCTCTCGAGATGATCGCCGCGTGAGCGCCCCGGACGGGCTCAGAGCTGCCCCGAATCCCCCCACTGCTCGACGAGCGCGCGATACGCCGGGTCGTCGTACCGGGACAGCAGGAACGCCGGCGCGTAGCGCGGGAGTGCGCGCCCGGCGATGTGATCGGCCAGGAGATCCGCGGCGCCGTTCGACGACATGAGCCCGTAGCCGGAGAGCGCCCCCAGGATGTAGGCGCCGTCCACCGGGAGCGGCCCGGAGAGCAGCCGGTTCTCGCGCGTCTTCGTGTAGTAGCCGCCGTCGACGACAACGCGCGGTAAGCGTGTCAGATACCGCGAGAGCGCCGGGATCATCCGCGACATGCCGCGCAGACAGATCTCGCCGTAGGCGGCGTCGAACTCGATAGGAAACGTGGGCTCGACCGGCTCGATGTCGTAGGTCCAGATCAGGAGCACGACCGGGCTGTCGCCGGCACCCTCCGGACGGCCGTGCACGCCCGCCGGAAACTCCTCGACGAGCCGCTTGTGCTCGGCCGACGCCAGAAGCTCCTGCCGCTCCTCGTCGGACCAGGGCAAGGTGATCGGATCGGTCCAGATCGTCATCGGCGCCCAGCGCGGTACCGCTCCGAGCGCGTCGTTGAAGGCCACCTTCGCGTGGCGCTCGGAGAACACCGGCAGGTCGAGCCCGAGCAGGCGGCCGATCCGGCCGACGAACGGGCCGGCCGCGTTCACGAAGCGGCCTGTCGCGATGCGAAGGTCGCCGCCCCGCGCGGCGATCTGCACGCCGCGTACGCGCCCGCCGGTCGTGTCGATCCGCTCGACGCGTCCTTCCACGAACCGCACGCCGTGCTCGCGCGCGCGCTCGAGCAGGTACATGCCGAGCTGCTGGGCACTGAACCAGCCGCAGCGGCGGGCATGCAGCACGGCCACGGTGTCGCTCGCCAGCTGCGGAAAGTATCGGCGCAGGAGCGTCGGGTCGGTGATGACGTCCGTTCCCGTCGGCTGATCCTCGAAGCCGTCGGCGGGTGCGGGCTCGTAATCGCTCGACGCGTGGCGGTGGATGCGGGCCGGGCCCACGCCGCGGGTGGCGGCTTCCGTCGCGCGCTCGACGAACGCCGGCACCTGCGCCGGATCGGCCGTCGCGAAGAGATAGCCGCGCCGGTTCAGAAGGAATCGGTTGTCGCTCTCGCGCGCCAGCTCCTCGAGCAGATCGATGCTGCGGTTCATGAGCGCGACCATGTCGTCGCCGGGTCCCGGCCACCAGTTGCGGTAGCACTCGGTCGACTTGTCGCTGGTGAGCGAGAGCGGCGGGCCCTCGTCGACGAGGGCGACGCCGGTGACGCCGCGTCGCACGGCCAGGTGATAGGCGGCGGCGATGCCGGCGATGCCGGCGCCGCAGATGACGACTTCCGCGGTAGGCGCGCTCATGAGGCGAGCTATCGTCGCACGCCCGGCGCGCTTGTCAACGCTACTTGATCGGCTGGATCGTCAGCTCTCCGGTCGAGCGCAAGGTGATCGAGTAGACGCGGTCCTTGCGCACGCGGGTCGAGACCGCCTCGCCGTGCAGCGCCCGCACCCCGCGCCGCTTGGCCTCCTCAGGGTTGTTGGCCAGCTCCCAGAACCGCGCCCACAGCTCGCGCTCGAACGCGGTCGGCGCCCGCTCGGCGGCGTAGCTCTGCGGGATCTGTCCTTCTTTGTCTAACACTTCGCCTTCGGACGGCCGCTTGCGGTCGGTGAAGATCCGACGGAAAAGCATCAGCGCCTTGCCCTTGAGCGCGTCGCCGGCCATCACGAAATCGTCCTCGAACTTGATCACCAGCGTGTCGACGTAGATCTCGTCACCGTCGAGCGTGAGCTCGCGCGGCTCGCCGACCGGATCGCCCTGCGAGTCGAGCTCGGTGAACCGGACGCGCGTCCGCGGATGACCCTCGGGCCCGGGCGTCTGATCGAGCACGACGAGCCGCGCGCGCCGCTCGGCGTAGCGCAGCAGTCGAATGGCGGCTTCGAGGGCCTGATTGCGCTCGGTGAGGGCGCGGATCTCCGCGTCCTTCTCCGCGAGCTGGCGCTGCATGGCGCGGCTCGGAGCCAGGACCATCCGGTCGGCCAGATAGATGCCGCCGGCGGCGGCGGCGACGAAGACCAGGGCCCAGAAGAATCTCATGGCCGGTATCTCGATGGTACCCGGGCGCCTGGTCACGACCACGATGTATTCTCGGCGACCCCGACCTTGTGCCAGGTTGATCCAAGGGACACATATCGGCGGGTTCGCACTGGTCGCGCATCCGGTCATGTACGGGGTCTCGTGGATCATGACGTTCGTCGTCAACCGGGACGCAGACGGCGAACGCAGTGAAGACCGCATCTCCTGTAGCGATCGCGAAGACGGCGGTCAGGGCGATGGTACACTCACCGCCGATGGTCGCCCGCGCTCTGGCGCTCCTTGCATTGTGCGTGCTCGCGCTGAGCGTCGCGCCGCCGGGCTTCGCCGTCGCCGCCGAGGGCCTGCACCTGGTGCTCACGCCCTCGCAGAAGCCGACCGATCTGCTCGCCACCGGCGACGAGTTCGCGCGGGTGCTGACGAAGCTCACGGCAATCCCGGTGCGGGTCACGGTCGCCTCGGACTACGCCGCGGTGATCGAGGCGCTGCGTAATCGCACTGCAGATCTTGCCTTCGTGCACCCCGTCGGCTATGTCCTGGCGAGCCGCGAGGCGAAGGCCACGATCATGGTGCGCAACCTCTGGCACGGCAAGAGCTCGTTCACCTCGCGGATCTACGTCCGCAAGGAATCCGGGCTCAAGACGCTCGAGGATCTGCGGGGCAAGACGATGGCGTTCATCGACCCGGCCAGCTCCTCGGGCTACACCTACCCGATGGTGCTCTTGATCCAGCGCGGGCTCGTGAAGGACCGCGACCCCAAGACTTTCTTCCGAGAGGTCCTCTTCGCGGGCGCGCACGACGCCGGCATGCGCGCGCTGCTCAACGGCCACGTCGACGCGCTGGCCTCGTTCGACATGGCCCGCGAGCAATACCTGAGCGACCCGGCCGAGCGCGAGCGCATCATCTATATCGCCGAGACGCCGGAGATCCCCGAGGCCGGCATCGCGGCGCGCGCGGGCCTCGATCCGGCGACGTTCGCAAAGGTGCGCGACGCCCTCCTGCAGATCCGCGCGCCGGCCTACGCCGCACTCCTGCGTCGGCTCTACGAGATCGACGGGTTCGCGCCCGCCGACGACCGCGACTACGACCCGGTGCGCGCAGCGGTCGAGCTGCTCGGCGTCAAGCCGCGCTGACTCCGGCCGCGGCCGCTCCGATGATCGAGGTGACGGGGCTGCGGGTCGTCCTGCCGCCTTCGACCGTCGCGCTCCACGGAGTCGACCTCTCGATCGAGCGCGGCGAGTTCGTCGTGGTCCTCGGTCGGAGCGGCGCCGGCAAGACCACCTTCCTGCGCTGTCTGAACCGCCTGGTCGACCCCACCGCCGGGACGATCAAGGTGGCCGGCCGCGCCGTCACCGGCGCCGGCGCGCCCGCGGTCCGCGGGGTGCGCCGGCAGATCGGCATGGTCTTCCAGCAGTTCAACCTGGTGCGCCGCGCTTCCGCGCTCGACAACGTCCTGGCGGGGCGGCTCGGCTACGTGCCGCCGGTGCCGAGCCTGTTCGGGAGCTTTCCCCGGGCCGATCGCGAGCGGGCGCGCGCGTGTCTGGATCAGGTGGGCCTCGGCCACCTCGCCGCGCGGCGGGCCGATACCCTCTCGGGCGGCGAGCAGCAGCGGGTCGCGATCGCGCGCGCGCTGGCCCAGCGGCCCGCGGTCATCCTGGCCGACGAGCCGACGGCGAGCCTCGATCCGGCCCTCACCAGCAGCATCATGGACATCCTGAAGGCGATCAATGTCGAGCAGGGCCTCACGCTCGTCGTGAGCCAGCACCAGCTCGAGACCGCGCTGGCCTACGCCACGCGCATCGTCGGCTTCCGCGAGGGCCGCATCGCCTTCGACGGCCCGCCCGCGGCCCTGACACCGACTGTGGTCCGCGCGATCTACGGCGAAGGAGAGACACCATGAAGCTGGGCCGGGACACGTCTAGCCTCAGACCGGGCGTGCGGAGCCAGGTCGCATCTGTCTCAGGCCACCCTCGGTCCAAGCCGGGCTCATGGCACTCGCTACAATAAAACGAGCCTCATATTTCGTTGCCCTCGTCGTGCTCGCGTGGCTCGTCTGGGACACCGGCGCCGATCCGGTGCGCCTGGCGCGCGGCCTGCCGTGGATCTTCGACTTCGTCCGGCGCATGATGCCCCCCGACCCGAGCGTGCTGCCGGCCGCCCTGCTGGGTGCCCTCAAGACGGTCGAGATCGCGCTGCTCGGCACGGGAGTGGCGGCCGTCCTGGCGCTGCCGCTCGGCTTCCTCTCCGCGCGCAACGTGGCGCCCGGCGCCGTGTTCTACCCGGCGCGCGCGGTGCTCAACTTCTTCCGCAGCGTGGACACGCTCGTCTATGCCCTGGTCTTCGTCGCCGCGGTCGGTCTCGGCCCCTTCCCCGGCGTCCTCGCCGTCGTGGCGTACACGACGACCTCGCTCGCCAAGCTCTACGGGGAGGCCGTCGAGGGCGTCGATCCCGGGCCGGTCGACGCGATCACCGCGACCGGCGCGACGCGGCTGCAAGTCCTGCGCTTCGGCGTGATCCCCCAGGTGCTCCCGCTCTTTCTCTCCTACGTCCTCTATCGTCTCGAGACCAACATCCGCGCCGCGACCGTGCTCGGCTTCGTCGGGGCCGGCGGCATCGGCTTCTATCTGCAGACCTATCTCCGAATGATCGACTACCGCGCGGCGTCCACGGTGCTGCTGGTGACGGTGGCCATGGTGATGGTGGTCGACGCGATCAGCTCACGGCTGCGCGATCGGCTCGTGTGACGGTTTCGTGGCGAGCCCTGACAAAGCGCGGCGTCTGGGCTAAAATCGCGCCACCTCGCGAAGGGAGGGCCCTCAATGGCTGAAAAAACGGTCAGACTCGGCTCGTTGCTGGCGTGCGCGGCGATCGTCGCAGCGGCGATCGGATTCGCGGCGACCACCGTCCGCGCCGCCAAGGCGACCCTGACGGTCTACACGGCTGTCGAGGCTGACGATCTCAAGAAGTACGCCGCCCGCTTCAACGAAGACTACCCGGACATCGAGATCAAGTGGGTCCGCGACTCGACCGGCGTCATCACCGCCAAGCTGCTCGCCGAGAAGGCCAATCCGCAGGCGGACGTGATCTGGGGTCTGGCTGCGACGAGCCTCCTGGTGCTCAAGCCCGAAGGCATGCTGATGCCGTACGCCCCGAAGGGCGTCGAGCGGCTCGACGCGCAGTTCCGCGACAAGGACAATCCGCCGACGTGGGTCGGCATGGACGCGTGGGTCGCGGCCCTCTGCTTCAACACCGTCGAGGCCCAGAAGAAGAACCTGCCCAAGCCGGCTTCGTGGAAGGACCTGACGAAGCCCGTGTACAAGGGCGCCGTCGTCATGCCGAACCCAGCCTCGTCGGGCACGGGCTTCCTCGACGTGTCGAGCTGGCTGCAGCTCTTCGGCGAGACCGAGGGCTGGAAGTACATGGACGCGCTCCACCAGAACATCGGCGTCTACACGCACTCCGGCTCCAAGCCGTGCACGATGGCCGGCGCCGGCGAGTACCCGCTCGGCGTGTCCTTCGAGTTCCGCGCCGCGCGGCAGAAGAAGCAGGGCGCGCCGATCGACATCGTGTTCCCCTCGGAGGGCTCGGGCTGGGACATGGAAGCGACCGCGATCGTCAAGGGCACGAAGAACCTCGAGGCCGCCAAGACGCTCGTCAACTGGTCGGTCACCGACAAGGCGATGAAGCTCTACAACGAGGGCTACGCGGTGGTCGCGATCTCGAAGATGTCGCAGCCGGTCGAGCACCTGCCGGCCAACATGCTCGAGCACATGGCCAAAAACGACTTCCAGTGGGCGGCCACGAACCGCGCCAAGATCCTGGCCGAGTGGGAAAAGCGCTACGGCGCGAAGTCGGAGCCGAAGAAGTAGGGAGAACGGTAACGACGCCCTATCTGCGGATCAGCCGCCTCACCAAGACGTTCGGCGCCTTCACCGCCCTCGACGACATCTCGCTCGAGATCGTCGAGGGCGAGTTCGTCTGCTTCCTCGGCCCGTCCGGATGCGGCAAGACCACCTTGCTCCGGGCGATCGCCGGGCTGGACATCCAGACGACGGGCCGCATCGAGCAGAACGGCCGTGACATCTCCGCGCTGCCGCCGACCAAGCGCGACTTCGGGATCGTGTTCCAGTCCTACGCGCTCTTCCCGAACCTGACCGCCGCCCGGAACGTCGCGTACGGCCTCGAGAACACGCGCATGCCGCGCGGCGAGCTCGTCAAGCGCGTCCACGAGCTGCTCGACCTGATGGGCCTGGCCCAACACGGCAACAAGTATCCCGCCCAGCTCTCGGGCGGCCAGCAGCAGCGGGTCGCGCTCGCGCGCGCGCTGGCGACCTCGCCGGGGCTCCTGCTGCTCGACGAGCCGCTCTCCGCGCTCGACGCGAAGGTGCGCGTGCACCTGCGCCACGAGATCAGAGCGCTCCAGCGGCGCTTGGGCGTGACGACGATCATGGTCACCCACGACCAGGAAGAGGCGCTCACGATGGCCGACCGCATCGTGGTGATGAACGCCGGCGCGATCGAGCAGGTCGGCACGCCGCTCGAGATCTACCGCGAGCCGGCGTCGCCGTTCGTCGCCGACTTCATCGGCGTGATGAACTTCGTGGCCGGGACGGTCGTGCGCGACGGCGCGGTCCGGCTCGGCCGCTCCGAGCTCGCGTGCGACGTCGAGGGCCTCGCCGCCGGGACGGAGGTGACGCTCGCCATCCGACCGGAGGACATCGTGGTTCACGACGGCGGCCGGAGCGAATCGAACGCCCTGACCGTGCGGGTGGACGCGCTCGTCTTCCTGGGCTCGTTCTTCCGGGCCGACCTGGCCGGCGACGCGGCGGCGGGAGTGCTCCTGCGCGCCGATCTTCCGGCCGACATGGTCCGGCGGCGCCGGATAACCGAAAAGAGCACGCTCTCGGTGCTGCTGCCGCCCGAGCGGATTCGGATCTACCCCAGGAGCCCCGTCAATCGCTGACGCCGCGCTCGCGCGCGCGGACCAGGCCGCCGCGATCGTCCGGCCCGAGTTGAGCCGCGACGACCGGCTCATGCGCCTCTTCATCGGCGTCATCGGACTCTATCTGGTCGCCGCCCTCGCGCTGCCCCTCGGTCTCATGCTCGCCAAGAGCCTGCAGGGATCTCGAGATGAGTTCGTCGGCCTCGCCAACTACGTCCGCTATTTCTCCACGCCGGCCCTGTCCCAGTCGATCGGCAACAGTCTCGGGGTGTCGATCCTCAGCACCGTCATCACGGTACCGCTCGCGTTTCTCTACGCCGACGCGCTCACCCGCTCGCGCATGCCCTTCCGCGGCTTCTTCAAGACCGTCGCCCTCGTCCCGATCCTCGTACCCTCGCTCCTGCCGGGCCTGGCCCTCGTCTATCTCTTCGGCAACCAGGGCCTTCTGAAGGCGGCGCTCTTCGGTCACAGCATCTACGGCCCGATCGGCATCGTGATGGCGGAGGTGTTCACCACCTTCCCCCACGCCCTGCTGATCGTCCTGGCCGCGCTGGCCCTCGCCGACGCCCGGCTCTACGAGGCGGCGGTGGCGCTGCGCGCGTCGCGGCCGAAGATCTTCTGGACCGTCACCCTGCCCGGCGCGCGCTACGGCTTGATCAGCGCCACCTTCGTCGTCTTCACCACCGTGGTCACCGACTTCGGCGCGCCGAAGGTCATCGGCGGCCAGTACAACGTGCTGGCGACCGACGTGTACAAGCAGGTCATCGGCCAGCAGAACTTTCAGATGGGCGCGGTCGTGAGCGTGATCTTGCTGGTGCCCGCGGTCTTCGCCTTCATGGTCGATCGCGCGGTGCGCCGCCGCCAGGTGGCGCTCCTCTCCGCGCGCGCGGTGCCCTACGAGCCGAAGCCGCAGCCGCTGTTCGACCTCCTGATGCTGGCCTACTGCGTCGTGATCGGCTGCGCGCTCCTGAGCATCGTCGCGATCTCGCAGTTCGCCGCCGTCGTGAAGTTCTTTCCCTACAACCTCGCCCTGACCTGGGCCCACTACGACTTCGACCAGAAGGGCGGCGGCGGCTGGGCCTCCTATTACAACTCGATCCGGCTGGCGCTCCTGACGAGCGTGGTCGGGACCGTCGTCGTGTTCGTCGGCGCCTACCTCGTCGAGAAGGCCCGCGGCTTCGCGCTGGGTCGCGGGATCTTTCACTTCCTGGCGATGCTCCCGATGGCGGTGCCCGGCCTGGTCCTCGGTCTCGCCTACATCTTCTTCTTCAACGCGCCGGCGAATCCGCTCAACGTGCTCTACCGCACGATGACGATTCTGGTCGTCAACACGATCATGCACTTCTACACCGTCGGGCACCTGACCGCCCTCACCGCGCTGCGCCAGATGGATCCCGAGTTCGAGACGGTGTCCGCGTCGCTGAAGCAGCCGTTCTACCGGACCTTCTGGCGCGTGACCGTCCCGGTGTGCCTGCCGTCCACGCTCGACATCGCGATCTACATGTTCGTCAACGCGATGACGACCGTCTCCGGCGTCGTCTTCATCTACGGGCCGAAGACCGAGCTGGCGTCGATCTCCGTCCTGAACATGGACGACACCGGCGAGATCGCCTCGGCCGCCGCCATGGCGATGATGATCTTCTACACGAACGTGGGGGCGCGCATGCTCCACCTGATCCTGGCGCGCGCGCTCGAGCGCCGAACTCAGGCGTGGCGCCGGCGGTAGGCGTCGCGGTGGTGCAAGGTCTCGCTCGGTGGCTTCGCCTCTGGTTCACGCTGAGCGACCCGGTCGATCGTCGGACCTACTTCAGCCACGGCCTGGCGTTGATGATCCTCAAGTACGCGATCGACGCGGCCGCCATCGGACTGGTCGTTGGACGATTCTGGTCGCCCCTCGACTACCTGGCGCCGCCGTCCGTGCTGCTTCGCCATCAGGTGCCGTGGCAACGCCCCGAGTGGCTCGGCTGGGCGATGGCGGCGTGGACGCTGCCGTTCGTGTGGATCGGGGTCGGCATGACGTTGCGCCGGGCCGTGGACGCCGGCCAATCCGCGTGGCTCTGCCTGGCCTTCTTCGCCGACGCCATCATCTCGCGCATCCACCTCCGCGTGCTCGACCACGTCAAGGCGCTGTCGGAGCAGCGCTAGCATGAGAGAGCGGGCGCGGGTCGTCATCATCGGCGGCGGCATCGCGGGCTGCAGCGTCGCCTACCATCTGGCGCGGAAAGGCTGGACCGACGTGGTGCTCGTCGACAAGGGCGAGCTGACGAGCGGATCGACGTGGCACGCCGCCGGGATGGTGACGCACTTCCACACGTCGCCGACGCTCATGCGGATGCGGAAATACAGCATCGAGCTGTATCGGCAGCTGCAGGCGGAGCCGGGCGCGGCGCAGCACTGGCACGAGGTCGGCAGCCTGCGCGTCGCGTCGAGCTACGATCAGCTTCGTTTCCTCCAGCGCCAGGTCGGCATGGCCCGCGCGATCGGTCTCGACGTCGACACGATCTCGCCGGCGGAATCGCTCCGCATCTTCCCCCTGATGTCCGGCGAGAACCTTTACGGCGCGATGTACCTGCCCGGTGATGGCTGGCTCGATCCGAGCGGCGCCACGATGGAGCTCGCCGCCCGCGCGCGCCGGCTGGGCGTCGAGCTCGACACGGGCGTGCGCGTCACCGGGATCACGCGTACCGCGCGCGGCGCGGTCGCCGCGGTCGAGACCGATCACGGCGCCATCCGGACGGAGACCGTCGTCGACGCCGGCGGGATGTGGGCCGGGCAGATCGCGGCGATGGTCGGCGCGAGCCTGCCCATCACGCCGCTCGTCCACCAGCACCTGGCGACGAAGCCCATTCCGGGCAGCGAGCTCCCGCGCACGACGCCGTGCCTGCGCGACCCGGAGAACCTCGTCTACATGCGCGAAGAAGTCGGCGGCTTCCTCATCGGCGGCTTCGAGCGAAACCCGGTCGCGTGGTCGGTCGGCGGCGTGCCGTGGGACTTCACGCAGCAGCTCCTGCCGTCCGACTGGGAGCTGTTCAGCGAGATCCTCGAGGGCGCCATCCGGCGAGTGCCCGTCCTGGCGAAGGCCGAGCTGGCGCACCTGGTGAACGGCCCCGAGGGCATCACGCCCGACAGCCGCCCGCTGCTCGGTCCGCTCCCCGGCGTGCCCGGCTTCTGGGTCGCGGCCGGGCTCTCGCACACGGGCTTCGGCGCCGGCGGCGCGATCGGCCACATCGTCGCCGACTGGCTCGTCGACGGCGAGCCGCCGCACGACGTGACCGAGCTGAACGTGCGCCGCTTCGGCCCCGTGTACGAGGACCGCGGGTACGCCGCCGAGCGCGCGCGCGAGTCGTACAGGTACTACTACATGCTCCGCTATCCTCACGACGAGAACGAGTGGGCCCGCGCGCGACGCCTGAGCCCGCTCGACGGGAGGCTCGCCGCGGCGGGCGCGGTGTTCGGCGAGAAGAGCGGCTGGGAGCGCGCGAACTACTTCGTGCCCGGCACACCGGGGCGCCGCGCCGGCGCGGACCAGCGGCGCTGGGGCTGGGCTCGGCCTGCGTTCTTCGAGCGCGTCGGCGTCGAGCACCGGGCCGTCCGCGAGCGCGTTGGACTGTTCGACTTCACCTCGTTCGGCAAGCTCGACGTGAGCGGCCCCGGGGCCCTGGCGCTGCTGCAGCGCCTGGCCGACAACGACGTCGACCGCCCGGTCGGCAGCGTGGTCTACACGCAGCTCCTCAACCCGCGCGGGGGGATCGAGAGCGACCTGACCGTCACGCGCTGGGGCCCTGACCGCTTCCGCGTGACGACCGGCAGCAACTTCGTCGCGAGCGATCTCGGCTGGATCCGGATGCACATGCCGCCTGACGGCGGCGTGGACGTGCGCGACGTGACCGACCAGTTCGCCTGTATCGGCCTCTGGGGCCCCGAAGCGCGGCGCGTGCTCGAGGCCGTCACCGTGAGGGACGTGTCGAACGCCGCCTTCCCGTACATGTCGGCGCAACGGATCGAGATCGCCGGCGCCGCCGTCGACGCGCAGCGCGTGACCTACGTCGGCGAGCTCGGCTGGGAGCTCTACGTCGAGGGCCGGCAGGCTGTGCGCGTGTGGGATTCACTGCTGGCCGCCGGGCGGCCCCTCGGGATCGAGCCCGTCGGCTACAAGGCCGTCGACTCGCTGAGGCTCGAGAAGGGCTACCGGTACTGGAGCACCGATCTCACGCCGGCCGAGAACCCGTACGAAGCGGGGCTCGGCTTCTGCGTGCGCCTGCGGAAGGGCGACTTCGTCGGGCGCGAGGCGCTGCTCCGGATCAGGGCCGAGGGCGCCCAGCGAAAGCTGTGCACGATCACGCTCGCGGCGCCGATGCCCGAAGCCTCCGACCTCTACGGCGGCGAGGCCGTGTCCGCGGACGGCCGCATCGTGGGCCGCCTGCGGAGCGCGGGCTGGGGCTACACCGTCGCGAAGCACATCGGCCTCGTATATCTGCCGCCCGCGCTCTCGGCGATCGGCACGCCGCTCGAGGTGCAAGCCTTCGGCGCGCGCTTCGCCGCTCAGGTCGCGGCCGACGTGCTCTACGATCCAGCCGGCGTCAGACTCCGCCGGTAAAGGCGCCGCCGCGGTCGACGTCGCTCATCGTGACGTCGCCTATAATGAGGAGGCGATGTCGAGCACATTCCTCACGTCGTCCCAGCTCGCCGACGCCCGGGTGCTCCTCGGCCGTCTGATCGCCGAGCACAAGGCCGGCCACGCGCTCCAGCGCGAGTTCCAGACCGATCCGGGCATCTACCAGCTCGACCTCGAGCGCATCTGGCGCCGCCACTGGCTCTTCGCCGGCCACACCTGCCAGGTCAAGGGCCCGGGCGACTACTTCGTCTTCGACGTCGACACGGACTCGATCATCGTCATCCGCGGCGACGACGAGCGCATCCACGCGCTCCACAACACCTGCCGCCATCGCGGCATGAAGGTCTGCCAGGCCGAGTCCGGTCACGTCGCCCGGATCGTCTGCCCGTATCACCAGTGGTCCTACGCGCGCGACGGCGAGCTCATCGCGTGCGGCGGGATGGACAAGGACGGCGACCTCGACCGGTCCAACTTCGGTCTGCACCGGGTGCACGTCCGCGAGGTCGGCGGGCTGATCTTCGTCTGCCTGGCCGGCGAGCCGCCGGCGTTCGACGGCGCCGAGGAAGCGCTCGGCGCGCTGCTACGGCCCCAGGGGCTCGCGCGCGCCAAGGTCGCGGCGACGCGGCGCTACGAGGTGCGCGCGAACTGGAAGCTCGTGTGGGAGAACAACCGCGAGTGCTGGCACTGCAACGTCAACCACCCGCAGTACATCAAGGCCAACTACGACAACGCGCCGATCGACGACGCGGCGCTCCGGCTCGAGATCGAGACCCAGGCGCGGGCGACGTCGGACCGTCTCGCGGCCGACGGCGTGCGCATCGACTATCAGGAGGCGGGCTTGGTGCGCTTCCCGTCGCCCGACTGTTGGTGGTCGATCAACCGCACGCCGCTGGTGCCGGGCTGGGTCAGCGAGTCGATCGACGGGCGGCCCGTCGCGCCGCTGATGGGCTCCTACCGGACGCGCGACGTGGGCACGCTCCGCATGCGGACGATGCCGAACTTCTGGAACCACTCGAGCGGCGACCACTCGGTGTCGACGCGGCTCGCGCCGGCCGGGCCGCAGAAGACGCTCGTGCAGGTTCAATGGCTCGTGGCCGAGGACGCCGTCGAGGGGAAGGACTATACGCTCGACGCGCTGCTCCCGTTCTGGGAGCTGACCAGCGAGCAGGACTGGGACCTCTGCGAGAAGAATCAGGCCGGCGTGAGCTCGTCGGCCTTCACGCCGGGCCCCTATTCGACGAAGCGCGAATACAACGTGATCCTCTACACGGAGTGGTACCTGCACGAGATCGCCCGACCCGCAGCGGGCTAGCCCCGTTCGTCGAGTTCTCGCCCGCCCGACCGAAGAGCCTGCCTATAATGATCGCGACGGCGGTCGATTCCGGCATCGGAGGCTGCTTGGTGTTCCGTCACTCGTGGACGATGGCGAGCGCCGGGCTCGCGCTCGCGGCGACCCTGGCGCTCGGTTGCGCGCGCCCGATCGATCTGGTGAACAGCGACGCGCCGGATTCGGAGCTGGCGGCCCTCGTCGACTCCGACGCGGCGCGACGGCTGCTCGCCGACGTGCTGGCCAGACGCTCCGCCGACGCCCGGCTCCCGGCCGCGTCGGAAAGGCCGCGCCTGACCGATCTCGCCTCGAGCGAGCCTCAGACCGGGGGCGCCGGCGAAAGTGCCCAGCTCCCGGACCAGGCGTTTCTGAAAAAGCTCGCGAACCGGACGTCGATGGACTTCTCCGCGCTGGTCTTCGCCCGGGCGCTCGCCGCCGAGCCGCGCAGTCGCGCGGTCCAAGCGGCGTTCGACCGCTTCCTGCAGGAAGGCGCGGAACGCTCGGCGGATGCCCTGCGAGGCCCGGGCGCCTTCCCGTACACGCTCCTCTTCGCGCCGTCGTGGCTCTACAAGAGCCATCCCGAGAATGGCTCCGACTTCGCCAACCAGCGCCGGATCCTCGACACGCTCGGCGTGCGCAATCGCTTGATCGAGTCCGGCGAAAGCGATTCGGTCGAGGACAACGCGGCCGTGATCGCGCGGACGATACGCGAGACGGGCTGCGAGGGCGGCCCGCTCTTCCTGGTCAGCGCCAGCAAGTCCGGTGCCGAGGCGGCCGCGGCCCTGTCCAGCCTCACGCCCGAGGAAGGCGCCTGCGTCGCGGCGTGGATCAACATCGCCGGCGCGCTGCGCGGGACGCCCCTCGCCGATTCGGCCCTGCGCGTGCCCGTCAAGTGGCTGGCTCGCGGAATCTTCTTCCTGAGCGGCTGGAGCTGGGACGCACTGGAATCGCTCGAGACCGAACGGAGCCGGCGACGCCTCGAAACCTTGCGGCTGCCGGAGACGGTCACGGTCCTCAACATCGTCGCGGTGCCCGTCTCGGGCAGCGTGGGTTACCAGGTCTACCCCGGCTATCAGGTGCTCGGCTCCCACGGCCCGAACGACGGTGTGGTGCTCCTGGCCGACACGGTGTGGCCCGGCGGCATCAACATCGTCGGCCTCGGCGCCGACCACCTCTTCGGCCGCTGGCGAGAAGACGCCTACATCCTCGCGATGCTCCGCGCCCTCGACCTCGCCATCCGAAGCCACAACCCCAGACCGGAGCCCACGGTCACCGCTGCCGACGCGCCCGCGACCGAATCCCGCTAGGATCAGCGACCGATCCGATCACGGTATCGTGAACGGGGCGGCACGGACGAGCCGGCCGGGAGCAAGATCTTGATGGACGCGCGCCGGCGCGCCTCGGCCAGCCACGTCGCCTGGGCCTCCGAAGCCGCCTGGCGGACCAGCCGCTCGCGCGCGCCCTCGTCGTGCTCGCCGGGCCCGAGCTCGCGGGTGATCGCGTCGTCGTCCGGGAACACGAAGGCGGCGAAGCGCGCGTCGAGAAACTTCGCTCTCACGATGTCCTGCTCGACGAGGCGACGCGCCCAGTCGCGCTCGAGCCGGATCGATCGCAGGACCAGCCGGCGACGCCAGAGACTGCTCAGGCCGAGGTTGATCTCGAGCCGCGCAAGCTTGAAGAAGTGGGGACCCGGCTCGCCCGGCCGCGCGGCGGCCGTGACGTCGCCGATGACCACGCGACCGAGCCAGGGCTGGACGGAAACTCGCTCGACGCGCGTCGGACGCTCGAGCGCCGAGCTGAGTGCGATCTCCAGGCGCTCGCGGGCAAACTCCGGTCCCCAGATACGGACGGCGAGCCACGACCCGAGAACCAGCAATAGCGCCAGGGCCAGCAGGGCGCCCGCGGCGTAGCCGAGATAGCGCCAGCGCCGGGCACGTCTCGGGAAGCCCTCGCTCATGGCGCGCTTAGCATACCCAAGCGCGGCCCACCACCGAGCCGCGGGGCAGGCCGTGCGCGAAGCGTGCTCGGGCCTACTCGGGCAGCGCGTGCAGCGCGTACATCGCGATCAACAGATTGCCGGGCTCGCCGAGCTTGCCGAACCAGCGGGCGTAGATCTGCATGATCTCGCGCGACCGGTAGAGGCTCGAGAGCACGCGGTTGACGGCCAGCCTGAACGGCGCGTCGCCACGCCGCAGCATGAAGCCGTACGGCTCATAGGACAGGTACTGCTCGCCGATGGCGAATTGTCCCTCCTTCGCCGTCACCACGAGCCCGATGAGGATGACGCGATCCGAGGCGTAGGCGTCGGCGCCGCCGCTCTCCACCGCGGCGAGCCCATCGCGATGGTCCTTCACCGGCACGATCTGCGCCGTGACGAACGCCTTCTGGAGCGCTCCGCGCACCGCTGTCTCGGTCGTCGTCCCCGGGATGAGCGCGATTTTCTTACCGCCGAGGTCCTGCATCGCGGCCACCCGATCGGCCTTGATGAGCAGGCTGCCGCCGTCGACGAAGGTCATGTGGCTGAAGTCGACCTGCTCCTGGCGCGAGAGCGTGTTGGTCGTCGAGCCGCACTCGAGGTCGATCGTGCCGTTCACGACCGCGGCGATCCGCGTCTCCGGGGTCACCGGCACCCACTTCACGTCGAGCTTGGCCAGCTTGAGCTGCTGCTGGACGCCCGTCACGATCCTCGAGCAGAGGTCGATCGAATAGCCGGCGGGCTTGCCGTCGTTGCCGCGAAACGAGAACGGCACGGATTGCTCGCGGTAGCCGATCGCGATCGTTCCACTGTCCTTGATCTTCTTCAACGTTCCCTGAAGGTCCTGCGCCGCCGCCGGGCTCGACAGCAAGAGCGCGAGCGCCGCGGCCGCCAGGATCCGCCCACGCGCGCTCATTGGCCGGCCCGGTCGAGGGTGACCGCCAGCGCCTGCGTGTAGGTCAGCTCCGCCACGTCACCGGCCTCGACTCCCTTGAGGTTCGTCGCGTCCTTCACCTTGATGGTCTCCGTGTTGCCGCGAGGGCCTTTGATGGTCACGGTCTGCGCCTTTCGGTCCACCGCGGTGATGGTCGCGGTCACGACGACCTCGCGGCCGACCGCGCCCGAGGGCGTTTCCCCGGGCTTCGAGGCCACCCGGGCTTCCGTCACGCTCGCGCCGGGCGTCGCGCCGGGCACCTTCTTGACGTCAAGCGCCAGCGCCTCGATGAAGGCGGCGACGACCGGATCGCCGACCTCGACCGCGTCGAGCTTCTTGGGATCCTTCACGTCGAGCGTCACCGTGCCGCCGCGCGGACCCTTCAGGGTCACCGTGCGGTTGGTCTTGTCGACGGCGTCGATCCATCCGCGGACCGTCACCATGGTGGCCTCGCCCACGGCCCCGCTCGGGGCCCCCGCCTCCTCGGCGCTCGGCGTGCTCGTCGATCGGCACGCCTGGGCCGCCAGCACGGCGGCCACGCCGAGCACCACGATCAGCATCTTCATCGTGCGTCCTCCCCGTCCAGGCGTCACCGGTCAGAACGACCAGCCGACGCCGAGGAGATAGCGTACATCTTCCTTCTTCGCTCCGGGCGCCGTCAGCCGATTCCCATTCGCAGTGGGCGAGCCATCATCTGAGCGCCTCCCTTCGGCGCGCGGGGACAATAACAGAGGGCACGCGGCGGGTGGCCTGGACGAAGGTCCAGTCGATGCGCGCCGGGACTCGCTCAGCGCCCGGGGCGCGCCCGCAGCTCGGCGACCAGCCGTCGCGCCTCGGGGTCGTCGGGGTACTGCGCGGCCATTCGCTCGGCGTAGCCGAGCGCCTGCTCGATCGCGCCCTGATCGCGGTTGAACGTGATCAGGGCCACCAGCACGTCGCGATCGTACGGACGGCGCCGCAGCGCCTTCTCCAGCACGGCGATGGCCTCGCGCGGCTTGCCGGTCGAGTGCAGGCTGACCGCGTAGGTGTAGACGAAGCGCACGTTGTCGGGCGCGCGCGCGGCCGCCCGCTCGATGTGCCTGAACCCCTCGGCCGTCCGCTGCGCCCGCACGAGCGCGAGCCCGAGCGCATAGTGCAGGGCCGCGTCGTCGGGCACGGCCGTCAAGCCTTCCGCGAGCACGCGGCGGACGTCGGGCTCACGCTGCTCGGCGCGATAGAGGTCGGCGAGGTTCACGTACGCCGGCACGAACGTGGGATCCAGGGCGAGCGCCGCGCGGAACTCGGCCTCCGCCGCGGCCACCCGGCCCCTCGTGGCGAAGTAGGTGCCCAGGTTCGTTCGCGACTCCGGCCGGTCGTCGTTCACGTGCTGGACGGCGACGAATTCCGCGGCGGCGCGCTCGTAGGCGGCGCGAGTGGCTCGATCGAGGGTCTCGGGACGGATCGGCGCGAGCACGCGCGCCGCCTCGATCCTGACGAGGCGTACCGCATCGCTCAGGAGCGGAGCGGCGAGAGCGCTCCGCTGGTCGGGCGGCAGCGGTTCGAGCGCCGTCACGGCGGCGCGACGCACGAGCGGATCCGCGTCGCCCAGGGCTTGCTTCACCGCGTCCACGCTCGCGGGCGACCGGGCGAGCTCGCGCGGGAATTGAAGCAGCGCCGAGGCGCGTACGATGGGAGGCTGGAGCGGGTCGCGAGAAATCGCCGCCAGCTGCCGGGAGACCGCGACGGCGCCCGTGCCCGCGGCGTGGAACGCCTCGGCGAATCGCTGATAGCCGGCCGCATCGTGTCCGTACCACGTTCGCATCGTCGCCGCCGCCCACGTCGGCTCGCGATCGGCGTGACAGCGCGTGCACGCGTTGGGCACTCCGAGCGCGACCGACTGGTCGGGCCGCGGCACCCGCAAGCTGTGATCGCGGCGCGGATCGATCAGCATGTAGCGCGTCGCCGGCATGTGGCACCCGGCGCACTCGGCACCCGGACCGCCGGCGCGGTGAAAGTGGTGCGTCCCGACGTCGTATTTCGCCGGGGCGTGGCACTGGGCGCAGACCTGGTTGCCGGGTGCGCGCAGCTTCTGGCTGTGCGGCTCGTGGCAGTCGCTGCACGTCACGCCGGCCGAGTGCATCCGGCTCTCGAGGAACGATCCCCACGTGTAGACTTCGTTGCGCTGCTGCCCGTCGGACCAGTAGAGCGGCGGCGTGAGCAGGGCCGGCAGATAGTGGTCGAGGAACGGCCGGCCCGCGGCGTAGTCGGACGAGATCTGGCTGCGCCGCGCGTGACACTGAGCGCACACGCCAAGCTCCAGGGCCGTCGCGCGCGGCACGCTGCGTTTGGCGTTACCCGAGCCCGGGTCGATGGCCCACCGCACGCCGCGTCGCTCGCGTAAGAGGACCGTCAGCCCCTTGTCGGCGCCGACGTCGTACGTCTGGCCGGGTCGAGCCGCGGCGGCCCACGCCACGTGGCGAGATCCGGGACCGTGGCAGGCCTCGCACGCCACGTTGATCTCCGACCACGTCGTCGCATAGCGAGCGGCGGCGGGGTCGTAGCCCTTGCGGACATTCGTCGAGTGGCAGTCGGCGCACATGTAGTTCCAGTTCTGCTGCCGCCGGGTCCAGTGGAGCTCGTCGCGGTAGTCGATCTTCTCGTTCGGGTAGAGGTGGAACCAGCGCTGGCCGCCCGCCTCGCGCTGGCGCGCGTCCCAGGCGATCGACAGCGCCTGCAGGCGGCCGCCCGGCAGCTCGATCAGGTATTGCTGCAGCGGTCTCACACCGAGCGTGTACTTGATCTCGAAATCGGCGGGCTTGCCGTCCGGCCCGTCGGTCCGGACCATGTAGCGGCCCTCGCGCCGGAAGAACGTGGAGGTGATCGCGCCGTAGAAGAAGCGGCGATCCGCGAAATCGCCGAGCACGGTGGCGTCGCTCGCCGTCTGCATCGTCTGCGCGTGATCGGAGCCGGCCCAGGCGGCATGCTCCTGCCGGTGGCAGCCGGCGCACGTTCGAGCACCGACGAAGGTCGCGGCGGCCTCATGGTCACCGGTTCGCGTCGCGCCGGTCAGGCTGGGAGGCCAGGGCCCGAAGTACCGCCAGGCGACCAGGGCGCCGGCCGCGAGCAAGATCAGGCTGCCGGCGACGATTGCGGTCGTTCGCATATAGGTTCGGAACGGAGACGCAAGGGCCGAGCCGACGAAGCACTCCGGCCAAATTCCGACCGAACTGTACGGTCACGACCGCGCCAACGCAAGCGGACTCGGCGCCCAGCAAGCGAGGGCCTCCCGATGAGCGCGATGGGACGAAAGTCCAGTATGACGAGGCGATCCGACCTTGTTAGCTGGGTAGCGGAGGGCCCAGATTGAGGCGAGCGGTCGTCGTGGCGATGGCGCTGTGGAGCGTCCTGGCGGCCGGTTGCGGGGCCGCGGAGCGCGCCCAGATGGCTTCGACCGGCGCGCCGACGGCCAACGTGACCGGGGTGTGGACGGGAAGCGCCGGCATCGGGAGCGCGTTCCTCCCGGTCACGATGACGTTGACTCAGAACGGCACCGCGGTCACCGGTGACATGAGTGTGGGGGGACGCTCGGGGCTGACCGGCGGCGTCAAGGGATCGATCCAGGGAGAGCTGTTGACCCTATCGCTCGAACGCCTGACGCTCGGCGAGCTCACGGTCAAGCAGGACACGATCACGGGGCAGGTCAAGGCCGGGCTTCCCGTCAGCCTCCGCCGCTCGAGGTAACGCCGGGCCTCCGGATCACCGGGGTCGTGTACCATACGGGCTCCGGAACGATAGGGATTGCGAAGGGAGCATGATGTGAGACTCCTCCGCGGCGCTCGCCATGCGGCACTCGCGCCGTGGGCGCTGTTCCTCGCCCTCCTGATCGCCCCATCGGCGATGGCCGCTGACGGTGTGTCCCCGGTGATCGGCGAGACCCTGCGGCCGGTCAACGTGCTGCTGCTCTTCGCCTCGCCGAGGCTCACTCCGGCCCAAATGGCCATCGACGAAGCGTTCCGATCCACCCTGACGTCGCGGCTGTCGGCGCCGGTCTACTTCTACACGGAGTATCTCGACCTGACTCTGTTCCACGGCGACGAGCCGCGGCCCGAGCTCCGAGCGCTGCTCGAGCGGAAGTATCGTGGCGTCAAGCTGGACCTGGTCGTCGCGCTGGCCAGCACCGCGCTGCGGTTCGCGATCCAGTATCGAGCCGACCTCTTCCGGGGCGCGCCCGTCGTGTTCGCCAGCGTCGACCGGGCCGCGCTCGGCGACCTCCCGCTCCGCGACGACATCACCGGTATATGGCTGAACGCGGACTGGGCGAGGACCCTCGACGCGGCCCTGCGTCTGCAGCCCGCGACGCGCCGGGTGGTCCTGATCACGGGGACGTCAAGCACCGATCGGGTATGGCAGGCCGCGGCCAAGCGTCAGCTCGACGTCGACCGCTACCGGGCGGGAGTCGAAATCGAATACCTGACCGATCTCTCGGTCGACCAGGTCCTGCAGCGCGTCGCCGGGCTCTCGAGGGGCACGATCGTGCTGTTCGGAGCCTTCTCGCGCGACGCCACCGGTCAGAACCTCATCGGAGCGGAAGTCGTCCGGCGCGTCGCCGCGAGCTCTCGCGTGCCGGTGTACGGACCGGGCGAGACGTACATCGGCGCCGGAATCGTCGGCGGGCACGTCGTCAGCTTCCAGGCCCAGGGCGTGCGGGCCGCCGAGCTCGCGGTTCGCGTGCTCGGCGGAGAGCGTCCAAGCCCCGCCGACGGCGGGACGAACGCGTACGTGTTCGACTGGCGCCAGCTGCGGCGTTGGGGGCTCGACGAGGCCCGGCTTCCGGCCGGGAGCGAGGTGCGCTTCCGGACCCCGTCGCCGTGGGATCTCTACAAGTGGCAGCTGCTGGGCGGCGTCGCCCTGGTGACGCTCCAGACCGCCCTCATCGTCGGTCTGCTCGTGAACCGGCGACAGCGCCGCCGGGCTCAGCAGGCACTCGCCGAGCGCCTGCGCTTCGAGACGCTCGTCTCCGAGCTCTCGGCCGCCTTCGTCACCTCACCCGCCCGCGAGGTCGGCGGCCGGATCGAGAAGGCGCTCGGGCGCATCGTGGAGGACCTGCGCCTGGACCGCGCGGTGCTCGCCGAGCTCGACGACCGGCGCCCCGACGTGATCGAGGTGACGCATTCGTGGACCCGCGACGGAGTGCCGGCCATCGTGGGATCACTGGAGAAGCGGGCATTCCCGTGGGTGGCCTCGCGGCTGCAGGCCGGTCACATCGTGGCCGCGGGGCGACTCGACGACCTGCCCGACACGGCCCAGACCGATCGGCGCAACATGACCGCGCTGGGCACCCGGTCATTCGTGGCGGTGCCGCTGATCATCGAGGGCGTCGTCGGCGGCGCCCTCGCCTTCAGCTCGATCCGCGCCGAGCGCGAGTGGCCCGACGAGCTGGCCCAGCGCCTGCGGCTCCTCGCCGAGATCTTCGCCAACGCGCTCGCGCGACGCCGGGCCGCGAGTGCGGCACGTGAGAGCGAGGATCGCTTCCGACTGCTGGCCGACACCGCCCCGCTGATGATCTGGATGGCCGAGCCCGACGGCCGGCGCACGTATTTCAATCGGCGCTGGCTCGACATGACCGGCCGGCGCCCCGACGAGGATCTGACGGACGGCTGGGTCAACAGCGTGAACCCGGACGACCGCAAGGCCGCCAGCGAGACGTACTACCGGGCGGTCGCCGAGCGGAGATCCTTCACGATCGACTACCGGTTGCGGCGCCGGGATGGCGAGGACCGGTGGATTCTCGATCACGGCGTGCCGAGGATCGACGAGGACGGTAGCTTCGTCGGCTACGTCGGGTCCGTCATCGACATCACCGCGCTGAACACTGCGCTCAAGGCCGTGCTCGAGAGCAACGCGCTCCGGAGTGCCATCTTCGGCTCGCTCTACGGCCAGGTGGCCGCCATCGACCGCGACGGCGTCATCATCGCCCTCAACCATTCGTGGACCCGCTTCGCCGAGGAAAACGCCGAGCCGGCCCGGGGCCTGGCAGTGGGCGCCAACTGTCTCGAGGTCTGGCGGGCGGCGGCCGCAGGCGGTGATGCCCATGCCTATCGCGCGCTGGAGGCCGTCACCGCCGTCCTCAACGGCAAGAAGGAGGACGTCCGGCTGGAGTACGCCTGCCGGTCCGGGGCCGTCGAGCGCTGGTTCGAGATGGCCGTCGAGCCCTTCCGCCGTCCCGAAGGCGGCGCCGTGATCTCGTACATCGACATCACGCGCCGCCACAACGCCGAGGAAGAGGCGCGCCGTCAGCGCGAGGACCTCGCGCACGCCCAGCGCGTCACCACGCTCGGCGAGCTGAGCGCCTCGCTTGCGCACGAGATCAATCAGCCGCTGGCCGCCATCGTGACGAATGCGCAGGCGGCGATCCGCCTGCTCGAGCGCCAGGGCATGGCGCACGCGGACGTGTCGGAGGCCCTGACCGACATGGCCGCCGACGCCCGGCGAGCGTCGGCGATCATCCAGCGCCTGCGGGCGCTGTCGCGCAAGGAACACGCGCCCCAGTCAGGGATCGCGCTCAACGATCTGATCGACGACGTCGTGAGCCTGCTGCGTCACGACTTCATGCGCAAGCGGATCACAGTCCTGCGCGTCTTCGATCCCGTCGTGCCCTCGATCGCCGGCGATCCGGTTCAACTCCAGCAGGTGATCCTGAACCTCCTCGTCAACGCGAGCGAGGCGATCGCCCACAACGACGGCGGCCGGCGCGAGATCGCCATCGTGACCACCCGTCGGACGCCGGGCCTGGTCGAGATCGCGATTCGCGATTCCGGAATCGGGGCGAAGGAGTCCGAGCTCGCCCGGATGTTCGAGCGATTCGTGAGCACGAAGCCCGGGGGGCTCGGGATGGGCCTGGCGATCAGCCGGACGATCGTCGAGGCCCACGGCGGCCGGATCCGGGCCATCGCCAACCCCGACCGGGGGCTCACCCTCCACGTCGAGCTCCCCTGCGAGCAGAGCGTCACCGAGCACAGCGGCTCGCCGTCCCGCTGAGCCGATCGGCCCGCCCCTATGCGACCAACAACGCATTGGCGCGGTCCTCGCGCTCGGCGATAGTGGCGCCGCCCGGGCCTCAGGTGGATCGTCCGAGAGCCCGGGAAGAAGGCGAGGACCGGACCGGTTGAGTCCGTCGGCGGCACCGCTACCGCTCGTCTACGTCATCGACGATGACGCCTCGCTCCTGCGAGCCCTCCGCCGCCTGCTCGGCGCGGGCGGCTTCCGCGTGTGCACGTTCTCGTCGGCCGAGGAGTTCCTGGAGTCGGCAGAAGCCACGCCGGCATGCCTTGTGCTCGACGTGCACCTCGGCGGGCTCAGCGGGCTCGACCTGCAGGAGCGTCTCGTCGCCGCCGGACGCCGGATTCCCATCGTCTTCATCACCGCCCACGACGACGCGGTCACGCGCGAGCGCGCGCGCCGCGCCGGCGCGATCGACTACCTCCGGAAGCCCTTCAACGACGACTCGCTGATCGCCGGCATCAAGCGCGCCCTCGGCGACGCCTGAAGACACGGCGGATCATCGAGATCGAGAGCTGCTGACAGCGGGAGAGTTGGCGATTCGCGGGAGCGCGCGAGGTCGTCGCGCGCTCCCGCGGGATGGCGAGCCTATTTCTCCTTGATCAGGAACACGTCTCGACGGTTCTGCGACCAGCAGGCCTCGCTGTGCTCCCTGCAGAGGGGCCGCTCCTCGCCGAACGAGACGAGCGTGATCCGGTCACTCCCGACGCCCTGCGCGACCAGATAGTTCATCGCGGCCTTCGCGCGGCGATCGCCGAGCGCCAGATTGTACGCGTCAGTGCCGCGCTCGTCGCAGTGCCCCTCGATCAGCAGAATCTGCTTCGGGTTGGCGGAGAGCCACTTGGCGCTCGCGTCGAGGATCTTCGCGTCGGCCGGGCGGATGTCCGCCTTGTCGAACGCGAAGTGGATCGGCTTGAGGTTGTCGTTCGCCATGTATTCCTTCGGCGGCGCCGGACGCGGAGCCGGAGGTGGCGGAGCCGGCGCGGCCGCGGCGGGCGGCGGCGGAGGCGCGGCCGGCGGGGGGGCCGGCGCGGGAGCCGGCGGCGGCGCGGCCGGCGCTGGCGCAGGCGCCGGCGCCGCCTCGCGAGCCGTGGCGACCGGCCGCTTGGCGCAGGCCGCGACGAAAAGGAGCCCGATGATCATCGAGGCGAGAATTGAACGATCAATGAACGTGCGCAAGGTTTGCCCTCCGCTCCTTTTCTGCTACACCATTTCGGTGCTGATACACCTATACGGCCCCTTGACTCCGCTCAATGGGACGTTGGTCGGATAAGGTCGCGACTCAGGGCACGGTGAGGCTACCACAAGACCAGAACGGCCGCTCGGGCTGGGGCGCGACGCGGTAAACTCTTCACGCCTTTGGCAACGCGACCGTTTCTCGGGAGGTGCCGATGCGGGCCGACAAATCACGGATCTGCGCGCTGGGTTTGGTGATCGCGCTCGGGCTCGCCGGATGCGCCGGCAGCGGATCGACGACGACCGCGCCGGTGGCGATCACCGATCTCGCCAGCGTCGCGGGCAAATGGGTCGGTCTCCTCGAGATCGCGGGCTCTCGCGATCGAGAGGACTATGTCGAGGTGACCATCGCGGGCGACGGCACCTACCGGGCGGCCTCGGCGCGCACGATCGGTGTCATGGATGCCAGGGGCACGGTGAAGGTCGCCGACGGCAGGCTCTTGATTCAGGGCGAGAGCGGCGGCAAAGGGACGGCGACGCTCTACACGCAGCCGGGACAGCCGCCGCGCCTGCTGCAGGTGAACGGAACGGCCGGCGACGGGCGGCCCTACATCGTGCGGCTGCGGCCGCAGTCCTGAGGGTGCCATGAGCAGGACCCCGACGGACCGAGCGTCGACGATCGTCGCGGCGACGCTCGTGTGCGTCGGCTACTTCATCGGCGCCCGGGTCGGCTTCGCGTTCACGATCCACCCCTCGCCGGTGTCGACCCTGTGGCCTCCCAACTCGATCCTGCTGGCCGCGCTGCTACTGTCGCCGACGAGGTCGTGGGCGATCCTGCTCCTCGCCGCGTTCCCGGCGCACCTCGCCATCCAGCTCGCCAACCATATCCCGCTGACGATGATCCTGCTCTGGTTCGTCAGCAATTGCTCGCAGGCGCTGATCGGGGCGACCTGCATTCGCCGCCTCACCCGAGGCCCGACGCGGTTCGACGATTCGCGTCACGTCGGCGCCTTCGTCCTCGGCTCGATCGTCGGCGTGTTCGTGTCGTGCTTTCTCGATGTCGGCTTCGTGGAGCTCGTGGGAGGCTGGGGCGAAGGGGCCTTCTGGCAGCTCTGGCGCGCGCGCTTCTTCTCGAACGTGCTGGCGGAGCTGACCGTCGTGCCCGCGATCGTCGCATGGTCCCAGATCGACGGGCGGAGCCTGCGGAGAGTGTCCGCGCGCTCGCTCGTCGAAGTGGTCGGGCTGGGCGTCGGCCTCCTCGGCGTCAGCGCGCTGGTCTTCGTGTGGCGGGAATCGGGGCTCGGCGGGATCCCGGCGCTCCTGTACGCGCCGGTGCCGTTCCTGGTGTGGGCCGCCGTGCGGTTCGGGTCGATCGGCACGAGCACCGCCACCATGGTGGTCGTGCTGCTCGCGACCCGCGGAGCCATGAATCGCGTCGGCCCGTTCGTCGCGAGCTCCCCGGGCGACAGCGCCTTGTCCATCCAGCTCTGGCTCATCTTCACCTCCATTCCCCTGCTGCTCCTGAGCGCGGTCATGCGGGAGCGAAAGCGGGCGGAGCGCGCGGCGGTCTTCAACGAGGAGAGCCTGAAGGTGGCGCTCGACGCCGCGCAGATGACGATCTGGGACTGGAGCCTGCCCCCGGGCGACACCACCTGGCAGCGGGAATCGAGCCCCGCGCCGTTCGGCGCCATGCTGCGCGTCGTCCATCACGAGGACCAGCCCGCGGTGGCCGAGGCGATCACGGCGGCGATCGCGAAGGGCTCGCCCTGGGACGTCGAGTTTCGCGTGGTGCATCCCGACGGCAACGTCCGCTGGGTCATGGGCAAGGGCGAGGTCTTGCGCGACGAGGCCGGGCAGCCGACGCGACTGCTCGGCGTCAACGTCGACGTCACCGACCGCAAGCGGGCTGACGAGGCCGTGCGCGCGTCCGAGGAGCTCTTCGCCCGCGCCTTTCGCTCGAGCCCGGACGCCATGGCGATCAGTCGGCGCGCGGACGGCCAGATCATCGACGTCAACGATCGCTGGGAGGCGCTCTTCGGCTACACGCGCGCGGCCGCGGTGGGGCGCACGATGGCGGAGCTGCCGCTCGCCGCCGACGCCCCGGACCGGGAGACCTTGCGACGCTTGATCGAGGCGCCGGGCCCCGTGCGCGACGTCGAGGCGCACTTCATGACCCGTTCGGGTGAGCAGCGCGAGACGATCATCGCGACCGAGACCGTCGAGATGGGCGGCCACGCGTGCTTCATCACGACGATCCGCGACATCACCGAGCGCCAGCGCGCCCAGCGCGAGGCGCAGGAGCAGCGCCAGCTCCTGGCGCATCTGGGCCGCGTCGCGGTCCTCGGCGAGCTCTCCGGCGCCCTGGCCCACGAGCTCAGCCAGCCGCTGACCGCGATCCTGAGCAACGCCCAGGCGGCCCGCCGCATGCTCGCGCGCCAGCCGGTCGACCTGCGCGAGATCGACGAGATCCTGGAGGACATCGCCAGCGCCGACCGGCGGGCCGGCGAGGTGATCCGACGGCTGCGCGCGATGTTCAAGCGCGGCGAGTCGAACCCGCAGCTCCTCGATCTCAACGAGATCACGCGTGACGTGCTCGACTTCGCGCGCAGCGACCTCTTGACCCGGCACGTGCAGGTGACGACCCGGCTCGCCGCGGACCTGCCGAAGGTCCGGGGCGACAGCGTGCAGGTGCAGCAGGTGCTCCTGAACCTGATCGTCAACGGCTGCGAGGCGATGATCGGCAACGAGCCCAACGATCGGGCGCTCGTGATCGAGACGAGCGTCGTCGACCACGACACGGTTGGAATCGCGGTCCTCGACAACGGCAGCGGCATCCGGGCCGACATCCTCGACCAGCTCTTCGAGCCGTTCGTCACCACCAAGCACCAGGGGCTGGGGCTCGGCCTCACGATCTGTCGCTCGATCGCCACCGCCCACGGCGGGCAGCTGTGGGCCGGCAACAACGCGGATCGCGGCTCCGCGTTCCGCCTGCTGCTCCCGCGCAACGACGGCCTGACGCCGTCGGCCTGACCGCGGCGGCGCGCCGCGCCGCCCCGCGGTCAGTCGCCGGGGCGGAGCCCGAGCCGGTCGGCCTGGCGGACGAGCTCGGCGACCGACCCGGCCTGGGTCTTCTGCATCACGCGCCCGCGGTGGAACTTCACGGTCTTCTCGCTGATCCCGAGGTCTCCGGCGATCTGCTTGTTGAGCCGCCCCTGGATGACCAGCCGCAGCACGTCCCGCTCCCGGGGCGTGAGAGTGTCGAACCGCACGCGGATGCCGGCGACTTCCGCTCGATCCCGGCGCGCCTCGCGGTCGCGCCGCAGCGCGCCATGGATGATGTCGAGCAGGGCCTGGTCGCTGAACGGCTTCTGCAAGAAGTCCACCGCGCCCGCCTTGATCGCGCGCACGCTCGAGGGCACGTCGGCGTGGCCGCTGATGAACACGATCGGCACGTCGTGGCCCGCGCGGATCAAGCTCTCCTGGAGCTCGAGCCCGCTGGGCCCGGGCAGACGCAGATCCAGCACGACACACGAGGGACGATCGGGCAGCGGCTTCTTGAGGAACTCCTGGGCCGAGGCGAACGTCTCGACGTCGAGGTCGACCGAGCGGAGGAGCCGCTCCAGCGAGCGACGCACCGAGTCGTCGTCGTCGATCACGAAAACGACCGGCTGGTCCAGCGGCTCCTCCGGGGTAATCGCCATGCAGCGTGCTCCTTCCGACGGGTCCGCGCCGACGCTCCGGCGCGTCGGCGTAGGGTAGTTGGTCGGGGGCCGCAGAGCAATCCGACTTTGGTCCAGCGCCGGCGCCGGGGCCGCGTTTGCTACTATCGAGAGCAGAGCCTCATGAACAGTTGTTTGCCGCGCCCCCGACCTCTCGTCGCCGTCGTCGACGACGAGGAATCGATCCGTAAGTCCCTGCGACGGCTTCTCAGGGCGGCCGACCTCGACGCCGTAGTCTACGCCTCCGGACAGGAGTTTCTCGACTCCCTGAGAGGGTGCCAGCCCGATTGCCTGGTCCTCGATCTGCAGATGCCCGGCCTGACCGGGCTCGAGGTTCAGCGGTCCCTCACCGGGATCGGCGCCCGGTTCCCGACGATCATCATCACCGCCCACGACGACCCGGAGACCCGGGCCCGATGCCTCGCGGCCGGTGTCGCCGCGTGTCTCTGCAAGCCGCTCCACGACGCGATGCTGCTGGACGCGATCGCAGACGTGATGGGCCGCGTCGCGGCATCGGCCGTCGCCGAAGCCCCACCGAGCAGCTAGCTCCCCGCCGGCTTCTGGGACCTAAGTCTCATGGCCTATTCGTCCGCGCGTCATACCCTTGAGCACCAGGGAGGGCCCAAATGAGCCTGAAAGTGACGAGTGTTACCGCGATCGCCGTCGTCCTGCTGTGGTCTCAGTCACCGGCGGCTGCTGACCGGCCGCAGCTCGCCCAGACCTCGGGCACCGAGAAGACGCCGGCGGCGACCGAGAAGGCGCCGGGACGCGCCGCGGGCCGGGCCGTCCAGGTCAAGGGAACCGTCGCCGCCGTCGACAAAGACAACCGCACCGTCACGCTCAAGGGGCCCAAGGGCCGCACCGTGACCCTCGAGGTGCAGGATCCCCAAAAGCTCGACGCGATCAAGGTCGGCGATCCCGTCGTGGCCACCTACATGGAAGCGCTCGCCTTCCAGATCAAGAAGTCCGGCACCGCGACACCCGGGACGACGGTACAGGAGACCCGGGTCAGCTCGAAGCCGGGCGAGACGCCGGCCGGCGCGATCGGCCAGGAGGTCACCGTCACGACTACCATCACCGCCATCGACAAGAAGGCCGGGACGGTCACGATCAAGGGACCTCAGGGCAACACGGAGACGGTCAAGGCGAAGGACCCGAAGAACCTCGACCTGGTCAAGGTGGGCGACCTGGTCGAGATCACCTACGCGCGGGCGCTCGCCGTGTCGCTCGACAAGCCGGCGAAGAAGTAGGCCGAGGACGAAACAGACGAGCGCGCTCGGGTCGAGCGCCGAGGTTGCCAGCTGACGAACGAGGAGCTTCGCCTCGTGGAAGCGCACCAGCCGACGACGCCGTGGAAGAAGTGGGGGCCCTACCTCTCCGAGCGACAGTGGGGCACGGTGCGCGAGGATTATGGCGACGGCGGCGACACCTGGAACCACTTCAGTCACGACCAGGCGCGCTCGCGCGCCTATCGCTGGGGTGAGGACGGGCTCGCCGGCATCTGCGACGATCGGCAGATGCTCTGCTTCGCCCTGGCGCTCTGGAACGGCAACGACCCGATTCTCAAAGAGCGCCTCTTCGGCCTCACCAACAGCGAGGGCAACCACGGCGAGGACGTCAAGGAATACTACTTCTACCTCGACAGCACCCCGACGCACTCGTACATGAAGTATCTCTACAAGTATCCGCAGGCCGCCTTCCCGTATGCGGACCTGGTCGCCGGCAACAAGTCGCGCGCCCGGCTCGAGCCGGAGTACGAGCTGCTCGACACCGGCGTCTTCGACGACGACCGCTACTTCGACGTCTTCGTCGAGGGCGGTTTCCTCGGCCTCGACAACATCGGCGTGTTCGACCGGAGCGCTCCCCTGCCCAGCGGGGGACGTCTCGAGCAGGCCGACGGCACGGCCTGGATGGCGTTCTACTGCCAGACCATGCTGCAGCTGGCGCTCGAGCTCGCCCTGCACGACCCCGTGTACCAGAAGCTCGCCGCGAAGTTCTACGAGCACTTCCTGTGGATCGCCGGCGCGATGGACCACGGCGGCGGCCAGGTCGACCTGTGGGACGAGGACGACGGCTTCTTCTACGACCTCCTCCGGCTGCCGACCGGCAGCGCCGTGCGGCTCAAGGTGCGGTCGATGGTCGGGCTCCTGTCGCTCTGCGCCTCGACCGTCTTCCCGCCGATCGTCGAGAGTCGGCTGCCGGTCCTCATGGCGCGCGTGCGCGACTTCACGCGTTGCCATCCGCACCTCGTGGCGCGCATCGCGTCGCCGGGCCGCCTCGGCTACCGCGAGGGGCGTCTGCTCGGGCTCCTCCCCGACGACAAGCTCCGCCGCGTGCTGCGGTACATGCTCGACGAGAGCGAGTTCCTGAGCCCCTTCGGGATCCGCGCCGTGTCGAAGATCCACCGCGACCACCCGTATGCGTTCGCGATCGAGGGCCAGACCTATCGCGTCGACTACGAGCCGGCCGAGTCGACCAGCGGCATGTTCGGCGGTAACTCGAACTGGCGCGGGCCCATCTGGCTGCCGATGAACATCCTGCTGATCCGCGGGCTCCTGAACCTCTACGCCTTCTACGGCAAGAGCTTCACCGTCGAGTGCCCGACGGGCTCGGAGCGCTCCATGACGCTCTTCGAGGTGGCGCACGAGATCGGCCGCCGCATCACGCGCATCTTCTTGCGCGACGAGCAGGGCGGGCGGCCGGTGCACGGCGGCGCGAAGAAATTCCAGGGCGACCGGTACTGGCGCGATCTCATCCTCTTCTACGAGTACTTTCACGGCGACAATGGCGCCGGGATCGGCGCCAGCCATCAGACGGGCTGGACGGGGCTCGTCGCGCCGCTCATGCACCTGTTCGGCTCGTTCAGCGCCGAGTCGATGCTCGAGACTCTGGGGAAGGCGGTGGACACGCGCTGAGTCGATTCCCGGCGCTGTATCAGATCAACACGCGAGCGCGCCTTTACGAAGTCAGCGAGTCCCTCGGGCGGCCCGCGACGCTCGACGACTTCTCCGATGCCGACCTCGACCGGATCGCCGCCGACGGCTTCGACTGGGTGTGGCTCCTCGGCGTGTGGCAAACGGGCGAGGCGGGCCGCGCGGTCTCGCGCCGGCGGCCGGACTGGCAGGCCGAATACCGCGAGGCGCTGGTCGACGTGAGGCCGGCCGACGTGACCGGCTCGCCCTTCGCGGTGCGCGAGTACACGGTGCATCGCGATTTCGGCGGGCCGGCGGCGCTCGCGCGCCTGCGCGACCGCCTGCGCGCCCGCGACGTGCGCCTCGTGCTCGACTTCGTCGCGAACCACACCGCGCTCGACCATCCGTGGGTGTCCGAGCATCCCGAGTTCTTCGTGCACGGCAGCGAGGCCGATCTGGCGCGCGAGCCCCAGAACTACGTTCGCGTGGACACGCGGGCGGGCCCGCGTGTGCTCGCCCACGGTCGCGATCCGTATTTTCCGGGCTGGCCCGACACGCTGCAGCTCAACTATCGCCACCAGTCGCTGCGCCAGGCGATGACGGACGTCCTGCGGCAGCTCGCCGACCAGTGCGACGGCGTTCGCTGCGACATGGCGATGCTCCTCCTGCCCGACGTGATCGCGCGCACCTGGGGCGAGCGGTCGCGGCCGGCCGACGGCAGCACCGCGATCGACGAGCCGTTCTGGCCCGACGCGATCGGAGCGGTGCGGCGTCGGCGGCCCGATTTCGTCTTCGTGGCCGAGGTGTACTGGGGCCTCGAGTCGACCTTGCAGCGGCAGGGCTTCGACTACACGTACGACAAGCAGCTCTACGACCTCCTCCGCGCGCAGGACGCCGAGGCGATCATCACCCACCTGCGCGCGGACCCCGAGCTCCAGCGGCGGTCGGTGCACTTCCTCGAGAACCACGACGAGCCGCGCGCCGCCGCGACCTTCGCTCCGGCCACGCACCGCGCGGCGGCCGTGCTGGCGCTCCTGGCGCCCGGCATGCGCTTGGTCCACGAGGGACAGCTCACCGGACGCCGGGTGCGCGCGTCCAACCATCTGCGCCGCCGCGCGCCCGAGCCGGTCGACCGCGAGCTCGAGGCCTTCTATGCCCAGCTGCTCGCGATCATGCGCCGCGAGGAAGTGCGCGAGGGTCAGTGGCGCCCACTCGATCGCGAGCCCGACGCGCGCGGCGGCGCCTCGTGGCGGCAGCTCGTCGCGTTCTCGTGGGAGCGCGGGGAGCGCCGCCTGCTCGTCGCCGTCAACTGGGGATCCGCCCGCGCTCAGGGCTACGTACGCCTCTCGTTCTCCGGCCTCGACGGCTCGACGTGGCTGTTGACGGACCTCCTGGATCCGGCGCTTCGCTCCGAGCGCGACGGCGCCGAGCTCGCGAAGCGCGGCCTCTACCTCGAGCTGCCCGGCTGGCGGCCTGCCGTGCTCGCCCTGAGCGCGGCCGCACGGTAGCCGCGCCCGACAAGCGGCGAGCCCGCGTCAGAATCGGTGCTTCAGCTCGAACTCGGGCAAGGGCAGCTTGCCCTCGGCGCGCCAGCGCCGCACTTCGGCGGCCGCGGCTCCGGCGCGCTCGGGATCCATGCCGCCCGTGCTGGTGTAGGTGGTCAGGGCCGGCAGCGCGAACGCCGTCCCCGCGGCGGTCACGATGTCCATCACCCGCAGACAGAGGTCCTCGCGAACCGCCAGGAAGTCGTTCGCGTCCCGGGTGCGGACGTAGACGAACAGCTCGACGTCGAGCGAGCTCTCCCCGAAGCCGCTGAATCGCACGCGCGAGGTGTCGGGGTCGAGCCGCGGGTGCGCGTCGAGGAGCGCGCGGATGCGGACGAGGACCCAGCGCAGCTGGTCCGGCGCGGTCTCGTAGCGCAATCGCAAGGTCGTGCTGAACAGGATGCGGTCCCGCTCCTGGAGGTTCTCGACCTGCAGGGTGAGGAACCGGGCGTTCGGGATCGTGATCACGGAGCGGTCGGGGGTACGCAGGCGCGTGGACCAGAGGCCGATCCGCTCGACGGTCCCCTGCTGGTCGCCCACGCGGCAGAAGTCGCCCTCCTGCACCGGCCGATCGCCGATCACCGCGAGGCCGCCGAACAGATTCTCCACGGTCCGCTGGGCGGCGAGCGCGATGCCGATACCGCCGACGCCGATCGCGGCGATCAGCGCGCTGACCTGCACACCCACGGCTTCGAGGAGCATCAGGACCGCCAGGACCGACACCACGATCTTGAGCCCGCGCTGGATGAAGTCGATGACCGGCTGACTCGGCGGCTCCGGGCGTCGCAGCAGACGCCGCCTCACGATCTGGCTCGAGACTTCGATCAGACGCAGCGCGAGCCAGGTCACGATGATGACGAGCAGAAACTTCTGGGCCCCGTGAAGGACCGGGAGGACCGCCACCGGCAGCGCGAGACTGGGTTCTCCGGCCTTGAAGACGATGAGCCCGACGAGCCCGCGGAGCGGCGAGAGCGCCCGACCGAAGGTGGGATCGTTGACGTCGAAGCCGACCCGGATCGCCACCCGGCGCGTCAGCGGCAGCCCGGGTCGAACGACGAGACACGCGATGAGCCAGGAGGCGCCGAGCAGGACCAGCAGACCGATCCACTGCCACAGCGCGAGCCGCAACACCCGTGTCTCGACGAGGAACGGGGGCAACCGCTCGCCGACGATGCCGTAGCTCACTTCGCGATAGAGGTCGGGGATTCGCGTGACGGTGACGTTCGAGAACTGCCAGATGGGGACGCCGTCGTCACGAGGCACTCGCTCGAGTAGGATCGAGAACGTCCCCTTCTCGGTCTCGATCCGTCCCACGAGCTGGCGGCCCTTCGCCAGTCCCGTCTCCGGTCGGCCCTCGGGTTCGTCCGAGACCGTGCCGAGATCGTAGATCGTGTTGTCGAGCACGACCCGGAGCTGACGCGCGAGCTCCGGTCCGCGCGTGGCGACGCCGGCCGCGGGAATGCGGCGCAGATCGAGGTAGCTCATGGCGCGGCGGTAGTTGTGCAGGGTCGTCGCCTCGAGAAAGCCGCGGATGGTGCTCTGGGGCGTTCCGCGTCCGAACTCGTCGGGCGGCGGCGGCGCGGTCTCCGGCGCGGCCGTCGAGCCGCCGGCAGGATTGGCCGCCGTCGCCGGCAACGCCGTCGCGAGCGCGAGCGCGACGAGGCCGACGCCGAGCACGAGCCGCCGAATCACGAATCGACGGGAGGGGAGGCTGATTGTTCGCATCACACTGCTCCCTGGTCGCGAAGACTACGTGAACTCTAGCTCATTCCGTCCCTGGACCAAGGTCCGGCGTGACAAGGTATACGCGTGCTCAGAGGTCGAGGAGGGATCGCGATCCGGTCCCGCCCTCGAGCAAGTCGTGCTGGATCATGCGGCGCCACAGCTTCTGAGCGATCTCGTCGACGGGGACGATCCGGTCGTGTCTGAGCACCTCGCTCGCGGTCGCGACCTCGCCGGCCGACACCGGCTCGCGCGATAGCTCGGCGACGTCGAAGGACGGCGGCCGCGCCGTGGACGTGGTGTTGATGTCCCAGGTGTAGATCGGCGTGCAGCCGACCCCCAGCACGGCCGCGAACGCGATCGGCGACCATCTGTGCGCTGTCGTCACGGTGGCTCAGCGTACCCCGATCGCGCGGCCCGTGAAATGCCTCGACCCGCGCGGTTCGGTTGGACCAAGGTCCAGTTCCCAGGCCGTCCTCGACGAGCCTAGTCGTTCGGTCGAGGGGCCAGCGGGCCCCCCGGCGCCACGCGTCACGGCGAGCACAGCGCCATTGTCGGAAGTGGATCGCGAGCGTCACCCTCGGCAATCCGACCTCGGGCCGATGCGCGGTAGAATGACTCCCATGCCTTTTTCCCGAAGGGTCGGATAGGCGCCATGCCCTGGGATCCCCGAATCCAGGCGCTGGTCGATCGCTACCCCGTGCTGCGGGCGGTGGGCGACACTCCGCTCGTACCGGTGGACGTGTTGCGGCGCGAGCTGCCGGACGTCGAGGTGTTCGCGAAGATGGAGTCGCTGAACCCCGGCGGCTCGCTCAAGGACCGGCCGGTGCTCCGGATGCTCCTGGGCGCGCTCGACGACGGTCAGCTCAAGCCTGGCAAGACCGTCCTGGACAGCTCGTCGGGCAACGCAGGCATCGCCTACGCGATGATCGGGCGGATCATCGGCGTGCCGGTCGAGATCGTGATCCCCAGCAATGCGAGCGCCGAGCGCAAGAAGCGGATGCTCGCCCACGGGGCGAAGCTCACGTTCACCGACGCGCTCCTCGGCTACGACGAGGCACTCCGGGAAGTGCGCCGCCGCTACGAGGCCGACCCGGACCACTACTTCTTCTGCGATCAGTACAGCAACCAGGACAACTGGCGAGCGCACTACGAGACGACGGCGGTCGAGATCCTGCAGCAGACCGGCGGCCGCCTGACTCACGTCGTCGTCGGTGTCGGCACCGGCGGCACCCTGACCGGCCTGGGCCGGCGCGTCAAGGAGCACGATCCGACGATCCGTCTCGTCTGCGTCATCCCCGAGGCGTTTCCCGGCGTGGAGGGACTCAAGCCGCTCGGACGCGCCGAGGACATCGTCCCGGCGATCCTCGACGAGAAGCTGATCGACGAGCGCGTGCCGGTGACCGTCGACGAGGCGTATCGAATGTGCGTGCGGCTGGCGGCGTCAGGGCTGTTCGTGGGTCAGTCGTCCGGCGCGTACATGGCCGGCGTCGAGCGGGTGGCGCGACGCCTCGGCCGCGGCCGCTTCGTCACCCTCTTCAACGACATCGGCGAGCGCTACTTCTCCACCCGCCTCTGGGACTGACCGTCGCGACGTCCTCGGCCCGGCGCCGGGGTGGCTCAGGGGCAGGAGGGCTGGAAATTCCGTTCCACCCCCCACTTGAAATTCGAGATATCCTACGCCCTGAGCGCCCCATGACGGGGGGCCAAGACGAAGGGGGCCAACAATGCCAGGTGACAGGGTGTTCGATCGAAGCGCAGAGGATCTCGGCAACATCATCGCGCTCGAGCACGTCAACGTGAAGATCCCGGACCAGATCATCGCGACGAGCTTCTACGTGACGGCCCTCGGGCTCACACGCGACCCGTACCTCATGACCGGCACCGAGAACATGTGGATCAACGCGGGCCAGCAGCAGTTCCACATGCCGACAGGGAAGCCGGAAGTGCTCCGCGGCGTCATCGGATTCGTCGTGCCCGATCTCGAGGGCCTGAAGATGCGGCTCACGAGCGCGCGCGAGAAGCTGGCGGGGACGAAGTTCATGTGCGCCGCCGACGACAAGTACGTCAGCGTCACCTGCCCCTGGGGCAACAAGATGCGGTTCCACGCCCCGGGCCCCGAGTTCGGCGAAATGACCCTCGGCGTCCCCTACGTGGAGTTCGCCGTGCGGCCCAACACCGCCGTCGGGATCGCGAAGTTCTACCAGACCGCGATGGGCGCGCCCGCGTCGGTCACGTTCAACGGCAACACCGCGGCCAAGGTGCAGGTCGGCGTCAAGCAGCATCTGATCTTCCGCGAGACGACCGAGCCCGAGGCGCCATACGACGGCCATCACATCGCGATCTACGTCACGAACTTCTCGGGCCCGCACCGGTGGCTGAAGGACCGCGGCCTCATCAGTGAGGAGTCGAACCCGGTCCAGTACCGGTTCAAGGACATCGTCGATCCGGAGACCTCGAAGGTGCTCTTCACCATCGAGCACGAGGTCCGCAGCGCGACGCACCCGATGTTCATGCGCCCGCTGGTCTCTCGCAACGCGGCGCAGCAGCAGAGGACCTACCAGCGCGGCCGCGACGCCTACTACCCCGGCGCCAACTAGACCGCCGCCACGAAAGCTTCCCGTCGCCGGCTCTTCCGGCGACGGGAAGCGATGTCCCGCCCCCAACCTTCTTTTCGGCTTTCTGTGCCTCGGCGCGCGCCGCGCGCCCTTCCGATTGCACGCGGCGCGTACGATGTCGCGCTACGGCTTGTGCAGGATGGTGGGGAGGATGGTGTTGGTCACCGGAGCCGTCAGGCCCGTGACCACACCGATCGCGCCGCCGGTCGCGGCGCCGAGCGAGCCGGTCGCGCCGCCGGTCACCGCACTGAGCGAGCCGGTCGCCCCGCCGGCGACCGGGCCGAGCGTGCTCGTCGCGCTACTCGTCAGCGTAGAAAGACCACTGGTCGCCGCGCCGACAGCGCCGGTCGCGGTGTTCGTCACGCCGCCGACGACCGTGCCGACCCCGCCGGTCGCGCCCGGGCCCGCGCTCGAGCCGGGCTGAGCGGACGTGGCTTGTGTCGGGCTCGAGCTCGTCACGCCCACGAGCTGCATGGCGTCGCGCAGCGAGATCTGCTTCACCTCGGCGCTGAGCGCCTCGGTGCTGGCCGCCGGGGCGGTCTGCGGCACCAGGCTGAAGTCCGCGGCGAGACTCGCCGCCGCTTCGCGCGTGATCTTCTGCGGCGAGGACACGGGTTGCGCGCCGATCACGGTCACGCGCTCGAGCGCCCCGACCTTCACCGCGGGTCCGCTGAGCACGCCCGTCGCGCTCAGCCCGGTCACGTCGACGAGGCCGCGCAGGATCGTGATCGTCGACCGATGACCGCCGGGCGCCGGCTGCACCTCGGCGACGACGACGGTGCCGCGGATGGCCGTGACCGCGTTCGGCGTGCGGATCTCGATGACCTCGCCCGGCTTCATCAGCCCCTTCGCGACCGCCACCACCGCCCGGCCGTCACCGAGGTGGATCGTGGCCACGCCCGGCACCTCGGTGATCGTCAGCACCGACCGCTCGCGCGCGATGACGGTGGCCTTGCCGCCCAGCAGCACCCGCACGAGCGAGCGCTCGCCGGTCGTGATCCGATCGCGGAGGAACAGATCGTCCTTGAACTGGAGGGGCCGGGGCTCCGGCAGCGCCACGCGCGCCACCGTCGCGACACCCACGACGTTGGTCACCACCCCGACCGGCTCGAGCGCAAGAGTGGAGGACGCCAGCAGCAGCGCCGCGGCGCCGGTGAGCAGCAGTGCTGCGATGACTCGCCTGACGAGACTCATTGGATCTCCCTCGCCGTCGCCACGTCCGATGTCTCCGTCGGCTCTCGGTGCGCGCGGCGAAGTGCTCAGGGAGCAAGCGAAATGCCACGACATTCCGGATTTCCACAATAATCAAACCGAAAGGTTCTCCTGGATTTGGACCACCGGTCACGGACTCGCGCTGGTCGCGCGCGAGCCAGACTGTCCGCTTCTGGCCAGTCTGGCCGTGTCAAAACAGATTCCGGATTGTTGCGTTCGCGCGCGAGTGGGACTACGCTCGCCGTCACTCGCGCCCGCGCTCGCACGAGCGCGCAAAGGAGCCGGACATGTCCCTCAGCGTGATGTCGGCCGACAGCCACATGGATTTGATCTATCTCCCGCCCGACACGTTCACGTCGCGCATGGCGTCGCGGTGGCGCGACCGCGCGCCGCAGGTGATCGAGCGCGACGGTCGCAAGGTGTGGGTCTCGGGCGACGCGGTGCTCGGGCCGTGGGGCGTGTACGGCCCAGGCGTGACGGGCGGACGGCGCGGCCGCATCCTCGCGGACGCCGGCTTCGCCTCCGGCACGCAGACCCGGCCCTCGAATCCCGCCGAGCGTCGCCAGGATCAGGAGCGCGACGGCGTCGAGGCCGAGATCATCTACGGCATCATCGGGATCTCGCGCGGGCTCTTCACGCACAGCGGCATCGCCGACCACGAGACGCTCGCGGCGGTGTACCGCGCGTACAACGACTACATCGCCGACTTCAATCGATCCGAGCCCGGCCGCTTCTTCGGGCTCGGCTGCCTGCCGAATCACGACGCGGAGGCCGCCGCCGATGAGGTGCGGCACTGCGCCGAGCTCGGCCTGCGCGGCGCCGTCTTCGTTCCGTGGGGCTCGAAGCTGCCGGTGTGGCACCCGATATGGGAGCCGCTGTGGGCGACCGCAGAAGACACTGGTCTCGTCCTTTCTTTTCACGTCTTCGAGGGCGGCGCCGCGACGGTGGGCTACGCCGTTCAGGGTATCCAGAGCCCGGCGTCCGCGGGCTCGTGGACCGTGGTCGCGCCGCTCCAGATGGACGAGATCTGCGCGTCGGTGATCCTGTCCGGCGTCTGCGAGCGCCATCCGAAGCTCACCCTGGTTCTCGGCGAGAGCGGGATCGGCTGGCTGCCGTACATGCTCGAGCGTCTCGACGACACCTACGAGGAGCGCCTGGCCGACGACCTCGAGCTCAAGCTGCCGCCGAGCGCCTACTTCAAGCGGCAGATGTACGCGACCTTCCAGAAGGACTTCCACGGCGTGCGCGCGATGGCGGAGATCGCGCCCGACAACGTCATGTGGGGCTCGGACTATCCGCACCGCGACGGCACCTGGCCCTTCTCGCAGAAGGCGATCGAGGAGCAGTTCCGCGGCATCTCGCCGGCGGTCCAGTCGAAGATGCTCTGGGAGAACGTGCGGCGCGTCTACCGGGTCGCCTGAAACAGGCGCCGCGCCCCGCGCCCGACCGCGCCGCCGGTGCTGGGCCTGTCTTGCCCGGCGAGCGGCCCACTGCGATAATCCGTGTCACGAACGAACCCTGCGAGGAGAGAGCCATGCCGAACATCACGATCCAGTGGTACGCCGGACGGACCGACCAGCAGAAGCGCGAGATCACCGCCGCGATCACCGAGGCGATGGTGAAGATCGGCAAGACGACCGCCGACCAGGTCCACATCGTCTTCCAGGACGTGGAAAAATCGAACTGGGGCGTCAACGGAAAGCTGGCAACCGACTAGGGTGATCATGACCGACGCGCGCCTGACGGGGCTCGCCGCCGGTGGCGCGGGTTCCCCTGCTTCGGGATCTCGCTCCTGGCTGGGCTGAAGGCCATCCCCGGCGAGCTCTACGAGGCGGCGGCGGTGGACGGCGCCAACATCGCGTAGCGCTTCCGCCACGTGAGGTTGCCGTCCCTGCGCAACAATCTGGACCTTCAACGACTTCGCGATCGTCTACATCCTCACCAAGGGCGGGCCGGGCGCGAAGTGACGAGCTCGGCCACCTCTTCATCGTGGCGCGCTCGCAGCCCGATCTGTACGACTTCCTCGCTCAGGAGCTCTCCGGCGCCGAGAAGATCCGGGTGCTCCTCGATCGGCGCCGCGGGGAGCAGCGCCAGCGGGCCGAGGAGCTGACCGAAGAGCGGCGGCGCGCCGAGCGGCGCCGCGAGCAGCTCGATCAGGGCCTCCGTGACTGGGGCTTCGGGGTGGCCCCGCGACGGCACGGATGACCGACCATCTCCTCGTCGAGCGGGACGGCCCCACCGCGCTACTCACCTTCAATCGTCCCGACGCGCGCAACTCGGTGACGTTCGAGATGTACGAGGCGCTGCACGACGCGTGCGTCACGCTCGACGCCGACCCGTCCGTGCGCGCGCTGATCATAAAAGGCGCCGGCGACCGGGCCTTCGCGAGCGGCACCGACATCCGCCAGTTCCTCGACTTCGAGACCCGCGAGGACGCACTCGGCTACGAAGCCCGCCTGACGCGGGTGCTCTCGAGGCTCGCCGGCATGAGCAAGCCGACGATCGCCATGCTGCAGGGCGACGCGATCGGGGGCGGTCTCTTCATCGCGCTGGCGTGTGACCTGAGGCTCGCGGCCCCTCACGCGCGCTTCGGCGTGCCGGTGGCCCGTACGCTTGGCAACTTTCTGGCCCCAGTGAGCCTCACCTTGCTGGTGTCGGTGCTCGGTCCCAACCGCGCGCGCGAGATCGTGCTGACGGCCCGACTGCTCGACGCTCAGGAGGCAAGGCGCGCCGGAGCTCGAGTCGCGCGCGCGAGAGCTCGCCGCGAGCCTGGCCGAGCTGGCCCCGCTCACGCTCGCCGCGACCAAGGAGGCCACGCGCCGGATGCTCGCGGCGCTGGCGCCGCGGGACCTCGACGATCTCATCCTGTCCTGCTACCTGAGCCGGGACTTCCGCGAGGGCGTGCGGTCGTTCCTGGAGAAGCGAACGCCTGACTGGCAGGGGCGCTGATTCGCCGGGCGGGAGGTCGTTTCGTCGGGACGGTCTAGTGGGTCTGTCCGAGGGAGGTCGATCCAACAGCCTGCTGGTTGGCGGCCGAATGACACCACCCGGCGCGCCGAACCAGCATCTAGTTGTTGCTCGTCATGTTGAGGATGCGGCCCTCGAGCTGATGGAGGAGCGGGACGTACTCGTCGCTGCCGCAAGACGGGCAGGTCGGGTCGCCCAGCTCGAAGCACTCTTCGCAAGCCACGCAGACGGCGAGGCTGCGGAGCGAGATCGGAACCCGTGAGAGCGAGCGAACCATCGTGCTGATCATCGCCTTTCCCTCCTGCCGGGTAGTTAACGCAAAGGCGATACCAGACGAGGTCGTCTTTATAACTATCTATATTAACTGGAGTTTTTCTAATTTCCGGCCGGGAGCAGGACCTCGACTGGCTCGATCCTTACCGCTACGCAGTCGCCAGATCTGATCAACCACGGACCACTCGGGACGCCCGACGACGCGAGGGGACGCGCGAATCGCTCGTGTCGTCCGCGGGTTCCGCATCAAACGCGGCGCTCGCCATCGAGCTCAGGCGCGGACGGCGGCGGCCGGCCCGCGAGCCGCCGATCGACCCGCCAGGGCTCTTGTCGGGGCCGGTCGCGATCGCTCGCCCGCTCAGTTTGCGGAGAGACTGGATCGCGCCTCGAGATCATTGCGCGCGCCGGCCCAGACTCGCGATGCCCGGGGGCGCGGCGAACCGCGCCCGGGGGCGCGGCGAACCGCGCCGAGGACACGTGCTAAAATTTCGTGGATGAGATCAGGCGTGAGCGTTCGGTGAGTCGCGGGGGGCACTACGGCTTCGAGCGCCGGCGCCGGGCCGATATCCAGAAGGCGAAGCAGGAAGCGAAGCGACAGCGCAAGAGCGAGCGCGCGGAGTCCGGCGCGAGCGGGCCCGAGCTCGGCGAAGCCCAGGATACCGGCGCGCCCGCGGGCATGTGGGAGTGGTTCTCACCGAGCCGCGGCCGCACCGTCGTCTCGGCGCCCAAGACGCGGCCCGATCCCGACCCGCCGGACGACTGGGTTCTGCTGACCGACGTCGAGCCCGAGACCCGTCCCGAGTAAGCTCTGATTCAGGGGCGCGCCTCGGTCGGCGGGGCCCCAGGCTCGCGACGGCCTGCGGCTCGCGCTATTTCTTCGCCGCCTCCGAAGCCTGAAAGCCGACCTTGTTGTGCGTGCCGTCGCACAACGGCTTGTTGCTCGACGCTCCACACCGGCAGAGCGCGATCCTCGCCTGGCCCGCCGTGTTGATCGGGGCTCCGGTCGGATCGTAGAGCTCGCACTCGCCCTCGACCAGGTACGGGCCGTTCGGCCGGGCTGTGATCTTGACGGCCATCGTGTGAGTCCTCCTTGGGGTTGAGCAGCGCCCATCAAGATACCACCATGATCGACCGGCGCGCCGCGGCCGGCGCGCGGGGTACACTCGTGGCCATGAGGGAGCCCGGCGCGATCTTGCTCGTCGCGTGCTACGAGCTCGGCCACCAGCCGCTAGCCGTCGCGTGGCCGGCGGCGTTTCTCGAGCGTGAGGGCTACGCGCCGGCGGTGATGGACGTGTCGGTCGAGCCCTTCGATCCCGAGCGTGTACGCCGGGCGCGGCTGGTCGCGATCTCGGTGCCGATGCACACGGCCCTCCGTCTCGGCGTGGCGGTCGCACGGCGCGTGCGCGACGTGAACCCGACCTGCCACATCGCCTTCTACGGACTCTACGCGACGCTCAACGCGGGCCACTTGCTGGCGGGCCTGGCCGATTCGGTCATGAGCGGCGAGATCGAAGGGGCGCTGGTCGATCTGGCGCGGAACCTGGAGGGCGCGGGCCGACCGCCGGCGCCGAGCCGGCCCCTGCCAGTGCTCGCGAAGCTCGACTTTCCCGCGCCGAGCCGCGCGGCTCTGCCTTCGCTGAAGAAGTACGCGCACCTCGAGCGAAGCGGCGGGCGCGAGCTCGTCGGCTACGTGGAGGCCAGCCGAGGCTGCAAGCACCTGTGCCGGCACTGTCCGATCCCTCCCGTGTACGGCGGGCGCTTCTTCGTCGTGCCGGTCGAGGTCCTGCTCGCCGACATCCGCCAGCAAGTGGAGGCCGGCGCCACGCACATCACGTTCGGCGATCCCGACTTCCTCAACGGCCCCGGTCACGCCCTGGCCGCCGCGCGCGCCCTGCACGAGGCGTTTGGGGCGCTCACGTTCGACTTCACGGCGAAGATCGAGCACCTGCTGCGCCACCGCGATCGGCTGCCGGAGCTCGCGCGGCTCGGCTGCGCGTTCATCGTGTCCGCGGCGGAGTCGCTGAGCGACGCCGTCCTCGCGCATCTCGACAAAGGGCACACGCGCGCCGACATCGAGACGGCGATACAGCTCACCGCGGCAGCCGGCATCACGCTGCGTCCCACCTGGGTGGCCTTCACGCCGTGGACCACGCTCGACGACTATCGTGAGCTGCTGGACTTCGTCGAGACCAAAAGGCTCGTCGACGCGGTCGACCCGGTCCAGTTCGCAATCCGTCTCCTGGTGCCGCCGGGCTCGCTCCTGCTCGAGAGCCCGGCGCTGCGTCCGTTCCTGGGTGAGCTGGTCGAAGACCAGTTCTATCACCGCTGGACCCACCCCGATCCGCGCATGGAAGCGCTTCACGTAGCGGTGTCGTCCCTGGTCGCCGCCGCGGCCGACCGGCACGAGGACGCCGCCGTCACCTTTCAGCGGGTCTGCGAGCTGGCGGACCAGAGTGCGGGTGTGGCGCGGCGACCGATGGCGCCGCCGGCGGCCCGGCGCACGCGGCCGCCGCGACTGACCGAGCCCTGGTTCTGCTGAGCGGAGCCTACCGAGGGCCAGTTGGCCCTGGAACGCAAACTCGGGTAAAGTAACGATTTGAGAGGTGCGTCATGAGCGACGATTTGAAGACCCGTGTTCAGGAGCTGCTCGATTCCACGATCAACCCCGCGGTTGCCGGCCACGGCGGCTTTGTCGAGCTCGTCGACGTGCAGGACAACCGGGTCTATCTTCAGATGGGCGGCGGCTGCCAGGGCTGCGGCGCCGCGGACATCACGCTGAAGCAGGGGATCGAGCGACTAATCAAGGAAGAGATCCCCGAGATCGCCGAAGTCCTCGACGCGACCGATCACTCCGCCGGGAGCAACCCCTACTACACGCCGGGCAAAGCGTAGCGCCCACGCCCCGCGTGGGCGGCTGACGCCGGTGCGGGCGTCGGGGGCTCGGTTACTGCTTCTCCTGCCGACGACGACGTATCGCACCGAGGCGTTCGTCGAGGCCGCCGCCAAGCTGGGCGTCGAGCTCGTGTGCGCCTCCGAGCGAGCGAGCACGCTCGAGCACCTGGCGCCCGACGCGCTCGTCACGCTCGATTTCGCCGATCCGCTCGGGAGCGCCGAGACGATCGCGCGTTTCGCGGCGCGCCGACCGATCGACGCCGTCGTGCCCGTGGACGACCTCACCACGGTCGCCGCCGCCGCCATCAGCCAGCGCCTGGGCCTCAAGGCGAACTCCCTGCCCGCCGTCGCCACCGCGCGCGACAAGCACGCGATGCGCCGCTGTCTGGCCGCGGCCGGCGTGCCGGTGCCGCGCTTCGGGCTCGTGGGCCTGGCCGACGATCCGGCGGCCCGCGCCGAGCGCGTCGAATTCCCGTGCGTCCTCAAGCCGCTCGCGCTCTCGGCCAGCCGCGGCGTGATTCGCGCGAACGACGCGCGAGAATTCGTGGCGGCCTTTCGCCGGATCGCGGCGATCCTCGAGAGTGTGGAGGCACCGTTGCCGGACGAGGCCCGCCAGGCACTGCTCGTCGAGGAATTCATCCCGGGACGCGAGGTCGCGCTCGAGGGATTGCTGATCGGCGGCACGCTCCACGTGCTGGCGATCTTCGACAAGCCGGATCCTCTCGACGGCCCGTTCTTCGAGGAGACGATCTACGTCACGCCGTCACGCCTGGCCGAGCCCGTTCAGGCCGCCATCGCCGCGGTGACTCGCGACGCATGCGCGGCGCTCGGGCTCACCGAGGGGCCGATCCACGCCGAGCTGCGCCTGAACGAGCGAGGCCCATTCGTGCTGGAGGTCGCCGCGCGCTCGATCGGCGGTCTGTGCTCGCGCACCCTGACCTTCGGGACGGGCCTGAGCCTCGAGGAGCTGATCCTCTGCCTGGCACTCGGCCGTCCCCTCGAATCGCTCGAGCGCGAGCGGCGCGCCGCCGGCGTCATGATGATTCCGATCCCGCGCGCGGGACGGCTCGCGTCGGTCCGCGGCGCCGACGAGGCTGCCGCGGTCGACGGCGTCGAGGAAGTGGCCATCACGATGCACCCGGGCCAGGCCGTGGTCCCGCTCCCCGAGGGCTGGCAGTATCTCGGGTTCATCTTCGCCCGCGCCGAGACACCGGCCGCCGTCGAGCACGCCCTGCGCCAGGCGCACGCCCGATTGCACTTCGCCATTGAGTAAGCGGCAGCGCCCCAAGCCGGCGAAGCGGACGCGACCGGTCCCGGACTGCCACGGCCGGACTCTTCGTCAGGCGGACGAGCGCGCCGAGCGACTGACCGCGCTCAGCCGGCTGACGCGCCTGATGACGTCGGCGACCGACGGCACCGCCGCGTTCCGCGGCATTGCCGAGGCCGCCACCATCCTCCTGAAGGCGAAGATGGCCTACGTCTGGGTGGATCAAGGCGCCGACACGTTGCGCGAGGGCGGGAGCTTCTGGGCGGGGCCCGAGCTCGCGGGCCGCATCGTGCCCGTACCGCGCGAGGGCAGCATCGCCGGCTCCGTGCTCACCTCGCGCCAGCCGGAATACCTCGAGGATGTGCAGCGCGATCCGCGCTGGCGCCAGCGCGCCCTCGCCGAGACGAGCGATCTCCACGCGTGCATCGCCCTGCCGTCGATCCACCACGATCGCGCGGTCGGCGCGCTGATCGTCGCGTTCGGTCACCGGGGCAGCTTCACGTCCGAGGAAAAGAATCTCGCGGGGCTGCTGGCCGACCAGGCGGCCATCGCCATCGAGAACGCGCGCCTCTACGAAGAAGCGGGCCAGCGCCAGCGCGAGGCCGAGCTGCTCGCCGACGTGGTCCGAACCGTCAACACCTCGCTGGACCCCGCCACCGTGCTCGAGCGCATCGCCGAGGGCGCGCAAGAAATCTGCCGCAGCGACATGGCGACCATCGCGCTCCGTGATCCCGGGAGCGATGCCGTCGTGTTCCGCCATTGGCCGGGCACCCGCTACGAGGGCTATCCCTCGTTCCGGATCGCGCCCGGCCAGGGGGCGGGCGGACAGGTCCTCGAGACGGGCCGCCCCTTCCGGACGGATTGCTACCTCGAGGACCCGAGGATCGGCCCGGAGTTCGCGACCGCCGTGCGCGAGGAAGGCATGCGCGCGTACATGGCCGTGCCCATCACGATCGAGGGGCACGTGGAGGGCTTTCTCGGAGTCTCCAACCGGGACGACCGCGTCCTCTCCGACCGCAACGAGCAGATCCTGCTCCAGCTCGCCGCCCACGCCGCCGTGGCGATCCACAACGCGCGGCTCTTTGCCGACAACGCCGCCCGCCGTCGGGAGGCCGAGGCGCTGACCGAGGTTGGCGGCGCGGTCGCGTCCTCCCTCGATGTCCAGAAGATCCTCTCGCTGGTCGTCGACCGCGCCTGCGCGCTGCTCGGCACCCAGCGCTCGGCGGTCGCGCTGGTGAACGCGGACCGGCCCGGGACCGCGACACACTTCGTGGCCAGTCGCGGGATGAGCCGGGCGTTTCCGGCGATGCGCCCGCTGCACCCGCGCGACGGCACCACGCCGACGGCGATCGTCGAGCGCCGCCCGGTGTGGTCGGCCGATCTGCTGAACGATCCGGCGTTCGACCTCACGGCTTCGACGCGCGCCGCCGTCGAGGCCGAAGGTTACCGGGCCGTGCTGTCCGTGCCCCTTCTAGTCGGCGAGCGTGTGCTCGGCGCGCTCGTGACGTACCGCGACGACGTCGGGCCGTTCTCCGTACGGCAGGTGGAGCTGATGCAGGCGTTTGCCCACCAGGCTGCCCTCGCGCTGGAGAACTCACGCCTGTACGAGGAAAGCGAGCGCCGGCGCCGCGAGTCCGAGGTGTTCGCGGGGGTCGCGCAGGCGATCACGTCGTCCCTCGATCTCGACACGGTGCTGCGTCGCATCACGGACAGCGCCAGGGAGCTGGTCGGCAGCGACCTGGCGATGATCGGCTTCCGGGAGGGCGACTCGGAGGCCGTGACGGTCCGCCACCGCGTCGGCTCGCGGTACCGGCCGGACCGCACGTTCGTGATCGAGCCGGGCAAGGGCTTCGGCGGGCGGGCGCTGCTCACGGGCCACCCGCTCCGGACCGACGACTACCAGAACGATCCGGCCGTCGGCAGGGAGTATCTCGGCGCCGTCGTGAAGGACGACAGCGTCAGTGCGATGGTCGTGCCGATCAAGAGCGAGGCGCGCGTGGTCGGGCTCCTGTACGTCGCCAACCGCTCGCATCGGCCGTTCAGCGACCACGACGAGGCCACGTTGCTGCGACTCGCCGACGAGGCCGCCGTCGCCATCCGAAACGCCCAGCTCTTCGCGAGCGAGCGCGAGAGCGAGCGCCGCTATCGCACGCTGGTCGAGAGCTCGATCCAGGGCATCCACATCCACCGCGACTGGATCACGCTGTTCGTCAACCCGGCGTTCGCGCGAATGCTCGGTTACGACAGCGCCAGCGAGCTCACCGGCCTCGACACGCGGCGCTGGCTGGCGCCGCACGAGCTGGCGCGCCTCGAGAGCGACCGCGCGGCGCGCCTTCGCGGCGAGGCGGTCCCCTCGCAGTACGAGCTTCAGGCCACCCGGCGCGATGGCTCGCTCATCTGGGTCGACATCCAGGTCGCCGAGATCCTCTGGGAGGGCGAGCCGGCGGTCCAGTCGACGGTGCTGGACATCACCGAGCGCAAGCGCGCGGAGCAGGCGCTCCGGCAGAGCGAGGCGCAGCTCAGACAGGTGCAGAAGATGGAGGCGGTCGGCCAGCTCGCCGGCGGGGTCGCGCACGACTTCAACAACCTCCTGACAGTGATCACGGGCCGGACCGAGCTCCTGTTGCTACGCCTGGCGGCCGACGACCCGCACCGACGCGATGCCGAGCTGATCAGGAAGACGGCCGACCGCGCGGCCTCGCTGACCCAGCAGCTGCTCGCGTTCAGCCGCAAGCAGATGCTCCAGCCGCGCATGCTCGACCTGAACGGCGTGGTCGCCGGCATGGCCCAGATGCTCAAGCCGCTCGTCGGCGAGACGATCGAGCTCGACACCCTGCTCGATCCGACGCTCGGCCGCGTGAAGGCCGACCCGGCGCAGATCGAGCAGATCGTCCTGAATCTCGCCGTGAACGCCCGCGACGCGATGCCGCAGGGCGGACAGCTCACGATTCAGACCGGCAACGTCGAGCTCGACGACGCGTTCGTCGCCGCGCATCCGGGCGCCGGCGCCGGCCCCCACGTGATGCTCGGCGTGCGCGACACCGGAACCGGCATGAGCGCAGAGGTTCAGGCGCACCTGTTCGAGCCGTTCTTCACCACCAAAGGGGTCGGCAAGGGCACCGGGCTCGGGCTGGCGACGGTGTACGGGATCGTCAAGCAGCACGGCGGCTACATCCGCATCGAGAGCGGGCCGGGTGCGGGCACCGTCGTCAGGATCTATCTCGCCCGGGTCGCGCCGGTGTCCGAAGACGCGCCGGCGCTCGCGGCCGACGCGCCGGCCACCGTGGGATCGGGCACCGTGCTCGTCGTCGAGGACGAGGGCGAGCTGCGCGCGCTCGCCGCCGAGGTGCTCGGGATCGCCGGCTACTCGGTGCTGTCGGCGGGCAGCCCGAGCGCGGCGCTCGAGATCGCGCGGCGCCACGAGGGGCCGATTCATCTGCTGTTGACCGACGTCGTCATGCCGGAGATGAGCGGGCTCGATCTGGCGGATCGCCTCGTGCAGAGCCGGCCCGGCCTGAAGATCCTGTACATGTCGGGCTACACGGACGACGCGATCGTGCATCACGGCGTGCTGGATCCCGGGACGGCCCTCTTGCAGAAGCCATTCACGCCCGACCGGCTGACGCGAAGGGTGGGCGACCTCCTCGCGTAGCCAAAAGTAAAGGGCTGAGCAGCCCGAGCTATCCGGAAATGCGGAGCTGGGCGAGGAGGCTCCAGCCGATCGCCGAGGCGAGGTCGCGGAGCTCGATCTCGCCGGCGGCCGGCAAGCCGTGCGTCACCAGATAGAGCACGATCGCGTACTTCACGAGGCGTTGAACCGCGACCAGCATGTCCCTCGCCCTCCCCTCGGCGTCTTGCCGATGATGGGACGCCGGGGGAGGACGAGACGTTTACGCCGAATTCGATTCGATCAGGGGCGTGGCTTGAGCTCGATCATGTGGCCGTCGGGGTCGCGCAGGTACAGCGACGGTCCGTCGCCGAACGCGCCGAATCGCTGGACCACGTCGCCCTCGAGTGCCACGGCCTTGCGGCGCAGCTCCTCGGCGACCGCCTTGAGGTCGTCGCAGCGGATCGACAGGCAGAAGTGGTCGGGGCCGACCGGTCCCGCCTCGGTCGCCGGCAAGAGGTCGATCAGCGCCTCGCCGAATCGCAGATGGATCAGCGAGATCCTCTCGTTGAACTTGGCGAGCGTGCAGCCCAGCACGTCCTCGTAGAAGCGCTGCGACCGCGCCTGGTCGCTTACCCGGAGGACCACGTGATCGATACCGAGCGGCTTGAACATCGCCACCTCCATGATCACGAGCAATTCATCAGCGAGGCAAGACTATCACGCGCCGGTCATTCCTGGCGGAGCACGGACAGGGGCTTGCGTCCGAGCAGCCTGACGGTCGCCAGCAGACCGATCGCGAGCGAGACGAGCGTCGTCAGGGCCACGCCGAGGATCAAGGTCTCGGGCTCAAGCGTCCAGGGCGTGTCGAGCACGAATCGCAGGACAATCCAGGCGAGCACGGCGGCCAGCGCCGTCCCGCCGACCCCCGCCGCCGCGCCCAGGCACGCGTACTCGACGGCGAAGGCGCGCGCGATCGCCCAGCGGGTGGCGCCGAGCGTTTTGAGGATGACCGACTCGTAGAGCCGCTGGTACCGCGTCGCCGCGAGGGCCCCGGCCATGACGACGAGGCCCGCGGCGATGCTGAAGAGCGCCATGAACCGCACGGCGAAGGCGATCTGGGCGAGGACCTCCGAGACCCGCTCGAGCACGCCTCGCAGCGGGATCGCGGTGACGTTGGGGAAGGCCGCCACCACGCGGTCCTGAAGCGCCGTCTCAACGTCGGGCGGCACGCGCGCCGTCGCCAGATAGATCGTCGGGGCGCCGTCGAGGGCGCCCGGCGAGAGCACCATGAAGAAGTTGGCACTCAGGCTTTGCCAGCCGATCTTCCGCAGGCTCATCACCTCGGCCTCGATCGGCACGCCCTGAACGTCAAACGTGAGCGTCCCGCCGACGCCGACCCCGAAGTACTTCGCGGCCTCGTCGTCCACCGACACGCGCGGGCGCGCCGCCGCCTCGTCGGCGGTCCACCAGCGCCCGCGCGTGATCGTGTTCGCAGGCGGCGCCGCCGACCACGTCAGCATGTACTCGCGCGTGAGGTACCAGTTCTTCTCCGGCGCCTCGCGCTTGCGGCGGTCGATCAGCTCGCGCGTGACCGGCGTTCCGTCGATCGCGGCGAGCCGCGCGCGGACCACCGGCGTCACCACCGGGACCACGCCGCTCACCTCGCCGACGAGCCGGGTGAACGGCTCCCGCTGGTCGGGCTGCACGTCGATGAAGAAGAACGACGGGGCTTCGCGCTTCTGCTCGTAGGCGAGCTGCCGGCCCAGGTTGGCCTCGAGCAGCGCGATCGCGACCAGGAGCATGACGCCGAGCCCGACGGCCACGACGACCCGCACGGTGTGGCCGCCCGGTCGATCGAGCCCGGCGAGCCCCTGACGCCACGCGAGCCCGCGCGCCCGCGGCCACCGGGCAAGCCGCATCAGCGCGCGGGAGAGCCCGAGGAGCAGGGCGAGCGCGGCCAGCGCGGCGCCGGCGAAGATACCCCCGAGCCTGAGCGATCCGGCTTGCCAGGTCGCGAGCGCGGCCAGACCCGCGACGATCGGTAGCGCCGCGACCCACGGTCTTCGGGCGCGCCAGCCGCTCTGGTCGACGTCGCGCCGCAGGATCAGCGACGGAGGCACGGCCCGGACGGAGAGCAGCGGCCAGAGCGCGCAGAGCAGGGCGGCGAGCAGGCCGAGCGCGATCCCGCGCCCCAGGGTGCCCGGGTCCAATCGGACCTCGAGCACGAACGGCGCGAAGGGGGCGAGCGCCCTGACGAGCAGCGGCTGCGCCGCCACGCCGAGGGCGGCGCCGACGAGGCTCCCGAGGAGCGCCAGCGCGAGCGTCTGGATCAGGTACGTCGCGAGGAGCACGCGCGAGCCGGCGCCCAGATACTTGAGGATCGCGATCGTTGCCAGCTGGCGGCGGAGAAACGTCGTCACGGTCGAGGCGATGCCGACGCCGCCGACCAGCAGGCTCGCGAGCCCGACGAGGCCCAGATACGTGGCGAGCTGCGAGAAGAACCGGCGAAGACCGGGCTGCGACTCGTCGAACGCCGCGATCCGAACCGACGGATCGCCGATCGCCCGGGCCAGAGCGTCGGCGGCGGCGCGCGCCGACAAGCCGCTTGGGAGGCGCACGAGCGTCCGATAGCGAACGCGGCTGCTGATCTGCAGGAGCTCCGTGCGCGCCAGCGCGTCGGCGGCGATGATCACGCGCGGTCCGAGGGGCACCAGACCGACCGGGCGATCCGGCTCGCGCGCGAGCACGCCGGTGACGGTGAAGCGCGCGGAGCCGATCACCAGCGGATCGCCGACGGCGATCCCCAACCGCTGAAGGAGCGCCGCCTCGACCACCGCGCCGCCGGCGTCGCCGCGATCCGCGAGCAGTCCGTCGAGCGGCGTGGGCGGCTCGGTCTCGACCCGGCCATACAGCGGATACGCGCGCTCGACCGCCTTCAGCTCCACCAGGAGGGTCGCGCCGCGCGCGGGGACGCGCGCCATGGCCACCAGCTCGCGGACCGTCGTGGTGACGGCGCCCGCGCGCACCAGCTCGTCGACGGCGGCGCGCGGGGCGGGATCGAGCGGCTGGGGCGCGCGGAGCTCGAGGTCGCCGCCCGTGAGCGCGCGGGCCTCGCGGGTCAGGGTGCGATCGAGGTTCGCGGCGAACGTGCCGACCGAGACCAGCGCGGCGACGCCGAGCGCGACGCAGCCGAACAGGACGGCGAAATGCCGCGCGGCGCCGTGGGTCTCGCGCCACGCCATGCGCAGGGCGAACGCGAGGCTCATGAGGCTCCGTTCAGGATCCGGCCGTCGTGCAGCCGCACGACGCGATCGGCCCGGCCGGCGAGCGCCTCGTCGTGGGTCACCAGCACCAGGGTCGATCCGCGCCGCCGGTTCAGCGCCAGCAGGAGCTCGATGATCTGGACGCCGGTGGCGGAATCGAGGTTACCGGTCGGCTCGTCGGCCAGGAGCAGTCCGGGATCGAGAGCCACCGCGCGGGCGAGCGCCACGCGCTGCTGCTCGCCGCCCGAGAGCTGCACCGGATAGTGGTGCGCGCGTTCGCCGAGCCCGACGTCGCCGAGCAGGGCGCGCGCGCGGGCGAGCGCGTCGGTCGCGCCCACGATCTCGAGCGGGACCGCGACGTTCTCCGCGGCCGTCAGGGTCGGGATCAGATGGTAGGACTGAAAGACGTATCCGAGCGTGTCGCGGCGGAACCGCGCGAGCGCGTCCTCGTCGAGGCCGGTGATCTCGAGGCCGGCGACGGTGATCGAGCCCGCGCTGGGCCGATCGAGGCCGGCGATGAGCCCGAGCAAGGTGGACTTTCCGCTGCCGGAAGGGCCGGTGATCGCGCAGACCTCGCCCGCGGCGACATCGAGCGTGACTCGGTCGAGAATCGTGAGCGGCCGTCCGCCGCTCGGCAGGCGCATGACGACGTCGCGAATCCTGATCATCCCCGAACCTCATACTACACTGGCCCCGTGAGGCCCCTTCGCGCCGGCGCGCTCGTCATCGTGTCGTGCCTCACCCTGTTGAGCGTCACGCCCGATGAGGCGCGCGGCGCAGCCGTCGTGGTCGCGCTCGGCGACAGTCTCACCGCCGGGTTCGGCGTCGCCGCCGACGAGGCGTTCCCGGCGCGGCTCGAGGCGCGCTTGAGGACCGAGGGCTACGCCTACCGCGTCGTCAACGCGGGTGTGAGCGGCGATACCACGGCCGGCGGACTCCGGCGGGTCGACTGGGTGCTGCGCGCGAAGCCAGAGGTCGTCATCGTCGCGCTCGGCGCCAACGACGGCCTGCGCGGGCAGAGCCCGCAGGCGACGCGCGCCAACCTCGAGGAGATCGTCGCGCGCCTGCGGACCGCCGGCGTGCGCGTGCTACTAGCCGGGATGCGTCTGCCGCCGAACTATGGCGGCGAATACACGAAAGAGTTCGAGGCGATCTTTCCGGCCGTCGCGCGGCGGGCCAAGATCGCGCTGATGCCGTTTCTCCTGGACGGCGTCGCCGGCGACCCCCGTCTCAACCAGGCCGACGGGATCCATCCGACCGTCGCCGGCCAGCAGGCGATCGCCGACCACCTCTGGCCTTATCTGCGTCCCTTGCTCCGGCCGGCGAAATAACAGGCGGTCCGCCCTCGTCTCATCTGGCGACCGGGAATCGCCCGGGACGGCCGGAACCGGAATGGGCAGGACTCTCAGACAGGGACCGGCCGTATTACAGCGCCGCGGCGCCCGTGACGGTGCGCGGATCATCGATAACGGGGCGCGCCCTGCGTTAGTGGTCGCGCGCGGGGCGCGCCCCAAGGTGTAGACGCCGTGCCCGCCGCGACGTTATTTCCGCCAGATTCTCGCCGGCGCCTCTCTAGGATGGACCGGCCATGCTTCGCTCGCTCGCTCTGGTGGTGCTGCTCTCGCTCGCGACCGGGTGCGCGCTGATCCCGCCCTCGCATCCCGACCTGGCCTACTATCCGTCGCCGCGCGATCCAGGCGCCGTCAAGATCTCCCGCACCCTCTGCCGCGCCGCGCAAGCCGTGGGCGACGATCCGGACCGCTACTCGTTCGCGATGATCGAGACGGGGAGGGTCACCTCGTTCGCCGCCGACGACGCGACGTTCTATTTCTCCGACGGCCTCGCGCGGCTGCCCCAGCACCACGTCGACGCGCTGGTCGCCCAGAAGGTGGCGCACGAGGTCCTCGGACACACCGGCCAGCGGCGTACGTTGTCGCTGGCGATCACTGCGGCGTTCGCCATGCTGGGCCTCTTCGTGCCGGGCGGCGGCCTGGCGGATTTCGTCGTGAACCCGCTCGTCATCCGGGCCTACTCGCGCGAGCAGGAGCTCGCCGCCGATCAGCGGACGATCGAGATCCTGCGAGACATGGGTCACGCGGCCCCCCGCCAGGCGCTCGCCGTGGCGCTGCGCGCGGCCGCGGCCGCGAATCCACCCGCCTCTCCGTTCATCGAGCAGCGCATCCTCGCGCGCGAGCCCGATCTCGAGGACCGCCTGGCCGCGCTCGAGCCGCTCGAGGCGATGCCCGTGGTCGCCGTCCGCAAGGCCGCCGCGCGACGATAGCGTCCGAGCGCACGCGCCGATCGCCTTCGGCGCGAGGTCGGCCGACCGCGCTGATCTCGGGTAGAATCGTGCACCTGTGAACGGGATCGTCGCGTACGGCGCCTACCTGCCCTACTTCCGCCTCGATCGCAAGGCGATCGGCGAGTTGCTGGGCGCGTCCGCCGGCACCGGCACGCGCTCGGTCGCCTCCTACGACGAGGACACTACGTCGATGGCGGTCGAGGCGGCCCGCGCGGCGCTGCGATCCGCGCCCGCCGTGGCGCCCAGCGCCCTATACTTCGCCACGGCCGCCCCGGCGTACCTGGACAAGACCAACGCGAGCGCCATCCACGCGGCGCTGGCGCTCGACGCGCGGGCCGCCGCCTTCGACATGCTGGGCTCGGTGCGATCGGGCGCCGGCGCCTTGTCGGCGGCGATCGACGCGTCGAGGCCGACGCTCGCCGCGCTCGCGGACATCCGCACGGGCTGGCCCGGGGGCGGCGACGAGCGCGAAGGCGGCGACGGCGCGGCCGCGTTTCTGCTGGCCGACTCGCGCGATCGGTCGGTGCTCGCCGAGCCGGTGGCGCGGGCGTCGGCCACGGCCGAGTTCCTCGAGCGCTGGCGACTGCCCGGCGACGCGGTTTCCCGGCAGTGGGAGGAGCGCTTCGGCGAGCACGCGTACGTACCGCTCGGCAACGCCGCGGTGAGCGACGCGCTCAAGCAGGCCGGAGTGAGCGCGGCGGCCGTCAAGAGCTGGATCGTCACGGGCCCCCACAGCCGCGCCAGCCGCCGCGTTGCCTCCGCGGTGGGCGCCGCCAAGGAGACCATCGCCGACGACCTGGCCGCGAGCATCGGCAACACCGGAACGGCGCACGCGGGGCTCATGCTGGCTGACGCGCTCGACCGCGCGAAGGCCGACGAGCTCATCGCGGTGGTCTCGCTGGCCGACGGCTGCGACGTCACGATCTGGCGCGCGACGGCGGCCGTCGCGGCCCGGACGACGGCGACGCCGGTGGCCGCGCAGCTCGCCTCGGGCGGCCGGGTCAGCTACGCGACGTTCCTGACCTGGCGCGGCTTCCTGCCGCGAGAGCCGCCGCGCCGGCCCGATCCCGAGCGTCCGGCAGCGCCGCCCTCGTTCCGCGCCGAGGCGTGGAAGTTCGCCTTCACCGGTAGCCGCTGCCAGGCGTGCGGCGCCCGACACGTTCCGCCGCAGCGGGTGTGCGTGAAGTGCCACGCCGTCGATCGGATGGCCCCCGAGCGGCTCGCCGACATTCCCGCGACGATCGCGACCTTCACGGTGGACCGGCTCGCGTACTCGCTCTCGCCGCCCGTCGTCGCCGCGGTCATCGACTTCGAGGGCGGCGGTCGGTTCCAGTGCGAGCTGACCGATGTCGACCCGGGCGCCGTCAAGATCGGCGACCGCGTGGAGATGACGTTCCGCCGGCTCTTCACCGCCGGCGGCGTGCACAACTACTTCTGGAAGGCCCGGCCGCTCCGCGGGCGTTGAGAGGGTCGCAGGCCCGAGCTCAGAGCCACGCGAGCAGCAGCCAGCCGAGCAGCAACGTCACCACGGTCACCGGAACACCCACCCTGCTGTACTCGACGCCGGTGCGATCGATCCGGAAGCCGGGTACCCGTCCAAGAGCCAGTCCGACGTAGGAGGCGACGAAGGCCGCGACCGCGATCGCCCGGCTCCACTCGCTCACGGCCATGGCCAAAGCATACCTGCGCGCTCGCAGGCTCCCTGATAAAATTGGCTTCCGCCCGGCTTTGATCGGGCGATCGGAGGAGGGCACGCGATGGCGAGCAACGGGATCCGCGACCGGGTGGCGATCGTCGGCATGGGGTGCACGCCGTTCGGCGAGCATTGGGACAAGGGCGTCAACGATCTCCTGGTCGATTCCACGAAGGACACGCTCGCGTCGGCGGGGATCGCCCTCGCGGACGTCGACGCCTTCTGGCTCGGCACGCTCTATTCGGGCCAGTCCGGCCTCACCCTCTCCCGCCCGCTCAAGATCGACTACAAGCCGGTGAGCCGGCTCGAGAACTACTGCGCCACCGGCTCCGAGGCCTTCCGCAACGCGTGCTACGCGGTCGCGTCGGGCGCCTACGACATCGCGATGGCGGTCGGCGTCGAGAAGCTGAAGGACTCGGGCATCTCGGGCCTTCCGGGCCAGCCGGTGCCCGGCGACGGCACCCGGGCGGGGCTCACCGCGCCGGCCACCTTCAGCCTGCTGGCGCCTGCCTACGGCAAGAAGTACGGCGTCGAGGATTCGACGCTGAAGGACGTGATGACGCGGATCGCCTGGAAGAACCACAAGAACGGCGCGCTGAACCCGCGCGCGCAGTTCCGCAAGGAAGTCCCGAAGGAGACGATCGCCTGCTCGCCGCTGGTCGCCGGGCCCCTGGGCATCTTCGACTGCTCGGGGGTCAGCGACGGCTCCGCCGCCGCGATCATCGTCCGGGCCGAGGACGCGCACCGCTACACCGATAAGCCGCTCTACGTGAAGGCGCTCTCGTTCGTCGCCGGTCCGGCCGCCGGCCCGATGGACCCCGACTACGACTACACGACGTTCCCGGAGGTCGTGGCCTCCGCCGTGGACGCCTACGCCCAGGCCGGGATCAAGGACCCGCGGCAGGAGCTGGCAATGGCCGAGGTCCACGACTGCTTCACGCCGACCGAGCTCGTGCTGATGGAGGACCTGGCGTTCGCCTCGCGCGGCACGGCGTGGAAGGAAGTGCTCGCGGGCACGTTCGATCTCGACGGCGAGCTCGCCGTGAACCCGGACGGCGGCCTGAAGTCCTTCGGCCATCCGATCGGCGCCTCGGGCCTGCGCATGCTCTTCGAGGCGTGGCTGCAGCTGCGCGGCGAGGCCGGCAAGCGGCAGATCGCGTCGGTCGCGCGCGGCCGCAAGCTCGCGCTCACCCACAACCTGGGCGGCGCCCCGGGCGAGTGCGTGTCGTTCGTCAGCGTGGTCGGCTCGGAGCCGGCCGCGTAGCGGGCGCGAGCGCGCGAAGCGCGTCGAGCTGGATCGCGCGGCGCCGCGCCGGATCTTGCTCGAGCGTCGACAGGGCGAGGAACACGGTGTCCACGCCGGCGTCCAGGTAGCGCTGGACGTGGGTGCGGATGGCTTCCAGCGAGCCCCGGATGATCAGATCGTTCATCACCCGCTCGGGCACCGCCGCGACGGCGGCCCGCCGATCGCCGCGCTGCCAGGCGCTCCACATCGGTCCGAGCGCCTCGCCGCGCCCTAGCCACTCCTGGAACGCCCGATAGACCGGGACGTTCAGGTACGCGGTGACGTACCGGCGCACCGCCAGCTCCGACTCCGGGCTCGGCGGATCGACGTTGATCAGGAGACGCGCGGTGATCTCGAGCGCGGCCGGATCGCGCCCGATCAGGCGGGCGGCCTCGCGACACACGGCGACCGACTTCGGCACGTCGTCCGCCGAGAGCCAGTTGACGATCACGCCATCCCCCACCTCGCCGGCGACGCGAAGCATCCCGGGCCGTAGCGCCGCGACGTAGATCGGAATCGGGTGCGCGGGCGGTCGGCTCAGCCGGAAGCCGTCCACGGAGAAGGTCTCGCCGCGGAAGACGACGCGCTCGCCGGCGAGCGCCCGGCGCAGGAACTGCGCCGTCTCGCGTACCCGGGTGGCCGGCCGGCTGAACACCCCGCCGTTCCACGACTCGACGATCGGCTGCGAGCCCGAGCCGATGCCGAGGCAGAAGCGCCCCGGCGCCACCTCGGCGATGCCCGCCGCGCACATCGCCAGGGTCGCCGGGCCCCGCGTGAACACGTTGGCGATCGCCGTCCCGAGCCGCATCGACGTCGCCGCGCCGACGACCGCGAGCGGCGCGAAGCAATCGACGCCGTCGGCCTCGAGCGACCACGCGTCGACGTAGCCCATTCGCTCGGCCTCGCGCGCGATCTCCGCGTGCTCGCCCAGCGCGAAGCCGTCGAGCGGCACCGACAGCGCGAGCCGCTTCGGCCCGGTCGTGCTCATGGGCCGCGCTCAGTCCGGTCGCGCCGCCGGCGGCTGCCTGACATACGCGATCGGGGCGGCGGAGCCGTGAGCCTTCTCGGCCAGCGCCACCGCCTCCTCGACGCTGCCGGCGACCTCGAAGCCCAGGTGGCGCGGCACCGCCGGGTCGCGCGGCGCGGCGACGATCACGCGGCCGACGTGACCCAGACGCTTGAGGGGATAGACCGCGAAGATCGCGTGCACGGGATGGAAGCCGAACCGGGAGCGGTAGGCCTCCACGTAGTCCGGCCGGCGCGCGTAGTCGTCGGCGAAGCGCCGCATGATCTCGTGCGGATCTCGCGTCGCCCCGAGCACGCGCTCCCACACCTCCGGGTACGACGGGTGCGCCACCCGATCCCAGCGCGCGGGCACCGGCGTCGCCATGATCACGGTGCAGCCGGGCTTGCCGATCGCCTCGACGAGCCCGCCGAGGTAGCCCAGGCCCGACGAGATCAAGGTGAGGATCGGATTCACGTGGGAGAAGACCGCGTACGGGCTCGAGTCCGGCACGCCGTAGACGACGACGTCGAAGCGCTCGCGCGCCTGGTCGCGCCGGGGCGGAAACATTGCCGCCATCGCGGTCACGATCGCCCCCCGCGCGTCGGCGACCGCGCCGGCGACGACCTTGGCGACCGTAAAGGGGTCGGTACCCAGCGTGTCGATCTTGAAGACGCGCCGTCCCAGGCGGCCTTCCAGGTGCCGCCCCATCTCGTCGAGCACCGCGTGCATGCGGTTGCCGTGGACCGACATCGACATGCCGTCGGGGGTGTGGGTCACCCGGATCGAGTCGTAGGTCGAGAGCCCGACGCACACGGACTTCCAGCCGCCGTTGAAGCCGCGCATGTGCCCGGCGTTGACGTAGACGACCAGATCGGACTCGGCGACGAGACGGTTCACGACGACCGGATAGCCGTGCTCGGGTGTTCGACCGAGATCGACCAGGCCGGCCGGATCCTCGGCGTCGTGGCAGGAGAGGCGCTCACCGAACTCGGCGACCAGCGTGGCGCCGATGATCCGCGAGAGCTCGGCCGGGCGGAGCTTTCGATGGAGCGCGTTGGCGCAGACCAGCGAGACCTGCCGCCGCGCGACGCCCGCCGCCGCCAGCTCGGCCAGCACCGCCTCGATCGCGATCGAGCGGATCGGGCCGTAGGACGGCACCGTCGCGTCGTCGAACGCGATCGTCACGCGTGCGCCCGGCTTCACCATCGCGCCCAGGCGCGGAAGGCCCAGCGGCTGCGCGAGCGCCTGCCCGACCGCCGCGGGCAGATCGTCGAGCGGCCCCGGGGTGATCGCTTCGGTGTTGGACAAGACGCGCGTCCGCGCGGGGAGCGTCCCGGTCAGGGTCGTCTCGCCGTAGGGCAGCTCGACGTTCACGGCGTACGGATCGCGCGAATCGGATCGCGGCTCACGGACTTCCGTAGATCCGGCGGTACTCGTCCCAGGCGAGGACGACCCGCTTGACGTAGAGACGCGTCTCGTCGAAGGGAATCTGCTCGACGAACGCCTCGATATCGTCGGTGCGCCGCGTGCTCATCCATTGGCGCACGTTCTTGGGCCCGGCGTTGTACGCGGCCAGCGCCAGCCGCGGATCATTGAACTCGCGCATCAGGCCGGCGAGAAAGCGGGTCCCGAGCTCGATGTTGAAGCCGGGATCGTCGAGGTCGCCGGGCGGCGCCATGAGCCGGGCGGTCGCCGGCATGAGCTGCATCAGCCCGCGCGCGCCCGCCGGTGACATCGCGCGCGGATAGTAGCTCGACTCCTCGCGCACGACCGCGGCGACCAGATACGGATCGATCCCGCGGCGCTGGGCGGCGTCGCGCATCTCGTCGCGCCAGGCGTACGGATAGAACATCTCCCAGAACGCGCGCGGCAAAGTCGGGTCGCCGGTCGCCGCCAAGGTCTGGAAGTGCCGTCGCATGATGCGCAGCGCCATGTGATAGCGCTCCGCCTCGACGTACACGCCCGCCATTCCGTAGAGGCGCACCGGGTCGCTCGCCGCGTTCTGGACGGCGCCCTCCAGCTCCGCGGCGGCCTCCTCGACGAGGTTGATCTGCCGCAGCAGCACCACCCGCGCGAGCCCCGAATGATCGGTGAGGGCCGCGCGGGGCTCGGGCGGCAGCGCGATCGGCGCCGACACGGCGGCCTGACCGCGCCCGAGCCGGCCGCCGGCGAGCATTCCGTAGTAGCTCCGAGGCGCCTCGGCCAGGATCTGGCCGTACAGGTCCGCCGCGCCCGCGGCCCCCGCCTGCTCGCGCGCGCGAGCGGCCCAGTAGAGCGCCGGCAGCCGGTAGGCGCCCGAGGTCCCGAGCTCGGCCAGACGTGTCCAGCTCCGCTGGGCACCCTGCATGTCCGGCTTGCCGTAGGCGATCCAGCCCAGTCGCCAGAGCGACGCGGCGGCGGCCTCACGCGCCTGGTGGTCCGTCGCGACCAGGCGATAGGCCGCGGTCGCCTCCGCTTCGCGCGCACGAGCTTCGGCCATCGCCTTGGCCTGCTTTGCTTCACGCGCCTGGTCCTCCAGGACCAGACCTTTGAGATACAGCGCCTCGGCCTTTTCAGCCTCTGAGCCCGCCGCAACCACCGCGTCAAGACCCGCGAGGGCCCGGGCCGGGTCCTTGGCGCGCACGTACAGTCGGGCCTGCTCGAGCTTGAGCGCCGCTCGACGCTCGGCGGACGAGCGATCGGCCACGAGCCCCAGGGTGCGGGCCGCCACGTCGTACTGCCGGAGGTTGCGCGCGCTATCGGCGACGACACGGAGCGCCCGCGTCACGACGGCGCTCTCCTTGACCTCGGCGGCGATGCCTTGCGCCTCGCTCATCGCGACGTCCGGCACGTTGCTGCGGAGCAGCCGCTCGGCCCGCTCGATGCGCTGCGTCGGCGTCAGCGGGGGCAGGCGGACGCCGGCGGCCTGGAGCGCCACGATCCGGTCGCTCGCGCCCTCGGCGTAGCCGCTCGCGGGCGTGAGCAGCCGCACGTCCCGGTAGGTCAGCGCCGCCGCGTCGGGCTGGCCGAGCGCCTCGGCGGTCATCGCCAGGAGATAGAGGGCGCCGGGCAGCTCGGGCGAGTCGGGATACGCGTTGATCAGGCGGACCAGCACGGTCTGCGCCGAAGCGTCCTGATCGGCGCGCAGGTCGAGCGTCGCGGCGAGCAGGAGCGCGCGCGGCGCCAGGCGGCTCTTCGGATAGCGGTCGACGACGCTCAGCGCCGCCGCGCGCGCGGCGGCCAGGTCGTCGCCCCGCGAGAGCGCCTCGGCCAGGAGGTAGCGCACGTGGTCGCCGATCACGCTTTCTCGGGCCTCGTCGGTGTTGAACTCGCGGATCAGCGGCTCGACGTCACCGAGCTGGTAAGCCTCGAGGGCGGCCGCCCACCGGCGCTCGGGCTGCGACTCGATGCCGGGCGCCTCGGACTCGGCCACCACGGCGACCGGCGCCAGCAGCACGGCGCCGACGAGCAGCATCCGCAAGAGCGCGGCGTCGCGCGTCGCGCGCCAGGTGAAGGCGATGCGCTGGACCGCCGTGAGATTCGCGAGCACGGCGAGCAGCCAGAGCGCCGGCTCGAGCAAGTCGAGGAGCGCGCCGGCGATCAGACAGATCATGCGCTCCGGACGCTCCATCATCCCCACGGTGCAGCGCACGCCGATCGACTCGGCGCGCGCTTTCGTGTAGCTCACCATCATCGAGCCGATCAGGCCGGCCATCGCGACGATCGCGCCGCGCATCTGGGACATGTGCGCGTAGAGCACGACGATGGCGAGCAGCACCACCAGATCGGAGTAGCGATCGATCACCGAGTCGAGGAAGGCGCCGAAGGTCGACACCTGGCCCGAGGCGCGCGCCAGCGAGCCGTCGAAGAAGTCGCAGAGCCCGGCCAGGATGAGCAGGGCGCCGCCGGTGCGGATCCGCGCGCCGATGAACGCGGTCGCCGCCAGCAGGCTCACGCCGAGCCCGATCAGCGTGAGATGGTTCGGCCGCAGGTGGAGGTGCCGATAGAGCGCGAGCCCGATCGGATCGATCCAGCTGCGGACGGGCTCACGGTAGCGGCCGAGCATCGTCAAATCGGCTGGACCAGCGCCTGCTCGAGCGCCTCGCGCACCCGCCCGAGCGCGTCGTGGTCCTCGATCTTCCGGCCCTGGCCGTCGTGCACGTAGAACGTGTCGACCGCCTGGTCGATCTCGGTCGCGATCCGCGCGCTCGCGATGTCCAGGCCGAGTCCCGCGAGCGTCTTCGTGACCAGGTAGAGCAGGCCCAGGCGGTCGGGGCACTTCACCTCGAGCACGGTGTAGTCGTCGGAGAGGTGGTTGTCGAGGGTGATCTTCACCGCGCCCTCGGCGCCGGCCGCGGCCCGCCCGGCGGCCCGCCGCCTTTCGAGCAAGGTCGCGACCTGCGCGTCGCCCGTCAGCACCAGCCGCAAGGCGTCGAGGGTCCGGCCCCAGAAGGCCGGCGACGTCACGGCGTCGCCGCCCGGGTCGTTCACCTGGAAGGTGTCGATGGCGATCCCGTCACCGCGCGTGTGGATCTGGGCGGAGATGATGTTCACGCCCTGCGAGGCGAGCGTGCCCGCGATGAGCGAGAACAGCCCCGGGAGGTCCCGGGTGACGACGACCAGATCGGACGACCCGAGGTCGCGATGGTGGAACAGCTCCGTGACGACCGAGGTGGTGGTGAGCTGCTGGAGCATGCCCAGATGCTCGGCCATCCGCTGCACGCCGGTCGTCGCGAGGTAGCGCTCGGACATCATCGCGAGGTGCGCCTTGACCGCCTGCGGCGAGACCTCTTCGCCGACGGCCAGCCGCAGCCGCTCGGCGAGCTGGGTGCGGCTCGGGCGCTCGCTGCGGCCGCCGGTGAGCCGGGCGAGGCTCCGCCGGTACAGCTCGTGCAGGATCGTCGCCTGCCAGGGCGTGAGCACGCCGGGACCCACCGCGCGCATGTCGGCCCACGTGAGCAGGTAGAGCATCTTGAGGCGCTGCGGATCGCCGACGGTCGCGGCGAAATCCGCGATGGTCTTGGGGTCGTCGATGTCGCGCCGCTGGGCGATGTGCGACATCGTCAGGTGGTGCGCCACCAGGAACTCGACCAGCGCGCCGTCGTCGGGCGCGAGCTCGATGCGCGCGACCAGCTCCCGGATCAGCGGAATGCCCTTGGCGACGTGCCCGTGCCCCCGGGCCTTGCCGACGTCGTGCAGCAGCATGCCGAGCATGAGGAGCTCGGGCTTCTCCACCTCGCTCAGGACCTGCGCGGCGCCCTCGGACTCCGCGGACTGGCCGGGCGCCAGCGCCTCGAGGTGCTCGACGGCCAGGAGCGAGTGCTGATCGACCGAGAACTTGTGGTAAACGTCGTACTGCACCAGGCACGTCAGCGCGCCGAACTCCGGCAGGAACCGTCCGAGGAGCCCGATCTCGTGCATCTCCCTGAACGTCTGCGCGACGCGGCCCCAAGTCCGGCAGATGTCGAGGAAGAGATCGCGCACGGCCGCCGAGCGCTGAAACGAGCCGTCGGCGAGGTACAGCGAGTCCTCGACCGCGCGCTCGAGGTCGAGCGACAGCTCGCAGCCGAGGCGGTGCAGGTGCCAGAAGACCTTCATGAGGCGCGTCGGCTCGGCCCGCAGCGGCCCGGCATCGCGATCGGCCAGATGGAGCTGGCCGTCGAAGAACACGAGCCCGTCGGCCAGCGCCAGCTGCCGCTGGCGACGCCCGGCCGTGCCGCGGCGGGACAAGGTCTCCTGGCAGCGCGCGATCAGCCGGCGCGAGACGCGATGGATCGCCCGCGCGTGCAGGTAGTAGTCGCGCATGAAGCGCTCGACGCCGAGCGAGGTCTCGTCGTTCTCGTACCCGAGGTTCTTCGCGATGCGTGGCTGGACGTCGCGCGAGAGCACGTCGTTCTTGTGTCCCGAAAAGAAGTGCAGCTCGTTGCGGACGCGCCAGAGGAAGGTCAGCGCCGCGTCGGTGGACGCCTGCTCGCGCGGCGTGATGAGCCCCTTGTCGCTGAGCTCGCGCAAGGTGCGCGCGCCGAACTTGGCCGCGCCCAGCCACATCGCCGTGTGGACGTCGCGCAGCCCACCCGCCGACTCCTTCACGTTCGGCTCGCCGATGTACGGCGAGGCGCCGTAGCGACGGTAGCGCTGGTCGCGCTCGGTGAGCGTCGTCTCGAGGAACTGCGCGAAGTCGCGCCGGTAGACGTTCTCGCGCAGCACACGGCCAAACCGTCCGAAGAGCCGCCGGTCGCCGGCCAGGAACCGCGCCTCCTGCATCGAGGTGCGGCTCGGGAAATCGGTCCGCGCCATCGCCACGCAGTCGTCGAGCGAGCGCAGGCTGTGGCCGACCTGCAGCCCGAGGTCCCACAGCGAGTAGAGAAGCTCTTGCATCATCCGCTGCACGTACGCGGACAGCTCGCCGTCGTACACCACCATCAGATCGATGTCCGACAGCGGGTGGAGCTCGCCCCGGCCGTAGCCGCCGAGCGCCGCGACGACGAGCGGGGTCGGCTCGAGTCGCGCGCGTTGCGCGTCGGCGGCGATGAGCCGGGTCAGCGAGAAGATGACCTCGTCCATCAGGCGGGCGTGCGTGCGGACCGATTCCTGCCCGGACGCGCCCTCGGCGTGCCTCACCTTCAGGGAGTCGAAGCCCTGAGCGAGCTCCTGACGCAGGAATTCGAGCCGAAGGCGACGCCGGTCTTCGGCGCGCTCGGCCCTTGCTTCGGCACGCCGGGCCCGGCGAAACAGCTCGACGGACATGACAGAAGAGCGTAGCAACGCGGCGGGAAGACTGTCAAATGCGGCGCAGACTTACTAGAATGAGCGAGTGAGACGACTCTGGCGCCCGGTCCTCGACGGCCTGATCCCGTACGACGCGGGCCTGTCCCTCGAGGCGCTCGCCCGAGAGCTCGGACGGTCTGAGCTCGTCCGCCTCTCGGCCAACGAGAATCCGTTGGGTCCTTCCCCGCTTGCCGTCGCGGCCGTCAAGCGGGAGGCCGCCAGGATCCACCTCTACCCCGACGGCGGCTCGACCGCGCTGCGCGAGGCGCTCGGACGAAGCCTCGGGGCCGCCCCGAGCCAGATCGTCGTCGGCAACGGCGCCGACGAGCTGATCGCCCTCATCGCGACGGCGGCGTTCGAGCCGGGCGACGAGGTCATCGTGCCGGTGCCCTCCTTCGAGCCGTACGAGATCTCGGCGCGGCTCGCCGGCGCCCGGATCGTCCCGAGCCCCCTGGCCGGATACGACACGGACCTGGACGACGTCCTGCGCCGGGTGACCGACCGGACGAAGGCGGTGATGCTCTGCTCGCCGCACAATCCGGCGACGACCATCATCCCCCGCCGCGCCCTGCTGGGGTTCCTCGACGCGCTGGGCCCGGACTCGCCGCTCGTGGTCCTCGACCAGGCGTACATCGATTTCTGCGACGACCCCGACCACGCCGACGGCATCCGGCTCCTCGAGCGCTACCCGCGACTGGTCGTGCTCCGCACGTTCTCGAAGATCGCCGGGCTTGCCGGGCTCCGCGTGGGGTACGCGGTGGCGAGCGCCGAGACGATCGACCGCTTCAATCGAGTTCGGGCCCCGTACAATGTGAACCGGCTCGGTCAGGTGGCGGCGCTGGCGGCCCTCGACGACCACGCGCACGTGGACAAGACAGTCCGGCTCGTGCTCGAGGAGCGGGCGTATCTCAGCGCCGAGCTGACCAAGCGCGGCTACGCGTTCCCACCCTCGCGCGCGAACTTCCTGCTGGTCGCGGTGTCGGACGCCGCGGACCTGCGCGCGCGCCTCATGCGAGAGGGGATCCTGGTGCGTGACGGCGCGAGCGTGGGCTTTCCGGGCCACCTGCGCTTCTCGGTCGGCCTGCGCGAGACGAACGAGAAGCTATTGTCCTTGCTGTAGCCTGGCTGCGATGCCGTCCAGCCACGCGCCGATGGCGCGGAGGTGCAGATCGATCAGCGCGTCGACGTCCGTCGGCACGGGGAGATTCCGGGCGCGGCAGTAGTCGGCCACGGTGGCGTCGACGTCGAAGAACGACGTGGCGACGGCGCCCGTATCCATCTCGTCCACCTCGGCCCGGCGCTCGGCGCGCCGCGCGTTCTCGGAGGGCGCCAGCCGCTCCAGCAGATCGACCATGCGCTCGTACAGGGCGCCGTAGCGATCGCCCATCGCGAAGTACGGCGCCAGCCCCTGAGCGGCGAGATAGTCGGCGACGGTCCCACGGTCGCCGTAGACGCCGGCCGTCTGGGGATGCGGCTCCAGGTGCCCGAAGCTCTCGTTGCCGTCGGGATCGACCCAGCGCGCGAGCGGGTAGATGCGGCACGCGAGCGGCCGATCGCCTCGCGGGTTCGCAGGACGGTGCCGCCCGCCTCGGTGTGGCGGGCGAAGAACTCCGTGGTCGTCAGACCCAGCCTGCGAGCGAGACGCAACGCCTCGTAGGGCCCCACGCGGATCGCCTTGCCGTAGCAACAGCGCTTGCACGCGTTGCATACGTACGAGAAGCGGCTGCCTCGCTCGAGGCTGAAGTCGACCTTTGCCAGGAGGTCACGGTATGGAACGGCCGTGCTCCTGACGAACGCTCAACCTACTGCTTTCCTTCCGTCTTGCCTTCGGCCTTACCGCCCGACTTGCCTTCACCCTTACCGCCGCCCTTGCCTTCGCCCTTGCCGCCCGACTTACCCTCGCCTTTGCCGCTGGCCTTGCCACTGGCCTTTCCGCTGCCCTTGCCCTCAGCCTTGCCGTCCGCCTTGCCTTCGGCCTTGCCCTCGGTTTTACCCTCGGTCTTGCCCTGGGCAATGGAGTCGGCGGGGCGGACGCCCATGGCGACTCCGAACGCCGCGATCGCCGCGGCGAGCTTGAGGGTGTCACGCCGGCTGACGCCGGCCTGCTCCGGGGACTGCTCGTTCCGATCCGTCATCGTTCCCCTCCTGGCTGTGGGTCGCACTGCAATTCTGCCGCGCGCCGCACCATAGCACGAACGTCGGGACTTCCGAAAAGTAGGGCACGAGCTGGTCTTGGGTCCCAACCCCTCAGTGGCGCTGCCCGCGCGCGGCGGCGAGTAGCTTCTCGAGCTCTTCCAGGCGCCGGATCAGCGTGTCGCGCTCGGTGGTGAGCGCGGAAATCTGCCGCTCCCGGAGCGCGTACCGCTGGTCCTGCTGCGCGATCCTCGTCTGCAGCTCCGCCTCCCGCCGGTAGAGGTTCTTCAGCTCGGCCTCGAGGCCGGCGACGCGCTGCTTGGACGGCAGGTAGCCCACGAAGAGCACGTAGAGGACCAGCAAGAGGAGGACGAAGCTTGCCGCGACGAGGAACCAGGGAATCGTTGCGTTGGGCCGGTCCGCCACGGGCTCGGATTCTAGCAAAATTCGGAATTTGCTATCATCCCGGGTGTGGAGCTTCGCGCCTTCTTCGAGCGTGCGATTCGGGCGAGCTTCCACGACCTGGCCATCGGCAACGACCCGGCCTCGCCGTATCTCGCCGATCTGCTGACCCGCTTCGCGCGGTCCGAGAACCTGTGCCCGCGCGGCACGACGATTCCGCGGCTCGAGACCGTCGTCGACATGCTCCTCGAGGCGGGCAGCGCCTGGGATGGGGCGTATTTCCATCCCGAGCACGAGGTCGCCGTGTCCCAGCACATCGGCGATTTCACCCTGTTCATGACCGGCATTTTCCGCGAGCGCGTCGAGCGGACCGCGTCGGTCGGGTACTACGTCGGCCAGGGCAAGCGAGCCTACCACTTCGTGTCCGAGCACGGCCGGGCCACCTCGGGCACCGGCGCGGCGGCCGCCGCGCCGCTCTTTCGCCGTCTCGCCGACCAGTTCGAAGGCTATGCCGGGGCCCTGGACTACGCGCGCCGCGTCCACTTCCTCGATCACCCGTCGCACCCGTTCTTCAAGCTCTCCTTCGGATGAGCGACCCGGCGGCGAGCCTCGACCCGGCGTCGCTCCGAGGCCTGTCCGAGGACGTCCTCGACGACACGCTGCGGAGGTTCGCCAACGAGCACGGGGCCGGGGCGCTCCCGGCGCTGAGCGGGCTCGCCGACAGCGCCGCCGACCGCGCGATCCGCCGCGCGGCGAAGCGCGCGCTCTATCGACTCTCCCAGCGCGGCGTCACACTGGCACCGGCGCCGCCGACGGCGCCCGTGGTTCGACGGGGCACGCCGCACGCCGTGCACGCCTGGCTCTCGGGCATCGACGGCACCGGGTCGCGGGCCGCGTGGATCCTGTTCGAGGGCGCCTACGGAGGCGGCGCGCTCTGCTCGCTCATCCTCAACGATGTGGTCGGCATCACCGAGGTGGCAGGCGGCGACATCACCAAGCGCCGGCTCGAGGCGGAGCTGGCCTCGCTGCGCGCGGCGCAGAAGCTCCCGTGGGTTGAGACGGAGCCCGCGCGAGCTCTGGGCCTCGTGGCCGAGGCGCTCGAGCTTCATCGCGAGCGCGGGACGGCGCCCCCGGCCGCCTTCGGGCGCTGGCAGCCCTTCTTCGCGGAGGTCGCCCCCGCGGGCCCGCCGCCGCTGCCGGCCGCGGATCCGTCGCTTGCGGACCGCTCCTCGGTCGAGCTCCTGGGCCTGCCCGAGATCGCCGGCTGGTTCCTCGACCCTGATAGCGTGCAGAGCGACGCCCTCGACGTTCAGGAAGCGCGCGAGAGCCGGCTCGTGGTCTCCGATCAGATCAAGGCCGAGCGGCAGGAAGCGATCCTCGGGCGCGTGATCGAGCGCGAGTTCACACCCGAGGCGCGCCGCCGCTGGGGCCGCCGCTTCGCCGAGATGGCGTGGATCTTCGACGCGACCGACCGCGGCGCGCACGCCGCGATCGCGGCCGCCGCCGCGGCCGTGTTCGCCGAGAGCGAGGCCTCGTTCGCGCGTCATCCCATCGTGCGGGCGCTCGCCCAGCGCGCGCTCGAGCTGGCGAGCGAAGTCGCCGCCGGACGGCTCCGGGCGGCCGACGTGAGCCGCAAGCCCTGATCACCGACGTTCCGGGGGTCCGCGTCGGTCACGCGACCGACCTCACGGGTCTCACCGGCGTCACCGTGGTGCTGTGCGATCGTCCCGCCATCGCCGGCGCCGAGCTGCGCGGCGGGGCGAACGACGTCGTCGGGCTCGACTACCTCGATCCCCGCCACCTCGTGCCGACCGTCGAGGGCGTCGTCCTCGGCGGCGGCAGCCGATTCGGCGGCGAATCGATCTGGGGCGTGATGCGCTGGCTCGAGGCGCGCGGCCGCGGCTTCGCGGCCGGCCCGACCGTCGTGCCGCACGTCCCGGGCGCGTTCATCTTCGACCTCAACGTCGGCGACGGGCGCGCGCGGCCGACTCGCGAGATGGGCATGGAGGCCGCCGCCAGCGCCGCGGCCGGTCCGGTCGTCGAGGGCAACGTGGGGGCGGGAACCGGCGCGAGCGTGGGCAAGGTGCACCGCATCGCGCGCGCGATGCGCGGCGGCCTCGGCAGCGCGTCGCGACGACTCGGCGAGCTCGTGGTGGGCGCGGTCGTCGTCGTGAACGCGGTCGGCGACGTGCGCGATCCGGATACGGGCGCGCTGATCGCCGGCGCCCGTGAATCGCCCGACAGCCTCCGGCTCGTCGACTCGGCGAGCGCCCTGGCGGGCGGACGCCTGCTCGAGCGGTTCGCGGCGCCCGAGCACACGACGATCGGCGCCGTCGCCACCAACGCGCGCCTGAGCAAGCCGGAAGCGGCGAAGCTCGCGTCGCTCGCGATGCTCGGCTTCGCGCGCGCGCTCTCGCCGCCTCACACCGCCTTCGACGGCGACACGCTCTTCGCGCTCTCCGTCGGCGACCTGCCCGCCGACATCACCCGGCTGGGCCTCGCGGCGGCGGAGGCGGTCGCCGACGCGATCGTCCGCGGAGTTCGGGCCGCGACGTCATTGCCGGGGCTGCCGGCCGCGCGCGATCTCTAGCGAGCGCACGGGGAGGCGACGATGCGCATTCGCTTCTGGGGCACGCGCGGGTCGCTGGCGACCCCGGGGCCGACGACCTTGCGCTACGGCGGCAACACCTCCTGTGTCGAGGTCCGGACGGACGACGGTACCTTGATCGTCCTGGACTGCGGCACCGGCGCCCATCGTCTGGGTCAAGCGCTGCTGGCCGAAGCCAAGCCCCCCCTGCGCGGCCACCTCCTGATCACCCATACGCACTGGGACCACATCCAGGGCTTTCCGTTCTTCGCCCCGGTGTTCACCGAGGGCAGCGAGTGGGACCTCTACGCCCCGGGCGGCGTGGGTGAGCGCCTCGAGGCCGTCCTCTCGGCGCAGATGCAGCATCCGTATTTCCCAGTCACGCTCGCGCAGCTCTCGGCGACGATCCGCTACCACGATCTGGTCGAGGGCGCGCTGACGGTCGGCGGCGTGCGCGTCGTCGCCCAGTACCTGAATCATCCCGCGCTCACGCTCGGCTATCGGCTCGAGGCCGACGGCGTCTCGATCGTCTACGCGGTCGACCATGAGCCGCACATGCGCGACCGCCCCGAGGCCGGACGCATGGGCGCGCCGGGCGCGAGCGCCCTGCACGCCGAGGACGCGCGCCACGTCGCGTTCCTCGAAGGCACCGACCTCGTGATTCACGACGCGCAGTACACCGCGGCGGAATATCCCGACAAGGTCAACTGGGGCCACTGCCCGGCCGAGACCGCGGTGGACTACGCGCTCGCTGCGCACGTCCGGCGGCTCGCCCTCACCCATCACGACCCGCTGCGCGACGACGACGCAGTCGACCGACTGGTCGCGATCTGTCGCGAGCGGGCCCGCCAGGCCGGCCGCACGCTCGACGTCTTCGCCGCCGCCGAAGGCATGAGCCTCGAGCCGACGCGTCGGGAGCTTCGCGCGCCGCGGCCCCGACGGCCGGCCGCCGCCTCGACCGCGGCGCCGTCGGCGCCCGCGCACGTCGTGCTGATCGCCGACGACGATCCCGTCGTCGTGGAGCTCTTGAAGGCAACGCTCCGCGCCGAAACATTTCAGCTCTACACGGCCACCGACGGCGAGAGCGCGCTGCGCATCGCGCGCGCCGTCCGTCCGTCGCTGATCCTCCTCGACTGGCTCATGCCCGGGCTCGACGGCACCCAGGTCACCCGCGCCCTGCGCGCCGACGCCGATCCCTACTTCCGCGACGTGCCGATCGTGCTGCTCACCGCCGAGGCCGGCGCCACGAAGACCCAGGAGGGCTTCGCCGCGGGCGCGACCGACTATCTGACGAAGCCGTTCAAGGTGCCGTTCGTGCGCGCGCGGGTGCGCGCGTGGCTCGAGCGCGTCGGCGCGGATTCGGAGCGCGGCGCATGACTGCGCCCCTCCTCCTGATGACCGCCCTGGCCGTCGTAGCGTTGTGGCTCCTCGCGCGGCCGGCGACCGGCACACCCGGCGACAGGCGCCGTCTCGCGGCACGGGGCGCGGCGGCGCTCGTCACGCTATCAGGTCTCGTCTCGCTCGTCGGCGATCAGCTTCCGCGCGCCACCGCGCTCGACGTGCTGCTGATCGGCCTGGCGTTGCTGCTCCTCAGCCGGGAGAGCCACTGGTCTTTCCGGTTGGCCCAGGTCATCGCCCTCTGGCCCGCGACCGTCGCCCTCGTCTGGTTGATCGCGCACCTGTACGGCCCTTCCGAGCTCGCCTCGCCGAAGTCGCCGTCGGCCGCCGCCGTGTTTCTCGCGCTGGGCGTCGGTGTGTTCTGCGCGCGGCCCGGCCGTGGGCTCATTGGGCTCGTCACGAGCGAGCGGGCGGGCGGTGCGCTGGCGCGGCGGCTCCTCCCCGCGGCAGTGGCCGTGCCCATCGCTCTTGGCTGGCTGTTCCAGCTCGCTCAGCGCGGCGACCTGGTGTCGAGCGAGCTACGACTGGCCACCGCCGTCGTCGTGAACATCCTGCTTTTCGCTGGCCTGGTCTGGGTGACTGCGCTGTCGATGAATCGGTCCGACCGGGCGCGCTCGGCCGGTGAGCGACGGCTGGCGACCCAGTACGCGACGACCTACGTCCTGGCTCAAGCCGGCTCGCTCTCCGAGGCGATGCCCGAGATCCTCGCGGCGATCGGGAAAAACCTCGACTGGGGCCTGGCGCTTCACTGGAGCCTCGATCACGAGGCCAATGCGCTTCGCTGCGCCGAGGTCTGGATGGCCCGGACGGGGCGCGGCCAGGAGCTGGCCGAGCGGAGCCGACAGATGACGTTCGCGTCCGGCGTGGGGCTCCCGGGGCGGATCTGGCGCCAGGGCCGTGCCCAGTGGATCACCGACGTCCTCACGGACACCAATTTTCCGCGGGCGCCATACGCGGCGCGGGACGGGCTGCACGGCGCGTTCGGTTTCCCGATCATCGGCTCGAACGGGCTCATCGGCGTGATGGAGTTCTTCAGCCCCGAGATCCGCGAGCCCGCGCCCGACATTCTCGAGATGTTCGACGCCACCGGCCGCCAGATCGGGCAGTTCATCGAACGCAAGATCGCCGAGGCCGAGCTGGAGCGCGCGAAGCTCGCCGCGGAAGCCGCGACCGAGGCGAAATCGCAGTTCCTGGCGAACATGAGCCACGAGATCCGGACACCCATGAACGCGGTCATCGGCATGTCGAACCTCCTGATCGACACGAACCTCGACGCGCGTCAGCGTGAGTTCGCCGAAACGATTCGGAAGAGCGGCGATCATCTGATGACTGTCATCGACGACATCCTGGACTTCTCCAAGATCGAGTCGGGCAAGCTCGACCTCGAGGAAGAGCCGTGCGCGCTCGCCGGCTGTCTCGAGGAATCCCTGCAGCTCGTCGCCGCGAAGGCGCAGGAAAAGGGTGTCGAGCTCACGCGCTTCATCGAGCCGACGACCCCCAGCGTGCTCTCGACGGACGCCGGCCGCCTGCGCCAGATCCTCGTGAACCTTCTTGGCAATGCGGTGAAATTCACCGACGCCGGGGAGGTTGGCGTCACCGTGGACGCGTCGCCGCTCGAGGGCGGACGGTGGGAGCTCCACTTCGCGGTCCGCGACACGGGCGTGGGCATCCCGGCCGAGCGGCTCGACCGTCTCTTCAAATCGTTCAGTCAGGTCGACGCCTCGACGACGCGCCGGTACGGCGGCACCGGGCTCGGTCTGGCCATCTGCAAGCGCTTGAGCGAGCTGATGGGCGGGCGCATCTGGGTCGACAGCGAGCTCGGCAAGGGTTCGACCTTTCACTTCACCATCGCCGCCGCGGCTACCGACGCGCCGCCGGCGTCGCCGTCCCCGGCGCCGGCGGCCGAGCTCGCCGGCAAGCGAGTTCTGATCGTGGACGACAACGCGACGAACCGGCGCATGCTCAAGCTCCAGCTGGAAAAGTGGGGAATCTTCAGCCGCGAGACCGAGTCGCCGGCGCAGGCCCTGGAGTGGATCCGGCAGGGAGATCCGTACGATCTCGCTCTGCTCGACTACCAGATGCCGGGTATGGACGGGGTCGCGCTGGCGCGCGAGATTCGCGCGATACCCCGCGACCCCTCGCTGCCGCTGATCCTCCTGTCCTCGGTCGCTCGGCCGCTCGCCGCCGAGCCGGGCTCCTCGACCTTCTCGGCCGTACTCGGCAAGCCCCTGAAGCTGTCTCTCCTCTACGCGAGCGTTCTCGATGTGATGGGGCTCGGGCGCACGAGCGGCGACGCCCGGCCGCCCTCGAGTGCGCTCCCCGCGCCGCGGCCGCCCGACGCGACGCTGAAGGTCCTCCTGGCCGAGGACAACGAGGTCAACCGTCGGGTGGCGCTCCGGATGCTCGAGCGTCTCGGCTACACGGCCGATGTCGCCGTCAACGGGCACCAGGTCCTCGAATGCCTCGAACGTTCCGCCTACGACGTCGTCCTCATGGACGTGCAGATGCCGGAGATGGACGGCCTCGAGGCGAGTCGCGCGATCTGCCGTCGCTGGCCGGAGCCGCGTCGTCCCCGGATCATCGCGATGACCGCCGAGGCGATGGAGGGCGACCGCGAGATCTGCATCGCCGCGGGGATGGACGACTACATCGCCAAGCCGGTGAATCTCGAGCTGCTCCGGCGGGCTCTCGACGCGTGCCGGCCGCTCGCGGCACGACACGCCGCGGCCGAGGTCGCCTCCGCTCCGCCGACCACTCCCGAGCCGCTCGACCGCAGTGCTCTTCTCGAGCTTCGAGAACAGCTCGGCGATGCCGAAACCGTGTCGACGATCGTCACGACCTTTCTGCAGTCGACCCCGGGGCTTCTGGCGACGCTGCGCAGTGCGGCCGGCAAGGGTGACGCCGCCGAGGTGCGGCGAGCCGCTCATACGCTCAAGTCTTCGAGCGCGATGCTCGGTGCTCGCGCGCTCTCCGCGGCGTGCGCCGAGCTCGAGAGGCTGAGCCGCCTCGGCGACGTGGGCGACGCCGCGGCGCGGGTCGCGGCACTCGACGTTCTGTACGCCGACGTCCGATCAGCCCTGCAGGCGGTCGCGGCGCACGACCTGGGAACGTAATCGAACGCCGTGAGCATCGTCTACGGTGGGACCGACCTCGTCCCGACGAGCGTGAGGCTCGGCGGAAACGGCGTCAGCGACAGCCTCCCGGTCAGTGGCGCTCCCGACGGCGGCGCGAGCGTAGGCTCGCCGAAGAAGAGCGGCAAGAAGTAGTCCTCAGGCCGGGTCAGCCGGCACCAGCAGCACCCGGGTGCGGCGCACGCCGAGCCCCTCGGAGCCCTCGTCACCGAGGCGCACGATCACGACCCGCGTCCGGTGGCGTGCCGTCACGAGAACGCGCTCGGCGTGACCCGGCCGCACGTACCAGGCGTGATCGCCCGGGCCGAGCCGTGCGCTCATCACGAGCGCGACGGCGCCGCTCAGCGGCCGCCAGCGCGTCCGCAGTGGCCGGACCAGCATCCCGAGCACGACGATGACGGCCGCGAGGACGGCCAGCGACCCGCGCGACGCGTGCGGCGAGACGATCGCCGCCACACTCCAGATAACGATCCAGGCCGCGAGCGCGTCAAGCCAGCGCAGCGCGCGCACCGCGGCGATCCAGCGCTCGACCGCCCCGGGCAGCGGGCGCAGGGGACTCCGCATGACGCGGAGCTTATCTCAATCAGGCGCGCGGCGCCGCTTCTAGGAGCGGGCGGCCAGTCCTCGAGCTTCTGGATGCCGTAACGACTCCGACTACTATTCCGCTATTGCCGGCCCGGCTTCATGTCCTTGACGTACTGCGAGACCCAGTCCGCGGTGTGAAAGGAGCGGGTCGCGCCGTCCGGCAGCACGACACGGGCGTCCACGGCGTAGATCGGGATGGTCGCCAGGGTGTAGTTGAATTGGCAGCTCTGGCCGTTCGCATAGTCCTGTCGCGCGATCCTGAACTCGTGGTACCAGTTCCGCAGCAGGACGCGACCGGTCTCGTCGCGCACTTCGGTCAGAGAGCTGCCCTCGTACGTGTAGCGGCGACCGCGGCCGTCGGAGTGCCGCACGTCGACCAGGAGGCCGTCAGGGCTGTAGTCGTAGGTGACCCACCGGCGCTCATCGTCCTCCGCGCGCACCACGCGGGCCTTCTCGTCGTGGGTCAGTTTGATCCAGCGCCCGCGTGGAGTCCGGATCTCCTGCAGGTTGCGCTGCGGATCGCGGACGAGCTGCGCCGTGTTACCGTGCGCGTCGGTGATCTGCGTCGGCGCGCCTTGCGCCATGTTCTTGGCGCTGTACGACTCCGGGAAGCGAATACGCGAGCCGTCGGCCAGCTTGGTGTCCCACCCGTTGCCGTTCCACGCGATCACCGCTCCGTAGAACCTCGACGAGGTCTCGCTGTGCTGATAGACGGCGTCCGCATAACCGGTGCCACGGGAGATTCGCGGGAAGTGCAGGAAATCGGCATCTGGCAGGATGATGAATAGCTCGGTGTACGGATTCCGAGCGCCGGCGGGCGCGATGTCGAAATCGTGCGTGCTGAAGCGGCCGAAGGCGTTGAACTCCGACAAGCCGAACATAGGCCACGAGGTGTACGACCGCGTGAACGGAAGGTCGAAGTCGCCGTCTTTCAGCAACAGATCGGTCTCGCGAAGGTTGAACTTGCCGAACCGCAAATCGACTTCGAAACGGTCGAGCCTCCCTGTTCTCAGCGCCGAGATGGGGATCGCGGGTGTGCACTCGCCGACGCGCGGCGCCGATCCAGGCGCGGCGGCGACACAGGGAAAGCTCCCGCTGAAGCGGGCTGGCGGTACCGTCGACCGGGTGGACTCCGGAGTGACCGCGGCAAGAGTGTGGATCTGAACGTATGCGTTGGGATCGTAGTCCACCATGCGACCCGCGACGACGTCGATGCGTTTGCGTGCTTGCGGCACCAAGACCTCGAACGTGGTGAACCGCCACTCTCCCTTCGAGCGACCGCCAATCACCGTCAGTACGCCTTCGGCCGCCGGGCCCACAATCGGCACGGTCAGCCGCGCCTCCTGCCATCCGGTCTCGTCCTCTTTGACCTGCCCGCTGATGTCGCCGCGCACCGTGATCGGGGTTCCCACATAGCGCACGACGTCGGAGTTGGACTGCGCCTGCTGCAGCGCTTGCTGAGCCACGTGCTGGCGCTCCGTGTCGCGGCGCAGGTAGTGGGCGATCGCCAGCGAGGAAGCGAGCACCAATAGGGCCACCAGCAGGCCGAATTGGACCGACTTGCGATGCGAGACGGGCACGGTCGACGATCGCCCGCACAACGGACAGACCCCAGGGAGCGGTTTGATCTCAGGACGCGTTTCCTCGAGAACCTCGTCGACCGCCTGACGGATTCGCTCGTCGGTCAGATCGAGAACGGAGCCACACCCGCGACAATTCTTCTCCATACGTCCATTGTTGCCAGCGGGCTGCGGGCGGAACCAAGCTATTCGGGCGGCGTGGAAGTGGAGGGAAAATCGGCGCAAATCGGTTCGGAAACGCGAGAGATGTTCCTTCTCGTCTCGTCGGCCCAATTCCAGGGGCCATTCGACAACGGAAGTGTCGATCTAGGAGTGGGTGGTATTACCGCCCCCGGTAGTACCGTCCGTCGTGACTCGGGCGGGAAAATCGACGCCGACCCCGATGCGATTTGCCTCGATCCCCGTTTCATCTCGGGCGGAGTCATCTTCCCAAAACGACATGTGCGGCTTCCGGCATACTATCGATAGCGTGCGGCGGACCTACGTGGGCCGCGGCCGGGAGGGTCGAAATGGCCACGATGGTCTACACGGCGATCATCGAGAAGGAGCGAGAGCGAGGCCTGTACGCCGCGCTCTGCCCCGAGCTGGACGTGGCCAGTCAGGGGGCAACTGTCGGGACGCGAAGCGTGTCGCATCCTTCAAGAGCACGGGTTCCTCGAGGTGAGCCGCCGTGGAAGCCACATCGTCATGCAGCGCCACGGCATCTACTTCCCCTTCGGCCCGCGCGGGTCCACGGTGTCGGGCCAGCATTCGAAGTTGCGGTACCCGCGCTTATACCGTGTGTTGCTCTGCTCAAAACCCACTTCGGAGCCCGCCAGCGTCGCGCCGACGCCTTGACCGGTCAGCGTGTAGTACTCGGCTTGTGCCTCGCGCACCCGGCGGTCGTCGCAGTCCGATTTCGCTGTCGCCGCGTTGACTTTCCTCCAGGCGACGTCGCGCCGATGACTGTTCTTATTGGTGTCTATCCACACCTCATACGAGTGCTTCCAGAGCACCCATGCACTCTCGGCGTGGGCCGTTGCACCCGAGGTGAGCAAGGAGAACGCGATGAGCAGCAAGGCCGTTCCTCCGCGTCGCATCATCGCTTGCCCTCCTCAACCCCCGCTCGCCGTATCATAGTGACTTTCTCGTAAGATCCCCACAGCCGTGTCTCCGTCTCCGTCACGCCGGGTCGTGTGGAGCAGCACGCGAAAGACACCATTGATGGAGAGCGAGGGGCGGGCGTCGGCGTCGAGCTGTCCGGACAGCATTGCTCCTTCAGCGTCTCTCCATCCGAAGCTACTGGCAAGAACCGTCAGAACGAAGGCGATGCCTTCCCTTTCTCACCCAATCGAACGACCCGCACTCGCTCCACAGGGCGTCGCCCGACAACCAGCCGACGCGCCACCCCCTCCCGGCTGCTGCGCCTCGCCCAGGAGCGACGTGGCAAGGAAGCTGAGAACGAGAACGCCCGCGAGCCCGACCAGCGGTATGGGCACCTTCGGTGGAGGATGGCTGGCGGAAGTCTAGCCGAACGCCGGGATGGGCACCAGCACAGGGGCGCTCGGCTCTCGATCAAACCTCGGTGATGGAGCGGAGGTCGAGGCTAAGGGCCGAACGTCGCCGACCGAGAGTTCGGTCGGCCGGACGAGCTCGAGCGTCCTGAGGTCGTCGGCCAGATAGAACGCCGCGTGCTGACGGTCGCTCCTCACGTGTCTGGCGTGAGCGTCGATCGCGAACGGCATCCGGAACGTCCCCTTGAATGGCAACACGACCGACTGCGGGAGCGGGCCGAGCATCCCGGTGGCCGGGTCGGCCATCTGCGTGATGGTGAAGCTGCCCGCGATTGTACCGAGAGTACGCGGTGGAGGACGGCCAGCGACAGGTCGACGTTGCCGTTGAACGTCCCGCTGATGACCGGCAGATCGGGCACGTGGACGGAACTATTGCTGGGCGCGTTGATGACGACGTCGAAGGTGCCGCTCACCGGACCTAACCCGGTGACGGTCGACACGGTATCCGTCCCCGTGGCGACTGAAGAAAGATTCAGGCCAGTCTTCGCCGAAAACACATGTGCAGAGGCCATACCAATGCAGCGACTATTCGGATGTCCAGGGAGACCGGGGGCTTGGGTCCATGGCCTGCCCACATTCAGACGATCCGTGATCAGTCTGTCGTCGGACATATCCTGTCCTTCCGATCACTCTTCGTCGTGCCCCAGACGTCGCGGGGCGCGTAGAGTGGTGGTGAGAACTTTCGCGGAGGAGTTTCAGTAATGTTTGGACTCGGGTCTCAAGAGCTGCTCGTGATCCTGGTCATCGTACTGGTCCTGTTCGGGGCGAACCGACTCCCGCAACTCGCTCGCTCGCTGGGGTCGAGTCTCAAGGAGTTCAAGAAAGGCATCGACGAGGGCCAGGCGAAGGAGGCGAGCGTCAGGCCGCCGAGTGCTGAGCGCGAGGCCCCGCCGCCGGGCGAGCGGACCTGCAGGCAGTGCAAGAATGCGCTCGCTCCCGACTGGGCCCACTGCCCTCGATGCGGGACGGCGGTGACGCAGGAGATTGGCCCGGGCACCTGATGACGCCCCGGGGAGACGGGTGAAAACGAACGTACGATGGGTCATCGGCGGCGTAATCGCTGCCACGCTCGTCGGGTACTGCGTTTGGCTCGTGGTAACGAACGCTCCCGCCTACCAGTTCCTCGTTCGCCTCTATGTGGATAAGCGATTTCTCAAGCACACGCTTCGAGAATGGGGCGTCCTCGCGCCTGTCATTTTTATCGGCCTCCAAGCGCTGCAGGTCATCATTGCCCCGATCCCAGGCGAGTTGACCGGGATTCTTGGCGGCTATCTGTTCGGCGAATGGGTAGGGCTGCTCTACTCGACGATTGGGCTGACGCTGGGATCCGTGGCGGCCTTTGCCGTCGGCCGGTGGCTTGGAGCCCATTACGTTCAGAAGCTGGTGAGCCCGGACATCTGGCGCAAGATGGGCTTCATCGTGGAAGCTGAGGGGGCCATTCTCTGCTTCGTGATCTTCTTGATTCCCGGTCTCCCGAAGGACATGACGTGTTACCTCTTCGGTCTGAGTCCGATGCCGTTCTGGGTCTTCGCGATGGTCTCCACGCTGGGTCGTATCCCGGGCACATGGATACTGTCAGCCCAAGGCGCTCACACCGCTTCGGGCGACTATATCGAGGTGATTTTGCTCACCGCCCTGGTCGTGGCGGTGGCGTTGCCGCTCTACTACCACCGGCACCGGCTCATTGAATGGTTCCGGGGTAAGCAAGCAGACGTCCGGTGAGCGCTACCGGGGAACCCTCTGGCGTGACCCGAAGAATTCGCCAAGCGTGGATGAAGAATACTTAAGGTTGCGTTCGCCTTGACCGCGCGAGTCGGAGTTACTACTGTTGAGGACCTTGAGGTGGCGAGCGGCGATGATCGCGCGCTCGAGAGCTCTCGACGGAGGAGATCGATGAACCGGTTTGTCGCCGCGCTCGCCTTGATCGCTTCGACCATCAGTCCCGCACTGGCCAACGAGTGCCCGACGTTGCAGGCTCAGATCGACGCCGCGCTCGGGACCCGCTACGACCCCAGCGCTACCAACGCGAAGGCGCTCGCGGCGGAGGCCTGGGCGCTGCACCAGGGGGGGAAGCACGCCGAGTCCGTCGTGAAGTACGACGAGGCTGCGAAAGCGGCTGGGATCACGCTCAAGCACAAGCAGTAAGCGATCGCCCGGCTCCCGTTCCCGGACGTCGCGTTAGCCTCGGCGCGTGGTGCGTCGAGGACGGTGGATCAGCTCCGCGACGGCCGCAAGCATGCCGATCACAGTGATTCGGAGGTTTGCTGCCCAACCACCGAGTCCGGCGTCGAGCCCGGCGAGTACCGACGCTCCGCACTGTGAACCGCCGGAGGTGAGGCCGGGCCTCAGCGACGCAGCCACCCCACGACCGCGTAGGCCAGCAGCGCGACGACCAGCGCGAGCCACCGGCGCACGATCGCCGCGCGCTCGGGCGGCAGCGGCGAGAGCACGACCGGGTGGAGCCGGGTCGCCACGAGCGCGCCGCCCAGCGCGCCGCCGATGTGGGCGCCGTTGTCGATGAAGGTTTCCATCAGGCCGCCGGCGATGGAGTAGACCGCCCAGATCAACAGCACGAAGCCGACGCGGCGGTCACGTACTAGCAGGCGATCGCGCTCCCGGCGCAGGAGCACGATCGCCGCGCCCTGCAGGCCGAAGATCGCTCCCGACGCACCGACGGACGGCCCCGCGCTCACCAGCATGCTCACGATCGAGCCGGCCAGCCCGCTCAGCACGTAGAGCACGACGAACTGGGCGCGGCCGAACGCGGCCTCGCACACCATCCCGAGGATGTAGAGCGCGATCCCGTTGCCGACCAGGTGCTCCGTGCCGCCGTGCAGCCACGGCGCCGTCAGCAGGCGCCAGTATTCACCGGCCACGACGCGCTCGCGCACCAGCGCGCCGATGGCGACGATCGACGCGCGCGAGTCGAGCGCGCCCATCCGGACCTCGGCGACGAAAATCGCCGCGAGCAGCGCCAGGATCAGGAGGGTCACCGGCGGAACGCGTCCCATGCGCCGCTCGAAGTCGACGCGGCGCGAGAGGAGCATGTCGGGCGTGATACGGAGCGGCGGCTCGGGTACCGCGCTCACGTCAGCGGCGCTCGCCCGTGTCCAGCATGACGCCGAGCGCCACGGCGACCCGCCGGTCGAAGGCGCGCGCCGAGTCGGCCGAGAGATCGAGCACGTAGCGATCGAGCAGGGTGAACTTCCGGTTGAACTCGCCGAAGATCTCCGCGTCCGGCCCGCGGACCAGGACGAAGTTCGTGCGGAGGAATCCGAGCAGGGGGCCGATGACTCGCCGGAGCAGCGACAGCACGATGGAGTCCTCGATCGCCATCGCCAGCGGCGCGCCCCCTGGCGCCGTGACGTACCAGCGCTTGCGCACGATGTTGTGCAGATAGGTCTTGCGCAAGACCGCGAGCGTCTCGCCGGCCGCGGTCACGACCGTGTATGTCCGGGTCAGGAACGCGACGCGCTGATCCTGGATCACGCGGAGCAAGGTCTCGCGGCGCGACTCGTCGCGATAGATCGTCACGTGGCGTCGTGGGCGCAACGACATCGAGATCACGAGGAAGATGAAGGCCGCCACTGGGACCGAGAGCAGGATGATCAGTCCGCTACCCTCCCGAGCGAGGGACCCCGTCGCCCAACCCATGATGGTCAGGGTCGTGATGACGGCGACCAGGTACGCCACGAGCGTGCGCATCGGGTACGTCGGCCGTTCCACGTAGAGGATAGGCGTGCCGTCCTCCGCCCACACCTCGTACTTCGACTTGATCGTGAACACGCGTTGGCGCAGCAGGAAGACGTCGCGATCGAACGCGCGGTCGACTCCGACCGTCGGGGGGCGCGGCGTGTTGGGCGGGGGCCCGGCCCGCAGGTGGCGGCGGCACGACGGGCATTCGAGGAGGCGGCCCGCGTACTCCGGGCGCAGCTCGTAGACCTCGCCGCACGGGCAGGCGACGACGACACCGACGCTCGCCCGGCTCACGGCGTGGACGGGCGCGGCCCCATGCGCCCGAATTATACGCGATGCCCGGTCGAACTCCGGCCCGGCGAGCCGGCAGCTCAGTTGTGCGGCGGCGTCAGCTGCAAGAGGAGCGTCGCCACGCCGTCCCGCACCTCCGAGAACGGCATCGGGTAGATGATCTGCTGACCGACCCCGTAGTAATCCTTGCCGCCGAAGTGTGCCTTGCCCCAGAGGTTGTCGAACTCCACGGTGCGCATCGCCTCGCCGATCTTCTTCGGCTCGAGGCTCTGCGCCTTCCGGACGGCGGCCACGAAGGCGAACGCCGGATTCGTGAAGTCGATGCTCGTCGCGTTCCACTCGCCGAATCGCTTCGTGTAGCGCTGCTGCCAGCTCTTCAGCTTGTCCGGCAGCGGGGTTTGCACGTAGCCGTGTACCCACATGCCCTCGGTGTTCTCGCGGCCGGCGATACCCGCCACCACCGAGCTGTCGATCTGGTGGAGCGCGACGAACCGCCCCTTGAAGCCGAGCTCGCGCGCCTGCTTGACGATCAGGCCGACGCTGCCCGCCGGCGAGGCCATCACGCTGATCGCGTCGGGCTTCTGGGCGAGCATGCGCAGCAGGATGGGATTGAAGTCCGTCATGCTGCGCTCGAAGAACTCCTTGGCGACGACCTCGTACCCGAGCTTCTGCACGAACGCCGTCTCCACCTTCACCGACCACCAGCCGGTATCGTCGTTCGGCGCGATCGAGGCCACGCGCTTGATCTTCGGGTGCTGCTCCTTGATCCACTTCCAGAACGTCGTCGTCTCGGGCGGCGCCGGGAAGCACTGGAAGGTGAGCGGATTCTTCGGGCTCACGAGGCCCTCGGCATAGGCCAGGGTCAAGCCGAGCGCGCCGGACTCGTTGATGGCTTCCTCATTCGCCTTGGCGACCGCGCCGCCGAGGATGGAGATGTACTTCACGCCGTCCTTGGCGATGAGCCGGTTGACGGTCGCGACGCCCTCGGCGATCACGTACTTGTGATCGTACGCGACGACCTCGAGGCGATACTTCTTGCCGCCGACCTCGAGGCCACCCTGGTTGTTGATCTCCTCGAAGATCAGCTCGGTCGCCTGCTTGTGCGGAATGCCCCAGGGCGCCGCGGGGCCCGAGAGCGGCGTCGAGATGCCGAACTTGATGACGTCCGCCGCGGCCGAACGCCCGGGGCCGGCGACGACGAGCGCCGCGACGGCGAAGAGCGCGACCACGGCCAGAGGAGCTCGTTGCTTCATCGCGATTACCCCCTTGTCGAACGACTCAGAGTCCGAGATACGCCTTCTTCACGCCCTCGTCGCGCAGGAGGTCCTGGGCCTTGCCCTGCATCACGAGCTGACCGGTCTGGAGCACGTAGCCGTACTGGGCCAGGGTCAGCGCGAGCATCGCGTTCTGCTCCACCAGGATGATGGAGACGTCGAGCGCGTTGATCTGCCGGATGATCTTGCCGACCTCGGCCGTCATGATGGGCGAGAGGCCCATGGACGGCTCGTCCAGCAGGAGCAGCTTGGGGCGGCTCATGAGGGCGCGGGCGATGGCCAGCATCTGCTGCTCGCCGCCGCTCAGCGAGCCGGCGCGCTGCCGCCCACGCTCCTTCAAGATCGGAAAGTGCTCGTAGATCATCGTCAGGGTGGACGCCACGTCGGCGCGCGAGCGCCGGTAGGCGCCCATCGTGAGGTTCTCGAGCACGGTCATCTTGGGAAACAGCCGCCGGCCCTCGGGCACGTGCGCGATGCCGAGGCTCACCACCTGATGTGGAGCGAGCCCGATCAGCGAGCGGCTCTCGAAGCGTGCCGCGCCGGCGCCGGGCTTGACGAGCCCCGTGAGCGCCCGAAGGCTGGTCGTCTTGCCGGCGCCGTTGGCCCCGATCAGGCTGACGATCGACCCCGCCGGGACGCTGAAGGAGACGCCCCTCACCGCCTCGACGGTCCCGTAGCGAACCCAGAGGTTCTCGACCTCAAGCATCCGCGACGCCCGTGCCGAGATAGGCCTGGATCACGTCGGGGCTGGTGCTCACCTGCGACGGCGTGCCCTCGGCGAGCTTCTGGCCGAAGTTCAGCACGACGATGCGCTCGCAGGTGCCCATGACGGCCTTCATGTTGTGCTCGACGAGGAGGATCGTCGTGCCACGGCTGCGGATCGTCTTCACCAGATCCATCACGCGGCCGCTCTCGTCGAGGTTCATCCCCGTGACCGGCTCGTCGAGTAGCAGGAGCCTCGGCTGTGCCGCCAGGGCCATCGCGATCCCGAGCACGCGCTGATGCCCGTGCGGCAGATTGCGGCTCAGCTGGTCGGCGTGCGCCGCCAGCCCGGTGAAGTCGAGGACCTCACGACCGCGGGCGATCTCGTCGGCCGGAAAGTGGCGCCGGCTGAACAGCACCTGCCGCGGGCCCTTGCCGCTCGACAGATGCAGGCCCAGGAGCACGTTCTCGAGCGCGGTCAGGTCCTGAAAGAGGGTGGTCTGCTGGAACGTGCGCACGAGCCCGCGGGCGGCGATCTGATGCGGCCGGAGCCCCGTGATGTCCTCGCCGTCGAACACGATCGAGCCGCGGGTCGGCCGAAGAAAGCCGGTCAAGAGATTGAAGCAGGTCGTCTTGCCGGCGCCGTTCGGGCCGATCAGGCCGACGATTTCGCCCTTGTCGACGGTGAGGTCGACGCGGCTGACGGCCGCCAGCCCGCCGAAGAGGCGCGTGAGCTCGCGCGTCTCGAGGAGGGCCACGAAGTCAGGCCGCCGGACTCGGCGTGGGCGACGCGGCGGCCCGCCACCTCTTGAGCTCGGCGAGTTTCCCGGGCAGCGTGATGAGCCCGCCGGGCAGGAAGAGGATCGTCAGCAGCATCGCGATCGAGAAGAAGATCGTCTCGTAGGGGCTTCCCCGGAAGGGCTCGGAGAGCAACGACAGGAAGATCGCGCCGAGGATCGGGCCGACGAAGTGGCCGCGCCCGCCGACGTAGTTGTAGACCAGGATGTTCGTCGCCATCAGGAATCCGAACTCGGGCGGGAACAAGAATCGGATGAAGTGGGCGTAGAACGCCCCGGCCGTCCCGGCGAAGAAGCAGCCGAGCATGAAGGCCAGGAGCTTGTGGCGGGCGATGTTGACGCCGAGCGACTGGGCCAGGTTGTCGCCCATCCCGATGCTCTTCCAGATGAGACCCAGCCGGCTGTGCTCGAGCTTCCACAGCACGAGCAGGATGACGACCGCCAGCCCGACCACGAGATAGTACTGGCTCGCTCGCGTCGTCAGGGTCATGCCGAGGAGACTCGGCTTGGGAATCCCGCTGAGGCCGCTCATCCCGCGCGTGAGCGAGACCCAGAGCTGGGCGATCAGGCGGATCACCTCGACGAAGGCCACCGTGACCATCGCGAAGTACACGCCGCGCAACCGGAGCGATGGATAGCCGATGGCGAGCCCGACCGCGGCGGCCAGGAGCGCGCCGCACAGCAGCGCGATCTCGAAGGGCACCGCCAGGTTCTTCGCGAGCAGGGCGGACGTGTAGGCCCCGATCGACATGAACGCGGAGTGCCCGATGTTCAGCTGGCCGCAGGTCAGCGACGGGCGGAGGCTGGCGGCGAGGATGACATTGGTGAAGACCAGCGCGAAGACGTGCACGTAGTAGTCGCCGCCGAGCTCGGGCACCAGCAGCGCCAGGATCACCAGCACGGCCAGGACGATCGACACGCCGAGCTTACGAGGCATAGCCAAAGAGCCCGGTCGGCCGAAACAGCAACAGCATGATGATGAACACGAAGCTCAGCAGGAACGCCGGCTCCGCGCCGAGCGCCGTGGCGACGATCGAGTCGATGAGCCCCAGCATGAGCCCGCCCAGGATCGCGCCGGGGACACTGCCCAGCCCGCCGAGGATGATGATGATGAACGCCTTCAAGAGCGGCTGCTCGCCCATCATCGGGTCGAGCTTGAAGATCGGCGCCATGAGCGCCCCGCTGGCCGCCGCCAGGGCGAAGCCGATCGCGAACGCGAGGCCGTTGACCACGTGCACGTTGACGCCCTGCAGGGCGGCCGCCTCCTTGTCCTGCTCGATCGCCCGCATGGCGGCGCCGAGGCGGGTCTTGTTGATGAAGAGATAGAGCGCGATCACCAGGGCCGCGGCGACCGGAATGATCATCAGCCGCTCGACGGAGATCCCGACCCCGAGGATGTTTCTGGTGCCCGGGAAGACCGGCGGCACGTGCTTGTCGAGCTGGCCGAAGACCGGATAGCCGGCGGCCTGGAGGAACGTGGTGAGGGCCAGCAGCGCGACCAGGGTCGGCTCGATGCCGCCCTTGATGGGCCGGTAGATCGAGCGCTCGACGAGATAGCCGAAGACGCCGAGCAAGATCATCGACGCGACGAAGGCGGCGAAGTAGGGCGCGCCGCCCTGGAAGAAGATGTAGTAGATGACGAACGCGCCCAGCATGTAGACCGCGCCGTGCGCGAAGTTGATGATGTGCATCATGCCGAACATCAGCGTGAGCCCGAGCGCCATCAAGATGTAGATCGAGCCGAGGGACACCCCGACGATCGCGCTCTGGACGAACAGGGCGAATGTCATGATGTGGGGGCCCTGGAGGGCCCCCGATCTCTCAATTATGCGGGGGAAGGAGCTGCGTCACGAGGGTCGCGACCCCATCCTTCACCTCGGAGAACGGCATCGGGTAGATGATCTGATTGCCGATGCCGTAGTAGTCCTTTCCGCCGAAGTGAGCCTTGCCCCACAGATTGTCGAACTCGACCACGCTGAGCGCGTCGGCCACCTTCTTGGGATCGACGCTCTGCGCCTTCTTCACCGCGGCGACGAAGGCGAACGCCGGATTGGTGAAGTCAATGCTGGTCGCGTTCCATTCGCCGTACTTCTTCGTGTAGCGCGTTTGCCAGCTCTTGATCTTCTCGGGCAGCGGGGCCTGCACGAAGCCGTGCACCCACATGCCCTCCACGTTCGCCTTGCCGGCGATGTTCGCGACCACCGAGGTATCCACCTGCCCGATGTGGATGAACCGGCCCTTGAAACCGAGCTCGCGCGCCTGCTTGATGATCAGGCCGACGCTGCCGGCCGGCGAGGCCAGCACGCTGATCACGTCCGGCTTCTGGGCCAGGATGCGCAGCAGGACCGGATTGAAGTCGGTCATGGTGCGCTCGAAGAACTCCTTCGCCACGGTCTCGTACCCGAGCTTCTGGATGAACGTCGTTTCCACCTTGATCGACCACCAGCCGGTATCGTCGTTCGGCGAGATCGTCGCGACGCGCTTGAGGCTCGGATGGTTCTGCTTGATCCACTTCCAGAAGGTAGTGGTCTCCGGCGGCGAGGGGAAGCTGTGGAACGTGAGCGGGTTCTTCGGGCTCACGAGGCCGTCGGCGTAGGCGAGGGGGAGATTCAAGACTCGCCCCTCGTTGACCGCTTCCTCGTTGGCCTTGACGACGGCGCCGCCAAGGATCGAGATGTACTTCACCCCGTCCTTGGCGATGAGGCGGTTGACCGTGGCGACGCCCTCGGCGATCACGTACTTGTGATCGTAGGCGACGACCTCGAGCTTGTATTTCTTGCCGCCGACATCCAGTCCGCCCTGAGCGTTGACCTCGTCGAAGATCAGCTCGGTCGCGTTCTTGTGGGGAATGCCCCAGGGCGCGGCCGGACCGGAGAGCGGCGTCGAGACACCGAACTTGATGACCTCTTGCGCCGGGGCGTTTCCGGGCCCGAGAGCGACGAGCCCGGCCACGGTGACAAACGCCGCCCAGATCACCGAGCGTTGTGATCTCATCGCCACTCCTCCTCGACTCGACGTGCGCGCCGCAGGCCGTCGCGGGGCTGGGGCCCTGCCGGCCGAGGCGCGCCTCTCAATGGGTGTAGGGTCAGAGGGCTTCGCGCACGCGGACTATAGAAACGTCGATCGCTCCTGTCAATGGGGCACAGCTGTCAAGGGCCGGACCGACGCGACGGGCGGGGTTGGATTATACTCACGCCCATGCCGACGCGCGGGAAGGTGATCCCGTTCCCGAGGTTCGCGCGGGAGCCGGGTGGTGAGCACGGCCTGGTCGAAGTGCGCCGCTGCGATCAGGCCGAGGCGCTGGTGCTCAAAGGTCTCTTCGAGAGCCAGGGCATCCCGACCCTGCTTCGGTCACGTCTGGCGTACTCGGTCTATCCGTTCAGCGTCGGCTGTCAGGGCGAGGTGGTCGTCCTCGTCCCGGCGAGCGAGGCCGCGCTGAGCCGGCGTCTGCTCTTCCGCCTCGCCTCGTCTCCGCCTACGCCGCTGCCGCAATAACGGCCTCGAGCGCCCGGAGCGCAAGGGCCAGCGCCGCCGGCTGGAGCGTGCCGCCGCGGTCGCGCGGCGTGTGGTAGGTATCGAACGGCGCTGGGCGTCGGATCAGGTGACGGAGCGCGCTCCGCACCGGGCTGAACACGAACTGTCGCAGCGCCTCCGCGTTCGCCGACGGCACCAGGGTGAACCCGTACGCCGGCACGCCGAGCGACGCGAACGCGCGGTGGTCGCTCCCGAACATGGGAATGCGGCCGACGACGTGATAGCTCGTGTCGCGTCCGAGCCCGAGGCTCTCGAGCGCCGCGTTCACGGTCCGGAGAAACGACGTCTCGTCCGCCGCGTCCCAGATCACCACGCTGTCGCCAATGCCGCACAGCTCGAGGCTCAACACGCCGACGAGCTCGCCGACGTCCGTTTCGCGGGCGTAGTGGCGGGCGCCGAGGTAGCCGCGCTCCTCCGCCGCGGTGAAGAGAAATCGCAGGCGGAGCTTGGGCGGGGGTGCGGCCGCGAGCCGCTCGATCAGGGTCAGCAAGATCCCGACCGCGGCGGCGTTGTCGTTGGCGCCGGGGCTTCCGTCCACCGCGTCGTGATGGGCGGCGAGCAGCAGCACGCGGTCGCCCGCGCCGAGGTCGACGCTGAAGTTCTCGCCGGAGCCTTCGCCGGAGGAGAACCGGTGGAGCGCGAACGGAACGGACCGGGCGCGCAGGTACCGCGCCACCGCCGACTCGCGCTCCGCGTTGGACCGCCCCTCGAGCAGCCGCACGAGCGCCTGCGGAGCCCGGCTGCCGCGAATGACCTCGTCGACCGGTATCGGCACGACGGGCGGCGTCCGGTCCCGCGCGTGGGCCAGCCGGGTCACGTGCCTGATGAGTCGACCTCGAAGATAGAAGGCGACGTCGCGCGGCGAGAGGCGGCGGCTCACAGCGAGAAGAGCGCCCGCGCGTTCTCGGACATCCGCGCCGCCAGGTCGGCGAGCGCCTCGCCGCGCAGCTCCGCGACGCGCGCCGCCGTGACCGCGAGATACGCGGGCTCGTTGCGCTTGCCGCGATAGGGCTGCGGCGGCAGGAACGGACAGTCGGTCTCGACGACCAGGCGATCGCCGGGGACGAACCGGGCGACCTCGGGCAGCGCTCCGGGCTTGGGATAGGTCACCGGCCCCGCGAGCGAGACCAGGAGCCCGAGATCGAGACACCGACGCGCGATCTCGACGTCGCCCGAGAAGCAGTGCATGATCCCACCGGTCTCGCGCACGTCGGCCTCGCCGATCAGCCCCAGCGTCTCAGCGTGGGCGTCGCGGCAATGGACCAGCACCGGCTTGCGCGTCCGCCGCGCGAGCGCTAGCTGGCGGCGGAACGCCTGCTCCTGCGATTCGCGCGGCGCGAGGTTGCGAAAGAAATCCAGGCCGGTCTCACCGATCGCGACGACCCGGGGGCTCCCGGCCAAACGCTCGATCTCGGCGAGGGCCGCGTCGTCGGCCTCGGCGGCCTCGTGCGGGTGGATGCCGACGGCCGCCCAGACGCCGGGTAAGCGGGAGGCCATCGCCGCCGCGGCGCGCGAGGTCGGTATGTCCGTCCCGATCGTGAGGATCCGCCGCACGCCCGCGGCCCGCGCGCGCTCGAGCACCGCGTCGAGATCGCCCGCGAACTCCGGGAAGTGCAGGTGCGCGTGCGTGTCGAAGAGATCCGGAGCGGTCACGCGGCTCCGAGGACGGCGGCGGCCTTCTTCACGTCGCGGGCCTTCACCCACAGGATCGCGCCGTAGCGCCCGCCGCCGGGAAGGGCCACGGCGTCCATCGCCGTCACGTTGATCTTCGCGGCCGCGAGCCGGCCGAGGACGTCGGCGCACGCGCCGACACGATCGTCGCCATCGATCAGGAACGTCCGCTTCGGCCCCTTCACCTTCCACTTCTTCTCTTTGGCCAGCGCTCGGAACGCTGCCGGGTCGGTCGGAACCAGATCGAGCTGGGCGCCGCGGCCGCTCGGGAAGCCTGAGTACGCGACCAGGTTCACCCCCGCACGCTTGAGCTCGCCGAGGATTCTGGCACCCTCGCCCGGCTTGTCCGGCACCATCACGTAGAAATAGTCTGCAGTCCGCACCGTCTCAGCCATGGCACCCTCCGGATCGGCTGGTCGACCGTTATCGGACGATACGAAATCGGACCCGGCCGATCAGCTGGCCCGAGGCGGTCACCACGTCCACCGACCAGCGGCCTTCCGGATCCTCGGGAAACGACGTCTTGCGCGAGTACGTGCGGTAGCCCTCCCGGCGCCCGCCGAGCACGGGGGCCAGGGCGACCGTCTCGATCACGCGGCCCCGATGCCGCCAGACGTGACTCACCGACTGGCGCAAGCCGGCCGGCGCGTAGATCGCAGTGTACGCCACGAGCCCGCGCTCCTTCACCTCGGCGGCGGAGATCGTCGTCGGCAGCGCCTCCACGTTGTCGAGGTCGAGCACGTCCCACAGGATCGCCGAGCGCGCCATGAAGAGCGGCGCCGGCGGGATCCCCGCGCGCCCGACCGCGACCAGCGCCGCGGCGACCACGCCGAGCGCCACCGTCACCCGGAGCGCGCCGCGCCACGTCCGGCCGCCGGCGCGCCGGAAGACCGGCGTGATCGCCAGCGAGGCGATGAACGCGCTGGCCATCAAGGCGCCGAACGGCGGCAGCCCGACGAGCGGCAGCGCCACGTTGAGCGCCGCGAAGATCGAGACGACGAAGAAGACGTAACCGAGCCACGGCCGCGGATGCACGATCGCGCGATACCAGGGATCGAAGGTCGCCAGGAGCGCCAGCACGACCAGCAGCGCGAAGAAGATCACGTTGAGGGAGGTCAACGTGGCGCTCGCCCAGTACGCGGGCAGCACGAACAGGAGCAGCCCGTGGTAGAGCGTCTGGATCGTGTAGTCGGCCGCGGTGACGACCAGCCGGCCCGACCGGCGGCCCGATTCGGCCAGCGGCTGGCGCAGCTCGACGAGCACCGCGAAGACCAGCCACAGCAGCAGCAGGTAGCCGACGAGGTAGGCGACGTTCGGCAGCCCGCGGCGGAACACGAAGAGCGTGAGCACGCCGCCGGTCAGCGAGGCGAACGAGACACCCCACTCGGCGAGCCACGCGAACGCGGAGCTCACACGGGTGGCGGGGTCGCCGGACCGCCCGGGGCGGGCGTGCGCGCGAGGCGCTCGCTGAGACGCTGCGCGATCGCGTCGCGCTTGAGCATGTGGATGCAGTCGAGGACGTCGCCGGCGGCCGAGTGCACGCGCAGGTGCGCCGCCACCAGGTCGAGGGCGCTCGACCGCACGGCGCCGTCGAGGCTCAGGATCTCCCGGAGCACGCGGCCGATCGACGCGTCGCGCTCGGCGACCTGCGCCATCGCGTCCACGTACTCGTCCGGGCTCAGCGCCGGGCCTAACGGCCGGCTCACGTCACCTTCGCTCCGGGCGGCAGATCGCGGTCGAGCGTGAGGACGGCGAGCTTGCCGCCGGCGGCGGCGGCCAGCACCATGCCGTTGGACTCGACGCCCATCAGCTTCGCCGCCTCGAGGTTCGCAACGATGACGACCTTCTTGCCGACGAGCTCCGCGGGCGCGTAGTGCTCGGCGATCCCGGCGACGACCGTGCGCTGCTCCTGGCCGAGCGAGATCGTGAGCTTCAGGAGCTTCTTCGACTTCGGCAGCGGCTCGGCCGCGATCACCTCGGCCACCCGCAGCTCGACCTTGGCGAACTCGTCGATCTTGATCCGCGGCGTCGCTTCCACCGCCTCGGCGGCCGGCGCCTTCTTGTCGTCGATGCGCGGGAAGAGCCCCGAGAGCTTCTGCACGGGCGCCCCGGCCTCGAGTCGCCCCCAGACCGCGTCGGCCAGCCTGGGCTCCCCGGTCAGGCTGAGCGCGGCGCGAATCTTCGCGGCGGCGTCGGGCAGGAACGGGGCGAGCACGATCCCGAGAGCCTTCAGCGACTCGGCCAGGGTGGTGAGCGCCGCCGCGAGCCGGTCCTTCTTGCCGGCGTCCTTGGCCAGGGCCCACGGCTGGGTCGCGTCGACGTAGCGGTTCACGACGCCGATGAACTCCCAGATCGACGCCAGCGCGCGCTGGAACGCGAACTCGTCCATGGCGGCCGCCACGTCGGCCTTGGCCTTCGCGAACGCCGCGGCCACGGCCTCCTCGGCCGCGGTCGCCCCGCCGCCGGCGGGCACGACGCCCCGACCGAGGTTCACGATCAAGGTCGTGGCGCGCGAAACCAGGTTGCCGAGGTCGTTCGCGAGGTCGGCGTTGAGCCGGCCGACGAACGCCTCCTCGGAGAAGTCGGCGTCGAGCCCGAACACCATCTCGCGCAGGACGAAGTAGCGGAACGCGTCGTTGCCGTACTTCTCCTTGAGCGCGAGCGCCTCGACGAGGTTGCCGACGGACTTGGAGATCTTGTGGCCACCGAGGGTCCAGTAGCCGTGGACGTTGAGGTGCTGGTAGAGCGGGATGCCGGCCGCCTTCAGCATGCACGGCCAGTAGATCGCGTGGGGCTTCACGATGTCCTTGGCCGTCACGTGCTGCACGTGCGGCCAGTACTTCTCGAAGCGCGGATCGCCGGGGCCGCCGAGCGCCGACACGTAGTTGATCAGCGCGTCGAACCAGACGTAGGTGACGTACTTGTCGTCGAACGGCAGCGGAATGCCCCACTCGAGCCGGCGGCGCGGCCGGCTGATCGAGAGATCGGTCAGCGGATCGCGCAGGAAGCCGAGCACCTCGTTGCGATAGCGCTCGGGCCGCACGAAGTCGGGATGGCGCTCGAGGTGGTCGATCAGCCAGCTCTGGTACTTCGACATCTTGAAGAAGTAGTTCTCTTCCTCGATGTAGGTCAACGGTCGCTGGTGATCGGGGCACTTGCCGTCGACGATCTCCTTCTCGGTGTAGAAGCGCTCGCAGCCGAAGCAGTACTGGCCACCGTACTTGCCGAGGTAGATCTCGCCCGCGTCCCAGAGCTTCTGGAGAATCGCCTGGACGACCTCCTTGTGGCGCGCCTCGGTCGTGCGGATGTAGTCGTCGTACTGGATGCCGAGGGCCCGCCAGGTCTCGCGGAACGCCGCGGAGTTTCGGTCGGCCAGCTCCAGTGGCGTCACGCCCGCCCTGGCCGCGACCTGGGCGATGTTGTCACCGTGCTCGTCGGTCCCGGTGAGGAACCAGACGTCGTCCCCGGCGAGCCGGCGGTAGCGCGCCATCGCGTCGACGACGATGGTCGTGTACGCGTGCCCCAGGTGGGGGCGATCGTTCACGTAGTAGATCGGGGTCGTCAGGTAGAACGCGGTCACGGCTCGAGCTGGGGCTTGATGTGCGCCCGTCCTTCCCAGGTGACCTGGTCGATCGGCACCTCGGCCTGCGTGCCGTCGGGAAAGCCGACGACGACGCTCTGCTTGAGGACGCGGATCGACCGGACCTTGCCCGTCATGCAGCCGCTGGTACCGCAGTCCGCCTGGCAGGGCGAGTTCACCCGGGGCAGCCGCGACCGGAGCTCCTCGTAGGTCGAGAACTCGTAGAGCAGACAGCACTTGAGCCGGCCGCAATTGCCGAGCAGGCGGTTGTCGGTCAGCGGCATGTCCTGCGCCTTGGCCATCTTCACCGAGATCGGGTCGAAGCGCCTGAGGTGCGAGGTGCAGCAGAGCTGGCGCCCGCATGGGCCGATGCCGTCCATGACCTTCGTCGTGTCGCGCGCGCCGATCTGGCGCATCTCGACCCGCGAGCGCAGCTCGCGCGCGAGATCGCGGACGAGGTCGCGGAAGTCGATCCGCTCCTCGGCGTTGAAGTACACGGTCGCCCGGCGCGCTACCGGGTGCATCTCGACGTCGACCACTTTCATCATGAGGCCGCGGCCGCGCGCGACGCGCTGGCAGGTCTCGATCGCGCGCTCCTCGCGCTCGCGGCGGTCGCGATACGCCCGCGCCTCGTCGTCGGTCGCCAGGCGCAGCACGCGCGGGTACGCGCGATCCTTCTTCATCTCGGGAATTGCGCGCTTGGGCCGGCGGACCTCGCCCAGCACGGGCTCGGTCGTCGTCTCCACGAGCACCAGGTCGCCGACGTGGAGCTCGAGGTCGCCGACCCGATAGTCGTCGGCCTGAGCGGTGGGCCGGAGCCGGACGCCGATCAGGTACTCGTCCATAGTCCCCTATCCTATGCCGCCCGCAGGGCGAGGCGGCTCAGTACGATTTCGAGGGTGAGACGCGGGGCGACGTTGCGCAGCAGCGCCTCGCGCGCCTGCCGGCAGACGTCCACGGCCGCCACGATCTGATCGAGGGTCCAGCCCTCGGCCTCGTGCGCGAGCTCGCCGGCGCGATCGGCGTCGAGGAGCAGGCCGCCCGGCGCCCCGGATTTGGCCAGGAGCAGGTCGCGACAGTAGAGCCAGTAAGCGTCCACCAGGCCCTCCGCTTTCTCGCGCTCGAGCCGGTCCGTGCGGCGGAACAGCGCGTCGACGCCCTGGGCGCGGACCTCGGCGAGCAGCTCGAGCGCCTGCGCCCGCGCCGCGGCCGAGCCGGCGTCGGCGCGCGGCCCGAAGCGCACGACCTGACAGCGCGACAGCAAGGTGGCCGGCACCGCCCGCGCCCGCGGCAGGATCAGGATGATCACGGTCGCGGCGGGCGGCTCTTCCAGCGTCTTGAGGAACGCCTGCGGCGTGTCGTCCGTCATCCGCTCGGCTTCGTCCAGGATGAACACCTTGCGACGCGCCATGGCAGGCCGCAGCGCCGCCAGCCGCTCGAGCCCCCGGATCGCGCCGATCCGAATCGCGCGGGAGCCGCGCGGATTCGTCTCGGGCGGCGTCGGCACGATCACGTGCAGGTCGGGATGCGGCCGCGCCGAGCTTGCCAGCAGCTCCTCGGCGAACGCGAGCGCGGTCGTCATCCGTCCGGCGCCGGCGGGACCGACGAAGGCGTACGCGTGGGCGACCCGGTCGCCCGCCAGCGCGCGGCGTAGCAGCTCCACCGCGCGCGGCTGGTCGAGGATGCGCTCAAGCGCCACGGAAGAAGTCCTCGACGACCGCGCGCACCTCGGCTTCGACAACGTCCGGCGGCTCACCCGCGCGGATCAGCCTCACGCGCTTGGGCTCGGCGCGGAGGATCTCGTGGTAACCCTGGCGCACGCGCCGGTGGAACGCGAGCTTTTCGCGCTCGAACCGATCGAGCCGGCGTCCCATCGCGCGATTTCGCTGGAGCCCGGCGGCCGGGTCGAGGTCGAAGAGCAAGGTGAGGTCGGGCACGACGCCGCTGGTCGCACGCGCGTTCAGCTCACGGATCAGATCGGGATCGACGCCGCGTCCGTAACCCTGGTACGCGACCGTCGCGTCGGCGTACCGGTCGCAGAGGACCACGCGGCCCCGGTCGAGCCACGGCCGGATCTTTTCCGCGACGTGCTGCTGCCGCGCGGCCATGAAGAGGAAGACCTCGACGAGGGGCTTGGGGTGGACGCCGGGACGCTCGAACAGGCGGCGCACCGCGACACCGAGCCGTGTTCCGTCGGGCTCGCGCGTGTGCTCGACCTTCCGACCCTGCCGACGAAGCCATCGCCCGAGCCGCATCATCTGGGTCGTCTTGCCCGACCCTTCGACGCCCTCGAGCGTGATCAATACGCCGCTCACGCTCCCGAGAACCTCCGCAGCAACCATAGCACGGCCCCGCGATGCCCGGGAATCGCGGGCGGCCGCGCGGCGCGCCGGCTCGGCCTCGACGCGGCGGTCAGAAGAGGGCTGACGGCCTGGCGATTGCCGCGACCGCCATGGCCTCGCCGGCCGGCTTGGCGACGTCGGCAGTCTACCGAAGCTTAGTTTCGCTTCAGGCGTACCTCTTCGAGCGGCGCCGACCAGGGGTAGGGATTGATCAGCATCAGCGCCGGCTCCTCGACCCGCGGGCCGACCCCGCTCGGCCAGACGTAGTCCCAGATCGGGCCGAACCGCACCCGCTCGTGGACGAGCTGCTGGATCTGGTGCAGCAACGCCTCGCGCTTGCGGCGATCGGTCACCAGGGACTGCTCCTTGTAGAGCGCGTCGATGTCCGGATAGCCGCCGTACGCGTAGGTGCCGGCGCTCGGGACGTGCTCGGCTATCCGCGACGCGGCGTTGCCGTAGGCGGCCGTCCCGCACACGCAGAGTCCGCGGAGCTTCTTGGCCTGCAGCGCCGACGTGTAGGCGGCGCGCTCCATCGGGCGCATCTTCAGCTTGATTCCGACGGCGCCGAGGTAGCCCACGATCGATTCGCCCATCGAGAAATAGGGCGGAAGCTGATGCAGCTCGCCGGCGTCGAAGCCGTTGGGATAGCCGGCTTCCGCGAGGAGCTGCCGGGCCTTCTTCGGGTCGAACGGATACGGCTCGATCGGCAGCGCGAACTCAAAGGTGCGCGGGACGAGGCTTCCGGCGGGCTTGGAGGCGCCGAGCGTCTCCGCCTCGCTCAGCGCCCGGCGATCGATCGCGTAGTTCGCCGCGAGCCGCACGCGCTGGTCGGCCCAGGGCGACTTCGGATCCCACTGATCGAGGAAGTCCAGGAAGAAGGTCGCGATCCCGCCGGAGAAGGCGAGCTTCAGATTGGGATCGCGCTTCACCTCGAGGGCCTGTGGGACGTCGAGCAGGTAGGCGACGTCGACCTCGCCCCGCTTGAGCATCGCCGCCCGCGTGATCGAGTCCGGGACGCTCTTGAAGACGAGCCGCTTCACCGACGGCATCTTGCGCCAGTAGCCCTCGTACGCTTCCATGACGAGCTCAATGCCCGGCGCGTGGCTGACAAACTTATACGGTCCGAGCCCGATCGGCTGCTTCTTGAAGCCGTCGTCGCCGACCCGCTCGACGTACTTCCTGGGCACCACCCAGCTCGCCCCGCTCACGAGCGTTCCGTAGAACGTCATGAAGTCGGGCCAGGCTTCGCGCAGGACGAACCGCACGCGGTAGGGATCGACCACCACGACCTCCCACACCTTGTCGTGCAGGACCTTGGATCCCTTGGCGCGATGAAAGCTGAACTTCACGTCCTCGGCGGTGAACGGATCGCCGTTGTGGAACCGGAGCCCCTCGCGCAGCTTGAACTCGTAGACGCGCTGATCCGCGCTCACCGTCCACGACTCCGCCAGGCTCGGCGTCATGAGGTTGCCCGGCATCGGCTTCACGAGCGCATCGTGGATCGCGTACAGCACCCAGAACGCGGTGAGCCCCTGGAATTCGCCAGGATCGAACCACACGGGCGACAGGGTCACGTACAGCGCCCAGCGCATCTCGCCTTCCGGCTTGGCCTGGGGAGTCGGCCTCGGCTGCGCGGCAGCTTCGCCGACCGGGCCGCCTACGAGCAGCGCGCACGTCAATCCGACTGTCGCGAGAACGGACCACCGCGAAATCCCGGATGCTCGGAACATCGGCGTCTCCCCCGCTCTGAAGGCGGCACGATCGGTCTGTGGCGCGGACCATAGCGCCCGTGAGCCACTCAGTCAACGACGGACGCGGGCGCGGGGCGGCGCCCAGCGCGTGCTGCACGCCAGGAGCCGCAGCCGGCGCAGTTCTCATTCGCCTCCCATCGCTCGTTAACGCAGCCCTGTTACACGAAGAGCAGGGGGGACAATGCGAGCAGCTTACTGTCGAGGCGAAATCCTACAGAAGACTCCGGTTTGCTTCGCGGTGACCGCGGCATTGCTGTCCGCCGCGGCGCGGGAGGCCTTCAGCCAGCAGAAGGTGACCAAGGCCATGGTCCAATATCAGGACACACCGAAAGGCGGACATCAGTGCGCGGGCTGCTCGACAAGCTACGCGTGCGCCGCTGACGACAGGGGGACCTTCCCGAGCAGCGCCGGAATCAAGAGCACGCCGCTCACGATCCACCACGCCAGGCCATACAACCCACCCCACAGCATCAACCGCGGCTCGTCCGCCGGCTCGGCGCTGACCAGCCAGCCAAAGATTCCGCCGATGATCACCGTGTAGACGAGGCTCGCAACCCAGCCGGCCAGCCTGCCGTGCGAATGAAGCGCCTCGGCTGCGACAACGAGCATCGACGTGTGCTCGTCGCCCGGCATCGCCGTCCTGAGAAAGAGCGCGACCAGCGTGAATACGATTCCGGCGATCAGGCCGGCCACCAGACCCGTTCCGATTCTTCTCTCCATCATTGACCCTCCTTGGTGTTCGATCCCTCCCTGGAATGAGCGTGGCAAACGAGTGTGAGACGAAGATGAAGGCTGGCTGAGAAACCTCTCACGGTGCGGCGCGGTCTCTCATTGCGGTCTCACGGCGTCCTCATCCGACCGCGCTACAGCGAGGGCTGCTATTCCTCGCCGCGATCCGCGGAGCTCCGTCGCTCCGCGCCGATCGTGCTACAGGTGCGTGATCGTATCTTGTCGAGCAGGCTCGCGCTCGTGGCGCCGCCCGCGCTCGAGGATCTCGCGCGCGAGGTGACGGCCGCCGAGCCCGAAGGCGAGCGCCAGCGCCAGGATGAGCCCGCCGAAGAGGACGCCGAAGGCGATCAGCACCATGTCCCGGCCGATGCCGACCTCGACGAGCGCCGTGGCGACCGCGAAGAGCAGGACGACCCAACGGGTGGCGCGCGCCAGCAGGCGGGCCTGGAGGATGCCGGCGTTGACCGCGGTGATCAGCACCGCCTGTCCGACGAAGTTCGCGGCGAGCCAGCCGACGACCAGGATCAGGAGCGCGGACAGCAGACGAGGCAGCAGGCGCAAGAGCATACTGGTCGCGCCGGCCGCGCCGGGGATCGCCAGGGCGTCGATGCCCATGGTCGCGAAGATCACGAAGATGCCCCAGAACGCGACGAGCCGCAGCACCTGGGACGGCGGCCGGTAGATGCCGGCGCGCGCGAAGGCCGACGTGACGCCCCACGTCCGGCTCCGCTGATCGACGTCGAGTGCCAGGGCCAGGCGCGAGACGAGCGCTCCGGCGATCCAGCCCAGCAGGGCGCCGAGCGCGACCAGGGTCAGCATGGCGAGGATGCTCGGCAGCACCGTGCCGAGGGTCACGCTCATGTTGTGGATCGCGGTCAGGACGAGATCACGCCAGAAGTCGGTCATGGTCGTGCCCTCCCTCATAGTAGCTCACTCCTTGACGGCGCCGGCGACCAGGCCCCGGACCAGGAAGCGCTGCAGCGCGATGACGATCACGACCGGCGGAAGGCTCGCGAGCATCGACGCCGCGGCGATATCGCCCCACGGCACCTCGAAGACGCCGGGAAACAACGCGAGCGCCACCGGGATCGTCCGGCTCGCCTCGGAGACCGTGAACGTGTAGGCGAAGAGGAACTCGTTCCAGCTGAAGAGGAACGTGAGCAGCGCCGTCGATGCCAGCCCGGGCGCCAGCAGCGGAATCAGGACCCACCGGAACATCGAGACGAGCCCGGCGCCGTCGACCGAGGCGGCCTCCTCGGCCTCGATCGGGATCTCGCGGACGAAGCCGGCCAGGAGCCAGATCGTCAGCGGCAGCGCGAAGGACGCGTGGACGAGGACCAGGCCCGCCCACGTGTCCCGGAGCTCGAGCGCGCGCATCAGGAGATAGAGCGGGCTCACCGTCGCGATCTGGGGAAATGCCGTGCTCGCGACGATCGCCAGCAGCAGCAGACGCTTGCCTGGGAGCGGCAGCCGCGCCACGGCGTACGCGGCGGGCACGCCCGCCGCGAGCGAGAGGAGCGTCGTGAGCGTGGCAATCCCGAGGCTGTTGCCGAGCGCCCGCGGCATCAAGCTCTGGGCGATCACGACCTGATAGTGCGCGAGGGTCAGCCGGCTCGGCAGGAGCGGCGGCACGCGCAAGAGCTCGGCCTCGGGCTTGAACGACGTCAGGAGCTGCCAGAAGAACGGGATCGCGTAGGCTGCGAGCGCCAGCACCACTGCCGCGTCGGCGAGCGCGCGCGCCCGGGCTCTCACGCGGCGACCGTGCCCGCGCGCAGGAGTCTCAGGTACGCCCACGCGACGGCCATGACGAGGGCGAACACGACGACGCTCACCGCCGAGCCGAAGCCGAGCTGCAAGGTCTGGAAGAGCGCCCGGTATGCGTACACCGTGAGGGTCTCGGTCGTTCCGGCGGGGCCGCCCCCGGTCAGCACGAACATGATGTCGAACGCGCGCAGCGCGTCGAGCGTCCGGAACAGCACGGCCAGCAGCAAGATCCGGCCGAGCAGCGGCAGCGTGATCCGCGTCAAGGTGGCGAGCCGTCCGGCGCCGTCCACCTGCGCGGCCTCGTACACGTCGGCCGGAATCGCCAGCAGGCGCGCGTAGCAGAGGATCGCCACGAACGGCATCGTGCGCCACACGTCGGCGATGATGACGGCCGGCAGCGCCGCGCCGGGATCGCCGAGCCAGTTGATCGAGTGCCGGCCGAGCGCCACGTTGACGAGTCCGGCGGCCGGATGATAGAGCCACTCGAACAGCTTCGCCCCCACGACGGCCGGCATCGCCCACGCGAGCAGCAGCAGCGAGAGGGCCACGCGCCGGCCCCGCTGCTGGGCGTGGATCGCGAGCGCGGCCGCCACGCCCAGAATGACCTCGAGCGCCACCGACCCCACGGTGAACACCGCGGTCGTCCGCGCCGCACTCCAGAAGCGCGGGTCGACGGCGAGGAAGCCGTAGTTCTCGAAGCCGGCGAAGCGCGACACGTCGAAGATCGGGATGCGTTGCTGGAGCGAGAGCCAGAGCACCCAGATTCCCGGATAGACGGTGAGCGCGCCCAGCGCCAGGACGGTCGGCGCCACGCACACGAGCGCGCGACGCCGGGCGGCGGCCTCGCGGCCGGTCATCGGACCGCCCGGAGAAAGTAGGCGAGCCGCGCGCCGGCGTCGACGATCGCGCGCTCGGGAGGCTTCACGCCGACCAGCGCCGCCGAGAACTCCGGCTGGACCGTCGCGGAGAGCAGCAGGTAGTACGGCGTGGCCGGGCGCGGGCGGCCGGCCAGCGCGAGCGCCTGCAGCCGCGGCATCCCCGGGCGGTCGCGCACGACGTCGGGATCGCGGTAGAGCGCCTGGCGCGTCGGCGAGAGGGCGGCGCCGAGCGCGATCGCGCGCTGGGCGCGCTCGCTCGTGAGATGCCGCACCAGCGCCAGCGCGAGATCCGGATGCCGGCTCCGGCTCGACACGCCGAGGTGCGCGCCGCCCGTCGAGCCGACGCCGGGCTCGCCGCGCGCGCGACCGGGCAGCGGGGCGAACGCCACTCGGCCGCGCACCGCCGAGCCCTGGCCCTGGAACAGATCCATCGCGTATGGCCAGTTGCGCAGGAAGATCGCGTGGCCGTCGCCGAACGCGCGCCGGGACAGCTCTTCGTCGGCGGCGGTCGTCCAGGCCGGGCTCACGCCCGCCGCGATCAGGCCGCGCAAGAACCTGAGAGCGTCGGCCGCGCGGGCGGGCTCGGGAAACACCGTGCCGTCGTCGCCCAGCAGCCGGGCGCCGTTCGCCCAGAAGGCCTCGAGGACGTTGACGACGAGACCTTCGTACTGCTTGCCCTGCCACACGTAGCCGTCGAGCGCCGGGTCGCGCTCGCCGGCGCGAATGCGACGCACCTGCTCGATCAGCTCCTCGTACGTCTCGGGCGGTCGCAGGCCGTACCGGGCCAGCAGATCGGCGCGATAGTAGAGAAGCCCCACGTTGAAGTTCCACGGCAGGGCCCAGACGCGCCCGCCGTAGGTCGCCGAGGCGACCGCGCTCGGGAAATAGGGCGCGAGCTCGTCGGGCTGGAGCCGGCTCGTCAGATCGAGCAGCCATCCCGCGCGCGCGAACTCGGGGACCCAGATACAGTCGAGCATCATGACGTCGAACCCGGGGCTCCGACCCTCCAGGTTGATGACGTAGAACTGGTGCTGATCGTCCGACGCCCACGGCATCGCCTCGCCCTTGACCCGCACACCGGGATGCGAGGCCTCGAACTCGCGCAGAAGCCCGGGCAGCGGGTCGGCGTTGCCGAGGATGCGCGCGTACTTGAACACCAGCGTGACCGGGCCGCTCTCGCGGCCGCCGGCGCAGCCGCCCAGCGCCAGGAGCCAGGCCGTCAGCGCCAGCGCGCAGGCTGCGCGGCGGCGCCCCACGGTCACGAGCCGCGCTCGCGCGCCAGCAGGCGCGCCAGTCCACGCAACGGGATGCCGAGCCATGCCGGCCGGTTGTCGAGCTCGTAGCGCACCTCGTAGAGCGCCCGATCGAGCTCGAAGACCGACAGGCCACGCGTGAACGCGGACGGCGACCTCGGCAAGAGCCGCACGGGCGCGCGGGCGATCTCGTCCAAGTAGCCCTCGAGAAACGAGGCGTTCGCGCGGCGGACCCACCGCTCGCCCGCCGGCGACGGCACACCCGTCGGCGACACCGCCGTGTGGACGGCGTAGTCGAGCGACCGGAGCATCCCGGCGACGTCCACGAGCACGCACTGCTTTAACCTCCGCTCGGCGACGGGGCGTGCCGGCTCGCCCTCGAAATCGAGGATGACGAAGCCGGCGTCGGTGCGAAGCGTCTGGCCCAGGTGGTAGTCGCCGTGGACACGGATCTTCGCGCACGGCTCGGCGGCGAGCGCCAGCAGGTCGCGCGCCCGCTCGATGAGCGCGGGCTCGCTCGCGAGGAGCGTGCGCGCGTCGGCCGCGACCTCGCCCGGCAACGCGTCCAGGCGGCCGCGGACGGCGCCGCACGTGCGGCGCACGTCGCCGGCGACGCGCTCGCCCCAGGTTCTCACGTCCTCGGCGGTCAGCGGCTCGGGCGCGAACGCGGGGTCGCTCGCGTCGGAGGCGAGCGCTCCGTGCAGGGCCGCCGTCACAACGCCGAGCTGGAACAGGTCGTGGAACACGTGCTCCGACGCCCCGTCGGCGCGCGCGGGCTCGAGCCGTCCGAGCTGGTCGAGAGCCCAGCGCCAGCCGTCGCCGTGGCTCGGGACGTAGCGCTGCAGCATCGCGAGGGTCGTCGTCTCGCCGGTCGCTGCGGCGTGCTCGATCGCGCCGGCCAGCGGCGGCACGTGCGGAAACCGCGCGCGGAACGTCAGGAACTCGCCGACCTCGTAGTCGAGGTTCGGCCCGGGCGCGACCTTCCGCAGCGCCTTCACGATCAGCACGTCGCCGTAGACCACCGAGGTGTTGGACTGCTCTCCGGTGAGCCGCCGCGGCGCGACCGGGGCGGCGGGCCCGAGCCGCGGAAAACGCTCGGTGCGAACGAAGCGGACCGAGCCCCCGCGCACGGTCGGCAAAATCGACTCTCGCTCGAACGCGGCCAGCAGGTCGAGGCAGAACCGCGGGTGATCGAACGCGTCGTCGGCGCGGGTCGGGGTACCGCCGAGATCGAGCGCGAGCGACAAGGTGCCCGGCGCGCCGCGCGCGTCGTCGTCGAGGACCAGCGGGACCGCGTACGTCTCGTCCGGCCCCTGCGCGAAGGTCACGTCGACCAGCACGAGCCAGGCGGCGCGGCCGAGCTCGCCGCAATCGCGCAGGCGCGCGCCGGTGATCGCGCGCCCCTTGGCGCCGAACCAGCGCTGGCGCGGGAGCGCCGGGGGCAGCTCGACGACGACCGCCCGCTCGAGCGCGGCGGCGATCCGCGCGGGATCGCCGTGGCGCGGTCCTTCAGATCGGGGATCGCTCGATCCCAAACGGCTCGTCGCCGTCACCGGGCCGCTCCAGGCGGAACCAGTAGAAGCCGTGAGGACCCAGGCTCAGGAAGTAAGGCGCGGTGCGAATCGTCGGGAACGCCGTGGCGCCCAGCATCTCGATCGGCGTGGCGCCGGCGAAGGCCGCCAGGTCGAGCTCCACCGGCTGGGGCGCCGCCGAGAGGTTGGCCACGATCAGGAGCGTCTGGCGTCCGTGGCGCCGCAGGTAGGCCAGCACCTTCGAGTTGCGCGGCCGCAGGAACTCGATGCTCCCCCGCCCGAACACGGACGACGTGCGCCGCGCCGCCAAGAGCCGCCGCATCGTGTTGAGGAGCGACGAGGGCTGCCGCGCCTGTGCCGCGACGTTCACCGCCTCGTAGCCGTAGACCGGATCGGCGATGACCGGCAGGTAGAGCTGCCCGGGCTCGACGCTCGAGAAGCCGGCGTTGCGGTCGCGCGACCACTGCATCGGCGTGCGCACGCCGTGGCGGTCGCCCAGATAGACGTTGTCGCCCATGCCGATCTCGTCGCCGTAGTAGATGATCGGGCTGCCGGGCAGGGTCAGCAGCAGGGAGTTCAAGAGCTCCACCCGCCGCCGATCGCCGTCCAGGAGCGGCGCCAGCCGGCGGCGGATGCCGAGGTTCAGCTTCATGCCGGGATCGTGCGCGTAGGCGTAGTACATGAACGCGCGCTCTTCGTTCGTCACCATCTCGAGCGTCAGCTCGTCGTGGTTTCTCAAGAAGAGACCCCACTGGCACGCGGGCGGGATCGGCGGCGTGTGGGTGAAGATGTCGGTGATCGGCCGGGTGTCCTCGAGGCGAAGGCCGAGATAGAGGCGCGGCATCAGCGGGAAGTGGAAGGACATGTGGAACTCGTCGCCGTCGCCGAAGTAGGGCCGCACGTCCTCGGGCCACTGGTTGGCCTCGGCCAACAATATGCGGTCGCCGCCGTACTCCTGGTCGATCACCGCCCGGAACTCCTTGAGGATCGCGTGCGTCTCCGGCAGGTTTTCGCAGCTCGTGCCCTCGCGCTCCACCAGGTACGGCACCGCGTCGCAGCGAAACCCGTCGAGGCCGCGATCGAGCCAGAAGCGCATCACGTCGAGCATCTCGCGCCGCACCGCGGGGCTGTCGTAGTTCAGGTCCGGCTGGTGGCTGAAGAACCGGTGCCAGTAGTACTCGCGGCGGAGCGGATCCAGGGTCCAGTTGGACTTCTCGGTGTCGACGAAGATGATCCGGGCGTCCGCGAAGCGGCGGTCGGAGGCGCTCCACACGTAGTAGTCGGCGTACGGCGAGGCCGGGCTCGAGCGCGAGGCCTGGAACCACGGGTGCTGGTCCGAGGTGTGGTTCATCACGAGGTCGGTGATGACGCGCAGGTCGCGCGCGTGGGCCGCGTCGAGGAACTTCTGGAAGTCCTCGACCGTCCCGTACGAGGGATGGATTCCATAGAAGTCGGAGATGTCGTAGCCGTCGTCGCGGAGCGGCGAGGGGTACATCGGCAGGATCCACAGGCAGTCGACGCCGAGCTCCTGGATGTAGTCGAGGCTTTCGGTCAGCCCGGCGAAGTCGCCGGTGCCGTCGCCGTTGGCGTCACGGAAGGCCTTGACGTGCACCTCGTAGAAGACGGCGTCCTTGTACCAGTCGCGCGCGCCGTTCTTCATCGCCAGCGGTCCACCAGATAGGGCTTCTCACGCTCGAACGCGTCGGCGACGGCGGCCAGCGCGCTCTCCGCGGCGGCCGCGTCGCGCTGGCGCGTCGCGAGCACGTAGGCCGCGGTGCGGCCGAGGTAGAGCGGCACGAGCGAGCGCAGCAGGTGGTCACGGTAGACGACGCTCCAGTGGTGGCCCAGGGCGAAGTCGTAGACGACGCGCGCCCACAGGTCGTCCGGGAAGCGGAAGCGCTCCAGGTCGTCCGCCTCCAGGCTCAGCACGTCGCCCAGGGTATCGGGCGCCAGGACGTGCTCCCAGATCGTGCCGAGGTCGCGCAGGCCGCGGGTGAAGGCCCCAACCATGCGCTCGACGTCGATCTGCGCCGGCTCGTCCGCCGGCAACAGGGCCGGCCCCTCGGCCGGGACCGGAAGCCAGTTCGCAGTCGCCATCCAGAGGTCCTCGTACTCCTCCATCACCGCGAAGACGGCGCCCAGAGTCTGCGCGACCATCGTGGGCAGATCGGCGGTGCGCGTGCTCGACTCCACGTGCCATCGACCCAGCCGCGCCTCGTGGACCGACAGACCGTCGGCGGCGGTGGAGCCCGCGATCCAGAGATCCACCATGCTCCGCCCGGACGCGGGCCAGCGGGGCGCGGCCGTCAGCCGCTCTACCAGGCGCGCCGAGAGCGCGCGCGGACCGGAGAGCGGCTGGTGCAGCCGCCGGCCGAACAGCGCGCCGACGAGCGGAGCCAGCACGAGGTTGGTGATCGTGCCGTCGTACCGGTGGCGCGCGTGGACGGGCATCACGAGATCGGCGCCGTGCTCGAGCACGGGCCGCAGCAGCCGCTCGAGCCACTCGCCGGTGACCGAGGTCACGTCAGCCTCGAGCACGAGCAGGGCGCGCACGCCGAGGCGCCGTGCGACCGCCACGGCCAGGCGCAGCGCGGCGCCGCGGCCGGGCACGCCGTGGAACGGTACTGCGCCCAGCTGCGCCGCCGGCGCCTCGTGCCGCGCCCGGACGAACGGCAAGCCGCTCTCGGCGAGCCGGTCCACGGTCGCGTCCGCCGAGCCGGCGTCGGCGTTGATGAGGACGGCCGGCGTGCCGGTGAAATGCTTCTCGAGGCCGCCGCGCACGGCACTCATGACCGCGGGTACGGTGGCGGCGTTGTTGTACGTGAGCACGCTCACGGCGAGCTCGGTCGGCGGCAGGCCGTCGAGCTGCCGGTCGACGTCGGGCGGGAGCTCCGGGCCGGCGGCCACGGCGCTCATCGCGTCAGATGGACCCCGAGCGCCAGCTCGTCGGCGAGCTCGCGGGTGATCAAGAGCGAGCGCCGCACGTGCTCGCGTCCGGCGGCGCCCATGCGCGGGATGAGCTCCGGGTTGTTCAGGAGATGACGGATGCGGAAGGCTGCGCCCTCGACCGAGTGGACCGTGTAGCCGGTCACGTTGGTGATGATCTGCTGCGCGAGCCCGCCCGCGTAGCCGCCCACGACCGGCTTGCCCTTCCACATCGCCTCCGCCGGCCCCAGCTCGAACCCGGCGCGCACTGACTTCTGGAGCACGATCGTGGCGGCGCGCTGGAGCGCGTTGACCTGCCGGTGGGCCTCCGGCGGGAGCTCGAGCACGACGACGTCGCGGTCCTCTTGCGCGACCTCCAGCAGAAGCGACAGGACCTCGAGCCGCTCCGGCTCGCCGTCAGCCGTCCCGGCCAGCACGAGCCGCACGTCGTGGTGCTTCTTGACGAGCCGGTACGCGTTCACCACGCCGAGCGGGTCGTGCGCGCGGGCGAACCGCGCGACCTGCACGAGCAAGGGCTTGTCGCGCGCGACGCCGAGCGCCATGAGGATGTCGGTGATCTCGCGGGGCGTGAGGTCACGGTTGCGCTCCGAGAGCGGGTCGATCGACGGCGGCATGACGTACATCGGGATCGCGAGGCGCCCCTCGAACCCCGGCAGCGCGAAGACGGCCGCATCGTACTGGTCGGCGAACCGCCGGAAGAAGGCCCACGGGGCCGCCTGGGCCGACGAGCAGTCGAAGTGGCACCGCCACACCCACCGGCCGCCGGCCCTCGCGCTCACGAGGCTGGCCGGCTGGCTGTCGTGCACCAGGGTCACGTCGGCGTCGAGGTCGAGCTTCTTCGCGTTGAGCGAATTCATGTCCACCCAGCGCGCGAGCCCCTCCTCGCTGAGCACCCGCTCGGCGCCCTCGAGCGCGGATTGCAACGAGCGGGCCGTCGTATAGTAGGCATTGTCGCCGCCGGTGACCTCCCAGCGCATCTCGACGCCCAGCTCGGTCAGCATCGGCACCGTGGCGCGCAGGGTCTCGGCCGCGCCGCCGCCGAGACGGCCGCCGGTCACGTGGAGGAAGCGCAGGCCCTTCACATGCTCGGCGAGCTTGAGGATGAAGTCGACCGCGCCCGGGATGGCGACGCGGCGGTAGTCGTCGATCAGGCTCACCGCCTCGCCTCCTCGAGCGCCACGTCGACGAGCCCGAGCAGCCGCCCGCGGATGCGCTCGAGGGTCGTCAGGTAGGGATCGATCCGGTCGAACTTCTCGGCGAGCTCTCCCAGCGCGAGCTCGCTGCGTAGCCAGGCGGCGAAGGCGTCGGCGCGCCGCTCGCGGGTCCGCGTCTCCACGGTGTGCAGGTAGATCGCGCTCTCGTCGACGGTCGCCAGGCCGGCGCGGAACTCGGCGAGCGTCTCGGCGGCGAGCCCGAGCGGGACCTCGACGATGTGGGACTGCTGGAAGTGAAATCCCCGGGCGAACTCCAGGCGGCCCTCGGCCTCGCGGCCGCGAAGTTGGTCCTGGAGGATCGTCACCAGGTGCTCGCGCAGCGCCTCGAGCGTCGAGAACGCGAACGGATCGACGACGGCAAGGCGCTCGGCGAGCGCGTGGTCGCCGATCTCGATGGCGGCCCACCGCGCGAAGTCGTTGCCGTAGGCTGTCGTGAAGGCCCGGTGGTGGAGGAAGTAGCCGAACGTGTGGAAGAAGATCGAGTCGGCCGGCACCTCCGCGATCCGGTGCATCAGCTCGCGCTCGTCGAGCGCATGGATGTCGAGCGTCTGGCGCAGCTCGACGCAGCCGGTGAAGCGGAACGGGCGCGCGGCGCGCGACGTCATCGCCTCACGCGGTGACGAACGAGGCCAGCCGGTGCAGCAGCGTCTGCACGTCGCGCACGCCTCGGACGCGGTACTCGGCGGCGGTCGGCCGGGCCCCGACGTGGATCGTGAGGGCGCGCCCGCGCAGCGCCGCGAACGCCATCTCGTCCGACGCGTCGTCGCCCGCGTACACGATGACGGCCCGCCGCGCCGGTAAGGTGCGTACCATGCGGCTCACCATCCAGCGCGCGGCCGTGCCCTTGTCCCAGCCGACGCGGGGCAGGAAGTCGAAGACCAGGTGCCCGGCGATGAGCGCCAGGTCGGGGCGCCGGCTGAGCACCTGCGCGGCGATCTCCCGGACGGCGCGGCGCCGCGACGGCACCACGCGGCGGTAGTGCAGGCTCACCGCCAGCCCCTTGCACTCCAGGCGCGCGCCGGGCACCGACCGGAGCGCCGCCGCCAGCGCCCGCTCCGTGGCGGCGACGCCGGACCGACGCGCGCGCGGGTGACGGAAGCGGAGCCGGCGGCCGGCGATCTCGAGCCCGTAGCAGCCGCCGTACACGACGCCGTCCAGCGCGACGCGCGCGCGCAGGTCGGCGAGGCCGCGCCCCGACAGGATTGCGAGACGCGCGCGCTCGGAGGCGGCGAGCCGCGCGAGGGTCGCACGGACCGACGGCGCCAGGACGGCGGCGCCGGGCGAGGAGACCAGGGGCGTCAAGGTTCCGTCGTAGTCGAGGATCACGACCAGACCGGCACCATCCCCGAGCTCCCGGTCGAGACGGTCGAGGAGACGCACCGGGAGACTCAGGACGCCTTCGCGCCCGTGGTCTCGACGGGGATCCTCGCCAGCTCGCTCAGCAGGAGCCCCGCCCACCGATAGATGTTGTGGTCGACGACCGAGTGGCGCATGCGGATCATGCGGGCGCGCCGCTCATCGGGCGGCATCTCGAGCGCGGCGCGGACCGACTCGGCCATGCCGGCCAGGTCGTAGGGGTTCACGATGAGGGCGTCGCGCAGCTCGTGCGAGGCCCCGGCGAAGCGGCTCAGGATGAGCGCGCCGTCCTCGTCGTCGCGCACCGAGACGAACTCCTTGGCCACCAGGTTCATGCCGTCGTGGAGCGACGTCACCATGCAGAAGTCGGCGTGGCGGTAGTACGCCCAGATGTCGCGATGCTCGTGATGCGCCTTCAGATAGAGGATGGGCCGCCACGTCTTCGTCTGGAAGGCCTGGTTCAGCTCGCGCACACGGTCCTCGACCTCGCGCTGGATCTCCTGGTAGCGGTCGATCATGCCGCGGCTCGGCGCCGCGAGCTGTACGAACACGAGTCGCTCGCGGTATTCCGGGTAGGTCTCGAAGAAGAAGCGCAGGGCCCGGATCCGCTCGGGCAGCCCCTTGGTGTAGTCGATGCGCTCGACGCCGACGCCGAGAAACTCGGCGGTGATGCCAAGGCGTCGCAGCAGCTCCGCGCGCGACACGCGCGGCGGATCGTCGACGAACTCGGGCGCGACACTGATCGGGAACGGCTTCACGGACGTCGTGTGCTCGCCGCGCGTCACCGCGAAGCGCTCCCAGTCGATGCGCGCCTCGAGCGCGCGGTCGACCGTCTCGAGGAAGTTGTTGCAGTAGTACTGGGTGTGGAAGCCGATCAGGTCGGCGCCGAGCATGCCGAGCAAGAGCTCGCGCTGCCAGGGGCAGATCCCGAAGGCCTCGAAGTTCGGCCACGGGATGTGCCAGAAGATCGCGACGCGCGCGTCCGGGCGCTCGGCCTTGATGAGCGTCGAGAGCGGCGCGAAGTGGTAGTCCTGGATGAGCACCAGCGGCGACTCGGCGTCCTTGATCTGGTCCAGCACCGTGTCGGCGAACTTCTGGTTCACCTCGAGGTAGTAGGACCAGTCGTCCGGCCGGAATACCGGCCGGGTGTGCACGATATGGCACAGGGGCCAGAGCCCCTCGTTCGAGAAGCCCGAGTAGTATCCCTGCTCCTCTTCCTTCGAGAGCCACACGCGCCGGAGCGTGTAGCGCGGATCGTCGACCGGCACCCCGAGCCGCCCGCGGCCGTCGGCGGTCTCGCGATCGGCGTCGCCGCTGGCGTGGGCCACCCAGACGCCGCCGCAGGCGCGCATGACCGGATCCATCGCCGTGACCAGACCGCTGGCGGGAGCCTGGGGTACGATCTGGCCGCCCCGCCACACGTGGCTCACCGGCTCGCGATTGGACACCACGACCAGGAGTCGGCCGTTGAGCTGCATCTGGACGAACTGCTTGAGCCGCTCCTCGGTCCAGATGCTCTCGCCGGCCAGCCGCAGCGCGGCTTCCTGCTCGGCGGCGGCCTGCGCCCGCTGCATGCTCCTGGCCAGCCGCGAGACCTCGAGTGCCAACGGCCCGAACATGTTGGCGTCGACCACGGTGCGGGGCGGCGGGACCGGGCGTCCGCTGCGGAGCGCACGCGTCCATTGCGAGATCTCCGCCATCGGCCGCGTGATGCTGAACTTCACCACCAGCGCGATGATGACCGAGATGACGAGCGCCAGGACCAGGAACCGCACGGCGTTGTAGCTCCAGCGGTCCCACTCGGCCCGCTCCAGGTGCGAGGCGTCCTGCAGCACCGCGATCGCGCCAACCGGCTGGTCGTCGACGGTGAGCGGCATCGCGTAGATGAACCGCGTCCGATCACTCAGGACCCGGTAGCCCTGGGTCGTGGTGTTGCGCGAGATCGCGTCGGTGACCTCGGGCACGGACGGCGGCAGGAACGGCGCGATGTCGGGTGTGGCGAACCGAAGGTTAGCGAACCGGTCGTAGACGGCGATTCCGCGCTGCGACTGGCCGAACTTCTTGACGATCCGTTCGATGCCCGCCGGCGACTGCTTGGCCGCCGACGCCTCGATCGCGTCGTTGAGCCCTTCGGCGACCAGCATCGCGCGACGCTGCAGGTCGCCGGCGAGCCGCTCGCGCTCATCACGGATCTGGAGATACGCAAAAGCCCCGATGACCAGCATCACCGAGAGCCAGATCGCACTGACGAGCCGCAGGGTGAATTTCATGTCTGGTCGATCGGTCTCGCGACGACTGTCCCAGTGTAACGCATACGCCCCGTGTTTCCAGTCTGACACACGCCGGCCGGCGGGGCCGGGCCCCGCCGGCCGAGGCGCGCTTAGGAATTATGGTAGCGTCGGGCCGTGCCGGCCCTCCTCGCGGTCCGCGGTCTCGCGCGCAGCTTCTACGGCGTGTGCGCGCTGGACGGAGTGGACCTCACGGTCGAGCGGGGGACGATCACCGGCCTCATCGGCCCGAACGGCGCCGGCAAGACCACCCTCTTCCACTGCGTCTCGGGGCTCCTGCCGCCCGAGGCCGGCACCGTCGTCTTCGACGGCGAGGACGTCACGGGCTGGCGGGCCGACCGGATCACGCGCCGCGGCCTCGTCCGCACGTTCCAGATCGCCCGCGGCTTTCCCCGGCTGTCGGTCCGCGAGAACCTCATGCTCTACGGTGCGGATCAGCCCGGCGAGCGCCTGGCCGCGGCCGTGGCTCGCGGGGCCGCCGCGCGCCGGCGCGAAGCCGAGCTGTCCGAGCGGGCCGTCGCGATCGCGAAGCGCCTGAACCTCACCAGGGTCCTCGACGCCGCGGCGTCCGACGTCTCGACGGGCCAGAAGAAGCTGCTCGAGCTCGGCCGGGCGCTCATGACCGATCCCAAGCTCGTGCTGCTCGACGAGCCGATTGCCGGCGTGAACCCGACCCTCGCCGCCGAGATCGTCGAGCACCTCGCGGCGCTCCGCCGCGACGGCATCACGTTCCTGGTGATCGAGCATCATCTCGACGTGATCGCACGACTCTGCGCGCCGGTCGTCGTCATGGCCGACGGCCGCCGACTCGCCGAGGGGCGCTTCGCGGAGATCGCCGCGGACGAGCGCGTGCAGGCGGCCTACATGGGGCGCCGGGCGTGGAGGTCGTGACGGCCGGCCCGGGCCTGCTCGCCACCGAGGGCCTCGTGGCCGGCTACACGGCCACCGACGAGGTCTTGAAATCGGTGGACCTGGTCGTGCACGACGGCGAGATCGTCTCGATCATCGGACCGAACGGCGCCGGCAAGTCCACCCTCCTGAAGGTCATCGCCGGGCTCCTGGTCCCGCGCCAGGGAAGCGTCCGGCTCAAGGGTACCCCGATCCACGGACGCCGGCCCCGCGAGATCAGCGCGCTCGGCGTCGCCTTCGTGCCGCAGGAGCAGAACGTCTTCCCGACGATGACCGTGCGCGAGAACCTCGAGATGGGCGGCTACGTCGAGCCGCGCCAGAGCCGCGACCGGATCGACGCGATCTTCACCCGCTTTTCGCAGCTCGCCGACAAGCGCCGGCACGCCGCGCGCACCCTCTCCGGCGGGCAGCGTCAGATCCTGGCGATGGCGATGGCGCTGATGGTCGAGCCGGTCGTGCTGCTGCTCGACGAGCCCTCGGCCGGTCTCGCGCCCGGCGCCGCCGAAAAACTCTTTGAAACGATCCGCGCGATCAATCAAGATGGCGTGGCCATCGCGATGGTCGAGCAGAACGCGCTCGAAGCGCTGGCGATCGCGCACCGAGGCTACATCCTGGTCGACGGCCGCAACAGCACGAGCGGCCCCGCGCCCGAGCTGGCGCGCGACCCCGACGTGCGCCGCACCTTTCTGGGAGGCTGACATGACGATCATTGATACGCGCGCCTCGGCCGGCGGGGCCCCAGCCCCGCGACGGCCTGCCGCGCGCACTACACGCCGCACGCTCCTCACCGGCGCCGCCGCGCTCGCCGTCTCGGGCTTCCCGGTCGCGCGCGGACTCGCGCAGGGCGACGCGATCCGCCTCGGCACCCTGACCCCGCTCACCGGTGCCGGCGGCAACTACGGGCCATCGATGCGCCGCGCGATGGAGTGGGTCGTCGAGCAGGTCAACGGCGCGGGCGGAGTGCTCGGGCGCCGGATCCAGCTCTTCAACGAGGACGACCAGACCAATCCGGACGCGGCGGTCAGGGCCGCGCGGAAGCTGATCGACGTCGACCGCGTCGCGGCGATCATGGGCACGTGGGCCTCGGCGGTGACGACCGCCGTCGCGCCGCTCTGCTGGGAGAGCAAGACGTTCCTGACGACGGTGTCGGGCGCCGACAGCATCACGCTCCTGCCGCACCAGGGCTACCTGATCCGCACGCAGCCGAACGGTCACCTGCAGGCCACCAAGCTCGGCGAGTTCCTGCTCACCCTCAAGGTCAAGCGCGTCTACGTCATGTCGGCGCAGACGCCCTACGCGCTGCCGGTCCAGAAGCGCGTCGCCGAGGTGCTGGCCGCCGGCGGCTCGGAGGTCGTCGGGGGACTCGTCTACGACCGGGACAAGGCGACCTATCGGTCCGAGATCGATCAGGCGCTGAAGCCCAAGCCCGACATGATCTTCGTGAACGGCTACACGCCGGACGTCACCGTGGTCCTCAAGGAGCTCTACAAGGCCGGTTACAACGCCGGCAAGGTCGCGCCGGCGTTCGCGGTGAACCAGAAGCTGCTCGGCTCGCTGCCGACCGAGGTCACGGACGGGACGTACACGTGGGCGCCGTCGCCCGCGCCGGACTCGGACGCGTACATGCGTCTGGCCAAGGTGCTCGGCACCGACGACATCGATCCGTATTCGTGCCAGACCCACGACCAGGCGAGCCTCGTCGTGCTCGCCCTGGCGCAGGCCAAGGGCGAGGCCACCGGCACGGCGATCCGGGACAACGTGCGCAAGATCTCGCAGGGCTCGGGCGTCAAGGTCGAGAGCGCCGTCGAGGGACTCAAGCTCGTCGCGCAGGGCAAGGCCATCAACTACGAGGGCGCCAGCGGGCCGTGCGACTTCACCGAGATCGGCGACATCCTCGACTGCAAGTTCCGATACGAGCAGGCCGAGAAGGGGAAGTTCAAGCTCCTGAAAATTGGCTGAGGCCCTTCAGCTCCTCCTCAATGGATTGATGGCCGGCACGATCCTGGCCGTGCCGGCCATCGGCTTCACCGCGATCTTCGCGGTGCTGCGCTTTCCGAACTTCACGGTCGCCGCCCACGCCACCATCGGCGCCTTCGCCGGCTACATCGCCAACACGGCGCTCGGCCTGCCGGCGTGGGCTGCCGTCGTCGTGGCATTCCTCGTCGCCGGGGTCTCGGGCGTGCTCAACGACACGCTCGTCCTGCGGCCGCTCCGCCCGTCCGGAGCCCTCACGATGGCGATCGCCGCGATCGCGCTGAACATCGCGCTCGAGAACGTCGTGCGCTTCGTCTTCGGCAACGACCACCGCGGCTACGAGCTGGCGCTCCGCCGCGACTGGCGGCTCGGCTCGCTGCGCGTCGGGCCCCAGCAGGTGGAGAACTTCGCCATCGCGCTCGTCGCGATGGCGGCGGTCTTCCTCTTCCTCGCCTTCACCCGCACCGGCAAGGCGATGCGTGCGGTCGCCGACAATCCGACGCTCGCCGGCATCAAGGGGATCGATGCGGACCGCGTCGCCCGGCTCGCGAACCTGGTCGGCATGGGGCTCGCGGGCATCGGCGGGATGCTGCTCGGCCTGGACACGAGCATCGATCCCCTCACCGGCTTCCGGGTGATCCTCTCGGTCTTCGCCGCCGCGGTGGTCGGGGGCCTCGGGTCGATTCCCGGCGCGGTGGTCGGCGCGGTCACCATCGGCGTCGCCGAAGAGCTCTCGCTGCTCGTGCTGGCGCCGGCGTATCGCACCGCGATCGGCTTCGTCGCGATCTTGATCGTGCTGACGCTCCGGCCGCGCGGCATTCTCGGAGAGCGCGCGTATTAGGAACTACCTCGTCGCGATGCTGACGTTTGCCGGCCTCTACGGGCTCATGGCGCTCGGCCTGAACCTCGTGTGGGGAATGACCGGGCTGATCAACCTCGGGCTCGCGGGCTTCTTCGCGACCGGCGCGTACGCCTCGGCGCTCGTCACCGTGAAGCTCGGTCTGCCGATCGCCGTGGGCCTCGTGGCCGCGGCGCTCTTCGCGGCGGCCGCCGGTGCCGTCATGGCCCTGACGACTCGCAATCTCCGGGGCGACTACCTCGCGATTGTCACGCTCGGCTTCTCGGAGGTGGTGCGCCTGGTCGCCAGCAACGAGATCTGGCTGACCCAGGGGACCGACGGAATCTCGGGGATCCCGGGGCCGTGGCGCGGGCGCGTGACGCCGGAGACGTTCAACCTGATCTATCTCGGAATCGTCGCCGTGTTCGTCGCCGCGGCGCTCTGGCTCCTCGAGCGCGTGCGGCGCTCGCCCTACGGCCGCGTGCTCCGCGCGATCCGCGACGACGATCAGGTGGCGGCGGTCGCCGGCAAGCGCGTCATCGCGTTCAAGGTGGAGGCGTTCGCGCTGAGCGCCGGCGTCGTCGGGACGGCCGGCGCCCTCTACGGCCACTACACGTCCTACATCGCGCCCGACGCATTCGCGCCGCTGATCACGATCTACGTCGTCCTCGCGCTGACGGCCGGCGGCACCGGCGACAACCGCGGCGCGGTGCTCGGCGCGCTGCTCGTGGTCTTCTTCATGGAGTCGACACGCTTCGTCACCGGCTGGCTGCCGGGGCTCCGGCCCGTTCAGGTCGCCGCCGTGCGCGAGTTCCTCATCGGCATCTCGCTGATCGTCGTCCTGCGCTGGCGCCCCGCCGGGCTGGTCCCCGAACGTATTCCGCGCCCGCCGGCATGAGCGCGCGCGCAAGCAGTGGAGGCCGGAGCGATGGGACACATCCGCCTCCTACATCGAAGGCCGCGAGCCGCTGCTGGTGTGCGCCATTGAAATCTATGAAGTCTACAAGGTGATCCGTCGAGATATCAGCGAGGAGCGCGCAGTGGAAGCGGTCTCGGCTCTTGGCCGTGCGACCATCGCGCCGGTTGACGAACCGCTCGCCTTGGAGGCGGCCGATCTATCCCTGATCCACGGTCTGGCCATGGCCGACTCGCTCGTGTACGCGACAGCCCGACGCTTCGGGGCGACGCTCGTGACTGGCGACGCCGATTTCGAGGGCTTGGCCGACGCAGTTGTCGTCCGCTGATCCTCGCCCACGCCGGGCTGATTCTCCGTGGGCCTGTTTCCCCCCTCGTCTACAGTCTGTGGACGGGAAAGATGGTCCGGCGAACCGCGTCGACCTGACGCTGGGCGTATTCCTGCGCGCGCACGCGCCGATGATCCGGCAGCGTCTCGGCCGGGTCCCAGAGCGAGTCGGTCAGGAATCCATAACCCCTGACGTCCTCCGCGAACGACACCGGCAGCGCGGCCGGCAGCTCGACGCCGTTGAGCACGGCCCACGCCGACGTCCAGGCGCGCGCGACGTTCGGCAGGTCGTAGCCGCCGCCGCCCAGACACACGAGCTTGGGCGAGAGCTCGGTGATGCGCGACACGGCGCGCGTGAAGCCCTGGACGTCGAGGGCCAGGTGCGTCAACGGGTCGGTGCGGTGCGAGTCGATCCCCAGCTGCGCGACGACGACGTCCGGACGGAACGCGCCGAAGAGGGGCGGGACGACCTGCTCGAACGCGGGCAGATAGATCGACGAGTCGGTGAACGGCTCGAGCGGCAGATTGACCGAGTAGCCGACCCCCGAGCCCGACCCCGCCTCCTCGACGAACCCGGTGCCCGGGAAGAGATAGTCCCCGCGCTCGTGGGTCGAGATGGTCAGCACGCTCGGATCGCCGTAGAACGCGTGCTGCACGCCGTCGCCGTGATGGGCGTCGATGTCGACGTAAAGCACGCGGAGCCCGCGCGCGCGGAAGCGGAGGATCGCGAGGACGGCGTCGTTGACGTAGCAGAAGCCCGACGCGCGCGAGGGCATCGCGTGGTGCAGACCTCCCGCGAAGTGGAAGACGCGATCGGCCTCGCCGTTCAGGACGAGATCGGCCGCCAGGATCGAGCCGGCCGCGCAGAGCCGCGCGGCGTCCCAGAGGCCGGCGAACACCGGGTTGTCGCCCGGACCCAAGCCGAAGCGCTCGGCGCGCGCCGGCGCCTGGCCGCTGTTGCAGGCCTTGAGCATCTCAAGATATTCGGCGCCGTGATACACGGCCAGCGCGCTTTCGGGCGCGGCGTCCGGCGCGCGCACGATGGCCTGGGGCGGGCTCGTCAGGCCGTAGGCCTGCATGAGGCGCCACGTGAGGCCGAGCCGCTCCATCCGGAGCGGGTGGTGTGGACCGTAGTCGAAACGGGTCCACGCCTCGGAATGAATCAGCGCGGTTTTGACTACCGGCGCCAATGTCCCGACTTCCCGCCCCGCTTCTCGACGAGCTGGACCTTCGCGATGGTCACACCGCGCTCGACCGCCTTCACCATGTCGTAGACGGTGAGCGCCGCCACAGCGGCGGCCGTGAGCGCTTCCATCTCGACGCCGGTCTTGTCCACGGTGCGCACGCGCGCCTCTACGGTCAGCTCGCCGCGCTTCACGTCGTCGCTGAAGGTGACGTCGAGACCGGTGATCCGCAGCGGGTGACAGAGCGGGATCAGCTGCGGCGTGCGCTTGGCGGCCAGGATGCCCGCGGTACGCGCGACGCCGAGGACATCGCCCTTGGGCGCGTTCCCCTGCCGGATGACACGGAGCGTGGCGGGCTTCATGCGAAGAATCGCGCGGGCGACCGCCTCGCGCGCGGTCTCGCGTTTTTCCGAGACGTCAACCATGCGGGCGTCGCCCTGGGGCGACAGGTGCGAGAGGCCGCGGTACGACCGCGCCCGCCGAGCGTTCGTCAGGCCGTGACGCCGGATCGAGCGTGCCGGATGATCGCTTCCATCCGGTCTTTGGCCATCAGCTTCAGCTTCTTGAGCTCGCTGATGCGCCACTGCCGTTCTGCCGAGAGCGGGACCGTTCCCTTGAGCGCCTCGAGCTCCTGATCGTGCGCGCGATGCTCACCTCGGAGGCGCCGGAACTCCTCGTTCTCGGCCGTCAGTCGTTCGATGAGGGACTCCTGATCCATGCGAGGCCTCCTTGCCGATGGAGGAACCGTCACGGCTCGATGTCGACGCCTCGTTATAGCCTCGGATGCCGGAGGGTGTCAAGCTTCGCCCCGGACAGGTGGTGGGTCGGCCGGGCCGCTATCCCTATTTCCGGTAATCCCGCATGCTTCGCCGCCGTCGCGGTCCTACCCCGGACCGATCAGGTGCGCCGCGCTCGCCTTGAATGCCGCGGTGATACGGACGCCGTCGGTCAGGCCGAGATCGGCGACCGAGCGCGCCGTCACCGTGGCGACGAGCGGGAAGCCGACGTCGATGACGATCCGGACGGCGGGCGTCGAGGGGGTGACGCGCACGATCGTGCCCGTCAGGTAGTTGCGGGCGCTCGACAGCGGCGCGACGTCCGTCGCCAGCAGGAGCGTGACGTCCTCGGGTCGGAGCCCGATCCGTACGTCCTCACCCACGCGCGCGGCCGCGGCGATCTCGAGCTTCCGCCCGGCCACCTCCACGATCGTCACGCCCGCCTCGCGGGCGATCACCCGGCCCGTCACGAGCGTCTCGACGCCGATGAATCGCGCGACCTCCTCTGAGACGGGGGCGTGGAAGACGCGCGCGGTCTCGTCGAGCTGCGCAATCCGTCCGGCCATCAGCACCGCCACGCGATCGCCGAGCGCCTGCGCCTCGCCGCGGTCGTGCGTGACGAGCATGGTGGTGACGCGATCGTGGCGCAGGATGGCGCCGAGATCCGGCAGCAGCTCGGCGCGCGACGGCGTGTCGAGCCCGGCAAAGGGCTCGTCGAGCAGCAGCACCTCGGGCTCGAGCACGAGCGCGCGGGCCAGCGCCACGCGCTGGGCCTGGCCTCCCGAAAGCGTTCGCGCCCGCTGGCTCCTGAGGGGCGCGATGGTGAGCCGCTCGAGCCAGCGCTCGACGCCCGCGCCGCTGTCGTCGCCGGCGCCGCGGAATCGAAGTCCCAGCGCGACGTTCTGGGCGACGGTCATGTCCGCGAGCAGCGGACGCTGGAACACGGTCGCCATCCGCCGCCGCTCGGCCAGCGAGCTCCTCGCATCGACCGGCCGGCCGCGAAATCGAACCACGCCCTGGGTCGGACGCTCGAGCAGCCCGGCGATGCGCAGCAACGTCGACTTGCCGCTCCCGTTCGGGCCGATGACGGCCAGCACCTCGCCCTCGTTGACTCCGAGCGCCGGCACGTCGAGCACGGTCGCCGCACCGTACGCCATCTGCACGCCGGCCAGCTCGACGACAGCAGGCGTGGTCACGTCGGCAGGACGTGGATCGAGCCGCGGTGGATCGAGAACTCCCAGTGCCGGTCGCGCTCGATCTCGAGGATCTCGTACACGAGATGTGGGACCTCGACTTCTAGATCGAAGTCGCCCTGCGAGGGAGCGCCCGGCGTGTCCAGACGCAGGCGCAACGACCAGACCGTCCCGAAATCGGCTTCGCCCACGACGGTGCCGCGCATCAGATTCATGTGGTGGGCTGCGTCCGGCGCGCTCCGATCCTTGCGGATCAGTCGCACGTATTCAGGCCGAATGAAGAAGGCGATGGGACTTTCCGGCGCAGGCAGGTATGAGCGTGTAGGCGAGTTCACCGCCTCGAGCGTATGACCGCGCCACGCGATCTGGATGCGATCCGGCGTCGCCTTCACGACGACGCCGTGGAGCACGTTGCGCAGGCCCATGACCCGCGCGACCGCTTCAGAGGCCGGCTGCCAGAGCAGCTCCGCACGCGGAGCGGATTGGATCACGCGTCCGTTCTCGTAGACGATGATCCGGTCGGCGAGCCGGTAGGCCTCGGTGAAGTCGTGGGTGACGAGCACAGCCGCCGTCCCCCACCCGCTCAGGATCGAGCGCAGCTCGTCGCGCAGCGCGCGGCGCAGGGGCGCGTCGAGCGCCGAGAGCGGCTCGTCGAGCAGCAGCAGCGCCGGATCGATCGCGAGGGCCCGGCCGAGCGCCACCCGCTGGCGCTGGCCCCCCGAGAGCTCGGACGGCCGGCGGTGCGCGAGGCCCGCGAGGTCGAGCCGCTCGAGCACCTCGACCACTCGCCGCTCGCGCGCGTGCCGCGGCCGGTCGCGCAGGCCGAAGCCGACGTTCCCGGCGACAGTCAGGTGCGGAAACAGCGCGTAGCTCTGGAAGACGTAGCCGACCCGCCGCTGCTGCGGCGGCAGATTCACGCCGGCGGCCGCGTCGAACAGCACGCGGTCGTCCACGACCACGCGGCCGGCGTCGGGCCGGATCAAGCCCGCGAGGCACTGGAGCGTGAGCGTCTTGCCCGCGCCCGAGGGCCCGAACAGCACGGCGACGCCGTCGCCCGCGGTCCACGAGACGTCGAGGGTGAAGCCGGGCAGCCGCTTCGTGATCTCGACCGAAAACCGATGGCTCACGCGGCGCGCGCCCCCAGACGCCCGGCCAGGATCAGCACGAGACAGGAGAGTGCGGTCAGCGCCAGCACGAGCGCGACCGCCTCGCCCATCTCGCCCGTCTGCACCGCGGTATAGATCGCCAGCGGGACCGTCGTCGTCTTGCCGGGGATGTTGCCGGCCAGCATCAGGGTCGCGCCGAACTCCCCGAGCGCGCGGGCGAACGCGAGGACGAGCCCGGCGATGATGCCGTTGCGCGCCAGCGGCAAGGTGACCTCGAGCACCGTGCGCCACTCCGAGCGCCCGAGCGTGAACGCGGCCTTCTCGAGCTCGCGATCGACCGACTCGATGGCGGCGCGCGCCGTGCGCACCAAAAGCGGCAGCGCCATGACGGTCGCGGCGATCACCGCCGCGTACCAGGTGAACGCGACGCTCCAGCCGCTGAGCGCGTACACGGGCGCACCGAGCCACCCGCGCCGGCCGAGCAGGACGATCAGGTAGTAGCCGGTCACCGTCGGCGGCAGCACCAGCGGCAAGGTCACGACAAGATCCACGAGGGCGCGGCCGCGGAAGGCGCGGCGCGCCAGCAGGTACGCGAGCGGGATCCCGATCAGCGCGTTCAGGAGCGTCGCGGCGACCGCGACGCGGATTGACAGGCCGAGGGCACTCAGGGCTTCGGCGCTCATCGTCGCCTACTATGCCACCGGCGCCGTCGATCTCGCCGGATCCAGGTAGAATGGCGACGTGGTGAGGCCTCCGCGAAACCGAGCGACCGACACGAACGCGCCGATCGCTGGCGCTCCGGCCAATCTACGGGGCACGGTGATCAAGACGAAAGTTTGGATGGAGCTGAACGGGCGCTTCGTCATCGGCGACGGTGGCCTGAAGCTCCTGCTCGGCGTTCTCGAGCACGGCTCTCTCCTCGGCGCGGCGCGAGAGATCGGGTGGTCGTATCGCCACGCGTGGGGTTACTTGAAGCAAGCTGAAGCCGCCCTGGGCACACCCCTCACGACCGCTCGCCCCGGAAAAGGAGCATCGCGCGGCATGGCGCTCACCGAGACCGGTCGCCGCACACTCGAGCAGCTGATGGCCGTCCGCAGTCGGATCGACGACACGGTGGGGCCGAGCGGGCCCACCGCGACCGATATCGCCGCGCGCGGCCGGCGCCGCGAGCGTCGCGTGGCCGACAGTCAAGCCCTGACGCCGCGGGGGGACTGGCGTACGCGGCGCTGAGCGTCCCGGGTCATCGCAGGCCCCGCGGCGGAGGCTGAAAGCCGAGGCGCGCGAGCGCCGCTTGCCCGTCCGGGCTCACGAGCAGATCGATGAACGCCTGAGCGAGCGCCGGCTGCTTCGAAGCCTTCACCACGGCGACCGGGTACGTCACCGGCCGGTAGGTGTCCTCGGCCGGTCGAAACGCTTCGACGACCTGGCTCCCGCGGACCGCCATGTCCGTCGTGTAGACGAACCCGGCCTCGACCTCGCCGCGCGCCACGTAGTCGAGCGCTTGACGAACGTTCTCGGAGAGCACCAGCTTCGGCTGCACCTTCTCCCAGAGCCCGAGGCTCTTGAGGCTCTCCTCGGCGTACTGACCGACGGGCACCGTCTTGGGATTGCCGATGACGATCCGTTGCACTTTCGGGCCGACGAGATCCGCCGGCTTCGAGATGTCGAGCGCCGACCCGGCCGGCTTGATCACCGTCAGGACGTTGCGCGCGAACACGCGCCGGCTCGCGGTGCTGATGAGGCCCCTCTGCTCGAGCTCGTCCATCTGGCGCTGCGCGGCCGAGATGAAAAGGTCGACCGGCGCGCCGGCCTCGATCTGCTTCGAGAGCTCGCCCGACGCGCCGAAGTTGTAGCGCAGGGTCACGCCGGGACGGCTGTGCATGAACTGGCGGCCGAGCGTCTCGACGGTCTCCTTCATGCTGATCGCCACCGAGAGCGTCATCTCCTGCGCGCGCGCGACGGCCGGCAGGGACAGGACGTGGAGCACGAGCACAGCCATGCGCAACGCACGCGACATGGGTTCCCAGCCTTTCAGCGCTGGATCTTACCGACCGGCGGCCGAATGTTCAAAATGCACGACTGGACACAACGACTCGAGGCGACCCGCGCTCAGCGCGCGTGGAGCTGCTGGATCGTCGTGAGCAGCCAGTTCACGAGAAAGATCAGCACGAGCAGCAGCAGCGCCAGCGCGATCGCGATCTCGAAATTCCCCTTGCCGGTCTCGAGCACCATCGCCGTCGTCAGGGTGCGCGTCTGGCCCTTGATGTTGCCGCCCACCATCATCGAGGCGCCGATCTCCGAGATGATCCCGCCGAAGCCGGCCATCACCGCGGCGAGCATGGGCAGACGCGCCTCGCGCAGCACCAGCCACACCATCTGAACGCGCGAGGCGCCGAGCCCTAGAAGCTGCAGCCGGAACTCGCGCGGCACCTGCCCGACCGCGGCGAGGGTGATCCCGGTCACGATCGGCGCGGCGATGACCGCCTGGGCGACGACGATGGCGGCCGGCGTGTAGAGGATCTCGAGGTCGCCGAGGGGCCCGCTGCGCCAGAGCAGGAGCGTCACGAAGAGCCCGACCACGACCGGCGGGAGCCCCATGCCGGTGTTCACCGCGCTGACCACGAGCCCGCGGCCGGGAAAGCGCGCGAGCGCCAGCGCCGCGCCGGCGGGAACGCCGAGCGCGAGCGAGACCAGGGTCGCGGTGCCCGAGACCTGGAGCGAGAGCCAGAGGATCCCCCAGATCTCGCGGTCGGCCCCGGCGAGCAGCGCGATCGCCTGGCGCGAGCCGCTCCACAACAGGTCCATGGCTCGACGAGTGTACTAGAATCTCCCCGGGAGGATTAACCCATGGCCGACGTCACGTTGCGAGGCAACCCCATCACGCTCGGCGGATCCGAAGTGAAAGCTGGGCAGAACGCGCCGGACTTCACCGTGCTCGACAACGGGCTCAAGCCCGTCAAGCTGAGCGAGGCGAAGGGCAAGGTCGTGATCCTGAGCTCGGTGCCCTCGCTCGACACCCCGACCTGCGACACCGAGACGCGCCGCTTCAACCAGGAAGCGGGGAAGCTCGGCTCGGGCGTCGAGATCTGGACGATCAGCCGCGATCTGCCGTTCGCGCAGAAGCGCTGGTGCGGCGCCGCCGGGGTGACGGCCGTCAAGACGCTCTCCGATTTCCGCGATCGCGCCTTCGGTCCGGCGTACGGCGTCGAGATCAAGGACGGCCCGATCGCCGGGCTGACCGCGCGCGCGGTCTTCGTGGTGGGCAAGGACGGCAAGGTGAAGCACGTCGAGTACGTGAAGGAGATCGGGTCCGAGCCGAACTACGACGCGGCCCTCGCCGCGGCGAAGTCGGCGTCGAGCTGAGCGGCGTTCAGGCCCCTCGCTCGAAGACGACGGTCACGGGCTTCGCGAAGCGGCCCCTCGCGGACGCCATCGTCTGGATCGCGACGGCTCCGATCGTCACGGTGATCGTATGCGTGCCGTCGGGCAAGGCCACGTTGACCCCGTAGTGAAAACCCTGGCCGCCGACCATCGGCGCCAGGGTGACCCGACGCGCCGGCTTGCCCGGCGCGCTCACCGTCGCCGACACCGGTAGATAGGGCACCGGCTCGCCGGTCGCCCGATCGGCGATGAACACCATGAGATGGCCCGGCGCCGCCGCGGCGCCGCCGTGGCCGGCGTGGCCCTCGTGTCCGGCGTGACCGCCCCCGCTCCGGTAGTCGAGCCGCACCATGTAGTTGCCGGCTGTTTTCTCGGCCGGCGCGGCGGCGTGCACGTGATGGACGCCGGCGGTCAGGGACTTCAAGAACGCCACCAGGTCAACGAGCTGGGTGACGCTCAGGCTGTCCGCGTAGCTCGGCATGATCGACTTGCCGTCCCGCCCCATGTAGCCGGGCCCCTCGAGGATCACCGCGTTCGGCGTCAGGATCGACTCGGCGAAATACTCCGCGGGATGCTGGCCGCCCATCCCCGTCAGCTCGGGGCCGACGTTCTTCGCGTCGCCGCCCGCCGCGGGAAAATTCTCGCCGTGGACCGCGTGGCACTTGTAGCACTCGAGGTCCACGAACACCTGCCGGCCCTTCGCCGGATCGCCGCCGGGCAGCGTGAACTTCCAGCCGAGCGGCACGCCGCCCGACCGGTGGAGCTCCTCCATCGTGACCTTCCGCGACCCGCCGGAGCCCTGGCTCGCCCCGCCCGGCGGGGCTCCGCCCGTTGGTGAAGACGAGGGCGGCGTGGTGGTGTGTTGCTCGTGCCCCTGGTGTTGGGCGGGCGCCGACGCCGCGAGCGCGACGAGCGCCAGGACCGCGCAGCCGAGAAGCGTCTTCGATGCAGCCGTCATGGTCACCTCGATCCTCTCCGCAGTATAAGACCCGGCGCTCAGGTAAAAGCCGTCGCCCGATTGCGGGAGCTTCCCCCGGGCGCAGCCCCGCGGCCTCGGTACGATGGAATGTGCGCGCAAGGCGCGTCCTTTGACCACATGACACCCACGATGACCCGTCCGCTCAGACTGCAGACTCATCGGGGAGACGCCGCGCTCGAGCTGATCGAGCAGACCGGATTCAGGCACGCGTGGCGATCCCTTCACCAAGCATGCCCGTGGTCTACGGCATTTCAAGACGCGCCGTTCGCTGGTACCTGGTACCGCGCGTATCGCGCGCGCTTCGCGCCTGTGGTCGTCGCCGGCTGGACTGACGCCACGCTCACCGGCCTCTTTTTGCTGGCGGTGAGCCACGACGGGACGACGCTCTGCCACGTTGGAGCGCAGCAGGCCGAATATCAGGTGTGGCTCAGCACCGACGAGCGCTTCGCCGGCGCCGCGCTCGACGCGCTGGCCGCCGAGTTCCCGGGCCGGCGGCTCCAGCTCCTGTTCGTGCCTCCGCGAGCGCCCTTCACGCCTCCGGACCGATGGCGGACTCGATGCTTCCGGCGCCCGATCCCGGCGCCCTTTCTCGCGACGAACCCGGCCGACACCGTCCGGGAGTCGATGCGGAAGAAGGCGAACAAGAGCAAGCTCAACCGCCTGACGCGCCGGGGCAAGCTCACGTTCGAGCGCGTGGACGACGGCGCCGCGTTCGCGGCGCTCCTGGATCAGATCGCGCCGCTCTTCGAGCTCAGGCAGGGGGCGGCCCACGCCGCGCTGCCGTTTCGCGAGGACCCGCTGAAGAAGTCGTTCTACCTGGCCCTGCAGCGCGAGACCGACCTGCTCCACGTCACGGCGCTGCGCGTCGACGACGAGCTGGTCGCCGCCCACATCGGCGTTCGCAGCCGGAACACGGTCCTGGTCGGCATGCCGGCGCAGTCGCCGCGCTACACGCGGCACTCGGCCGGCAAGCTCCTGTTCTACGAGCTCGCGCTCCTGCTCGAGCAGGAGGGCGTCGACGCGCTCGACCTGACCCCCGGCGGCGAGTACAAGGATCGCTTCGCCACTCACTTCGAGGAGGCGAACACCCTAACCATCGTGTTCTCGCGAGCGGGCGCCTGGCGACACCGCCAGCAGCGGCGGCTGATCGACGCCGCCAAGCGGCACGGCGTCTCGACCGATGCGGTCAAGCGCGCGATCCGCGCTGTCCTCCACACGGTCGCGCACCTGCGGCCGGCGACCTTGCCGCTCCGAGTCGCCCGCCGGCTCAAGCGCGCGGCGTGGGACGACGTCGAGCTGCGAATCTACCGGTTCCCGTGCGGAGCGCCGGTGACTCAGCTCGAGACGGTTCCCATGGCGCGGGATCGATTCGACGACCTCATCTGCTACGCGCCGGCCGAGGGGTGGCAGCCGACCGCGGACGCGTTTCTCAAGAGCGCGACGGAGCGGCTCGAAAACGGCGAGCACTGCTACACGCGCGTCGAGAACGGCGTGCTCGCGCACCACGGCTGGCTCGTCGACCGCACGGAGAACACCTTCATGGACGAGGTCCACCAGGCGTGGACCTTGCCCCGGGGCGCCGCCGTCGTGTACGGCTTCTACACGCACCCCCGGTTCCGCGGCCGCGGAATGTACGCCTCGTCGCTCGCCCGCATGATCAGGGACGCCACGGCCATTCCCGGGCTCGGCGATATCTACATCGGCGTCCGCGCCGACAACGGGTCCTCGCGCCGGGTCATCGAGAAGCTCGGGTTCGTCTACGAGCGCAGCTTCTACGAGCGGCGCCGGTTCCGGAGCGTTCGGCGATGGTCGACCAGCGCCGGCGACGGATCCGACGCCTGAAGGCGGGGACGAGGCCGCCGTGCTCCGGTCCGCGAGACTCGCCCTCTTGAGAGGGCTCGGCGCCCTCGGAATCGACGAAGCCGCCCTGCGAACGCGATGGCGGCGCAACCGCTTGCTCATCCTCGGCTATCACGGGATCGCGCTCGACGACGAGCATCACTGGGACCCCGAGCTCTATATGCCGGCGGAGACGCTCTGCAGGCGGCTCGAGCTGATTCGGGACGCCGGCTGCCACGTGCTGGCGCTGGACGACGCCATCAGCCACCTGTACGCGGGTGACTTGCCGCCACGGAGCGTCGCGCTCACGTTCGACGACGGCGCCTACGACTTCTACGCGCGGGCGTTCCCGATCGTGGAGGCCTTCGGCTATCCCGTCACGGTCTACTTCACGACCTATTACGCCGAGCTCGCCCGCCCGGTCTACGACGCGATGGCGTCTTACCTCCTCTGGAAGGGCCGCGGCCGCGTCCTGCGCTGGCCCGAGGTCCTCGGGCAGCTGAGGGACGTCGCGCTGACGGAAGGCGGCCGGGACGTCGTCGGGGAGCGGCTGCGCCGGTTTCCCGTCGAGCACGGGCTGAGCGGGCGCGACAAGGACGCGCTGCTCGCGCGGCTGGCGGCGCTTCTCGACGTCGACTACGACGTCATCTTGAAAAAGCGCCTGCTCCAGCTGATGACCCTCGCAGAGGCCGGCGAGCTGGCGCGCCGCGGGGTCGATCTGCAGCTGCACACCCACCGGCATCGCCTCTCGCTCGAGGAGGCGGTGTTCATTCGGGAGGTCGAGGACAATCGGGAGCGGCTCCGGAGGCTTCGCGCCTCCGAGGCCACCCACTTCTGCTATCCCGGCGGCGTCGCCCGGCGCGAATTCCTCCCCTGGCTTCGCCGCCGGAACGTCGCCTCGGCGACGACCTGCGATCCCGGCATGGCGTCCCGCCGTCACGACCGGCTGCTGTTGCCGCGCTACGTCGATACCGCCGGCCACACGGACGCGGAGTTCCGGGGATGGCTCACCGGCGTCGCGGCGTTCATGCCCAGGCGCCGTCAGGCCGAGGCGACCGGCCAGTTCCTCGAAGTGTGCGGGCGGGCCTGAACGCGCTCTACGAGAGATCGACCCAGACCGTCTTGGTCTCGGTGTAGTGCTCGAGACCGGCCGACCCCATCTCGCGCCCGAATCCCGATTCCTTGAACCCGCCGAACGGCAGCGCCGCGTCGAAGAGGTTGTAGGCGTTCACCCACACGGTGCCCGCGCGGATCGCGCGCGCGGCTTTGAGCGCCTTGGTGACGTCGCGCGTCCACACCGCGGCGGCCAGGCCGTAGGTGGTCGCGTTGCCCTCGGCGATGCCTTCGTCGATCGACTTGAACGGGATCACAGAGAGCACGGGCCCGAAGATCTCCTCGCGCGCGATCTTCATCGTGTTGGTGACGCCGTCGAAGATCGTCGGCTCGACGAAGTAGCCCTTGCCGGAGCCGACGGTGGCCCGGCCGCCGCCGGCGACGATGCGCGCGCCTTCCTTCTTGCCCGCGTCGATGTAGCCCAGCACGGTCTCCATCTGCGCCTTGGAGACGACGGGCCCCATGCGCGTCGCCTTGTCCATCGGGTCGCCGACCTTGAGCGTCTTGACGCGATCGGTCAGCTTCGACATGAAGTCGTCGTGGATCTTGGCCTCGAGGAACAGGCGCGAGCCGGCGGCGCACACCTCGCCCTTGTTGTAGAAGATGCCGGTGAGCGCGCCCTTCACCGCCGCTTCCATGTCGGCGTCGGCGAACACGATGTTCGGCGACTTGCCGCCGAGCTCGAGCGAAAGCCGCTTGAGCGTGGAGGCGGCCTCGCGCATGATCCCCTTGCCGACTTCCGTCGAGCCCGTGAAGGCGATCTTGTCGATACGCGGGTCGCGCACCATCGCCATGCCGACCTGGCCGCCGGGCCCGGTGACCACGTTGAAGACGCCCTCGGGCAGCCCCGCCTCCTGCGTGAGCTCGGCGAACTTGAGCGCGGTGAGCGGCGTCAGGGACGCCGGCTTGAGCACGACCGTGTTGCCCGCGGCCAGCGCCGGCGCGATCTTCCACGACGAGAGCAGGAACGGAAAGTTCCACGGCACGATCGCACCGACCACGCCGAGGGGCTGGCGCAGGGTGAAGGTGAAGGCGTTCTCGCGCAGGCCGAGCGTCTCGCCGTGGATCTTGGTGGCCCAGCCCGCGTAGTACCGGAAGACCTCCGCCGCGAACGGGATCTCGACCTTGCCGGCGTCGAAGAGGGTCTTGCCGGTGTTGAGGGTCTCGAGCCGCGCCATCTCGTCGAGGTTCTGCATGATCAGGTCGCCGAGCTTCCACACGATCCGCCCGCGCTCGGCCGCGCTCAGCCGCGGCCACGGCCCCGTGTCGAAGGCTTTGCGCGCCGCCGCGACGGCCAGATCGACGTCGCGCTCGTCGCCCCGCCCGACCTGGGCGCTCGGCTCCTCGGTTGCCGGATTGATCGTGTCGTACGTCGAGCCCGAAGCCGGGGTGCGCCAGCTGCCGGCGATGAAAAGCTGTCCCGTGTTCATGACGTGACTCCCTCGGATGCTAGGGACGGGTTGATGGGGTGGTGCGATACGCAACGACCACGATCGGACGGAGCGCGAGACGATCGTGCATCAGGACCGTGAAGCCGCCGCTGCCCTCCAGGGACGCGAGCGCGCGGTCGGTGACGATGGCGACGGCCGGCGAGTCGCCGCGCGCGACGTCGCGGAGATCGTGAGCGGTCCCGGCCGGCACGACCGGCCGGCGCAGATAGAACGCGAGCGGCATGTCGGCCAGATCCACGGTCGCGACGACCGGCGACTCGCGCAGCAGCGGCTTCATCCGCTCGCGAAGCCCGGCGTAGTCGTAGGCGGCGTTCCGGCGCTCGAGCTCCCAGTGGTAGCTCGAGACGACGAGGACGGCGCAGCCGACCCACGCCGCCGCGAAGCCGCGCACCAGGCGCCGCTCCGGCGCACCGATCACCACCGCGGCGGCGATGGCCGCCACGGTGGCGACCAGCACGATCGCCAGGGCGAGATACGCCGGCCAGACCATCGAGACCTCGTTGAGCGCGTTCCGCCGGTGGAGCACGCCGACAACTCCCGCTGCGACGAGCACGACGCCGACGGCCGCGCAGACCCGCCACGGGATCTTGAGCGCGATGCGCCGGCTGAGCACGCCTTCCGCCCACCACCCGATCAGCAGGGAGGCCGGCGCCACGAGCGGCAGGTAGTAGCGGAAGCGCTGCTGCTGCGACACGGCAATGGCGAGGAACATCGTCGCGAGCGCCACGACGAGCAGGAGGAGCGCGTCGCGCTCGGCGCCGCGGCGCCGAAGGCTTCGGGCCGCCTCGACGAGGACGATCGGGACCAGGAACACCCAGGGAAAGAGGATGCCGAAGGCATTCTGAACCGGCTCCGCCACCATCCCCGCGCGCAGATCTCGCGGCAGATACCAGAGGATCTGGTTGTGCACAACCGCCTGGCGCAGCCCTGCCGAGTGCTGGAAGAGGCGGAAGACCGGCCACGGAGCGACGACCAGCGCGAGCAGCGGCAGCCCGAGCGGCAAGTTGAGCGCACGCCACGAGGCGGAGCTCCGGCCGAGCGCCGCCCAGCCCACCGCAACGATGAGCGGCATGAAGCCTCCCGGACCCTTGGCCCAGAACGCGAGCCCGACGAGGACGTAGAAGCCGACCCACGCGCGCGGTGTGCCGCGCGCCATGCGCCAGAGCATCCAGAGACTCGCCGTGATGAACGCCGCCATCAGGATGTCGGGCATCGGGATGCGGGCGTGCAGGAAGAAGCCCTGTGTCGTGAGCGCGGTCAGCGCGGCGTACTTGCCCGCCGCGGCGCCGAACATCTCGCGGCCGAGACCGAAGATCACGAGGCCCATCGCGAAGGCCGCCACCGCCGAGGGGATGACGGCAGTGAACTGCGTCACGTAGCCGAGCGGCCACGACACCAGGGCGATCAGCCAGGCCAGGAGGATCGGCTTGTTGTGGTAGACGGCGCCGCTCAGGTGCGGGAACAGCCAGTCGCCGCGCGTGAGGATGTCCTGCGCCAGCAGCGGGAACCGGGCTTCGTCGTTGGTCGTCAGGATGCGGCGTCCGAGGTCCACTCCGACCATCACCGCCGCGCCCCCCGCGACCCAGAGCAGCGCGCGCCGGTCCTCCCGCGTCACGGCGTGAGGACGCGTCCTGTGCCGAGGGGGTTCATGCGGCCGCCGTCGACGACGACGGCGCCGTTGACGACGACGTAGGGGATGCCGCTCGGGTACCGATGCGGTTCGGCAAAGGTCGACTCGTCGCGGACGACGCGGGGATCGAAGATCGCGAGGTCCGCCGCGTACCCTTCGCGCACGAGCCCTCGATCGGCGAGGCGCAGTCGCGCCGCGCACATGCCGGTCATCTTGTGGACCGCGGTCTCCAGCGGGAACAGCTTCTGCTGGCGGGCGTATTCGCCGAGCACGCGCGGGAACGTCCCGTAGGTGCGCGGGTGCGGCTTGCCCGGGCGGTCTCCGTCTCCCGAGTAGAGCGGGATCGAGTCGGAGCCGATCATCAGCAGCGGGTGCGCGAGCACCTTGGCGACGTTCTCGATGGACTGCGAGAAGCTCACCATGCCGACCGTGCACTTCTCCTCGAGGAGGAGATTCATGAGCGTCTCGGCCGGGGCCATCCCCGACTGGCGCGCGATCTGCGCGAGGCTCAGCCCTTCGAGCTCGCGCCGCCGGCAGGTGGCGATGAAGACCTGGTCGAAGCCGATGCCGCCCTGCGAGACGGTGCCCCAGCGCTCGCCGTCGATCAGACACTCCTCCACGATGCGCCGCCGCGTGGCGCGGTCGGCGAGCCGCTCGAGCAGCCTGGCGAGCCCGCCGTCGTGGGCCCACGCCGGCATCATGTTGTCGAGCTTCGTGCTGCCGGCGTTGTAGGGATAGACGTCGCCGAACACGTCGACGCCACGCGCGCGCGCCGACTCGAACAGGCGGAGCGCGGCGTCGATCTTCGGCCAGTTCTCGCGACCGGACGCTTTTACGTGCGAGACCTGCACGCCGACTCCCGTCTCCTCGCCGATGCGGATCGCCTCGTTGATCGAGTCGAGGAGCATCGAGGACTCGCCGCGGATGTGCGAGAAGTAGTAGCCGCCGCGCGGGGCCATCGCCTTGGCGAGCGCGATCAGCTCGGCGGTGTCCGAGTAGGCGCTCGGCGCGTAGACCAGACCCGTGGAGAAGCCGAAGGCGCCGGCGTCCAACGCCTCGCCCAGCAGGCGCTGCATGCCGCGCAGGTCGTCGGCGCCGGCCGGCCGCGCCTCGAATCCCATCGCCGCGATCCGGAGCGCGCCGTGGCCGACAAAGTGCGCGATGTTGACCGAGGGGCGGATCGCGCGGAGCGCGTCGAGGTACTGCGCGAACGACCCCCAGCGGAGATCGAGGCCAGCGCCGATGCCGCCCGCCCAGCCCTCCACGATTTCGCGCTGATCGGCACGGAGCGGCGCCTGAGAGAACGAGCACATCCCGACGACCTCTGTGGTCACGCCCTGGCGCACCTTCGACTCGGCCGACGGGCAGGTGAAGTAGAAGAGGTCGGAATGCGAGTGCATGTCGATGAAGCCGGGCGCGACCGCGTGGCCGGCGGCGTCGATCACCCGTGCGGCCTCGCCCGAGAGGCCGGGGCCGATGGCGACGATCCGGTCGCCCTCGATGGCGACGTCCGCCGCTCGCGCGGGGGCGCCGCTGCCGTCGATCAGGGAGCCGTTGCGGACGAGGATCGACCAGGCCACCGGTTACTCTTCCGCGATCGTGACCGAGGTCATCCGGTCGCCCTGCTTGATCCGGTCGACGTGCTCCATGCCCGACACCACGCGCCCGAAGACCGTGTACTGGCCGTCGAGGTGCGGGGTCGTGCCGTAGCAGATGTAGAACTGGCTGCCCGCCGAGTCGGGGTGCTGGCTGCGCGCCATCGCGAGGGTGCCGCGCACGTGCTTCTGCTTGTTGAACTCCGCCTTGAGCGTGTAGCCCGGGCCGCCGGTGCCGTTGCCCTTCGGGCAGCCGCCCTGCACGACGAAGTCGGGCACGACGCGGTGGAAGTTGAGGCCGTTGTAGAAGCCCTTCTTGGCCAGGGTGACGAAGTTCTCGACGGTCTTGGGCGCGTCGTCCGGGAAGAACTCGAGCCGAATCTCGCCGCCCTTCTCGAGCGTGATGACGCCGGTCTGCTTCACGACGTTTCCTTTCTGATCAGTTCTGATCAGAACGTGACCTTGATCGACTTCACCCGATCGCCGACCTTAATGGTGTCGACGACCTCCATGCCGCTGACCACGCGACCGAAGGCGGTGTACTGGCCGTTGAGATGGCTGGCGGGCCCGAGCATGATGTAGAATTGGCTCCCCGCCGAGTCGGGATCGCTCTTGCGCGCCATCCCGAGCATGCCGCGCTCGAACTTGCGACTGTTGAACTCCGCCTTGATCGTGTAGCCCGGGCCGCCGGTGCCCATCGCCGGATGGTCCATCGGCAGGGTCTTCGACTGCGGGTCGCCGAGCTGCACGACGAATCCCGGCTCGACGCGATGGAAGCGCTGGCCGTCGTAGAACCCGGCGCGCGCGAGCTTGAGGAAGTTCTCGACGTGCTTGGGCGCGTCGGCGGGGAAGAATTCGAGCGTGATCTGCCCGCCCTTCTCGAGCGTGATCACCGCCGTCGGCGTCTTGGCGGGCGGCTTGTCCTGGGCCAGTGCCGGCGCGACGGCCAGGAGGGCCGCCGCGAGCGGGAGCAGACGGTTCATGACGGAACGCCTCCGGTGGCAGCGTGCGCTCGGGACCGTCGGGGCTCCCCGCGGGTCGAGGCGCACAAAAAAATCATGATGAGAGCGTCATTATACATGCCCGGAGCGCCCGGGCCGTCGATCCGCGTGATACGATGGACCGATGCGGCAGCGCGAAGACGTTCGTAACATCGCGATCATCGCTCACGTCGACCACGGCAAGACCACCCTCGTCGACGCGATGCTCTGGCAGTCCGGCCTCTTTCGCCAGAACGAGTCGGTGCCCGAGCGCATCATGGACTCGATCGATCTCGAGCGCGAGAAGGGCATCACGATCATGGCCAAGAACACGGCCATCACCTACCGGGGCGTCCACATCAACATCGTCGACACCCCCGGCCACGCCGATTTCGGCTCGGAGGTCGAGCGCACCCTCACCCTCGTCGACGGCGTGCTGCTCCTGGTCGACGCCGCCGAGGGGCCGCTGCCCCAGACGCGATTCGTCCTGAAAAAGGCGCTCGAGGCGAGCCTGCCGCCGATCGTCGTCATCAACAAGATCGACCGGAGCGACGCGCGCCCCGCCGAGGTGCTCGACGAGGTCTACGACCTCTTCATCGACCTGGAGGCGGCCGAAGACCAGCTCGAGTTCCCGGTCCTCTACACGAACGCCCGGACGGGCACCGCCACGCTCAAGCTCTCCGAGCCCGGGCGCTCGCTCGAGCCCCTCTTCGAGACGATCCTGACGACGGTGCCGGCGCCGCGCTTCGACCCCGACCTCGGCCTGCAGTTCCGCGGGGCTATGCTCGACTGGGACGACTACGTCGGCCGCCTCGTCATCGGCCGCATCGTCAACGGCCGGGTCCGGCAGGCCGAGAAGGTCTCCGTCGTCCACCGGGACGGCGCGGTCGAGGTGGCGAAGGTCACCGTGCTCTACGGCTACGAGGGGCTCAAGCGCATCGAGATCGCGGAGGCGAGCGCGGGCGACCTCGTCGCGATCGCCGGCATCGACGCGATCGAGATCGGCGAGACCGTGGCCGACGCCGAGGCGCCGAAGGCGCTGCCGCTCATCCGCATCGACGAGCCGACGGTGTCGATGCTCTTCTCGGCGAACGTCTCGCCGATGGCGGGCAAGGAAGGCCGCTTCGTCACCTCGCCCCAGCTGCGCGACCGTCTCATGCGGGAGCGGCGCGTCAACGTCGGCATCCGGGTCGAGGAGACCGACTCGCCCGACACGTTCCGGGTGTCGGGCCGCGGCGAGCTCCAGCTCGCGATCTTGATCGAGATGATGCGGCGCGAGGGCTACGAGCTCGAGGTCGGCAAGCCCACCATCATCACGCGGTCGGCGAACGGCCAGACGCTCGAGCCGATGGAATACCTCGTCATCGACATCCCCGAGGAGCACATCGGCGCGGTCACCCAGAAGATCGGACCGCGCCGCGGCGCGATGGCCAAGATGGTAAACCACGGCACCGGCCGCGTCCGGCTCGAATATCGGATCCCCGCCCGCGGCCTCATCGGCTACCGCACCGAGTTCCTCACCGACACGCGGGGCACCGGGCTTCTCAACCACCTGTTCGACGGCTGGGACGCCTGGCAGGGCGAGATCGCCCACCGTCAAAACGGCGCCCTGGTCGCCGACCGCGCCGGCCGCGCGACCGCCCACGCGATCGACAACCTCCAGGCGCGCGGGGTGATGTTCGTCGGACCCGGCCTCGAGGTCTACGAGGGGATGATCGTCGGCGAGAACGCGCGCGACAACGACCTCGACGTGAACATCACCAAGGAAAAGAAGCTCACGAACATGCGCGCGTCGACCGCCGACGAGGCGGCGAAGATCACGCCCCCGCGGGTCATGAATCTCGAGCAGTGTCTGGAGTGGATCCGCGAGGACGAGCTGCTCGAGGTCACGCCGAAGTCTCTGCGTCTGCGCAAGCGCGCGATGCGCGGGCGTCGCCGCTTCTAGCCCGTCTCACTCCGGCGCAATGCTGCTGACCAACGGCCGGATCTATCTCATGGACGCGTGGGACACCGTCGTCGATACGCTCGTCGTCCGTGACGGGCGCGTGGCGTTCGCCGGCCGGCGCGGCGACGCGAACGTCTCCGGTGCCGAGGAGGTCCTCGATCTCGGCGGGCGAGCGGTCGTGCCGGGGCTCGTCGACGCGCACGGGCATCTGATGCACTTGGCGCGCGCGCGACTGACGCTCGACGCGGGAATGGCGCGGTCGGAGGCCGAAGTCGCCGAGCGCGTGGCGGCGCGCGCGGCCGGGACGCCGCGGGGCGAATGGCTCGGCGGCCGGGGCTGGGATCAGAACCGCTGGCCGGAGCGCCGGTGGCCGACCAGAGCCTCGCTCGACCGCGCCGCACCCGATCATCCGGTCGCGCTCACCCGCATCGACGGCCACGCGATCTGGGCGAACTCCGCCGCGCTGGCCGCTGCGGGGATCGACCGCGCCACACGCGAGCCGGCCGGCGGCCGGATTCTCCGGGACACGCGCGGCGAGCCGACGGGCGTGCTCATCGACACGGCCCAGCGCCTGATCCAGCGGGCCGAACCGCGCGCCTCCCCCGAGCGCTTCGACGAGGCCGTCGCCGAGGCGATCGGCGAGTGCCTGGGGGCGGGGCTCACGGGCATCCACGAGATGGGCGCCGAGCTCTACGCGATCGCCTCGTACCGCCGGCTCGTCGAGCGCGGGAAGTTCCCGTTCCGCAACTACGTGGCGGTGGCGGCGCGCTCCGAATCGACGTGGGCCGCCTACCGCGAGAGCGGTCCCGAGAGGCTCGGCGACGGGCGCGTCGTGGTGGGGGCGCTCAAGCTCATGGCCGACGGCGCCCTCGGCTCGCGCGGCGCCGCGCTGCACGATGCCTACTGCGACGATCCCGGCAACACCGGGCTCGTGCTCATCCCGTCCGACGAGATCACGCGCCTGACGCTCGAGGCCGCCCGGCTGGGCTTCCAGGTCTGCGTGCACGCGATCGGCGACCGCGCGAACACGCTCACCCTGGACGCGCTCGAGGCGGCGCTGGCGCGCGGCCCCTGGCCGGATCACCGGTTTCGCGTCGAGCACGCGCAAATCCTGACCGAGCGCGACATCCCCCGCTTCCGGCGGCTCGGCGCCCTGCCGAGCATGCAGGCGACTCACTGCACCTCGGACATGGAGTGGGCGGCCGAGCGCCTCGGCCCGGATCGCCTCCGCGGCGCCTACGCGTGGCGCTCGCTGCTCGAGACCGGCGTCGTCATCGCCGGTGGCTCCGACTTCCCGGTGGAGAGCCCGAGCCCGTTCCACGGCCTCTACGCCGCGGTCACGAGGCGGCCGCGCAGCGGCGAGGACCGCGGCTGGCAGCCGGCGCAGCGCATGACGCGCGTGGAGGCGGTACGCTCGTTCACGAGCTGGAACGCCTACGCGTCGCGCCAGGAAAGTGCGCTCGGCTCGCTCGAGCCCGGCAAGCACGCCGATCTCGTCGTGCTCTCAGAGGACGTGTTCACGTGTTCTGAGGATCGCATCAAGGACATCACGCCCGTCCTGACTCTCGTTGGCGGCGACGTCGTCTTCCGCTCGGCGAACTCACCTGCTTAGTCGTCCCGCCCCGCGCGCGCTTCGCGATCCGGCGGGCGCGTGGTCGCCGCGGTCCGGCGGGGGTGCGAGGGGAGGGCTCGCCGCGACCACGCGGCACGCGCGCGCTACTCCGGGGCGGCTGGGCTCCATCCGGGCTGGCCTCGTCCGCCGCCGCGTGACTGGAACGGGTCCCGCGAGCCCTCCCCTCGCACCCCCGCCGGACCGCTCCGTTGGCGGCGCGCCAGCCGACCGACGTCAATCGCGCCTCAACCCACGTCAATCGTCCGTCATCGGAGCGCCGTTTCGTCGGAGTCTCGGCGTCGGCCCGCCAGAGTTGGAGCGTCTGCCTGTCAGAGCTGGAGGAGGATCATGCCGGCCACGGTGAGGACGATGCCGGCGACGGCGCGGAGGGTGAGGCGCTCGTCGAGGAAGACAACGGCGAGGGGGATGGCGAACATCGGGGCCGTGGCGGAGAGGACCGAGGCGATGGCGACGCCGGCGTGCTTGACGCCGGCGACGAACATGACCGAGCTCACCGAGGTGATCGCGCCGAGGATCGCGATCCGGATCTTCACGGCCCGCCCGCTCTTGGCGAACGCGCCGGGGACCGAGCGGGCCCACGGCGTCAGCCAGAGCACCAGCGCCGCGACCGGCAACCGAATCGCCTGCGCGGTCGTCGCGCTCATCTCGGAGAGCGGCGGCTTGACGAGCACCGTCGCGACCGCCCAGGCGAGCGAGGCGAGCGCGGCCGCGCCGACGCCGAACCAGAAGCGCTCCTCCGGCGCGCGCTCCGCCCACGGCGCGACGATGAGCACCAGGCCGGCCGTCGTGACCAGCGAGCCGACGGCGATGGGGACGGTGACGGGCTCGTTCAGGAAGGCCGCCGCGATCACGGCGGCCCCGAGCGGATAGGAGGTCGAGACCGTCATGGCGCGGGCGACGCCGATGGCGCGCGTGCTCTCGAAGAACACGGTGTCGCCCAGCGCGATGGCCGTCACGATCGACAGCCCGAGCAAGAGCCAGCCGCTCGCCGAGATCGCCGTGAAGGCGCCGGTGCCGACGGTCGCCAGCACCCAGACGACGAGCAGCACGCCGCCGATCGTCGAACGGATAGCGTTGACGCCGACCGAGCCGAGCTCGGCCATCAGCGAGCGCGCCAGAAGGCTCGTCACCGCCCACGCCACCGCCGAGCCCAGGGCGGCGAGGGCTCCGAACGCCGTGTCCCCTATCGATCCTCCCGCGGGCGCGCCGCGCGGCAACTAGACGAAGCTCGTCCGAACGCCGACTATCATACGGTGAAGCTCGTCGCGTACGTCGCCGTCTTCGTCGGCGCCTTCGTGGCGCTGAGCCTCGTCAGCTTCTGGCTCGCCGTCCGCCCACCCCGTATCGCCGTGCCCCTCGTCCCCGGGGACTTCGGGCTGACGGTCGAGACCGTGACGATCACGGCCGACGACGGCGTGAAGCTCGCGGCGTGGCTGCTGCCGCGCGCGGGCGCGCCCGCCATCGTCCTGCTCCACGGCTATCCGGCCGAGAAGGCCGATCTGCTGCCGATCGCCGCCGCGCTGGCGCCGCGCTTCACGGTGCTGCTGCTCGACCAGCGCTACTTCGGCCGGAGCGGCGGGCGGGCGACGACGCTCGGCTTGCGCGAGCGACGCGATCTGCGCCGGGCGATCGATTTCCTCGCCGCGCGGGGGTTCGACCAGGTCGGCGTCTTCGGCCTCTCGCTGGGCGGCGCTGTCGCGCTCCTGGCCGCGGCCGAAGACCCGCGCATCCGCGCCGTGGCTGCGTACGCACCCTTCGCCGACCTGCGCTCGCTCGGCTACGAGCTGTACGGCTGGCTCTGGTACCTGAAGTATCCCTTCGTGGGGCTCCTTCGAGGCTGGTCCCTGCTCTTCTTCGGCCACGACCTCACGACGGTCTCGCCCGAGCGGGCCGCGGCGGCGATCGCGGTCCCGGTGTTGCTCGTGGCGAGCCGCGAGGACGAGCAGATCCCGTTCGAGCACGCCGAGCGGCTGCGGCGCGCGCTCGCCGGCAACCCGCGCAGCGAGTTCGTGTTCACGGACCGCGGTCGTCACGGCGAGCTGCCGCGCGGCTTCGACGCGAGCCTCGCCCGGTTTTTCCTGTTATATGTGAGGTGACTCCATGGACCACGCCTACGCCGACGTGAACGGGATCCGGCTGCACTACGTGACGGTGGGCCGCGGCCCGCTCATCCTGTTCGTCCACGGCTTCCCGGAGTTCTGGTACGAGTGGCGCCGTCAGCTGGCCGAGTTCGGCCGCGATCATCAGGCCGTCGCGCCGGACATGCGCGGCTACAACCTCTCGGAGAAGCCGGCCGAGCTCTCGCAGTACCGCGTCCCACACATGGTCGAGGATCTGCGCGCGCTCGCCGAGCACCTCGGCCGCGAGCGGTTCGTGCTCGTCGGCCACGACTTCAACCGTCTGATCCGCAGCTTCCTGGGTCCACGCCGGACTCCGGCCACGAAGGAGACGCGATGAACATCGGGGTTCCGCGAGAGATCAAACCGGGCGAGCAGCGCGTGGCCCTGACCCCGGCGGGAGCGCGGGCGCTGGTCGAGACCGCTCACGCGGTGCTGGTCGAGCGGGGCGCCGGCGCGGGCAGCGGGATCAGCGACGAGGAATACGCGGCGGTCGGCGCCGAGCTCGTCTCGGTCGATGATGTCTGGCACCGCGCCGAGCTGATCCCGAAGGTCAAGGAGCCGCTCGCTCCGGAAGTTGCGCGCCTGCGTCCCGGGCAGGTCCTCTTCACGTATCTGCACCTGGCGCCGGCACCGGAGCTCACCCGGGCGCTCCGCGACTCCGGCGCGATCGCGATCGCCTACGAGACGGTCCAGCGCGCCGACGGCAGCCTACCGCTCCTGACGCCGATGAGCGAGGTGGCCGGACGCCTCTCGGTCCAGGAGGGCGCCTTCTATCTCGGCCGCGCCCACGGCGGCCGCGGAATATTATTGTCGGGAGTGCCAGGCGTGCCGCCCGGCAACGTCGTGATCCTCGGGGCCGGCGCGGCCGGGCTCAACGCCCTCAAGACCGCCGTCGGCCTCGGCGCCGACGTCTCGATCCTCGACGTGAACGTCGATCGGCTGAGGCACGTGGACGATCTCTTCCGCGGCCAGGTCGTCACCCTGATGTCGAACAGCTTCAACATCGAGCGGGTCGTGCGGCGGGCCGACCTGCTCGTCGGCGCCGTGCTGCTCGCGGGCGCGCGGGCGCCCGTCCTCGTCACCAAGGAGATGGTGTCGCAGATGAAGGAAGGCGCGGTGATCGTGGACATCGCGGTGGACCAGGGTGGGTGCGTCGCGACTATCCGTCCGACCACCCTGCTCGATCCCGTCTACCTCGTCGGCGGCGTCGTCCACTACGGTGTTGCAAACATGCCGGCGCTCGTCCCGCGCACCTCGACCTTCGCGCTCACGAACGCGACGCTTCCGTACGTGATCGAGCTGGCGGCGCGCGGCGCGGCGGGTGCGGTGCGGGCCAATCCCGTGCTCGCCAAGGGCGTGAACGTCTGGGGTGGCAAGGTCGTGCATCCCGGCGTCGCGGAGTCGCTCGGCGAGGCTCCGACACCGCTCGCGGCGGTGCTCGGCTGAAGACCCACGTCGGGACCTCGGGATACAACTACCCGGAGTGGCGGGGCACCTTCTACCCCGAGCGGCTCCCGGCGTCGAAGATGCTCGCGTACTACGTCGAGCGCTTCACGACCGTCGAGATCAACGCGACGTTCTACCGGATGCCGAACGCGAAGACGGTCGCGGGCTGGGGGACGGCCGCGCCCGCCGGGTTCACGTTCGTCCTGAAGGCGCCGCAGCGGATCACGCACTTCGCGCGCTTGCGCGACGTCGGCGAGCCGCTGCGCTATTTCTGCGAGGCGGCACGCACGCTCGGCGACCGGCTCGGGCCCCTGCTCTTCCAGCTCCCGCCGAACTTCAAGAAAGCGGCCGACCGGCTGGGCGAGGTGCTCTCGATCCTGCCCGCCGAGCTCCGCGCGGCCTTCGAGTTCCGCCACGAGAGCTGGTTCGACGACGAGGTGTACGCGCTGCTCCGTGCGCGCAACGTCGCCCTCTGCATCGCCGACACCGAGGACCGGAGGACGCCGGCGGTCGCCACGGCGGATTTCGGCTACCTCAGGCTCCGCGCCGTGGAGTACACGGACGACGCCCTGCGAGGCTGGATCGAGACGATCGACTCGGTCGGCGCCGGCTGGCGGGACGCCTACGTCTTCTTCAAGCACGAGGCCTCGGGCTCCGGCCCGGCGCTCGCCCGGCGGTTTCTGACGCTGCGCGCGGGGTCGACCCAGGCTGTCTCGTAGTCGCCCGACAGGAGGAGCCGGGGACCCTCGCGAGTCTAGCGGGCGACCGGCGCTACACGAGCGATCGCCGCAAGTCGTCGAGCGTCCCGAGGAAGGCGTCGAGCACCGGCGTCTTCGGCTTGTCGCGCCGGAGCACGATCCCGATCTGGCGGAAGAGCGGCGGTACCAGCTTCACAGCACTGAGCCGCCGCGCCCGCACCTCGGCCTTGGCCGCGAACCAGGACGTGACCGACAGCCCCAGCCCCGACTCGACGAGCTTCTTGATCGCCTCCGTGTTGCCGAGCTCCATCGGCAGCGCCGGCGCGGCGCCGCCGCGCTGAAACCAGTCGTCGATCACGCGGCGCAAGGTCGCGCCTTGCTCGAACAGGATCAGGGGCTCGCGCGCCAGCTCGGCCGCAGTCGCGCGCGGGCGTGGCCATCGCCGGCCCGGCGGCCCGATCGCCACGAGCTCGTCGCGGTGGAGCGCCGTCACCGCCAGCTCGCGCTCCCGGACCGGCAGGCTCACGATCCCCACGTCGAGCTCGTTGGCCACGACCGCGCGCGTGATCTCCGGCGCGTTGCCGGTGACCACCACGAGCTCGGTCCGTGGGTAGCGCGCGCGGAACCGTCGCAGTGCCGACGGCAGCAGATAGATGCTGAACGACGCGCTGGTGCCGAGCCGGATGCGCCCGGCCACGATCCCCCGCAGCTCCTGGACCAGCTCGACGCCGCGCTCGAGCTCCCGCAGCGCGCGCCCGGCGTGGGCCAGGAGGAGCTCGCCCGCCCTGGTCGTGTACGTGCGCTTGCCGACGCGCTCGAGCAGCGGCAGCCCGAGCTCCTGCTCGAGCTGGCGGACCTGCATGCTGACGGCCGGCTGCGTGAGCGAGAGCTCGCGCGCCGCCCGGGAGAAGCTCCCGTGGCGCGCGACCGTCGCGAGCGTCTGGAGGTGCGCAAGCTGGATGTTCACGCCGGAGAGACCAAAAAATACCTGATGGTTACGATCAGGACAATTGATTTTACTGATAGTGCCGGCCGCGGCATCATGCGGCGCATGGACACGAGCCACTACCTTCTGGAAGTGCTCGCGAAGGATCGCCTGGACCGCGCCCGGCTCGACGCGGGGCGCCGGAGGCTCCTTCGCCTCGCTCAAGCCCCGTCCGTCTCCGCGCCCGCGTAACGGAGCGCCGCCCCCGCGCGTCGCGCTTCGCGCCGCGCGCGAAGCGGACCTCGCGCGGATCGCCGCGATCTGGAACCGCGAGGTCCTCTGCAGCGACTCGACCACCGACACCGAGCCCAGGGACCCGGCCGCCCAGCGCGAGTGGTTCGCGAGGCACGGCGAGCGCTATCCGGTCGTCGTGGTCACGGTCGCCTCGGACGGCGCCGAGCGCGACGGCGACGTCGTCGTCGCCTACGGATCGCTCTCGCCGTACCGGTCCAAGCCGGCCTTTGCGCGAACGGTCGAGGATTCCGTCTACGTCGCGGGCGAGCACCGCGGCGCCGGGCTCGGCGGCCTGATCCTCGCCGAGCTGATCCGGCGCGCGCGGGCCCTCGAGCACCACTCGATCGTGGCGCGGATCACCGCGAGGAACGTCGCGTCCCTCCGGCTGCACGCGCGTCACGGCTTCCAGCCGGTCGGCGTCGAGCGCGAGTCGGCGTTCAAGCTCGGCCGCTGGCACGACGTCGCCATCATGCAGCGACGTCTCGAGTCGCGCTGACCGAGCGGCGGCGCCGAGCGCCGACGGCACGCGACCGATCGTGGGCCGCACTGAACCCACTCACCGCTCTCGAGAGGAGGACGACGACATGAGCCAGCAGCTCGACCACATCATGAAGATCACCGAGCGGCCATCGCCCGTGATGGTCAAGGGCGCCGGGTCGTGGCTCTGGGATCGCGACGGCAAGCGGTATCTCGATTTCGTCCAGGGCTGGGCGGTGAACGCGCTCGGGCACTCGCCGCGCGTGGTGCTCGACGCGCTGAGCGCGCAGGCCTCTGAGCTGATCAACTGCAGCCCCGCGTACTACAACGAGCCGATGGCGAGGCTCGCCGGCCTCCTGGCTGAGGCCTCCGGGCTCGATCAGGTCTTCCTCTGCAACAGCGGCGCCGAGGCCAACGAAGGTGCGATCAAGCTGGCGCGGAAGTGGGGCTCGTGTCATCGCGACGGCGCCTGGGAGATCATCACGATGCAGGGCAGCTTCCACGGCCGCACGCTCGCGACGATGGCCGCCTCCGGCAAGCCGGGCTGGGACGATCTCTTCCCGCCGAAGGTTCACGGATTTCGCAAGGTTCCGCTGGGCGATCTCGGCGCCGTCGCCGCCGCCATCACGTCGCGCACGGTCGCGGTCCTGCTCGAGCCGATCCAGGGCGAGGCCGGCGTTTTCCCGGCCGGCGACGATTACCTGCGCGCGCTCTCGGCGCTGACGAAGGAGCACGGCCTCCTCCTGATCCTGGACGAGATCCAGACCGGGATCGGACGGACCGGGCGCTTCTTCGGCTACCAGCACGCCGGCATCACCCCGGACATCGTCACGGTCGGCAAGGGCATCGGGGGCGGTGTCCCGCTCGCGGCGCTCATCGCCTCGGGCCCCGCCAGCTGTTTCGAGTACGGCGATCAGGGGGGCACGTTCGGCGGCAACCCGCTCATGGCCGCGGTCGGGTGCGCCGTCGTCGAGACCGTCGCGCAGCCGGAGTTTCTCGAGTCGGTCGCCGCGACCGGCGCCTACCTGATGGCGCGCCTGCGCGCCCTCTCCGGCGAGCTGGGCCACGGCGAGGTGCGCGGTCGCGGTCTGCTCCAGGCCCTCGAGCTCCCGGCACAGGACGCCAAGAAGGTTTCGGCGGCGGCGCGCGACCACGGGCTCCTGCTCAACGCGCCGCGCCCCGACACGCTCCGCTTCATGCCGGCGCTCACGGCCTCTCGCGACGAGATCGACGCGATGCTGACGATCTTGAAATCGAGCCTCGGCGAGCGGCGCGTGTGACGGAGCCGAACGACGGGCGGCTCAGCGAGTCGCCGGCGCGCGGTGCTCGAGCTTGCGCAGGGTGGCCGCGACGTCGATGCGCCCGGTGAGCACCGGCGCCAGCGGGTCGCCCATCTTCTCCAGGCGCGCCGGCAGCGTCTTGATCGTGAAGCGCGCTGGATCGAGCTTCGCGGTGACCTCCTCCCAACGGAGCGGGCACGAGACCGGCGCGCCCGGCAGCGGGCGCGCCGAGAACGGCGCGACGACCGTCTGGCCGCGGCCGTTCTGGCCGAAGTCGATGTAGACCTTGCCGCCGCGCGAGCGCAGCGGCCGGGCGATCGTCGAGATCTCCGGCTCGGCCTCGACGCCCATCACCGCGAGGAGCCGTGCGAAGGTGCGCGTGACCTCGTAGTCGTAGCCGGCGCCGAGCGGCAGGACGATGTGCAGGCCGGTCGCACCGGAGGTCTTCACGGAGCTCGGCAGGCCGAGGTCGTCCAGGATCCCGTGGAGCGCGCGGGCGACCTTGACGACGTCGGTGAACGGCGCGCCCTTGGGATCGAGGTCGAGCACGAGCCAGTCGGGATGGTCGAGCGACGCCTGACGCGAGCTCCAGAGGTGCAGCGGGATCGTGCCGAGATTGACGACGTAGCGGAGGCTCTCGCGATCGTCGACGATGAAATAGTCGATGTCGCGGTCCACGTCGCTGGCGTGGATCCGCGCGGTGCGGATCCACGACGGCGTCCACTCGGGCGCGTCCTTCTGAAAGAAGGACTTCCCCGTGATCCCGTCGGGGTAGCGCGTGAGCACCAGCGGCCTGTCTTTCAAGTACGGCAAGAGCCACGGCGACACCGCCTCGTAGTACTCGATCAAATCCGACTTCGTATACCCCTCATCCGGCCAAAACACCTTCTCCGGATTCGTGATCGTCACCCGCCGCGCATCCGCTACGCTCGCCAGCTCGGCGCCTGCGCGACCTTCCCCCCCGCCTGCGCTCGCGCGCCGGCGATCCGTCTCCCGCCCGCCGTGGGCTGCCGACTTCGAACGTCCGGTCGTTGAGGTGCGATCGCCCGAGCCACCGCGTGCGGGCGAGCCAGGGGCGGGAGGCACGGGACCGGCGGAGTGGGACCCCCTCGTCCCGCCCGCAGCTCGAAGAGCTGCGGAACGCGGGCGAGCGGGTGACGCAGCCGGTCCCGTGCCCCCCGCCCCTGGCCCGGCCGCACGCGTACCCGCGGGCGTCTCGCGCACGCAATCTTCGGGGCGTTTGTCGTCGCGCAACCCGAGGAACGCGGGGTGACGGATCCCGCCATCGCGCGTCCACTCGGTGAAGCGCACTTCACCTACCAGTCGCGGCTCCACCCAGTGGTGCCCGCGTCCGACCGGCGTGCCGCGCGCGAACGGCGAGGTCGGACGCGCCAGCGGACGGAGCTTCTCGCTGATCGTCTTGAGCGCCCGCTCGTCGAATCCGGTGCCGACCTTGGAGACGTAGACCAGCTCGCCCCGGTCGTACAGGCCCAGGTGCAGGGCGCCGAAATGCGCCCGCGTGCCCTGGGGCGCCGTGTAGCCGCCGATCACGAACTCCTGGCGCAGCTGACACTTGATCTTCAGCCAGTCGCGCGAGCGCTTCGCGGAATACGGGCTGTCGCGCTTCTTCGCGACCACGCCTTCCAGACCCTGCTCGCAGGCGGCGGCGAGAAAGTCCGCGCCGTGCTCCAGCACGTGGTCGCCGTAGTAGACGACGCCGCGCGGCGGCACCAGGAGCTTCAAGCACTCCTTGCGCGCCTCGAGCGGCAGCCGACGCAGATCGCGGCCGTCGAGCCCCAGCGCATCGAAGAAGACGGCGCTGACCGGGACCTCGCCCCGCGCGCGCTCGATGTCGGTCGGACGCGTGAGGCCCATACGCTCCTGCAGGCGCTGGAAGCTCGAGCGCCCGCGCTCGTCGAGCGCCACGATCTCGCCGTCCAGCACGAAGCTCTCGAGCGGCAGCGCGCGCAGCGCGGCCGTCACCTCGGGGTAGCGGGTCGTGACGACCTGGCCGCTCCGTCCACGAAGCTCGATCGCGTCGCCGGCGCGTGAGGCGAGGACGCGGACCCCGTCGTACTTGATCTCGAAGAGCCACGACGCGTCCGACGGCGTCTCGTCGACGAGGGTCGCGAGCATCAGCAGATCGCCGTGCGGGACGATCTCGCCGCGCGGCGCCTTGAGCTCGCTCAGGCGGCGGCGCAGCGTCTGCACCCGGCTCGCGCCGTCGCGCAGCTCTTCGATCGTCAGGCCCGAGAGCACCGATTCGGGATAGCGCTCGGTCGGCTCCGTCTCGCCGGCGTACTCGTCGGACTTCTTCAGCAGGAGCCAGTCGCGGTCCTTGCCGCTCATCCGGGCCAGGGTCCATCGCCCCTTGAGCTTGAAGCCGAACAGCTCGAACTCGAGCTTGCCGCGCGCGATCTGCTCGCGCGCGGGCTCCGGCTTGAGGAGCTGGAACCGGCCGGCGTCCCACACGATGGACGGGCCGGCTCCGTAGCTGCCCTCTGGAATGACGCCCTCGAAGTCGGCGTACTCGATGGGATGGTCTTCGACGTGCACGGCCAGGCGCTTCTCGTGCGAGCGCACCGAAGGGCCCTTCGGCACGGCCCAGCTCTTGAGCACACCGTCGATCTCCAGCCGCAGATCGTAGTGGAGCCGTCGCGCCGAGTGCTTGTGGATCACGAACCGGCTGCCGCCGGTCGGGCCGGGCCCGCCGAAGGGCTCCGGGGTCGCCGCCGGGTCGCGCTTGCGCCGGTACTCCGCGAGATCGCGGCTAGCCACGGAGCACCATGATCACGGAGAGCGAGGCCATCAGGTTGTCCGCGGCGTGCGCCGTGATCGAGGGCAGCAGGCTGCCCGTCCGCTCGTACGACAACGCCCACAGCAAACCGCTCCAGAAGACGGCCGCGAAGCCGAGGGCGCCGTAGCCGTGCGCGACGGCGAACATGGCCGCGCTGAGCGCGGCGGCCGGCCCCACCGCGAACCTTCGGCGGAGGGTTGCGAACAGGAGCCCGCGGAACACGATCTCCTCGAACACCGGGGTGAGCACGACCGTGTCGAAGATCGTCATCCCGACGAGGGGCCGCGATCCCCAGACCAGATCGCGGTCGAACCATTCCGTCCAGTGCGCCGAGAATCCCAGCCAGCGCCCGGCCATGTCCATGATGACCTCGCCGAGCTGGCCGAGCGCCAGCAAGGTGAGGATGACGAGCACGAGCCGGCGCGCGCCGGCCGCGGCGGGCGCCAGGCCGAAGCTCTCCGTCAGGCGAAGCCCCGACGGCCGCACCAGGAACAACCAGGCGAGGAAGATGAGCGGGGCGAAGGACAGGTTCGTCGTGGCGCCGATGAGGACGCGGGAATATGCGCGGTCGGGCAGGAACGACGACGCGAGGATGATGACGGATCCGATCGCCCCGCCCCAGACCAGCACGAGGACTCCGGTGCGCCCGCGCCAGGGCGGCGGCAGGACGGCGCCGCCGACCCGGTCGAACGCCCGGCGGCGCACGGCGACCCGGACGAGCAGGACGACCCCGACGACGATGAGCACCAGCTCGACCGCGACGGTCGCGCGCATGCGGGCGAGCAGCCGGCCGGAGCGCTCCGCCTGCGCCGCCGTCGCCGCGGCCAGGAGATCCGGGTCGCCGACGCGCGTCGCCAGGCGAGTCGCGACCCGGTCCCTGAACCAGCCCGGCTCGAGCGCTTCGGCGAGGGCCTCTTCGACGTTCGAGCCGATGTCCGCCTCCACGTCCTCGTCGAGATAGGCGGCCCCGATGAGGAGCGCGAACACCGGCAGCGGGTCGACGCGGCGCGTCCATTCCTCGGTGCGGCGCCGCAGGCTGTCGATCCGTCCGGATTCGGCCTCGAGCACGGCCAGGTGGAGATCGATGCCGGGATGGGCCGATTCCCGGGCGAGCTCCTCGTACCAGCGGAGCCCCTCCGCGACATCCTCCGCCGGATCGCTCGACAGCACGCGATACACGAATCGCTCCCACGCCGGCGCGCGGACGACCGCTTCGTCGATGTCCATCGTGCGGCCGACGATCAGCGCGAGCGCGCGCTCCGGCTCCTCGATGCCGTCCACGCGCGATCCGGTGAGCTGGAGCCAGGCCATCATCGCGATGAACGAGAGGAGGACGAGCCCCGCGAGCGTCGTGACGAACCAGACGAGCAGCGGGCGCCTGGGCTCGGGAGCCCCGATATCTTGCCGCTCGACGGCGGCCGGTACGCTATCCATGGGAGAGTTCGGCCCTTCGCGCATGATAGGGAGCATCGTGCTATCGTGCAATCCATGGCGCCGCACTCGATCGGCTCGGGAACGATCTCGTTCGGACTCGTCTCGATTCCCATCCGGCTCTACACCGCGGCCTCGTCGGCGAACGTGGCGTTCAA
>QHTE01000081.1 GCA_003220685.1 Candidatus Rokuibacteriota bacterium
GAGGATGTCGAAAATATCATCCTGAGACTGTTACAGGCTGCCGACTATGACGTGGAGCGGGCTGAGAGAGGCATCGTCTACATCGACGAGATCGATAAAATAGCGCGCAAGTCTGAGAACCCGTCGATCACGCGCGACGTCTCCGGCGAGGGCGTGCAGCAGGCGCTCCTGAAGATCCTCGAGGGCACCGTCGCCAACGTGCCGCCCCAGGGCGGCCGCAAGCATCCGCACCAGGAGTTCATCCAGGTCGATACCTCCAACGTGCTGTTCCTGTGCGGCGGCGCTTTCGTCGGGCTCGACAAGATCATCGAGAGCCGTGTCGGGCGCTCGGGCATGGGCTTCGGCGCCGAGATCAAGAGCCGCGACGAGCGGCGGGTGGGCGATCTGCTGGCGATGATCCAGCCGGAGGATCTCCTGAAGTACGGGCTCATCCCCGAGTTCGTGGGCCGCCTGCCGGTGATCGCGACCCTGCACGACCTCGACGATCAGGCGCTGGTGCGCATCCTGCGCGAGCCCAAGAACGCGATCATCAAGCAGTACCAGAAGTACTTCGACCTCGAGAAGGTGCGGCTCAAGTTCACCGAGGACGCCGTGGCGGCGATCGCGCGCGAGGCGCTCAAGCGCGGCACCGGCGCCCGCGGGCTGCGCGCGATCCTGGAAGAAGTCATGCTCGAGATCATGTACGACCTGCCCTCCATCCAGGGGCTCAAAGAGTGCGTGATCACCCGCGAGGTCATCCTCAACCGCGAAAGGCCGATACTCGTCTCCGAAGCGAAAGAACAGACCGCCTGAGCGGTATCCTCTTTGTCGTCGCGACCCCGATCGGCAACCTCGAGGACATCACCCTGCGCGCGCTCCGCGTCCTGCGCGAGGTAGATCTGGTCGCCTGCGAGGACACGCGTCGGACGCGGGCTCTCCTGACGCACTTCGACATCCACAAGCCGACCGTCAGCTACTACGAGCACAACAAGCTCGCGCGCGGGCCGCAGCTCCTGCGCGACCTGGCGGCCGGCCGCTCGATCGCGCTCGTCACCGACGCGGGCACGCCGGGCATCTCCGACCCGGGCATCCTCCTGGTGCGCGAGGCGCGCGCCCAGGGTATCCCGGTCGTCCCCGTCCCCGGCCCCAGCGCGATCGTCACCGCGCTCTCGGCCTCGGGGCTGGCCGCCGACGGGTTCGTCTTCGACGGGTTCTTGCCGGTCAAGCCCGGCAAGCGGCTCAACCGCCTCAAGGCGCTCCGCGAGGTGGGCACCACCATCGTGCTCTACGAGTCGCCCCATCGCATCGTGGCCACCGTGACCGCAATCGGCGAAGTCTTCGGCGAGGTCGAGCTGGTGCTCGCCCGCGAGCTGACCAAGCAGTACGAGGAGATCGTGACTGCGACGCCGGCGGTGCACCTGGCGCGACTTGCGGCGGCCCCGCCGCGCGGCGAGTTCACCCTGGCGATCCCGGCGACCGCCTGAGCGGTGTCGATGGGCGCCGGGCGGAGCGCTCGCCGCCGGCCGGCTCAGGGCAGCAGGTCGGCGCCGGCGATCGCGGCCGATGGCGCCGCGAGAGGCGCGATCGACCCGACGGGCCGCTCGCCGACGACGCGCGTCAAACCGGTACCCTAGCGACTCCCCGCGGGGAGGTCAATGGCTCCCAGGCGGGGGCTCTCCGCGCCCGGGCGTGTATACTTCGAGCGTCTATGGGCGTACCCAAAGCGCTGACGATCGCCGGCTCGGATTCCGGCGGCGGCGCAGGCATCCAGGCGGACCTGAAGACCTTCTCGGCATTCCGCGTGTTCGGGATGAGCGTGATCACCGCCGTGACCGCTCAGAACTCACTCGGCGTCCAGGGCGTCTTCAATCTGCCACCCGAGATCGTGAGCCGCCAGATCGATTCCGTGCTCTCGGACATCGGCGCCGACGCGATCAAGATCGGGATGCTCTCGACCGCGCCGATCATCGCCGCTGTCGCGGACCGGCTGCGCGCGCACGCGGGCGAGAAGGTGGTGGTCGATCCGGTCATGATCGCCAAGGCGGGCGACGCGCTCCTGCAGCCCGAGGCGCGAATCGCGCTGATCAAGGAGCTCCTGCCGCTGGCCCTGGTGGTCACCCCGAACCTTCACGAGGCCGAGGCCCTGGCCGGGATGCCGGTCGCGACCGAGAGCGACATGGAGGAGGCCGCCCGACGGATCCTGGCGCTCGGACCGCGCAACGTGCTGGTGAAGGGCGGGCACCTCCGGGATTCGGCCACCGACATCCTCTGGAATGGTCGCGACTTCGCGCGCTTCATGGCGCCGCGCGTGGCCTCGAACAACACCCACGGGACGGGGTGCACCCTCTCGTCGGCGATGGCGGCGGGCCTGGCCCGCGGCCACGCGCTGAAGGACGCGGTCAGCGAGGCGAAGGCGTACGTGACCGCGGCGATCCGCGAAGGCTTCCAGGTCGGCGGCGGCGGCGGCGCGCTCCGGCACTTCGTCACGGGCTGGTAGGCATGGCGCGATCCGTCGACGACGCGAAGATGTCCTTCATGGAGCACCTGGGCGAGCTGCGCACCCGCATCGTCCGGGGCCTCATCGCGCTCCTGGTCGGGACCGTCATCGTGCTGCCGTTCAGCCAGTACATCGTCGACTGGCTGGCGAAGCCCGTGACCAAGCTCAACTACTCGCTGGTCTTCACGGCGCCGGCCGAGGCGTTCTGGGTGCAGATGAAGGTGGGGCTCATCGTCGGGATGTTCCTGGCGGCGCCCGCGATCCTCTGGCAGGTCTGGGCCTTCATCGCGCCGGGCCTTCACGGGCACGAGAAGAAGTACGCGCTGCCATTCGTGGTCATCGGCTCCTTGCTCTTCATCGGCGGCGGCGCCTTCTCGCTCTTCGTAGTCACGCCGTACGCGATCCAGTTCCTCTTGAGCTACGCTCGCCCCGGGCTCCAGCCGATGATCACCCTACAGAACCACGTCGACTTCCTGCTGAAGTTCACGCTGGCCTTCGGCGCCGTCTTCGAGCTGCCGCTGGCCCTGACGATTCTGGCCCGCGTGGGCATCGTCAACGCGAAGATGCTCGCGCGGAATCGGAAGTACGCGATCCTCGGCGCCTTCATCGCCGGGGCGGTGCTGACGCCCACGCCCGACGCGTTCAATCAGACGCTCATGGCCGGGCCGCTGATCCTCCTCTACGAGGTGGGCATCATCTGCGCGCGCGTCTTCGGGCGCCGCGCCGCGCCCGCGCCCGAACCGGCGCCCGCCGAATCGGCCTAGATGGATTTCGCCTCTCTCGACCTGCCCGAGCCCGTCATGCAGGGGATTCGCGAGGCGGGCTTCGTGACCGCCACGCCCATCCAGGAAGCGGCGCTGCCGCTGGCGCTGCGCGGCAAGGACGTGGCCGGCCAGTCGCAGACCGGCACCGGCAAGACCGCCGCCTTCCTCATCGCCGCCTTCACGAAGCTCCTGCGCAACCCGGCCCCGCCGGCGCCCCCGGGCGCGGGCGCGCCGCGCATGCTCGTCATCGCGCCCACGCGCGAGCTGGTCGTGCAGATCGAGTCGGACGCGCGGCTGCTCGGACGGTTCACGCCGTTCCGGACCCTGGCGGTCTACGGCGGCATCGACTACAACAAGCAGCGCGAGTTGCTCGCGGCCGGCTGCGACCTCCTCGTGGGCACCCCGGGCCGCCTGATCGACTACCTGAAGCAGCACGTGTGGACTCCGCGGCGCGTCGAAATATTAGTGATCGACGAGGCCGACCGGATGTTCGACATGGGATTCATCGCCGACCTGCGCTTCATCCTTCGCCGCCTGCCGCCGCACGAGAAACGCCAATCGTACCTGTTCTCCGCGACGCTCTCGTTCCGGGTGCTCGAGCTCACCTGGGAGTTCATGAACAACCCGGCGCAGATCACGATCATGCCGCAGCAGAAGACGGCCGAGCGCGTCGAGCAGTCGCTCTACCACGTCGGCCGCGAGGAGAAGTTTCCGCTGCTGCTGGGGCTCCTGCGGCGCGAGGGCGGCGATCGCATCCTGATCTTCTCGAACACGCGCGAGGAGGCGCGGCGGCTCGAGGATCGGCTGACGCGCAACGGCTGGGAGACGCGCGCGCTCACCGGCGACGTCGACCAGAAGCGGAGGCTCAAGATCCTCAACGACTTCAAGGAGGGCCGTCTGCCGATCCTGGTCGCCACCGACGTCGCCTCGCGCGGGCTGCACATCGAGGCGGTGAGCCATGTCGTCAACTGGGACCTGGCGCAGGACGCCGAGGACTACGTGCACCGCATCGGCCGCACCGCGCGCGCCGGCGCGGGTGGCAAGGCGATCAGCCTGGTCGACGAGTCGAGCGCCCTGGCCCTCGAGGCGATCGAGAAGTTCATCCGCCAGAAGATTCCGGTCGAGTGGGCCGACGACGACCTCTTCCTTCAGGAGATCAAGCCGACCGCGGAAGAGCGCCGGCGCTATGCCGAGGAGCGGCGCGCGCGCCTCGCGGCGCGCGACCGCTTCGGCGATCGCGACCGCGGTCGGCGCGGAGGTGGCGGTGGCGGCCGCCCGCACGGCCGGGGGCAGGGCGAATCTCCTCACGCCGCCCGACCACCGGCCCCCTCGGCTCCGCCCCCGGCGTCGGGTGACGGTGGTGCCGGCGGTGGTCAGCGTCGCCGCCGCAGGCGGCGCGGTCGCCGTGGCGGCGGGCCGCGTCCGGAAGGAACGCCGCCGCCCGGCGGAGGCTAGAGCGAGATCGCCGAGCGCGCCCGCCCGTACGCGGGGTCGTCGGTGCGCGTGAGGTCGGGGTTGACGCCGCGGTGCACGGCGGCGTGGTAGATGAAGAGCTGGAGCGGCACGATCGCGAGGATCGGCGAGAGGAGCTCGTCGATCTCGGGAAGCGCGATCGTCTCCGCCGCGAGCGCGGCGATCTCGCGGTCGTCCTCGCGCGCGAGCGCGACGACCGGCGCGCCGACTTCCTTCGCGACCCGTGCCGCGGCCAGGCACCGCTCGCGGGACGGCCCGGGCGGCGCCACCAGGAACACGACGTCCTCGCGCTCGAGCGCCGCCCACGCGCCGTGCAGGAACTGCTCACAGTTGAAGCCGGCCGACTGCGCGTGGCTCGCCTCGCTCATCTTGAGCGCTGCTTCCCAGGCCGTCGCCGTGTTCGGCCCGCCGCCCACGAACCAGTAGCAGCGGCGGTCGCCGTAACGGGCGGCCAGGTCGTCCCACGACTCCTGTCCGAGCAGGAAGGCGAGCATGTCGGGGATCCCCTCGATGCTTTGGCCGACCTCGGCCTTGCCGCCGGCGGCGACGGCCAGCTTCGCGAGAATCGCCAGCGCGGCGGTGTAGCTCACGGTGTGGGCTCCCGAGATCTCCTGATCCACCGTGCGGAGCGTCCAGTCCGCTTCCGCCGGCGCCTCCGGGCCCTTGCCGGTGATCACGACACCGGTGCCGCCGCCAGCCTTCACCCTCGCGAGGGCCTCGCGCGCGAAGCGTCGGGTCCCGCCGTGGCTCAGCACGACGGCGCCGACGTGCGGGAGTGACTCGGGCCAGTAGCTCGCCAGCTCGAAGGCGTGGCAGGCGCGCGCCTTGAGCCCGAGCCCGCCCACCTGCGCGAGGAGCAGCTCGCCGACGAGCGCCGCGTGCCACGACGTGCCGACGCCGGTCAGCAGCACGTGGTCGAGGCTGCGCAGGCGCATCGCCGCCGCCTCGAGCGCGTCGCCCTGACCGCGGGCCACGAGCCGGAGCGCGCCGGGCTGGGCGTAGATCGCGTCGTGCATGTGGTAGGGATGGCCGGTGCGCGGCGCCGGCAGGCTCTCGGTCACGGCCTCGTCTCCGCTATTTCGCCGAGGGGAACGCGGGCGTCCGCTTCTCGCGAATCGCCTTGACGCCCTCGCGCACGTCCGGGTACGAGAACGACAGCATCTCGAGCGCGAGCGACTGGTCGAAGATCGGCCCGGCCTGCCGCAGCCAGTTGTTGAGCGCGCGCTTGGTCCACTGGATCGAGATCTGACTGCCGCGCGCGAGCCGGTCGGCGACGTCGAGCGCCTTGGGCACGACCTGATCGGGCGGCACGCACATGGTGACCAGGCCGATCCGCTCGGCCTCGTGTCCGTCGATGAAGTCGGCGGTGAGCAGATAGTACTTCGCCTTCGCCATCCCGCAGAGGAGCGGCCAGATGATCGCGGCGTGATCGCCCGCGGCGACGCCCAGGCGCGTGTGGCCGTCGGTGAAGCGCGCCGTCTCGGAGATGATGCTCACGTCGGCCAGGAGCGCGACGACGAGCCCGGCGCCCACGGCGACGCCGTTGATCGCCGAGACCACCGGCTTGTCGAGGTTGATCATGTTGTAGACGAGGTCGGACGCCTCGCGCATCGTGCGCGTCAGCGCGTCGGGATTGCCCGCCATGTCCTCGACCAGCGAGAGATCGCCGCCCGCCGAGAACGCCTTGCCCGCGCCGGTGACGACGACCACGCGGGTCTTCGGATCGGCGTCGACCACGGGCCAGATCTGCGTGAACTCCCAGTGCAGGCGCGCGTTGGCCGCGTTCAGCACCTCCGGGCGATTGATGGTGACGAGGAGCACCCCGTTCGGCTTGGACTCGAACGTGAGGTGGCGGAAATCGGCGTAGTTCATGATGAGGCTCCTCAGGCGAGCTCCGGGCCGACGCCGCCGCCGGTCCACGAGAACGAGTGCGCGGTCAATTGCCCGGGCAGCGGCGCCCCGGGCGCCGCGACCGCGGCGCGGACGTACGCGAGCAGCGCTTCGAACAGCTCGAGCGAGTTGATCCGCCGAAACCAGAGCGGCCGGCCGTGCAGGTACAGGAAGACCACGTTCGCCTCGCTGCACGGTCCCAGACACTCGGAGAATGCCAGGCGCACCTTGCCCTGCAGCCCGGCGGCGTCGAACACCCGCCGCGTGGCCGGCCGGGCGATGCGGGCCGCGCCGTTGGTGGTGTGGCCGCAGCAGCACCCGAAGCAGGCGAACATCAGTCCGGCGTCAACCATGGATTGCCATGGTACCCGAGCTTCGGGCGCGCGCGAGGAGGAGGAGCGCCGTGACCGCCAGCGCCGCCGTCGAGAGCGCGGGCAGGAGCCCGGCGAGCCGCATGCCGAGGACGCCGGAGAGGAACGGCCCGAGGAAGATCCCGCCGTCGACGCCGACACGATAGAGGCCGGTGCGCCACGCGATGCGCTCGGGCTCGGTCTCCTGTCGCAACAGGCTCAGCGGCAGCATCCAGCCCGACATCGAGAGGCCGCAGAGCGCGCAGCCGGCGATGACCACGGGCAGCGCCCCGAAGCCAATCATGGCACTCGCGGTCGCCATCAGCAGCAGGATGCCCGGCAGCACACGCGCCGCCCCCTGGCGGTCGGCGAGCATCCCGGTCGGCATCAGCGCCGCGATGTCGAAGATCTGCTGGACCATGAGCAGCCGCGCGACGCCGGCACGCTCGAGCCCGAACTCGCGGCTGCCACGCAACGGAATCACGAATTGCTCCATCGTCGAGTAGGCCAGCGCGACGAGCCCTCCGGCCGCGAAGACGAGCGGCACCATCGATGCTCGCCTGGTCGGGCGCGTGGGGGGGCTCGCCGGTGCGGAGCGCGGCGCCGATCGGGCGAGGCGCGACGGCGTCGTCGCGCCGGATTGCATGGGGAGTGTCGACAGAAGCTTCGGAGCCAGGCCGATGGCGACGAGCTGAGGGGCACACGCCAGCAGGAACGCGGTGTTCCAGGCCAGGTGTGACGGCAACGTTCCGATCAGCGCGGCGCCACCGAGCATCCCGATCATCGTCGAGAGCTCGTAGGCGGCGAGCGCAGAGGCGAGCGTCTTTCCGGATTGAAAGCGAAGGATTGCCGTCAGCGCGGCCATCATGCCGAGCGCCTGACCGAGACCCATGAGCGATCGGCCGAGCACGAGCGTCGGGAACCCGCCGCCCGCCGTCACGCAGAGACCACCGATCGCCAGCACCAGCGGGCCGATCCACAACGCCCGGCGGAGGCTGTGCGTCAGGAAAAGCCCGAGGGGAATGGCCGCGACCATCCGCGCGAAGCCGTAGGCTCCTGCCACGATCCCGAGCTGCCAGTCGGCGAGCGCCGCGCTCCGGGCGATGTCGGGCACCACGGCGGGAAAGGCGCCGCTCGAGACGATGGTGCAGAAGGTCGAGAGGCAGAGCAGGGCGGTCAGGGACGTCACGAGGGTTTTTATGGTAAACCATTGCCCCATGACTGAAGCCACGATCCGGCTCACCGTGCAGGGCGAAGTCGCCCGCATGACCTTCGACCGGCCGCACGTGTTGAACGCGGGCAACGCGCGCTTCGCGACCGAGCTCGGCGAGGCCGTTGCGACGCTCGACGCTCGGCGCGACGTGCGCGTGGTCGTGATGACCGGCGCCGGCCGGGCGTTCCAGACCGGCGTCGATCTCAAAGCGCTCGCGGCCGGCGAGCTGACGCAGCCCGATCTGATCCGGTGGGAAGACGCGATGACCGCGATCGAGCGCATGGACAAGCTCGTCATCGCTGGGATCAACGGGCACTGCATCGGCGGCGGGCTGCAGCTGGCACTGGTGTGCGACTACCGGCTGGCGGTCGAGGACGCGCTGCTCAGCCTGCCGGCCGTCAAGGAATGCTTGATTCCGTCGATGGCGCTCTACCGGCTGCCGCGGCTGATCGGTCTGGGCCGGGCGAAAGAGCTGATCCTGCTCGGCGAGCCGATCACGGCGCGCGAGGGCGAGCGTATCGGCCTCGTGAACCGCGCGGTGCCACCGGCCGACTTTCCGAAGGCGCTCGACGAGCTCGTCGAGAAATTCCTCGCGCTGCCGGTGGTGAGCGTGACGGCCAGCAGGCGGCTCTGCACGTCCGCCTTCGACCTCGACTTCGAGACGTTCCGCCGCGAGATGAACACGGCCCTGGCCGGGTGCTTCGCCTCCGACGAGCACCAGCGCGCGATGGCCAACATCCGATCCAAGAAACGGAGCTGACGATGAAGATCCTCTACACGCCGCTGATGATCGTGCCGTCCGTCTCACCCGAGCAGCGCGCCGCCATCCTGGAGGCCGCCGGCCCGGGCTCCACCTTCGTCGAGGCGAAGGACGCCGCCGCCCAGCGGCGGGAGATCGTGGACGCCGACGCGCTCTTCGGCCGCGTGTCGCCGGAGATCTTCCCGCTCGGCAAGCGCCTGCATTACTACCAGTCGATCGGCGCCGGCGTGGACTCGATCCTGACGCAGGAGCTGGTCGAGAGCGACGTGCCGCTCGCGAGCGAGAAGGGCGGCGTCGGCATCCACCTGGCCGAGCACGCGTTCGCGCTGTTGCTGGCGCTGACGCGCGGCCTGCACACGGCGATCCGCCAGCCCGACTACAAGCTGCGCGAGCCGATCCGGCTGCGCCAGCTCGAGCTCTACGATCTGACCATGGGCATCGTCGGCTTCGGCGGCACCGGCCGCGAGGTCGCCAGGCGCGCGCTCGGCTTCGGCATGCGCGTGCTGGGCGTGGACATCGAGGACGTCGCGCCGGAGCCCGGCGTCGAGGCGATCTGGAAGCCCGACCGGCTCGGCGATCTGCTCGGCGCCTCGGACGCCGTTGTGATCTGCCTGCCGCTCACCAAGGCGACGCATCACCTCTTCACGCGCGACCTGTTCCGCAAGATGAAGAAGACCGGTTATCTGATCAACGTCACGCGCGGCGCGATCGTCTACGGCGACGACCTGCTCCGAGCGCTCGACGAAGAGACGATCGCCGGCGCCGGTCTTGACGTCACCGACCCCGAGCCGCTGCCGGCCAACCATCGCCTCTGGAACCATCCGCGCGCGATCGTCACGCCGCACACCGCGGGCGGCTCGCCGCGGCGCGCGCAGCGCGTGATCGACACGTTCTGCGAGAACCTGCGCCGGATGCGCGCGGGCCAGCCGCTGATCGCGCTGATCGACAAGCGCAAGGGTTACTAGGCCTTCTCGCTCGTTCATCGCGCGTGGCCGCAGGAGGCGGGCGGGCCCTGAGCATAGGGCAGCGCTGATGATTTCGAACATCTTGCTCCGCCGCCGACCCCTATCTCGACAGTCTTGCCGGCGCCGATCTGACCCGGCGGTGGAAGCGGGAGTCCTCGAACGAGACGCCGGGTACGAAGCTTCACCGCACGACCTATCACTACTGGTTCCACCTGGGCGAATCACAAGCGGTGCGGCAGCTCCTCGGGCACACGCGGCTTCCGACCTTCGTCGGCGGCTTCGGGAAATCTCAGTACCGGCCGGAGATCGCTCACACCGGCCGGTCGAAGCCGTACTCGCGCGTCTGATTGAGATCGTCCGGCAAGACTCGCTCGCCGGTCCGCCGAAAGCCCATCCGCTCGTAGAGGCGGTGCGCCTGGTCGAAGCGTGTGTCCGACCAGAGGACCAGGCGCGCGATCTTCTGCGCTCGGCACCACTCGAGCACCGTCTCGACCAGCGCCCGGCCCGTGCCGCGACCGCGCAGGCGCGCGTCGAGGTACAGACGATGGAGCTCGGCGCTGCCATCGTCGAGCCGCTCGACGCCGACCGAGCCGACGATCGTGCCGCCGTCGCGCACGACGAAGAACGCGCCGCGCGGCGCCGCGTAGTGCTGATCGAACCGGAAAAGATCGGAGACTTCGACCTCCGGCACGAAGACGAAGCCGTACTCCAGATACACACGGCCGATGAGCTCGACGACGCCCGGCGCGTCGGCACGCCCGGCAAGACTGATGGCCGCTACTGGGCTGGGGCGGCGTCCGGGTGAGTCGCCGCAGATGCCCAACCGATCCCAGGGCAGTACGATCACGGCGATCCCCAGCAGCATCAGCGCCATGCCGGTGAGCCGGAGCGGGCCGAACCGCTCGCCGAACACGAGCGCCGACGAGTAGCCGCCGACGAACGGCACCAAAAGGGCGAACGGCGTAACCGTCGCGGCCGGATATCGGCGCAGCAGCCGGCCCCAGATCGCGTACGCCAGGATGGTTGCCACCACCCCAAGGTAGAGCGCGGAGGCGACGGCGATCCACGACGCACTCGCCGCCTCGCGCGCCAAGGCCGAGGGCCCGCTCATCATCACCGGGAGGGCCAGCGACGGCAGGGGCGGCACGAGGCTGAGCCACACGATCAGATCGAGCATCTGCACCTCGCCGATCCGCTTCAGCAAGATGTTCCCGACCCCCCAGCTGATCGCGGAGCCCATCGCGAGAGAGAAGCCGGCGACGGTCAGGTCGTGGCCGACGGTCATGAAGATGAGCACGAGCCCCGCGACCGCCACCGCCAGGCCGCTGAGCTGGTTCGCGGTCGGCCGTTCGCGCAAGACGATCGCCGCGAACACGATCGTGAACAGCGCCTGGGTTTGGATGAGGAGCGAGGCCAGACCGGGCGGCAAGCCGTTGGCGATCGCGAAGAACTGCAGGAGGAACTGGCCGGCGAAGAGGGTTGCGCCGATCGCGATGAGCCGAGGCCAGCCGACCGAAGGCCGCGGCAGCGCGAGCGCAGGGACGGCCGCGATCAGGAACCGCAATGCCGTCAGGGTGGGCGGCGAGAAGCTGTCGAGCGCGAGCCGGGTGGCGACGAACGCCAGGCCCCAGATGATGACGACGAGCAGCGCGAGCGCGACGTGAAGGGGGCTCAGGCGCGGCCGGTCCTAGCTCAGAATGGCGCGGCGGTAGTGGCTCGGGTAGACGACGCCGGCGCGCGCCGGCAGCGCCGCCAGATCCTGCGCGATCTGCCAGCCGAGGGTCTTCAGTGCCTCGACCTCGGAGCGCTCGCGCGCGGCGAGCACAGTCCAGGCCGCCGCCTCGTCGGGCGCCGCGACGATCACGGGGCCAATGAAGTCGTGGTCGGTGATGCGCTCGAAGAAATAGAGCGTCACTCCGGCTTGAGATCGGGCCGCTTGAGGGCGAGCGCCGACCACTCGAGAGTCGCCTTGCGCTTGAACTCGATCGCCTTCTCCCACTCGTCGAGCGAATAGCAGTCGCGCTCGGCGACGCAGCGGATCTCGGTCACCGTGCGCTCGTCGAGGC
>QHTE01000125.1 GCA_003220685.1 Candidatus Rokuibacteriota bacterium
TGCGGTAATGCCGCACGTCCGGATCCGTGGAGGGGGTCATGAGCAATCATCGGCTCCTACTCCGACTGCCTCCGCCCAGTAGGTCAGGGTGAAGATTGAGGGCAGCCGCTGAGCGTTGACGATCTCCACAATCCGAGTCCGCACATCGTCGAGCGCCGGGTTGGCCACCCCGAGGATTGCGTCGACGCGTGCCGTCCTGAGCTGGGGTGCCAGGTCATCCAGCGTCAAGGGCTCTCGCAGAGCGATGCGGTGGAGCTTCACGCCCTGGCGCGGCGCGGTGGCCTCGGCCTCCTTCATCGACGCACTGGGAGCTGGGCCGCCGAGAGAGATCACGCCGATTCGGGACGCCCTGGGCGCAACTTCCTTGAGGAGCTGGATCTGTTTGCCGATCAGGTCGGGTACCAGCAGCGACGTTCCGGTCACGTTTCCGCCGGGCCGCGCGAGGCTCGTCACAAACCCGGAGGTCACCGGATCAGAGACCGCGCCCATCACGATCGGAATACTCGACGTTGCTCCTCTCGCCGCGCGGGTTGCGTCCGTCCCGAACGCCACGATGATGTCGACCTTTCGCTGGACGAGTTCCGCGGCGAGCGTTCCGAGCTGATCGCGCTTCCCCGATGCATAGCGATGCTCAAAGTGGATGTTTTGGCCTTCGTGCCAGCCCAGCTCGCCCAGGCCCTCACGGACCGCGGCAACGCTGCGGCTGCCGAGCTCCGGCGTGAAGAGACCGAGCAAACCAAGCCGGGCGACTTTTCCTGGCTGCTGAGTCTGGGCGGCGGGCGGCGGAGCGAAGAGACAGACAGCAAGCGCGACCGCGAGCCCGATCCGCCGCATGGGCACCTCAACGGGATGGCTGGCGGGAGTCTAGCAGACCTGAACTATGAGTGGGGTGAGCGCAGGAGCTGGCCGCTTTGCTCGAGCACGGGCTACTCGATCACCTGGTCCGCCCGGCCTAGCACTGATGGCGGGATGGTCAGCCCGAGTGCCCTGGCGGTCTTGAGATTGATCGCCAGCTCGAACTTCGTTGGCTGCTCAACGGGGAGGTCAGCAGGTTTGGTACCCTTCAGGATCTTGTCGACATGGCGTGCGGATTTTCGAAAAAGATCCGCCGAGTTCGGTCCGTAGCTCATCAGGCCGCCAGCCGCGACGAAGCTCCGATCCCTCTCCATTGTGGGGAGGCGATGCTTGAGTGCCAGTGCAGCGATCTGAGCCTGCCTGTCCCCCGAGCCCAGCAGTGGGTCTGGGAGGACCAATAGAGCACCGACCCGCGGGAAGATCGACTTGAACACCCTGGGCAGATTCTCGGCGCTCTCCACTTCGAGGATCTGCAGCTCCAGCCCTAGAGACGAGGACCCCCTCTCGGTTTGCTTTCGGAGCGACGGGGCCTGCGGATTGGTCCGATTTACGAGCACGGCCACATGTGTGAGGTTAGGCACCGCGGCCTTGAGGAACTCTAGCCGCTTCGCGCTCAATTCGACATTGGTGGTGGTAAAGCCGGTGATGTTCCTGCCGGGACGCGCGAGATTGGCGACCAGCCCGACCCCGATTGGATCGGCAACCCCGGTGAACACGATTGGGATGCGATCAGTAGCGCCCTGGGCTGCCTTTGCCGGTGGGGTGGCTGAGGCGACAATCACGTCGACCTTGAGCCGAACCAGTTCGGCGGCGAGCGCCGGAAGACGATCATCGCGCCCCTCCGCCCAACGATACTCAATCGAAATATTCTTCCCCTCTTCGTATCCCAGATCACGGAGGCCGTGGCGGAACGCCGCGACAAGCTCTGGAGTGTCTGCAGCAGACGGCAGGCTGAGGAAGCCGATCTGGTACACCTTGCCGGCCTGCGCCTCCACTGCGGCAAGCGGTGTGAGAGTGAGGCTGAGCACGACCGCGAGCCCGATCAGCCGCATGGGGGCACCTTCGGTGGAGGATGGCTGCCGGGAGTCTAGCAGACGAGTGCTGCCGGGGGGAGTCGGCCGCGTTGGTCGAGCACGCGCTACTCGATGACCTGGTCCGCCCGCAGCAGCAGCGTCTGCGGGATCGTCAGGCCCAGGGCCTTGGCAGTCTTGAGGTTGATGACCAGCTCGAACTTGGTAGGCTGCTCGACGGGGAGATCGGCGGGTTTGGCGCCTTTCAAAATCCTGTCGACATAAACTGCAGCTCGGCGAAAAAACTCGGGGATGCTTGGTCCGTAAGATATGAGCCCCCCGGCGATCACGTTCTCCTGCTCCTGATACATCGCCGGCAACCGCCTTTTCGCCGTGAAGGCCACGATCTGCTTTATATGAAGCTGATGCAAGGGGTCGGCGGTCACGATGAGCGCGTCGGGGCGCTCCGTCGTGAGCGCAGCGAACGCGCCTTCGAACTCGTCCGGACGGCTCACCTTCACCGATTGCAGCGTCACGCCTAACGTCGGTGCTGCAGCACGCAGTTCCTGAAGGTTAAGGGCGTTGGAGGGATTCGTCGGGTTGTAGATGAGGGTGACGCGAGAGAGCTTGGGGATGGCTTCCTTTAGTAGTTGCAGCCGTTTGGTGACGATCTCCGGGCCGAGAATCGTGTTCCCGGTAATGTTCCCGCCTGGACGTCCGAGGCTAGCAACGAGCCCGGTCCTCAGAGGATCCCCGATCCCCACCATGACGATTGGAATCCCGGTCGTCGCCTGCTGGGCCGCACGGGTTGCCGGCGTGCCATAGCTCACGATGACATCAACCTTGAGCCGGACCAACTCGGCGGCGAGATCGGGTAGCCGCTCGCTACGCCCCTCAGATCGCCGATACTCGAACGTGATGCTCTGACCTTCCACGTATCCGAGGTCGCGCAGCATCTCCAGCAATGGGTCCCGGAAGGCCGCGTAATCGAGGAGACCGACCCGAGGAACCTTCGTCCCCTGCTGCGCCTCGGGAGCGACTGGCACGGCGAGGAGGTTAACCGCGAGAACGACCGCGAGCCCGATCCGCCGCATGGGCACCTCGGTTGAGGACGGCTGCCCGGGAGTCTAGCCGAACGCCACTATGCGCACCAGCGCCCCGGCCGGGGACTGCGCCGGGGCGCGTTGGTCTAGCACGCGCTATTCATTGGTCAGGCCTTCCCTTCCAGCGCCCGGCGCAAC
>QHTE01000126.1 GCA_003220685.1 Candidatus Rokuibacteriota bacterium
ATCCTGAGCTGACGATAGTAAGTCTTACCAGTCCAGGCGTGACCGTACTCGGGTCGGTAGTTGACGAGCAGCAGCACTGGCGCTCCCGGCAAGCTCTCCACGAGGCTGTCCAGCAACGCTTGCGTCTCCGGGTCGATCCAGTGAAGGTCCTCCAACACGACGATGAGCGGCTGGACTTGGCTCTCGCGGCACAGCAGGCGCTTGATCGCATCAAGGGTGAGCTGGCGGCGTTGTGGCGGCTCCAGGTCCCACAGGCGATCCCCCTCAGGCAAGGCGTCGAGAAGCCAGAGAACGGGAGGAAGCAGATTCTTGAGTGCTTCATCGAGGGTCAGCACATGTCCAGTGGCCTTGGCGCGAATCGAGCGGACGTCGTCACGCTCGTCGATGCGGAACAGAGCTTTCAGAAGATCAATGACGGGCAGATAGGCGGTTGCTCGGCCATAGGAAGCGGCGCTGGCTTGGAGGATTCGACAACCAACGGCACGGTGGGAGTGGGTCAGTTCATGAAACAGGCGCGACTTGCCCACGCCCGGTTCGCCCATAACGGCCACGACTTCGCCACGGCCCCGTCGCGCCCCTTCTAATGCGGTCTGAAGCTGCTCCATCTCGGCGTCGCGGCCAACGAAGCGGCTCAAACCTCGAAGGGCGGAAGCCTGAAAGCGAGTCCGGGCCAGGCCCGCGCCGATCAACTCGAAGACTTCGATCGGCGTGTCCAGACCATGAACCGGTACGGGGCCCAGCGGCTGGACCTGTACGAAGCTCTCGACCAGACGGAGGGTCTGGGCAGTCATCCAGACGGTCCCCGGCGACGCGAGTTGCTCCATCCGCGCTGCCAGATGGGTGGTCTGACCGACCGCCGAGTAGTCGAGGCGGAGGTCCGATCGGATCGAGCGGACCACCACTTCTCCAGAGTTCAGTCCCACTCGAATCCGAACTGTAATGCCGTGGGTGCGGAACGCCTGATCGGCGTAAGCCTTCACGAGCTCCTGCATCTGCAAGGCCGCATAGCAGGCGCGGACCGCATGATCTTCGTGGGCGACGGGCGCACCGAATAGCGCCATGATCCCGTCGCCCATCACCTGGTTGACGGTGCCCTCGTAGCGGTGCACCGATTCCATCATGCGCTCGAGAACCGGATCCAGAAGCTTGCGTGCCTCTTCAGGATCGCGGTCGGCCAAGAGCTCCATCGAGCCTTTCAAGTCTGCGAACAGCACAGTGACCTGCTTGCGCTCGCCTTCGAGCGCGCTTCGCGAGCCAAGAATCTTCTCGGCGAGGTACTGCGGCATGTAGGCCTGAGGAGAGAGGAATTTCGGCTCTTCCGGCGCCGCGGTCAGAGCTCGGCCGCACCCGCCGCAGAACTTCTCGTTGCCCTCGTTGGCGAAACCGCAGAACGGGCACGTCGCGGCGAGTGATAGACCGCACTCACCGCAGAAACGCCGGCCCTCAAGATTTTCGGCGTGACACCTCGCGCATTGCATGCCGGCGGCTCCTTACGTGGTCGCCGGCTTCCAGGTGTCGGCGGTCCAGCGGTGGACAAACTCCTGGACCACTGGCCGGGGCCGGGATGGGACGCCGCCCGCATCGGTACCCACGTAGATGAATCCAATGATCAGATCGTCCGGGCCTATTCCCAAGGCGCCTTTCACCATTTCGTCGTAGGCCGCCTCACCAGTTCGCCACATCGCACCGAGCTCTTGGGCAAACGCCGCAAGCATAAGGCCGTGAGCCGCGCAGCCGGCGGAAACAATCTGCTCGACGACCGGTATCTTCGCCGACCGATCGCATCGCGTCGCGACCACGATGATGAGCGGCGCGCGAAGCGCCTTCTCGCGTTCTCGGGCCAGGGCCTGGTCGCCGGCAAGAGGGTTCCGTCGCGCCAAGCTCGCGGCAAGGATCTCGCCGAATGACAGGCGCGCGGCTCCTTCGATCAACATCAGCCGCCAGGGCCGGAGCCGCCCGTGGTCCGGTGCGCGGCTCGCCGCCTCGAGCATGGCATCGACCGCCTCCACGGACGTCGACGGCCCGTCGAGCTTCAACGCGGAGTATCGGGTCCGAAGAAGCTTCATGGCCTCCATCGTGTATTCTCCTCCGGTCCTCGACGGCTTCCGTCACTAGCGTTCGGGCGGGGCCGATGCGGTGAGCCGCTATGTGATAACGGCTCACCGCACTGCCATACGCTAGCCGGCATCTGGCCGCAGCGCACGGGATCCGCCAGTCGCGTACCAGGCGGAGATACCGCCGCGGATGTAGCGCGCATCGAAGCCACGCTCTCGAAGTGTCTTGGTCACGCTGCAACCGACGTGAAATCCGTAGGCGCAGTAGACCGCAACAGGTCGGTCGACCGCGACCTCGCCGATCCATTCGTCCACCCGGTCCGGATCACGCCAGATCGCCCCCTCCATGAGATCGACGGTGCGCGAGATGTGATGCCTCGGCCTGGCGTCAAGCACCTGCACGGGCTCGCCCTTCGCGAGCTGAGCGGCGAGCTCTTCCACGGAGAGCGACGGCAAGGCCTTGTCAGACGGGTCTTCCAGTGGCAACGGGCGATCCGCCCGAACGGCGTCCATCCGATGGATCACGGCCGCCCACTCGATATTTCGCATGAACGCGTCGATGTACGCGGTCGCGTTCGCGCCGAAGTCCATGTGATAGGCGTGCTCGTACATGTCCAGCACGAGCACCGGCGCCGCGTCGACAGCGGCCTGCGTGTGATTCGTCGCCACCTGGTTCCAGAACCGCCTCTGCCGGCGGGAATACGTCAGCAAGACCCAGCCCGACCCACCGGCGAGTGACCGGGCGGTACCGACGAACTCCCGGCGCCACGCGGCGACACTTCCAAAGTGCTCCTCGAGGATGGTGCGCGCCTGGTCCGGGACCTTGTTGCC
>QHTE01000052.1:0-49135 GCA_003220685.1 Candidatus Rokuibacteriota bacterium
ACGCCACACCCTTCCACCGTGCCACGTCGAGCAGCACGCCCCGCCCCACCATCTTGTTCGCGAACTTGTCGATGCTGTTCTTGTGAGCGCCGCGCATGTCGACGAGCGTGGCCGGATAGCCGTTCCACATCTTGTCGACGAGGAAGACGTGCGACAGCGCATCCCACTGCGTGGCGGCCTGCGTGGGTAAGTTGATCGCATCGTCGGCATAGCGAAGGCCCGGGGTGACGTCGTGCTTGCCCGCGACGGCGTCGGTGCCGGTCGCGAGCATCTGGTGCATCGGGTTCCAGCGCCCGCCGAAGATCCCGCGCTGAGGCCCGTTCTCGTCGAGGGCGAGGCCGAGGCGAAAGACCTTGCCCTTCTTGATCAACCGAGCGGCGTTGACGATGTCCTCGGGCGTGATGTAGTTGAGCACGCCCAGCTCGTCGTCGTTTCCCCACTTGCCCCAGTTCTTGAGCGCCTCCGCTTTCTTCAGCACGTCGTCGCGAGTCAGTCGCGCCATCCTCGTCTCCCCTTCTGTCCGCGTGTCGTCCCCCGCGTCCGCCCTACCTTGCCATATCCGCGGCGTGAGCGAATCCAGAGCGTCAAGATATCGTCTTCGGCGTGTAACCGTTACACATCGCCGTCAGCCCGGCAACACGGCCCTCGCCTAAACATCCGCAATTGCGTGGCTAACGGTGGCATGGCCCTTGCGGAACCCACACGAGGGCCGCTGGGTATGCGGCTCTCGAGACTCACAGACAAGAGGAGACCTCGCATGACGAAGTGGGTGTTCAGGCTCGTACCGCTCACCGTCTTGGTCGCCACGACTGCGATCGCCGCGCCGATCTGGGTCCAGAACGGTTACGAGACAAGGGTCCGCGGGCGTGTGACCGAGGTTGACGCAGCGAGGGCACAGGTGGTGATCGAGGAGCGGGACCGGGTCACGATCGGGCCGATGGCGCAAGTCGCAATGGCCGACGTTCGCCCCGGCGAGGAGGTCGAGGCGCGCTACGTCCAGGAGGCCAACGGGACGAAGAGCATGCTCTCGATCGTCCCCGTCTTCAAAGAGATCCAGGCGCCGTGACATCCGAGCGGGAGCTGCCGGCGATCGGCCGGCAGCTCCTGCGCCCCTACGTGCGGCCCACCGGCTCCTGTCGCGTCGCGCGCTCGCCGCTGATGTCGGCGTCGTAGCCCGGCCGCACGCGCGCGTCGATCAGGCAGACCTCGCCGTTCAGCACGGCTTTCACGCCCTGAGCGATCGCGCTGCGGAGCTCCGCGGGATCGGTGACGGGGCCGATGCCCTTCGCCCCCTGCGCGACCGCGAGCGCGGCGAGGTCGATGTCAGGCTCGTTGATCCGCTGCCCGATCCACTTGTTCTCGACCGGACGGCCGCGCATGCGCGCGACGCGCTCCTGGTGCGCCTCGTCGTTGTAGAACGAGCGATTGTTGCAGACGACGAAGAGGCACGGGATCTGGTAGTGCGCCGCGGTCCACAGCGCGGTGAGCCCCATCAGGTAGTCGCCGTCGCCGATCAGACCGATGGGGATCCGTCCCGAGCCCTTCAGCGCGAGCCCGGCGCCCACCGTGATGCCGGGCCCCGCCCCGACTCCCGCGCCGCCGTCTCCGCCGAGATAGTCGAGCGGATGCGCGAAGTGACGGGCCTCGCCCGGCCAGCCGAGCGGAAGCCGCGTCAAGCACACCTCGACGCCTTCGGTCGCTTCGTTGAGCGCGGCGGCCACGGCGCGCAGGCTCAAGACGTCGTAGGAGAGTCGCGCCCCATCCGGCGCGGTTGCCGGCGCCGCGGCGTGCGTGCGCGGCTTGCACGCCTCGAGGAGCAACGGTGCCGCCACGTCGGGCTCGGCGAGGAGGTTCACGTCGACGGGCGGCAGCCCGAAGTAGTCCATGCTGAAGCCCCGGTGGACGAGGACGTCGCACGAGGCGGCGATGACCTTGGCACCGATCGGGCGATCGCCGTAGACCTGCTTGAGCGTGCCCGCCAGATCGATCCAGTCGAGCGCCAGGATCACGTCGGCCTCCCGCACGGCCGCCGCCGCGGCTTCAGACAGATAGGTGCCGGGCGGACCGACGTGTAGCGGATGCCGGGTCGGGAAGCTCGCGCCGGTCTTGAGGTCGGTCATCACCCTGGCCCCGAGCTTCTCGGCGAGGGCCACTCTCGTCCGCCAGGTCTCGAGCGTTCGCTTGCCGCGGCCGACCAGCATGACGGGCGCGGCCGCGCCGGAGAGCACGCCCGCCGCGCGCGCGATCAGCTCGGGCGCCGGTCTCGGCGAATCCGGCGCGGCGAAGCGTCCGGGATCGGGCAGCGGCGGGAGGCCACCGAGCTTCGATTCCTGAAGCGCCGCGTCGAGGTTGATGTACGTCGGGCCGCACGGCGCCGTCGTGGCCATCTGCGCGGCTCGCAGGAGCGCGTCGTAGGCCGCCGGAACCGACGCCGGCTGGTTGTCCCATTTGGTGTAGCCGCGAACGAGCGCGCCCTGATCGGACGCAGTGTGGATCCAGTCGATCCACGGGCGGCGCTTCGCCGCATCCCACGGCCCGGTCGCGCCCAGGATCAGCATCGGGACGCGGTCGCACCAGGCGTTGAAGATCCCCATGCTGCCGTTCAGCAGGCCGACGTTCGAGTGCAGGATCGTGCCCATCATCCGTCCGCTCGCCTTGGCGTAGCCGTGCGCCACCGAGACCGCGGCGCCTTCGTGCAGGCACAAAATCATCTGGGGCCGCTGGTTGCCGATGTGGTTCACGAGGCTGTCGTGCAGTCCGCGAAAGCTCGCTCCGGGCACCAGCGAGACCCAGGGCACGTCGAGCGCCTGGAGCATGCGCGCGATCGCGTCGCTCGACCAGAGCTCCTCACGCGCTTGTGACGGCTGCGGGGTCTCGGGCAGGATCGTCGGCTTCATCGTCATGGTCCGCCTGTCTCGCCTCCCGCCTCGGCGCGGGCGCGGCGTGTAGTGCGCGCTGCCGGCCGCCAGGGTACTCCGCCCGAATGGCACGCCGCAAGGCGGTCGCGGGCGAGAATCCCTCCGGCACGAGCCGCGGTCTAAAGAGCCATGGTCGTAGGCGAGATCTGGCGTTATCCGGTCAAGTCGATGGGCGGCGAGCAGCTCGACGCCACGGTGCTTACCGCCGACGGAATCCCGGGCGATCGCGTCGTGCACGCGCGCGACGCGCGTGACGTTCTCACGGCCCGCAGCCACCCGGCGCTGCTGGGATTTCATGGGACTCTCGGGCCGGACGACGAGCCGCTCGTCGAAGGACAGCCCTGGAGCTCGGAGGCGGTCGCCGCAAGGCTCCGCCACGCCGTCGGGCCGGACGTCCGGCTCGCGCCCTTCGACGGGCCCGAGCGCTTCGACGTCCTGCCGCTCCTCGTCGCCACCGACGGTGCCATCGCGAAGCTCGCCATGGATCGCCGGCGGTTCCGGCCGAACATTCTCGTCACCGGCGTCCCGGGCGATGCCGAGCGGTCGTGGCCGGGCAAGCGTCTGCGGATTGGCGCAGCGGTGATCGGCGTCGCGTCGCTTCGCCAGCGATGCGTGATGACGACGTACGACCCGGACACGCAGGTCCAGGACGTCTCGATCTTGCGGCGGATCGTTCGCGAGGCTGGCGGCCGGCTGGGGCTCGACTGTCGAGTAATCGAGCCCGGACGCGTGGCCGTCGGCGATCCGGTCGAGGTGCTCGAGGGCTGAGGGCGTCACCGGGGCGCTGCGTCAGCTGCCGCGATAGGTCACGTACCCGTAGGGCGAGACGAGCAGCGGCACGTGATAGTGAGCCGCTGGCTCCGCGATCGTGAATCGCACGGGCACCTCATCGAGGAATGGCTGATCGGTCTGCGCGGCGCCGCTGGGGCGGAAGTAGGCGCCGACGTGGAACAGGAGCTCGTAGCGACCGGCCTCCATCTCACCGGGACCGAGCAGCGGCGCGTCGACCCGGCCGTCGGCGTTGGTCGTCGCGGTCCTGATCAGCCGCGGGCGCCCGTCCGCATCGAGGCGCGAGAAGTCGATTCGAAGCCCTGCCGCCGGCCGGCCGCGAGAGGTGTCGAGCACGTGGGTCGTGAGTCCGGCCGGCCGCTCCGGGCTCATCGCTCGGCGATCAGGCCGCCCAGCCGAAGCCGGGCGATCTCGAAGACCTGCGCGAGGGCCGCCTGCACTTCCTCTGCCTCCGTGTGGCCGAGCCGGGTCTCGAACGCCGCGAGGATCTGCTGCGTGTCGTGGCGGCGGACCGCGACGATGAAGGGGAAGCCGAACTTCTCGCGGTACGCAAGGTTCAGCCGCCCGAACCGCTCGTACTCCCGATCGTCGAGCCGGTCCAGGCCCGCGCTCGACTGCTCGGACGCCGACGCGCTCGTGAGAGCGCCCGCGCGCGCGGCCCGGCCGGCCAGGTCGGGATGGGCGCGCAGGAGCGCCAGCTGCTCATCCCGTGAGGCCCGGCGTACCACGGCGACCATCGCGGCGTGCAGCGCCTCGACGCTCGCGAACGGGCGGGCCTCGACGACGCGCGCGGCGATCCACGGCGAGTGCTCGAAGACACCGCCGAGGACGTGCTCGAGCTCGCCGGGGCTCGCACGGTTCAGACTCTCGAGCGTCACGACGCCGGTCGGCACCGCTCAGCGGCTCCCCGCGCCGCCCTCGATCGGCGCGCCCTGATCGAGCCAGCGCGCCAGGAGGTCGCGCTCGGCTTCCGTCATGCCGGTCTTGTTCGCGAGCGGCATGTTGCGCAGGACGACCACGCGAGCGCGGATCGTCTCGGCCCGCGCGCGGATGCTCTCCGGGGTCTCGAAGGTGACGCCGTTCGGCGCGATCCGGAAGACGTCGTCGCTCGGCGTCTGCGAATGGCACGACACGCAGCGACGGTCGATGACCTCTTTCGCCGCGACGAAGCCCACGCGATCGCCGCCGTGGCGGCCGCCGCCGAGCCACGCGGGCGAAGTCAGGTACACGACGCCGGCGAGCGCCACGGTCACCGGGACGAGCCACCAGTCGGCCGGCCGGCCGCGCTCGCGGGCGATCATCACGTGGCGTACGCCGACGCCGACCGCGATGAGCAGCCAGAGGATCAACCAGTTCAGCGGATGCGCGTAGGTGGCCGGATAGTGGTTGCTCAGCATCATGAAGATCACGGGGAACGTCACGTAGCTGTTGTGGGTGGAGCGCTGCTTGGCCCGCGTCGAGAGCGTCTGGTCGGGGGTGCGGCCGGCGGTCGCGGCGGCGATGAGCTCGCGCTGCGCCGGCACGATCCGCATCCAGACGTTCGCCACCATGATGGTGCCGAGCATCGCGCCCGTGTGGATGTAGGCGGCGCGCCCGCTCAGCACGTGCGTCAGCCCATAGACGACCACCAGCAGGAGCACCCACGACACGAGCGCGGCGGCGAGGCCGGAGCCGCGCGCGAGCGGCGAGCTCCAGAGGAGGTCGTAGACGGCCCAGCCGACGATCAGGACCCCGATGCCGAGCGTGACCGCCTGGGCGGGCGCGATCGACGAGATCGAGGGATCGACGAGATACACCCCGCGCGTCAGGTAGTAGACGAGCACGAGGAGCGGGAAGCCCGTCAGCCACGTCATCGCGGCCTCCCACTTGAACCAGTGGATCGGCGACGGCAGCTGACCCGGCGGAAGCTTGCGCCGCTCGACCAGGTAGAACCCGCCGCTGTGCAGGAGCCACGTGTGACCCTCGACGTCGCCGCGCGGCGGATCGGCGCGGATCAAGGCGGCGTCGAGCCACATGAAGTAGAGCGAGGTGCCGATCCACCCGATCCCCGCGATCAGGTGCACCCAGCGAAGGCCGATGTTGAGCCAGTCGAGGATCACGCTGTCCATTCTCACATTTATAGGCGCGCCTCGGCCGGCGGGCCCCAGCTCCGCGACGGCCAGCGGCGCACACTACCCTACTCCGCGTAGGCCCAGGCCGTCATGCGCCGCTCGATGGCGGCGAAGACCCCGTAGAGCGCCACACCCATCGCCGCCAGCACGAACAGACCGCCGAAGGCCAGGCGCGTGTTGAAGTCCGACGCCGCCACCGCCATCAGATAGCCGATTCCGGCGTTGGACGCCACCGTCTCGGAGATGACGGATCCCACGAAGGCCGACGAGATCGCGACCTTGAGCGAGGCGAAGAAGAGCGGCATCGTTCGCGGCACGCCGACTTTGCGAAAGATCTGCCACCGCGAGGCGCCGAGCGCCCGCAGCACGTCGCGCAGCTCGGCCTCGAGCGTCGCGAGCCCGAGGGCGACGTTGACGGCGACGGGAAAGAAGGCGAGCAGGAATGCGGTGAGGACGGCCGGCACGGCGCCGATGCCGAACCACATCACGAGCAGCGGCACGACCGCCGCCGCGAAGCCGATCAAGGTCGTCACGAGCGTGTGCCGGGCGTGGAAGGCGATCGGCCCGGCCGTCTGCACCATGGTGCGCACGACGCCGCTCGGCGCCGGCAGCACGAACTGCGGGATCCGGAGCGCCGGCACCGCCATCTCCCAGACGACGACGAGACCCGCGAAGACCGCGAGCGGCAGGACGAGCCGACGCAGAGGCGGGCTCACGCCACCATAGCGCTTGAGCGAGAGCAGCGCGAAGGGCGGCGAGTTCAGGACCATGCCGACCGCGATGAGCGGCATTTGTGGATTCTTGACGTTGTACTCGATCATCGAGTTGACGTCGCCGTAGCCGAGGTCGTAGGTCCCGGTCGCCACCTGCTCGATCGTCTTCTGGGAGCCTGTCCCGCGATCGATCGTGACGTCGAGCCCCTGCGCCGCGAACGCGCCGAGCGCCTTCGCGGTGATGAACGGCGCCTGTGGGCCCTGGATCTGCCAGTCGAGGGCGAACCGCACCTTGGTCTGAGCCTCCGCGCTCGAGAGCCACGCCGGCGGCGCGAGCAGCAGCAGCGCGACGAACCCGACGATTCTGGTCGACATGAGGGCCTCCTTGAGCCGTCTCAGCAAACTAAGACCGCGGTCGGCCGACGTCAAGGCCGGCGAATGAGGCGCAGCACGTCCTCGGCGCGGATCGGAGTGCCCACGATGTGAGCACCGAACGGACGCAGCGCGTCCTCCACCGCGGCCGCGATCGCGGCCGGAGGCGCCAGGGTGCCGCCCTCGCCGACTCCCTTCGCGCCGAGCGGGTTGAGCGGGCTCGGCGTGACGAGGTTGGCGATCTTGATCGCGGGAATCTGGCCGGCGGTGGGCATCACGTACTCCATCAGCGACTGCGCGCGGGGCTGGGCGTGCTCGTCGTAGGCAAGCTCTTCGTAGAGCGCCCCGCCGACGCCCTGGGCGACGCCGCCGTGGAGCTGGCCCTCGACGATGAGCGGGTTGATCAGCCGTCCGGCGTCGCTCGCGGCGACATAGTCGACGACCTCGACGCCGCCGGTGTCGCGGTCCACGGCGACGACGGCGACGTGCACGCCGCTCCCGAAGGTCGGCCGCGGCGCCAGGAAATAGTGCGTGGCTTCGAGGCCCGGGCTCATGCCCTCGGGCAGCGGCGAGCCGGGCGCGCACGCGGCCGCGATCTCCCCGAGCGAGAGCCGCCGGTGCGGCGCCCCGACGACGCGCACGCTGCCCTCGGCGAGCTCGAGGTCGCCCTCGGCCACCTCCAGCCGGCGAGCGGCCAGGCGGCGCGCCTTGTCGGCGACGGCGCGCGCGGCGACGAGCGCAGCGCTGCCGGCCACCACCGCGTTGCGGCTCGCGTAGGTGCCGACGCCGAACGGGATCATCGCCGTGTCGCCGTGCCGGACGACGACGTCGCGGGGCTCGAGGCCGAGCTCGTCGGCCACCACCTGCGCCAACGCCGTGGCGGTCCCCTGACCGTGCGGCGAGGCGCCGGTGACGAGCAGCACCTGACCGGTCGGGTCCACGCGCAGCATCGCCCCCTCGTGCGGTCCGAGGCCGGTGAGCAGCACGTAGCCGGCGACGCCGATTCCGAGGAGCCGACCGCGGTCGCCTCGAGCGCGCTCGGCGGCTTGCTCGGCGCGGCGCTCCGGATAGCGCGCCAGCTTCAGCGCCGCGTCGAGCGCCGCTTCGTAGTCGCCGCTGTCGTAGACCACCGGGACCTGCGCCGACGAGAGCCCGAGCTCCCACGGGAACTCGTCGCGACGGATGAAGTTCTTCCGGCGGATCTCGGCGGGATCCATGCCGAGCTCCTGTGCCAGCTGATCGACCGCTCGCTCGACCGCGAACACCGCCTCGGGCTGCCCGGCGCCCCGATAGGCGGCCGCCGGCGCCTTGCACGTGAGCGCGGCGCGCACCCGACAGGTGTAGTCGCGGATCCGGTAAGGCCCCGGCAAGCTCGCCGCGGTGATCGACGGACAGAGCACGCCGAGGCTCCGCGTATAGGCGCCGACGTCGGCGAGCAGCTCGGCGCGCAGCCCGACGATCGTCCCGTCGCGGCGCGCCGCGAGCTCGACGTCGTGCCACTGCTCCCGCGCGTGCGCCGTGCCGATCACGTGCTCGTGACGCGTCTCGATCCACTTCACCGGCGAGGCGAGCCGCATCGCGAGCAGCGCGAGCAGGATCTCCTCCGGGTAGATCTCCTGCTTCACGCCGAACCCGCCGCCCACGTCCGGCGCGATCACGCGAATCCGATGCTCGCTGAGCCCGAAGACGTCGCGTAGAGCGTCGCGCAGGGTGTGAGGCCACTGCGTCGACGACCAGAGCGTGAGGCTGCCCGTGCCGGCGTCGAAGGCGGCCAGGACGCCACGCGTCTCCAGCGGCATCCCGGTGTAGCGGTGGACGTAGTAGCGCCCGCGCGTGACGATCTCGGCGCGCCGGAACGCCGCGTCGGCATCGCCCGATCGCACCGTGAAATCGGCTGCCACGTTGCCCTCGATCCCCTGGTGCAGGAGCGGCGCACGGGCGGCGATGGCGGCGTGAGCGTCGGGCACGGGATCGAGCGGATCATACGAGATCTCGAGGGCCTCGGCGCCGTCCTGCGCGGCGTAGCGGCTCTCGGCCACGACGGCGGCGATCGGCTCACCGACGTAGCGAACCTTGTCGCGCGCCAGCGGCAGCTGCCGGCACGGGCGGAGCGCCGGATGATCGACGACGGCCGGGATATCGCGGAAGCCTCGCTCGGCCTCGAGATCGGCCGCGGTGAACACGCCGACGACGGAGGGGAGGGCCCGCGCCGCGGTGGCATCGACCCTGAAGCGCGCGTGGGGATAGATGCTGCGGGCGAACGCCACGTGACAGGTGCCGGGCACGCGCAGGTCGTCCACATAGAGGGCCTGGCCGCGCAGCAGCCGAGGATCCTCGAGGCGCCTGAGGGGCCGGCCGGTAAATTTGTCGGGCACGTGGTCCGCCGCGGGCCTCAATTATAATTCCCGGGCATGTCACCCGGTGATCTCCTGCCCGGTCCGCGGGTCCTCCTGGGCCCTGGCCCGTCCATGGCCGACCCTCGCGTCCTGCGCGCGATGTCGACGCCGCTGCTGGGCCAGTTCGACCCGGAGTTCACCGAGATCATGAACGAGGTGATGGACCTCTCGCGGTTCGCCTTCCAGACCCGCAACAGCCGCGCGTTCCCGGTGCCCGGGACCGGGCGCGCCGGCCTCGAAGCGGCCCTCACCTCGCTGGTGGAGCCGGGCGATCGGGTCGTGGTGGCCGAGTGCGGGCGCTTTGGCCTGCTGCTGATCGAGATCGCCGAGCGGTGCGGGGCCGAGGTCACCGCTGTGCGCGGCGAGTGGGGGCGACTGATCGATCCCGCCGCGATCGAGGCCGCGCTGAAGGGCGGCACGACCAAGCTCGTCGCTGTCGTTCACGGTGAGACCTCGACCGGGATCCTGCAGCCGCTCGCCGACATCGCGCGGCTGGCCCACGATCACGGCGCGCTCCTGGTCGCCGACTGCGTGGTGACCCTGGGCGGGTGCGAGGTCGCCGTCGACCGCTGGGCCGTCGACGTCGCGACCGCGGGAACTCAGAAGTGTCTGAGCTGCCCGTCGGGATTGGCGCCGGTCACCTACAACGCGCAGGCCGAGGCCGCCATTCGCGGGCGCCGCACCAAGGTGCGGAGCAACTATCTGGACCTCGGCCAGCTCGCCGACTACTGGAGCCCCGCGCGCTTCAACCACCACACGGCGCCGACGGCGATGGTCTACGGGCTTCGCGAGGCGCTCCGAGCGGTCCAGGAGGAGGGCCTCGAGGCCCGCTTCGCGCGGCATCGTCTGCACGGCGACGCGCTCCGCGCGGGCCTCGACGCCCTGGGCGTGGCGCTCTTCGGCAAGGAGCCGCGCGAGCACCGGCTGCCCTTCCTGACTCCCGTCGTCGTGCCGGACGGCGTCGACGAGCTACGCGTCAGGCGCCGGCTCGTCGAGGATTTCGGCGTCGAGATCGGCGCCGCGTTCGGCCCGCTACAGGGCAAGATCTGGCGCATCGGCACCATGGGCTACTCGGCGCAGCGTCAGTTCGTGCTCGTGTGTCTGGCGGCGCTCGAGCACGCGCTCCGCGGCGAGGGTCACCGCACCTCCGCCGGCGCGGGCGTCGACGCGGCCCTCGCCCACTACGCCTCCGCCGGCCCGGCCAACCCTGACGTGCGCGACAACCTCGGCGCCCCCGGTATCGGTAGGGTATGAGCCGCCAACCGAAAGACCGCGCGCGTTCGAGCGCCGGCTCCGCCGGCGCAATCGAATCTGGGGGGAGGCAGGGCGAGACCGGGCCGCAGGCCCGGTCCGCCCGTCGGAAGGGGGGCGAAGCCCCCCTCCGAGGAAACTATCCGCGCGACCTCGTCGGATACGGCAAGAGGCCGCCTGATCCGAAGTGGCCCGGCGGAGCACGACTCGCTCTGCAGATCGTCATGAACTACGAGGAAGGCGGCGAGCGATCGATCCTGCACGGGGACAAGGAGGCCGAGGCGTACTTGCAGGAAGTCGTCGGCCTTCCGGCGCTCCAGGGCGTGCGGAATTTACAGGTCGAGTCGATGTACGAGTATGGTAGCCGCGTCGGCTTCTGGCGCCTCATGCGCACGTTCGCATCGTACGGCATCAAGATCAGCATCTTCGCCGTAGCCATGGCGCTCGAGCGCCACCCCGAGGCCGCGGCCGCGATCGTCGAGGCCGGCCACGAGGTCGTGAGCCACGGCTGGAAGTGGATCGACTATCAGTTCGTCAGCGAGAAGGTCGAGCGCGATCACATCCGGCGAGCGGTCGAGAGCCTGACGCGCACGACCGGCAGCCGGCCGGTCGGCTGGTACACGGGACGGCTCAGCCCCAACACGCGGCGTCTCGTCGTCGAGGAGGGCGGCTTTCTCTACGACGCCGACGCCTACAACGACGATCTGCCGTACTGGATCGTCGTCTCGGGCAAGCCGCACCTGGTCGTCCCCTACACCCTGGACGTCAACGACATGAAGTTCGGACTGCCCGGCGGCTTCTCGACCGGCGACGAATGGCTTGCCCACGCTCGGGACGCGTTCGACGTGCTCTACGCGGAGGGCGTCGATCATCCGAAGATGATGTCGGTCGGGCTGCACATGCGGCTCATGGGGCGGCCGGGCCGGGCCGCCGCCCTCGCGCGCTTCTTCGACTACGTCGAGCGGCACGACCGCGTGTGGGTCTGCCGCCGGATCGACATCGCGCGACACTGGATCGAGCAGCACCCATACCGGCCCGGAACGACATGACGCGCTTCTAAACCGGAGGTGACCGGACATGGCCTACAAGGATCTCCGTGAATACCTGGCCGCGCTCGAGGTTCGGGGCAAGCTCCACCACGTCAAGAAGGAAGTTGATCCGAGCTGGGAAGTCGCGGCGGTTATCCGCCGAGTATTTCAGCGAATTCCCCCGGCGCGCCGGCCCGCCGTGATGTTCGAGCACATCAAGGGGCACCGGATGCCGCTGGTCGCGGGGATCCTCGGCGCCTCGCCGGAGGTCTACGCGCTGGCGCTCGAGACCACGGTCGACCAGATCGCCGACAAGTGGTCCCGCGCTCAGAGCCACCCGATCCCGCCCGTCCGCGTGAAGACGGGGCCGGTGAAGGACGTGATCCAGACCGGCGAGCGGATCGACGCGACGGCGCTGCCCTTGTGCCTCTGGACCCGGGATCAGGACCCGGCGCCGTACGTCACCGGGCCGTGCGTGATTTCGGTCGATCCCGAGACCGGCGAGCGCAACATGGGCACCTATCGCCTCATGCTGAAGGGGCCGAGGAAGTTCGGGCTCTTCCTCAGCACGACCTGGCGCGACATGTACGCGCACCTCATGAAGAACGAGCGAAAGGGCAACCCGACCCCGTGCGCCGTCGTGATCGGCTGCGATCCGCCGGTGCCGCTCACCTCTGTCGCGCGGATCCGCGGCGACGAGCTGGGGGTGGCGGGCGCCCTGCGCGGCGAGCCGCTGGAGGTCGTGAAATGCGAGACGAACGACCTCGAGGTGCCGGCGCACGCCGAAATCGTGATCGAAGGCTTCGTCCCGGCGGGCGTGCGCGAGCACGAGGGACCGTTTGGCGAGTACACGGGCTACATGGGGTCGTCGGGCCCGAGCTTCGTGATCGAGGTCACGGCCATCACGCACCGGGCCGACCCGATCTACCAGGCCTTCTTCAGCCAGATGCCGCCCAGCGAGTCGAGCTGCATCCGCGGCACCGGCCGCGATGTGGCGCTGCTCCAGCATCTGCGCCGCGATCTGAGGCTCCCCGTGCGCGACGTGCACCTGCTCGAGGCCGGCGGCGGCGCCGCGTTCCTGGCGATCTCGCTCCGCCGCGAGCATCCCGCCCTGCCCCAGCGGGCGATGTGGGCGGTCTGGGCGTACGATCCATCATTCTCCAAGTGGGTGGTCGTGGTCGACGAGGACATCGACATCCGCGACTACTTCCAGGTCCTCTGGGCCATGTCCTGGCACGTCCAGCCCGAGCACGATCTCTACGTGAACCGCGCCACGGCCGGCGTCGCGCTCGACCCGTCGACCGCGGAGGAGGACGTGGACCAGCTCCAGCGCAAGACCGTGCTCTCGTCCAAAGTGGGCGTCGACGCGACGCGGAAGCATCGCTTCCCCGCCCGCTCGGTGCCCCCGAAGGAGGATCTCGACCGGGTCGACGCCCACTGGGCGGACTACGGCCTGGAGTAGGATATCGGCGCTTTTCCGCTTCCTGTCCCTGACCGAACGACAACGTTCAGCCCTCGGGGCTGGGAGGAAGTCATGAAGACACGACGCTGGGTCGTCTCGATGGTCGCTGCCATCGGGCTCCTGACCGCGATCGCCGCCCACGGGCAGGCCGCGAAGCCCGAGGGCACGCTGACAGTCGCCGTCGCCACGTTCGGCAACGAGCGCTGGCTCCCTCACCTGTACGTCGGGGCCGAGGACGTGGTGCTCAAGCCCATGTACGAGAACCTTCTCACGCGCGACCCGAAGACCGGCGAGCTCGCGCCCATGCTGGCCGAGCGCTGGAAGGTCGCGGACGGCGGCCGCACCTGGTCCTTCTATCTGCGCAAGGGCGTCCAGTTCCACGGCGGCCGCGGCGAGATGACCGCCGAGGACGTCAAGTTCACGTTCAACACCATCGCGAAGGACGGCTCCGCCAACTCGCTAGCGCCGGAGTTCCGGCTCATCAAGAGCATGGAGGTCGAGAACCCGTACACGCTCACGGTGCGCTTCGACAAGCCGTTCGTCGTGTTCGGCAACAAGGTGAATCAGGGGCTCTTCGCCTCCGTCGCGTTCATCCAGTCCAAGCGCTACGTCGAGACCGCCAAGGACGACGGCGCCGAGCGGCTGCCGGTCGCGACCGGTCCGTGGAAGTTCGTCGAGCACGTCCGCGGCGACCGCATCGTCTACGAGGCCGTCGAAAATCACTGGCGGGCGACGCCGCACTTCAAGCGGCTGGTGTTCGTCAAGGTGCCGGAGCCGTCCACGCGGATGGCGATGTTGCGGGCGGGCAGCGTCGACGTCATCGAGGTCGGCGGCGAGTACGCCGACGAGCTGAAGCAAGTCGGCGTGCGCACGCTCCTCATGCCCAACACGTCCTGGCTCTACATCATCCTCGGCGGTCAGTGGGCGACCAAGCCGACGTACGACCCGAAGGTGCCGTGGGCCCAGCCCGACGCCGAGCGCGCGCGCAAGGTGCGGATGGCGCTCAACCTGGCGGTCGACAAGCAGGCGATCGTGCAGCGGGTGCTCGGGGGCCTCGGCACCGTGATGGGCAGCTGGCTCATGTATCCCAGCGATCCCTGGGCATCGGACGCGTTGAAGAAGCCCTATCCGTACGATCCGGCCAAAGCGAAAGCGCTTCTGGCGGAAGCGGGCTATCCGAGTGGGTTCGAGACCACGATGAATCTCACGGCGTGGCCGGGCCGGGGCTTCCTGCCGGACGTCGGCGAAGCCGTGGCGACCTACTGGGAGAAGATCGGCATCCGCGTGAAGCGCCGCCCGGTGGACCGGGCGATCTTCGCGGCGGACTTCAGGGCGCGCGCGTATTCCGGCGTGGCGCTCGCCTACGCGTCACCCCTGGTGGCTCCCGAGCCGTGGGAGGTGTTGTACCGCGCCGGGTATACGAAGGCCGGGCTGTGCCTGTTCGTCGAGCAACCGAAGCTCGACGAGTTCATCGACCGGCTCGCGGGCCAGCCGAATTACACGGAGCGCCTGCGCATCATGCGCGACGAGATGGGCCCGTGGCTCTCCGAGTACGTGCCGGGTGTCGCGATCGGGGCGGCCCACACGATCGCGGGGTTGGGGCCCCGAGTCGGGGACTGGCCCGTGATCCCCGGGCACATGGGGTTCCACAACTGGGAATACATCGGCCGGGCCCGCTAGCATGTGGAGGTACCTGATCGGTCGCGTGCTCCAGACGATGCTGAGCATGCTCGTCGTGATCAGCATCGTGTTCTTCCTGACGCGGCTCTCGGGCAATCCGATCCACCTGCTGCTCGACGTCAACGCGAGCGAGCGTGATCAGCAGATCCTGATGCATCACCTCGGCCTCGATAAGCCCCTGCCCGTCCAGTACGGCCTCTACGTTCGCAACATCTTCCTCGGCGACTTCGGAAACTCCGTCCTCACGCGCCGGCCCGTCACCGAGCACATCTGGGAGCGGCTGCCCGCCACGGTGGAGCTCGGGCTCGTGGCCATGCTCCTGAGCGTGCTCATCGGCGTCCCGCTCGGCGTGTATTCCGCCGTCCACCGCGGCGGGACGCTCGACGGCGCCGCGCGCGTGTTCGCGGTGCTCGGGCAATCGATGCCGACGTTCTGGCTCGGGCTGATGCTGATCTTGCTGTTCGGCGTCGTGCTGCGCTTGCTGCCGGCCGGCGGCCGCGGCGGCATCGAGCACCTGATCCTCCCGGCCTTCACGCTCGGGTACTTCACCTCGGCGGCCATCTTGAGATTGACGCGTTCGGCGATGCTGGAGGTGCTCGGCTCCGACTACATCAAGTTCGCCCGGCTCAAGGGCCTGCACGAGCAGGTCGTGCTCTGGAAGCACGGGCTCAAGAACGCGCTGCTCCCGGTCGTCACCTTCGCGGTGATGCTCTTCGTGCAGTTCCTCGGCGGCGCCGTCGTCACCGAGACGGTCTTCGCCTGGCCGGGTCTCGGGCGGCTGATCCTCGAGTCGATCACGACCCGCGACTATCCGATCGTGCAGGCCGGCGTCCTCGTGCTGAGCGCGCTCTACCTCACCGGGAACCTGTTCGTCGACATGCTCTACAGCTACCTCAACCCAAGGATCCGTCATGCGCGCGCGTAGCCGCGAGCTGCCGTGGTTCGCCGGCGCCATCCTCGCGGCGCTCGTCTTCGCCGCGCTCCTGGCACCCTACCTCGGTCTGCCGAGCCCCACCGAGGGCGACATCACCCAGAGGCTGATCCCGCCGGTGTGGACGGAGCGCGGCGATCGCGAGCACCCGCTCGGGACCGATCGCTTCGGCCGCGACGTGCTGAGCCGGGTGGTCCACGGCAGCCGCATCTCGCTCGTGGTCTCGCTGGTGGCGATCGGCGTGGCCGGCACGCTCGGCACCGCCCTCGGGCTGATCTCGGGCTACCGCGGCGGGCTCACCGACGCCGTGCTCATGCGTCTGACCGACGTCGGGCTGTCGCTGCCGACGATCCTCATCGCGGTCGTACTGGTGGCGGTCTCGGAGCCGAGCTTTCGCAACGTCATCCTCGTCATCGCGCTCCTGCTCTGGCCGCGCTTCGCGCGGCAGGTCCGCGGCGAGACGCTGGCGATCAAGGAGCAAGACTTCGTCGCGCTCGCGATCGTGGCCGGGCGCTCGAGCGCCTGGATCATCCGGCGCCACATCTTTCCCAATGTGGTGCCGACCTTGTTGGTCATCTCCACCCTGCAGGTCGGCTACGTGATCCTTCTCGAGGGCACCTTGAGCTTCCTGGGGGTTGGCGTGCCGCCGCCGAATCCCGCCTGGGGCCTGATGATCGCCGACGGGCGAGGATTCCTGGCGACGGCCTGGTGGATCTCATTCTTTCCGGGGCTGGCGATGCTCTCGACGGTCCTGGCCGTCAACCTGATGGGTGACTGGCTGCGCGACCATCTCGATCCGAAGCTGCGGCAGGTCGGCGGCCGTGCGGTCGAGCCGGACGAACCCGCGCCTGAGCCGGTGGGAGACGGCGTCCGGCGGGCCGGCGCGCGCGGCGCGGCGGCTGGCGCCGACGGAGGGTAACGGAATGAAACGGCCCCGATGTCTTTCCGGCGTCGTCGTGTGGTCGCTGCTCCTTGCCACGCTCGCGGTCGTGCCCGCTGCGGCTCTGGCCCAGACACAATCGGGGCGCGCTGACGCGCCCGCGGGACAGATGACCTGGGCCGTTCACTTCTCGTTGGCGCCGACCTTCTTCGATCCGGCCGAGACGCCGGGCATCATCACGCCGTTCCTGGTCCTGTACGCGCTCCACGACGCCCTCGTGAAGCCGATGCCGGGCAAGCCGCAGGCCGGGAGCCTGGCCGAGTCCTGGACCGTCTCGCCGGATGGTCTGGTCTACGAATTCGTGCTGCGCCAGGGGGTGAAGTTCCACAACGGGGATGCGCTGACGGCGGAGGACGTGAAGTTCTCCTTCGAGCGCTACCGCGGGGCCGGCGCGACGATCATGAAGGCGCGCGTGGCCGCGGTCGAGATCGTGGATCCGCTGCGCGTTCGCTTCCGGCTCAAGCGGCCCTGGGCCGACTTCATGACCTTCTTCGGTACGCCGGCGACGGGCGCCGCCTGGATCGTGCCCAAGAAGTATCTGGAGAAGGTCGGCGACGAGGGGTTCAAGAAGGCGCCCGTCGGCGCCGGCCCCTACAAGTTCGTCTCGTTCGCGCCGGGCATCGAGCTCCTTCTTGAGGCGAACGAGCAATACTGGCGCAAAGCCCCGAGCGTGAAGCGTCTCGTCTTCAAGTCGGTCCCGGACGAGGCCACCCGCCTGGCGATGCTCAAGCGCAGCGAGGCGGACGTGGCCTATTCGATCCGGGGTGCGCTCGCCGAAGAAATCAGGAAGACGCCGGGGCTCACCTTGAAGGCCACGGGCGGCGCGTTCACCGAGTGGATCGTCATCATCGACCAGTGGGATCCGAAGTCACCGTGGGCCGACCGGCGCGTGCGCCTGGCCGCCAATCTCGCGATCGATCGCCAGGCCATCAACGATGCCGAGTACCTCGGGCTCGCGAAGGCCACCGGCAGCATCATCCCGAGCGCCTTCGACTTCGCCTGGCCGGCTCCTCCCTATCCCTACGACCCCCAGCGAGCGAAGCAGCTGCTGGCCGCTGCCGGCTACCCGAATGGCTTCGACGCCGGGGTGATCTCGGCGGACTTCGTGTACGTGTCGATCGCCGAGACGGTGGCGAACTACCTACAGGCCGTCGGCATTCGCATCAAGGTGCAGCCGCTCGAGCGGGCCGCGATGATCAAGGGCAACCAGGAAAAGAAGCTCAAGAATCTGTACCGGGCCGGCAGCGCCGCGTTTGGCAACGCCGCGACCCGCATCGAAGCGTTCGTGCTGACGGACGGTATGTACGCCTACGGCGGCTACCCCGACATCGACGGGCTCTTCCGCGAGCAGGCCGCCGAGCCCGATCGAAAGAAGCGCGAGGCGATCCTGCATCGCATCCAGCAGCTCATGCACGACAAGGCGATCTTCGCGCCGCTCTTCGAGCCCGCGTTCATCAACGGCTATGGCCCGCGGGTGGCGGAGTCGGGGTTGGGGCTCATCAGCTATCACGGCTACTCGGCGCCCTACGAGGACGTGAAGCTCAAGGCCCGATGACACGCGCGAGCAACTCCCCGCCGCTCCTGGTTGTCGAAGACCTGAAAACGCATTTCTTCACCCGTCGCGGCGTCACAAAGGCCGTCGATGGCGTGAGCTTCACGCTCCTGGCCGGCGAGACGCTCGCCCTCGTCGGGGAATCGGGCTGCGGCAAGTCCGTCACGTGCCTCTCGCTGGTGCGCCTGGTTCCGGAACCCGCCGGGCGGATCGTCGGAGGCCGGGTGCTGTTCGAGGGGCAGGATCTGCTGCAGAAGAGCTCGGCCGAGATGCGGCGGATCCGGGGTAAGCGGATCGCCATGGTGCTCCAGGATCCGATGACCTCGCTGAACCCCGCCCTGACGATCGGCACGCAGGTGGGCGAGGTGGTCCGGCTCCACCAGGGCCTGCGCGGCGATTCGCTGCGGCAGCGTGTCCTCGAGGCGCTGCGCCGGCTGCGGATCTCCGCCGCCGAGACGCGGCTCTCGCACTATCCGCACCAGTTCAGCGGCGGGATGCGCCAGCGCGTCTCGAGCGCGATCGCGCTGTCGTGCGCGCCGCGCTTGCTCATCGCGGACGAGCCCACCACGTCGCTCGACGTGACGATCCAGGCGCAATACCTCGATTTGCTCCGGGAGGTGCAAGCCTCCGCGGGCGTCGCGGTCATCCTCGTCACCCACGATTTCGGCATCGTTGCAGCGATTGCCGATCGAGTCGCCGTGATGTACGCCGGCCGGATTGTCGAGATGGGCAGCACGGCGCAGATCTTCGATCGCCCGAGTCACCCCTATACACGCGCGCTCCTGCGATGCCTCCCGGCCGCCGAGCGTGGGCGTCAGCCCCTGGTCGAGATCGGAGGCCAGCCTCCCGACCTGGCCCGACTCCCCGACGGCTGCCCGTTCGTACCGCGTTGCCCTGACCGCCTGCCGATTTGCGAGACGAAGTTCCCGCCCTTGGTCGCGATCGCGGCGGGTCATGACGCGCATTGCTGGGCTGCCCTCCCCGCAACCGAGTCCGCCGCGCCCCTCGTGGGGGGGTCTGGGGGAGGAGCGGCAGTCGCTCCCCCTCAGTCCCACTAATTGCTCGAAGGCGTCGGCCTCAAGAAATACTTTCCGGCCGCGAGCGGCTTCGCCGTTGGTCGACCCGGCGCCTGGGTGAAGGCGCTCGACGGCGTGAGCGTGCGGGTGGCCGAGGGCGAAACGCTCGGCATCGTCGGCGAGTCTGGCTCGGGCAAGACGACGCTCGCGAAGCTATGCCTGCTCCTCGAGCGCCCGACCGCCGGCGCGCTGCGGTTCGACGGCAAGGACACCGCCGCGTTCGATCGCGACGACCTCAGGCGGTATCGGCGATCGGTCCAGGCCGTGTTCCAGGATCCTTACAGCTCGCTGAATCCCCGGATGCGGGTCGAGGACATCGTCGCCGAGCCGCTGCCCGCGGACGGGGGCGTGAGCCGCGCGGTGGTGGCCGAGCGCGTACGCGAGGTGCTGCAGCTCGTCGGTCTCCGGCGGGAGAGCGGCGCGCTCTATCCCCACGAGTTCAGCGGCGGCCAGCGTCAGCGCATCGCGATCGCCCGCGCCCTCGTCACCTACCCGAAGTTTCTCGTGCTCGACGAGCCGGTGTCAGCGCTGGACGTCTCGATCCGCGCGCAGATTCTCAATCTACTGAAGCGACTCCAGGAACAGCTCGGGCTGGCGTACATGTTCATCTCGCACGATCTGGCTGCCGCCCGCTACCTGGCGACGCGCCTGGCCGTGATGTATGCCGGCAAGCTCGTCGAGGTGGGCGAGTGCGACGCCGTGTACACGGAGCCGCTTCATCCCTATACGGAGGCGCTGCTGTCGGCGGCGCTGCCGCTACATCCTGGGACGCGCCGGCAGCGCATCGTGCTGGGCGGTGAGGTGCCCAGTCCCGTGAATCCTCCGGAGGGCTGCCGCTTCCATCCCCGCTGTCCCCGCGCGATGGCGCAGTGCAGCCGTCAGGAGCCGGAGTGGAAGGAAGTGAAGCCCCGCCGATTCACCGCCTGTCACCTCTACTGACCCAGAGGTCACGGAACCGGGTGGCCACGGTGTCTTCGTAGGCGACGGGCTCCGCGAGCAATCTGATCGAGCGGGCGAAGCCGTTCATGACCGAGACCGTTTGCTCCCCGATCGTCGGATCGTAGAACGGAAGATCGCGCTCCACGACCGCCGCGATGATCTCCGCGGCCGCCGGCGGAAACCGCCGCCGCCCGACTTCGGTCGCCCGCGTGGGATCCCGTCGGAGAAGAGTTTGAGCGCGCACGATCGCGCGCACCGCCGCCGCCACACGCTCGGGCGCGCTCCCGATCAGCGCTTCCGTCGTGGAGAGCGCCGCGAACGTGTACTGCCCCGCCTCGGGTGGGCCGTCGCCTCGCCGGACGTCCACGATGATCTTGCCGACACCGCGGCGCACGGCGGTCTCGCTCCCGAGCGCGTTCGCCCAGAACCCGTCGACGGCGCCGCGCTCGAGGGCCTCGGCGGCCGTGACCCCGAAGGACGCGCCCGGATCGGTTCCGCCCGGCACCGGCGCGATCTTGACGCCGTCGCGGACCGGATCGACGCCGGCCTCGTGCAGGAGGCGAAGGAACGCGCGGTCGGGCCCCGGCGCGGCGCCGATGCGCAGGCCCTTGACGGCTGCGACGTCGCCGCGGCGGGCCGGAAGATCCGCGCGCAGGACCAGGAGCCACGGCGTGCCCTGCGAGAGGGCGACGACGAGCTTCGCGCCCTTCCAGCCCGGAAACGCGAGCAAGGTCGTGTGCGCGCCGCCGGCCACGAAGTCTACGGTGCCGTCCCGCAGCGCGTTCACGGCGTCGAGCGAGGGCAAGAGCTCGACGTGGGCGTCGAGCCCTTCCTCGCGATACAGCCCGAGCTCCTCGGCGGCGAGCGCCGGGAAGTATGAGTTCGTCACAAGGTCGGGTGTCGCGATCTTCATCCGTGCGCCGCCTCCGCCTCGACGAACCCGGAAATCTGAGCCCAGCGGAGCCCCTTGGGATCGTGCGCGATCTCGACCTGGCGGCCCTGGGAGTCCCGCAGCCCCAGCGGGTGATTCACGAGCTCGATCAGATTGCCGTCGGGATCCTTGATATAGGTGTAGTGCTCGCTGCTGTCCTCACGGCGCCCCTGGTGCGGATCGGTGCCGCCGATGTCTGACCCGGTGCTGGCGGCCGACGTCCTCACGTGCGGGATCCCGAGGCGGTCGAGGTGGACCAGGGTGGCCTCCCAGTCGTCGACCTCGATCGCGAAGTGGCTCGACGCGACGATGACCGGGCGCGGCGTCACCGTGAAGTGGATCTCGCCGCTGCCGAGCCTCAGCTGCAGCTGTCGCCTGTTCAGCGCCGGACCGCGGTCGAGGAACTCGGCGCCGAGCACCTTCTCGTACCACGCTCGAGTCCGCTCGCGGTCGCTGATCTGAACGTTCACGTGATGGATCATCTTGATGGCCATGCTCACACCTCGCGATAGGGACTGCCCCAGCGGTCTTGATACACGATGTCCTTGAGCGGGCCGCGGCCGACGGGGCCGAACTTCCCCATCGGGTAGCCGATCGGCAGGATCGCGTAGGAGTGCACGCCCGGCGGCAGGCCGAGCGCGGCCTCGGCTTCCTTCTCGTAGAGCAGGTGCCGCGTCGTCAGGGTGGCGCCGAGGCCGAGGGCCCGGGCCGCCAGCAGCATGTTCTGCACGGCGGGATAGATCGACGCCCCGGACCCGCGCGTGGGTACCGCCGTCCCTTCCTCGAGGCACGCGACGATCCACACGGGTGCCTCGTGGAAGTGGTCGGTCAAGTATTCCACCGCGGCGTGCTGCCGGTTGTACTGCTCGCGGGTGACGCCGGGCGGCGGCGTGCTCTTGAGATAGCGAGGCCCGACGACCTCGTCGAACGCCCGTTTGTACCAGACCTGCACGCCCTGCTTGATCTTCTGATCCTTGATGACCAGGAAGCGCCAGCGCTGCGTGTTGCCCCCGTTGGGCGCGCACGTGCCGGCTTGCAGGATCTTCTTGATCAGCTCGTCGGGAACCGGGTCGGGCTTCAACCGGCGCATGGCGCGCATGGTCTGCATGGTCTCGAAGAGGTCTGGCATAGGGCCTTCCTTTCTTCGTTCGATCCGCGGTGGACGAATCATACTCCGAGCGGGCGTGTTGCGCGTGGCGGCGGAAAGGCGCAGGATCGCCGCCACCAGGACCGGCTCAAATCCAGGAGGGCGCAATGGCGACCGTCGGGAGCGGCGGCTACCAGTACGAGGTGAACGAATCGTGGGCGAAGCTGCCCGCCGGCTGGACGTTCGGCCCGGTCAGCGCGGTGGCGACCGACTCGCGCGATCGGGTCTACGCCTTCCAGCGCAAGGACCCGCCGATCATCGTGTTCGACCGCGACGGCAGCTACCTCGGCTCGTGGGGCTCGAGTGCCATCAAGGATCCCCACGGCATCGCGATCGTCGACGACGTGATCTACCTCACTGACCGCGACGACCACGTCGCACTGAAGTTCACCCTGGACGGCAAGCCCCTGATGGTCCTCGGCACGCGCGGTCAGCCGTCGGACACGGGGGCCACGAAGGACATCGAGCTGCCGCCGCGCTCGGCCGGGCCCTTCAACAAGCCGACCGAGATGGTTCCGTCGCCGTCGGGCGATCTCTACGTCTCGGACGGCTATCGCAACAGCCGCGTCCATCGCTTCTCGGCGCAGGGTGCCTTGCTCTCGTCGTGGGGCACGCCGGGCAAGCAGGAGCCGGGAGAGTTCCATCTGCCCCACAGCCTCTGGGTCGATCCCGAGGGGTTCGTCTATGTCTGCGACCGGGAGAACAGCCGCATCCAGGTGTTCAACGCGAGCGGCAAGTTCGTCTCCCAGTGGCGCGACATCCATCGCCCGACCGACATCTACTTCAACGCGCAGCAGGTGGCCTACGTCAGCGAGCTCAGACCGTCGATCAGCATCCTCGACCGCAACGGCAAGGTGCTGGCGCGCTTCGACTCGCCCTCGGGACACGGGCTCTGGGTCGACTCGGTGGGCGACATCTATCTGGCCGAGGCTGGAGGCAAGCGGCTCACCAAGTACGTGCACAAGCGCTGACCATGAAGCCCGCGGCGGGAATCGCGCTGCTCCTTTCGAGCGTGCTCGCTCTCGCGACGATCTCGTCCGGCCAGGCGCCGCGGCCGCCGATCAAGGTCGGTCTCCTCCTGCCCTACACCGGCGTCATTGCCATCAACGGTCAGGAGACTAGCAAGGGTGTCGAGTTCTACTTCACCAAGATCGGCAACAAGGCGGGCGGCCGCGAGATCGTCCTCATCAAGGAGGACGACGAGGCCAAGCCCGACGTCGGCCTGACCAAGGCGCGCAAGCTCGTCGAACGGGACCGCGTGGATGTGCTGATCGGGCCGGTCCACAGTGGAGTCGCCCTGGCCATCCGGGACTACGTCCACGGTCAGGGCATCCCGCTGATCGTGCCGGTGGCCTTCACCCGCGACCTCACCGCTCCGGCCAGGGCGAGCCCATGGTTGTTCCGAGTGGTCGAGACGAGCGATCAGGGCAATTTCCCGATGGGGATCTGGGTCTTCAAGAAGACACCGCACCGGAAGATCGTCGTCATGGCGTCGGACTTCGCCGCCGGGCGCCATTCGGCAGAAGCCTTCATTGCGGGCTTCAAAGGGGCGGGCGGCGAGATCGTGAAGGAGATCTACGCGCCGCTGAACACGCCCGACTTCGCGCCCTATATGGCCCAGGTGAGCGGCCTCACCGCCGACGCGGTCTACGCGTGGTTCGCTGGCACCGACTCGATCCGCTTCGTGAAGGCGTACCGGGAGTACGGCCTGGGCGACAGACTCCCACTGCTCGGCTACAACACGCTCACGGACGATGTGCTGCTGCCGACGCTCGGGGACGCCGCGCTCGGCATTATTACGGCGGGGCACTACAGCGCGACGCTCGACACCCCGGAGAACCGCGCGTTCGTGCGTGAGTACGAGTCGCGCGCCGGTGCCTTGCCGACGCGTTACGTGGAGCTGGGCTACGTCTCGGGCCAGCTCGTCGGCTCGGCGATCGAAGCGCTGAAGGGCGAAGTCGGTGACCGCGCCGCGTTGCGCGACGCGATCCGCGGTGCCGCCACCACGATCCAGCCACCGCGTGGCCCGATCCGGTTCGATCGGTTCCAACAGGTCATCACCGATGTGTACGTGATGAAAGTGGAGCGCCAGGGGAACCGGCTGGTCAACGCCATCGTGGATCGGATCCCGAACACCTCGCAGGAGGAGAGCTGGAAGTGGTGGAACAAGTAGCGAGGCTGCCAAAGGACGTCGACCGCGCCTCTCTTTCGCGCCTGCCCCTCCTCGAGCGCGCCGAGCTCGACGCCGAGGGCCAGAAGCTCTACGACGCGGTCGTGAGCCGAGAGAGCCGGACCCTGGTCGGGCTGCGTGGGCCGAGCGGCATCTGGCTCCATTCGCCGAAGCTCGCCGGGTTCGTGAGGGCGACCAATCAATACCTGCGTTTCGAGAGCGCCCTGGACCGGCGCCTGACCGAGCTCGCCATCCTGGTGACGGCGCGAGAGCTCGACAATCAGTTCCAGTGGGCGGCGCACGAGCCGGCGGCCCTCGCGGAAGGTCTCGACGCGAAGATCGTCGAGGTCGTCAGACGAGGCAAGCCCCTCGCCCGACTCGGGAAGCGAGAGGCGGTCATCATCGCGTTCGGTCGGGAGCTGTTCCGCACGAAGAGGCTCGCTTCGCGGACGTTCGCCCGCGCGGTCGAGCTCTTCGGCCGGCGCGGAGTGGTCGAGCTGGCGGCCCTCATGGGCAACTACGCGATGACGGCGGTCATCCTCAACGCGGTCGACCAGCAGCTCCATCCCGGCCAGAAGGCGCTGCTGCCGGTCCGGCGCGGCCGGTGAGAGACTCCTGACGGAGCGCGAGGTTATGTGGGACAATTGCGCGCAAATCGAGGATCGCCAGTCCAGCCCCGGAGGGAACTGATGCCTTACGACCTGGTCATCAAGAACGGCATGGTCGTCGACGGTTCCGGCTTCTCCCGCTATCGGGCCGACGTCGCGGTCAAGGACGGCACGATCGTCGAGATCGGCAAGATCCGGGGCGCGGCGACTTCCACGATCGACGCCGAGGGCCGCTTCGTGGCGCCCGGGATCATCGACACGCACACGCACTACGACGCCCAGCCCTTCTGGGACAAGCTCTGCACCTCCTCGATCTGGCACGGCGTGACGACCGTGCTCATGGGCAACTGCGGCCTCACCCTGGCGCCGCTGCGGCCCGAGCATCGCGACACGATGCTCGCGACGTTCTGCTGCGTCGAGGACCTGCCGGTGCGCTCGCTGGCCTCCGTGCTGCCCTGGAACTGGGAGACCTTCGGCGAGTATCTCGATGCGATCGACCATGGTCTCGGCCTCAACCTGATGCCGCTGGTCGGCCACAATCCGCTGCGCCTGTCGGCGATGGACGCGGCGGCGTGGGACCGCGCCGCGACGCCGGACGAGATCGCGCACATGCAGCGGCTGCTCCGCGAATCGATGGAAGCCGGCGCCTGGGGCTGGAGCACAACGGATTCGCCGACGCACGCGGGCCCGCAGGGCCAGCCCGTGCCGACACGCCTGGCCGCCGACGAGGAGCGCGTGGCGCTCGGCCGCACGATGGCCGAGTTCAACCGCGGCATCATCGAGATCCTGCCGAAGGGCGCGGGCAAGCCGAGCCTGGCCGATCTCGACCATCTGCGCGACGTGGCCGTCGTGAGCGGGCGCCCGGTGTTCTTCCTGAGCTTCGACACCAACGCGCGGCCCTACGTCGAGAAGGCCTCGCGCGAGGGCGCGCAGATGTACAACCTCCTGCGGGCGATCCCGTTCAATCCGCGGTTTACCCTGAAGAAGACGACGTTCTTCCACAACCTCGACGTGTGGGACGTCGTGATGCACCTGCGCCTGCCGGACCGGCTGGCGGCCCTCGCCGACCCGGAGCGGCGCGCGCGCATGCGGGAGCAGGCGCTCAAGCCGCAGCGGCGGCGGCCGGGCGTGCCCGGCCGGCTCGTGCCGTGGCGCTCGATCTTCGTGCGCAAGGTCATGCTCGCGAAGAACCAGGGGCTCGTGGACCGCAATCTCATGGATCTCGCCGAGCAGCAGGGCCAGCACGTTGCCGATGTCATGCTCGACCTGGCGCTCGAGGAAGGGCTCGACACCGAGTTCCAGCTGATGACGCGCTCGACCGAGGAAGAGAACCAGATCGCCGACATGGTGAAGAGCGGCCATGCGCTGCCCTCGCAGTCGGACGCCGGCGCCCACCTCAACACGAACTTCTGCACCGCCGGTGAGTCGAGCTACGTGCTCGGCCAGTGGGTGCGCGACCGCGAGCTGATGACGCTCGAGGACGCGATCAGGCGTCTGACCTTCCAGCCCGCGCGCATCCTGGGCCTGCATGATCGCGGTCTCGTCCGCGAAGGCCTGGCGGCCGACCTCATGGTGTTCGACCTCTCGACCATCGGAGTGAAGGAGGACGAGGTCACGCTCGACGGACCCTCCGGCACGCCTCGTCGCGTGCAGGGCGCCGACGGCGTGCATCACGTCATCGTCGGCGGTCAGGTCGTGCTGGAGCACGGCAAGCACACGGGTGCACTCCCGGGCCGCGTCCTCCGCGCCGGCCGCTAGCGAACCGAGGAGCGCGCCGGCTCGGCCGGGGCGTCTCCGAGCGAGGGGGCCTTGGAGGCGACCAGGAGGATCGTCTTGACGTCGGCGGCCGTGGTGCGCGTCGCAGTGGTCGTGACGGGTCTCGTCCTCGTGGCGAGCTGCCAGTCGTTGTTTCCGCCGAAGCCGGATCCGCAGCGGGAGCTCGTCGCGAGGGGCAAGGAGCTTTTCCTGAAGGAGACGTTCGCGGGCAACGGGCGGACCTGCGGAACCTGCCACCCGCCCACGAACAACTTCACGATCGATTCCGCCTTCATCTCCAGGCTGCCGCCCAACGACCCCCTGTTCGTCGCGGAGTTCGTCCCGGCGCTCCGGGAGAACTTCGAGAAGCCGGAGCTGATGCGGAAGTTCGGGCTGATCCTCGAGAACCTGGATGGATTCGTCCTCCTCTTTGGGGGCGCGCTGGCGGCCGACGGGCAGGAGGCGACCGAGTTCTACATTCCCGTCGGCCAGTCGCCAGGGCTCTCCGGCAAGGTCACGGTCATCGGCACTGTCGAGACCGCGGACGCTCGCGGCCGGACCATCGTCGTCGCGGGCCCGTCGGGCAAGCGGACCGCCGCGATCACCGACCGCACCAAGATCTGGCTGGACCGGAGCAAGCTGGGACAGCAGAATCAGAAGGGAACGTTCGCGGATCTGGGGAAGGGCGCGGTGGTCGAGGTCAAGTACGAGGACAAGGAGCCCAGGGTAAGGGCCGAGTGGGTCAAGGTGGAAATGGCCGCTCGGTGACTTCTTCCGCTCCCCGGCCGGGTCGAGTTTCCTGATCTCCCTCAGTTCTCGCGTCACCTGGTCGCTCATGCTCTTGAGCGCCCTCGCCCGCTCGCCGAGCGAGTCGGCGTCGGTCAACAGCCGCCGACTCCGCCGCAGCAGATCCTCGCCTTCGGAGGTCAGCAGCGCTCGCGGACGGACACGGTCGAAAAGCGGCACGCCCAGCTCGGCCTCCAGGGCGTGAATCTGGCGTGAAAGCGCCGGCTGGCTGAGGTTCAACTGAGCCGCCGCCGCACGCAGCACCTTCTTTGGCGACGTGCAGTGTGCGAGGATGGTCGCGCGGAAACCGTCATGGCGAAGCAAGGAGGCTGTATGAAGGCGCCGCTGACTTCCATCGCGCTTGTCCTCGTCCTCGTCGCAATCACGGGTCCGGCGCTCGCCCAGGACAAGCTGGGCAAGGTCACGTTCCCGACCTCGTGCGACGCCAAGGTGCAGTCGCAGTTCGAGCGCGGCGTGGCCATGCTGCACTCGTACTGGTTCACCGAGGCGCGCAAGGTGTTCGACGCCGTCATCCAGCAAGACCCGAAGTGCGCGATGGGGTACTGGGGCCTGGCCGTCAACTATCTCGGCAACTCGCTGGCGTTTCCACCGCCGCCGAAGGACGCCGTCGCCGCGTCCGAGGCGCTCGACAAGGGACGCGCGGCCGGCGCCAAGACGCAGCGCGAGCGTGACTGGATCGAGGCGATCGGCGTGTACTACCGCGACCACGACAAGGTGCCGGTGAACACGAGGCTGGCAGCCTACACCCAGGCGATGGAGCAGATGACCCAGCGGTATCCGGACGATTTCGAGGCGTGGACGTACTACGCGCTGGCCCTGCAGGCCTCCGCGCCGAAGAACGACAAGACCTACGCCAACCAGCTCAAGTCCGCGGAGATCCTCGAGCGCCTGTTCAAGCAGAACCCCGACCATCCCGGCGTGGCGCACTATCTGGTTCACGCCTACGACTATCCGCCCCTCGCCGACAAGGGCATCAAGATCGCGTCCGCGTACGGGAAGATCGCGCCGGCGGCGCCGCACGCGCGCCACATGCCCTCGCACATCTACTCGATGGTGGGGATGTGGGAAGACTCCATCGCCTCGAACCGCTCGGCGCTCGAGATCCAGCCGGACTACTACCACGCGACCGACTTCACCGTGTACGCCCATCTCCAGCTGGCCCAGGACGCGAGGGCGAAGGTGCTCGTCGACGGCATCGCCGCTCTGCCGAAGCAGGACTATCCGAACATTGCCGTCTACACCGCCGTCGTCGTGGTGCCGGCTCGCTATGCGCTCGAGCGGGGTGACTGGGCGGGCGCGGCCGCGTTGCCGGTCGTGAACACCGGACGGGCGCAGGCCGACTCGCTCGTCCGCTTCACGCGCGGTCTCGGCATGGCCCGCAGCGGCGATCTGGCGGGCGCGAAGCGCGAGATCCAGGCGATGCAGGAGCTGCGAGCCGCGCTCGAAAAATCGAACCAGTCGTACTGGGGCGATCGCACCGAGGAGCAGATGCTCGCCGTCTCCGCCTGGGTGGCCCAGGCCGAGGGCAATCGCGATCAGGCTCTGAAGCTCATGCGCGCCGCGGCCGACGGCGAGGACGGCAGCGTGAAGCACGTGGCGATGGAGAATCGGCTCTACCCGATGCGTGAGCTGCTCGGCGAGCTCCTGCTCCAGCAGGGGCAGGCGCCGGCGGCGCTGCGCGAGTTCGAGGGCGCCCTCAAGGAAAATCCGAACCGCTATCGCGGTCTCTACGGCGCGGCGCGCGCCGCCGAGACGGCCGGCGACCGCCCGAAGGCGGTTGGTTACTACGAGAAGCTCGTCGCGCTGACGAGCAAGGCCGACACCGCGCGTCCGGAGATCGCGCGCGCCAAGACGTTCATCGGCACGCGCTAGGCCGGGACGAGCGCCGCGCGGCCGACGAGCGCGTTGCGCCGAAGGAGCTCGTGCGCCTCTTCGGCCCCTTCGAGCGGGAACGTGCGGCTGACGATCGCCCGGATGCGGCGCTGGCGGAGGAGCTCGAGCGTCTGCGCGATCTCGGTCAGGGTGACGTAGCGCGAGCCGTGGATCTCGAGCATCGAGCCGAGCACGTGGCGCGGATCGACCGTGAAGCTCGAGTCTACGCCGAAGGCCGCGGTGGGCCGGCTGCCGATGATCACCAGGCGCCCCGCGCGCGCCAGCGACCTGAATGCGCGGAAACGAGGTCACGCGGCCCGGCACTAGCGTCATGATCACGACGGTGAGACCGACGCCAGTCGCCCGCACCCGGAGGAGCACGTCGTTGGGCCCGATCTTCGGCACGGGGACCGTCGCGAGCCGCAGCGGAGCACCGAACTCGGGAAGGACCATCGCCTTCATCGTGTCAGGGCGCGGCATGGGACCAGCGCACCTCCCTTTTGGGGTGCTACGCTACCACCCCATCCGCGAGGGCGCCACTCACCGCTGAGGCTCCAGCCGCGCGAACTCGCGGGCCAGGGATGTTAGGATGCCGCATTGCTCGATAGTCTCGACCGGACGCAAACCTCTCACTCCGACCCACCCGACCGGGTTTCTCGCCTGGCGTGGGTGGCGATGCTCGTGACGGGCGTCGTACTGAGCCTCGTGCTCGCGGAGATCGTGGTTCGCGTCCACCTGTGGACGCGCCCCGCCTCCTTCTACCTCGCCAACGTCGCATACGGACAATTCGACGCTCGGTTCGGCCAGCGATTCCTGCCGAACTCACGGAAGGTTCTCTCGCTCGTCAGCAACGGCCGAGTGGTCTGGTGCCCCGGCGTCGTGGCGGACGCGAACGAGGATGGCCTGGGAGGCCGGAGCACGTGGCGGGATGCCCGAAAGGCCGACTATGTGATCTTCACGACGGGCGACTCGTTCAGTTATTGGACGCGCTCGGCGTTGACCATACCCGATGTCGTCGAGTCCCTGCTGCGCCAGCGAACCGGACTCAAGGTCGCGAACCTGAATTTTGCGCGCGGCGCCTACGGCATCTTACAGATGCTGACCTTGGCGGCCGAGACATACCCGACCCTGAAGCCCGATCTCGTCGTCGTCCAGTTCATCAGCGACGATCTGACGCGTGGACGCTGGTGGAATCGCCAGACGGTGATCGACGGGCGTACGCGGTCACAAATTTCTCCCCGCCCTGACGGATTCGACGACCCGCGAATCGCGAACGACCAAGATGTGGTCGACCGGCGGGCGACTGAAGAATGGTGCCAGCGCCAGCTCGTCGCGCAGGAGCCCGATGCTGTCGTGAAGGATGCGGCGGCCTACCATCGGGCCTACCTTCGCTCGAAAGGCATCGCCTTCGAGCCGTTCTCGCCGACCAGGTCGTACCTGCTCGACACCGTGTGGAGCGGGTCGTTCGGCCAGCCCTTTTATTCGCACACGGCGCACAGCCTGATGCCGCGAGTGACCGCGAGCGAGTTCCTGGCCGATCCGGGCTACCATGATGCAGTGCGCAAGCTCAAGACATTCGGGGTGCCGACGATTCTGGTACACCTGCCGAGCAAGGCCGAGATCGTCACCGGTCGTCCCTTCCGCGGCCGGGAGGGGACAGCCATCTGGACCCAGCTCGAGAACGATCTCGACACGCGCATCGTGACCTTAGCGGCGATGGAGCATCGCCCGGCGGCGCCCCCGACCGTCGACCTGCAGCCCAACAACCCGCACCCCAATCTCGACGGCATTCGCTTCTACGGTGAATACGTCGCCGCGGTGATCGAGCCTCGCGTCAAGCGACGGTGAGTCGGAGCCAGGATTTCGAATATGGAATGTGACGATGAAATCGGCTGGGTCTTGCGCGAGATCCGCGACGCGCAGCGCGAGCAGATGGCCGAATCTCGAGCGCTGATGGAGCAGTCGATCGCAATCCAGCAGCGCGCCGTCACGCAGCAGGAAAGCCTGCGCCTTCTCTACCGGCGCCTGGTCGTGGTCGGGGGAAGCCTCGTGGCCGTCCTGCTGGCCCTGCTCATCTACCTCGTGCTCATCTACCACCTCCTGGCCGGTTGGTCGCGCTACCTCTTCGGGGTCTGAGCCGGACAAGGTGCTAGGATCGGCGCCGTGATCGGCCAGGCGCATCCCCGGCTGGGCGGCGAGCGGTTCGTGAAGGGCGCCGCCCGATTCGTGGACGACGTGCGCGTGCCCGGCCAACTGCACGCCGCGGTGCTGCGCTCGCCGCACGCTCATGCGCGGCTGATTTCGATCGACACGAAGCACGCGCGAGATCTCCCCGGCGTCCGCACCGTGCTGACCGCGGCCGACGTGCCGCCGGCGGCGATCATCCCGAACCGCGTCCCCGCCCCCGAGGGCAGCGAGCGCTACCTGCAGCCGGCGATCGCGCGCGACGTGGTGCGCTTCGTCGGAGAGCCGGTGGCCCTCGTCGTGGCCGACGATCCGTACGTCGCTCGCGACGCGCTCGACCGGATCGACGTCGTCTATCAGCCGCTGGCCTCCTGCGCCTCGACCGCCGACGCGCTCGCCGCCGGCGCCGCGCGGCTCTTCCCGGCCACCGACTCGAACAACGTCGCGACCATCACGATGCGGGTCGGCGACGCCGATCGGGCGCTCGCCGCGGCTCACCTGAGACTCCGCGACCGGTTCACCTACCCGCGGCAGACCGCCGCGGCACTGGAGACGCGGGGCCTCGTGGCGGTGCCGCCGGACCCGCGGGGGGGCGAGCTGCACCTGATCGGCTCGACGAAGTGCATCCACATCAACCGGACGATCCTCGCGCCGATCTTCGGGATCCCGGTGGGCGCCCTGCGGCTCACCGAGGTGGACGTGGGCGGGGGCTTCGGCGTGCGCGGCGAGCTCTACCCCGAAGACATCCTGGTGCCGCTCGCCGCCATGAAGCTCCGGCGGCCCGTGAAGTGGATCGAGAGCCGCCGCGAGAACCTCATGTCGGCCAATCACGCGCGCGAGGTCGCGTACGAGATCGAGATGGGCTTCGACGGCGAGGGGCGCATCCTCGCCATGCGCGCCGTCATCCACGCCGACATCGGCGCCTACGTCCGCACCGCGGGGCTCGTGCCCGCCGAGTTCGGCGCCGCGCTGCTGCCCGGCCCCTACCGGGTGCCGAGCTACGCGTGCGATCTCTGGTCGGTCGTGACCAACAAGACGCCGGCCGGCACCTTGCGCTCGCCCGGGCGTCCGGAGTGCAACTTCGTCCGCGAGCGGTTGCTCGACCGCGCGGCGGCCCGGCTCGGGATCGACGCGGCCGAGATCCGCCGGCGCAATCTGATCCGGCCGGACGAGATGCCCTACGACTGCGGCACCAAGTCATTCGGCGTCAGCACCGTCTACGACTCCGGCGATTTCCCCGGGCTCTTCGACGAGCTGCTGCGGCGCCTGGACTACTCGCGCGCGCGCGCTGAGCAAGCCGCGATGAATTCGCGGCCGTCGGGTCCGCGCCGTGGGATCGGCCTGGCGGTCTACGTCGAGAAGACCGGCCTCGGCCCCTTCGAGACCACGCAGGTGGAGGCGCGGCCCGACGGTCGGCTGGTCGTCGACACCGGCGCCTCGTCGATGGGACCCGGGCTCGAGACCGTGTTGGCGCAGATCCTGGGCGACGCGCTCGGGCTTCCCGCGGCGCGCTTCGACGTGCGGCACGCCGACACCGCCGCCGTCGAGAGCGGTGTGGGAACCTACGGCTCGCGCGGGACGGTCACCGCGGGCAACGCGGCCCACCTCGCGGCCGCGAAGCTGATCGCCGAGGCGCGCCAGCGGGCCGCGGAGCGGTTCGGTGTCCCGGAGAATCAAGTGACCTACGCGAGTGGTGTGCTGACGGCCGGCGGGCGGCGCGTCACCCTCGCCGAGCTCGCGGGCGAGCGCCGACTGGCCGCCGGCGCTTCGTTCGAGGTGCCGAAGGTGACGTACGCCGGCTGCGCGGCGGCGGTCGTGGCCGACGTCGATCCGGAGACCGGCGCCGTCGCCCTGCGTCGGGTCGTGGTCGGCGCCGACGTCGGCCGCGCCGTGAATCCCGCGCTGGTCGACGGCCAGCTGGTGGGAGGCGTCGCGTTCGGCATCGGCAACACCATGCACGAGAGCCTGGCCTACGACGGCGACGGGCAGCTCTTGACGTCGACGCTGATGGACTACGCGCTTCCGGCGGCGGCCGACGTGCCGCCGGTCGACGGCTTCTATCAGGAGGTGCGCGCCACCACGAACCCGCTCGGCCTGCGCGGCCTCGGCGAGTGCGGCAACCCCGGCCTCGGCGCCGCGACCGCCAACGCCGTGTGCGACGCGCTGGCGGCGGGCGATCCGTCGATCACCGCGCTTCCCCTGACCCCCGCGCGCGTGTTCGCGAGCGCCCGGCCGCGTCTCCGCGCGCCGGGTCGTCCCACGAGTCCATGACGGCGCTCGAACGATGACCGGCGAGGACGAGATCCGGCGACTCCTGTTCGTCGGCGGCGTGCTGGTCGCGGTCTTACTCATGCCGCTCATGTACCTCCTGACACGGTGGGCACGTTACCTCTTCTGAGCGTGAGATAGGTCGCGGACGGTATGTCGCGAGCAGTTGACTCGCCTCGGGTCGTCAACATCGCGGATCTCCGCCTCCTGGCCGAGCGCCGCCTGCCGCGCGCAGTGTTCGACTACATCGACGGGGGCGCCGACGCGGAATTGACCATGCGAGAGAACAGCCGCGTCTTCGACGACGTGACCCTGCGTCCTCGCAATGCCGTGGCGATCCCGCAGTGCGATCTGTGCGTCACGGTGCTGGGCACGCGCCTCGATCTCCCGTTCCTCCTGGCGCCGGTTGGCAGTAGCCGCATGTTCTATCCGCGCGGCGAAGAGGCCGCGGCTCGCGCCGCCGGAAGCGCCGGGACGGCGTACATCCTGTCGACCCTTTCGGGATGCCGCCTCGAGGACGTGAAGACCGCGTCGAGCGGGCCGGTCTGGTATCAGCTCTACCTGGTCGGGGGCCGCGACGTCGCCAGCGCCGCAATCGCGCGGGCGCGCGCCGCCGGCTGCTCGGCCCTCGTGGTCACGATCGACACGGCGGTTTCAGGATTGCGCGAGCGGGACGCGCGGAATGGGACGAAGGAGCTCCTGGGCTCGAGCTTCGCGTCGAAGCTTCCGTTCCTGTCGCAGTTCCTGGCGCGGCCGAGCTGGCTCAGTGGATTCCTCCGCGACGGCGGCCTGATGTCGTTCCCCAACGTCGTGCTTCCGGGCCAGGGCGCGATGCCGTACGCCGACGTCGCCGCCGCGCTCGAGCAGTCGACGGTCGCCTGGGCGGATCTGTCCTGGATCCGCGAGGTGTGGAAGGGCCCCATCGTCATCAAGGGCGTGCTGACCGGGGACGACGCGCGTCGGGCGGTCGACGAGGGCGCCGAGGCGATCGTCGTCTCCAACCACGGCGGCCGCCAGCTCGACGGCGTCTCCGCGACCTTGCGTGCGCTGCCGGAAGTGGTCAGCGCGGCGAGTGATCGGACCGAGGTCCTGCTCGACGGAGGCATCCGCCGCGGCAGCGACATCGTGAAGGCGTTGTGTCTCGGCGCTCGGGCGGTGCTGTGCGGCCGTGCCTACGCGTACGGGCTCGGCGCCGGCGGCGAAGCCGGTGTGACGCGCGCGATCCAGATCCTGCGCGCGGATCTGGTCCGCGCGCTCAAGCTCCTGGGCTGCGCGTCGGTCGGCAAGCTCGATCGCTCCTTCGTCGAGGCGCCTACAGCGTGGCTCGGCGGCACGTCACCACGCGGCCCGGCCGGCGAAAAATGAAACGCTCGCGCCGTGCCGCCGCCTGACCTCAGTCGGGTCGTGGTGGTCGGAACCAGCTGCGCCGGGAAAACGACGTTCGCCCGCCGGCTCGCCGGCATCGTCGGCGCCGCGCACGTCGAGCGGGATGCCCTCCACTGGGATCTCAGTGGACGCCGCGGCCAGACTTCCAGCGGGATGTGTCGGCCGCCGTGCAGCAACAGCACTGGGTCATCGACGGCAACTACTCGGTCGTGCGCGACCTCGTCTGGCGACGGTGCACAACGATCGTCTGGCTCGACTACGCCTTCACGCGCGTCTTTTTCCGGGCGCTTCGGCGCACTGCCGGGCGAGTCATCACTGGCGAGCGCCTGTACGCCGGCAACCGCGAGACGGTCCGCGACGCCCTGCTCTACGCCGAGACCGAGCAGCGCTGGTACGAAATAAAGGCGGTCTTCTTCCGCGGGGATTTCGAGGGGCAGGCCTCGGGTGTCGGGAGCGAGGAGCTCTACTGGCTCGATCCGAAGCGGGAGCTCGACGCCTTCTTCCACGCTTGTCACGCGTGGGCGGTCGCGCAGGCTCTGTAGAGCGTCTCAGGCTCCATAGAGATGACAGGCGACGTGGTGGCCGCTCGCCTGTCCGCGTAAGGCCGGCTCCACCTCGGCGCAGACCGGGAGCGCCTGAGGGCAGCGCGGATGGAAGCGACAGCCCGACGGCGGATCGAAGGCGCTCGGCACCTCGCCCTTGAGGATGACCTCCTCGCGCACGTCGTCGGGATGGGCCGGCAGCGCGTTGTTCAGCAAGATCTGCGTGTAGGGATGCAGCGGGTTCGCGTAGAGCTCGTCGGCGGCCGCGGTCTCGACCAGTTTGCCCAGGTACATCACGCCGATGCGCGTGCTGACGTACTTCACGACGGCCAGATCGTGCGCGATGAAGAGGTAGCTCACGCCCGAGCGATCCTGGATGTCGCGCAGGAGGTTCATCACCTGGGCGCGAATCGAGACGTCGAGCGCCGACACCGCCTCGTCGAGCAGGATGCAGTCCGGGTTCGTCGTCAGCGCGCGCGCGATGGCGACGCGCTGGCGCTGGCCGCCCGAGAGCTCGTGGGGGTAGTCGTCGGCGATGCGCGGCGGTAGCCCCACGCGCGTCAGCGATGCGGCGACGCGCTCCGCGGCCTCGGCGCGCGTGAGACCGGGCTCGGTCTGGGCCAGCGGCTCGCTCACTGTGGTGCGGATCGTCAGTCGCGGGTTCAGCGAGCTGAACGGATCCTGGAAGACTGCCTGCACCGCCCGGCGATAGCCGGCCCGCTCGTGGCGGCCCAGCAGGTGGACGTCGTGACCGCGGAAGTACACGCCGCCCGCGGTCGGCCGCTCCAGCGACAGGACCAGCCGGGCGGTCGTGGTCTTGCCGCACCCGCTCTCGCCGACCAGGCCGAGCGTCTCGCCGCGGCGCAGGACGAAGTCGACGCCGTCGACCGCCTTCGAAGATGCTGGCGGCGTTCGTGATGCTCCCGACCTCCGCGCTGGTCTACTGCCTCGGCGCACCGCTCGCGTGGCGCCGCCGGATCGTCGACCTCGCCGTGGCCGGCGTCGTGCTGATCGCGGTGTCGTTCAGCTGGGTGCTCGCGTACGATCTGACGCCGCCGGACCGGCGACCGTACGCCGGCACGACCAGCAAGAATTCGATGCTCGGGCTCGCCGTCGGGCCGTACGGCCTCGGGCGATTCGTTCGCTTGGCCGAGTTCAGGAGCGCCTCGATCGCGGCGGCAGCCGCTCCCACGACGGAGGCCGCCGGCTCTACCGACCGCGCGCTCGAGGCTGGACCCCGCCGGGGCCTCGCCCGGCTCTTCGTGCGAGCGCCGGCCGGTGCGCTGCGGCTGGCCGATGGCCAGCTCGCCGGTCAGGTCGGCTGGCTCTTGCCGGTCGTCCTGGCCGGGGTCGTGCTCGGCGCATCGAGGGATCGCACCCGCGGACCGCTCTCCGGGACGAGGCTGGCGGTGATCCTGTGGCTCGGATGGCTCGTCACGTATGGCGTTGTCTACAGCTACGCGGGAGGCTTCTTTCACTTCTACTATCTCGTGACGATCGCGCCGCCGCTCGCGGCGCTCGCCGGCATCGGCCTGGTGGTGCTGTGCGAAGCCTTTCTGCAAAGCGCGCGGCGGGGCACGCTCTTGCCCGTCACGCTCCTGCTGACGGCGGGGTGGCAGCTCTACATCGACGCGAGCGCCCTGGGGTGGACGCTCGGCGAGTCCCATCCGCTCCACATCGCGCTCGTCAGCGGAGCGCTCCTGTCGGCGGCCGTGCTGATCGTGATGCTCGCCGTGCGGCCGGGCGCGTCACGGCCGCTTGGTCCGCGCGCTCGCGCCCTCGCCGCGAGCGCCGTGGCGATCGGGCTCGTCGCGGCGCTCCTGGCCCCCGCCGCGTGGGCGCTGAGCAGCGTGCTCGTCCCCGGCGCCGCGGCCCTCCCCTCGGCCGACCTCGGCCGATTCGTGCCTGTCGCCGGTGAAGCGCCCGCGCGGGTCCGCGTGGCCGAGCGGTACGATCCCACGGGACTCGTCGAGTTTCTCGAAGCGAACTACGCCGGGGAGCGCTATCTCCTCGCCACAACCACGACCCGGCTCGCGGCGCCGATCTTCATCGCCTCGGGGCGTTCGGTTATGGCGATGGGCGGCTTTCACGGGCTTGATCCGATCCTGACGCCTGAGAGGCTCGCCGCGATGGTCGAGGCGCGGCAAATTCGATTCGTGATGGTCGGCGACGCAGGCTTCATCAGCCGTCGGCTGGGCGCCGACGTGGCGGCACGGCCCATCACCGAATGGGTTCAGGCGAAGGGGCAGCTCGTCGACCCGGCGCTCTGGCGCTCGAGTGCGCTCGGCGGCCGCCGGAGCGGCATGCGGCTCTACGATCTGAGGCCGGCGCCCCCGACCGCCCGCTAGTCCTTGAGCCGCACGTCCTCGTAGGACGGGAACGGCGAGTTGTGGATCGAGGTGATCGTGTGCTCGGTCACGCGCGGCCCGACGCCCATCAGCGCACGGAAGTCCATGATCGGGGCGAACATCACCCGGTCGATCGTGAGCTGCTGGATCCGGTGCAGGAGGGCTTCGCGCTTGCGCGTGTCGCGCTCGCGTGCCTGCTGCTCGAACAGGTCGTCGATGTCCGGGTAGCCCCCGTAGGCGTAGCTCCCTTTCGAGGAGATGAATTCTTGCACTCGGCTGGCGGCGTTGCCCGAGTTTCCGGCGCCAGTGATGAAGAGCGGACGAAGCTTCTTCTCACGCCAGGCCGTGTAGAACGTTGCGCGTTCCATCTGGCGCATCTTGACGCGGATCCCGACGGCGTTCAGGTAGTTCACCACCGCCTCGCCCGTCGTGAAGAACGGCGGGATCGGGACGAGCTCGCCGGCGTCGATGCCGTTAGGATAACCGGCGTCCGCGAGGAGCTGCCTGGCCTTCGGCGGATCGTAGGCCGGCGGCTCGACCTGGAGGGCGAAGTCCATCACACGGGGCACAATGACTCCGGCGGGCGGACAGAAGCCGAGGCAGGCGGCCTCGTTGATCGCCTTGCGGTTGATCGCGTGATTGACCGCGAGCCTCAGCCGACGGTCGTGCCAGGGTGACTTCGAATCCCATTGGTCGGCGAACTCGAGCCAGTTGATCGAGGCGTGGCGCGAGGCCACGATCTGGATTCGCGGGTCACTCTTCACGTTCTCCGCATCCGGGCCGTCGAGCGCGTACGCGATGTCCGCCTCGCCCGTCTTCAGCATCGCCGCGCGCGTGGTCCCGTCCGGCACGCCCCTCATGACCAGGCGTTTGACGTATGGAGCGTGCCGCCAGTAGCCCGGGAAGGCTTCCAGCACGACTTCGACGCCGGGCGTGTGGCTCACGAATTTGTACGGCCCGGCCCCGATCGGCTGCTTGCGGAACGCTTCGTCGCCGACCTGCGTGAGGTACCGCTTGGGCACGACGATTCCGGCCGCGGTGGCGGTGGTGCCGTAGAAGGTCATGAAGTCCGGCCACGGCTCCTTGAGCTGGAAGCGGACCGTGAGCGGGTCGACGATGTCGACCTGGCGGACGCGCGTCTGCAGCTCCTTGGCGCCGGCGCCGCGATAGCGCTCGTAGCTGAACTTCACGTCCTCGGCGGTGACCGGGTCGCCGTTGTGGAACTTGAGTCCGGGCCGTAGCTTGAACTCGTACGTGAGCCCGTCGGCGCTCTCCCGCCACGACTCGGCGAGGCTCGGGGCCATTTTGGAGCCGGGCAGCGGGCGGACCATCGCGTCGTGGATTGCGTAGAGCATGCCGAACGGCGTGATCTGCGGCGGCGCGGTCGACGGATCGAACCACGTCGGCGCGAGCGTGACGTGCCAGGCCATCACCGCTTCGCCGGGCTGGGCGGCGCCCGCCGGGGTCGCGGCGAGGACCAGCACAGCCACCAGGGACGCGGCGATTCGAACTCGATGAAGGCTCATGGCCCCTCCTGAATCGATCGGCTCACGTACTCGTAGTTGTTCTCGAGCGGGACGTAGCGGCTCGCGTGGGCCCCACGAGCGGCGCGCTCGCGATGACCGCGGTCGCCGATGCTCCCTTGAGAAATGCCCGACGCTCGATCGACCGGGGCACCATGTTGCCTCCTCGCTGAGGCTTCAGGCCGTGTGGAGTCGGCAGGATGGTAGCGCGTGGTCCGAGGAAGTCAATGCGGGGCAAGCCGCGGGCGTCAGCGCCCGTCAGGCAGCGTGAGCCGGGATGCGTCCCTTCGGCGCGCGCGAGCGGGGGCTCGAGGCGCCCTGGCGAAACAAGAGGGTGCCGGCGACGATCAGATAGATGAGGTAGCCGCCGGCCTCGAGCATCGAGGGCCGCGAGCGGTAGCCGATCAGCCCGTTCAGAAATCCGCCGACGACGCCGTGATCGTCGAGCACGAACCTGGTGTCCCAGGCGGTCGGTGTCGCGGGGAGAACCCCCAGGGTCTCGAGCCGGCCGATCCCGGTGCTGAACATGCCGGCGGCCAGGAGCAGCAGGAAGATGGACGTGACGCCGAAGAACCGCTGCAGACTGACGTGGCGACCGCCGCGGAAGATCGCCCAGCCGAGCGAGGCCGCCATGACGAGGCCGAGGACCGCGCCGAGCGCGCTCGCCCACCCCGACGTGGACGTCGCCTGGGTCAGGAGCCCCCACATGAACAGCACCGTCTCGGCGCCCTCGCGGAACACGCCCGTGAAGGCGATCACGCCAATGATCCACATGCGGTGGGTCGCCTGCGCCTGGTCGATTTGCTTCTGGACGTCGCCGGGCATCGCGCGAGCGTGCTGGCGCATCCAGTAGCCGTGCCAGGTGAGGACGACGACCGCGACGAAGATCACGCCGAGCCCGATCACGTCGGGGCCCAGATCGAGGAGCGGTCCGGACAGCGCGGTGACGACGACCCCGAGGGCGATGCTGGCGAGCACGCCGAGCAACCCGCCGCGGGTCGCGTAGCGATAATGCCGCTCGGCGCCGATCTTCTGCAGATACGTGTAGACGATGCCGAGGATGAGCGCTGCCTCGAAGCCCTCGCGGAGCGTGATGACGAAGGTGCCGCCCATCGCGTCTTACGGCTACTCGGCGACGATGCGGCCGGTCGCCGCCTTGTTGAAGTCGTCGAAGAAGGCGTAGGTCCCCGGCTTCAGCGCGCGGATCAACACGTTGACGGTCTTGCCGGCCGGCACGACCTTCTCGATGCGGAGGTCCTTGCACTCGAACTCCGCGGCCTTGGCGTTCTTGTTGGTGACGACGAGCGTGAACGGCGTGTTCGCCTTCACCTTGATCTCGCTCGGCTGGAACTGGTCTCGGTCGATGGTCACAGGGATCTCGGGGCGCGGGTCGGCGGCCGAGGCCGCGCCGGCGGCCGCGACGATACCCGCGACGAGACCGACGACCAGGAGCGCGAGCCGTCCGGGCATCTCGGCCTTCCTCCTCTCAGGTTAGGGCCCCAGTTCAGGGAGAGTTAGGATGACCTAATCGTAGCACGCTGTCAACGCCCCTTCCGGAAACTCCGCGTGACGACTCCGAGCCGGTCCTTGGTACCATGCCCCCGCCGCGAGCGAGGGCCGTTGTTGAGAGGGAGGGCGCATGGAAATCGTCGACCTCAAGCGCGCGCGGATGGTCCTCTATCGCGTCCAGGCCGGCGCCGACCGGCACCCGGAATCGCTCGACGCCTGGCCCACCCTCCGCTAGCAGGCTCTCTGACGAAGAGCTTGTCCGGTCGAGTTCCTACTTCAATTCCGGCGGTGGATCCCGGCGCCCGTCACGAAGTCGTAGAGGTTCGCCACGTTCAGTTTCATGACCATCGGCGCCATGCCGTCCTGGCCGACGTCCATCGGGTAGCGGTTCGTCATCGCTGTCAGATCGGCCACGCACTGCTCCTTCGTCATCCCCTGCCCCACGCCCTTGCGCACGTAGTCGACCCACTCGTGGATGAACGCGCCCTGCTCGTCGAGGTAGCGCTTGTCGCAGACCGGTCCGTGACCCGGAACGAACGTGTCCTCGCGGAGGCTCCGGAGCGATTCCAGCGCCGTGAGCCACAGGTCCGGATCGGCTTCCTGCAGCCACGTGTGGACCTTGCAGAAGACGTTGTCGCTGGTGAAGACGACGCCCTCCTCCTCGACGATCACCGCGGCCTGGTAGGCCGTGTGGCCGGGCATGTGCACCAGGCGGAAGGTGTGGTCGCCGACGTGGAGCTTCATCTCGCGCTCGAACGTGATCACCGGCGCGTTGGGTTTGTAGCCCTCGAGCAGCTTCGGCTCCTCCGGCCCGAACGACGCGACGCGGGCGACGTGCGCCGGTAGATCGGTGGCGAGGATGCGTGTGCGCACGCCCTCGTGGGCGACCACGGGCGCGTCGAAGTACGCGTTGCCGGTCCAGTGATCGCCGTGCGGCTCGGTGTTGAGGATGTAGCGCAGGCGGCCGCGGCGCTCGACCTCGGCTCGGAGCCGGACGGCGTCGCTTGGCTTGTGCGGGGTGTCGATCAGCACGATGCCGTCCGAAGTGGTGACGAGGCCGTGATTCGATCCGCGGAGCTCCGTCTCGACGAAGACGTTCCTGGTCAGCTGCTTCATGGTGTCCCCCCGGTCCACAGTGATCGGTCGCACGCAAGAGGCTATGGTATCGTCGGGCCCTCGGCAAGCTCCCGCTCGAGGAGGATATCGCGATGCCCTACAAGCTCCTGAGCTTTCGGACCGGTCCAAGCCCGCGTGCTGGCGTGCTGATCGGCGACACGGTGTACGACGCCGCGACGATCACCAAGGTCCCGGCCCATGCGAGCGTGCTCGGAATACTCGAGGACTGGGCGCGCGCCCGCCGGCTTCTGGATCAAGCCGCGAAGCGGCTCGAGTCCGGCAAAGCCCGCGCGAAGGGTGTCCCGCTCGGCCGCGCGCGATTGCTCGCCCCCGTTCTCTATCCCGGCACCATCTACTGCGCGGGGGCCAACTACACCGATCACATGGCCGAGATGGCGCGCGCGCAGGGCCAGCCCCCCGGGCCGACGATGAAGGAGCTCGGCGAAAAACCCTGGCACTTCGTCAAGACATCGAAGAGCTCGGTCGTCGGGCCCGGGGCTCGGGTCAAGCTGCCGGTCTACTCGCAGATGGTCGACTGGGAGGTCGAGCTCGCGGCGGTGATCGGCAAGGTCGCGCGCGACGTCCCGGTGGAGCGGGCGCTCGCGCACGTGGCCGGCTATACGATCGCCGACGATCTCTCGGCGCGCGACGTCATGCGGCGCGACAAGAACCCCGCCACGTCGCCCTTCCACTACGACTGGCTCAGCCAGAAGTGCTTCGACGGCTCGTGCCCGCTCGGGCCCTGGATCGTGCCGGCCGACCAGCTTTCCGATCCGCAGAGACTTGCGCTCAAGCTCTGGGTCAACGACCAGCTCATGCAGGACTCCAACACGAGCCGCATGATCTTCGATACCGCCGAGCAGATCGCGATGCTGTCGTCACGCGTGACCCTCCAGCCGGGCGATCTCGTCTTGACCGGCACCCCGGCCGGCGTGGGGATGCCCCGGCGAGTGTTCCTCAAGCCCGGCGACACGGTGAAGCTGTGGATCGAAGGCATCGGTGAGCTCCGCCACACGATGACCGGGTGAGCCGATGAGCGAGACCGACCGCGAGCCCTACGTCGGCCGCCCGCTCAAGCGGAGCGAGGACCCGAAGCTCGTCACCGGCCGCGGGCAGTACGTGGAGGACATCGTGCTGCCCGGCCTGGCGCACCTCGCGTTTCTCCGGAGCCCGCACGCTCACGCCCGGGTCACGACGCTCAGAACGGACGCGGCGCGGAAGGCGCCGGGGGTCGTTCGCGTGGCGACGGCCGACGATCTGGGCCCGCTGCGGCCGCTTTCCTTCATGGCGACGATCCCCGGGCTGAAGCAGGCGCCGTGCCCCTATCTGGCCGGAGGAGTCGTCGACTCGACCGGCGTGCCCGTGGCGGCGATCGTCGCCGAGAGCGCGGCGCTCGCCCGCGATGCGGCCGAGCTGATCGAGGTCGACTACGAGCCCCTTCCGCCGATCGCGGATCCGGAGCGCGGTCTTGAGACCGGCGCCGCCCTCGCCCACACGGAGCTCGGGACCAATCAAGCCTTCAGCTGGCCGCTCAAGGGGGGCGACGTCGACGGCGCGTTCGGCCGCGCGGCGCTCGTCGTGAAGGTACGGCTTGACCACAACCGGCTCGCCGGGGCGCCGATGGAGCCGCGGGGCGTCCTCGCGCGCTACGACGCCGGGACCGGCGAGCTGACCATCTGGCTGACGACGCAGAATCCGTTCCTGTCGCGCGCCGACCTCGCGGCGGTGCTGGGCTTCCCCGAGCACAGGCTCCGCGTGATCGCGCCCGACGTCGGCGGAGGCTTCGGCGTGAAAGGGCCACTCTACCGCGAGGAGATCGTCGCCGCGGCGCTCGCGCGCGAGCTCGGCCGGCCGATCCGCTGGATGTCCACGCGTACCGAGGACTTGCTGACGACCATCCAGGCGCGCGCCGCGATCACCGAGGCCGAGGGCGCGGTGACCGCCGAGGGCGAGATCGTCGGACTGCGGGCCCGGGCGGTCTTCGATCTCGGTGCCCACCTGCTGTCGCTGTCGCTGGTCCCGCCGATGTCGGCCTCGACGCACATCTTCGGCCCCTACCGGATCCAGAACGCGGAGCTCCTGAGCATCGGGGTCTACACGAACACCGCGCCGACCGGGCCGTACCGGGGCTCGGGGCGGCCGGTCGGCATCTATCTGATCGAGCGCTTGATGGACGAGGCCGCGCGCGCGACCAATCTGGATCCGGTGGAGATCCGCCGGCGCAACTTCATCGCGCCCGACGCGTTTCCCCATCGCACGCCGTTCGGTCCGGCCTACGACTCCGGCAACTACGCGCGCGCGCTCGATCGCGTCGTCGAGCTCGCCGACTATGGAGCGCTCCGTCGCGAGCAGTCGTCGGCGCGCCGCCGCGGCGAGATCATGGGCATCGGCGTCGCAGCCTACGTGGAATCCACGAACGTGCTCGGCTGGGAGAGCGGAGTCGTCCGCGTCGAGCGCAGCGGCAAGGTGACGGCCATCACCGGATCGAGCCCGCACGGACAGGGACACGAGACGACCTTCGCCCAGATCATCGCCGACCAGCTCGGCATCGCCTGGGACGACGTGATCGTCCGCCACGGCGACACCGCAGGCGCGCCCCAGGCGATCGGCACGTTCGGCAGCCGTAGCGCGGGCCTTGGCGGCAATGCGCTGGCTCGCGCCGCCGCGGAAGTCAGGGACAAGGGGCGCCGGCTCGCGGCCCGCCTGCTGGAGGCGAGCCCGGAAGACCTTAAGCTCGTCCGCGGTGGCTTTCAGGTGAAGGGCTTGCCGGAGAAAATCGTCGGCTGGGATCGGATCGGTGAGCTCGCGCATCGCGCGATGGGCTTGCCGCCGGAGGAAGCGCCAGGCCTCGAGGCGACCGTGTTCTTCCGCCAGGATCAACCGTCCTGGAGCTTCGGCGCCGGGCTGGCCGTCGTCCGCGTGTCCGGAGAAACGGGCCAGGTCCGACTCGAGCGTTTCATCGCGGTCGACGACTGCGGCAACGCGATCAATCCGCTGCTCGTCGATGGACAGATCGTCGGCGGCTTCGCCCAGGGGCTCGGCCAGACCCTGCTCGAGCGCATCGTCTACGGCGAGGACGGCCAGCTGCTCACGGGAACGTTCATGGAGTACGCGATCCCGCGCGCGGACGACATGCCGGAGCTGGTGATCGATCGCACCGTGACCCCGTCGCCCCTCAATCCGCTGGGCGTCAAGGGCGTGGGCGAGGGCAGCGCCTGCGTGGCGCCGCCGGCAATCGTGAACGCGGTCGTCGACGCGCTCTCACCCTTCGGCGTCCATCACGTCGACATCCCGCTCACGGCCGAGAAGATCTGGCGTGCCGTCCACGGCGCGCCGGGCAACTGCTAGCGCGCGGGCGGGACGATCGGCAGCAGCACGTACGACTGGTGGCCCGGCCCGCAGTGGATCGTGACCCTCCGGCCGAAGATCTCGGCGGGCCGGTCGCGCGGGTCGTTGTGCTGGAACGGGCCGACGCCGGTGAACACCGCGCCCAGGGTTCCGAGACCCGTCGACGGACCGCCCGGATACTCGTAGTCGCGCCCGCGCGCGGTGAGCCCGATCCGATAGCCAGCCGGGACCACGATCGAGGTCGGCCAAACCTCGACGTCGAGCTCGTAGACCTTTCCCGGAGTGAGCGGCTGCTTCTCGTCGTGCGTGTGGTAGGGCCGATACGGAAGCGTGAGCTTCGGGTCGAGCTTCCGGTGCGAGGCGCGAAGCCATCCCTGCGCGATCGGCGTGTGCGGGTCGAGCGCGCCCTGGAAGACGACCTCCTTCATGTTCGGAGTCAGCACGCGAACGACCAGGAAAAGGTCGGCGTCGATCGTCTGGGACGAGACGAAGAGCTTCGCCGCGATGGGGCCGGTGACCTCGGTCTCGCGCGGTAAGGGCGGCGTGAGGAAGGTCGCGCCCTCGCCGAAGCCGTCGTAGGTGACGGCGCCGCGGCGTCCGACAGGCGTACGGACCAGGCTCTGATCGGCCGGGTTCAAGTAGAGCTTGGTCCACCGCGTGCGGGCGAGCGGCCATTCACGCTCGTGGCGCTCGACGAACCGCTCGCCCGGATGGCGCACCTGCAGCACGACCTTCGGCTGCCTTTTCCATCCCGTGTCCTCGCCCTTCAGGAAGTGGCCGAAGAACTTCTTCTGGAGCGTGACGCCGTAGTCGGTGTAGAAGTGGGTCCAGTGCTCGATGCCGTGCACCTCGAGCCACTTCTGCTTCGACGCCGAGCGCACGAATCCCTCGAAGTTGCCACGCGGATGGAGGCCTTGCCCGCCCCAGTTGGCCGCCGACAGCAGCGGCGCCTTCACCTTCGACCAGTCAGGCATGCGCGAGCGCCAGTACTCGTTGCTGGAGAGCGGATTCTTCCAGCAATCCTCGTAGAAGTCGCGGCGGTTGCCGCCGAGCCCCTCCTCGGTCATGGTCGGCGGACCGGAGACCCAATCGCCGTTCATCCGGCTCCGGTAGCCCTTCGTGCCGCGTCCGTGCTGGACCCGGATCACCTGCGACGGAAACCACGCCCGCCCGAACGTGCAGAGGATGCCGCCATGGTGGCTGAGATCGCGATAGTAATCAGCGGCGCCCTCCCAGACGCAGATCGCGGCCAGGTGCGGTGGCTGGAGCACCGCGACCTGCCACTGGTTCATCGCGTAGTAGGAGATGCCGTTCAGCCCGACCTTGCCGTTACTCCAGGGCTGCTCGGCCGCCCACTCGATGCAGTGGTAGAGGTCCTGGGCCTCGCGGGCCGACCAGATGTCGAGGTGCCCGGGCGAGCGGCCGGCGCCGCGCGAGTCGACGCGGACGCAGACGTAGCCATCCGGTACCCACTTCTCCGGGTCGACCACTTCCCAGTTCTGGTACTTGTTCGTCGATCCAGCGGGCACGTCGGGATGCTGCTCGATCATGCGGCGCCACTGGTCGGTGTAGAGATCCTCGAAGTGGAGCCACTTCCCGTACGGGCCGTAGGTCAGGATGACCGGGTGCTTGCCGTCGGCCGTCGGACGAAACACGTCGGCGCGCAGGACGAGGCCGTCGTCCACGCGGATGGGCACGTCCCAGTCGATGCGCATGCCGTCGCGCACTTCGCTCTGGAATTCGGTCATCGTCCGAGGTCGAGCACGAAGTCGAAGGTCGCCATCTTGCCTTCGGCCGTGTCGCCCACCTGCATCACGAGATCGCGACTGAAGATGGGATCGCGCGCGTTGGCCGCCTCGCCCGGAAGGTAAAGCTGGGTCGTGAGCGCCGGCCGGCTCGGCGCCTGCACCTTCACGTGGAAATGGCGCGTGCGGCCGGCGTAGGCCCCCGGCACGATCGTCTCGAGTCGATACCGGCCCTGGTCGTCCGTGAACTGGTGCCCGCGAAGCCGGAAGCCGGCGGTGTCGTAGTCGCCGTGATCGTCGGCGTGCCAGACGTCGAACAAGGCCCGCGCCACCGGCTGGCAGGCCGTGGAGAGCACCGTCCCGGTCAGCACGATCTTCGTCCCCGCGATGCCGGGCTCGAGGAGCGAGGCGCGCAGCGGCGAGTCGGGCTTGAAATAGGGCCCCGCGGTCTGGCGCTCGGTCGGCGGCGCCGACCCCGGACAGCTCGGCGTGGGCCGGAGCGGCAGCGCCTCGGCGCCATCGAGCGTCCGCGCAGCGGCCGCAAGGGCCGACAGCCCGGCGGCGACGGTCATGAACTCACGGCGCGAGGTCTGTCGCATCGTTCTTCTAGCCTCCCGGGGCCGATTTCCGACAATTACCCTAGTGACAGCTCCGGGCGCCTGTCAAACCGCCAAAGCTGCTGGTCTCGGTGCCGTCGGAGGGGTTAGGATCTCGACATGAACATCTTCAAGGCGCTGGCGGTCCAGGATATCGAAACGGCCACGAAGGCCATTCCGCTCATCGACGTCGGGCCCGCGCTCCGCGGTGAGCCGGGCGCGGTGGAGGCCGTGGCGCTGGACGTGCGCCGCGCCTGCGAGAGCGTCGGCTTCTTCTATCTAGCCGGCCACGGCGTGCCGCGGACGGTGATCGACGACGCCTTCGCGGCATCGCGCGAATTTCACGCGACGCCCATCGAGCTGAAGCGCTCGCTCAAGATCAACGAGAACAACATCGGGTACCTGGCGGTGAACGAGAGCATGCAGCGGCACTCGACCGTCCACAAGGCGACCCGGCCGAACTTCAACGAGAGCTTCTTCATCAGCCACAATCGGCCCGCCGACCACCCGGACGTCGTCGCCCGCACGCCGCTCCGCGGCCAGAACCAGTGGCCGGCCGGGCACGAGCTCATGCGGACCGCGATGGTCGCCTACTTCAGGACGCTCGAGAAGCTCGGCGAGCGGCTGCTGCCGATCCTGGCGCGCGCGCTCGGGATGCCCGCCGACTACTTCGCGCCGTTCTTCCGCAACGAAGCGCACATCAATCTGCGCTTCCTCCACTACCCTCCCCAAGCATCGGACGACGACGAGCAGTTCGGTCAGGGTCCCCACACCGACAACTCGTTCATCACGATGCTCGCGCGCGAGGAGGTGCCGGGCCTGGCGGTTCGCCTGCCCAGCGGCGAGTGGATGGCGCCACCGGTCATCCCCGGCACCTTCCTGGTGAATCTCGGCAACATCATGAAGCGCTGGTCGAACGACCGCTTCCTGTCGACGCCGCACGGCGTGTTGAACGATTCGGGGACGGCCCGGTACTCGATCGCGTTCTTCTACAGCCCGAACGTCGACGCCGCGATCGAGTGCGTGCCGACGTGCGTGGGCCGCGACAATCCGCCGCGCTATCCGCGCGCGATCTACCGCGATCTCGTGCTGGAGTTCTACAACGCGAACTACTTCCACCGG
>QHTE01000052.1:49173-221902 GCA_003220685.1 Candidatus Rokuibacteriota bacterium
GTCCGCGCGATCCGGGCCGCCCGCCGGCGGCGTGCGGCGCGTGACGGACGCGCTCGAGCCGATCCCGGCGGACCTGGACGAGGACGGGATCGAGGTGCGCCTGCTGGACCTCGGCCGCCTCGGCGACTTGGAATCGCTGGCGGCGTCGTACCTCACCTCACCCGAGGCGGCCGAGTACGCCGAGCTCCGGCATCCGCTACGCCGCCGGGAATGGCTCGGCGCGCGCGTCTGCGTCAAGCGCATGGCGATGGGGCAGGGCCGAGTCGCCGACCCGCGCCAGTGCGCCGTCGTCAAGGACCCGCGCGGACGGCCGCGCCTCGTGTTCGTCCCGCAATCGACCGCCGACGTCGTGGGGGACTGCTCCCTCTCTCACAAGGGCCAGTTCGTCTGCGCGGCCACCTCGAGCGCCGTCGGCTCGAAGATCGGCGTTGATATCGAAGAGGTGTCCCCTCGCCTGCGACGGCTGGGCGACCAGTTCGCTCACGCTCGCGACAGCTTGCTCGGCTCGCGGCCGACGGACGAGCGGCTGGCGATCCTCTGGGCTCTCAAGGAGGCGAGCTCGAAGGTCGTGGGGCGAGGGCTGACGGCGGCGTTCAGGACGGTGATCGTTCAGGAGATCGCGCCCGGCCGCCACCGCGTCGTGACGGGCGAGCTGGAGCTCTCGGGCCGCCACACGCTGCGGGAGGGCTACGTGATCGCTCTGTGCGTCGGGACGGCTGTGGCGGGCGAGCGCTGACGCGCGGCGCCGCGGTCAGGCGCGGCGACCGCCGGCCATCATCCGGAGGAAGGCCGGCGACAGCCTCGGATCGAGCGTGTCGCGGATCCCGTCGCCCAGCAGGTTGAAGGCGAGCACGGTCACCGTGATGGCGAGACCCGGGAAGAAGGCCAGCCACCACGGGGGAACGAGCGCCGTGATCGAGTCGGCCAGCATATTCCCCCAGGTCGGCGTCGGCGGCGGCACGCCCACGCCCAGGAAGCCGAGCGCCGCCTCGATGACGATCGCGACGCCCAGATGCGTCGTCGCCAGCACCAGGTAGGGCGCGACGCACTGGGGCAAGACGTGGAACGCCATGACCCGAAGCGCCGACGCGCCGCTGGCGCGCCCCGCTTCGACGTAGGGCATCTCGCGCACCGACAGCGCGACCGAGCGGATCACGCGCCCGCCGAACGGGATGCGGGTGATCGCGATCGCGAAGATCACCGCGGCCAGACCGGTGCCGATGGCCATGGAGATCGCCATGGCCAGGATCAGGTCCGGGAACGACTGCATGATCTCCATGATTCGCTGACTGACCAGATCGAAGCGCCCGCGCAGATAGCCGCAGGCGACGCCCCACAAGGAGCCGACCGTCGTGCCCAGGATGACGGCCAAGAACGCCACGAAGAGCGAGGTGCGGGCGCCGTAGATCACCCGGCTCAAGGTGTCGCGCCCGACCTGGTCCGTGCCGAGCAGGCTCTGCGCGTCGGGCGGCTTGTTCATGCGCCGGAAATCCGCCTTCAGCGGATCGCGGGGCGCGAGTAGCGGCGCCGCCACCGCCGTGAACACGATCAGCAGCCCGACCAGGCCGCCGATCGCCGACAGCGTATTGCGGCGCGCGAACCGACCGAGCTCGATCGCCAGGGCCTTCATGCCGGCCTCAGCCGTAACGGATGCGCGGGTCGAGCCAGGCGTAGCTCAGATCGACCAGGACGTTGACGCCGACGAAGATGACGGCGTAGAGGAGGACCAGATTCTGCACGACGATGATGTCCCGCTCGATCACCGCGGTGACGAGCGCGCGCCCGAGGCCGGGTACGCCGAACGCCTGCTCCACCGCAACCGAGCCGCCGAGCACGAACCCCAGCAGCACGCCCGAGATCGTGATCACCGGCAAGAGCGCGTTCGGCAGCGCGTGGCGCATGACGACGAGCCACTCGCGCAGGCCCTTGGCCCGCGCCGTGCGCACGAAGTCCTCGCTGATGACCTCGAGCATGCACGAGCGCGACATCCGCGCGATGTACGCGCCCTGCGCGAGCCCGAGGACCACCCCCGGGCCCACGACGATCTGGAGATTCTGCCAGGGGTTGTTCCAGAAGTGGACGATCACGATCGGCGCCTTGTAGCCGAACCAGAACAGGAGCGCCAGCACGATGAGCATGCCCAGCCAGAAGCCGGGAATCGCGATGAACATGACCGACAGCGCGCGCGCGAGCCCGTCCGGCATGCTGTTCGGCTTGAGCGCGCTCAGGATCCCGACTGGAAGCCCGACCAGCCAGGAGACGATCAGCGCCAGCACGCCGATCTCGGCGCTGATCGGGCCGCGGTGCAGAATCTGCTCGGCGACCGTGTCACCGCGAAAGAACGACTTGCCGAGACGACCGGCGGCGATGTCGCCGAGCCAGCGCACGTACTGCACGGGCAGCGGGTCGCTGAGCCCGAGATCGGCCATGATGCGCGCGCGATCGGTCGGCCGCATCTGCGCGTGGCCTTCCGCGCCCAGGATGGCCACCAGCGGATCCCCTGGCAGGATCCTGAGAATCACGAAGACGCTCAGCGAGACGCCGAACAGAGTAATGGCGGCGTAGAACGCGCGGCGCACCAGGTACTTCCGCACGCGCTAGGAACCGACGCTCAGCTGAGCCAGACCTGGTCCCACCGCACGACGTCGTAGATGCCGAAGTACGTCGACGGGTTCTGGCCGTGCACCCGGTTGTACCAGGCGTCGTAGATCTGCTCGTACGACACCGGGATGAGCGGCGGATCGTTCTCGAGGATCTCCTCGGCCTTGCGCACCATCGTCTTGCGCCTGGTGTCGTCGACCTCGCGCTCGATCTGGCTGGCGAGATCGTGGAACACCGGGTTCGTCCAGCGCGAGTAGTTCTGGGGGCCGTCCTTGCCGTACCAGGCGCTGAAGATGTCTGACGGATCCATTAGCGTCGAAACGATCGCGCTGATCGCCAGGTCGAAGTTGCCGGCCGCCGCCTCATCAAACCAGACCGAGACCTGCACGACGCGCAGGTTGGACTCGATGTTGAGGTGCTCCTTCAGCATGGCCTGGATGGCCACCGCCCACAGCTTGAAGGTCGCGACGTCGCGCACGACGAAGTCGAGGTTCTTGACGCCGTTGCCGTAGCCGGCCTCCTTCATCAGCCGTCGCGCCTCCTGCACGGCCGGCTTGACATCCTTCTGGTAGCCGAGCTTTTTCTCCAGCTCCGCTACCGGCGTGGACATCTCGTGGAACGGATAGACGAAGCCGCCCACCTGCATCGGCGCGGTGTCCTTTACCACGTCGACAAGCGTGTGACGGTCCATGGCGAGATGGATGGCCCGACGCACCCGCGGGTCGGCCAGCGCCTTGTTCTTCTGCGTGTTCATCCAGAACGCCTGGATGACCGACTGGTTGAACGCGGCCGCGGTCACGCCCTGCATCTCCTTGGCCTTGCGCCAGGACACGGGATCGAGCAGTCGCGCGTAGTCGACCTTGCCCGACAGGAACGTGGCACCCAGCTCCGGCGAGAACGGCATCATATGGTAGATCTCGAGCTTGTCGACGAGCGGCAGTCCCTTGTTCCAGTAGTCAGGGAACCGCTCCTGGATCCACACTTCCTTGTCCTTGCGCGACACGTGGCGGAAGGGGCCGGTGCCGGGGTAGTTCATCACCTGTCGCAGGTTGCCGCCGTGCTCTTCCAGGGTCTTCTTGCGGACGATGATGTTCCAGCCGCTGGCGAAAGCGCCCAGCATGTAGGCCTTGGGGCGCGGCTCCGTCATGCGGAACTCGATCGTGTGCGGATTCACCACGACGATGTCGCCGACGGTCGCGAACAGCGGCGTGCGCGGGATGACGACGCCCTTGGGCGGCCGCGCGATGCGCTCGTAGGTGGCCTTGACGTCCTCGGCGGTGAAATCGGCGCCGTCGTGGAACTTCACGCCACGGCGCAGGTGGAAGGTGTACTTCTTGCTGTCCGGCGAGATCTCCCACTTCCAGGCGAGATCGGGAATGATCGTCTGGCCATCCTTCGGGCTGCGCCGCAGCAGGGTGTCGTACATCGGGCTCTGCGGGCCGATGTTGGCGACGGTGCCCGACTGGTGCACGTCGAAGTGGGCCGGCGCGTTGTGGACCGCGTAGCGGAGCGTTCCGCCGCGCTTGGAGGCGGGATCGGGCCGCACCGTCGCGTCCTGCGCCGCGGCGAGGCCCGGTCGGTGAAGTCTTGACGCAACGACCGCGCCGGCGCCGACCGTACCGGCGCGCTTCAAGAAGGCTCGCCGGTTGACGCTGACGGGGCGGTCCTGATCGTTCGTGCGATCCTTCATGCTTCGCCTCCTCGGGCCGTTGACTGCGGTCTCCCTCGCGGATTTCGAGGCTTTCGGACGATAGCAGACGCCGGCGGAAAAAGCCATCACGCGGCGCGCGGTCGGCGGCTAGGCGACCTCGGCCCGGACGATCCGCGCCCCCGCGGCCAGCGCCTGCAGCTTGCCGACGGCGCGCTCCCGCGGCAGGTACTTCATGCCGCAGTCCGGCGCCGGCACCAGGCGCTCGGGCGGCACGTGCGCGAGCGCGGCCCTGATCCGGCCGGCGACGACTTCCGGGGCTTCGACCGTCGCGTCGCCCAGATCGAGCACGCCGAGGACGATCGTCTTCGACGGCAGCGCTTGTAGGATCGCGCAGTCGAGCCGGGGCTGGGCGGCCTCGATCGAGACGTGCGTGGCGCGGCATCGCTCGAGCTCGGGCAGATACGAGTAGCCGCTCGGCTTGTCGCGCACGGTGTGCGCGTAGCCGAAGCAGAGGTGAACGACCGTGGGACCGTCGATGCCCTCCAGCGCTCGGTCGATGGCGGCCACGCCGTATTCGCGCGCCCGATCCGGCCAGGCCTGCAGGTAGGGCTCGTCGAGCTGGACGAAATCCGCGCCCGCGGCCTTGAGGTCGCGCAGCTCGGCGTTGACGACGGCGGCGTAGGCCAGCGCTAGGCTTGGCGCGTCCGGGTAGTACTCGTTCTGCGTGAGCGCGGTCAAGGTGAACGGGCCGGGCACAGTGATCTTGATCGGATGGTCGGTCTCGTTCTTCAGGAATGCCGTGTGGCGGGCCAGCACGGGCCGCGGGCGTGCAATCGGGCCGACCGCGCGCGGTACCTGGGTCGGCCGCCCGGTTCGGGTGATGGCCGTTCCCGGCTTGGTCACGTCGAGGCCGGTCAGTGCCGGTGCGAGCCAGCTGAAGTAGCTCTCGCGGCGCACCTCGCCGTCGCTCACGATGTCGATCCCCGCGCGCTCCATGTCGCGGAGGGCCAGTCGTGCGGCGTCGTCCTGCGCCTGCTCGCGGATGTCTTCCGACACGCGCCAGAGGCCCGGGCGCGGCACGCGCGGCACGCCGGCGGCCAGCAATGCCGCGCGGTGCACGAGCCACTCGGGCTGAGGGAAGCTCCCGACGACGGTCGTGGGCAGCAATGGAACCGTGCGGCGTTGGCTCATGCGCATCCGGTGCCCCGGCGCGATCGTGCCGCAGCCGTGGGTGTGCGGTCAATCATGAAGCGCACGCAGGCCCGCCGGTCGTGAGAGACGTGCCCTGAGCGTCTCGTTCCTCGTCAGAGTGTCGAACACGGCGCGCGCGACCAGCGCGTAGCCGCCGGCGTCGGTATGCCAGGCGTCGGCCTGCAGATAGAGCTTCCCGAACGACTCGATCGGCTCATAGATCGTCCGCCCGGTCGGCGCATCGACGACCAGATGCCTGAGCGCTGGGACATCGAGACCTTCCCATCGGCCTTCGCGGCCGCTGTTCGTGTAGACGTACGAGAGCCGGGTGCCCGGCGGCAGCGACACCGCGTACGACCACACGCCATCGCCCGCGCGCTGATCGCCGTGCGTGCCGTCGTCGTGCAGGGCCACCCGGTTCGGCACGAGACCGCCGAGGGCGGGGTGAGCGCCGGCGACGAACAGCGCCCTGGGCACGGGCTCACCGTTCGCCGTCACGCGCAAGACGACCTCGACGGTGTCGCCGTTCGCTCGCGCTCGCGGCGCGTGCTCCGGCGTGAGGCCTCGCGCGCGCTCGATGTCGAGCTCGAGCTTTCGCCTGGCCTCGGCGATGAGGCGCTGACTGTCGACGAGCGGAACGCCGGTGGCGGCGGCGACGCGTTCGAGCTCCGTACGGTAGGGATTATCGGCCGCGAGGTCGTTGAAGAGGAGCACGACGCCCGCGCCTCGGTTGCGGGCGAGCTCGACCATCGTGGTCACGTTGTGCTCGTAGTCGGGCAACGGCACCCGGGTCCAGGCTTCGGTGCCGACGTAGTGCTCGCGGACGAGCCGCTGATCGGTGGCCCGGTCGTTCGCAGCCCGCAGGTGCTGTTCGAGCGACTTGGGGCGGTGCAGCGTGGACAGGAGCAGATAGCGAAGCATGCGAACGGTGACGGAGCGCGCGGCCAGATCCGCCGCGCGCAGCCACGGCGAGGAGGCCATCCCGGTCGCCACATCCTGATCACGAAAGCCGGCTACCCTGCCGTCGTTCATCGCAAACCCGACGACGATCGCGTCGGGCTCGAGCGCGAGGGCGCGCCGTCGGAGGAGCTCGAGGCCCTGGAACGACGAGTAGCCCATTACGCCCAGGTTCAGCACTTCGACATCGGCCGCGGGGAATGCGTGGCGCAAGAGCGTCTGGAGCTGGCTCGGGTACGACTGGTGTTGATCCACGTTCGCGCCGAACGTCCACGAGTCCCCGAGGCAGACGATACGCACTCGCCCGCGAGGCTTCGGCAGCTCGAACTCGGGCGACCTGAACCCCTCCGAGTTCAGCGCGACGTTCCAGGTCGGGTTGCGCCGCACGAAATCGGGCAGCGATGGGCGGAACCGCCGCAGGAGCGCGAGGCGGTCGTCCTCGGTGGAGACCGGGCTGAAGATATCGACGTAGCGTCGCTGGACGGAGGGGCGGTTGCGCCAGAGCAGCGCGGGGTCGCGCTCGAGCACGCGAAAGGAGTCCGTCCACGGAGGCATCGGCCCGTAGTCGTCGTCGATGACGTACGGCAGCGCGATGGATTCGACGCGAGCGTTCCTGATCGCGAAGATCCCGCGCAGCACCGCTTCGGCGGCGCCGAACACGGCTGCCGTCAGGACGATCGAGAAGGCGACGCTTGACGCGATCTGCCGGGCCCGTTTTGTCGTCACGGCCTGCCCTTCCGAGCACCTTCCAGGATACCGGCGAAGATCGAGCGTGCACGCGCCGGTGGCGGCGGCTCAGCTCGCCCGGACCGCGTCGAGCGCCTTCCAGTCGAACTCGATCCCGTGCCCGGCGCGCTCGGGCGCGACGGCCAGCCCGGCCTCGATCCGGAGCGGCGCGGCGATGAAGCGATCGAGCCCGAAGCCGTGGGCCTCGAGATACGAGCGGTTGGGCGCGGCCGCCAGCAGGTGGACCGTGAGGTCGTGCGCGCCGTGCGACGTCACCGGCAGGTTGAAGGCCTCCGCAGGTGACAGATCTTCATGAACGCGGTGACGCCGCCGCAGCTCGTCACGTCAGGCTCCGGGAACGTGACGCCGCCCGCCGCGATCAGCTGGCGAAACTCGTAGAGCGTGTGGAGGTTCTCGCCGGCGGCGACGGGCAGCCCGCCCTCGCGCACGATCCGCGCGTGGCCGGGCACGTCGTCGGGAATGGTCGGCTCCTCCAGCCACACCGGGGCGAGCTCGGCGAGGGAGCGCGCCGCGCGGATCGCCTCGTCGACCGACCAGCGCATGTTGGCGTCGACCATCAGCGGAAAGTCGGGACCCAGATGGCGCCGCATGGCGCCCACGCGCTCGACGTCGTCTCGGAGCGACGGCCGTCCGACCTTCATCTTGATCGCACGGAAGCCGCGGGCCAGGTTCTCGTCGGTCTGGCGCAGGAGCGCGTCGAGCGAGAAGTCGAGGTCGATGCCGCCGGCGTAGCACGGCACGCGCGGATCGAAGCCGCCCAGCACGCGCCAGAGAGGCGCGCCCTGGCGCCGCGCGCGAAGATCCCAGAGCGCGATGTCGACGGCCGACATCGCGAGCGCCTGGGCGCCGCCGCGCCCACCGTAGTGGAGCGCCCACCACATCGCCTGCCAGTGGCTCTCGATGAGGTCGGCGTGGCGTCCGACCAGGAACGGCGCCAGGTCGCGGGCCACGAGGGCGTGGACGGCGGCGCCCCCGGCGCCCACCGTGTACGTGTAGCCCGTGCCCTCGGCGCCCTCGGCGTCGCGCACGCGCGCGGTGATCAGCTCGAAGCCCTTGATGGTCCCGTGCGTGCTGTCCGACAGCGCGACCGGCAGCGGGATCGTGTAATGGTTGGCGACGACCTCGCGGATCAGCACCGGCGAGTGCGGCTCACTTGATCGCGTACGGGTTGATCGGCGTGCCGACGCCGCGCGTGACCGGCAGCGGCGGGGCCACCAGCAGGAATTCGTAGCGCCCGTCGGCCGCGCAGTCGGCGGCCAGCTCGTCCAGGTAGAAGATCTCGCCGAGCGTCAGCCCCATGTTGGGGATCGCGCAGATGTGGAACGGGCTGCGAAACGGCGAAAGCTCCGAGGGCCGCACCTCGACCGCGTAGTTGTCGGCCGCGATCGCCGCGATCTCCTTCGCGTGCATCCACGGCGCTGTGTGCACGGAGACGCCCGGCGAGTCGTCGAGGTCGAAATGGCGCCAGTCGTTGCGGTCGAGATAGCGCGACATGTGCCCGGTGCGGACGATCAGCAGGTCGCCGCGGCGCACCTCGACCCGCTCGGCCGCGGCAGTCGCGTCGAGGTCGGCCGGCGTGATCGCGTAGCCCGGCTCGAGCGCGCGCACGCCCTTCCAGCGGGCCACGTCGAGCAGCACGCCGCGGCCGGCGATCCGGCTCTTGGTCTTGTCGATGCTGTTCTTCGAGGTGCCGCTGCTGGTGACGAGGGCGGCGTCGTAGCCGTTGAACATCTTGCCCTCGTAGAACACGTGCGCGAGGCTGTCCCACTGGGTCACACACTGCAGCGGCATCACGATCCAGTCGTCGGAGCCCCCGTAGCCCTGCATCGCGGCGACCTCGGCCGGTGTCCGCGGCGCGTCGCCGCCGTCGCGGAACATCGTGTGGATCGGGTTGAAGCGCTGCCGGGTCCCGCTCTGCGGCCCCTCGCGCTGGAGCGGGATGCCCAGCGCGAAGACCTTGCCGGCCGTCGCGAGCCGGCAGGCCGCGGCGATCGCGTCCGGTGTGATGAAGTTCAGGGTGCCGATCTCGTCGCTCGGTCCCCACCGGCCCCAGTTGCGTACCTGCATCGCGAGCTTGCGGAGGGTCTCCTCGCTCATGGCCGGCCATGTTACGCCAACCGCTGGAGGCCGAGGCTGATATTGTGTGGCGCGTGACCGCCCGCACGGACCGGCTCCTGCTCGCGAATGCGGTCATGGGCCAGTTCCTCACCGGCGTCGCCACGCGGATCTTCGTCGTCGCGCTGCCGACGCTCGCCGTCGCGCTCGACACCGACATCATCGCGATCTCCTGGGCGCTCATCGTGTACCAGCTCGCGGGGATCAGCCTCTCGGTCGTCTTCGGCCGGCTCGGCGACATCCACGGGCGCTACGCGATCTACGGCCTCGGGTTCGCGATCATGACCGCGAGCTTCGTGCTCTGCGGCGTGGCGCCCAACGCGTTCCTGCTGATCGTGTTTCGTCTCGTCCAGGGTCTCGGCGCGGCGATGATCTCCTCGGCCACGCGAGTGCTGGCGATGGAAGCGGTGCCGGCGGGTTCGGAGGGCCGGGCGAACGGCTACATGACGATGGGGTTTCACTCCGGGCTCCTGATCGGGCCGCCGCTCGGCGGGCTCGTGATCGACCTGCTCGACTGGCGCTGGATCTTCTTTTTGATGGTGCCAATGGGGGTGGCCGGCGTCGTCCTCACGGTGCTGCGCGCTCGAAAGCCTCGCGCCCACGCGCCCGCGGGTCGCGCGCCCTCGATCGACTATCTGGGCGCAACCCTGCTGATCGTGCTCACGGTGATGCTGACGCTCGTGCTCGACCGGCGCAGCGTCGAGACGCTGGGCGCCGAGCGGACGACCGTCGTGGCGCTGGGCTTCGCCGCCGTCCTCATCGGTTTTCTGGCGCACGAGCGGCGGGCGGTCAGCCCGGTCGTGAACCTGGCGCTGTTCAGGATCCGCATGTTCACGTTCAGCGTCCTGAGCCTCTTGCTCATCGCCACCACCGTCAGCGTGATGAGCTTCCTGATGCCGTTCTACATCCAGGACGTGCTGGGCTTCTCGGCGTCGTTCATGGGGCTGATCTTCCTGGCGGCGCCGGTCTTCACGATCGGCCTCGCCGCGGTCAGCGGCCGGTTGACCGATCGCATCGGCCCGCGCATTCCCACCTCGATCGGCGTCCTGACGACGATGGGTGCCTTCGCCATCGGGTTCGGCCTGCGCGTGGATTCCCACTGGATCCTGCCGGCGCTCATGATGGCGCTGATCGGAGTGGGCTCCGGCTTCTTCAATACGCCGAACCAGGCGGCCATAATCGGCTCGGTGCCGCGAGAGTATCGCGGCTTCGCGACCGGAATGGTCCAGACGATCTTCGGCATCTCCTCCCTGCTCGGCATCTCGCTGGGCGGTGCGCTGCTGACCCTCGCGTTTCGCTACTACGCGGGCATCGCCGATGCCACGCCGAGCGCCGCGCACCCCGGGGCCTTCGTCGCGTCGATGAACGTCGCGTACCTCGCGTGCGTAGTCCTCCTGTTCGTCGCGCTCCTGTCGTCGTTCCTGCGCGGGGGCACCAGGATCGAGGCCGCGTCGCTGCCTATCTGATCAGCTGCCGGGCGATGTCCTGGGTCTTGATCAGCTCGGGAAGCTGCTCCTCGGCGTCGATCTGCAAGAGCGTGAGCCCCGGCGGCACGACCGCCTGCGGATCGCCGGGCTCGACGCCCACGAAGCGGCTGTTGGTCTGCAGCTCCCGGGCCCAGGCGACCTGCGCGTCCTTGGTCAGGAGCCAGTTGATGAGGAGCTTCGCCGCGCTCGGATGCGGCGCCCGGTTGAGGAGCCACACGCCGCTGCCCGACGACTGGTAGTCGAGCTCGGGCAGGAGCTGAGTCTTGACGTTTTTGCCGACGCCGTGGGCCTGGAAGTCCTGGAGCGCGAGGCCGTTGAGCCCGATCGCGATCGGGTAGCGCCCGCGCACCATGAACTCGGTGAGCTGGTTGCGGTCGCGGCTCAGCACCGGCTCCTGATCGACCAGGATCTGCTTCATGATCCCGTCGCCGAGGCGCAGCCGGGCCGCCGTCAAGGGCCAGAAGGTCGAGCCGATCGTGCGCGGGTCCGAGATCGCGATGCGGCCCTTCCACTTGGGCGCGAGCAGGTCCTTCACGCTCCGGAGCTCGCCTTCCTTCACCTGATCGACGTTGACGAAGACGCCGGGCGCGCGCACGAGCGTGAATGCGTAGGCGAGGTTTCGGTCGTGGTCGAGGAAGCCCGCATCGAAGCCGCCGCGCCAGTTCGCGTTGTTCTTCGCCTCGGGCGCCACGATCACGGGCCGCACGGGGTCCCAGACGCCGGCCGGCTTGAGCACCTGCAGCGCGGTGCTCATCGGCATCGTCGCGACGTCCCAGGTGTACACCGACGCCTTGCGCTCCTGGATGACCCGCGGCGAGAACTCGACGGGCTCGAGATTGGTGTGCTCGAGCTTGATCTCCGGATAGGCCTGCGTGAAGAGCTTGAGGATGCGCGCGTAGCCCTGACCGGTGAAGGTATTGACCGAGACCTTGCCTTCCTTCCTGGCGGCGGCGGCCATCGACTCCCACTCGGGCGCCGCCGGCGCGGCGAGGGCAATACGGCTCGCCGGGGCCAGGAGCCCGGCGGCGCCGGCTCCCGCGACACCGCGGAGCAGATCGCGCCGCGAGATGCTGAGATCGTTCGCCACCCTGAAATCCTCCTTGGAGGGCTTCACTCGATTGACCCGGCCCCCCGGGCGCGACTATCTTACGCGAACGGTGAAGCGCAGTACCGAGCGCATCCTGACGACTCACGCGGGAAGCCTGGCGCGGCCCGACGATCTCCGCGATCTGCTCATCGCCCGGGACAGCGGCCGCCCGTACGATCGGGCGGTGCTCGCCGATCGTGTTCGGAGCGCGGTCGCCGAGGTGGTCGCCCGGCAGGTCGCCGTCGGCCTGGACATCGTCAACGACGGCGAGGAGTCGAAGCGCAACTTCACAACCTACGCGCGCGAGCGCCTCGGCGGGGTCGAGGAGCAGGCACTCGCCGAGGGCGAGCGCGTCCTCGCGATGATCTACGGCCGGGACGCCCAGGAATTCCCGGAGTACTTCGCCGGCCGCGGCAACATGGCCGGCCGCGAGGCCGTCTGCAAGGCGCCGCTCAGCTACGTCGGCCAGGCGGCAGTCGAGACGGACATCGCGAACTTCAAGGCAGCGCTGGCTGGCCTCTCCGTGACCGAGACGTTCCTGCCGGCGGTGGCGCCCGGCACCATCGAGCATTGGCTGCGCAACGCGCACTACCCGAGCGACGAAGCGTATCTGGCCGCCATCGCCGAGGCGATGAAGGTCGAGTACGACGCGATCGTCCGCGCGGGCTTCGTCCTCCAGATCGACGACCCCGACCTTGCCGACGCCTGGCAGATCCACCCGACGATGACCGTCGCGGAGTACCGGAAGTTCGCGGCGCTGCGCATCGAGGCGCTCAACCACGCGCTGCGCGACATTCCGCCCGAGCGCGTCCGCTTTCACGTCTGCTGGGGCAGTTACCACGGTCCGCACAAGCACGATCTCCCGCTGCGCGACCTCGTCGACCTGGTCCTGGCGGTGCGCGCGCAGGCCTACTCGCTCGAAGCGTCCAACCCACGCCACGAGCACGAGTGGCGCGTGTGGGAAGACGTCAAGCTGCCGGGCGGCAAGATCCTCATCCCCGGCGTGGTCGGCCACGCCAGCGACTTCGTCGAGCACCCGGAGCTCGTCGCCGAGCGGATCATGCGGTACGCCCGCCTGGTCGGGCGCGAGAACGTGATCGCGGGCACGGACTGCGGCCTCGGGCCGCGCGTCGGCCACCCCAAGATCGCGTGGGCGAAGTTCGAAGCCCTCGTGGAAGGCGCCCGGCTCGCCACACGGCAGCTCTGGGGCCGCTGAGTCCGCCGCCGGCAGAGATCTCGTGAGCGACACGGTCCTTCGGCTCGACGGCGTGAGCAAATCGTACGGCGCGGTCCAGGCGGTCGACCGGGCCTCACTCGAGGTGGAGCGCGGCGAGGTGTTCACGTTGCTGGGCCCGAGCGGCTGCGGCAAGACGACCACCCTGCGCCTGGTCGCCGGACTGGAGGACCCCGACGGCGGCGAGATCACCCTGCGCGGCCGGCTCGTGGCCTCGGTCTCGCGCCGGCTCTTCGTTCCGCCGCACAAGCGCAACCTCGGCATGGTCTTCCAGTCCTACGCGATCTGGCCGCACATGAGCGTCTTCGAGAACGTCGCCTACCCGCTCAAGCTGCGCGGCGTGCGGGGTCGCGCGATGCGCGATCGGGTGGCCCGGGTGCTCGAGCTGGTGGGACTCGGCGGCCTCGAGCGCCGGCCGGCCACGCTCCTGAGCGGCGGCCAGATGCAGCGCCTGGCGCTCTGCCGCGCGCTCGTGTACGAGCCCGACCTGCTGCTGCTCGACGAGCCGTTCAGCAACCTCGACGCCAAGCTCCGCGAACAGATGCGGGTCGAGCTGAAATTCCTGCAGCGCCGGCTCGGCATCACCGTGCTCTTCGTCACCCACGACCAGATCGAGGCGCTGAGCCTGTCGAACCGGATCGCCGTCATGTTCCGCGGACGCGCCGAGCAGATCGGCTCGCCGCAGAACCTCTACGAGCAGCCGACGTCGGCCTTCGTGCGCGACTTCCTGGGTCAGACCGTGATCCTGAAGGGTCGCGTCGAACGCTCGGCGAGCGAGGCGGTCGCGGTCGCGCTGGACGGATCGCTCGCCGGCCAGACCCTGGCCGGACGCGGCGCGCCTGGAGCGATCCTGACCGCCGGGACTCCCGCGCACGTCGCCGTCCGACCGGAAGACATCGAGGTCGCGGTCAACGATCGGGCGGGTGCGCGCGGCCACACGCTCGTCGGGGTGATCGAGGCGCTCCTGTTCGTGGGCGATCGGTACGAGGCCCGGGTGGCGCTGAGCGACGAGCAGCGCATCCTGCTCTTCCTGGCGCGCGGAGGCGACTGGCGCGAGGGCCAGCGCCTTCAGCTCCACTTCCCTCCCGATGTGGTCAGCGTGTGGCCGGTATCGGGCGGGTGAGCTCGAGCATGTCGCGCGAGCCCGAGGAACTCTATAATGCGCACGCGGTGCGGGAGCACGCCGCCACAGGAGGTGGCCGATGCATTACGACGTCGCGGTCGTCGGACTCGGGATCGTGGGCGCCTCGGCCGTGTACGCGGCCGCGTGGGCCGGCGCGCGCGTGCTGGCGCTCGATGCCGGCACCCCCGGTGGCGGGACGAGCGGAAGCTCGTTCGCGTGGCTGAACTCGGTCAGAAAGGAGCCCGACGCGTACCATCGGCTCAACGCGGCAGGCATGACCGCCCACCGCGAGCTGTCGCGTGAGCTGGGCGGCGATGCCGGCTATCACGACGGCGGCTCGCTCGAGTGGGCCGACGGCGACGACGCGGAGCGCGAGCTCCGCGAGCGCGTTCATCGGCTGGCGAGCCGCGGCTACCCTGCCGAATGGATCAGCCGCGAGCGGGCGACCGAGCTCGAGCCAGGCCTGGCCATCCCCGATCAAGTCCGTGACGTCGCGTTCTTCGCCGCCGACGCGTGGCTCGACGCCCCTCGACTGATCGGACGTCTCCTCGCGGCCGCCTCGGCGCGCGACGCCGAGGTGCGAGAGGGCAAGACCGTCCGCTCGCTCCGCACGCGCGGTGATCGCGTCGAGGCGCTCGTGCTCGACGACGGTGAGGCGACCGCGAGCTCCGTGCTGGTCTGCGTCGGCCCGGCCACGCAAGCGTTCCTCGAGCCGCTCGGCGTCGTCATCCCGGTCGGCCGCGTGCCCGGCTTGCTGGCGGTCACCTCGCACCCCGCGACGGCGCTCGGCCGCGTCGTGCACGCGCCCGGCATTCATCTGCGACCCGATGCCGGCGGCGGCCTCCTGCTCGGCGCCGAGGACGTCGACACCCTCGCGGCAAACGCGGGCTCGCCGGCCGCGCTGTCGGGCCTGCTGCTCGAGCGTGCGGCGCACGTGTTCCCCGCGGCGCGCCAGCTCCGGATCGCCAACAGCCGCACCGGCGTGCGCCCGATGCCCGGCGACCGGCACACGATCGCCGGCCGGATCCCGGGCCTCGCCAACGGCTGGCTGATCGCGACCCACAGCGGGATCACCCTGGGCCCGCTGCTCGGCCGCTTGATGGCGGACGAAATCGTTCACGACAAGCCCAGCTCTACCTTGGCGCCGTTCCGTCCCGATCGCTTCCTGACCGCGGGCATGACGACCGGGTGATGGCCGTTCGCGCTGCAGGCCGTCGCGGGGCTGGGGCCCCGCCGGCCGAGGCGCGACTCTGACGCGACAATGAACGGAGGCGGCTGATGGGACGGCTCGAGGGCAAGATCGCGATGGTGACGGGGGCGGGCGGTCAGCACGGGCTCGGGCGCGCCATCGCTCAGCGGTTCGCCGACGAAGGCGCCGACCTCGTCCTGACGGACGTGATCGCGACCGGGCTACGCGTGTCCTCCGCGCTGAAACCGGGCGCGTGGGGCGGCGTCGAGGCGGTCGCGGACGAGATCAGGAAGCGCGGCCGCCGGGTGATGACCGCGCTCGCCGACGTCCGATCGACCAGCGAGATGGCCAAGGTGGTCACCGACGCCCTGGACGAGTTCGGGCGCATCGACATCCTCGTGAACAACGCCGGCGCCCCGGGCAGCCTCGACAAGACGCCGGTCGTCGAGCTGCCAGAAGAGCAGTGGGACACCGTCCTCGACACCAACCTCAAGGGGACGTTCATCACCTCGCAGGCCGTCGCGCGCGCGATGCTGGAGCGCCGTGTCCGCGGACGCATCATCAGCATGTCCTCCCAGTGGGGCAAGAAGGGCGGCGCGCTCCGCGCGGCGTACTGCGCCTCGAAGTTCGGGATCATCGGCTTCACGCAGTCCCTGGCGCAGGAGCTGGCGCCGGCCGGGATCACGGTCAACGCCATCTGCCCGAGCGCCGCCGAAACCGAGCGCCTGGATCACATGGGACTGCGGCCCGATGGGAGCTTCGACCCCAAGCAGCGCGAGGAGCGGATCCGGCAGGCCGCGGCGGCGACGCCGCTCGGCCGCATCGCCAGACCGAGCGACGTGGCCGAGGTCGCGGCCTTCCTCGCGGGGGACGGCGCCGAGTACATCACCGGTCAGTCGATCAACGTGACCGGCGGCGGTGTGATGCACTGAGACCGCCGGCATGACGGCGATCGCGCGCGCGAGTGCGAGCCGCCGTCCCTTCGCCCTCGAGCCGTCGACGGTGGCCTACACAGCGGTCTTGCTCTGTGTCGCCCTCTGCGTCGTCTATCCGCTGCTCCTGGTGGTCCTCGAAAGCTTCCAGGTGGCGCCGCCCGGGCAGCCGGCGCGGTACGGGCTGGACGGCTGGCGCGCCGCGTTCGCCGAGCCGCTGCTGCGCGCCGCGCTCGTCAACACGCTCAAGGTCACGATCGCGCGCCAGGTGCTGTCGCTCGCGCTGGCGCTACTGATCGCGTGGCTGATCGCGCGGACCGATCTGCCCGGCCATAACTGGATCGAGTTCGCCTTCTGGGCGGCGTTCTTCCTGCCGACCCTCACCGTCACCTTGAGCTGGATCCTGCTGCTCGATCCCGACTACGGCTTGCTCAACACCGGACTCGTCGGCCTCGGCCTCGTGGGCAAGGGGCCGTTCGACATCTACTCGTTCGGGGGCATCGTGTGGATCCACGTCATTACCGGGTCGCTGACCGTCAAGGTGATTCTGCTGACCCCGGCGTTCCGCAACATGAACGCGGCCTTCGAGGAAGCCTCGCGCGTCGCGGGCGCCGGCACGGTGCGGACGGCCCTCTCGATCACGATCCCGGTCATGGCGCCGGTCGTGCTGTCGGTGCTCCTGCTCGGCACGATGGTGTCGCTGCAGACCTTCGAGGTCGAGCAGGTGCTGGGGACGCCGTTTCGGTTCTTCGTGTTCAGCACGATGATCTACGACCTGGTCATGACGCGTGTGCCGCGCTACGACGCGGCGACAGCGCTGGCGGTGCTCGTGCTCGCGGCGATGCTCCCGCTGATCTTCACGCAGCAGTGGCTGACCCACGGCCGGCGCTACACGACGCTTACCGGCCAGTTCCAGAGCCGCCGGCACCGGCTCGGCCGCTGGCGCTGGCCCGCGTTCGCGCTGGCGCTCGCGCTGATCTGCGTCGTGCTCGGGGTCCCGCTGGTGTTCTCGGTGCTCGGTACGTTCATGAAGCTTTTTGGCTTCTTCAACATCCCCGACCCGTGGACGTTGAAGAACTGGAAGACCGTGCTCGCCGACGACCTCTTCCTGCGCTCGCTCTGGAACACGGTCGTGCTGGCGACCGGCACGGCGGTCGCGGCGGTGCTCGTCCACTCCCTGATCGCCTACATCGTGGTGCGGACGCGCTACCGCGGCCGCCGGGTGCTCGACGTCGTCTCGTGGCTCCCATTCACGGTGCCGGGTGTGATCCTCGGGCTGGCGCTGCTGTGGCTGTTCCTCGACGTGGCCGTGCTACGGCCGCTGTACGGCACGATGGCCGTCCTGATCATCGCCGGCCTGGTCTCGGGCATGCCGCTCGGTGTCCAGATCGTGAAGGGCGGGCTGCTGCAGCTCGGCGGCGATCTCGAGGAGGCCTCGCGCGTCGCCGGCGCCTCGTGGTGGGCGACCTACCGGCGCATCGTGCTCAGGCTGATGGCGCCGACCCTGGTGGCGGTGGGCATGATCACGTTCGTCGGCGCCGCGCGCAACATCGGCAACATCGCGCTGCTCGCCACCAGCGCCAACCGCCCGCTGTCGATCCTGCAGCTCGACTTCATCGCCCAGCGCAAGTTCGAGGAGGCGATGGTGGTCGCGTGCATCATCATGGTCATCTCGCTGGCCGGCGCGCTCGTCGCGCGGGTGCTCGGGCTGCGCGGCGGCCTGGGCTGATCGCGGCCTCGATGTCGTCTCTGCGGTGGTCGGCGGAGTGCGCGTCGAAGTCGAGCGGCCACTTGGGCGAGCGCTCGCGTCGAGAGAACCACTCCGGAGGATTCGCCGCGAGCGCCTCCAGCACGTCGCGCTGGACTCGACGATGCCACGCCACCACCTCGGCCGGGCGCCGCCGATACCAGCGTCGGTAGATGAGGCGGTTGATCTGCGGCACGTCGAGCCCGCGCATCTCCGGGAGCCGTCGCTCGCCCCGGAAGACGCGAGCGCTGTGCTCCTTCCAGTAGACGATGTGGGCGAGCGCGTCCTTCACGGTCCACGGATCCCGCGTCGGCGGGCGCGGGACGCGTCGCTTCCAGTCGGCGGCGCGGAGCCAGGCGACGAGACGATCGAGGATCGCGTACTCGCGCCGGGTACGCGCGATGACCTCCTTCTTCGTGTGACGCATCGGCTATTCGCCGCCCGGGCCCTCCTTGGCGAGCGGCGACTGGACCTGCCAGAAGGGCGCGTCCTCCGTCGTGACCACGTCGAGGACGACCGGCTCCTTGGCGCCCGTCACACGATCCAGCTCGCCCACGAGGTCCTTGATCGACTCGACGCGGACCCCCACGCAGCCCATGGCCTGCGCGATCCGCGCGTAGTCGTTGCGGCCGAGCTCGGAGGCGATGAAGCGGTTGCCGCGCCGCCGCTGCCCGTCCTTCACCCAGCCGAGCACGCTGTTGTTCAGCACGACGGTCACGACCGGGATCCTGTACTGGGCCGCGGTGAACAGCGCGTTCATGGTCATCGCGAAGCCGCCGTCGCCGCAGACGGCGACGCAGTCTCGCTCGGGGCTCGTGAGCTTGGCGCCCATCGCCGCCGGCAGCGCATACCCCATGCCGCCGATCGACGAGGGCTGATAGACCGTGCCCGCGCCCTTGCACTGGAAGTAGTGCGTCATGTAGAGGCGATTGGCGCCCGCGTCCATCGTGACGATCGCGCGCGCGTCCAGCCGGCGCGCGAGCTCGGTGATCACGCGCTCGGGTCGGAGCGGGACGGCGTCCGAGCGCTGCTCGGGCTCGGCGAAGTAGCGATGGAGTGTCTTGAGCTCGGCCAGGTGCTCCAGGCGGCGCTGCCCCGCCGTCTTCCGCGCCGGCGTGAGCCGCGGCCCCAGCTCGGCCACGAGCGCCGCGAGCGCCTCGCGCGCGTCGGCGACGATCGCTTCCTTCACCGGGAAGTGGCGGCCGACGTTGAGCGGCTCCACTTCGATCTGCAAGAACGTCTGGCGGTCGGCGTCGAGCAGCTCCGGGTTCTCGAAGCACGTGTCGGTCGGCGCCAGGCGCGAGCCGACCACGAGCACCGTGTCGGCGGCCGAGACCACCTCGTTGGCCACCGTCTGGCCCCAGTTGCCGAAGACCCCGAGCGCCAGCGGATGCACGTCGGCGATCGCGCTCTTGCCGGTCGCCGTCGTCGCCACCGGGATCTTGAGGAGATCGGCCAGCTCGGCGAGCTCGGCCCACGCGCGCGAGGCGTGCACGCCGTTGCCGGCGATGATCACGGGGCTCGAGGCTCCGACGAGCGCCTCGGCCACGCGGGTCACATCGTCGGCCGCCGGGCGGAGGATCGCATGAACGAGATGCCGTCCGGTCGCGTGAAGGCGCGGCGGCCGGCGCGTCTTCACGGTCGCGCCGAACGCTCGGCTGCCGAAGATCACGGCGACCGGCCCGGGCGTGCCCGTCGTCGCGTGTCTGACCGCGAGCTGGAGCGTTTGAACGGCCTGCTTCGGCTCCGAGACGGCCGCGGCGTACTTGGTCGCTCCCGCCAGCAGGTTTCTGAGATCGTGGTTGCCGTGCTCCCCGGTGCCGGCCTGGTACGGGGCGTGGTGCATGAAGGGGGCCATGTCGGTGAAGTCGCCCAGCAGGAGCATGGGCGAGGCGCCCTTCACCGCCTCGAGCGCGCCGAAGAGCGCGTTGCACGCGAGGAAGATTCCCTGGCCCATGACGACGCCGGGCTTGCCGGTGAGGCGGCCGTACATCTCGGCCATGATCGAGCCGACCTGCTCGTGGCGCACGAGGACCGTCTGGATCTCGCGCGAGTCGTGGAGCGCGTCGAAGATGCGGCCGGTGTCGCCGCCGGGCATGCCGAAGACGAACTGGATGCCGGCCTCCTCGAGGACGCGGACGAGCGCGCCGCGCGCCCTCGGCCATCGACTTGAGCTTGGCCCAGGCGATCTCGGGCTCGACCACGTTGACCGACCGGGCGAACGTCGCCATGCCGCAGTCGGTGCCGGCGATCACGCGCTCGCGCCCGACGATCTCCGCGTAGCGGACGATCCGCTGCGCCACCAGCTCCGGGTGCTCGACGAAGTTGGTCGTGGAGTCGAGCACGCCGGGGATGATCAGACGGTCGTCCGGCAGCTTGATGTCCCTGAACACGATCCACTCGTGCTCGTGGCGCGGGTTGGCGCCCTCGAACGAGAGAGCCTGCGGCCGCGCCTTGAGCGCGATCGGCAGGATCTCCTTCAGTGGGATGTCGCGGTGGTGCGGGCCCTCGTAGTTGCCCCAGCAGAGGTGCAGGCGCATGCGGTCGGGCGGGATGTCGCGCAGCGCGTGGTTGAGCGCCTCGACGTTGGCGGCGGCGATCTTCAAGAACTCGGCGTTGCTGAGGTCGGGGAAGGCCAGGTGACGTCCCATCGCAAGGTCGGGGCAGTCGACCTGCAGGATGAACCCCGCGCGGTGGATGGCGTCGTACTCTTCCTTCATCACGTCGACGAGGCGCGCCAGATACGCCTCGCGGCTCGGGTAGTGCTCGTTCTTGAGGAAGTGGGCGATGACGCCGGGCGAGGCCGCGGTCATGAACACGTCGGTCGGCTTCACGGACGACACGGCCGCGGTGAGGTTGGCGACGTCCTTCTGCACCGCGGTGCGGTCCTTCCATTCGATAGGGCCGTTGCATGCCGGCCGCAAGATCGTCGAGCGGCGCTCCGACTTCGCGGCCGCCTCGGGGAAGTCGGCCCAGTCGGCTCGAGTCGGCACCGCGGCCTGTCCGCCGAACCCGGCGAGACGATGCCGCACGTAGGTGGAATAGCCGACCTTGCCCTGCTCGCCGTCGTTGACGACGTCGACGCCGGCCTCGACCTGCTGGCGGACGATGTCGGCGACGGCGCGGTGCACGCGGGCGTCGAAGGCCGCCTGCTCGGGGACGGTGCCGGCGTCGAGCGCTTCGAGCAGCGTGGTGAGATCGTTCGCTCGAGGCAGACTCCCGGTGTGGGTGGTCAAGATGCGCTCTGAGCTCCGCTTCATTGATACGCCTCCCTCGTTCTTCTCCGCTTCGCTACAGTCGCGCCATGAGCGACCCCAACGTCCACGCTCGGCGCGGCCTCCACCTTGTGTGAATAGCGGAAGCATAGTCTAGTCCCGCTGGCTCGCCAAACCGGAGGCTGGTTGCGCCGGATCGACGGTTGGAAGAAGATCGCCGTGGTGCTCACCCAGCGTTGAATGGTAGCGGCTTGATGCTCATGCGCCTTGCCGTCGTGCTCGGTGTCGCCCTCGCCGCCACGTCGTCGACCGCCCTGGCGCAAGGGATCGGCGCGGCGTACCGAGGGACAGAACGTCACCATCGAGGCGCGGTTCGCCGACGGTCACACGGACCGCCTTGCCGCGCTCACCATGGATCTCGTCCGCCTCGACGTTCACGTGATCGTCGCCGGCCCGTCGACTGTGGCGCAAGCCGCGCGGCAGGCCACGGCCACGATTCCGATCGTCATGGCCGGCGTCGGTGAGCCTGAGCCATCCGGGCGGCAACATGACGGGACTCGCGAGTCTCCTGCCGGAGCTCGAGGCCAAGCCTAACAATCCCCTCCACGACGAGCGGGACGCCAAGAGCGCCGCCAAGTCGGTGGGTCTACCGCTCGTCATCGTGCGGGCGCGGACGCCCGAGGCGTGACCGAGGCGCGCCGCCAGGGCAAACAGCTCGTCCGCTGAGGGGGAAGAGCGCCTCAGTCGCGCGATCTTCTCAGCCCTCCCGATACCAGTGGGCGAGGTTCCAGAACGTGAGGTCCCAGCCGCTGATATCGGTGCCGCGCAGGCGGTTCGCGATCGCGGAGGCGGTGCCGCGCCAGAGGAACGGGATGATGACCGGCGTCTGGACCACCACGTCGTTCATGCGAATGAACAGCGCGGCGCGCTTGACCGGGTCCATCTCGGTCTCGGCGGCCTTGTACATCCGGTCGTAGTCGTCGCTGCGCCAGCGGGTCGAGTTGCGACCCGCCCACTTGTTCTCCCTCTGAGCGATCTCCCAGGAGACGAACGGCTGCATGAACAGCTGGGGATCGGGGGAGCCGTTGACGAGGCTGTACATCTGCAGATCGGCCGAGAAATGCGCGAGCGTGTCCGGGTTGGCCGGGTCGGTGGAGAAGTACACCGAGGGGACGACCGCCTTCACCTCGAGCTCGATCCCGATCTTGGCCGCCGCTTGCTTGACGACGGCCTGGGTCTTCTGGCGTGGTGAATTGATCGAGGTCTGGAAGAGCATGCGCAGGCGCTGGCCGTCCTTCGTGCGCACGCCGTCGCCGCCGCGTTTCCATCCCGCGTCGTCCAGCACCTTCGCCGCCTTCTCGGGATTGAACTCCCAGCGCGTGTTCCTGGATCGAAACGCCGGCGGCGCGTTGAGATAGTTCGCCGTGGCCTGGCCGTGCCGGCCGTAGATCTGCTCCTGGATCGCGGCGCGGTCGACCAGCAGGCTCAGCGCGCTGCGCACGGCCGGATCGCTCATGAAGGGATGGGGCGCCTTGACGCTCGCTCGCTCGCCGTCGACCTCCTTCAAGGGATCGGAGAAATTGAACAGGATCTGCTCGATGCCGCCGCCCCAGGCGATGTCGAGCCGCCCCTTGCCGCCCTGCTCCATCCGCCGGAGCACGTCGTCCTCCACCTGCATGTTCCAGGCGAAGTCGTACTCGCCGGTCTGGATCACCGCGCGCGCCGCGGACACGGCGTCGCCGCCGCCCTTCATCTCGAGCCGATCGAAGAACGGCCAGTTCGCCTCGTGATAGCCGGAGAAGATCTCGGCGCGGACGATGTCCCCGGGCTTGAATTCCACGAAGCGGTAGGGCCCGGTGCCGATGGGCTTGAGGTTGGCGGGCGCCTCGCGCGACTTCGCACCCTTGAACGACGCGAACACGTGTCGGGGCACGATGCTGCTGAATGCCTTGGCCCAGAACGGGTTCGGGGTCTTGTAGACGATCTTGATGGTGTGTTGATCCGGCTTGTCGATCCGCGCGATGTCGCGGTAGGCGCCCGTCGTCGTCGCGGCCGTCGCCGGGTCGGTCACGTACTCCCAGGTGAAGACGACGTCGTCCGCCGTGAACGGCCTGCCGTCGTGCCACTGAACGCCCTTCTTGAGCTTCACGACGACGGAGAGCCCGTCACGCGCGATGCCACCGTTCTCGACTGTCGGGATCTCGGCGGCCAGGTTCGGGACCAGCTTACCGTCGGGATCGAACGACACGAGCCCCTCGTAAAAGATCCGCGAGGCGTCGGCGTCCTTGGCTCCGGTCGCCAGGTGCGGGTTCAGGATCGTCGGCGCCTGCCACCAGAGCGTCTTCAGCTCACCGCCGCCGCCCCGGCGCGTCGGCGTGAACGTCGATCGCCGCGGCTGCGCGTGGCCTGGCCGCGCCCCGATCAGCTCGGCGATCATCGGCGCCGCCAACCCGAGCCCGAGGAGCGTCCGCGCGAACTCGCGGCGGTCGAGCGAGCCCCCGCGAACCCGGCGAAGCGATTCGGCAAGCTCCCGCTCGTCCATCCTGTGGCCTCCTGTGGCCGTCAGTATGCGCCCTCTTGACGCCGGTGGGTCTCCCGGCAGAGGATTGGGCCTCATGCCGCTCTCGCGCTCTTCGCGCCTCACGCTCGTCTTCGCGTGTGTCCTGGCCCTGCTGGGGACGACCTCCGCGGCCAACGCGCAGGGCGGCGGCTCGCTGGTGATCGCGCTCGACCAGGAGCCGCCGACGCTCGACCCGCACGCGTCGCCCTCCGCGGTGACCTTCCAGATCATCGCCTCGGTCACGGAGAACCTGGTCTACCGCGGGCTCGACGGCAAGCTCGTGCCGTGGCTCGCCGAGTCGTGGACGAGCGCGCGCGACGGCAGGAGCGTGACCTTCAAGCTGCGTCGCGACGTGAAGTTCCACGACGGGACCCCGTTCAACGCCGACGCGGTCAAGTTCAACTTCGACCGGATCGTCGACCCGAAGTTCAAGGCGGGCGGCTCGCGCTCCGCCCTGGCCGGCTATGCCGGGTCGAAGGTGCTCGACGAGTTCACCGTGCAGGTGAGCTTCGAGAACCCGTACGCGCCGTTTCTGGCGTACGCGGCGGGGGGCACGCTCGGCATCGTCTCGCCCAAGGCCGTTCGCGAGACGGGCGACTTGGTCCACACGCGTCCGGTCGGCAGCGGGCCGTTCATGATCAAGGACTACGTGGCGAAGGACCGCACCACGATGGTCAAGAACCCCGCGTACACGCGCAAGGCGCCATGGAGCGACAGGGCCGGCGGAGCGCTGGTCGACACGGTCGTGTGGAAGTTCGTGCCCGAGGCCGGCACCCGCGTGACGACGCTCGAGAGCGGCGAGACTCAGGGCGTCTATCTGGTCCCGGCCCAGTCGCTGCCGCGCATCGAGAAGAACACCGCGATGCGCGTCGACAAGATCCCCTACCCGGGCGCGCCGCGCATCTGGCTCCTGAACATCACGAAGCCGCCGCTCGATGACGTGAAGGTCCGCCGGGCGCTCAACTACGCGGTCGACAAGGAGGCGCTCCTCGCCACCGTCTACAAGGGCATCGCCCTCAAGGCCTTCGCGCCGCTCACCGCGGCCATGCTCGACGACCCGACTCTGCGCCAGGCGTACCCGTTCGATCCGGCGAAGGCGCAGGCGCTGCTCGCCGAAGCGGGCTGGCAGCCCGGCGCCGAGGGGATCCGCACGAAGGCCGGCGCGCGGCTCGAGATCGTCCTGAACGCGATCGAGTACGGCGGCGGCCCCGAGCCGACGGCGCAGCTCATCCAATCCTCGCTGCGCGAGGTGGGCGTCGACGTCAAGATCAAGGCGCAGGCGCGGCCGCCCTGGTACGAGGACAACTACCGCTGCGCCACCCACGGGCCGGTCATGTTCTTGCGCGCCACCGATCCCGACGGGCTCTATCCGCTCTTCCACTCGTCGCTGGTCGGCGGCAACTTCAACTGGTCGTGCGTGAAGAACGCCAAGCTGGACCAGCTGCTCGAGCACGGGCGGCGCGAGTTCGACCCGGCCAAGCGCCGCGCGATCTACCTGGCGATCGAGCAGATGGCGCTCGACGAGGCGCTCACGGTGCCGCTGCTCGACGAGCTCTCGGTGTGGGCCTTCCGCGCCGGCGTCCGCGGCGTGAAGTACAACTTTGCCACGTATCCCGTCCTGAGCGACGCCGCCATCCAGAAATAGGTGCTGATCTACCTGGCCCGGCGGATCCTCGCCGTCGTGCCCGTGCTGTTCGGCGTCACCTTGGCCGTCTTCAGCATGCTGTTCCTGGTGCCCGGCGACCCCGTCAAGATGATGCTCGCCGAGTTCGTCACCTCGCCCGATCAGATCGCCCAGATGCGCGCGCAGCTGCATCTGGACGAGCCGCTGCCGCAGCAGTACGGCCGGTTCGTCGCCAACGCGCTCCGCGGCGACCTCGGCACCTCGATCCGGAGCCGCAGACTGGTCGCGACCGAGATCGCCGAGAACGTCGGCAACACCGCCCAGCTGGCGCTGGCCAGCATGGCGGTGGCGGTCGCCATAGGCGTGCCGCTCGGCCTCCTGGCTGCGCTCTTCCGCAACACGTGGCTCGACGTCGGGTCGATGGTGGTGGCGCTGCTCGGTGTGTCGATGCCGAGCTTCTGGCTGGGGCTCCTGCTGATCTTCGTCTTCTCGCTTCACCTGGCGTGGTTCCCGGCCACCGGCGGTGGCGATCTCCTGCACCTCGTGCTGCCGAGCCTGACGCTCGGGACGATTGCGTCGGCGATCATCGCGCGCCTCACGCGCTCGAGCATGCTCGAGGTGCTGGGCCAGGACTACGTTCGCACCGCGCGGGCCAAGGGCCTGGCCTGGTGGGGCGTGGTCGTCCGTCACGCCCTCAAGAACGCGCTGATCCCGGTGATCACGATCTTCGGGCTGCAGTTCGGAAATCTGCTGGCTGGCGCCGTCATCGTCGAGACCGTATTCAGCCGGCCCGGCCTGGGACGCCTGATCGTGGGCGGGATCCTCGCGAAGGACTTTCCGCTCGTGCAGGGCACCGTGCTGTTCATCGCGGCGTTCTACGTCATGATCAACGTGCTCGTCGACGTCGCGTACGCATTCGTCGACCCGCGGATCCGCGTTGGCTGAGGGACCGAATCTGGCCCGCCGGCTGGTCCGCCATCGCGGCGCGGTCGCCGGCCTCGCGATCCTGAGCGCCCTCGGGCTCCTGGCCCTCGGCGCGCCCTGGCTCAGCCCGCGCGATCCGATCAAGACCTCGCCGCGGACGGCGCTTCAGGCGCCCGGGTCGGGTTATCTCTTGGGCAGCGACCAGTTCGGCCGCGACGTGGCGAGCCGCGTGCTGCACGGCGCCAGGATCTCGCTGGTCGTCGGGCTCATCTCCGTCTCGATCGCGGTCGGGATCGGCGCCCCGATCGGTCTCGTCTCCGGCTACTACGGCAGCCGGCTCGACGCGGTACTGATGCGGGTGATCGACGTGCTGCTGGCGTTCCCGGGAATCCTGCTCGCGCTGGCGATCGTGAGCGTGCTGACGCCGGGCCTCGGCAACGTGATGATCGCGGTCGGCCTCGCCGCGGTGCCGACCTACGCGCGACTGGTGCGTGCCAGCGTCCTCTCGGCGCGTGAGCAGGTGTACGTCGAGGCCGCGCGGGCGATCGGCGGCCGCGACCGCACGATCCTCACACGCTACATCCTGCCCAACGTGGTAGCACCGCTGATCGTGACCGCCACCCTTGGTCTCGGCACGGCGATTTTGTCGGCCGCCGCGCTCAGCTTCCTCGGGCTCGGCAGCCAGCCGCCGACCGCGGAGTGGGGCCGGATGCTCGCCGAGGGGCGCGACTATTTGCGCGAGGCCTGGTGGATCTCGACCTTCCCCGGACTCGGCATCATGCTGACGGTGCTCGCGATGAACTTACTCGGCGATGGCCTGCGCGACCTGCTCGACCCGCGCCTCAAAGTTTGACCTCAGAGGGGTTGCGGTTCGAGATAGACAATGAGGTCCAGGTCTCCCGGAGAGTGCCCCAATTGCGTGAGGGCGAGAGCGACCTCGCTCCGGTGCTGCGTTCCGTGGTTGACCAGGTGAGCCATCATCTGCCACAGAGCAATCGCGTATCGCCGACCGCTGTGAGTCGACCGATATTCCACGACCTCGAGGAGCATGGGATCCGACAAGCGTTGCAGGAAGGCCCGCATCGTCGCCTCTTCTCGAGCCCAAGCCCCACGCAGCGCCTCGAACGTCGGCAGCTCTTCTTCACCGAGAGGCTGATCTGCCCTTCCCTCCCAGCGCGCCAGCCACGTCCCCTCTCTTTCGAGGCAGTGGACCAGCGTTCCTCGTATGCTCCCGTAATCCAGCCTGGCGTCGGCGATGTAAGCGCCGTGGTCGAGCTGAGACACCTGGCTCAGGATGCGATCCCGAGCCCAATAGCCATATTCGAACACGCAACGCACGTAGTCGGCAGTCAGCACGATCGTCGCGGGCTTGGCTAGGGGCGCATCACGAGCGCGGGGCCTTGCCACTATAGGGCAGCCACGTCCTGCCGGTCCCGCTGCCGCCGTCGACGCTCAACACCTCGCCGGTGATGAAGTCCGCGTGCGGCGAGGCCAGGAACAGCGCGGCCCGCGCGATGTCGTCGGGCGTGCCCGGCCGGCCCCAGGGAATGTTGGCCACGAGCGTCCGCACGTACTCGTCGGACACCTGGCTCACGTCGCGGTCAACCGTGACCAACCCGGGCGCGATGCAGTTGACGTTGATCCGGTGCGGCGCCAGCTCCATGGCGAGGACCCTGGTGAACATCACCACACCCGCCTTGGAGGCGCAGTAGTGCGCGGCGCCCTTGCGCCCGCTGTTGTACGCACCGGAGGAGATCGTGATCATTTTGCCCGGCGTCTTGTTCGCGGTCATCCGGCGACCCACTGCCTGGCACGTGAGGAAGACACCGCGCACGTTCGTCTCCATCACGCGGTCCCATTCTTCGACTGTCATCTCGAGCACCGGCGAATTTGGATAGATGCCGGCGTTCGCCACCGCGACAGTGATCACACCCAGCGCGCGCTCGGCGGCGCTCACGAGGTCGGCGACCGACTTGTCGTTGCGCACGTCGACGACCTGACCGAAGACACGTGCCGACCGCCCGAGCCGGTCCAGCGCCTGCTTCAGCGCCGGCTCACGCAGGTCGCCGAGCGCCAGGCGCGCTCCGGCCTGGTGGAAGGCCTGGGCAATGCCGAAGCCGATCCCGGCTGCGGCGCCGGTGACCAGCACCACTTGATCCTTGAAGTCGAACGTCGTCCCGTCAGTCAAGGGTGAGCACCGCCTTGCCCGGATACCGCCGGGCCATCAGATCCTGTGCGACCTGGGCGATCTCCTTCCACGGGCGCTCGAGACTGATGTGCGGGGAGAGCTGGCCCGCGGCCACCAGGTCCGCCAGTCGCCCGAGTCCGACCGAGGCCGGCTCGTTCCCGAGCTCGGTGAACAGGTAGAAGCCGGAGAGCGTTGTGCGGCCGGCCACGAAGAACTCACGCGCATCGAAGGTGACCTCGGCCGATGCCGAGACGCCGAGCGTGACACACACACCCGCGCGCTGCAGCGCCCCCAGCGCGGTGCCGAGCGTCCGCCCGCCCACCGATTCAACGATCAGATCGTACTTGGGCTCTTTCGGGATCTCGTCTCCGACGACCACCTCGTGGGCGCCGAGCTGGCGGACCGATGCCACCTGATCGCTGCGCCGGACGAGCGCGGTCACGTGGGCGCCGGCCAGCCGCGCGAGCTGGACCGCGAAATCTCCGACGCCGCCGGTCGCGCCCGTGATCAGCACGCGCTTGCCGAGCAGCATGCCGCCCTTGCCGAGAGCCAGCAGCGCCGTGAGACCGGCGACCGGGAACGTGGCGGCCTGCGAGAACGTCACCTTCTCGGGCAGCACGGCCAGCGCGTTCTTCGGCACGGCCACGCGCTGCGCCCAGGCCCCTTCGGGCAGGAAGCCGACCACGCGCTCGCCGACCTTCGGTCCCGTGCCGTCGGCCGCGGCGCGCTCGATGACGCCCGCCAGATCCCAGCCGGGGTGCCATCCGGCCGGCGCCATCGTCGATCGCCTGATTTCGCCACGGTTCAGCGAGATCGCGCGCACGCGCACGATCGCCTCGCCTCGATCGGGAACCGGCTCCGGAACCGGCTTGAGGACGAGACGGCCTGGCGCATCGGGATCGACGACGACGGCGAGATTGCTCACGGTGCCCTCCGTTCAGATCGGCAGCATACCACTCGGCTCGCGCTGTCGTCAGGGCGTTCGGGTAGGCGTACACTGCACGCGATGACGGGCCGCAAGCCACCCGGGCGCAGCTGGGAGTCGTGGCTCGACGAGCTGATCCGTCAGGCTCACGAGGACGGCGCCTTCGACAACCTCGAGGGCGCCGGCAAGCCGCTCGCGGATCTCGACAAAGGCTACGATCCCGACTGGTGGGTGAAGAAGCTCGTCCAGCGCGAGAAGGTCTCGGCGCTGCCGCCCGCGCTGGAGCTCCTGCGAAAGGTCGAGGTCGAGATCACGCGGATCTGGAGCTCACGCAACGAAGCCGAGGTCAGGGCTCGCGTCGGCGCGCTGAACACCGAGATCGCCCGGGCCAATGCGCTGATCTCCGAGGGGCCGGCGAGCCGGCTCGGCGTTCTGGACGCCGACGCGATCGTGGCGGAGTGGCGGGGCCGCGCCGGCGGCCACGCCTGATCACAACACCATCCGCTCCCTGAAGGCGCGCGCCCGATCGCGCGCCACCTGGAGCTCGGTGCGCGGCCCGTCCTTGAGCTTCACGGTCAAGCGGCCGCCGAGCTCTGGCTGAACCTCGGCGACCCACGCCAGGTTGACGATCGCGCTCCGGTGGATCCGCACGAACTGCCGCGGGTCCAGCCGCTCCTCGAGCTCGCCGAGCGCCCGATCCACGAGGTGACTTCCCGAGGCCGTCACCGCGACGGTCCCCTTCCCCTGGGCGAGGAAGTGGGAGATCTTGGCGACCTCGACGAGCTGAGTGCGTTGCTGACCGAGGTCGAGGCTGATCCGCTCGGCATACGCCGGCGCGCGCGGATAGTGGCGTGCCAGCTTCTCGAGCACCGCCTGCACGGAGGCCCCGGGATCGCCGCGACGGCTCTCGAGGCGGTCGAGCGTGCGCTCCAGACGCTCGCGCTTGACCGGCTTGAGCAGATAGTCGATCGCCGCCGCCTCGAAAGCTCGGAGCGCGTGCTCGTCGTGGGCGGTGACGAACACGACGAGCGCGCTGGTCCGCATCCGCTCCAGGAGCTCGAACCCGGACATCCCGGGCATGTGGATGTCGAGGAACAGCGCCTCCACGTCGCGCGTCGGAACCTCCACGAGTGCGGTCTCTGCGCACGTCGCCGTGCCGACGACGTCGACCCGACCCGTCGACTTCAAGCTCTGGACGACCTGCTTGAGCGCGCCGGGCTCGTCGTCGACGACGTAGGCGCGGAGCCGGCCCGTCACGGCTTCGGGCTCGCGTGACCGGGAATCGTCATCGTGACCAGCCCGCCGCCGTCGCAAGCGCGAGCGTCGAGTGTCGCCCGCGCGCCGAAGAGCACGCTCAGCCGGGCGCGCAGGCTGTCGAGCCCGTGTCCCGGCTGGACGGTTAGGAGATCGATGCCCGGCCCGTCGTCCCATACGCCGAGCTCGAGATGCTCCCCGCCTCGCCGGGCCGAGACGCGAATCTCGGCGCCCGCCGGGCGCGCCGCCGCTACGTGCTTGACGCTGTTCTGGACGAGCGTGTGGAGCGCGAACGGCGGAATAGGCCAGGCGTCGAGCTCGTCGGGTACGTCGAGCTTGGCGCGGAGCCGCTCACCCAAACGCGCCTTCTCGATCTCCAGATAGGCCTGGACCACCGCGACCTCGTCCCGCAGCGGCACGACGTGGCGGCCTGACGAGTCGAGCGAGGCGCGGAGCAGGTCGGCGAACTCGCCCAGGAGCCGCTCGGCGCGCTCGGGCGCCTCGCGGATCTCTGCCGAGATGGCCGCGATGGCGTTGAAGAGGAAGTGCGGATGCAACCGCGACTCGAGTGAGGCCAGGCGCGCGTCGACGGCCAGGCGCCGGGCCCGCTCGGCCTCGAGCTCGCGCGCTTGCAATTCCTCACGCGCCTCGTCGAGGCGGGCGCGAGTCCGCTCGTGGATCGAGATCCCTATGCCGATGCTCAGCGTCATGACCAGCGTGATTCCGAAGCCGGCCCGCTGGACCGCCCAGAACGAGCCGGGCTCGACGAGGCCCAGCACCTGCGCCACCACCCCCGCTACCACCGAGCCCGGGACCGCGATCGCAACGAGAGCGCCCGCGATGGCGAGCCAGATGACGACGGGCTTGTGTCCGGACAGCCGATGAGCGAGCGGCGGCAGGATCAGCCCTGCGGCGGCGCCGATGATGGTCGAGCAGATCAGCGCGAACGTGAACCGTGCGGGGACCGACGACCAGCCCACCAGGAAGCCGGTGACGATCGCCAGCAGCACCGCGCCGACCGTGGTGACCGTGAGGACCTTCAGCATGCGCTCACCGAGGCTCGGGCTGTTGCGCCCTCGCTGGTTCGATGTCGCGAAGCCCGGGCACCTTGACCCCTTCGGGCGCGAATCGCCCGCCTACCGCCACGCCGCCCGGCAGCGGCCCGTAGAGCTCGATGCCGATCGCGACGATCCGCGGCGCGCTCGCCCCCGGCGCCGGCGCGTCGGCGAACTTGACCGACACGATCGTGAGGATCGGGCCGGTGCTGTCGGGCAGATCCGGCAGCGGCTCGCGGTCGAACACTCCGTTTGGATAGACCGTTCGCATCGCCCTCTGGTGCACGTCGCTGTGATACCAGTCGACCAGCGACTTCTTGCCGTCGAACCACGCGAAGATCACCCGTCGGCCGCTCGCGGTCTGCCCCGTGTCGACGCCGAGGCACCCCGGGGCGGCCTTGAGCGCATTGACCACGTTCGGGAAGCCGCCCGGCATCGCCGCCTGGCCGTGGACCGGCTCGATCGAGGCACAGCATAGCGTGAGGGCGACCGCTGAGGCGATCGCGAGCTGTCCGATCCTGTGTGCCGTCATGGGTGCTCCTCCTCGACGCCCAGGATCGTCCGCGTCGAGAAGGCTGTCGTCGGCAATCGGACGAACGGTCGGATTCGGGGATGAGCGGCCCCCGGAGAGAGCGGATGGACCTCAGCGAAACCGCGGTGCCACCGCCTCGCCGAATCGGCGCATCGACTCGAGGATCGTGCGGTGCGGCAGGTACCCGTAGCTGATCTGGCACAAGACGTGGTGGACGCCGGCGTCGCGCAGCTCCGCCACCTGGTCGGCGACGCGCCGCGGGGTGCCGTAGAGCGTGGACGTCTGCAGCGAGTAGCGAACGCCGTCCTCGTGCGACACGCGGGGATCGTTCCACGGGTTCACGCGAGTGGCCTCGACGTGGAAGTCGGCCGGGTTGTTGCTCTCGCGGGCGTGGACCATGTGCCGGCGGGTTTCCAGGAGCGCCGCCGTCAGCTCGTCCTCCGCCTGCGCCTGGCTCTCCGCGACGTGGACGAAGCGCCACAGCGCGGCGCGCTCGCGCAGCTCGCGTTGCCGCTCTGGGCCGAGGCCGCTCTCAGCGAGGCCTGTCTCGTAGAGCGCCAGCCGCTCGGGCACGCGGGCGAGCGGGATGCGCGCCATCATGATCGGCGCGCCCCGCCGGCCGCACTCGCGGACCGATCCGGCCGACGAGACGCTGCGCCAGATGGGCGGGTGCGGTTGCTGGCGAGGCGAGGGCCGGAGCGCCGGCACGCGGAGCTGGTAGAACTTGCCCTCGTGCACCAGCGGCGACTCGGTCCACGCGCGGACCATCACGTCGAGCGTCTCCTCCATCCGCTCGCGGCTGTCGTCGCTCCGGAGGCCGTAGCCGACGAACTCGTACTCGTTGAAATTGGTCCCGTGGCCGACGCCGATGTCGATCCGTCCGTCCGAGAGGTTGTCGAGCAGCGCGAGCTCGGTCGCCAGTCTGATCGGATGGCGAAGGGCCAGCTGGATCACGGCGAAGCCGATCCGGATCCGCGACGTCCGCGCGGCCACGACGCTCGCGAACGGGATCGGATCGCAGTAGACGCTCTCGCCCGTGAAGTTGTGCTCGGTGAGCCAGATCCCGTCGAAGCCCGCCGTCTCGGCGAAGCAGGCCTGAGCGACCAGGTCCTGGATCGCGCCGTAGTCGGCCTCCGGCGACCCGGAGTGGGCGAGCGTCAGCCAGCCGAATCTCATCGATGGCTCTCGGTCCGCCTCCTCAGAGCGCGCGCCGGTGAGAGAAGGCGATCTCTTCGCTGGTGATGAACTCCAGCAGCACGGCCTGGCCGTCCTGGTTCGCCTTCCGCGCGCGCTCGAGCGCCGGAATGATGTCCGCCGGCTTCGTGACCCGCTCGGCCTGGCCGCCCATCGCGCGCCCGAGGTCGGCATAGTTGCCGCCGATGTCGCGCGTCCGGTACCGATCGTGCGAGACGACGAGCGCGTGGCGCTCGATCGCCATGGCGGAGTTGTTGAGCACGATCGTCGTGATCGGGATGGAGCAGCGCACGGCGGTCTCGAAATCGAGCCCGGTCATGCCGAACGCGGCGTCGCCCATGAAGTTCACGCAGAACTTGTCGGGGGCCGCGAGCTTGGCGCCCATGATCAGGCCGAGTCCGGTGCCGAGCGCGTGGGATTTGCCCCAGCCCATGTAGCCGCGCGGGGCCGCGGCGCGGTAGAACGGCACGAGCTGATTGCGCGGGCTGCCCGAATCGTGGGTGACGATCGCGTCGCGCGATTCGATCGCCTGCATGAAGTCCCAGATCACGCGATACGGCGTGATCGGGACCTCGTTCGAGGTGAGCTTGGGCATCCACTCGGCGAGCCACGTCTCCCGCGCCTGTCGGACCTCGCCGGCGGCGCCGCCGTCGCGGGAGCGGCCGCGCAGCAGGTCCCGGGCCGCGTCGACGAGCTGACGCAGGACCGCCTTGGCGTCGCCGAGGATCGGATGGTCGGTGGCGTAGTTCTTGTTGAGATCGCGCTCGTCGTTGGTCGCGTGGATGATGGTCTTGCCCGCCGGAATGTTCGAGGCCATGCCGTGCTTGGTGAAGCTGCAGCCGATGCCCAGCACCACGTCGGCGCGTGACAGGAAGTGGTACGACGGCCCGGACATGACGCCGCCGCCGGCGGTCCCGAGCGCCAGCGGATGGTCCTCCGGGAACGCGCTCTTGCCCTCGAGCGTGGTCATGACCGGAATCTGGAGCAGCTCGGCGAGCTCGAGCAGCTCCGGGCAGGCTTCGGCGTACATCACGCCCTGCCCGGCGTGGATCACGGGCGCCTTCGCCTGCAGCAGCACGCGCGTGGCGGCCTCGATGTCCCGGGCGTTGCCCGCGGGGCTGGTGGCTTTCACCGGCCGATATTGGAGCGCGATCTGATCGGCGACGTCGGCGAGCGCGACGTCCGCCGGGATCTCGACCATGACCGGGCCGGGGCGTCCCATCCGCAACAGGTTGAACGCCCGGCGCATGACCTCGCCGAGCTCTCCGGGCTGGTTGAGGGTCTCGACCCACTTCGTGACCGAGGCGTAGGTGCGCGCCGAGCTGAAGAGCGGAAACACCTGCGCGCGGTCGCGCTGGTGGCCCAGCGGCAGCACCAGGATCGGGACCGAATCGGAGTACGCGGTGGCGACGCCGGGGGACGCGTTCTCCGCGCCAGGCCCGTACTGCATCGCGAACACGCCGAGCCGCCGGCCGTTCGTCGTCCGGCTGAAGCCGTCGGCGATGCCGACCCCCACGCGCTCCTGGCGGCAGAGCACCGGGCGGATCCCGGCGGCGGCCGCCGCGTCGATCACGGGGGTCGTCGGATATGTGCTGAGAAATTCCACGCCTTCGCGCTTCATGATCTCGGCGAGCGCGTCGACCACCTTCATCTCTGGCTCCTTTTGGAGACGGGCTCCGCCCCCTCTCGACTCCCCTGCGAGCACGCGGGGTGTCGGCTACGGTCCGAGCCCCATGGCTTGACGGCCGAATTGTTCGGCGACGAGGTCCCAGCTGAGCGCCGCGTGGTGCGACGCGCCGTGAGCGTCGCGGTGGCAGCGCTGGATCGGCTCCGCGTCGAGGACGGCACGGGCGCCGCTGCCCTCGAACAGGCGGTCGACGGCGCGGACACACAGCCGCGCGATGTAGGCCTTGTCGCGCCGGTAGCGGGTGCGATCGAGCTCGGAGAAGCCCTCCGCGCGTGCCGCTCGGTCGAGGATCTCGCAGATGTCCTGGCGGTGGAGCGCGCGCGCCGCGTCGACCTCGGCGCCGGCCTCGGCCAGCCTGAGCTGCAGGGCCACCGAATCCGCGGAGTGGCCGGGCCCCGACATGCGCTGAGCGCGCGCCACGAACTCGTCGACCGCGCCCTGGGCGATACCGATGAGGGGCGCGGCCAGGTCCCATCCGGCCAGACACCGGAGCGGCGCGCGGTAGCTCAAGCGTCCGTGCAGTTCCCAGCCGGTCATGTCCTCGACGCCGCACCGTTCGGGATCGACGACCCGGTGCGAGGGCACAAAGGCGTCCTTGATCACGATGTCCTTGCTGCCGCTCCCGCGCATGCCCGAGGCGAACCACGTGTCGACGATCTGGTAGTCCGAGCGCGGGAGTAGGAGCCACCGGGGCTCGGTGGGGCGCGCGCCCGGCACCGCCACCATCACCCACGCGGCCGCGTCGCAGCCGCTCGAGAACCCCCAGCGGCCCGACACCCTGAACCCGCCGTTCGCGGGCTCGATTCGGCCGCCGGCCGGGTTCAGGCCGCTGGAGAAGAGCGTGTCCGGACCGGTCGCGAAGAACTCCTCCTGGCATCGCTCCGGAAAGTGGCCGAGCCACCAGTTGTGCGCCGTCCAGAGCGAGTAGCACCACGCCGTCGAGCCGCAGCCGCGGCCGAGCTCGAACCCCACCTCGAACGCCGTGTCGACCTCGACGTCGTGGCCGCCGTAGCGGCGTGGATTGCCGATCCGGATGAGGCCGGAGGCGAGCAGATCCTGAACGCTTTCTGGGAGCACTTGTCGCAGCTCTTCCGTGCGCGCCGCGCGCTCCTTGAGCACCGGGACGAGCGCCTTGGCCCGACGAAGCAGCTCGTCCCGGGTCGGGGACGCGTGGTCGATCCCGGCGGAGGCGAGCTTTCCTGGGCTCACGGCGCCCCCATGCTACGCCGGACCGAGCGTCAGAGCGAGACCGGATCAGGAGGCCGAGACGGGATCGACTCGTCGCGCCCCGCTCAGAAGGCGAGCCCCAGCGCCCCGGCCAGGAACCGCATCAGTGGCGTCGCGCGGCGGCAGGCCGTCACGAAACGAGCCGGAAAGTCGGGCGCGCAGGCCTGGCGCTCGGTGAACTCGGCGCCGGCCGTGAAGGAGAGGCGCTTGAGGTCCTCGATGAGCGGATGGTCCGGGTCGAACCCGCGCGGCGGCCGCGTCAGGGTCGCCTCGTCGTGCGAGAGGCCCGCGCGCCTGGCCTGCTTCCACCCGCGCGGATTCCTGACGATCGCCTCGCGGATCGCGCGGAGCCCGTCGGCGCCCGGATGCCAGAGGCCCGCGCCCATGAACACCGAGCCGGGCTCCAGGTGCAGATAGTAGCCGGGCGCGTCGAAATCCCTGGGGGCCTTCAGACCGAAGTGGATGCCGACGTTGGTCTTGTACGGGGTCTTGTCGCGGCTGAATCGCGTGTCCCGATAGATCCGCATCAGCGAGCCGCCCGACGGCCGCGGGTCCACCGAGATGTGACGGCTGATCCGCGCGAGCCCGGGCGCGAGGGAGGCGACGAGCGCCAGCATCGGATCGCGCACTTCGGCCAGGTACCGGTCCTTGTTTTCGTTGAACCATTCGCGGTCGTTGTGGCGCCGGAGCTCGGCGAGAAAGGCGAAGACGTCGCGGGAGACGCGTGTCATGGCCCGATCAGATCGCGCGGTGCAGGCCGCCGCTCAGCTCGAGGTCCATCGCGGTCTCCGGCGAAGCTCCCGCAGGCTGCCGACGATGCCCTTGGGCAGGAAGATGATGAACAGGACCAGCAGCACGCCGTACACGAGATTGTCCCAGCCGACCGCGCGGGTGCCGAACCCGATGCGCAAGATCTCGGCGAGCAGGATCGTGATCACGGCGCCGATCGTCGGACCGAGCGAGACGTAGATGCCGCCGACGACCACGGCGAAGACCATCTGCAGCGAGACCGCGATGCCGCTGACGGTGTCGGGCGAGATGAACATCTGGTACTGGCAGTAGAGCGCGCCCGCCAGCGCGGTCATCGTGGCGCTCAGCACGGTGATCTTGAGCTTCTCGGCGGTCACGTGCACGCCGGTCGCGGCCGCGGCGTCCTCGTCCTCGGAGATCGCCTCGAGCGCGTAGCGGAGCATGCTCCGGTCGACGCGGTTCCAGACGTAGAGGCCGACGGCCCACACCGCCAGGGCGATCAGGTACCACGTCGTCTTGTCGCTGAACTGGAACGCCCACAGGGAGCTGCCGCCCTGATAACGCTCCGGCGTGTAGCCGAGGGAGCCGCCGGTGTAGTCGCGCGTCGCGGTGATCACCTGCAGCACGATCCCCGACAGCGCCAGGGTGACCAGCGCGAAGTAGTGGCCGGTGATCCGGAACCGGAAGCACGGATACGCGACCAGCGCCGCCAGCGCCGCGCTGGCGACGACCGCCAGCGGAACGCCGAGCCAGGGGCTCACGTGGCCGTAGTTCCACGCGAGCGCCGTGACGTAGGCGCCCACGCCCATGAAGCCGCCGTGGCCGAGCGAGACCAGGCCGAAGCGACCCATCACCGACCACGAGGTGTACGCGAACGACCAGATCAAGATGATGATCAGGATGTGGAGCGGGTACGGCTGGCGATAGACGAACGGCAGCGCGAGCAGAACGGCGCCGCCGACCCACGGCAGATAGGCGGTCACGAGCGCCGGGCCATCAGCCCCTCGGGCCGCACGAACATCATCACGATAAAGAAGGCGAAGGCGAACACGTAGCCCCACTCGAGGTCGAGGTAGAGCCCGCCGACCGAGATGATCTCGGCGAAGACGAACGCGGCGACGAAGCCGCCGCCGAAGTTGCCGAGGCTTCCCAGCACGCAGATCAGGAACGTGATCGGCCCGAACGTGAGCCCCACGAACGGATGCACGTCGTACTGCAGCACCAGCAGGCACGCGGCGAGGCCGGCCAGCGCGCCGCCGAGCCCCGACGTGATCAGGTAGATCCGCCGCGTATCCACGCCCATGAGCGGCATGATCTGCCGGTCCTGCGCGATCGCGCGGATCGCCGTGCCGGTGTAGGTGCGGGTCAGCAAGAGGTACACCAGCACCATCGCGATCAGCGCGGCGCCGAAGGCCAGCAGGCGCGAGTAGCTGACGAACATGCCCGCCACCTTCAGCACCGGCAGGCGCAGCCCGAGGTTCTTGAACTCGATGCCGAACAGCACCGTCGCCGCGGACTGCAGGAAGAAGAGGACGCCGCCGGTGGCCAGGAGCTGGTTGATCGGCGCCGCGCCGAGGAGCGGGGCGATGACCAGGGTGTGCAGCACGAGCCCGAGCAGACCGACGCCGACGATGCAGACCGCCGCGGCCAGCACGATCGGCGCGTGATAGATCGTGTAGAGGAAGTACATCGCGTACATCCCCAGCATGATGAGCTCGGCGTAGCAGATCCAGACGACGTCGATGACCCCGAAGACCAGGTTGAGGCCGAGCGAGAGCAGCGCGAGGACGCCCCCCAGCAGGAGGCCGTTGATCACCGCCTCGAGCAGGAAGATGTCGAAGATCCCCAGGGCGCGGCCTCCTCAGACTCCGAGGTACGCTTCGCGGATGCTGTCGCTCGCCAGGAGCTCGGCGGCTCGCCCCGCGGTGTGGATGCGTCCGGTCTTGAGCAGGTACGCGCGATCGACCACGCGCAGCACCTGCTGCACGTTCTGCTCGACGATCAGCACGGTGAGGCCGCTCGAGCGAATGCGATGGACCAGCTCGAACACCTGCTCGACGAGGACCGGCGCCAGCCCCGCGGACGGCTCGTCGAGCAGGAGCAGCTTCGGCTCGGACATGAGGGCCCGACCGATCGCGCACATCTGCTGCTCGCCGCCCGACATGCTGCCGGCCAGCTGACGGCGGCGCTCGCGCAGGCGCGGAAACAGCTCGTACACGACCTCGAGCTGGCGGCGGAACTTCGGCCGCGCGGACGGTACGAAGCCGCCCATCCTCAAATTCTCCTCGACCGTCATGCGCGGGAAGAGGCGACGGCTCTCCGGCACGTGGGCGACCCCGAGCTCCACGATCCGGTGCGCCGGCGTGGCCGCGAGGTCGACGTCTTCCAGCACGACCAACCCGGAGGTCGGCCGGATCAGGCCCGAGACGACCCGCATCAGGGTCGTCTTGCCGGCGCCGTTCGGGCCAATCACGCCGACCGCCTCGCCGCGATGGACCTCGAGCGACACGTCGAACAGCGCCTGGAAGGTGCCGTATCCGGCGCGGACGGTTTTCAGCTCGAGCATGAGCGCGGCCCGCCGGCTCAGGCGCGGGGGGCCGCCGCGGCCGCCGACACCGCCGCCGCCCGGGTGCCGAGATAGACCTCGACGACCCGCGGGTCGCTCGCGACCCGCGCGGGGAGCCCCTCGGCGATCTTCTCGCCGTGATCGAGCACCATCACGCGATCCACCACGCGCATCAGCACGCCCATGATGTGCTCGACCCAGATGATCGTGACGCCGAGGTCCCGGCAGATCCGGCGCAGCAGCTCGGCGGCCTGATCCATCTCGTGCTCGTCCAGACCGCTGAGGCTTTCGTCGGCGAGCAGGAGCTTCGGCCCGGTGGCGAGCGCCTTGGCGAGCTCGAGCTTCTTGAGCGCGGCTGCCCCGAGCCCGTCCACTGTGGTCACGCGATCGGTCGGCAGCCCGACCAGGCCGAGCGCGCGCTCCGCCGCCTCGAAGGCCTTCGCGCGCGAGTGCCGCCCCTGGCCGAAGAACCCGGCGAGCACCACGTTGTCCAGGAGCGAGAGCCGCCGGAACGGACGCGGGATCTGAAAGGTGCGGCCGATGCCGAGATTGATGATCCGGTACGGCGGCTGCCCGGCGAGCTCGCGGCCCTCGAACTTGATCGAGCCGGCGTTCGGCACGAGCGTGCCCGAGAGCATGTTGAAGATCGTGCTCTTGCCCGAGCCGTTCGGGCCGATCAGGCCGACGATCTCGCCCTTCTCGACCCCGAACGACACGCCGTTGACGGCGGTGAAGCCGCCGAAACGCTTGGTGAGGCCCTGGACGGCTAGCAAGTCGCTAGGACGCGAGGCTCACTGCGCCGCGTACGGTGACGAGCCCGGCAGCGGCAGCACCGGCTCGCGCTGCTGCTGGCTCTTGGGCCAGACCAGATAGGGCTTGTCGTCGACGTACTGGAGGATGACGGGGAACGCGCGATCGTTCTGTCCCGACATCGGCGCGGCCTCGCCCTCGAACTTCACGCCGAAACCCAGCATCGTGCCGCCCTCGGGCAGGTCGACCTCGAGCGCCGCCTTGCGCAGCGCCTCCGCGTCCACACCGCCATACTTCTTGATGGCCCGCGGCAGCACCTCGGTCATGAACACGTACGTGTTGCTCGCCGACATCCCGACGTGCGCCGAGCGAACCTGCGTGCCCGGCCGCGCCTTGTCGTACTCCTCCCCGACCATCTTGACCATGGCCGGTAGCGGCGCGCGCAGCGACTTGTCGTTGGTGAGCCAGATCGAGATCGGGTCGACGTTGAAGAAGTAATTCACGTCGCGGCCCAGCGACTCCTTCAGCTTGTCGTAAACGCCGTAGCCGGCGCCGTGTCCGATCAGCGCGCTGAAGCGGAGCCCCTGCTCGCGCGCCTGGCGGAGGAACAGGGTGATGTCCGGGTTGTAGCCGGTGTGAAAGATCACGTCGGGGCGACCGCGCTTGAGCTTGGTCACCAGCGCCGACAGGTCCGGCGCCGTCGCGGCATAGCCTTCTTTCAACACGATGGTGAAGCCGGCCTTCTTGGCGCCCTCCTCGTTGCCCTTGGAAACGTCGGTGCCGTAGGCGCCGTCCTCGTGGATGATCGCGACGCGGACATCCTTGGCCTCGCGGCCCAGCTTGCTCTTCGCGCTCTGGGCGAGGAAGTCCATCGACATCAGCCCGAACTGCCGGCCGCTCGGCTGCGCCCGGAAGACGTACTTCAGGTGGCGGTTCTCTAGCACCGCCGACGAGATGCACGTGGTGATCCACATGAATTTCTTGAGCTGCTCGACGCGCGCCGCGGCCGGCACGCACTCCGCCGACGAGTAGAAGCCGAGCAGCATGTCGACCTTTTCCTGCTCGATCAGCCGCACGGCCTCGTTGATGGCGACGTCCGGCTTGCTCTGGGCGTCGGCGTACACGGCCTCGATCTGGTAGCCCTCAACGCCGCCCTTCTTGATGAAGTAGTCGATCATGATCTTGGCGCCAAGCGCGTGCAGCTCGGAGCCGCCGCCCGCGAACGGCCCGGTGTAGTCGTAGACGACGCCGATCTTGAGCTTCTTGCCCTGCGCCGGCGCGTCCGACGCCAGCGCGAGACCCAGCACCACCGCCAGCGCGAGCAGCCCACACGCGACGCGTCTCGATCCATTCCGAAACATGGAGCCTCCCCGGGAGCGAGGATCGGCCACCGCTCTGCGCGGGCATTAGAAGTTGGTCGTCCGACAATGTCAAGGCCCGGCCGGCCGCGGAGACGTGATACCGTCCGAGTTCATGAGCCAGACGCCCTCCGCTCGCGACGTGGCCGCCGGCAACTACCGTTTCCTGCCGGGGATCGCCCCGTTCTCGTCGGGCGCGGCCGCGGCCGCGGGCTATCAGATCGTCCACGCGACCTCGCGTGCGCCGATCCCGTGGCGCGACGGGTTCGCGCCGATCGACCGGCATCTGCGCGCCGAAGGCCGGCCGCGCGCGGCGCTCGCCGCCATCGAGCTCAGGAGCCCGGCACCGTTCAGCTTCGACGGCTTCGACGCGTTCAACGCCGGCTATCAGGCGCTCCTCAAGGAGTGGAACCTGCTCGTCGACGGCGCCAACCCGATCGCCCGCACGAACGTGGCGCCGCTCGCCGGCGCTCCGCCGGAGCCCTCCCTCTACGGCTTCGGCTACACCATCGCCGGCGCCCCGCCGCGTCCGACCTTCATCGTGGCCGGCGCGGGCGAGATGCGCGAGCGCGGCGTCGGCGTCGCGGGCATCGTCCGCCACGGCGAGACGTCGGCCGCGGCGATGCGTGAGAAGGCGGCGCACGTGATGCGGATCATGCAGGCGCGCCTGCAGGGGCTCGGCGCCATGTGGGCCGACGTCACCGCGATCGACATCTACACGGCCGAGCCCATCGAGAGCTTCCTCGCCGACACGGTCCTGGCGCCGGCCGGTGCGGCGGCGATCCACGGCGTGCGCTGGTTTCCCAGCCGGCCGCCGGTGATCGGGCTCGAGTACGAGATGGACCTGCGCGGCGTCGCGCGAGAAATTTTCGTCTGACCCCCAAGCCCCCCTCGCTCGGAGAAGGGGCTAACCTCCGACCTTCACGTTGGCCAGGCGCTCGAGCACCTGGATGATCGCGGTGCCGTCCTGCTTGCCGAGCCCGGCCGCGCGCGCCATCTGGTAGATCTGCTGACTCACGTTCGCGAGCAGGAGCGGCGCTCCGAGCTGCTTCGCGAACGCCGTCTCGAGCTCCTGGTCCTTGAACGAGATGTCCACGGTCCCGCCCGGCGAGAAGTCGCGCGCCAGCATCCGGGCCGCGCCGCGCTCGAACGCCGAGCTGGTCCCGGTGCTGACCCGCACGACCTCGTAGATCGTCTTCGGGTCGAGCCCGGCCTTGACACCCAGCACGAGGGCTTCGGCCACCGCCACCATGTTGACCTGCACCAGCATGTTGTTGACGAGCTTCATCGCGAGCCCCTGCCCGAGCCCGCCCACGTGGAAGATCTTGGTCCCCATCGCCTTGAAGAGGTCGCGACAGGCCTCGAAGGTCGCGGCATCGCCCCCGGCGATGATTGACAGCTCGCCCGACTTCGCCCGCTCGGTGCCGCCGCTCACTGGCGCGTCGAGCATGGCGACGCCGCGCGCCGCGAGCGCGGCGGCCAGCCGCCGCGCGGCCAGCGGGTCGATCGTGCTCATGCTGATCACGATGTGCCCCGGCCGGGCGGCGTGGATGATCCCGCGCTCGCCGGCGATCACCGACTCGGCCTGCGTGGTCGTCTCCACCATCGAGATCGTGCGATCGGCCGCGGCGGCCACGCCGGTAGGCGACTCGACGACCGTCGCCCCGCGCGCCCGCAGGGGCTCGACCTTCGCCGGATCGATGTCGTGAACGACCAGCGGGAACCCGTGCTTGGAGAGATTCAGCGCCATCGGTTGCCCCATGTTGCCGAGTCCGATGAACCCAACGGCTCCAGCCATCGTGCCCTCCCTGGGCCGCCACGGTAGTCTTCGTGTCTCGAACAGTCAACCGCGGGTGCGCGCCCGTTCTTACTCGATAACTCTTACGCGGTCGCGGCGTCGCGCGGCGCGCGGGCGCGCTCGACGCGACGTAGATGCCTGTCGTGACAAGCGCGACGCGAGTGTGGCACACGTCTTGCCGGTCGAGCCAGGCGAGGCCCGCTGGATGAAACCGTTTTGTCGCAGACCGGGCGCGGCGGATCGCGAGTCAGGTCATCACCTGATGCACGCGCGGCCTGGCTGATCCTCGCGGTGGCCGTCGGGATCCTGGTGGCCGTGGGCTGGGTGTCGCGCGAGCGCGCGATCCATCGTCGTCGGCGTCGGCGGTCCCGTGAAGAGGAGACGAGAGAATGACTCCGACAGTTGGCATATTCTTCGATCGAGCATCGGCCGAGCGTGCCGTCGGCAACCTGCGCGCCGTCGGCGTGCCGCCGAAGAGCATTCACGTGCTGGTCCCCGGCTCGGAGCCGCTGGTCGCGAAGGTGCCCATGAGCGAGGCCGAGCAACCCGGCATCGGCAAGGCGATCGGCGGCGCCGTCGGGGTCGCCAGCGGTGCGGAGATCGGCGCGGCGGCGGCCGCGAGCGCGCTCCTGCCGGTCGCGGGCCCGGCCATCGCGATCGGGATCGTCGGCGCCGTGCTGCTGAGCCTGGGCGGCGCGGCCGCGGGCGGCGCGCTGGAAAGCGCGCTGGCGGACGGACTGCGCAGGGACGAACTGTTCGTGTACGAGGACGCGCTCCGTCGCGGCTACTCGATCGTGGTCGTCATGCCGACCAACGCCGACGAGCACGAGCGCGCCGTGGCGGTGCTCGAAGGCTCGGGCGCCGAGAGCGTGGACGCGGCCCGCGAGCGGTGGTGGATCGGCCTTCGCGAGGGTGAAGCGTTCGAGTATCGTGCCGAAGGCTTCGACTTTCGGCGCGACGAGGCGATCTATCGCGAAGGATTCGAGGCCGCCCTGTCGTCCCCGGCCCGCGATCGACCCGAGCGTGATCTCGATGCGCTCATGAAGGAGCGATACCCGGACACCTACCGGGAGCCGGCGTTCGGGCGCGGCTACGCGCGTGGACGGGCCTACTATCGGCGCTTGCAAGGGGACCGGCGGTCCGGCCCGCGCGACGTCGCGTGAGTCGGCCGGGCGTCAGGGACTCGAGAAGATCCGCAGCTTGAGCCGCCGGGGGACCCAGGCGGCCAGCACGCGGGCCGATCGAGCGATGCGCTCGAGCGACTCCGGGCTGCCGGGCCAGTACTTCAGCACGAGGCCCCGGTTCACGAAGTTGAGCATCCCGTCGATCAGGATCGCGGCGACGAAGACATCGTCCAGATAGCCCAGCACGGGAACGAAATCGGGAATCAGGTCGATCGGCGAGACGAGGTAGAGGACCGCGGCGGCGAGCGCGACCTTGGCGGCCTTCGGCAGCACCGGATCGACGGCGAGGCGCCCGATCGTGAGCACGATGTCCGGCAGCGCGCGCAGCAGCGCCCTCACGGCTCGAGGCTCTCGGCGACCAGCTCGCTCACGTCCTTGACGCCGAGCGTGTCCTCGGCCCCCTTCACCTTGCGGCCGAGATCGACCATCGCCAGGCAGAACGGACAGCCCGTGCCGACGAGGTCGACCTTGGCCTCGAGGGCCTCTTCCACGCGGATCAGGTTCACGCGCTTCTCGGCCTTCACCTCCATCCACATGTGACCGCCGCCGCCGCCGCAGCAGAGGCCGCGCTCGCGGTTGCGCGGCAGCTCGACCACCCGGAGCCCCGGCACCGCCTTCGCGACGTTGCGCGGCGCCTCGGTGATGCCGTTGTAGCGCCCGAGGTAGCACGAGTCGTGGAACGCGAGGGTGGCGTCAAGCGGCTTCTTCGGCTTGATCCGCCCGTCGGCGATGAGCTGCTCGATGACCTGCGAGTGGTGCAGAACCTCGTAGGTGGAGCCGAACTGCGGGAACTCGTTCTTGATCGTGTTGAAGCAGTGCGGGCAGTGCGTGATCACCTTACCGAACCGATACTGTTTGATCGCGTCGACGTTCTCCTGCGCGACCGTCTGATAGAGATATTCCTCGCCCAGACGCCGGCCCACCTCGGCGTGGCAGCGCTCCTCCGGCATCACGCCGAAGCTCACGCCGGCGGCCTTGAGGATCTTCACCACGGAGCGCGCGATCGCCTGGTTGCGCCGGTCGTACGAGGCCGAGCACCCGACCCAGTAGAGGTACTCCACTTCGCGCGCCGGATCCATCAGCGGGACGTCGAGCCCCTGCGCCCAGGCCAGCCGCTCGCCGGCCGGCAGCCCCCACGGATTGCCCGCGCGCTGGATGTTCTGGAGCGACTGGGGCGCCGTCGAGGGCAAGGCGCCCTCCGAGAGGGTCAGATAGCGGCGCAGGTCGACGATCGTGTCGACGATGTCGATGAAGGCCGGGCACTCCTGCACGCACGCCATGCAGGTCGTGCACGCCCAGAGCTCGTCGGCCCGGATCAGCTCGCCGTGGATCGGGCCCGGCAGCTCGCCGTGCATGTGACGCTTGAGCTTCACGATGATCTGCTTGGGCGAGAGCGCGGTGCCCGACATGTAGGCGGGGCACGCCGCCTGGCAGCGGCCGCACTCGACGCAGGCGTCGAAGTCGAGCCGGCGCTTCCACGAGAACTCCTCGAGCTTCGAGACGCCGAGCGATTCGGCCTCCTCGATGTTCTTGATCGGCGCGATCGCCCCGCGCGGCCCGAGCTTCGAAAAGAAGATGTTCAGCGGCGTCGTCAGGAGATGGACGAAGTACGAGAACGGCACGATCGCGATGAAGGCGAGCGCCAGCGCCGCGTGGAAGAGCCACGTCGCCAGGTGGAGCCCCCGGAGGGGGCCCGGCGTCAGGCCGACCGCCACGAAGCCGCGGCCGAGCGCCCAGCCGACCGGCGACCACGGCGCCCACCAGGGCTCGACGACCGCCAGGCGGCAGGCCTCCATGACGAAGCCGCTCACGTTGATGACGAAGAGCAGGGTGAGCAGCCACGCGAAAGGCGCGGTCGCGTCGATCCGCGCCGGCCGCTGGACGAACCGCCGCCAGGCGGCCATCCCGAGCCCGATGACGAAGAAGAGCCCGAACACGTCGAGCACCGTCTCGTAGAACAGGTAGAAGGGCCCCTTCAGGAGCTTGTAGCCGAAGAGCGGCAGGGTGAGGTCCCAGTCGAGCGTGGCCAGCACCGTGCCCATGAACAGGGCGAGAAAGCCCCAGAACATGATCGCGTGCATGACCCCGGGATAGGCCTGCGAGAGCGTGCGGACCTGGCCGAGCGCGTGGGTCAGGACGCGGCCGATGCGCTCGGGGATCCGATCGAAGCGGTCTTCGGGCAGGCCGCGCCGCCACAACGTCACACGCTGCCACAACCCGTACGTGAAGATCGCGATCGCGACCAGGCCGCCGACGTACAGCGCGACCTGAGCCCAGCCGGGGACGTTCCAGAAGGTGTCACGGAAGGGAACGGACGAGGTCATGCGCGAGCTAACCTTAGCACAGGCGGCAGAGCCGAGGAGGACGCCGACGGCGCCCTCCCCGGCTCGCGAGACCGATCAGCGGGGCTGCTGTTGCTGCGGCGGCGCTGGCGTCTGCTGCTGCGGGGGCGGCACGCGGAACGGTGTGTGGCAGGTCCCGCACGCCTGGCGCCCGAAGTCTTTCGCCACGGCCTCGGTGGCAGCCAGATCCTTGCTGCGAGCGGCATCGCGCAGCTTCTCGGCCTGCATCGCGTAGTTCTTGACCGCAGACTCGAACTCGGGCCACTTCTGCCAGATCTCCGGCTTCGCCTTGGACTTGTCGGTGAGCGAGCCTTCGGGGAAGAGCGCGACGATCTGCGTGGCGATGAGCGCCATCGTCTCCGCGTTCACCGCGACGGCCTCGGCGTTGCCGGCTTTCAGCTTCGCCTGAGCGTCGGCCCAGCTGGCCCCGTTCAGCTTCATGAGTCGCTGCCGATCGGCGACGGGGTCGCCCGACCAGAGCTTGCTCGTCGACTGTCCTGTTGCCGAGGTGGTCAGTGCCAGCGCGACGAGACAACCGAGAGCGACGACCGTTTTGATCTGTCTCTTGTTCATGGCTCCTCCTCTGGCTAAGAGCGCGGCTGTGCGGGCTGCTGCGGCGGCGGCGGAACCCGGAACGGCGTGTGACAGGTGCCGCAGGCGTCGCGTCCGAACGTCGAGACCGTCGTCGTCACCGCGGCGCCGTCCTTCGCCGTCGCCTGATCGCGCAAGATCCCTGCGCGGTTCTCGAGGTTCTTCGCTGCCGCCTGGAACTCCGGCCACTTCTGCCAGATGTCGGGCTTCGCCTTCGACTTGTCGGTGAGCGAGCCCTCCGGGAAGAGGCTCGGGATCCGCTGCGCGTGGAGCGAGAGGGCCTCGGCGTTCACCGCCACCGTCTCCGGCGCGCCGGCCTTGACCTTGTTCTGGATGTCGGCCCAGTTGGCGCCGACGTTCTTCATGAGCCGCTGCCGGTCGGCCACCGGATCACCGGTCCCGATCGTGGTGGTCTGCGAGCCGGTCGCGCAGCCGACCGCGGCGAGCCCGACGAGGCTCCCGAGGACCAGCCCGATCCTCACGAGTCGGAGCGTCATTGTCGATCCTCCTCGACTGCATTGGTTGATTGCAGCGTTGCGCTCACTTGCCGATCTTGTTCTTGATCGGTGGGATCGTCTTGAGGTACCTGGCGATCGCCAGCCGGTCGGCCTTGGTCAGGTCCTTGAAGCCGGCCAACGTGCCGTCGATGACCTCGCCCATGAGCCCGCCGGCCACGTCGCCGTCGGGCTTGTTGCCCGTGCCGAGATATTCGGCGATCTCCTCCTCGGACCATTGCAAGCCCGTCGTCGTGTCGGGCGTGATGTTCGGGACCTCCGAGTCCTCGGGGCCCTTGGGATTGCCCGCCAGGAAGCGGGTGTTGTCGGTGGCCATCGTCATCGTGCGCGGCGTGTGGCACTCACCGCAGTGGGCGACGGCGCGCACGAGATACTCGCCGCGCGCGACGCCGGACGCCGGCACCGACGTCGGCGGATTCTCTCTCGGCGCGAAGGCCGCGAGCCATGCCGGCAGGAACACGCTCTCGAACATCGGCACCGAAATCTTCTTCGGCTGATTCGCCCGCTTCACCGGCGGCACCGAGCGGAGGAACGCGACGAGCGCCTTCAGATCGTCGGCCGCCATGCCGTTGAAGACAGTGTATGGGTGCACGGGGATCAGCCGCTCGCCGTTGGCCCGTCGGCCCAGCCGGGTTGCCGTTATGATCTGCTCGTCCGTCCAGCCGCCGATCCCGGTCTCTTTGTCGGGCGTGATGTTGCTCGAGTAGACCGTGCCGAACGGGCCGTCGTAGCGGCGTCCCCCGGCGTTGACCGGCTGCTTGGGCACGGTGTGGCAGCCGCAGCCCCCGGTCGGCCCGAAGACGTACTTTCCCCGCGCGAGCTCGGCGGCCGAGGGTGCCTGCGCGAACGCGAGCGTGGGGAGCGAAGCCAGCGGTATCAGGAGTGCGAGAGCCAGATGCCGGGCAGAGCGTGCCAAGACACCCACTATTGGCGGACGAAGGTCAAGTCGGTCTCCAGCTGGATGTCGTTCGAGACCTTGTAGAAGAGGATCGCCGGAATCTTCAGCCCGTGATCGGTGAAGGTCGTCGCGAACCGGGCCCGCACCTTGATGTTGTCGGCGGTGAAGCCGAAGCGCTTCTGGGCCTCGACCTCCTCCGGGGTGAGCTTGATCCAGGTCACGGTGGCGTCGGCCACGCGCTCGACGGGCTTCTGCTTCACCGTCAGGATCCCCTTCACTTTGGCCGGCACCATCTTGCCCGGCTCGAGCGGGCCCGCGATCTCGACGCTCTTGACCTCGAAGGTGACCCAGCGGTTGGCCTCGACCTCCGTGTCGAGGTAGTTCTTGCTCCGCATGTCGGCATCGCGCTTGTCGATGCCGGTCTTGACCAGATTCATGTCGACCTTGACCGAGCCCGAGGCGGCCTGCGGCCTGGCCGGATCGAGCGTCAGCGTGCCCGCGACGCCCTCGGCGGCGGTGTTGCCCACGAACGTCTCGAGCGGCGCGTCGCTCTTGAACGTGGCGCGCGAGTAGTTCGGCAAGAGCTTGAACGACATCACGTCGGCATGGGCCTGACCCGTGGCCAGGACCACGACGAGCGCGGCGCTCGCATACGTAGCCGATCGGGGCACTCTGAGTCTCCTGTCCGAGAGTCGGGCGGCGGTCGGGCGACGCTTTAATATCACGAACGGGGGAACCTAGGCACGGGTTCCCGGGTGTGCGGTGTGAAGGTCGGCCTCCATGACCAGAGCGTCCTCACCGGTGTCGTAGTAATAGCCGCGCCGGCGGCCGACGACGCGGAAGCCGAAGGATTCATAGAGCGTCCGCGCCTCGGTGTTGCTCGGGCGAACCTCGAGGACGACGAGCTTGATCCGGCGTTGGCGCGCGTCGTCGAGGATCCCCCCGAGCAAGGCGCGGGCGAGACCTCGCCGGCGGCACTCGGGACGGACCGCGATGTTGGTGATGTGGACCTCGTCGGCGACCTCCCAGAGGCACAGGTAGCCGACGACCCGGCCCTCGTCGCGCATGACCCAGCAGCGCGCCACGCGATTCTGCTGGATCTCGTAGATGAAGGCGCCCCGCGACCAGGGCATCGAGAACGACGCGCGCTCGATGACGAGGACCTCGTCGAGGTCCTCGGGGCGCATGCGATCAACGGACGGCGGCACCGCGTCGCTTCAGCTCGGCCTCGGACGGCCGCAGATAGATCGGAACGAGATCGGCCGCGGCGACCGTGTCGCCGAGTGCCAGCCGCGTGCGCCCGAGCGCGCCGACCACCGCCGGGGTCGGTCCTCGGCGCGGAGGCTCCACGCGACGCGCCCAGGGCGAGTCGATCGCGTGAGCGCCGTCGCCGACCACGATCACCGGCTCGTCCAGGCGCCGGGCGAGGTCGTCGGGCGCGATGGCCAGGTAGTCCCACTGCCGGCGCATGCCGAGCCCATCCCAGCGATAGAGCGAGGCGTAGACCTCGCGCTTGCGCGCGTCGAGCACGGGGCACACCGGCAGCGCGGCGTACGGCAGCATCGCCGCCATCGCGTCGAGCGTCGGCACGGCCGCGACGGGGATCGCGAGCGCCAGCGCCAGCCCCTTGACCGTGCTGAGACCGACGCGCAGCCCGGTGAACGAACCGGGCCCGACGGTCACCGCGATCCCCTCGAGGTCGCGCACCGTCCAGCCCGCGTCGCCGAGCAGCTGGTCGATCGCGGTCATGAGTCGCTCGGAATGCGTGACGCGGACGTCGAGCATGTACTCGCCGACGACCCGCTCGTCGAGGAGCGCGGCGCCGCCGGACAAGGTGGAGGTCTCAACGGCGAGCACACGCATGAAAGGGAGTCTAGCATGCGCCCAAAGCGCGCCTCGTCGCCGATCCACCACGTGCGATAATGCCCCGAGGAGGGCCGGGATGAGCGCTGCCACGAGAAAAGACCCCGCCGCCGTCGAGACCGAAGTCAGAGAGAAGATCCACCTCGAGATCCTCAAGCGCACCGGCGCCTACCACGCCAACGATCACATCCTGCTTCCGTCCGGTCAGCACACGAGCGAGTACATCGAGAAGACCCTGGTGACCACAGAGCCCTCGTTCACGGAGGGTCTCGGCGCCGTGATCGCCAAGCATTTCGCCCAGTGGCCCGTGGACATGGTGCTCTCCACCGGTCCGGGCGCGCTGATCCTGTCTCACTGCGTCGCGCGCGCTCACCCGTCGCGCCCGATCGTGGTGTACGGCACCAAGGGGCTGTCCGGCGGCAAGCGGCGCGTCTCCCTGCAGGTCGAGTTCCAGCGGCTGATCCGTCCGAGCGTGAAAATCCTCCTGATCGAAGACCTCGTCAGCACCGGCTCGACCTTGAGCCTTCTGATCAACCTCGTGGAGCAGCTCGGCGGGGTCGTGGTCGGGGTCGGCTGCCTCTGGCGCCGCACGTCGGTGGAGCTCGACAATCGCCCGGTCTTCAGCCTGGTGAGCCGAGACTTCCCGACCTACGATGCTGACAAGTGTCCCTTATGCAAGCGTGGCGTCCCGCTGAACGAAGAGTTCGTGAGACGCCGCCACGCCCGCAAACCGTCCTCCGTCCAAGAACCGAAGGAAGTCTAGGCCCCAGAGAAGGGCGGAGTCGCCGAGGGTCGACGGAAAAAACGCGAAGTCGGCGGGGTCGAGGTGGGGCTGGGGGGAGGGTTGCTGCTACCAGGTCGAGGCGGGCACCCCCAGCCCCACCTCGACCCGGCCCCGGCTTATGCGGCTTCCCAGAGACCCTCGGCGACGCCAGCGCTCTTGTAGGCGTCGCGGATGCGGTCGAGGTTCTTCGTGAAGAGAAGCCCGATCTTCGCAAAGGGCTCGAAGACGGGGCCCTGGCCGTCGAGCAGCGGAAAGCTCACGCGCGGCAGCTTCTCCCACTGGCTCTGGAGCACCGTGTTCACGCTCGCGAGGCTCGCGTAGAACTCCTCGCGCTCCTTGACGGCGCGCTTGACGATCGGCGTGATCAGGCAGTCGACGGTCTCCTTGGCGCGCGCGGCGCCCTCGGCGGCCGCCTCGGCCAGCGGCACGACCGTCACGCCGAGCTCTCCGAGGAAGCGCTGGAGCAGGCGTCCCACCGAATCCTGGAGCAGGATCGCCGGCAGCCCCACCCGCTGCATCGCGTGGTGCCCGAGCTCTTTCACGTCCGAATAGAGCTGGGCCTTGAGCCACTCGACGTGCTGGCGGTTCTCCTCGTCCTTCCACCAGTCGCGGACCATGCGCTTGCCGAAATAGCGGATCACCGCGTAGTACCGGTCGCCCTTCATGATCTTCTTGGCGATGCCCCGCCAGGAGTAGAACTTCGCCATTGCGTCGAGCGCGCCCTTCTGTAATTCGTAGGGGCTCATGCGCCGGGGCTGGTGCACGACGTGGTGGCCGTCGTAGAACTGCCAGTTTTTGCTGATCACGTACTTGGCGCCGCGGTCGTAGAGCTGCTCCCAGTCGGGCGAGCCCGGAATCGGCGTCAGGATCATGAACTGGATGGAGTCGATGTCGTTCTTGAGCGCGAACTCGGCGGTGGCGTCGATCGTCTCGACGTCGTCCTCGTCGGAGCCGACCACGAACATGCCGTGGATCCGGATCTTGTGGGCGTGGAACCGCTCGATCGAGCGCTCGATCTTGGCCAGGTCCTGCTTCTTCTGGAACAGCTTGAGCGTCCGAGGATTGATCGATTCGAAGCCGACGTAGACGTTGAAGCAGTTCGAGTCGCGCATGAGCTGGAGGAGCTCGGGATCGTCGACGGTCTCGGTCCGCACCTGGGCACCCCATTCGGGCGTCAGGTCGCGGGCGATCATCCCGCGCAGGAGATCTTTGCAGCGCTTCTTGTTCGCCGTGAAGATGTCGTCGGCGAAGAACGTGTAGGCGTTGCCCCGGTGGCTCTCGAGCTCCTGCAGGACGCGCTCGACCGAGTGCGTCCGGAAGGCGTGGCCGTACATGCCCGGCACCGAGCAGAACGTGCACGAGAACGGGCAGCCGCGCGACGTCGCGACCGAGATGACGCCGCCGGGCGTCCAGCCCGTGATGAGCTTGTAGTCCGGGATCGGGTTCACGTCGAGGTTGGGGATCTTCGGACGCTCCGGGTGATTCACCACCTTGCCGTCCACGACGTACGAGAGATTCTTGATCTGCTCGAACCCGTGGCCGGCCTGGATGGTGTCCACCAGCTCCTGGAACGCGAACTCCCCCTCGCCCCGGATCACGTAGTCCGCGTGCTCGAGCCCTTCCTCGGGCAGGAAGCTCACGTGCGTGCCGCCCATGACGGCAATGCCGCCGGCCGCGCGAACCTGGTCGGCGAGCCGGTAGGACTGCGGCGCCGTCGAGGTGATCGCCGAGATGGCGACCAGGTCGGCCGACAGGACTTCCTTCATGTCCGGGGCCTGGATGTCCTCGATGTAGACACGGACGTCGTAGCCTTTGGCCCGCATGATTGTGGCGAGCAGAACCGACCCGATCCGTGGAATGCAGACCCGACTGTAGATGTGGAGATGAGTCGACTTCGGTTCTACGAACACAAGCTTCTTGAGCGCGCGTCTCATCGACGGAGGTCTCCTCAAGAGCGGGTAGTTATTGGTGACGGGCAGCGCCACGACCGTGCGCCCACGCTAACATCGCGGCTGCAACGAAGTCAATTTCCGGATGACCCAATATCTTGGGCGCGAGCCGTCTCGGCCCCCCAGGTATTGACTTTTAGCCTTGACAGATTTTTGCCACCTCACTAGCATGCCGAGCAGATACGCCATTCGATCGTCCCGGCGGAGGGAGGTGAGACGGTGGCGAAGAAGAAGGCAACCAAGAAGAAGAAGAAGTAGGGCCCACGCGGCGCTCGGCCCTGTCGATCCGGCTTCATCGGCAGGGCCGCGCCATCTAACGAGATGAGGGGAGCGACCTCTGAATACCGCGTGCCCCCGACTGTCGCATATGAGGGGGGCGACCCCCGATACCGCGTGCCCCCGACTGTCGCATATGGGGGGGGCGACCCCCCTCATACTCCCCCCGGTTACTAACGCTTCGCGGTTGTTCGGGCGGGTCACTTGGTTTTGGCGAGGGGGCGGGGCTTGGCGGGGGCGGCTTTCGTCTTGTCGTCCCGCTGGAGGCCCTTGACCTCCTCGACGAACTGGCCGATGTCCTTGAACTGCCGGTAGACCGAGGCGAAGCGGACGTAGGCGACCGGGTCCAGGCGCTGCAGATGGTCCATCACTACCCGGCCGAGCTCCTCGCTGCTGATCTCTTTCTCGGCGCGCTCGTGCAGCTGGGCTTCGATCTCGACGACGACGTCGTCGACGGCCTGCACCCCGACCGATCGCTTCTCGCACGACTTCAAGATGGACCCTCGGAGCTTCTGGCGGTCGAAGGGCTCGCGGCGGCCGTCGCGCTTGACCACGTGCGGCAGCACGTCCTCGATGTATTCATAGGTCGTGTACCGTCGGTGGCACTTGAGGCACTCGCGGCGGCGCCGGATGAACTCCCCGTCCCGGCCCACTCGCGAGTCGACGACCCGATCCTCCGTGTGACCGCAAAACGGGCACTTCATCGGGCTTTCCCCCTTGCCGATGCCGGTTGGGTCATCGGGTTCGCTCCGAGTAAAGCGGGAACCGATTCGTCAGCTCCTGCACCTCTCCCCGCACCTTCGCCTCCACCGACGAGGAGCCGAGATTGGCCAGCACCTGATCAATGAGGCGCGCGATCTCGGCCATCTCGGCCTCGCGCATGCCGCGCGTCGTGACCGCGGGTGTGCCGATCCGGATGCCGCTCGTCACCATCGGGCTCTTCGTCTCGAACGGCACCGTGTTCTTGTTGACGGTGATCCACGCGCGATCGAGCGCCTCCTGGGCGTCCTTGCCGGTGATATTCCGGGGCGTGAGGTCGACAAGCATCAGGTGCGTGTCCGTGCCCCCGCTCACGAGCCGGTAGCCGTGCCCGAGGAGCGCCGTGGCGAGCGCCGCCGCGTTCTTCACGATCTGCTGCTGATAGCTGCGCCAGGCCGGCGTGAGGGCCTCGCGGAAGGCCACGGCCTTGCCGGCGATCACGTGCATGAGCGGGCCGCCCTGCACGCCCGGCATCACGGTCCGGTCGAGCGCCTGCGCGTGCGCGGCCCGGCACATGACCATCCCGCCGCGCGGGCCGCGAAGCGTCTTGTGCGTCGTCGTCGTGACGAAATCCGCGATGCCCACGGGCGAGGGATGAAGCGTCGCGGCAACGAGCCCGGCCGGGTGCGCGATGTCGGCCATCAGGGCCGCGCCGACCTCGCGCGCGATCTCGCCGAACGGCGCGAAGTCGATCGCCCGCGGGAACGCCGAGCCGCCGGCGATGATCAGCTTGGGCCGGTGCTGGCGCGCCAGGTCGCGGACCTGATCGAGATCGATGCGCTCGGTGTCTCGGCGCACGCCGTACGCGACGATCGAATAGAGCTTGCCGGAGTAGTTGACGGGGCTCCCGGCCGTCAGGTGTCCGCCGTGAGAGAGGTTGGGGCCGAGCACGGTATCGCCCGGCTTCAGCAAGGTGAAGTAGACGGCCATGTTGGCCTGCGCCCCCGAATGGGGCTGGACGTTGGCGTGCTCAGCGCCAAAGAGCTCCTTGGCGCGGGCGATCGCGAGGTCCTCGACGACATCGACCACCTCGCAGCCGCCGTAGTATCGGCGCCCGGGGTACCCTTCGGCGTACTTGTTGGTCAGCACCGAGCCGACCGCCTCGAGCACCGCCTCGGACACGAAGTTCTCGGAGGCGATCAGCTCGAGATTGCGATGCTGCCGCTGCGCCTCTGCGCGCAGCGCCTTGGCGATCTCGGGGTCGGTGTCAGCGAGCCGGTGCATCTCGCGGCTCCCGCTCCCGCAGGTCGTCGAGGGCGACGATCTTTTCTATCCGACGAGCATGACGGCCGCCGGCGAACTCGGCGCCGAGCCAGACCTCGAGGATCTCGATGGCGGCCTCGCACGCCGTGATCCGCGCCCCGATCGCCAGGACGTTGGCGTCGTTGTGCTCGCGGCTCATCCGCGCCGTGTACGCGTCGCTGCAGGCGGCGGCGCGGACGCCCGGGACCTTGTTCGCGGCCATGGCCATCCCGATGCCGGTGCCGCAGACGAGCACGCCTCGGTCAGCCTTGCCCGCGGTGATGGCGCCGCCGACACCGATCGCAAAGTCTGGATAGTCGACGGACTCGGCCGACTGCGTTCCCAGGTCGACGACGTCGTAGCCGTGGGAGATCAGCCAGGTCTTGAGGTCTTCTTTCAGCGGAAAGCCGGCGTGGTCAGCGCCCAACGCGACGACAGTCATACCTGGCACCATATCGGTAGTGGCTCCGGCGTGTCAAGCCACCAACATAAGGGGGATTGCGCGGTCTTCAGGCCGGGAACGCGAAGGGCTCCACCGAGGCGCCGTCGCAGCCGGCGGCGACCAGCCGCGGGATCTCCAGCCGCGCCTCGATCGCGCCGACCTCGTGCTCCGACATCCGCGTGGCCGGATGCCTCGGGACGAACAGGGTGCAGCAGTCGGCGTCCGGCTCGATCGAGATCTCGAACGTGTCGAGGCGGCGCGCTTCCTCGGTGATCTCGAGCTTGTCCATGCCGATGAGCGGTCTCAGGATCGGCATCGTCGCGGCCTCGTCGATCCGCGCGATGTTCGGGAGGGTCTGCGACGCGACCTGGCCGAGGCTTTCGCCCGTGGTCAGTGCGACAGCACCGTGCTTGCGCGCCAGCGCCTCGGCGATCCGCACCATCAGCCGGCGATAGATCACGACCCGCGCCGGCGGCGGGACGGTCAGCACGACCTCGCGCTGGATCTCGCCAAAGGGCACCAGCACGAGCGTGGAGTCGTACTGCCACTCGGTCAGCCGCTCCACGAGGGCGCGCGCCTTGGCCTGAGAGGTGGCCGGCAGATAGGGCACGCTGTGGAAGTGGACGAACACGACGCGGCAGCCGCGCTTCATCATCCGCCAGGCGGCGACGGGCGAATCGATCCCGCCCGACAGGAGCGCCGCGACGGTACCGCTAGCGCCGACGGGGAGCCCGCCCGGGCCGGGCTCAGGATCGACGTAGACGAACGTCTCGGCCGGCATGACCTCGACGTGGATCTCCAGCGCAGGGTGACGTAGATCGACGCGCGTGGCGACGCCCTCGAGCACGAACGCGCCGAGCTGGCGATTGAGCTCCACGCTCGTCAACGGATACGTCTTGAACGCCCGGCGCGCCGAGATCCTGAACGATGGGAAGCTTCGCCCCTCGACGAGCGCAGCGACGGCCGCCTTCATCGCCTCGACGGTTGACACCACGCGATACGCGAGCGCCGCGCTCGCGACGCCGCAGACGCGCCGCACGCGGTCGCGGACGGCGCCCGGGTCGGGATGCCCGTCGAGCTCGAGCAAGAGGCGGCCGGAGAGCTGGCGCAGGCGCACCGGGCCGAGATCCGAGGTCGCCTGTCTCAGGTTGCGGGCGAGGTGTCGGAGGAAGAGCGGTCGGTTCCCTCGCTTGAGGCCGAGCTCGTGGTAGTGCACGAGCACGACGGGACGCAGCCTGGCCACGGTCAGTCGAGCGCCCGGGCGAGCGCGCGGGCGCGCTCGAGCTCGTCCGGCGTGTTCACGTTCATGAAGACGACGCGCGGATCGCGAAACCGCGCCACGTCCGCCTCGGCGATCTCCACCACCCGCACGCGTGGCAGGAAGTCGACGACCTTGAGCTGCCCGGCCACCAGCCGCTCCGCGATGTGCGGCAGGCAGGCCTTGCCGTACGCGGCGTGCAGGGTCTCGAGCCTGGTGCCGACGCGGGGGATCACGACGTCACCCACCCCCGCGCGCGAGGCGACGAGCTTGACAACGTCGGGATGCAGGAACGGCATGTCGCACGCGACCGCGGCGGCCTGGAGACCGGAGTAGATCCCGCCGAGGGAGCCGTGATCGGGATAGACGTCCGCCACCATCGGCAGCGCGAGGAACGCGTAGAGCTCGGGCGTGTTGGTCACGACGAGGACGTCGTCGACCGACGGAGCCAGCGCGGCGAACACGCGCTCGATGATCGGCCGCCCGCCGAGCTCGATGAGGGCCTTGGGTCGGCCGCCCATCCGCGTGCTCCGGCCCCCGGCCTGGATGACGCCGGTGATTTTCATTCACGAGCTCGTCCGGACGGCTGGGCGCTCGAACCCCGCGCGCCGATGTCGCGCACGATCACCGCGCCCCGACGCAGGATGCGCGCGGGCTCCGTGGTGAGATCGAGCACCGTCGAGGGCTCCCCGCCGGGGGTTGCTCCCCCGTCGAGGACGAGATCGATGCCCTCGGGAAAGTACACGAGGACGCCGGCCGCGCTCGTCGGCGGCGCCAGACCGTCCGGGTTCGCGCTCGGCGCCGTCACCGGCTCGCCAAGCAGCTCGACCAGGCCGCGCGCGATCGGATGGGGCGAGAGGCGGACGCCGAGTGTTCCCGTTCCCGCCGTCACGACGGACGGCACCGTGGGGAGCGCGGGAAGCACGAGCGTCAGCGCGCCGGGCCAGTAGCGCGTCATCAGGTCGCGCGCCGCTGGGCCGACTCGCGCCACGGTCTCGGCCATCGCGACCGACGCGACGAGGACCAGCAGCGGCTTTGATTCGGGGCGTCCCTTCAGCTCGAAGATCCGTCGGACCGATCCGGCGTCGAGCGCGGCTGCGGCCAGTCCGTAGAACGTCTCGGTCGGAAGCGCCACCACGCCGCCGGCCCGGAGGGTGTCCGCGGCGGCGCGCAGGGTGGCTCGAGTGGGCGCAACGGGGTCGACGGTGACGACGCGCGAGCCCTCGGCGTGCGTCACGTCCCCGACTTCGGCGGCCCGCCCGACTTCATCTGCGCGGCGACCCTGCGCGCGCGCTCGTCGACTTCGTCGGCCAGCCGCTTGCGATAGGCCGCGATCCGCATGGCCAGGGCCGGATCGCCGACCGACAGGATCTGCGCGGCCAGGAGCCCCGCGTTCGCCGCGCCCCACTTGCCGATCGCCACCGTCGCGACCGGCACGCCTTTCGGCATCTGCACGATCGAAAGCAGCGCGTCGATGCCGCCGAGCGGCGTCGACGCGATCGGGACACCGATCACCGGCAGCGGCGAGGAGGCGGCGAGCACGCCGGGCAGCGCGGCGGCCCCGCCGGCGCCGGCGATCAGCACGCCGAGTCCGCGCGCGTGCGCGGTCGTGGCGTACTCGTGGGTTCGCTCCGGCGTTCGATGGGCCGAGGTGACGACGACCTCGCTCCCGACCTCGAGCGCGTCGAGCACCTTCACCGCTTCGAGCATCACGTCGAGATCGCTGTCGCTGCCGAGCACGATGCCTACCCGCACGGGTCCTGTCACGCTCTGCGCCTCCCGATGTCGGTCCGGTAGTGCATGCCTTCGAAGGAGATCTCGCGCACCGCTGCGTACGCCGCCGCGATGGCAGCGTCCATGCGCTCGCCGACCGCGGTCACGCCGAGCACGCGGCCCCCGGCGGTCACGAGCATCCCATGCTTCGTCGCCGTCCCCGCGTGAAAGACCTGCACCCCCGGTCGCGCCGCCGCGGCTTCCACGCCGCGGATCGGCAGCCCGGTCGGATACGTTCCCGGATAGCCGCCCGAGGCGAGGTTCACGCAGACCGAGGCGGTGCTCGGCCAGGGCTGATACGCGGGCCAGGCCTCGGCGCGCGCCGCCGCCAGGAGGAGCGGCACCAGATCGCCGGGTGCGCGGACCATCAGCGCCTGGCACTCAGGATCGCCGAAGCGGCAATTGAACTCGAGCACCTTGGGGCCCTCGGCCGTCAGCATGAGGCCCACGTAGAGCACGCCGCGGTACGCCGCTCCCTCGCGCGCGAGCGCGGCGAGCGTGGGGCGCACGATCGTCTCCATGACGCGCTTCTCGAGCGCCTCGTCGAACGTGGCCACGGGCGAGTAACAGCCCATCCCGCCGGTGTTCGGGCCGCGGTCGCCGTCGAAGACCGTCTTGTGATCCTCGGCAGCCGCCAGCGCCATCACGTCGCCCCCGTTGGACAGCACGAAGAACGAGACTTCCTGCCCGGTCATGAACTCCTCGACGACCACGCGCGCGCCGGCCGCGCCGAACGCCCGCTGCACCATGCACTGGGTGATCGCCGCCTCGGCATCGGCGAGCGTGGGACAGACGATCGCGCCCTTGCCCGCCGCGAGCCCGTCGGTCTTGACCACCAGCGGCGCCCCCATCTCACGGCAGAAGCGCCGCGCGCTCTCGGCGTCGTCGAAGGTGGCGAAGCGTGCGGTCGGGATTCCGTACCGTCGCATCAGATCCTTGGCGAGCGCCTTGGAGCCCTCGATCGCGGCGGCGCGCGCGCTCGGTCCGAAGACGGCCAGGCCGGCGGCCGCGAATCGATCGGCGAGGCCGGCGACGAGCGGCGCTTCCGGTCCGATCACGACGAGGTCGACGCGCTCGCGCCGCGCGAGGTCGACGAGCGCGTCGTGCGCGTCGACCCCGATGGCGACGCAGCGCGCGTGGCGGGCGATCCCGGGGTTGCCGGGCGCCGCGATCAGCGTGTCGACCAGCGGGCTCTCAGCGATCTTCCAGGCCAGCGCGTGCTCGCGTCCCCCGCCGCCCACGACCAGGATTTTCATGGTACCGGGGTCCTCGAGGCCGGCTTGGACCGCGGGTGGGCTGAGCTAGACGCGGCGAAGCTCCGCATGCCCGGTCTTTCTGTATGCGTGGTACGCCCCGGCTTTGTTGTCACGGGCTCCAGAGCGCCCGATCCATTCGGTACCGTCGTTTGGCTCCACCTCATTGCGTGTCGGGCGGCTCGACGACTTCGAGGTGGGCCCGCGCGATTCGGGCCCAGGGGCTGCCGGAATCGAGCTCGAGATAGCGCTGCCAGTGCTTGATCGCCTCGCCGTCGCGGCCGTTCCGCGCGAGCGCCCCCGCGAGATTGAAGTGAGCGTCGGCGTAGTCCGGCGACAGCTCGAGAGCCCGGCGATAGTCCGCGATCGCTTCGTCGACCGCGCCGCGATCCTCGTGCAGGGAGCCAAGGTTGTAGGTGGCCTCGCAGCACCGGGGATCCTGAGCGAGGGCCGACAGATAGGCCTCGCAGGCCTCGTCGTAGCGGCCCATCCGGTGCAGCAGCAGCCCGAGGTTGTTCCACGCCGCGGCGTAGGTCGGATCGATCGTGACGACGCGGCGGTAGGCGTGGATCGCGTCCTCCCACTGCGCCGGGTCGCCGTCCCACTCGCTGGCGCGCTCGAACCACGTCTCGGCCTGATCGGCAGGTGGCGCGAGCGGCCGCACCAGCCCGGTGGCCAGGGTGGCGGTGGCCGCCGCCTCGAGACCGCCCGAGTCGAGGGCCAGGACCATCTGTCCGGTTCGCGGATCGAACCGGACGCGGTCGGACTGGGCGACGAGCCGGTCGCCCTCGAGAACCAGCCGCACCTCGGCCAGCGGCTGCTGGAGGTCCGGGTCCTGGCGACGCAAGGCGGTGAGCGCGGCCCGGATCTGGCGCACCGACGCCCCCGCGTCGAGGAGCGCGCTGGCCGCGCGGAGCGCCAGGAGATCGCGGAAGGTGTAGCCGGAGTCGCCGCGCAGCAATTCGAGCCGGCGGAGCTGGCCGGCGCGCTTGGGCGTGAGCGTCAAGATCCGGGTCAGCTCCCGGACGCCGTAGATGCGCTCGGGCTGGGGCGGGCTCATCGGACCCTCTCGACTAGTGACGGAAATGACGGATGCCCGTGAAGACCATCGCGAGACCCTGCTCGTCGGCCGCGGCGATGACCTCCTCGTCGCGCAGGGAGCCTCCGGGATGGATCACCGCGGTGGCGCCGGCCCGTGCCACCACGTCGAGCCCATCGCGGAACGGAAAGAACGCGTCCGACGCGCACACGGTGCCGGCCGTGTCGAGCCCGCTCTCGCGGGCCCGCATCACCGCCAGGCGCGCCGAGTCGACGCGGTTCATCTGGCCGGCGCCGACCCCGACCACGTGGTCGCGCGTCGTCAGCACGATCGCGTTCGACTTCGCGTGCTTGCCGACGCGCCAGGCGAAGCGGAGCGCGTCGAGCTCGGCGGCGGTCGGCGCGCGCTTCGACACGGTCTTGAGGCTCGCGGGCTCGAGATCGGCGAGATCGGTGGTCTGCACCAGCAAGCCGCCCAGGACGCCGCGGTATTCGGCAAGCCGCGCCGGCAAGGTCCGGTCGCAGGCGACCTCGAACACGCGGCACTTCTTCTTGGTGCGCTTGATCTCGTCGAGCGCATCGGGAGCGAACGCCGGGGCGAACAGGATCTCGACGAAGACGCCCGCAAGCGCCTCGACGACGGCGGCGTCCAGAGTCCGGTTGACGCCCACGATGCCGCCGTAGATCGAGACCGGATCCGACGCCTTCGCCCGCACCATGGCGGCGCCGACGGTCGCGGCGCGCGCGGCGCCGCAGGGATTCGTGTGCTTGATGACGACCGCCGCGGGCTCCGCGAACTCGAGCAGGAGCGACAGCGCCGCGGAGAAGTCGAGGAGATTGTTGTAGCCGAGCTCCGGGCCGTGGAGCTGCTTCATGGTGGCCAGGCCGACCGACGGCGCGCCGACCTGACGGTAGAACGCCGCCTCCTGGTGCGGGTTCTCGCCGTAGCGGAGCGGCAGCACGCGCTCGGCCTCGAATCGCAGCGAGGCCGGAAAGAGCTCGCTCCGCTCGCCCGGCTCCGGCGCGCCCGACGACAGATACGCGGAGATGGCCGCGTCGTACTCCGCCGTCCGCCGGAACGCGTCCTGCGCGAGCCGGAAGCGCGTCTCGTCGCTCAGCGCCCCCCCGCTCGCCCGCAGCTCGTCGAGGACCGCGGCGTATTGCGACGGCGCGGTGACGACGGCCACGCTCGCGTGGTTCTTCGCGGCCGCCCGGATCATCGTCGGCCCGCCGACGTCGATCTGCTCGATCGCCTCGTCGCGCGTCACGCCGGGCCGGACCACGGTCTGCTCGAACGGATAGAGGGAGCTGACGACCAGGTCGATGGGCGCGATCCCGTGCTTTTCGAGCGCGGCGAGATGCTCGGGCACGTCGCGGCGGGCTAGAATCCCGCCGTGGATGCGTGGGTGAAGCGTCTTGACGCGGCCGTCGAGCATCTCCGGGAAGCCGGTCGCCTCCGACACGTCGACGACGCGCACGCCCGCCTCGCGGATCAGCTTCGCGGTGCCGCCGGTCGAGAGGATCTCCACGCCGAGAGCGGCGAGCGCCCGGGCGAGCTCGACGATGCCGGTCTTGTCGTGAACGCTGATGAGCGCTCGGCGGACTCTCATCGCTGACCCCGCACGACGACCCTCCGTCCGACGACGGCGAGGCGGCCCTCGGCGAACAGGCGGACGGCTTCGGGATAGAGACGATGCTCCTCGGCCAGGATCCGCGCCGACAGGGTGTCTTCGGTGTCGTCGGGCTGAACGGGCACGCTCGCCTGCAGAATGATCGGCCCGCTGTCGACGGCCCCGTCGTCGAGGAAGTGCACCGTCGCGCCGGCGACCTTGACGCCGTGGTCCAGGGCTTGCCGCTGGGCGTGGAGCCCCGGAAACGCCGGCAGGAGCGAGGGGTGAATGTTGATCGCTCGCCCGGCGAACGCGCGGGTGAAGGCCGGCGAGAGGATGCGCATGAAGCCCGCGCTGCACACTAGACCCACCCGGCGCGCCGTCAGCTCGCGGACCAGCGCGAGATCGAAGGCCTCGCGGTCGACAAAATCTTTCGGGTTCACGAAGAGCGCTTCGACACCCGCGGCCCGCGCGCGGTCGAGGGCCGCCGCCCGCTCCCGGTCCGAGATCACGACCACGACCTGGGCCGGATAGTCGGCTCTCGTCGAGGCCTCGAGCAGGGCCTGGAGGTTGGAACCGCGCCCCGAGACCAGGACGCCGACCCGAAGACGACCGCCCGCGGCCGTCAAGCGACCAGCTCCACGCCGCGCTCGCCGGCGACGATCTCGCCGATCCGAGTGACGTGCTCGCCCGCCCCGCGGAGCGTTCGAGCCGCCGTGTCGGCTGCGGCCGACGGCACGATCACCACGTAGCCGATTCCCATGTTGAAGGTCCTGAACATCTCGGCGTCCTCCACCTGACCGGCTTGGCGCAGGGTCTCGAACACCGCGGGCGGCGACCACGAGCTCCGCACGAGCCTGGCGCGGCAGCCGTGCGGGAGCACGCGGAGGATGTTTCCCGTGACGCCGCCACCAGTCACGTGCGCCATGCCTCTCACCTCGACTGCCTCCAGTAGCGTCTGAATCGATCGCGCGTAAATACGTGTCGGCATGAGCAGCTCGTCCGCCACGAGCCGTCCGGTTCCTGGCAGCGGATCCGTCACGCGAAGCCTCATGACGTCGAACACGATCCGGCGAACCAGGCTGTAACCGTTCGAGTGCAGGCCTGACGAGGCCAGGCCGAGCACGACGTCCCCCGGACGGATCTTCGAGCCGTCGATCATTCGCTGACGCTCGGCGATGCCGACGGCGAATCCCGCCAGATCGTACTCGCCGGGCGGGAGCGAGTCCGGGTGCTCGGCCATCTCACCGCCGACCAGGGCGCAGCCCGCCTGCCGGCAGCCCTCGGCGACGCCCCCCACGATCGCCTCGATCTGGCCCGGATCGAGCCGGCCCACCGCAATGTAGTCGAGGAAGTAGAGCGGCTCGGCGCCCGGCACCAGGATGTCGTTCACACCCATGGCGACCAGGTCGATGCCCACCGTGTCGTGGCGGCCGGCCAGGCACGCGACCTTCAGCTTGGACCCCACCCCGTCGGTCGAGGAGACCATGATGGGCTCGCGGTATTTCGGCGGCAGGCCGACCAGGCTCGCGAAGCCGCCGACCCCGCCGATCACCTCGGCGCGGTTCGTCGCGCGGGCGAGCGGCATGATGCGGCGGACTGCCTCGTCGCCCGCGTCGATGTCGACGCCGGCCGCGCGGTAGGTGAGCGGCTTCACGTCAGCCCCCGAAGAGGCTGAGCTGCGGCGTCGGCTCGGGCTCGATCCCCACGCGGTAATTGCCGGTGAAACACGCGTGGCAGAACTGCCCAGGGTCGGTGCCGGTCGCCTTGAGCATGCCGTCGAGCGAGAGGTAGCCGAGCGAGTCGGCGCCGAGGTAGCGACGGATCTCCTCGGGGTTGTGGCTGGAGCCGATCAACTCCTTCCGCGTCGGCGTGTCGATGCCGTAGTAGCACGGCCACTGGATCGGCGGCGACGAGATCCGGACGTGGACTTCCTTGGCGCCGGCGCCCCGAATCATCCGCACGATCTTGCGGCTCGTGGTGCCGCGCACGATCGAGTCGTCCACGACGACCACGCGACGGTCGGCCAGCATCTCGCGCATCGGGTTGAGTTTCACCTTGACCCCGAAGTGGCGGATGCCCTGCTTGGGCTCGATGAACGTGCGTCCGACGTAGTGATTGCGGATTAGCCCCATCTCGTAGGGCGTGCCGGACTCCTCCGAGTAGCCGAGCGCGGCGCTCGTCCCCGAGTCGGGCACGGGGATGACGATGTCCGCCTCGACCGGATACTCGCGCGCGACCTGACGGCCCATCGCCTTGCGCACGGTGTGGACATTGCGGCCCCACAGGATCGAGTCGGGCCGCGCGAAGTAGACGTACTCGAAGACGCAGTGCAGGCGCTCACCCGGCGGGAACGGCCGCACCGAGCGCATTCCCGCGTCCGAGATGATCAGGATCTCGCCCGGCTCGATGTCCCGCTGGAACGAGGCTTCCATGAGGTCGAGCGCGCACGTCTCCGAGGCGACGACGTGGGCGTCGCCCAGGCGCCCGAGGCTGAGCGGTCGGAAGCCGTACGGGTCGCGGATCGCGTACAGCGCGTCGAGCGTCATGATCAGGAGCGAGTAGGCCCCCTGCACCTGCCTGAGCGCGTGGGCGATCTGCTCCTCGAGCGGCCCCGCCGGGGCGCGCGCGAGCAGATGCAGGATCACCTCGGTGTCGGAGTTCGACTGGAAGATGGCGCCGTCGCGCTCCATCTCGCGTCGCAGCGTCTCGGCGTTCGTCAGGTTGCCGTTGTGCGCGATCGCGATCGGGCCCCGCGCCGTGGTCGCGGTGATCGGCTGCGCGTTGCGGAGATTCGAGCTGCCGGCGGTCGAGTAGCGCACGTGGCCGATGGCGCGATGGCCCGGCAGGCGGCGCAGCCGCTCCGGGCTGAAGACGTCGGCCACCCAGCCCATGTGCTTCTCGGTGTGGAACGCAGTACCGTCGGTCGCCGCGATGCCCGCCGACTCCTGGCCGCGGTGCTGGAGAGCATAGAGACCGAGGTACGTGACGTTCCCGGCCTCCGGATGGTTCCAGATGCCGAAGAGCCCGCACTCGTCGTGGAATCTGTCGTCACGCCACGTGACGTTCAAATCCAGTCCTCCATGCTTGCTCGAGTTGCGCTGTGTCGACGTCAACCAGAATCCTGGTCCCGATCCGAATCACCAGCCGCTCGCCGCCGGTCGTCCCGATCCAGCGCCAGGGAATCGCCGATTCCGCCATCAGCGCCTCGAACTCGCGGGCGCGCGCGGCCTCGACCGTGACGACGGCCCGCGATGGGCCTTCGCCGAAGAGCGCGAGGTCGGCGCGCGCGTCCGCGGTAAGCGCCGCTACGCACCCCACGAGCTCGCGGCCGGTGACGCATCCCTCGGCGAGCGCCACCGCCGCGCCGCCCTCCGAGCAGTCGTGCGCCGCCGTCACCAGCCCCGCGCTCACGGCGGCCCTGACGGCGGCCTGGACGCGGCGCTCCGTCTCGAGATCGAGCGGCGCCAGCGCGCCGGCGAGGCGGCCCCAGCGCGCCCAGAGGTACTCGCTGCCCCCGAGGCTCACCTGGTCCGGGCCCAGAAGCGCCACGCGATGGCCGGCGCCCTTGAACCACTGCGTCGCGCGCCGGCCCGCGTCGTCCAGGACTCCCACCACGCCGATGACCGGCGTCGGCAGGATCGCCCGGCCGCTAGTCTCATTGTAGAAGGAAACGTTGCCACCGACCACGGGCAGGTCGAGCGCCCGGCACGCCAGCGCGATGCCTTCGATCGCTTCGGCGAACTGCCAGAGAATCTCCGGCCGCTCGGGCGAGCCGAAGTTCAAGCAGTCGGTGACCCCGCGGGGCTCGCCGCCGGAGCAGGAGACGTTGCGGGCGGCCTCGCACACCGCCATGGCGGCGCCCTGCCGCGGGTCGAGAAAGACCTGGCGACCGTTGCCGTCGGTGGACACCGCGAGGGCCCGGCGCGTGCCCTTGACCCGCAGCACGGCGGCGTCGGAGCCCGGCAGGACCAGGGTGTTGATCCCGACCTGCTGGTCGTACTGGCGGAACGCCCACTCCTTGGAGGCGATCGTCGGCGACCTGAGCAGCTGGACCAGGGCCGCGCCGTAGTCGCCGGGCTCTGGCAGGCTCAGCGGATCGAAGGCGCGGTGCTCGGCGAGCCACGACGGCTCGGCGGTCGGCTTGCGGTACTTCGGCGCCTCGGCGAGCAGGTCGACCGGCACCCGTGCCACGATCTCGCCACGGAGCCGCGCGGTCAGCTCGCCGCCGTCGGTCACGCGGCCGATCTCGACCGCGTCGAGCTCCCACTTCGCGAACACGCCGCGCACCTCCTCCTCGCGGCCGCGCGCGGCGACGAGCAGCATGCGCTCCTGCGACTCGGAGAGGAGGATCTCGTACGGCGTCATCCCCGTCTCGCGCTGCGGGACGCGCGAGAGCTCGACGTCCATGCCCGTGCCACTGCGCGCGGGCATCTCGGAGGTGCAGCAGGCCAGGCCCGCGGCGCCCATGTCCTGGATGCCGATGACCGCGCCGGTCCGCATCACCTCGAGACACGCCTCGAGCAGGAGCTTCTCGGTGAACGGGTCGCCGACCTGGACGGTCGGGCGGCGCTCCTCGGCGTGCTCGTCGAACGTCGCGGAGGCCATCGTCGCGCCGTGGATGCCGTCGCGGCCGGTCTTGTTGCCGACGTAGAAGACCGGGTTGCCCGGTCCTTCCGCCCGCGCGCGAAAGATCTGATCGGCGCGGACCAGCCCGACGCACATCACGTTGACGAGCGGGTTGCCCGCGTACTCCGGCGCGAAGGCGATCTCGCCGCCGACCGTCGGGCAGCCGAAGCAGTTGCCGTACCAGCTGATGCCCGACACGACGCCGGTGACGAGCTCGCGCACCTTGGGCTCGTCGAGCTCGCCGAAGCGGAGCGAGTCGAGGATCGCGATCGGGCGCGCGCCCATCGTGAAGATGTCACGCAGGATGCCGCCGACGCCGGTCGCCGCGCCCTGGAACGGCTCGATGAACGACGGATGGTTGTGGCTCTCGATCTTGAACACCACGGCCCAGCCGTCCCCGATGTCGATCGCGCCGGCGTTCTCGCCCGGCCCCTGCAGGACGTGCGGGCCGCTCTGCGGCAGGCGCGAGAGGAAGACCCGCGAGTGCTTGTAGGCGCAGTGCTCGGACCAGAGCGCGGAGAACAGCCCGAGCTCGGCGTAGGTGGGCTCGCGCCCGAGCCGCGAGAGGATGCGATCGTACTCGTCGGCCGTGAGGCCTGCTTCCAGCGCCAGGTCGAGCGTGACCTTCGGCTCGGCCCCCGTCAATCCTGGTTACCGCTTGAGGAAGCTGCCATCCTCGACGAGGCTTCCGAGGAGGGACTGGAACATCAAGAGCCCGTCGGTGCCGCCCATCGCCGCTTCGGAGGCCCGCTCCGGGTGGGGCATCATGCCCAGCACCGTGCCCTCGGGATTCACGACGCCCGCGATGTTGTCGAGCGAGCCGTTCGGGTTGCTCTGCTTCGTGATCCGGCCGTCGGCTTCGGCGTACCGGAAGACGATCAGGTTGTGCTGCTTGAGCCGCGCGAGCGTCTCGGCGTCGGCGTAGTACTTTCCTTCCCCGTGCGAGATCGGCATCGTGAGCACCTGGCCCGGTCGGAGGCCGCGGGTGAACGGCGTGTCGACGTTCTCGACCACCAGGTGACTCGACTGACAGCGGTACTGCAGACACTCGTTGCGCGTGAGGACACCCGGCAACAACCCCGCCTCGCACAGGATCTGGAACCCGTTGCAGGAGCCGAGCACGAGGCCGCCGCCCGCGACGAAGTCGCGCAGCGCCTCGACCACCGGCGAGCGCCCGGCCACGGCGCCGGCGCGCAGATAGTCGCCGTACGAGAAGCCGCCGGGCAGGATCACGCAGTCGAGCTCGCGGAGCTCGCGCTCGCGATGCCAGACGTAGCGCACGGGCTGATGCAGCACTTCGGAGACGACGTAGTGAAAATCACAGTCGCTCCACGTCCCCGGAAAGACGACGACGCCGAATCTCATAGCACACTCATCTTAGCGTGCGGCTCCGCGCGGGGCAAGGTCGTCCACGGTTTCGATCGTGTAATCCTCCAGAATCGGGTTCGCGAGAAGCTGACGGCACATCTCGCCCACGCGCGCGCGCGCCCCTTCCGGCGTCGGCTCGTTCATGTCGATGTCGATGACCTTGCCCACCCGGAGATCGTTGAGCTCGGAAAACCCGAGACCGGCGAGTGCGCGCTTCACGGCCGCGCCTTGCACGTCCATGATGCCGGGCTTGAGCCGGACGAGGACGCGCGCTTTCACACGTCTGCCGTGACGAGCCGGCGGTAGACCTCCTGGTAGGCCTCCTCCACCCCGCCCAGATCGCGACGGAAGCGATCCTTGTCGAGCTTCTCCTTGCTCGCGCTGTCCCAGAGCCGGCACGTATCGGGCGAGATCTCGTCCCCGAGATAGAGCTTCTTGCCGCGGCGTCCGAACTCGAGCTTGAAGTCGACCAGGAGGAGCCGTCGCTTCAGCAGGTACGGCTTCAAGATCGCGTTGATCTTGAGCGCCGTGCGCTTGACCCACGCGACCTCGGTGGGCGAGGCGAGCTTCAGCATCCGCACATGGTCCTCGTTGAGCATCGGGTCGCCGAGGGGATCGGACTTGTAGTAGAGCTCGACGATCGGCTGCGTGATCGAGGTGCCCTCCTCGAGGCCCGTGCGCTTGGCGAGGCTGCCGGCGACGATGTTCCGCACGATCGTCTCGATCTTGATGATGTCGAGGCGGTGGCAGAGCATCTCCCGATCCGAGAGCGTCTCGAGGTAGTGCGTGGGGATCCCGGCCCGTCCGAGCCGTTCGAAGAGGGCCGCCGACATCCGGTTGTTGACGACGCCCTTGCCGACGATGGTCCCCTTCTTCAGGGCGTTGAACGCGGTCGCGTCGTCCTTGAAGTACTGGACGATCACGCCGGGCCGGTCGGTCTCGTAGACGATCTTGGCCTTGCCCTCGTAGAGCTTCTCGCGCGTCTCGATCTTCATCGGCCCCCTCGCGCTCATCGGGTGAGCCCCAAACGTTTGAAGATGGCGTCGACGTTCTTCAGGAAGAACGCCGGGTCGAAACAGCTCTTGAGCTCGTCGGCCGTGAGGTGCTCCGTCACCTTCGGATCGGCCGCGAGCAATTCGAGGAACGACCGACGCTCCTTCCAGGCGCGCATCGCGTTCTTCTGCACGATCTCGTAGGCGGTCTGGCGCGGGAGCCCGGCGTCGGCGAGCTTGAGGAGCACGCGCTGCGAATAGACGACGCCGTGGCTCAGCTCGAGGTTCTCGGCCATCCGCACCGGGTCGACCTCGAGCCCCTCGACGATGAACGTCGCCAGGTGCAGGAGATAGTCGAGCATGATCGTGGAGTCGGGCAGAATGACGCGCTCGACCGACGAGTGGCTGATGTCGCGCTCGTGCCACAACGCGACGTTCTCGAGCGCCGCCAGCGCGTTCGTCCGGACCAGGCGCGCCAGTCCGCAGATGCGCTCGGCCAGCTCCGGGTTGCGCTTGTGCGGCATCGCGCTCGAGCCCTTCTGGCCCTCGCCGAAGGGCTCCTGCGCCTCGAGGACTTCGGTTCGCTGCAGTCCGCGGACCTCGAGGGCGATCTTCTCGAGCGAGGCGGCTGCCACCGCGAGTAGCGAGCAGAACTCGGCGTGGCGGTCGCGCTGGACGATCTGCGTGGAGACGGGGGCGGCCTCCAGACCAAGCTCGCGGCACACCTCGGCCTCGAGATCGGGCTCGATGTGGGCGAAGTTGCCGACGGCGCCCGAGAGCTTGCCGACCGAGATCGTCGCGCGTGCCCGGCGCAGCCGCTCGACGTTGCGTCCCGCTTCGGTGTACCAGACCGCCACCTTGAGACCGAAGCTGGTGGGCTCGGCGTGCACGCCGTGGGTCCGGCCGATGGTCAGGGTGTCCTTGTGGCGGACCGCCAGGTCGCCCAGCGCCTTCCGCAGACGCTCCTGCCCCGCCAGCAGGAGATCGGCGGCGTCGCGCAGCTGCAGCGCGGTGGCGGTGTCCCAGACGTCGCTCGTGGTGAGCCCGATGTGGATGAAGCGCGAGTCCTCGCCGACCTGTTCCTCGAGGCTCGTCAAGAGCGCGATCATCTCGTGCTTCACGCGCTCCTGGATCGCGAGGATCCGCGCGATGTCGACGTGCGCCTTCGCACGGATCCGGGCCATTGCTTCGGCGGGGATCCGGCCCCTCCTCGCGTAGGCCTCGCACACCGCCAGCTCCACCCTGAGCCACGCCTGGTACTTGGACTGCTCGCTCCAGATCCGACCCATCTCCGGGCGGGTGTAGCGGTCGATCACGCCCACACCATAGAGCAAAACCGCAAACGATGGAAGCGGGAGTTGAGGCGGCTACTACCGGTAGCGGCTGAACCGCCTAAATCGATGTCTTTTCAGGCCCGCACGCCGGGCGAGCCCCAGGAAGCGCTCGAGGGCCGCGACCACCACGGGCTCCACGAGCGTGGGGCGCGTGCCCGACACCGGGGACCACGACGAGCCCGCCGTTCGGAAGCGTCTCCACCATGCGCCGCGCCAGCGCGTTGAAGGCCTGCGCGCTCGAGGTGTAGCCGTGCACGCACACGACCGGCGGGGCGCCGGGGTTGCCCCAGTCGAGGTAGTGCACGCGCAATCCGTTGACGTCGAGGGTCTGGCTCCGGGGCTCGAGCGCGACCGTCACGACTGGGACTCCCCGTGGCGGAGCCACCCCAGCGCCGCGCGCCGATCCTTGAAGACCTCCACGTCGAGGGGCCCGAAGTCGGCCAGGGTCTGGAACTGGCGTGCCACCCCGAACGTGACGGGCCTGCTCGCGATCACCGCGAGCTTCTTCTTCCCGATGGCCGCCGCGTGCTCGTCGACGATCGAGACGATCTCCCTGAGCTCCTTCATCGTCGGCGTCGAGGTCACCTCGGAGAAGTCGCACAGCGTTCTCGGGCCCGGTCGGAAGCCGGGATCGCGGAGCCACGTCTGGATGGCCGCGATGCGCTCAGACTGGGTGATGAAACCCACGCCGACGATCAGGACCATCTCGGCGGAGGGATCGATGCGATAGCTCAACGGCATGCGAGGCGTCCCCTTCGTGTGTCGAGGCCCTGCCGCGGCGCGGCGGGCGGTTGATTCAGTGGTGCAGGAGCTCGCGCGGGAGGTTGCGGCGGTCCAGCGGACCCAAGGTGGTCAGCGAGAGGCGGTCTTCGTCGAGAAGGTCCGTGACCAGCGCCTGCACCTCTTCGTGACGGACCGCGTCGATCGCGCTCAGCATCGCGTCCATCGAGAGAAACGTCCCGTGGTGCATCTCGTGCTTGGCCAGGCGATTCATGCGGCTCGACGTCGACTCGAGCGAGAGCATCAGGCTGCCCTTGAGGTGGTCCTTAGCGCGCCGCAGTTCCTCTTCAGTCACGCCGGTCTTCTTCAGGTCGCGCAGCACTTTCAAGGTCGACTTGAGCACCTTGGAGAAGTTCTTCTCGTCGGTCCCGGCGTAGACGTAGAGCGTGCCGGTGTCGGTGTAGGCCTGCACGCCCGAGTGGATCGCGTAGACGAGGCCCTCGCGCTCCCGTACTTCCTGGAAGAGCCGCGAGGACATGCTGCCGCCGATGATGTCGTTGAGCAGGAACAGGCCGTAGCGCTCCGGCGCCGAGTGATGCAGGCCGGGGAAGCCCATGATGAGGTGCACCTGCTCCAGCGTCTTGTTGACGATGTTCACGCCCGACGTGAGGACGGGCGGGCTCGCCGTCCGCTCGGTCGCGGCCCGATCGAAGCCCTGGAAGCCCGCGCTGAACAGCTCCATGACCCGCTCGTGGGTGACGTTGCCGGCGACCGCGATGATGACGCGCGGCGGCACGTACTCGTCGGTGAAGTAGCCGAGCGCTTCTTCCCGGCCGTACCCGGTCACTGCTTGGCGGCTGCCGAGGATCGGCCGGCCCAGCGGATGCCCGGCCCAGATCTGCGCCGCGAACAGGTCGTGGATGATGTCGTCGGGCGTGTCCTCGACCATCTTGATTTCCTGCAGGACGACCGATTTCTCGCGCTCGAGCTCCTCGGCGTTGAAGAGCGGGTGCAGGAGGATGTCCGTCAGGAGATCGACTGCGAGCGGCAGGTGCTCGTCGAGCACCTGCACGTAGAAGCAGGTGTGCTCCTTCGTCGTGAAGGCGTCCATCTGGCCGCCGACCGAGTCCATCGTGCGGGCGATCGCCTCGGCGCTGCGCGTGGCGGTCCCCTTGAACACCAGGTGCTCGATCAGGTGGGACATCCCGCCGCGATTCTCGGCCTCGTGGCGTGAGCCGGTCTCGACCCACACGCCGACGGCGACCGAGCGCACGTGCTCCATGCGCTCGGTGACGACCCGAATGCCGTTGGGCAGGAAGCCCTTCCGGTAGCTTTCCGTCACGCGCCCACCTCTCAGGCCCGGGGCGGGTTAGCCGCCATCGGGTTCTTGAGCTTCTCCTTGTCGGCCAGGGCCGGCTGATCCCTCAGAGCCATCTTACGACTGAGCCTCATTTTCCCATTGCCGTCGATCTCGATCACCTTCACGAGCACCTCGTCGCCCTCGGTCAGCACGTCCTGGACCGACCGGATGCGCGACTCGGCGATCTGCGAGATGTGCAGGAGGCCCTCGGTGTTCGGGATGACCTCGACGAACGCACCGAACTCCACGATCTTCTTCACCTTTCCGAGATAGATGCGGTCGAGCTCGACCTCGCGGCAGATGTCCTGGATGATCCCCACCGCTTTCTGCACCGACGCGCTGTCGGGCGAGAACACCGTGACCCGGCCGTCGTCCTCGACGTCGATCTTCGTGCCGGTCTGCTCCTGGATGCCGCGGATGATCTTGCCGCCTGGGCCGATGATCTCGCGGATCTTCTCGGGCCGGATCTTGATCGTGACGAAGCGCGGCGCATAGGGCGAGAGCTCGGGGCGCGGCTTCTCGATCGCCTCGCGCATCTTGCCGAGCACGATCAGGCGCGCCTCACGCGCCTGCTCAAGCGCCACCCGCATGATGTCGATCGAGACGCCCGCGATCTTGATGTCCATCTGGAGCGCGGTGACGCCCTTCTCGGTGCCGGCAACCTTGAAGTCCATGTCGCCGTAGTGGTCCTCGGCGCCGTTGATGTCGGTCAGGATCCCGACCTTGTCCCCTTCCTTGACGAGACCCATCGCCACGCCCGCGACGTGCGACTTGAGGGGCACGCCCGCGTCCATCAGGGCGAGCGACGCGCCGCAGACCGACGCCATCGACGAGGAGCCGTTCGATTCGAGGATGTCCGAGACGACGCGGATCGTGTACGGGAAGTCTTCCTTCGGCGGCAGCACCGCCTCCACCGCCCGCTCGGCGAGCGCCCCGTGGCCGATGTCACGCCGGGACGGCGAGCCGAAGCGCCGGACCTCGCCGACCGAGAACGAGGGGAAGTTGTAGTGAAGCATGAAGTGGCGATAGTGGTCGCCCTCGATGGCCTCGATCTTCTGCTCGTCGGACTTGGTGCCGAGCGTGGTGGACACGAGCGCCTGGGTCTCGCCGCGGGTGAACACGGACGACCCGTGCGCCCGGGGCAGATAGGCCGTGTCGATCGAGATCGGCCGGATCTCGTTCGCCTTGCGGCCGTCGACGCGGAGATTACGCTCGACGATGAGCCGGCGCACCTCGGCCTTTTCGACCGCCTCGAAGGCTTCACGGACCGCGGCCTTCTTGGTCTCGTCCACGCCGAGGCTCTGGACGATCTCTTCGAACACGCGGTTCACCGCCTCGGCCCGTCCCTGCTTCTGGAGCGTGGCGAGCGCGTCGGCGAGCTTGGGCCTGGCCAGGCTCTCGACCCGCGCCTTGAGCTCGGCGTCGTGCGCCGCCGCGTCGACGGTCCAGCGCGGCTTGCCGGCGCGCTGCACGAGGTCGCGCTGCGCGCGCGCGAGCTTCTTGCACTCGGCGTGGCCGAAGGCGATCGCCTCGAGCACGATCTCTTCCGAGATCTCGCTGGCGCCCGCCTCGACCATCAGCACCGCGTCCTCGGTGGCCGCGATGACCAGCTCGAGGCTCGACACCTTCTTCTGCGCGGCGGTCGGGTTGGCGACCAGCTTGCCCTCGACCAGACCGACGCGCACGGCACCCACGGGCCCGTCGAACGGGATGCCCGACAGGCAGAGCGCCGCCGAGGCGCCGTTCATCGCGAGGATGTCCGGATCGTTTTCCTGATCGCCCGAGACCGCCAGGCAGATCACCTGCACCTCGTTGCGGAACCCGTCGGGAAAGAGGGGCCGGATCGGCCGATCGATCAGCCGCGACGTCAGCGTCTCTTTCTTCACCGGCGCGCCTTCCCGCTTGAAGTAGCCGCCGGGAATGCGCCCGCCGGCGTACGCCCGCTCGCGGTACTCGACGGTCAGGGGGAAGAAATCCTGCGATTCCTTGGCGCTCTTGGCGGCGACGCAGGTCGCGAGCACCATCGTGCCGCCGACGCGCACGGCGACGGCGCCGTCGGCCTGCTTGGCGAGCTTGCCGGTCTCCAGGGTCATTCGCAATCCGTTGCTCTCGACTTCAACCGTGTGGGTCATACGAAAAATTGTCCTCGCGTATCGGCCGGAATCCGGCGAACGCCGTGTGGAGCGGACGCAGAGTCAGCCCGCTCCGGGGCCCCCGGATTCGTTCCGTCCGAGGACCGATCAGTGATGAGAAGTGACTCCGCCGTCAACGGCGGATGCCGAGCTTGTCGATGATGACGCGGTACCGTTCCGGCGCTCGGGCCCGGAGGTACTCGAGAAGGCCGCGGCGCTTGCCGATCAGCATCAGCAGGCCGCGCCGCGAGTGATGGTCCTTGGTGTGCTGCTTGAAGTGATCCGTCAGGCCGTTGACGCGCTCGGTGAGGAGCGCGATCTGCACCTCGGGCGAGCCTGTATCGCCCTCGTGGGTGCGGAACTGCTCGATGAGACTCTTCTTCCGGTCGACGGCAAGCGGCATCGATGGCCCCTCAATCGCCACGCCCCAGGAAGCCGAGCTTCCACGCCGGGGCGGGTTCCAAAACCTCTTTTGTTGTCGGGAGATACGCTGGGAGGGTACCACGCGGGGCACGCGAAGTAAAGCTATCGGACGGTCAGGAAGCGGCCCTGGCCGCCGCGACGTCGAGCGCGATCTGCGCCCGGAGCGCGTCGACGCTCGGGAACTTTCGCTCCTCCCGGAGCCGGCGGGTGAAGGTCAAGGTGACCTGCTCGTCATAGAGATCGCCCGTGAAGTCGAGCACATGAGCCTCGACTGACAGCTCGGTTTCGCCGAACGTCGGCCTGAACCCGACGTTCACGACGGCCTGGTGCTCGCCCGAGCCGACCCTGAGCCGGCAGACGTACACCCCGACCGGAAGCCCCAGGGGCCGCTCGGTTTTGACGTTGGCCGTGGGAAAGCCGAGGGTCCTTCCCCGTCCGGCGCCGCGGACCACCTCGCCCCGAATCGAATAGGGCCGGCCGAGAAGCCTGGCGGCGGACGGAAGGTCTCCGCGCTGCAGCGCCGCGCGGATCTCGGACGACGATACGGCGACGCCGTCGACCGTGAGCGCCGGCACGACGTGTGCGCGAAACCCCAGCGGAGCGGCCAGGGTCCCAAGCAGCGCGGCGTCGCCGCGGGCGCCGCGGCCGAAGCGGTGATTGAACCCGACCACGATCTCGCGAGCGCGAAGCGTTCCGATGAGGACGTCCTGGACGAACGCCTTCGCCTCGATGCCGGCGACCGCCGGAGTGAACGGCATCACGACCGATGTGTCGATCCCGGTCTCGGCGATCAGGGCGAGCCGCTCCTCGAGCGTCGTGATCGGAAGCGGGGCGCGATCGGGCTGCAGCACCTCCATCGGATGGCGGTCGAAGGTGCACGCGATCGCTCGGAGCCTGGCCTGCCGCGCCTGCGTTACCGCCATCCCAAGGATGGCGCGATGGCCGAGGTGAATGCCGTCGAAGGCGCCGAGCGCGACGGCGCTCGGCCCCGCGTCAGGCGGGAAGGATTCGAGTCCGCGGACGATCTGCATGAAGGATGCGAACGGGCTTGACCCTGCTCCCACCCGCGATCAGCTCTCCAACGCCGATCATCGGGCCGTCGGCGTCATGGACCCTCACCAAGCCCTCGGCTGCGGCGGCCGGAATCACGTCGGCCGCCTGGCCGTGGCCGAACGCCGCCGCGCCGTGCCCGTCCAGGCGGACGGACGGCCAGCCGGCCAGCGCGGTCTCGACCGTCCGTACCCGGGGCCAGAGGTCGCCGTCCCTCTCGGTCAGCTCGCTCCACGAGACCGCGTCTGGCAAGGCGAAGGGGCCGACCCGCCAGCGGACGAGGCTTTCGACGGCGGCGCCGCAGCCCAGCGCCGCGCCGAGGTCGGCGGCGAGCGCGCGCACGTAGGTTCCCTTCCCGCACACGATGCGGAGCGTCGCCCGCGGCCCGTCGACCTTCTCGATCGCGATCGAGCGGATGACGACCTCGCGGGCCGCGCGCTCGACTTCGATGCCCTCGCGCGCTAGCTCGTAGAGGCGCCGTCCCCGATGGTGGACCGCCGAGTACATCGGCGGCACCTGCTGGATCGGCCCGACGAACGCCCGGCAGGCGTCCTCGAGCCGAGCCGTGGTCAGGTCGGCCACTGGTGTCTCCGAGAGGACCCGTCCGCTCACGTCGTGCGTGTCCGTCGTCAAGCCGAAGCGCAGGGTGGCGACGTATTCCTTGTCCTGGTCGACCAGATACGGCGCGAGCTTGGTGGCCTCGCCGACGAGTATCGGGAGCACCCCGGTCGCGTCGGGATCGAGCGTGCCGGCGTGGCCGATGCGCCGCACGCCCAGGCGCCGCCGGACGATGGCGACGACGTCGAACGAGGTCGCGCCGCGGCCCTTGTCGGCGACCAGGATGCCGGAGCGCGCGCCCGCGCCGCTCACGAGCGTGCCCTGTCATCGACGGCCCGCCGGACCGCGTCGAGCACGATCCGGGTTGCCTCGGGCAGAGGGCCGGGGATGGTGCACCCGGCGGCGTTCACGTGGCCGCCGCCGCCGAACTGCGCCGCGATCTTCTGCACGTCCACGTCGCCCTTGCCCCGCAGGCTCACCTTCACGGTGCCGTCCAGCTCGCGGAGCAGACAGGCCACGCGAACCGAGGCGACCGAGCGCGGATAGTTCACGAGCTCCTCCGACTCGACGATCCGCTCGGGCACCGCGCTGGCCGGCAACGCCAGCCAGCCGACCTGCCCGTCCGCGCTCACCTCGACGCGGGCGAGGGCCTCGCCGAGCCAGCGCAGCGCATCCGGCGCGCGCCGCTCGTAGAGCGATTCGGACACGAGCTCCGGGCGCGCGCCGGCGGCCACCAGAGCCGCGGCGATCATGAAGGTGCGCGCGGTCACGTTCGAGTAGCGGAACGAGCCCGTGTCCGTGTGGATCGCCGTGAAGAGGTTCGTGGCCATCGCCGGCGTGAGTGTCACGCGGAGCGCGCCGAGCAGCTCGTATAGCATCTCGCCCGTCGCAGCGGCCGTCGCGTCGATCCAGTTCACGTCTCCGTAGCGCCGGTTGTCGGGGTGATGGTCGATGTTCACGACGATCTTGCCGGCGCGGCGGGCCTGATCGATGAGTCCCTCGGTGCGCTGAGGATTGGGACAGTCCGTCAGCACCACGACGTCGAAGCGGCCGTCGAGGCGCTCGAGCGTCCGATACCGCTCCACGCCCGGCAGGAAGCCGAGGAGCGCCGGCGCCGGATGGGGACCGCCGTACACCACACTCCAGCTCCGCGCCTCGAGCGCCAGCCCGAGCGCCAGCAACGTGCCCAGGACGTCCGCGTCCGGGTGGACGTGACCCAGCATGAGGGCGCGCCCGGGGCGCCCGAATGGCTCCACCACGGCGGCGGAAGGGAGCGGGCTCGAGTGCTGGATGGGAGCTTTCACCGTCCGGCTTCGCCGCCGACCCGCCGCAGGAGCGCCTGGATCCGGGCCGCGTGCTCCATCGACCGGTCGGGCCGGAAGTCGAGCTCGGGCGTGACCCGCAGATCCAGATGCTGCCGGAGCCAGTTCCGGATAAAGCCGCGAGCGCTCGTGAGGGCCGCCAGCGATCCGGTCCACTGGGCCTCGTCGCCGAGGACCGACACGAAGACCTTCGCGGTTCTCAGGTCCTGCGCTGTCTCGACCTCGGTGACCGAGACGAATCCGAGCCGCGGATCCTTGAGCTCGCGCTGGAGGAGTATCGAGATCTCCTCCTTCAGGAGCTGGTTGACCCGATCCAGTCGCTTGCCTTGCATCAGAGAATCTCCACCGAGGTGTCGAGCACTCGCCCGGCGATGTTGTCTTCGATGAAGTCCATCGCCTTGGCGACGACCTCGTTGGCGTGGCGCGCGTCGGCGGAGACGTAGGCGAGCGCGAGCGTGGCGCGCTGCCAGAGGTCCTGGTTGTCGACCTCGGCCACCGAGACCTCGAACCGCGCCCGCACTCTCTCCTTGAGCCCCTTCAGGACATGCCGCTTGTCCTTGAGCGACTCGACGTCCGGCAGGTGCAGCTCGACGAGCCCGAGCGCGACGCGCGCTGCCGACACGGCCCTCTCCGGCGCGCTTGCCGCCTAGAGCGTGCGCGCCACTTCCTCGCTCGTGAAGACCTCGAGGATGTCCCCGGGCTGAACGCCGTTGACGCCGTCGACGCCGATCCCGCACTCGAGTCCGGCGAGGACCTCACGGACGTCGTCCTTGAACCGCTTCAGCGAGCCGACCGTGCCCTGGCCGACGACCTCGTCACCGCGGCGCACCCGCGCCCTCGCGCCGCGCACGATCTTGCCTTCCGACACGTACGAGCCGCAGATGGGGCCGAGCTTGGAGATGACGAAGATCTGACGGACCTGGGCACGGCCCAGCGCCGTCTCGCGGATCTCTGGCGCCAGCATCCCGGCGAGGGCCGCCTTGAGATCGTTGATGGCCTCGTAGATGACGTTGTAGCTGCGGATGTCGACGCCGTTGGCCTGCGCCTGGGTCGCGGCCTTGGGCTCCGCCTTCACGTTGAATCCGAGCACGATGGCGTTGGACGCCGAGGCCAGCATCACATCGCTCTCGGTGATCATGCCGACCGAGCTATGGATGACCTTCAGCTTCACCTCGTCGGTCGAGAGGCGCTCGAGCGATTCGGCCAGGGCCTCGACGGACCCCTGCACGTCGGCCTTGAGGATGAGCCGGAGCTCCTTGACCTCGCCGGTCTGGATCTGCTTCTGCAGGCCCTCGAGCGTGATCCGCGTCGCGGTCTTGCCCTTCGCTTTTTCCCGCTCCAGCCGCATCGTCGCGATCTGCCGCGCCTTGCGCTCGTCCGAGACCGCGACGAGCACGTCGCCCGCCGCCGGCACGCCCGAGAGCCCCTGGATCTCGACCGGATCGGACGGCCCCGCGACCTTCACCTTCTTGCCCGCGGGATCGATCAGCGAACGGACGCGCCCGGAATACGAGCCGACCACGACCGCATCGCCCTCGCGCAGGGACCCGTTCCGGATCAGCGCGGTGGCCACCGGTCCCCGCCCGCGGTCGAGGCGACTCTCGATGATGATGCCCTTGGCGGCGCGGCTCGCGTTGGCTTTCAGCTCGAGGATCTCCGACTGGAGCGCGGTCATCTCGAGCAGCTGGTCGATGCCGGTCCCCGTCTTGGCCGACGTCGGCACGAAGATCGTCTGGCCGCCCCACTCTTCCGGCACGAGGTTCAGGTTGGACAGCTCGCGCTTCACGCGCTCCGGGTCCGCTTCCGGCCGGTCGACCTTGTTGACCGCCACGATGATCGGCACGTTCGCGGCCCGCGCGTGGTTGATCGCTTCCTGCGTCTGCGGCATGACCCCGTCGTCGGCGGCGACGACGAGGATGACGATGTCGGTCGCCTGAGCCCCGCGCGCCCGCATCGCCGTGAAGGCCTCGTGGCCCGGCGTGTCGAGGAACGTGACCTTGCCGTGCGAGGTCGTGACCTGATAGGCGCCGATGTGCTGGGTGATGCCGCCGAACTCCTTCTCGGCCACCTTCGACTTCCGGATGGCGTCCAGCAACGACGTCTTGCCGTGGTCGACGTGGCCCATGACCGTGACGACCGGCGGGCGCAGCGCGAGCTGACTCGGGTCGAGATCCTCCTCGTCGACCACGTCGCCCTCGACCGAGCGGATCTCGACGTCGACGTTGAACTTGTCGGCGACGAGCTTGGCCGCAGTGGGATCGAGGAGCTCGTTGACCGTGGCCATCACGCCGAGCTCGAGCAGCGCCTTGATCACCTCAGCGGATTTCCGCCTCATCTTCTCCGCCAGCTCGCCGACGGTGACCGACTCCGGCACGCGGATGAGCTCGCGCCGCACCTCGGCCGGCGGTGCCGCCGGCTCTTCGACGGCGACCGCCGCGGCGGCGGCCGGCGCTACGACGGCCGGCGCCACTAGAGGGGGGGCGACGGCCGCGGGCGCGATCGGAGCGGGAGCCGACGGTCTGACGATCGACGGCGGCTGCGGCGCGGGCCGCGGTGGCGATGCCGGCGCCGCGGGCCGCGTGGGCGACACGGTGACTCTCGGCGGCGCGAACGGGCCCGCAGGCTGTCGCGACGGCCGCGGCGGCGGCGCCGGAGCGCCGCGTTCGAGAGGTCGGAACGGAACGATCTTGGGCTCGGGCTTCTTGGGCGCGGACGGCGCCAGCGGCGCCACCGGCGCGGCCGGCTTCGGGACCACCGGCTCCGGCGGTGGCGCGACGAACGTCGGCTCCGGGACGATCTCGGGCTCGGGCTCCGGAATGAGCGGCGGCTCCGGAGCGACCTCGGGTGCCGGCCCGGCGGGCTTGGGCTTCACGATCGTCGCCGCCGGCTTGACGTCCGCCGGCGCCTCCTCCTCGGTCTTCGCCTTCTTGGACCGGGACGCGGGCTTCTGGGCGACGACGTCGCCGGCCGCCGTCTCGTCCGCCTTGGGCTTGGGGACGCGCTTGGGCTTGGGCGCCTCCGGGAGGTCGCGGCCCTTGCCGAGCTTCACGCGCAGCGCGTTCGCGAGCGCGCTGTCGAGGGGACTCATGGCCCGGATACCCTTGTGGCCCATCTCCTCGGCCGCGACCATGAGGTCCTTGCTGGTCACGCCGAGCTCCTTCGCGAGCTCGATCACCTTGATCTTGGCTGCTGCCACTGTCCCCCCACCTCCCTACGATCTCACTACGATCTCACCGTGATCCACGTCGGCGTCTTCGATCGCTCTCGCGCTCACCTCGCACAGGGGCGCGCCCGGAGCCACGCGCCGAGCGGCGGCTCGCACCGCCGCCCCCAGATTCGGGCCGGCCTCGCTGGGCTTTCTGAAGGCGTGGCCGAGCCGGCCGCGGCTGAGCCCGCGCTCGATGCATTGCGTGTCGGGGCACACGTACGCGCCCCGTCCCGCCCCTCGGCGGCCTGCGTCCACGACGACCGTCCCACTCGTCAGCCGCACCAGACGGATCAGCGCGGCCTGTGGGCGAACTCGCCGGCATCCGAGACAGGTGCGGCTGGGGGATGTCCTCACGAGGGCGTCTGATCCAAGGGGAGGGTCTTCGCCTCCTGCGCGGCGCGGTGCGCCGCCACGAGCTTCTCGGCGGCCGCGTAGATCGCGTCGGCGCGATCGCCGACCTCGACGACGAGGCCCAGCTTCTCTCGTCCGGCCCGCACGATCGCGCCCGGCGAGCCGAGCCCCGCGCCGGCCAGCACCTCGGCCAGCGCGGCATCGACTCCCGGCAGCAGCTCGAGCGCGGCGCGATCCTCGATGGCCACCGGCTCGCTCGGAGAGCGCTCGGCTTCCAGCTCCGACTCGCTCTTGATGTCGATGCGCATGCCCGTGAGCTTCGCCGCGAGCCGTGCGTTCTGCCCCTTCTTGCCGATGGCCAGCGAGAGCTGGTTGTCCGGCACGATGACCGTCGCCGAGGGCTGCCCCTCGCTGTCGGCCTCGTGGATCGTCACCGACGAGACCTTCGCCGGCGAGAGCGCGCGCGCCACGAACGTCGCGGGGTCGTGCGACCACTCGATGATGTCGATCTTCTCGCCGCGCAGCTCGCGGCTGATGACCTGGATGCGCGTGCCACGCAGCCCGACGCACGCGCCGATCGGATCGACGTCGCGCTTCGTGGACGCGACCGCGACCTTCGCCCGCTCGCCCGCCTCGCGCGCGGTGGCCTTGACCAGGACGATCCCTTCCTGGATCTCCGGGATCTCGGTCTGGAAGAGCCGCGCGAGATAGCCGGGATGCGTACGCGAGAGCGAGATCTGCGGCCCCTTGGCCGTCCGGCGCACCTCGAGCACGTAGGCGCGGATCCGATCTCCGGGATTGTAGCGCTCGCCCAGAATCTGCTCCCGCTCGGGTAGGATCGCCTCGGCCTTGCCGATCTCGAGGATCACGTTGCGCTTCTCGATGCGGTGCACGATGCCGCGGAGGATCTGGCCCTCCTTGCCGGCGAACTCCGAGTAGATCCCCTCGCGCTCGGCGTCGCGCACCTTCTGGAGGATTCCTGGGGCGGCCGCTCCTGCTCGAGCTCGAGCTCGTCCTCCAGCTCCGCGTCGGCGTTCAGCGCCTTGGCGTCGGCGAGGCTGATCTCCTGCTTGTCGTCGGCGACCTCGGTCACGACCTTCTTTCGGCAGTAGACCCGGAGGTCGCCGCTCTTTCGGTCGATGTGCATCCGCCAGTTGTCCGAGGCGCCGAGAGTCTTGCGCGACGCCGAGAGCAGGGCAGACTCCAGCGCCTCGAAGAGGATCTCCTTGTCGATCCCCTTCTCGCGTCCGATCTGCTCGATGACGTTGATCAGCTCTCGGTTCATCGCTATCTTGACTCGCTCAGATTCTACGCCTTGCGGGGCCAGGGGACCTCCGCCTCCAGCCGCGCCTTCGTGACTTCGGCTCGACCGACTTTCGTGCGCTCCCCGCCCCGATCCAGCACCAGACAGTCAGCCGTGACCTCGGTCAACCGTCCCCTGACCTCGGCCCCGCCGGCCAGCCAGCAGCGGATCTGCTTGCCGACCGCCCAGCGATATTCCCGTTCCTTCCTGAGCTGCCGGTCGAGCCCGGGCGACGAGACCTCGAGGTCGTATCCCCCTTCGATCACGGCGGCGGCGTCGAGCACATCGCCGAGCTCCCGACTCAGGCGCTCGCACTCCCCGATTCCGACACCTCCCGGCTTGTCCACGTATAGCCGGAGCACCCCCCGGGGTCGGAGCCCACGCCACTCGAGGTCGACCAGCTCGAGCCCGTGGCCGTCCACCACCGGGGCGACCGCCTCCTCGATCAAGGCCGCTCTCTCCTCGTCGTCCATCGCCAACTCGTGGGCACGCCTGCCCCGACGGGGCCCCGGCCCCGCGGCGGGCCGCGGCGCGCACCTCCTCCATGTCAGTGCGCAGAACTGCAGAGCGCAAAACTAAAAAAAGCGGGCTAGGCCCACTTTTTCAGGAATTTAGCACGTGTTCGGACCGGAGGCAAGGCGGAGGTGTCCGGTGGCGACGCGCCGCCTGGGGCAACGTGGCCCTTGACGGGCCTTGCTACTTGTAACCCGGTTTCTTGTTGGCGCCCTTGACCCCGGGGTCGTAGATCAGGCGGGCGACCGGCTTACCGTCCCGGATGTGGGACTCGAAGATCTCCTTCAAGTCCGACTCCTGCACGCCGCCGTACCAGACGTTCTCCGGGTAGAAGACCATCATCGGGCCGTGACCGCACTGCGAGAAGCAGCCGGACTTGTTGATCCGAATGTCGGCCTTGAGCCCGGCCTTCACGGATTCGTCGCGGAGGAACTTCACGTACTGCTCGACGTTGCCCTGGGTCGGGCACGAGTCGCCGGACGTGCACACGAAGACGTGAGTCTTATACTGTCCCATCAGTTGGCCTCCACGGCCGCCGGCTTCGCGGCTCTGCGCTCGGCGACGAACTTGTCGACTTCCTCGCGCATCGCCTGGACGATCTCTTGCTCGGGCACCTTGCGGATCACGTCTCCGTTCTTGAAGATGAGGCCGATGCCGCGGCCGCCTGCGACGCCGATGTCGGCGACGCGCGCCTCGCCCGGACCGTTGACCTCGCATCCCATCACGGCGATGTGGATCTCCTCGTTCAGCCCCTTGAACTCGTCCTCGACCTCCTTCGCGAGCTTGACCAGGTCGACGTCGGCGCGCCCGCACGACGGACACGACACGAAGGTGAGCCCGCCCTTGCGAAGGCCGAGCGACTTGAGGATCTGGATTCCGACGCGGACCTCCTCGGCGGGATCCGCCGAGAGCGACACGCGGATCGTGTCGCCGATCCCTTCCGACAAGAGCGCGCCCAGGCCGATCGCGGACTTGATCGTGCCCACGCCCGGTGTGCCGGCCTCGGTGACGCCGAGGTGGAACGCGTAGTCGACCTGGTCGGCGAGCATCCGGTAGGCCTCGATCATCATCAGGGGATCGGAGGCCTTCAGCGAGATCTTCATCTCGGGATAGTTCAGGTCCTCGAGGATGCGGATGTGGCGCAGCGCGGACTCGACCATGCCCTCCGCGGTCGGCCCGTTGTACCGGGCGAGCAGGTCCTTCTCGAGCGAGCCGCCGTTGACGCCGATGCGGATCGGGATGTTCTTGTCCTTGGCGACGTTGACGACTTCCTGCACGAAGTGCTTGCCGCCGATGTTGCCGGGGTTCAGCCTGAGACCGTCCACGCCCTGCTCGAGCGCGATCAGGGCCAGCTTGTAGTTGAAGTGGATGTCCGCGACGAGCGGGATGCGGATCTGCCTCTTGATCTCGCCGAGCTTCTCGGCCGCTTCCTTGACCGGCACCGCGCACCGGACGATGTCGCAGCCGGCCGCCTCGAGCGACCAGATCTCGAGCAAGGTGGCCTGGACGTCGCGCGTGTCGGTCTTGGTCATGGACTGCACGGTGATCGGGGCGCCCCCGCCGACCGCGAGGTTGCCCAGCTTGATCTGCCGCGTCTTCCGCCGTGTGATCATTGCGCCGTCCTATCTGAAAATTCGAAACGCGTCGATCCGGACGAGGTCATTGTAAATCGCGAAGACCATCAAGAGCAGCAGAAGAACGAGCCCGAGCTGCTGCGCGGCTTCGCGCTTCTTGAGCGACACCGGCCGGCCGAGAATGCCTTCGATGACGAAGAACAGCAGGTGCCCGCCGTCGAGCATCGGCACCGGCAGGAGGTTCAGCACCGCGAGATTGACGCTGATGAACGCGGTGAAGCCGGCGAGCTGGGCCAGACCCTCTTGCCGCTGACGGTGGCTTTCCGTCGCGATCTGGATCGGCCCGCCGAGATTCGACAGCGGCAGCTCGAGCTTCACGAACTTCCAGAGCACCTTGACGGTCAGCGCGGTCAGCTCCCAGGTCTTCGCGGCGCCGTACCCGACGGCCGCCGCCGGGTTGTAGCGCTCGGTGCGCACGACCTTGCTGGCCAGGATGACGCCGATGCGCCAGTTCTCCACGTCCTGGCCGGCCTCGTTCTTCTCCTTCACGCGATTGGCCGCCACGCTCACGGTGAGGCGCTTGCCGTCCCGCTGGACCACGACGTCGATCGGCTTGCCGCCCGCCTGCTGGATCGCCTGGGTCAGCTCGTCGGACGTGAAGACCGGCTGGCCAGCGACCGCGACCACGATGTCGCCGACACGCAGACCGGCTCGCTCGGCGGGCGAATCGGGGGTGACCATGCCGACCTGCGGGGTCACCTGCGGGCCCGCACCGAGGCTCCACACCTCGCGCGACTCCTTGAAGATCGGATCGCGTGTCACGATCCGCCGCGGCGTGACCTGGGCTTCGCGCAGCTCGCCGCCGCGCTTGATCGTGAGCCGCAGGGGACGTCCATCGGAGCCGGCGACGGCGCGCTCGAGATCTTCCCAGTACTCGATCGGCCGCCCGTCGATCGCGGTGACGACATCGGCGGCCTGCAGGCCCGCGGCCGCCGCGGGCCCCTCGGCCGCGACGCGCCCGAGCACGGCCGGCCACACGGGACGTCCGACGCTGGCCAGGAGCAGGGCGAAGATCACCCAGGCCAGCACGAAATTCATTCCCGGCCCCGCGAACACGATCAGGAACCGCGCCCAGAGGGGCTTCAGCGCGAAGGCCTTCTGCGGGTCGAAGACGGGTGAGCCGCCGCCTTCGAGCGGATTCTCCTCGCCCATCATCTTCACGTAGCCGCCCATCGGGATGGCCGAGAGGCAGTACTCGGTCTCTCTGCCGCGCCAGCGGGCCAGCACCGGTCCGAAGCCGATCGAGAAGCGCTCGACCCCCACGCCGGTCCAGCGGGCGACGAAGAAGTGTCCGAGCTCGTGGATGAGGATGAGGATGCCGAGGACGACGATGAACACTCCGACGCGATCGGCCAGGAACACGATGACTGAGCCGATCCGATCGACGACGGTGAGGAGCGCGCTCATGAGGGGCGGGCCCCGTGACGCGCGTCGATGGCGCGCTGCACCGAGCGCCGGGTGTCGGCGTCGACGGCCACACACGCCTCGATCGAGCCGAGATCGCCCGCGCGCGAGGCGTTGAGGGCGTCCTCGATCAGCTCGGCGATTGCGTTGAAGCCGATGCGCCGGTCGAGGAACGCCGCCACCGCGACCTCGTTGGCGGCGTTGAGCACCACCGGCGCCGAGCTCTCGGCGTCGAGGGCGGTGCGCGCGAGCCTCAGACACGGAAACTTGTCGAGGTCGGGCTCGTAGAACGTAAGCTGACCGGCCCGGACCAGATCGAGCCGGGCCGTCGGCATCGGCCGGCGCTCCGGATAGGTGAGCGCGTAGAGGATCGGCACGCCCATGTCCGCCACTCCCAGCTGGGCGATCACGCAGCCGTCGATGTACTCGACCATCGAGTGCACGATCGACTGCGGGTGCACCACGATCTGCACCTGATCGGACCCGACGTCGAACAGCCAGCGCGCCTCGATCACCTCGAGCCCTTTGTTCATCAGGGTGGCCGAGTCGATCGTGATCTTGGCGCCCATCTTCCACGTCGGGTGCTGGAGCGCGTCCTCCACCGTCGCCGTCGCCAGCCGCGCCTTGGGTGTCTCGCGGAACGGCCCCCCGGACGCCGTGAGGAGAATGCGGTGGACGTCGGCGCGGCTGTGGCCGGCCAGACACTGGAAGACGGCGCTGTGCTCGGAGTCGACCGGCAGGAGCTTCACCCCCCGCGCCCTCGCGGCGGTGGTCATCAGCCGGCCCGCCATCACCAGGGTTTCCTTGTTCGCGAGGGCCACGGTGCGCCCGGCCTGGATCGCGGCCATGGTCGGGAGCAGACCGGCGCCGCCGACGAGCGCCGAGACCACGATGTCGGCCTTCACGTCGCGCGCGAGCGTGACGAGCCCCTCGGACCCGGCCAGAAGCTCGGGACGCGGCGCCGGGAGGAGCCGCGCCAGCCGGTCGCGGGCGTCCGCTTCCAGCAGCGCGACGGCGCGCGGCGAGTACTTCTTGCAGATGTCCGCGACCCGCTCGACGTTCGATCCGCGCGCGGCGAGCCCGGCCACCGAGAATTCCTCGGGGAAGCTCGACACGAGGTCGAGGGTTCGAAGACCGATGGATCCCGTCGCTCCGAGCAGCGTAATGCTTTTCATGCGCGGCACCAGGCGTACAAAGAGTAGAGGTAAAGGGCCGGGGCGTTGAAGAGCAAGCTGTCGATTCGGTCGAGCATGCCGCCGTGACCCGGGATAAGGTCGCCGGTGTCCTTGGTTCCGATGCTCCGCTTGATTGCCGACTCGGCGAGGTCGCCGACCTGTCCGATCACGCCCAGGAGCGCGCCGGCTCCGGCGGCGCCCGTGAGGCTGCACGCCGGAAGGAGCCAGGCTCCCAGCGCCAGCGCCGCGGCGAGCGAGACGACGATCTGGGCGATCGCGCCCTCCACGGTTTTCCGCGGGCTCAAGATCGGCGCGAGCCGGTGACGGCCGACCGAGGACCCGACCAGGTACGCGGCCGATTCGCCGGCCCACGTCACGCCCACGAGGAACAGCACGAGCTGCGGCCCGCCGGCGCGCCCTTGGAGCCAGATCGCGTAGCCGAGGAGCCAGCCGACGTACACCGCGCCGAACAGGGTGTTCGCGGTCGAATCGACCAGCGGTCGCCCCGGGCTCCAGAGCGGCGCGCTGCAGATGAGCCCGACCCCGATGACGAGCGCCAGCTCCGGCGTGAGCATCCAGCGAAGCGGGCGTGCGGTGTCGCCGAGCCTCGCGTAGAGGCTGGTGGCGAAGCTGGCCGTGAGCGCGGCGCCGACGCCCACCGTCAGCCGGGTGCTGATCGGACGTCCGGTGCGCTCGAACATGCGCGCCAGCTCTCGACAGGCCACTGCGCTGGCCGCGACGACCAGGAGCTGGAAGGCCCACGACGGCGCGAACAGCGTCACCCACACGAAGACCGGTATCAGGACGACCGAGCTTCCGATGCGCTTCCAGGCCGGCGCGACGGATCCGGCTCGAACGCTCACGCGGGCCACCTCGGTCCCGGCCACGTCACACCTTTCCGAACCGACGCGTGCGGCCCTGGAACTCGGCGACGGCGCGGTACAGATCGGCGGGCCGGAAATCGGGCCAGAGGGTCGGCGTGACCCAGAGCTCCGTGTAGGCGATCTGCCACAAGAGGAAGTTGGAGATCCGCATCTCGCCGCTGGTGCGGATCAGCAGATCGGGGTCCGGGATGTCGGCGGTGTAGAGCGCCTCGCTGATCTTCTTCTCCGAGATGTCCTCGGGCTTGAGCTCGCCCGCCACGATCTGGCGGGCCAGGGACCGGAACGCGTCGATCAGCTCGTCCCGGGCCCCGTAGTTGAAGGCCATCAGCACGTTGAGCCCGGTGTTGTTGCGCGTCTCGTGCACGACGTGTTCGACGCCCCGCCGCACCCCGGCCGGCAGGCCGTGCGTCCGCCCGAGGACACGGAGTCGGGCGTTGCGCGCCATCAGCTCGGGCAGCTCCGCGTTGACGGACCGCTCGAGGAGGCTCATGAGCATCGAGACCTCGTCGGCCGGACGGCTCCAGTTCTCCGTCGAAAACGCGTAGAGCGTGAGGTAGCGGAGGCCCAGCGCCGAGGCCGCGCGGACGATCGAGCGCGCCGACTTCACGCCCTCGTGATGCCCGGCCACGCGCGGGAGCCCGCGGCGGGTCGCCCAGCGCCCGTTGCCGTCCATGATGATGGCGATGTGCTCGGGCAGCGGCTGGGCGCGGACGGCGTCGAACAGCTCGGCTTCCGCTAGAATGACAGGATCTCCTGCTCCTTCTTCTTGAGCAGCTCGTCGACCTTGGCGATGAAGCGGTCCGTCGTCTTCTGGATCTGATCGTGGCTGCGGCGCTCCTCGTCCTCGGAGACCTTCTTGTCCTTGGCCATTGCCTTGAGCCGGTCGTTCGCCTCGCGGCGGAGGTTGCGGACCGCGACGCGGGATTCCTCGGCGATCTTGTGCACGGTCTTCGCGAGCTGCTTGCGCCGTTCCTCAGTCGGCGACGGCATCGCCAGGCGGACGATCTTGCCGTCGTTGACCGGCGTCAGGCCGAGGTCGGACATCATGATCGCCTTCTCGATCGCCTTGAGCTGGCCGGCTTCCCAGGGCTGGATCACGATCGTCCGGGCGTCGGGTACCGAGATAGACGCCATCTGACTGACCGGCGTCGGCGTGCCGTAGTAGTCGACGCGGATGCCTTCGAGGAGCCCCGCGGACGCCCGGCCCGTGCGCACCGCCGCGAACTCGCGCCCGAGCGCGTCGAGCGCGCTGATCATCTTCGCCTCGACTTCCTTCAGCACCCCCTGCATGTCCGCCGTAGCCATAAACGTCACCCTCCCGACGATACGATGGAGCCCACGACCTCGCCGAGGACGATCCGTTTGATGTTGCCGGCGCGCGCCAGATCGAAAACGATGATCGGCAGTTTGTTTTCCATGCAGAGCGAGATCGCGGCGGCGTCCATGACTTGCAGGCCGCGATTGAGGACCTCGATGTAGGTCATCCGTTCCAGACGCTGCGCGCTGGCGTCGCGCTTGGGATCGGCCGAGTAGATCCCGTCGACCTGCGTGGCCTTCATGATCGCGTCGGCGCCGATCTCGACTGCCCGCAGCGCCCCCGCGGTGTCGGTGGTGAAGAATGGGTTGCCGGTGCCGGCGGCGAAGATCACGACGCGGCCCTTCTCGAGGTGGCGGATGGCGCGGCGGCGGATATAGGGCTCGGCGACCGCACGCATTTCGATGGCCGAGAGCACGCGGGTCTGCAGGCCGGCCTTCTCGAGGGCGTCCTGGAGCGCGAGCGCGTTGATGACCGTCGCCAGCATGCCCATGTAGTCGGCGGTCGCGCGCTCCATCCCGCCGGCGCTCGCGGCGATGCCGCGAAAGATGTTGCCCCCGCCGATGACGATCGCGATCTGCACGCCGAGGGCCGAGACGTCGCGCACCTCAGAGGCCACTCGGTCGAGCACGAGCGGATCGATCCCGTAGCCCTGGCTCCCCGCGAGCGCCTCCCCCGAAAGCTTCAGGACGATGCGGCGGTAGGCCGGGCGGCCGGAGCCGGCAGCCGCCGTCATGCTACCCCCCCTCGCCCACCTGGAAACGAGCGAAGCGCTTGACGACGATCCGCTCGCCGGTCTTGGCGTTCACCCCGTCGACCAGCTCGCGGACCTTCGTCTTGCCGGAGGCGTCCTTGATGAACGGCTGCTCGAGCAGGCACTGCTCGGTGAAGAACTTGTCGAGCTTGCCCTCGATGATCTTGGCGATCACCGGGGCCGGCTTCTTCTGGTCGGCGAGCTGGCCGCGATAGATCTCACGCTCCTTCTCGATGACCTCGGCCGGGACGTCCTCGCGCGCGACGTAGGACGGATTCGAGGCGGCGATCTGCATCCCCAGGTCCTTCACCAGATCCTGGAACGCCTCGGTGCGCGCGACGAAGTCCGACTCGCAGTTCACCTCGATCAACACGCCGAGCTTGGCGCTGTGGTGGACGTACGTCCCGATCACGCCCTCGCGCGCCTCGCGGTGGGCGCGCTTGCCAGCCTGGGCGAGCCCCTTCTTTCTGAGGAACTCGACGGCCGTCTCGAGATCGCCCTTCGCGGCCTGGAGCGCCTCCTTGCAGTCCATCATCCCGGCGCCCGTCCGATCGCGGAGGTCCTTCACCAGCTGCGCGGTCGCGGCCATTCGCTAGTCCTCCGCCTCGGCCACTGCCATCTCCGCGCCTTCGGCCGCCGCGTCCGCCGCCGCCGGCTCGTCCTCGTCCTTGCCGAGCGTCCCGCGGCCCTCGTTGATGGCGTCGGCGATGCGCGAGGTGATCAGGCGTACGGCGCGGATCGCGTCGTCGTTGCCGGGGACCGGATAGTCGATGCCGGTCGGGTCGCAGTTCGTGTCCACGATCGCGACGATCGAGATGCCCAGCCGCTGCGCCTCGGCCACGGCGATCTTCTCCTTGCGCGGGTCGATGATGAACACGGCGGCCGGCAGCTGGTCCATGGTCTTGATGCCGACCAGCGCCTTCTCGAGCTTCTCGCGCTCCCGGTCGAGCTCGAGCGCTTCCTTTTTCGGGACCCGCTCGTACTCGCCGGTCTCCTTCATCTCCTCGAGCTTCTTGAGCCGGGTGATCGACTTGCGGATCGTCGCGAAGTTCGTCAGGGTCCCGCCGAGCCAGCGCTGGTTGACGTAGAACATGCCGCAGCGGCTCGCCTCTTCGAACACGGTTTCCTGGGCCTGCTTCTTGGTCCCGATGAAGAGCACCGTGCCGCCGCCCGCGGCCAGGTCGCGCACGAAGCCGTAGGCCTCGCGGAACTTCTTGAGGGTTTTCTGAAGGTCGATGATGTAAATGCCGTTGCGCTCGCCAAAGATGTACTTCTGCATCTTCGGGTTCCAGCGCTTGGTCTGATGGCCAAAGTGCACTCCAGCCTCGAGCAACTCCTTCATCGTCAACGCGGCCATGGGGTCCTCCTTCGGTTTGCCTCCGCCGCGCTCAGCAGGCTCGCCCCGCCGGGCCTCTGCACTGCCACCGAAAGCGCGCAGCGTGTGTGATGGTGAGCTACGTCGTGTACTTGGCGTTGAGCCGCACGTACTCCTCGCTGAGATCGCACGTCCAGACCCGGTCCTCGCCACGCCCGAGTCCGAGATCGATCGCGATCTCGTATTCCGCCAATCCCATGATCTCCCGAATGCGCTCCAGACGCACGCCTTCCTTCTGCATCCCCCGCTCGACCAGGTGCTCCTCCCCGAAGGCGATCGCCACCTTGGCCGGGTCGATCCGGGCCGGCGACTTGCCGAGGGCCATCATGATCCGGCCCCAGTTGGGGTCCTGGCCGTTGATCGCCGTCTTGACCAGGGGTGAGTTCGCCACGGCCCGCGCGGCGTTGAGCGCGTCCCGCCCGTTGGCGGCGCCGCGGACGGTGACCGTCACGAGCTTGGTCGCCCCTTCCCCGTCGCGGACGAGCATGCGCGCCAGCTTCGTCATCACCGCGTCGAGTCCGGCGGCGAACTGGCGGATCCCCCGCGAGCCGACTTCGAGCGGCGTGTTCTCGGCCAGGCCGTTCGCCAGGACCGCGACGGTGTCGCTGGTCGACTGGTCGGAGTCGATGGTCGTCCGGTTGAACGAGCGGTCGACCGAACGCCGTAGCACCGGCGTCAGGGCGCCGTGCGCCACCGCCGCGTCCGACGCCACGAAGCAGAACATCGTGGCCAGATGAGGCTCGACCATCGCAACACCCTTGGCGATCCCGCCGATCGTGACGGGCCGGCCGCCGACCTCGACGCGGACCGCCGCCTCCTTCGGGTGGGTGTCCGTCGTCATGATCGCTTCGGCGGCCGCCCGGCCTCCCTGCGGAGACAGGGACTTCACCAGATTCGGCATCGCGGCTCGGATCTTGTCCATCGGGAGCGGGATGCCGATGACGCCGGTGGCGGCGACCAGCACGTGGCCGGCCGGGATCCGCAGCAGATCGCCGACGATACGCGTCATCTCCCGCGCGTCGGCGACTCCCCGCTCACCCGTGCAGACGTTGGCGCAGCCGCTCGACGCGACGATGGCCTGGGCCTGCCCGCCGCGCACGTGCTCCGAGGACACCAGAACGGGCGCGCCCTTGACCTGATTCGAGGTGAAGACCGCGGCCGCGCGCGCCGGGGTCGAGGAGTAGATGAGGGCGAGATCCTTCTTGCCACTCGGCTTGATGCCCGCCACGACCCCGCCGGCGAGGATGCCCGGCACCGCGGTGATGCCGCCCTCGAGCCAACGGAGCTCGGCCGCCGCCATGCTCAGGGATACACGGGCGGCGCCTCGAGCCCGATGCGCTCGCCCCAGCCGAACATGATGTTGAGGTTCTGCACGCCGTTCGCCGCGCCACCCTTGCCGAGGTTGTCGATGGCCGACACGCACACTGCGCGATTGGTCCGCGGATCCGCCACGACCGTCACGTCGCAGTAGTTGGATCCGACGACCGCGCGCGTGGTCGGCCGCTCGCCCTCGTCGAGCACGCGGGTGAACGGCTCCCCCGCGTAGAACTCGCGGTAGACGTCGAGCAGCCGGGCCGTCGTCAAGGTCGACGTCAGCGGCACCGAGGCCGTCGAGAAGAGGCCGCGGTTGAGCGGCAAGAGATGCGGCGTGAAGGCCACGCGCAGCGGCGCTCCGGCGAGCGCGCCGAGCTCCTGCTCGATCTCAGGCGTGTGCCGGTGCGAGGCGATGCCGTAGGCCTGCACGTTCTCGTTGGCTTCCGTGTAGAGATACATCGGATCGATCTTTCGTCCCTGCGCCCCGGCCCCGGTGACCCCCGACTTCCCGTCGATGACGACGCCGTCGAGGCGCGCGAGCCCCGCTCGGAAGAGCGGAGCCGTCGCCAGAATTGCGCCGGCCGGATAGCAGCCGGGCGTGGCGACGAGCGCGGCCTGCGCGATCGCCTTGCGGTGGAGCTCGGCCAGCCCATAGACCGCCTCGCCGAGACCGGGCAGGTCGATGTGCGGCGCCTTGTACCACGTGACGTAGTCGTTGGGTTCGCGCAGCCGGTAGTCGGCCGAGAGATCGATCGCGCGCCGTCCGTGGCGACGCAGAACGGGCACCGCCTTCTGCGACTCCATGTGCGGCAGCGCGAGGAACACCACGTCGGCGACGGTCGCGAGCCATTCGGCGTCGAGGTCGTGGAAGCGGAGGTCGCTCAGCCCGCGCAGGTGGGGATAGGCCTTGGTCAGCGCCTCGCCGGCCAGCCGGTCCGAGGTCACGCCCGTCACGGTGACATGCGGATGGACGCAGAGCAGCCGCAAGAGCTCCGCGCCCATGTACCCGCTCGCGCCGGCGACTGCGACCCGGACGGCCATTACCGCTTGGAGTACTGGAACTTCTGCCGCGCGCCTGGCTGGCCGTACTTCTTCCGCTCGCGCATCCGCGGGTCGCGCGTGAGGAGGCCGGCCTTCTTCAGAGGCAGCCGGAACTTGTCGTCGAAACGCGCCAGCGCGCGAGACAATCCGTGCCGGACGGCGCCGGCCTGGCCCGTGGGACCGCCGCCGCCGACCGTCACGAAGACGTCGAACTGGCCGACGGTGCTCGTGACCTCGAGCGGCTGCGCGATGATCATACGCAGCGTTTCGCGCGGGAAGTAGTCTTCGAACGCCCGCCGGTTCACGACGATACGCCCGGCGCCCGGTCTGATCCACACCCGCGCGACGGATGTCTTGCGACGCCCCGTCGCGTAAAACCTGTCGACCACCGCTGCCATCTAACGAACCTCCGCTTTCAGCGTGAGAGTTTCGGGCTGCTGGGCCTGGTGCGGGTGCTTGCCGTCGCGGTAGACCTTCAGCTTCTTGGCCATCGCCTTGCCCAGGCGGTTCTTGGGCAGCATCCCCTGGACCGCCCATTCGATGACGCGCTCGGGATGAGTCTTGAGCATCGTCTCGGCGTTCACCTCCCGCAGTCCCCCGATGTAGCCGGAGTGCCAGCGGTACTGCTTGTCGCGCATCTTGCGTCCGGTGAGGTGAACCTTCGCGGCGTTGACGACGACCACGTGATCGCCGACGTCGAGGTGAGGCACGAACGTCTGCTTGTGCTTCCCGCGGAGGATTGACGCAACGCGGCTCGCGAGACGGCCGAGCACCTGCCCGTCGGCGTCCACGACGAACCACTTGCGCTCGATTTCGCTTTCCTTCGGTACCAAGGTCGGCATCAGCTTCCCCTTGACGGCTCTAAGTAGGCGTCCGAACTGAAAAAACGCAACGCCATACTCTAAGGGAGAAGCAGGGGGCTGTCAACGAATCTTGGTCTTGCCGGGCCAGGGGCAGAGCGTCGGCACGGGGCATGCCGGGCAGAGCGGCTTTCGGGCGAGGCAGCATCGGCGCCCGTGGGCCTGCACGAGGTGCGTCGTGAGCGTCCACTCCTTTTCTGGAAGGACGTCCGCGAGCTGATCGTGGATCTCGTCGGGATCGTCCGAGCGCGCCAGGCCCAAGCGCTGAGAGACACGGAACACGTGAGTGTCGACCGCGATGGCCTGCTCGCCGAACGCGTTGCCGAGGATCACGTTCGCAGTCTTGAGCCCGACGCCCGGGAGCGCGACGAGCGCCGCGCGAGATCGTGGCACTTCGCCGCCGTGCTCGTCGAGGAGCGCCTTCGCCATCGCGATGATCGAGCGGGTCTTCGCGCGATAGAAGCCGGTGGAGCGTACTTCTTCCTCGAGCGTGGCCGCCTCGGCCCGGGCATAGGCTCGCGCCGTCGCATACTTCTTGAACAGGGCCGGGGTGACCATGTTCACGCGCTCGTCCGTGCACTGGGCCGAGAGGATCGTGGCGACCAGGAGCTCGAGTGGATTGCCGAAGTCGAGCGCGATCTTGGCGTCGGGATAGGCCTTCTTCAACGCGCGGATGATCTTTCGCGCCCGGGCCCGCTTGGCGTCGCGCGACTCTCGCATGTGAGGCTCCCTACGGCTTGGCCGAGATTCGAATCGCCTCGGGCGTGATGTCGATCCGTCCCACGGTGACGGGAATCGGCAGACGGCTCGCGATCCGCGGCGTCGGGTCCCACGTGCGCACGACCCAGTCGACGAGCATCGCGGGCACCGGGATGCCCCCGAGCGTCACGTGCTCGGCCACCAGGGTGAACGGCCGCTCGCTCGCGGGCAGCACCCGGACTCGCGCCGCGACGTCGGGGCCCGGCAGACTCACGACGAACGCGAGCGCCCCGGGCTCGAGCCTCACCGAGGCCGCCTTGAACCCTTTCTGCTCTCGGAGAAACGCCCCGAGGTCGTCCTCTCGTATGGTCACCCGCTCGATCGAGGCGCGCCGCGCGTCGAGCGGAGACAGGCGGCCCGTGGCGTGCACGCCGAACGGGTTGACGAGAACGTCCTCGAAGACGAACCGAACGTCGCCGACCCGGAGCAGCGGCGACCCCTGGCGCTTGAGCTCACCCAAGCGCGCGGACGCCGCGCGAATGTCGACGCGGCCGATGTGCCCGCGCAGAAGCGAGTCGTCGTAGGTGAGATCGACCTCCAGCCCCTGGACGTCGGCCGCCACGTCGGCCAGCGCCCGGCGCACGGCCGCCTGGACCTCGCGCGCGAAGGCGGCCGGCGCCGCAGGGACCGCCTCGGTGAGCCGTCTGGCGCGCACCGTGGCCGTCGAGCCGTCCGGAAGCGGGAATTCGCCGATCGCGGGAAAGACGCGCGCGAGCGCTGCGTCGGCGCGCAGGCGCTCGGCGATCCGGCGCGGCTTTTCGGCCGTCCACGACGGCCCGACGTCGCCCGTCTTGAGGATCATGTACTCGATCCCGATCGGCTCACCGTCCCAGGCGCGCGTGAACTGGAGCGGCAGGCCGTCTCGAGTCCCGTAATAGCGAAAGTTGCTCACGGAGAAGAAATTGTCGTTCGGGACGACGCTCACGGTCGCCGGCTCGCCGCGGCTGTCCCGGCTGATGAGTGCCATGATCTCGCGATGCCGCCAGTTCCCGGTCGCCGGCGGCGATTCCAGGACGAACGGAACGCCGAGCCGCGGCAGGGTCCAGCCCGACGGCACCGCCAGCGCGGTCGCGCTCACCTGGAGCGCACACGCGAGCGCCACGACCACTCCGCCGGCGGCGCGTGCCCGCCCCCTCAGGAGGCCGAAGGCCATGCCCGCCAGCACGGCGGCGGCGGGCATGATCGGCAGGGTGTATCGCAAATTTTTGTTCTGGAGAAGCTCGAACAGGAGAAGAGGGGCCAGGAAGGCCGCCAGCACGATCCACTGGCGCCTCAGCGCCGCCACGCCGAGCCCGAAGAGGAGCAGCACCACCGCCAGCACCCCGAGCTCGGGCGCGAGCCACGTGGGGTAGAAGAGCAGCGCCGTCGCCGTGAGGGGATCCGGATGCCCCGACTCGGCCGCTTGCTTGAACGAGCGGGCCGCGATCTGCGGGACGAACCCGAAGAGACGCGGTCCGTACCAGGGCACGCTGATCGCGGCCCCGACCAGGATGGCCAGCGCCGCGTAGACCGCCGCGCGACGGCGCCGGCCACTCGAGGCGGCGACGAGGAGCACCGGCACGATGACGTACGCCGCGAACGGCGGCTTCGTGAGCATGCCCGCCCCGAACACGAGGCCGGCGACGAGCGACCACCCGAGCCTGGTGAATCCCTCGGTGAGCAGGATCACGACGAGCGCGACGGCCACCATCGCGGCCAGCGGCAGATCGAGCTGGAACCGCAGCGCCGAGAACACCACGAACGGTGCGCAGCCGAACACGACCGCGGCCACGACCCCTTCGATGCCGCCGCCCACCCGGCGTCCGAGCAGATAGACGGCGGCCATGCCGAGGCCGAGGAACGCCAGGATCACACTCTGCGCCGCGGCGAGATCCGACGGAGCGAGCCGATACACGAGCGCGGCGGCGCACGGCACCACGGGCGGATAGAAGGACGAGCGCTCAATGATGGTACGGACGTCGCCTCGCGCCAGATCCGCCGCGCAGTGCACGACGCGCTCGAGGTGATTCGCGTGGTCCCACTCCGGCGGCCGGCGATCGATCCAGATCCACACCGCCGCGACCGCCACTAGGGCCAGGTAGACGCCGCCGACGATCGCCCATTCGCGGGTCGACCCGGAGCGCGGCTCGTTCATCGCCGGCCGATCAGGAGGAGCGAGGCGCCGAACGGAAGCGGAAGGCGGGGAACCAGGTGGCGCTCGAAGGCGAACACGCCCTCGAGGAGCCGGTTGAGCGGCGCCGTCGGGCGTCGCAGGTCGTGGCCCCGATCGCCGCGAAGGCGCTTCCAGCCGCGCACGGCGGCCAGCAGCGGAAAGAGCAAGGTGTTGAAGTAGCTCACGCGCAGTACCTCGAAGCCGGCGCGCTCGACGGCGGCGCGGAGCCCGGCCGCCGTGTAGCGACGGCGGTGGCCCAGAACCTCGTCGTGGCCGCTCCAGAGCCATTGATAGGCGGGCACAGTCACGACGAGCAGGCCGCCCTCGCCGACCGCCGCGCGCGCGGCACGAAGAGCGGCGACGTCGTCGTCGACGTGCTCGATCACGTCGAGCAGCAGGACGACCTCGGCCCAGCCCGGGGGCACGCCGAGATCGTCCGGGAGGTGACCGACGCGGACGTCGAGGCCCGCGGCGCGAGCGGCGGCGGTGAGGTCCTCGTGGGCGTCCATGCCGACCGCCTCGCCGAACTCGCCGAGCGCCGCGAGCACGTTGCCGCTGCCGCAGCCGAGCTCGAGCAGGCGCACGCGGCGTGCCGGCAGCGCGCGCCGCAAGCTCGCGCGGATGACGGCCAGCCGGCCGCGAAACCACCAGTGCGACCGGTCCTCTTCGATGTGGACGGCGACGTAGGCGGGGTCCATCACCCGCGGCGCCGCGATCCGGCGAGGAAGCGTCGGAGGCGCTCGAGACCCTCGCGGATGCGCTCGAGCGACGACGCGTACGAGAAGCGCAGATAGCCCTCGGCGTTGGCGCCGAAAGCCGCGCCCGGCGTGACGGCGACGTGGCTCGACTCGAGGATCTCCCGGGCGAGGCTGACCGAGTCCGCCGACAGGTGGCGCGCGTTCGCCAGGACGTAGAAGGCGCCGGTCGGCTCGGCGCCGACGCCGAACCCGAGGGACTTGAGGCCGGCGATCATCGCGCGCCGCCGGTCGTCGAAGATCGCGCGGAAACGGCGGCTGTCGTCGCCCGCCTCGCGCAGGGCGGCGACGCCGGCCCACTGCACGAACTCGTTGGTCGAGATGAAGAAGTTGCCGTAGAGCGTCTGCAGCGCCCGGATGTGCTCGCGGGGCGCGATGACCCATCCGAGTCGCCATCCCGTCATGGCGTAGGCCTTCGAGAATCCGTTGAGCACGAAGGCCCGGTCGGTGAACTCGAGGATCGTGCGATCGCGGCCCTCGTAGCTGAGCCCGTGATAGATCTCGTCCGAGACGATCACGGGGCCGTCGCCGCCGCTGAGCGCGCCGATCGCGGCCATGCGGTCGGCGGAGAGCACCGTGCCGGTGGGATTCGCGGGCGAGTTGATCACGATCGCCTGCGTGCGCGGGCCGATCCGATCCCGGATCGCCTCGGGCCGATACTGGAAGCCGTCCTCCTCGGTCACGCCGACGTAGACCGGCCGGCCCTCGGCGTACTTGATGAAGTTCGGATAGCACGCGTAGTACGGATCGCTCAGGACCACCTCGTCGCCGGGGTTCAGGAGGTGGCCGAACACGAGCAGCATGGCCGGCGAGGTGCCGGCCGTGACGAGGATCTGCTCGGGCGAAATCGTCACGCCGTAGGTCCGCGCGTAGTGCTCCGCGATCGCCTCGCGGAGCGGCAGGATTCCCAGACTGTGCGCGTAGCGCGTCCGACCGTCCTTGATCGCGCGCGCCAGGGCGTCGCGCACGGCCGGCGGCGCCTCGAAGTCGGGCTCGCCGAACTCGAGGTGGACCACGTCGATGCCGGCGCGCTCGAGCTCCTGCGCGCGTTCGGCGACTTCGACGGCGAGAAACGGCTCGATCTCCAGGATCCGCCGCGCGAACGTCACGAACGCCTCCGGCCGACTCGTCGGCGCGCTCGCAACATTTGCCAGAGCATTCCCGGCCCGTGGCGCAGCACGCCGACCTTGCTGCCGGCCTGATCGGCCCAGTTCACGGGAACCTCGACGACGCGACAGCCCGCGGCCCTGGCCAGCAGGAGCAGCTCGACGTCGAAGCCGAACCCCGGCGTGGACAGCGCCTCGAACAGGCGCGTCGCCGCCGGCGCCGTGAACGCCTTGAAGCCGCACTGGGAATCGGCGATGCCGTGCAGGCCCATCCTCGCGACCAGCCAGTTGAAGAGGCGCCCGGCCACCACGCGATGCGCACGCGCCGTCACCGAGACGCCGGAGTCGACGAGGACGCGGGAGCCGATCGCCACGTCGGCGCCCGCCACCAGCAGCGGCTCGAGCCGCTTCAGCTCCTCGATCGGCGTGGCCCCGTCGGCGTCGGCGAAGACGCGGTAGGCCCCCTTCGCGGCCAGCATTCCCGCGCGGACCGCGGCGCCCTTGCCCGCGTTCGGCCGCAGGCGCAGCACGCTGACCGTCGGGAAGCGTCGTGCCTCGACGACCTCGGCGGTGCCGTCGGTCGAGCCGTCGTCGACGACGATGACCTCGTAGGGCTCGTCGCGCCCCTCGAAGTACGCGACGACCTTCTCCAGAAACGCCGGGAGGCGCTGCGCCTCGTCGAACGCCGGGATGACGACCGACCAGCGCGGTGTCACCGAATCCTGGTCGAGTCCAGGCGTCGCCGCCGCCGAGCCGTCGCAGTGTCGTGGGCGGCGCGGGCCACGCCTTCGGCCACGGCCGGCGCCACGCTCTTGTTGAAGACGCTGGGGATGATGTACTCCTCGCAGAGCTCGCTGGGGCTCACGCACGCGGCCAGCGCGCGCGCCGCGGCAATTTTCATCTCGTCATTGACCGCCCGCGCGCGGGCGTCGAGCAGGCCTCGGAAGAAGCCGGGGAAGCACAGCACGTTGTTGATCTGGTTCGGGTAGTCCGAGCGGCCCGTCGCCATCACGCGGACGTGCTTCTCGGCCTCCTCAGGCCGGATCTCCGGGTCGGGATTGGCCATGGCGAAAACGATGGGGTCGCGCGCCATCCGCTTCAGATCGCGCGGCGACAGAATGCCGGGCACCGAGAGCCCGATGAAAACGTCCGCGCGCGCGAGCGCCGCGCTCAGACCGCCCGTGACCCGACGCGGGTTGGTGGCGGCGGCGACCCAGCGCTTCATGAAGTCCATGCCTTCCGTCCGACCGCGGTGGATGATGCCGTGCTCGTCGACCCCGATGATGTCACGGACCCCGCTCGATTGAAGAATCTTGATGGTAGCGGTCCCGGCGGCGCCGACGCCCGTCACGACCACCCGGATTCGCCGCGGGTCCTTGCGCACGATCTTGAGCGCGTTGAGGAGGGCCGCGAGCACCACGACCGCCGTGCCGTGCTGGTCGTCGTGGAAGACCGGGATGTCCAGCTCCTTGCGGAGGCGCTCCTCGACCTCGAAGCAGCGCGGGGCGGCGATGTCTTCAAGGTTGACGCCGCCGAACGCCGGCGCCACCAGCTTTACGGTCTCGACGATCTTGTCCGCGTCCCTGGTCCCGAGGCAGAGAGGAAAGGCGTCGACCCCGGCGAACTCCTTGAAGAGCATCGCCTTGCCTTCCATCACCGGCAGCGCCGCCTCGGGGCCGATGTCCCCGAGGCCCAGAACCGCGGTCCCGTCGGTGACGACCGCGACGGTGTTGTGCTTGATCGTCAGCGAGAAAGCCCGCTGCCGGTCGTCCCGGATCGCGAGAGAGACCCGTGCCACCCCCGGCGTGTACACCATCGAGAGGTCGTCACGGGTACGGATCGGGACCTTGTTGCGGACTTCGATCTTGCCGCCCAGGTGCATCAAGAACGTGCGGTCGGAAATGGCACCGACGCGCACGCCGGCCACCCGGCGCAGCCGGCTCACGATCTGCTGGGCGTGGATGCTGTCGCGCGCCTTGACGGTGATATCGCGCTCGGTCCGCTCGCGCGTGGTCTCGACCAGGTCGACGGCGCCGATGTCGCCGCCGGCGTCTCCGATCGCGGACGTGACGCGACCGAGCATGCCCGGCCGGTTCGCGATCTGCAGCCGGACGGTGAAGCTATAGCTCGCGCTCGGGGCAATCACTCCGTCGATTCTACCTCTCCCTCCCGGCTTCGAGCGGTCCACCCCGGAGGACACAAGATGGCCCCGTCTGGAACTCTGGGTCGGGTGTTCTGGTTCTGGACAAATACACGAGGCTGCTGAATAGCGCGGCGGTGAATCCGGTCAGAAGCCTGCCCCGGAGCCGGGGAGCCGGAGCGGGTCGAGTCTTCGAGCCCGGGTAAACCCCGCAGGGGCGCCGCGGGGATGACCCTAGGCCGGGCTCCAGTGGGATGAAAGTCTAGTTTGATGAAACTTTGAAGCGGGTTCGCGCATCTGAATGAACAGGAATCTCTATACGAGAAAGCCGGTGACACGATGACATTTCGCGAGACTTCGGACGCGGTTGAAGGCAGCCCCGTGGCTTCCGGCACCATCACCTCGGCCGGCGAGCGCGAAGCTCACGCGGTGGTCGACGACGACGCGGAGGAGACTCCGCGGGCGGCCGTCGAGGAGACGTACGCTCCCGGTCTCACCAAGGGTGAAGATCCGGTCCGTCTGTACCTGAAGGAGATCGGCAAGGTCCCCCTGCTTAACGCCGCGCAGGAGGTCCAGATCGGACGGCGCATCGAGGTCGGCCAGATCGCCCTGCGCCGCACGCTCGTCGCGATCCCGATGGCCGTCGAAGCCCTCCTCGAGGTCGGGGACAAGCTGCGTCGAGGCGAGATCGCAGCCGACGACGTGATCGTCCTGCCCGAGGGGGGAGAGCTCGAGGCGAAGGCGATCCGTCCGATCGTCCTGGCCTTCGAGCGCGTTCGCCGTCTCCAGCGGAAGATCGCCCGGCTCGAGGAGTCGCTCTCCGCCAGGCGGCGGTCGGCTGCTTATCGCAAGAGCACCGCGACGGCGATCGCCGCCGCGCGCGAGGCGATCCAGGACGTCGTGGCCGACATGACCCTGAAGCCGGCCTTGATCGACGATCTGGTCGCGCAGGTGCGCCGCCGCTGGGAGAAGATCAGCGAGCTGGACCGCAGCGCCCGTCGGGTCCACAACCCGGTAGCCACGCGCGAGCTCCGTCTGCTCGAGAAGCGCACCGGGCTTCCTCGAAAGCAGCTCGGCCCTCTCCTCGAGCAGATCGACCGGAGCGATCGCACGGTTCGGCAGGCCAAGCGCGAGCTGATGGAGGCCAACCTGCGCCTGGTGGTCTCGGTGGCCAAGCGCTACCTGGGCAGCGATCTTTCCCTGCTGGATCTGGTCCAGGAAGGCAACATCGGGCTCATGAAGGCCGTCGACCGGTTCCAGTACCGGCGAGGCTTCAAGTTCTCGACGTACGCCACGTGGTGGATCCGCCAGGCGATCACGCGGGCGATCGCGGACCACTCACGCACGATCCGGATCCCGGTCCACATGGTCGAGACGTTGAACCGGATCTCGCGGGTGAACCGCAATCTCGTGAACGAGATCGGCCGCGAACCGACCCCGGAGGAGCTCGCTCAGCGGACGGGCGTGCCGGCCAAGAAGGTGCGGCTCATCCTCGAGTCGTCCAGGAAGCCTCTCTCGCTCGAGACACCCATCGGCGAGGACTCGGAGCTCGGAGATTTTCTCGAGGACAAGTCGGCCGGCTCGCCGAACGAGTCGCTCCTGAACCAGGACCTGACCACGCAGGTCGAGCGGGCGCTGTCGATGCTGTCGCCGAAGGAGAAGGAGATCCTGAGGCTGCGGTTCGGCATCGGCGAAGAGGGCGAGCACACCCTCGAAGAGGTGGGCAAGCGCTTCGAGGTGACGCGCGAGCGCATCCGGCAGATCGAGGCCAAGGCGCTCCGGAAGCTGCGTCACCCGCTCCGGGGTCGCAATCTCAGAGCGTTTATCGAGAATTAGCCTCATGGGGGCCTCGACGGGCCCCCCAAACCCCCCGCGCGCGGAGGGCGCCCCGGCGAAGCCGGGGCGCCCCTCGACGCCGCACCAACCGTAGCCGGCCCGCAATCGCTGCTCCCTGCTTATCGCTGCTCTCTAACGCAGCTGGTTTGTCGTGACCAGGAGGTAGGTGGCGAGACCGGTGTCCGGGGGCGAGGTGCTGACCATCGTCAGCATGGTCGCGATCTCGCTCCGGTGGTGCGTGGCGTGATTCGCGACGTGCTGGAGCAGCGGCCCGAGCGGGGCCCTGAACTGCTTGCCCTCCGCGCCGGTGTATTGGATGACGCGATCGTAGTCCGCCGCCGACAATCCCTCGATGTAGGCGCGCTGCTCCCGCTCGAGATCGTCCCACGGCGCGCGGATCGACGCGAGCGTCGTCAATTCCGCGCCCGGGACCGACGTGACCGTGCCGCCCGTCCACCGCGTCAGCCAGAGCCGGTCCGCGCCGTAGAGATGGCCGAACATCCTTCGGATCGTCGGATAGCTGAACTGTTTGCCCACCTCGCGGGAGAGCAGATCCTCGCCGAGCGCGGCCGCGACGTCGAAGAGTCGGCGGTTGGCCCAGCGGTGGTAGTCGTAGAGACCGCGGATCAGGTCGACGCTCATCGAGCTCTCCCTACTCCAGCACGGCGACCACGTCGCCTTCCTGGACGGTCTGGCCTTCCTGGACCCTGATCTCCTTCACCGCGCCGGCCCTCGGCGCTTCGACGGGGATCTCCATCTTCATCGACTCGAGCACGATCACCGCGTCGCCGGCCGCCACCCGATCACCTGGCTTGGTGGGGATCTGGAACACGACCCCCGTGATGTGCGCCTTGATCTCCTCAGGCATTGAACGCTCCTTGTTCGAGCATCTGCGTGTGCACCCGGCCCTGGCGGAACTCGCTGCTCGCGACCACCCCGCGCAGGAACGGAATCGTGGTGCGCACGCCCTCGATCACGCAGCGATCGAGCGCGTCGGCCAGGCGCTCGATCGCCTGATCCCGGGTTGCCCCATGGGCGATCAGCTTGAGAAGCAGCGGATCGTAGTGGACGGACACCGTGCTCCCCGGTTCGACTCCGGATTCGATCCGGATCCCCTCTCCCGAGGGCAGCTCGAGCCTCTGAACCGTACCGGGCGACGGCAGGAAGCCCTTCGACGGGTCCTCAGCATACACTCGGCACTCGATCGCCGCTCGGCGCTGGACGATCTCGCTCTGACCCCACGGCAAGGGTTCCCCCGCCGCCGCGCGGAGCTGAGCGACGACGAGATCGAGCCCCGTCACTTCCTCGGTCACGGGATGCTCGACCTGCAGGCGCGCGTTCATCTCGAGGAAATAGAATCCGCCGCCCTCGTCCACGAGGAATTCCATCGTCCCGGCGTTCGTGTAGCCGATGGCCCGGGCACCGGCCACCGCCGCGGCGGTCAAGCCGGTCTTGGTTGCCGGCGCCAGGCCTGGCGCCGGCGACTCCTCGACGAGCTTCTGGTGCCGCCGCTGGATCGAGCATTCGCGCTCGTGCATGTGCACGACGCTTCCCACCCTGTCGCCGAACACCTGGACCTCCACGTGCCTCGGCCGCTCCAGATAGCGCTCGACGTAGAGCTCGCCCATCCCGAACGCGGCCTGCGAGCGCCGGGTCGCCGCGGCGAACGCCGCGGCGAGATCGCCGGGCTTGGCGACGCGGGCCATGCCGATGCCCCCGCCGCCCGCCGCGGCTTTCAGAATGACGGGGTAGCCGATCTCACGCGCGATCGCCTCGGCGGCCGCGACGTCGGCGACCGGGTCGAAGCTGCCGGGCAGCACCGAGACGCCGGCGGCGCTCATCAGCCTGCGGGCCTCGATCTTGTCTCCCATCTTGCGGATCGCTTCCGGCCCGGGCCCGATGAAGACGATCCCGGCGCGCCGCACGGCCTCGGCGAATCGCCAGCTCTCGGAGAGAAAGCCGTAGCCGGGATGGATGGCGTCGGCCCGCGCCTGGCGAGCCGCTTCGAGGATGCGCTCGGCGTTGAGGTAGCTTTCGCGCGCCGGGGCGCCCCCGACCTCGATCGCCCGGTCGGCGTCGCGTACGTGAACAGCCCCACGATCGGCTTCCGAGTACACCGCGACCGTCCTGAGCCCGAGCGCGCGGCAGGCGCGGAACACCCGGCGCGCGATCTCTCCCCGGTTGGCGACGAGGACGGTGCCGAACAACGACGCTCAGGCCGGGCGGACGGCGTCTCGCCCGACGACGTCGAGAGCGGCGATCCGCCAGCCCTCCGGAGACGAGGTCCAGCGGGCGAGCACCGTCGCCGAGCTCGAGGGCCCGTCCAGGCGCGTCTTCACGAGCCGCTGGTGGCCGAGCCGCGCGAAGGCGACGGTCACGTGGTGGGAATAGGAGGTCCCGCGCAGCAGAGCCCACGCGGTCGCTTCGAGCTCGAGACCCGGCGCCAGGAGGCGCGACAGCCCGGCGTCGTCGCCGGCCACGAACGCGTCGGCGAACGAGCGCTGCGCCTTCTCGAGGTCCGGGGGGATCGGCCAGGCGCCCGTCGCCTTCTCCAGTCGGATGAACTCCTGCGCATCGTCGGAGAGCTCGGCCCGCGCGACCACGATCTCGGGCGCCGCGCGCGGCGGCAATCCGGCGCCGGTCACGCCGCCCGCGGCCGCCAGCAGCCCTTCCAGGTGGCGGCGGCGCGCGCTCACGCGCTCTGTCACGCGAGGACCCGCGGCGAGATAACGCAGGATGGTCTCGCCCGCCGCGATGTGGCGCTCCTCGTCGTCGATACACCGTGCCAGGATGCGGCGGGTCGGCGGCTCGTAGACCGGGTTGGCGCGCGCGAGGTGATCGCGATAGGTCGCGAGCAGGTGGGGCTTCAGCACGCCGTACACGCCTACCAGCCGCTCGACCGTCTGATCGGCCGCTTCCGCGTCCTCGATCGAGTCCATGAACGTGGCGACCGCGGGATTCGCGGCCTCCGAGACCTGGGCGCGCGAGCGTAGCTCGGGAAGCCGCTGGCCGAAGGCGTCGCAGTGCTGGGCGAGGTCCCACACGTGCCGGCCCATCAGGAGCTTGGCGGAGAGCTCGGGGGTGAGGGCGATCCAGCCGCCGATCGCCCGCATCGTGCGCTCGACGACGTAGCGGTAGTTGCGGAGCAGACGCGCGGAGTGGTCGGCGCTGAAGGTTCCTTCGAGGGGCTCGGGCACGCCCGTCAGTAGACCTGAGACCGCTGGGTCGTCTTGATCAGACGTTCGATCTCTTCTTCCGTGAACCCGGCCATGCGTCGCACGTCCGTCGCGATCGAGATCGACACGGCCTCGTGGTCGCCCTCGCGACGGACGCCGCCCAGATTGAAGCGCTCGTCGATGCTCTCCTGAAACTCGATCGCCTTGCGGCGGCGCTCGGCGTCGCCCTCGGTGAGCTTGGTCAGCCACTTCGAGCCCATGCGCACGTGGGTGATCTCGTCCGCTAGGACGAAGTCGACGGCGCGCTCCAGGATCGGGTCGCCGATCTTGCGCGCGATGTGCACGAGCTGGTTGAAGACGTCGCACGCGAGGCCCTCGAGCCCGCGGTTGACGCCCGCGACGCGCGCGGCGGCGTCCTCGGCGCAGGCGCAGCGCCAGAGGATCGTCGTCTCCGGATACTCCCCGGCGTAGCCGTCGAGGTGCTCGAGCAGCCTCAGGTAGATCTCGACGTGGCGCGACTCGTCCCAGACCTGGCGCGCCATGTCCATCGTGAAATCCCAGGGCGCGTCGGGGAAGTCGCACACGCTCCGGCCGGCCCCTTCCATCGCCTGGAGCTCGCCGACCATGATCCCGTGGACCCGCTCCTTGATCGACTCGCCGCTCGAGAGATCGGGAAACGGCGGCAGCCCCTGGGCCACCTTTAACTCGGCGACCTCGCGCGCGCGCATCCGCACGAATCGCTCCTCACGCGCGAGCTTGTCGTAGGCGATCGGACGATCCATCAGGGTCCTCCACGCGAAATGAACGGCTGTTCATCGCAGTGTAAACGAGCGGGCCGCACGTGGCAATCCCACCGGACGTCGGGCATCCCGGGAGGCGAAACACCCGTCCGGATTGACGAATGGCGCCGCGCTGGCTATAACCGGAGCATTTCGCTTCGCGAATCCGGGAGGTGCGCTCCGCGCACCCCGGGGAGGACGCGCTGGACACGATCTTACAACTCGTGCTCAACGGCCTGGCCGTGGGCTGCATCTACGGGCTCGTGGCGCTCGGCTTCGTGCTGATCTACAAGGCGACGGAACTGGTGAACTTCGCCCAGGGCGATCTCCTGATGCTCGGCGCATTCACCTGCTACATGTTCGTCGTCTGGTACGGGGTCGGCTACTGGGTGGCGCTGGCGCTGGCGGTCGCACTGGTGGCGCTCTTCGGTGCCGTGCTCGACGCGACAATCTTGAGAAGAGTCATCGGCCAGCCGCAGTTCTCGGTCGTGATGCTGACGATCGGGCTCGGCGCGATCTTCCGGAGCTTCGCGTCGATCGCCTGGGGCTCGGAGATCTACACCCTCCCGACGCCCTTCAGCGCCCGCGCCACTCGCGTGGCCGGCGTGGCGGTGAGCCACGAGTACGTATCGATCATCGTCGGGACGGTCGCGCTCTGCGCCGTGCTCTACGCCTTCTTCACGTTCACGCGCGTCGGTCTGGCGATGCAGGCCGCGTCGCAGAACCAGCTCGCCGCCTACTACATGGGCATTCCCGTCAAGCTGATGTTCTCGCTGATCTGGGCAATCTCGGCCGGTGTCGCCGCGATCGCCGGCGTCCTGCTGGCGCCGGTGTCGCTGATCGACATCAACCTCGGGTTCATCGGGCTCAAGGCGTTCGCGGCGGCGGTGCTCGGCGGCTTCGGCTCGATCCCGGGCGCGCTGGTGGGCGGAGTCACGATCGGGCTGATCGAGCTCTTCTCGGGCGCCTACCTGCCCCAGGGATTCAAGGACGTCGCGGCCTACGTCGTCCTGCTCGTCGTGCTCGCGGTGCGGCCCCAGGGCATGTTCGGGGCGATCGTGCGGAAGAAGGTCTGAGCATGCGCTTCGTCTTCAAGACCTCCTACGCCCAGGACCTGGAAATCTTCCGCGACGACGTCCAGCGCAACTGGTACGTGGCGCTCCTGGTCGGCCTGCTCGTGCTGCCGCTGCTGATCCCGGCGTATCTCGTCGACGTGAGCCTCGTCTTCATCTACGGCCTCTGCGGCATCTCCCTCATGGTGCTCGCGGGCTACACCGGCCTCGTCAGCCTGGGCCACGCGGCGTTCCTCGGCATCGGCGCCTACACCCACGTCTACGCGATCCACGATCTCGGGCTGCCGTGGGTCGTCGGGGTGGCGCTGGCCTGCGCGGTGACGGCGGCGGTCGGCGTGCTCGTGGGCCTGCCCGCGCTGCGCATGACCGGCGTCTATCTCTCGATCGCCACCCTGGCATTCGCGCTGATCATCCAGGAAGTGCTGACGCGCTGGGAGCGAGTCACCGGCGGGCTCAAGGGCAAGCCGGTCGACAAGCCGGTCGTGTTCGGCATCTACCTCGGCGGCGACGCCGCGTTCTATTTCGTCTGCCTCGCCTTCCTGATCGGGGCGCTCTGGCTGACCGGCAATCTGCTGAGAGCTCCGACGGGCCGGGCGTGGGTGGCGATCCGGGACAGCGAGATCGCGGCGCAGTCGATGGGCGTGAACCTCGCCGTCTACAAGACCAGCGCCTTCGCCTACTCCGCCGCGCTCATGGGCGTCGCGGGCGCCTTGTTCGCGCACAAGATCGGCTTCCTGGCACCGGACATCTTCACCGTGCTGCTCTCGATCCAGTTCCTCCTGATGGTGGTCGTCGGCGGCCTCGGCAGCCTCCACGGCGCGCTCTTCGGCGCCGTCTTTGTGGCGCTGCTGCCGGTGGCGATTTCGCAGGCCCGTGACGCGGTCCCGGCGTGGCTGAGTGCCTTGGCCTCGCCGCTCGGGAAGGACGCGGGCGCCGCCACGTTTCTGGCGGTGGATCGATTCGTCAAGAAGCCCGGCCTCGAGCCCGGGCTCTTCGGCCTGATCCTCGTGCTCTTCATCCTGTTCGAGCCGCTCGGCATCTACGGCCGCTGGCGCAAGATCCAGCTCTACTTCTCGACCTTCCCGCTCTACAAGCGCGCGACCTTTCGCCGCCAGAAGAGTTACATGCGCTCGGAGCGGTTGCGGTGAGCCTCTTGGCCGCCGACGGCCTGGTCATGGACTTCGGCGGGCTGCGGGCCGTCGACGGGGTGAGCTTCGAGATCGAGCCGGCCGAGGTCTTCACGATCATCGGCCCCAACGGCGCCGGCAAGACGACGATCTTCAACCTGGTGTCGCGGATCTACGAGCCCACGGCCGGCCGCCTGATCTTCGACGGCGAGGACATCACGCGGGTGCCGCCCCACGAGATCGCCCGCCGGGGGATCGCGCGGACGTTCCAGAACATCGAGCTGTTCGAGCACGCCACAGTGCTCCAGAACCTGCTGCTCGGCCGTCACGCGCACAAACGCTCGCGCTTCGTGGAGGAGCTCCTGTTCCTGCCCAGGGTGCGCGAGCTCGAGCTGGAGCACCGCGAGGCGGTCGAGCGCGTGATCGATTTCCTGGACCTGCAGCCGCACCGCGACAGTCTCGTCGTCAACCTGGCCTACGGCGTCCGCAAGGTCGTCGAGATGGCGCGGGCCCTCTGCACGCGACCGCGTCTCTTGCTCCTGGACGAGCCGTCGTCCGGCCTGAGTGTCGAGGAAACCGAGGACATGGCGTTCTGGATCCAGGACATCCGAACGATCCTGGGCGTCACCGTGCTGATGGTCGAGCACGACATGAGCCTGGTCAGCTCGGTGTCCGATCGGGTGCTGGCGGTGAACTACGGGCGCCCGATCGCGCTCGGCACCGCGCGTGAGGTGCAGGAGCATCCCGACGTGATCAAGGCGTATCTCGGCGGCTGACCCGTGGCCGACCCCCTGCTCACCGTCACGAACCTCGAGACCTACTACGGTCCGATCATGGCCATCCGGGGCATCAGCTTCGTGGTGCCGGAGCGCTCCGTGGTCACGATCCTCGGCGCCAACGGCGCGGGCAAGAGCACGATCCTCAAGACCGTCTCGGGCGTGATGGATCCCCAGAAGGGCACGGTGACCTTCGCGGGCCGGGAGATCCAAGGCATGGACCCCGACCGGGTCACGCGGCTCGGCATCAGCCACGTGCCGGAGGGGCGCGAGGTGTTCCCGTTCCTCTCCGTCCGTGAGAACTTGATGATGGGCGCATTCACCCGGCGGGACGCCGCCGGTGTCGGCGAGGACCTGGAGCTGGTCTATTCGTACTTCCCGGTGCTCAGATCCCGGGCCGAGCAGCGGGCGGGATCGCTCTCGGGGGGCGAGCAGCAGATGCTCGCGATCAGCCGCGCCCTGATGGCGCGGCCGCGCATGATGCTGCTGGACGAGCCCTCGCTCGGTCTCTCGCCCCGGCTCGTCAAGGAGATCTTCGAGATCATCGCGCGCATCAACCGGGAGCGCGGGGTGACGGTCCTCCTGGTGGAGCAGAACGCCAACATGGCGCTCCACATCGCCGACTACGGCTACGTGCTCGAGGTCGGCCGCATCGTGATGGAGGACACCTGCGCGCGGCTGCTCGAGAAAGAGGACATCAAGGAATTCTACCTCGGCATGAAGGAGTCGGGCGTCCGCGGCACGCGACGCTGGAAGAGGAAGAAGACATGGCGGTGACGACCGGCCTCTCGACCACCGTCTTCGGCCAGGACACGCTGCCGAAGCTCTTCCGTCACGTCGTCTGCGAGCGCGGCCACCGCGTGGCGATGCGCGAGAAGGACCTGGGCATCTGGCGCGCCGTCACCTGGCACGAGTACGGCGAGCGGGCGAAGCACGTCGGGCTCGGCCTGGTCGCGCTCGGCCTGCGCCACCGCGACGTGGTCTCGATCATGGCCGACAACTGCCCGGAGTGGCTCTACACCGACATGGGCACCCTCGCGGTCGGCGGCGTCACCAACGGCATCTACACGACCGACGCGCCCCGCCAGGTCGAATACATCGTGAACGACAGCGGCACCCGCTTCTTCTTTGCCGCCGACGAGGAGCAGCTCGACAAGATCCTCGAGGTCCGCGCCCGCTGTCCCGAGCTCGTGAAGATCGTCGTCTTCGACACCGAGGGGCTCCACGCCTTCAAGGACGAGCAGGTGATCTCGTTCGACGAGCTCCTCGAGCTCGGCCTCGGCTACGGGGCGGAGCATCCCGGCGCGTTCGACCGCATGGTCGAGCTCGCGCGGCCCGACGACCTGGCGATCCTGGTCTACACGTCGGGCACGACCGGGCCGCCCAAAGGGGCGATGCTGAGCCATCGCAACATCCTGTTCCAGATTGACTACTCCGACTACGTCACGGCGCTGCACGAGGGCGATCAGCAGCTCTCGTTCCTGCCGCTCTGCCACATCGCGGAGCGCACGGTCAGCGTGTTCAACCCGCTGCGCACCGGCGCCACCATCAACTTCGCCGAGAGCATCGACACGGTGCCCGAGAACCTTCGTGAGGTCGCGCCCGCGCTCTTCTTCGCGGTGCCGCGCATCTGGGAGAAGTTCTACTCGGCGGTCGCGCTTCGGATGCGGGACGCCACCCGCGTGGGCCGGCTCGCCTATCACTGGGCGCTCTCCGTCGGCGCGCGCGTGGCCGAGCAGCGGATCGCCGGCCGACGGCCGGGGCTCGTGCTCCGCTTGCTCTTTCGCGTCGCCGACTTCCTGGTGCTCGACAACGTCAAACGCTCGATGGGGCTGCACCGCGCTCGGGGCACGGCCACCGGGGCGGCGCCGATCGCGCCCGAGCTGATCAAGTGGTACATGGCCCTCGGCATCGACATGCGCGAGGTCTACGGCCAGACCGAGAACTGCGGCCTCGCCACCGCGATGCCGGCCGACCGCATCAAGCTCGGCACCGTGGGAATCGCCCGGCCCGGCACCGAGGTCCGCCTGTCGCCCGAGGGCGAGATCTTGCTGAAGGGGCCGCACGTGTTCATGGGCTACTACAAGAACCCGGCCAAGACCGGGGAGACGATCGTCGACGGCTGGCTCCACACCGGCGACGTCGGCGTGATGGACGACGAAGGGTTCGTGCGCATCACCGATCGAATGAAGGACATCATCATCACGGCGGGCGGCAAGAACATCACGCCGTCGGAGATCGAGAACCAGCTGAAGTTCTCGCCCTACATCTCCGACGCCGTCGTCATCGGCGACAAGCGCAAGTTCCTCTCGTGCCTGGTGATGATCGACCACGAGACCGTCGCGCAGTTCGCGCAGGAGCGGAACGTGCCGTTCACGAACTTCGCCTCGTTGTGCCGGACCGAGGAGGTCCAGCGGCTGATCGGCGGCGAGATCGACCGGGTCAACCGGCAGCTGGCGCGCGTCGAGACCATCAAGCAGTTCCGGCTGATCGAGCAGATCCTCACCGCGGAGGACGAGGAGCTCACGCCGACCATGAAGCTCAAGCGCGCGTTCGTCAACCGAAAGTACAAGGACGTGATCGAGGCCATGTACGCCGAGGCGTAGCGCCGCCCGGCGGCGGCGCGGCCCGGACGTGGCGTCACTACGAAAGGAGCGAGCGATGAGGATGCGACTGGTCGCGGCGGGGGTGCTGGTCGGCGCGGTCGCGCTGGCCGGTGAGGCGGTCGCCCAGAAGGAGACCCGCGGCGTCAGCAAGACCGAGATCGTGCTGGGGATGCACACCGACCTCTCGGGCCCGGCCGCCACGTACGGTGTGTCGTCGACGAATGCCGTGAAGATGCGGTTCGATGAGCTCAACGACAAGGGCGGTGTCCACGGCCGCAAGATCAAGCTGATCGTCGAGGACACCCAGTACCAGGTGCCCCGGGCGGTGCAGGCCGGCGCCAAGCTGATCCACCGCGACCACATCTTCGCGATGGTCGCCGGACTCGGCACGCCGATGAACAACGCGCTGTTCCGGGACATGTTCGACGCCAACGTGCCGAGCCTGTTCCCACTGTCGGCCGCCCGCTCGATGTTCGAGCCCTTCCACAAGCTCAAGTTCTACGGCGCGGCTACGTACGTGGACCAGGTCCGCGCCGGCATCAACTACTTCGTGACTAAGAAGGGCAAGAAGGCGCTCTGCGTCATGTACCAGGACACCGACTTCGGCAAGGAAGTCCTGGACGGCGTCCAGATGCAGGCGGACAAGATGAAGATCAAGATCGTCGAGACCACGACCCACAAGCCGACCGACCAGGACTTCACGGCGCAGATCACCAAGCTCAAGGCCGCCAACTGCGACCTGGTCGTCTTCGGGACAATCGTGCGCGACACCATCGTGCCGTACGCGACGGCGCGAAAGATCGGCTGGGACGTCGACTTCTTCGGCTCGACGGCCAGCTACGACCTCTTCGTCGCGGCGGCGCAGGGCGGCGTCACCGAGGGGCTCTACGCCACGGGGCTCACCGACATGCCGTACCGCGACACGCTCAGCCCGACCGCGCAGGCGTGGTTCGATCGCTACAAGGAGCGCTACAAGGTCGACCCGAACATCGGCGCCGTGTACGGCTGGGTCGCCGCCGATCTGACCGTCGTCGGACTCGAGAAGGCCGGCGCCGACCTGACGACCGACAGCCTCGTGCGGGGGCTGGAGTCGATCAAGAGCTACAAGGACATCTTCAACGGGCCCGAGGCGAGCTTCGGCCCCGACAAGCATCAAGGGGCGAGCTCGGCGTTTCTCGCGCAGGTCAAGGGCGGCCGCTGGGTGCGCCTGACCGAGCCGCTCGGCTTCTAGGTCCGAGCCGCCGCGGGAGGAGTCGCCGGGTCGACCCGGCGGCGCCTCCCCGTCCCGTCAGTCGTCGTGATGCCGTCGGCCGAGCAGAGTCGCCGGCACGACGGCCCCCTGGCCGAAGCGCGCCGTGAGCTTGTCCACCACGCGAGCCAGCCGCTCGCGCCGCAGCGCCGCCGGATCGAGAAGATCCAGCTGGCCCGCGCCGGCCGGCCCGAGGCGCGCCGCCGAGAGTCCGATGAGGCGGACCGGCCGCGTCACCGGGTCGCGCTCGAGCAGCGCCAGCGCGCGGCGGTAGAGCTCGAGGCCGTCCTGCGTCGGCTCGCCGGTGACGCTCCGGGTGTGCGTCTCGAACGGCGCCAGCCGGAGCTTCACGGTGACGCGGCCGGCCGCATATCCCCCTTCTCTCAGCTCGGCCGCGACCCGCTCTGCGTGAGCCCGCAAGGTCGTCCTGAGTTTCTGCGGATCGGTGCAGTCGGCCCCGAACGTCTCCTCGGCGCCGATCGACTTGGGCACGCCGAACGGCTCCACGGCGCGGTCGTCGCGACCGAAGGCCAGGTCGTAGAGCGCGTCGCCGTGCTTGCCGAACCGCTTGGCGAGGATTGCGCGCGGCGCGCGCTGGAGCTGGCCGATCGTCGTGAAGCCGAGCTCGCGCAGCTCGTTCGCCATGACCTTGCCCACGCCCCAGAGGCGCTCGATGGGCAGGGCGCCGAGGAAGCGCGCCTCGTCGCCGGCCGCCACGACCACGAGCCCGTCGGGCTTCTCGAGATCGGAGGCGACCTTCGCGACGAACTTGCTGGCGGCGAGCCCCGCCGAAGCGGTCAGGCTGGTCTCGGCAAAGATTCTTCGCTTGATCCGGCGGACTGCGTCGAGCGGGCTTCCGAAGAGCGACTCGGTCCCGGTGAGATCGACGAAGGCCTCGTCGACGGAGACGGGCTCCACGAGAGGCGAGAAGTCGGCCAGGATGCCCATGATCTGGACCGAGACGCGCTGGTACTTCTCCATGTCCACCGGCAGGAAGGCGCCTTCAGGGCAGAGCCGCGCCGCCCGCCCGATTGGCATCGCCGAGCGCACGCCGAACCGGCGCGCCTCGTACGACGCGGCCGAGACGACGCCGCGCCCGGTCGGGCTCGCGCCCACGATCACGGGCCGGCCGCGCAGCTCCGGGCGGTCGCGCTGCTCGATCGCCGCGTAAAACGCGTCCATGTCGACGTGCGTGATCGCACGCGGCGTCATCGATGTGCCGTCGGGGCCGCGGGTGGGGGTCCCTTTCGCGACCACGCTAGCGGACACTCCGCGGCGACCAATCCGGCAACGCGCAGGCCAGGTCAACCCTGACAACACGGGTCACGAAAGGAACCCCCACCCGCGACCCCGACGGCACTCGGTTGGCGTCGGCTCGATCCACCCGTCGTAAGTCTGGCCTCGTCACAGGCGACACGACCCGGCCGCGCCGCCGGCCTAGGTGCGCGCGAGGCCGATTTCGGGGGCGACTTCGGTCAGCGCGGAGATGACGAAGGCGATGTGGGCGTCGAGGTCGACGCCGAGCTCGGCGGCGCCGCGGTAGACGTCGTCGCGGTTGACGGTGCGCGCGAACGCCTTGTCCTTGAGCTTCTTCTTGACCGAGGGCGGCTCGAGTCCGCTGATCACGCGACCGGGACGGACCAGCGCTACCGCGTGCACGAAGCCCGAGAGCTCGTCGCACGCGTAGAGTGCGCGGTCGAGAAGCGACACGCGGGGGACCCCCGAGTAGTCGGCGTGGGCGAGGATCGCGTGGACGATCCGTTCGGGAACGGCGCGCGCCAGCAAGATCTCGGCGCCCTTGACGGGGTGATGCGGCGCGCGCGGGTGCATCTCGTAGTCGAAGTCGTGGAGCATGCCGGCGACGCCCCACGTGTCCGGGTCCTCGCCGTAGCGGCCGGCGTAGGCGCGCATCGACGCTTCGACGGCGCGCGCGTGCTTGCGGAGGCTGTCGCTCTTGGTGAACTCGGTGAGGACCGACCAGGCCTGGTCGCGCGAGATCACAGGCGTCGCGTCTGCTGACCCCGCCACTTGTCGATCGACTTCTTGGAGAACATCCAGGCGCCGTCGAGCTGCAGCGCCGGAATGCGCCGCTCGGTGGCGAGCGACGCGAGCGCGCGCTCGTCCATGCCGAGATACGTCGACGCTTCCTTGAGGCTCAGCATGTCCTTCGGGGTCACGTGCGCTCCTCCTCGATTTTCTTTCGCATCGTCTCGAGCTCGCCCTCGAGGATGCGGATCCGCTCGACGAGCTGCTCGATCGCCTTGCTGACCGGGTCCGGCAGATCGGTCTGGTCGAGATCGATCCCGCCGGCGACCCGCTGGCCGTCGCGATATGTTACTCGGCCTGGAACGCCGACGACAACGGAGTTCGTGGGCACCTCGCGGACGACCACCGAGCCGGCGCCGATGCGGCTGCCGTCGCCGATCTTGAAGCCCCCGATGATCTTCGCGCCGGCGCCGACGACGACGTTGTTGCCGAGGGTCGGGTGGCGCTTCTCGCGCTTGAGGCTGGTACCGCCGAGGGTCACGCCCTGCAGCAGCGTGACGTTCTCACCGACCTCGGCGGTCTCGCCGATGACGACGCCCATGCCGTGATCGATGAAGAGCCCGGGCCCGAGCTTGGCCGCCGGATGGATCTCGATGCCGGTGAGGAATCGGCTCACGTGGGAGACGAATCGCGCCGGAACGGTCCAGCCGCGACGCCAGATCGCGTGCGCCAGGCGATGAAACGCCAGGGCGTGCACACCCGGGTAGCACAGCAGCACCTCGAGCGTCGAGCGCGCGGCCGGGTCCCGCTCCCGCACGGCCTGCACGTCGCGCCGGATCGCGGCGAACACCGATCAGCCCCGCTCCAACCGCGATCGGCACCTCACGCGGCACCCACCGGCATGGCCTGACGAAGCTTGCGCACGAGAGGCTCGACGCACTCGATCACATAGTCGATGTCCTCCGCGCTCGTCGAGCGGCCGAGCGAGCACCGGACAGCGCCCATCGCCCAGTCGAGTGCAACGCCCATCGCGACCAGGACGTGCGAGGGCTCGACGTTACCGGAAGTACAGGCCGAGCCCGCCGACACGCCGACGCCCTTGAGGTCCAGACCGAGCACGATCGACTCGGACTCCACGTGGCGGAAGAGCAGGCTCGCCGTACCCGGAAGCCGGCGGACCGGGTGACCGGACAGCCGCACGTCGGGCACCCGTTCGCGAATGCCGTTCCAGAGCCGATCGCGCAGCGCGGTCAGCCGCTCGGCCTCGGCGGCCATGTCGCGGGCCCGCACTTCGACCGCCTTGCCGAGGCCGACAATGCCCGCCACGTTCTCGGTGCCCGCCCGGCGGCGCCGCTCGTGCTCGCCCCCGTGCTGGACCGCGACCATCTTGGTGCCCTTCCGGATGTACACGCCGGCGGCGCCCTTGGGACCGTAGATCTTGTGGGCCGAGAACGAGAGCACGTCGATGCCGAGCGCGTCGACGTCGAGCGGCAGCTTGCCGAAGGTCTGGACCGCGTCGACGTGGAAGGGCACTCCGTGCTCGCGCGCGACGCGGCCGATCGCCTCGATCGGCTGGAGTGTCCCGACCTCGCTGTTGGCGTGCATGATGCTGATCGCCAGGGTGTCTGGGCGAATCGCGCGCCGGACCTCGTCGGGGTCGACCATCCCGTGCTCGTCGACGCCCACGCAGGTCAGACCGAAGCCCTGCGTCTCAAGCGCGCGGCAGGCGCGCAGGACCGCGTGGTGCTCGACCTGCGTCGTGATGAGATGGCCCTTGCCCCGGGCCATCGCGAGGCCCTTCACCGCGAAGTTGTCGGACTCGGTCCCGCCGGAGGTGAAGACGATCTCCTGGCTGGAGACCTTCAGGAACTTCGCGACGCGCTCGCGCGCCAGGTCGAGGCCTTCGCGCGCTGCGCGGCCGAATCCGTGGATGCTCGAGGGATTGCCGTAGACCTCCGAGAAGTACGGCAGCATCTCGGCGAGCACCTCGGGATGGACGGGCGTCGACGCGTTGTGATCCAGATAGACTCGACGGCTCATCGGCTTGCTCTCCATTTTTTACAATGCTACGCTCGATTCGCGATGGATCTCGCGAAGAAGAAGCTCGGCGTGCTGCTCTCCACCGGACGCGAGCACCCCAATCTCGAGACGGCCGTGGGCCTCTCGAGCGCGGCGCTCGACCGCGGTGCGGATCTCTACCTGTACCTGATCGACGACGGCGTCACCGCGCTCGACGACGCGCGCGTCCGCGCCCTGTCCGAGCGGGGCGCGAAGCTGTTCGTGTGCGCGTACGGCTGCCAGAAGCGGCGCATCCCGCTGCGGGACGCGGACACCGTGACGTACTGCGGCCTCGTCGTCCTGACGGACCTGATCAACGCCACCGACCGGTTCATCGCGCTCAACTGAGTCCGTGTCCGCCACTCCACCGGTCATCGTCCTCATCTCGACGGACCCGCGCGCGTCCCACCGCGCGAACGAGGCGATGCGGATCGGCCTCGGCGTCGTCGCGGGCGAGAACGAGGTCACCTTCGTCTTGCTGGGCGCCGGCGTCCACCTGCTCGACGAGGATACCGACGAGCTCGTCGACGGCGACGACATCGCGAAGTTCCGCGCGAACCTCAAGGCGCTCGGTGTGCCGTTCCACGTCGACAAGGACGCGCTGCCGCGCGATCCCACCTGGAACGCCGACGGGCATCCCGTCATTCCGGTCACGCGCGAGGAGATCGCCGGCCTCGTCCAGCGTGGCCGCCGGTTCCTGGTGTTCTGATGGCCGCGGTCCTCCACCTGCTCAAGGGCTCGGATACCGGGCTCGCACGTGCCGTGCTCGATCGCAGCCTGCGCGACGGCGACCGCGTCACGGTCGTGGTCCTGCCGGGCGGCGTCGCCTCGGGCTTGCCGGCGGGCGTCTCGGTCCGCCGCCTCGACGGCGATCTCTCGTACGGCCAGCTCGTCGAGCTGATCTTCGCGGCCGACCAGGTCGTGAGCTGGTAGGCGCGCGCCGCCGGCCGCCGGGATCATCGGTTCCGGTACTCGTCGAGCCAGGCCATCTGGATCGCCTCGAGGATCTTCTCGTTGGACGCCTTGGGGTCGTCGGTGAAGCCCGGTAGATCGGTCACCCAGCGGTGCAGGTCGGTGAAGCGCACGCTCAACGGGTCGAGATCGGGATGACCCTCGCTCAGCGCAATCGCGATGTCCTCGGTGTCCCGCCACGTGATCACTTGGGGATCTCCACCACGACATGGCCACGCACGACCGCCTGACAGCCCAGACGCGAGTGGATGGTGAGGCCCTCCGCCGTGTCGAGGCGGTCTTCCTCGTCGGGCTGCATCTCCGAGAGGTTCTCCTCGCCTTCCTTCACGATGACGTGACAGGTCGTGCAGGCGCAGCTCCCCCCGCAGTTGTGCTCGAGGTCGATGTGGTTCGCCAGCGCGATGTCCAGCAGCGAGCCCGGCTTACCGTGGTCAGCCAGCGGGTACTTCTCGTCGTCGACCTCGACGGTGACGTTGAGCGGCAGAAAGGTCACCTTGTGAACCGCCATTACTTCTCCATGATCTCGTCGGCGCGCCGACTCGCCAGGGCGCCCTTGAGCGCCGCGTCCATCATCAGCTCGGCGAGGTGCTCGGTCGTCTGGTTCGTGGCGGTCGTCGCCTCGCGAATCCGATCACGGTCGGTGGTGTTGCGCGCGTCCTTGAGCGCGGTCAGCGCCGCCACGATCGCCGCGTGCTCGTCGTCGCCGACCAGCCGGCGGCCCTGGGCGAGCGCGCGCTCGACGTGGGTGATGACCGTGTCGGCTTCGTTGCGCGTCTCGATGAGGAGGCGTGCCTCCACGTCGGCCTCGGCGTTGGTGAACGAGTCCTCGACCATCCGCTCGACGTCGGCCTCCGACAGCCCGTAGGTCGGCTTCACCTCGATCGCGGCGGCCTTGCCGCTCCGGAGCTCCGTCGCCGTCACGCTCAGGATGCCGTTGGCGTCGATCAAGAACACCACCTCGATCTTCGGCATCCCCGCCGGCATCGGATCGATCCCGGAGAGCTCGAAGCGGGCGAGCGAGCGGCAGTCCTTCGCGAGCTCGCGCTCGCCCTGGACCACGTGCATGTCGACTACGTGCTGGCCGTCGACCGAGGTCGTGAACATCTCGCGCGCGCTGGTCGGGATGGTCGTGTTCCTCGGGATGAGCACGCTGACGATCCCGCCGAGCGTCTCGATCCCCAGGGACAGCGGCGTCACGTCGAGCAAGAGCATGTCGGTGATGCCGCCGGCGAGGATCTGCGCCTGGACCGCGGCGCCCAGCGCGACGACCTCGTCCGGATTCAGCTGGCTGTGAGGGGTCTTACCGAAGAGCTCTTGCACGCGTCGACGCACGAGCGGCACCCGCGTCGATCCTCCGACCAGGACCACCTCGTCGATGTCCGCGGCGGCGAGGCCGGCATCGGCGAGCGCCATCCGGCACGGCGCCAGGGTCGACTCGACCAGCCGTCCGATGAGCGCCTCGACCTCGGCACGGGTGATCGCGCGGTGATACGTGAAGCCGTCGAACGGGATCGTCAGCGCCGTCCGCTCGTCGGCCGACAGGCGGATCTTGGCAGCCTCGGCGGCGAGCCGCAGCTCCTGCATCGCCTCGAGATCGCGCCCGAGGTCGGCGCCGTGCTTGGTGCGGATGTCCGCGAGCAGCGCCAGGACGATCGCGCGGTCGAAGTCGTCACCGCCGAGGTGCGTATTGCCGTTCGTCGCGAGGACCTCGAGGATCCCGTCCTTCACGCGGAGGATGGAGATGTCGAACGTCCCGCCGCCGAGGTCGTAGACGGCGATGAGCCCTTCCTTGATGCGCTGCAGACCGTAGGCCAGCGAGGCCGCCGTCGGCTCGTTGACGATTCGCACGACGTCGAGGCCGGCGATGCGGCCGGCGTCCTTGGTGGCCTGGCGCTGGCTGTCGTTGAAGTACGCGGGCACCGTGACCACGGCCTTCTCGATCGGCTCGCCGAAGTGCGCCTCCGCGCGCTCCTTGAGCGACTTGAGCACGATCGCCGACACCTCCGGCGGCGTGACGTCTCGGTCCCCGATCTGGATCTTTACGATCCCGTCGGCCGGTTGCACCTTGAACGGCAGGTAGCCGAGCTCGTCCTTGACGTCGTCGTAGCCGCGCCCCATCAGCCGCTTGACGGAATAGACCGTCGACTCCGGCCGGCGAACGAGCCGCCGCTTCGCCGCGGCGCCGACCAGCACGCCCTCGGGCGTGAACGAGACGATGGACGGCAGGAGCACCTGCCCGTCCCGATCGGGGATGACCCGGGGCAGGCCGGTCTTGTCGTCCACGTACGCGACCAGGCTGTTGGTCGTGCCGAGATCAATGCCGACGATGCGAGACATGACCCTCCTCTGACTCTCCGAGCGCTTCGTCGATGTCGTCGATGACCGTTCTGAGGTATGCGCGGACCGCGAGCGCCTCCTTGAAGGCCGTCAGCGCTCCGGCGCGGTCGGCCGGTCCCGCCGCGTCCCATGCCTGGCTGAGGGGACCGCGCAGGCGGGCCTCTTCCTGCTCGTAGCGCGCGCGGAGGCGGTCGCGCTGGGCGGACAGCGTCCGCTTCGCGCCGGCGTCGAGCCCGACTGACTGACCAGCCGACTTGGCCTCCTGCAGCGCTTCCTGGATCTCGAACATCTCCTCGAGCAGCTCGGGCGGCGCCTTCGGCTTCACCGTCGCGCCCTCGCGCGTGTCGCGGCCCTCCTCGAGACGGACCAGGTATTCGATCCGCGCCAGCGGATCGCGCAGCGCCCGGTATGCGGCGTTGAGGCGCGCGGAGGCTTCGAGGATCTCCGCCTGACGCTCGGGCGGTGCCGCCTGGTGGAAGTCGGGATGCCCCCGGCGCGAGAGCTCGTAGAACTTTCGCTGGAGTTCGGCCGTGTCGATGCCGAGCCGCCGTGGCAACCCGAAGACCTCGAAGTGATCCATCGGCTCCTTTCTAGGCGGCTCGGCCGGCGGGGCCCCAGCCTCGCGACGGCCTGCACCGCGCACTGCCTCTAAAAGCGAAACGGGCCCTCCGCGGGGCCCGTTCCCTGTGGTCCGCGCCCCGGCTACGCCGAGAACGACGTGCCGCATCCACAGCTCGACTTCGCATTGGGGTTGACGAAGGTGAAGCCTCCCGTCAGCCCCTGCTGGACGTAGTCGAGCGTCGTGCCGTTCAGGTAGAGATAGCTCTTCTTGTCGACCACGACCTTGATCCCGTCGAGCTCGAATTCCTTGTCGTGGGGGCCGCGCTCGCTGTCGAACTCGAGGGAGTACGACATCCCCGAGCATCCACCGCCCTTCACGCCCATCCGCAGAAACACGGTCTCCGGCAGGTTCTGCGCCCGCTTGAGCTCCTTCACCTGCTTCGCCGCCGCTTCCGACAGTGCGACCGCCATAGACGTTCTTCCTCCCGCTACCTATTTGGACGACGCGGGAGCGACCGCCGATGCGTTCTTGTCCCGGTAGTCGGCCAGCGCCGCCTTGATCGCGTCCTCGGCCAGCACCGAGCAGTGGATCTTCACCGGCGGCAGCTTCAGCTCGTTGACGATGTCGGTGTTCTTGATCTTGGCCGCCTCGTCGACCGTCTTGCCCTTCAGCCACTCCGTGGCCAGGCTCGACGACGCGATCGCACTACCGCACCCGAACGTCTTGAACTTCGCGTCCTCGATGACGCCGGTGTCGAGGTTGACCTTGATCTGGAGCTTCATCACGTCGCCGCACTCCGGCGCGCCGACGAGCCCCGTCCCCACGCCCGGGGTGTCCTTCGTGAAGGATCCGACGTTGCGCGGGTTGTTGTAGTGGTCGACAACCTTGTCACTATAGGCCATGGTCGAAACCCCCCTTAGTCGGCCTTCCACCGAATGGACTTCAAGTCCACGCCTTCCTTGGCCAGCTCGTAGAGCGGAGACATCTCGCGCAGCCGCTTGACGACGTCGATCGTCCTGGCGCCGACGTGCTCGACTTCCTCTTCGGTGGTGAACCGGTGCAGGCTGAAGCGGATCGACGAGTGGGCCAGCTCGGCGCTCGCGCCCAGGGCGCCGATCACGTAGGACGGTTCGAGCGTCGACGACGTGCAGGCCGAGCCCGAGGACAGGGCGCTCTCCTTGTTGAGCCCCATCAGCACCGACTCGCCCTCGACGTACGCGAACGAGATGTTCAGGTTGTGCGGCAGCCTCCGCTCCGGGTGCCCGTTCAGGTACGCCTCGTCGACGTTCGAGAGGATCATGTCTTGCAAGCGGTCGCGGAGCTTCGCGAGCCGCGCGCTCTCCTCGGCCATCACCTCGCCACAGAGCTCGGCCGCTCGGCCGAAGCCCACGATGAGCGGCACCGGAAGCGTCCCCGACCGCATCCCGCGCTCGTGACCGCCGCCGTCGATCAGCGGCGCGATCCGCACCCGCGGCGCCTTGCGCCTGACGTAGAGCGCGCCCACACCCTTGGGGCCGTAGATCAGGTGCGCGGTGCACGACAGGAGATCGATGCCCGCCGACTCCACGTTCACCGGAATCTTGCCGACGGCCTGCGTGCCGTCAGCGTGGAAGATGATCCCCTTCTCCTTGGCCAGCTTGCCGATCGCCGCCACGTCCTGGATCGTGCCGATCTCGTTGTTCGCGAGCATGACCGAGATCAGGATCGTCTTGTCGGTCAGCGCCTGCCGGATCGCGTCGACCTCGACCAGGCCGTCGGGCCGCACCGGCACGTACGTCACCTCGAAGCCCTGCCGCTCCAGGCGCTTGCAGACGTCGAGGCTCGCCCGCTGCTCGATGGCAGTGGTGACGATGTGGTTGCCCTTCTCCCGGTACATCTCCGCGACGCCCTTGATCGCGAGGTTGATCGACTCGGTTCCCCCGGAGGTGAAGATCACTTCCTTGGGGTCGCGGGCGCCGATGAGCTTCGCGAGCTGCTCGCGGGCGCGGTCGACGGCGTTCTCGGCCTCCCAGCCGAAGGAATGGTTCCGGCTCGCCGGGTGGCCGAACTTCTCCGTGAAGTACGGGATCATCGCCTCGACGACGCGCGGGTCCACGGGCGTGGTCGACTGCGCGTCCATGAAGATCGGGAACTTCAGCATCTGGCTCTCTCCGTCTCGCGCGGGTGCGTGCCCTGCTTCACTTGATCGACAGGACCTCGGGCGCATTCTGGTTGCTCAGCTCGGCCAGGCTCATGGTGTCGAGCAGCCGGCTGATCGCCGTCTGCAGCTTCTGCACGGGCCGCTTGAGATTGCAGCGCGTCTCCTGCGGACACCCGGCCTTGTCGAGGCAGCTCACGATGCTGATCGGCCCCTCGAGTGCCCGCACCACCTCACCGACCGAGATGTCGCCGGGGCGCCGGGTCAGGACGTATCCGCCCTTGGGGCCGTTCTGGCTGACGATGAGCCTCCGCTTCGCGAGCCGCTGGAGGATCTTGGCGAGCAGCTCGGGCGGGATCCCGAACTCCTCCGCGATCCGCTTGGCGCTGACGGCCCCGAGGTCGTCGTGCGTGGCGATGTAGTGGATCGCCATCAGCCCGTAGTCGGCGCGCTTGGTAAAGCGGAGCATTCCTGTCTGGCCCTCGTGTCCTAGCGATCCCTGGTAATGGCCAAGGTTCCTATTGCCGACTCTTTTTATCGGCGACTCTTTCAGTCGCATTCTACACCGGCATGGCCGGGGGTCAACTGGAAAGCCGCATAATGATAGGGAATCCCTCGCACCTAGCTAGCCGAGGGCGCCGGGCACTGAGGGCTCCAGAGCCCAGGAAGGCCCGCTGGGGCGCTGCCCTCGGTAAAAAGCTAGGTGTTGAAACTACTTACGGCCGAGGACTAGCCCTGGTTGGTCCAGGCCTGGCGTAGCTCGGCGGCCGAGACCTCGGGCCGGGTCTCGTTGACGAAGATGCCCCCGATTCGGTTGGCGTGCTCGGGCTCGGGGACGATCTCGATGTGCCAGTGATAGTCGTCCCGGATCGTGGCCCAGTCTCCTTGCAGGATCCGCGACCTCAAATTCGGCGCGGTGTGCAGCACCATCTCGTACCCGGGGTCACCGAATCCGCGAACGAGCGTGCGGAAGTAGTCGGAGAGCAGCCGAGCCAGGTCCCCGAGATTCTCGGGCTTGATCGCGTCCTCGAAGGAGCAACCGTGCTGCCGCGGGAGGATCCACGTCTCGAGCGGCACGCGCGGCGCGTAGGGCACGACCGCGGCGAACGCCGAGGTCAGCCGTACCACGCGCTCCTCGGCGCCGATCTCCTGGCGGAGGATGTCGCAGTAGAGGCAGCGCCGCTTGTACTGGTAGTACTCGCGCGCCTCCCGCAGCTCGCGTCGCGTCTCGTCGAAGACGATCGGGATCGCCGTGACCCGCGAGTACGGATGATGGCCGGGCACGCCGGGCTTCTTGTGCCGACGAGAGACGAGGATGTCGCGGATCTGGCCGTCGCGCTTGAGATCGAGCAGCCGGTCGCGGTACATCCACAGCACCGCTTCCAGCGCGGCGGGTTCCATCGACGCGAGCGTGTCGTCGTGCCGCGGCGACTCGATCACGAGCTCGCTCGCGCCGCGCGGATTGATCATGTCGAACATCCCGACGCCCTCCCGGACCAGCTCCCACTCGATCCGGAAATATGCGTCGGGCTCCGGGACGACGCGGACGGTCCATCCCGGACTGTTGGCGGCCGAGCCCTCCGGCCGATAGGCGGCGATCTCCGGCCCGGTCAGGTGCTCGGCGCCCGGACAGTACGGGCAATCTGTCTGCCGCGCGGGCTTGGCCTTCGGGCGGATGAGGACCCAGTGTCCTCGCGTCGGGTCCTTCCTCAGCTCATCCACGGGATCCCCCAGACTCGTCTGACCACGCGGTTATCATAGCGGTCGGTGAGGCACCCCTCCGCATACATTCGGGAGCGCGGCACCGACCGGCTCGAGGCGTGGCGAACGACGACGTAGGCGGCGGCGGCGGCGCGGCCGGCTAGTCCTTGACCTGATTCTTGAGCTTCCTCAAATGCTGGCGAGCGACGTCGACCCAGTCCTTCTCCGTCGCGAGCGGGGCGGCGAGCTCGATGTAGCGCTCCCACTGAGCGATCGCCGCTTTGGGGTCGACCTTCTCATAGACGAGCGCGAGATTGTACATGGCGCCCGTGTGCTTGCCGTCGATCTCGATCACGCGCCGATACTCCTCGGTGGCCTCCCGGTAGAGCCCCTTCTCCTCGTAGACCTCGCCGAGGCCCATCCGCGCGTCGACCGAGTGGGGATCGAGGTCGATCGCCTTCTTGTATGCGTTGACCGCCTCGTAGTAGAGCCCCTTCTCGCCGTAATAGATCTTGCCGAGGCTCATGTGCACGCGCGGATTGACGGGGTTGTAGACGAGGGCCTTCTGATACGCGGCGATCGCGCCGTCGACGTCACTCTTCGCGGCCTTCGCGTCGCCGAGCCCGACGAAGGCGTCCGCGTAGAAGGGCCGCAGCTCGATCGCCTTGCTGTAGGCCTCGACCGCCTGATCGAAGAGGCGCCGCGGCTGCGAGAGGTAGAGATCACCGAGCGCCTTGTAGGGCTCTGGATAGGTCGGGTCGAGCTGCGTCGCCGCACGGAACTGCGCGGCGGCCTTCCAGCGGTTGCCGAGCGACGAGTGCACGACGCCGAGCGTGTAGGCGGCCACCACGAAGCTCGGATCGACCTCGACCGCTCGGGACAGCAGGTCGACCGCGGCTTCGTTGCCCTCCTGGTCGGCGCGAAGCGCCGAGATCTGGCCCCGCGCGAAGAGCTCGAAGGCCCGGGGCACGCGAGTCGGACGAGCCGCCTTTTCGATCCGACCGGCGTCGGCCTCGGTCGTGGCCACGCGTAACGTGCGCGCGTACGTGACTGGCAGCACGGCGAGCCGACCGAATAGCTCGCCCGACGGCGCGACCACCGGCTCGAGGCTCGCGACCTCAGGGCCGCTCTGCTTGATCTCCATCAGTTGCGGCACGACGGCGACGTCGGTGCCGCGACGCTCGAGGCGGCCGAAGAGGGCGGCATCGGCGCGGACGCTGCGCGCCGCCTGAGCGAGTACCGGCTCGCTCCACGCCTCCGCCCGGCCGACCGCGCGCAGCCGCACGCGGTCGATCTGGACGATCGATGCGTTCTGGGCCAGGCCGAGGGCCAGGATCTGGGCGACCCCCTCACCCATCCACTGCTCTTCACGCTCGAGGGCGGTCGCGTCGAAGGGCGCGATCACGACGACACGGAGCTTCGAGTCGGCGGCGCTCGCCCAACCCGTCGTGGTCAGGACGAGCAGACCGACGACGGCGCCGACCATCCACGACCGCCACTCCGGGCGACACATCACGGAACCTCCTTCTTTCGGAGACCCCGACGAACCAGCACCATCAGCCGCTCGAAGGCCCCGGGACCGATGCGCCGAAGCGCGATGTCCGGGACGAGCAGCAGCGCGACCAGGCCGACGAGCCACGGCCAGATGTCCACGGCGATGCGTGACTGACGCCGCGCCGTCAGGAACGCGTCGTGGGGCTTCGCGAGGGCTCCCCCGCCCGTCAGCTCGGCGAGCTCGCGCAGGAGGCTCTCGTCGACGCCCAGATCGCGGAGCTCCTGAGCATACGGTACCACCAGACCCGCCAGCTGCGAGCCGATCACGCGATCGTTCCGGCGCTGCGCCATTCCGACCAGATAAACGCCCTCTTGCGCGGCAGGGAACTGACCGCGATACCGCCCGGGCCCGACCTGCTCGAGGTCGATCACCGACCGCTCCCGGTTGGGCGCGACCACGGCGACCTGGGAGTCGAGGAAGTTGATGAACTCGCCCTTCGGGTCCACCGCGTCGACGACGATCTCGCCGGTGTTCTCCCGCCGCTCGACGATGGCCACCGTGTCGCTCCGCGTCCCGCTCCGCAAGGTCCAGCGGATCAGCTGCGACCAGAACTTGTTGAACTCACGCCACCGCAGCCAGAGCACGGCCCACTTCGCCTTGGCGTCCGACGTGAAGGCGACCGAGCGGCCGAGCCCGTATCGCCATGTGGCGAGCACCGGGTCTTCCTGGTGGCTCATCAGGACCAGGTCAGCGGTGGACTTCAGGGTGCTCGCGACGTAGCCCCCGAGGGGCGGCACGCTCTTCCAGTCGATCTCCTGGATCGCCTCGTGGCCCGGTGAGGTCAGCTGCGGCTTGAACGGCTGCTCGACGAGGGAGGCCTTGGAGGCCAGTTGCGTCTCGAGCGTGAAGATGCGCGGAATGGTCTGCGAGTCTTCGGTGTAGTAGAACCGCCCTTTGCCCCACTTGGCGACGTCGACCATCAGCTGGACGTCGGCGTCCTTGCCGATGGCGACCGTCGACACCGTGATCTTGTCCTTCGACATGCGCCGCAGCAGGCCCTGGAAGTCGCCGCGCGTCATCTGCCCGTCGGAGAGGAAGATGACGTGCTTGAGCAGCGCCGGCCGCTCGAACAGCACCTGGTACGACTCCTTCAGCGCCGGATAGCCGTCCGTGCCGCCGCCCGCCTTGATCGTCGCGATCGCGTGATGGATCGCCGCCTTGTCCTTCGCCGGGCGCACGGGCGCGTCCCAGATGAACTCGGTGTCCCAGCTCATCACCCCGACCTCGTTGCGCTCGTCGAGCAGGTCGACCACGAGATGGGACGCTTCTTTGGCGAGGTCGAGCTTGGTCACCTTCTCGTCGGTCGACATCGCCATCGAGCCGGAGCGGTCGATCGAGAGCACGACCGCGAGGCTCGGGATCTCGACCTTCTGCTTGACCTCCATCGTGACCGGCAGCGCTTCCTCGATCGGGGTGCGGTAGTACCCGCCGAGCCCGAAGCTCTCCTCGCCGCCGATCATGACGAGCCCGCCGCCGTAGTCGCGGACGTAGTCGCGGATGTAGCCCATCTGCGGCCGCGTCAGCTTGAGCGAGGAGACATTCGAGAGCACGACGCCGTCGTACTTCTGCAGCCCGGCCAGATCGGTCGGGATCCCAGCCGGCTCCACGACGGTCACGTCGATGTTCTGCGAGCGGAGCGCGCCGGCCAGGGATTGCGCGTGGCTCCGGTCGCGGTCGGCGAGCATCACCTGCGGCCGGCCGCGCACCACGACGGCGCCCACGGCCCGGTTGTTCTCCTCGATCGTGTCGCCGTCGACCTCGATCGCCGCCTGATAGACGTGGATGCCGCTCGCGTCGAGCGACTGCCGGTAGCTGAACACGTTCTTGCCGGCGCTCAGGCGCACCACCTGCGAGCCGAGGAACTCGTTGTTCCGGAAGAGCGAGAGCCGGCCCTCGGTGTCCTTGTGGCTCCACACGATGACCTTCGTCTGGAACGGCTCGCCGAACTTCACCTCGTGCGGGAGCACGAGCGCCTCGGCGACCACCTCCTGCGTGAAGGTCAGCGGCGCGGCGACATAGTAGATGTCGGCCGCGGCGTCCTTGGCGGCCTGCGCTCCGGCCAGGGCGTTGCCGGCGTTCTGGCGCCCGTCGGTCAGCATGACGATCCGGTTGGCCTGGCCGGGCGGCAGCATCGCCAGCGCCAGCTGGATCGCCTGGAAAATGTTCGTGCCGTGCCCATCGACCAGGGCCTTCGGGCGCTCGATGCTCGGCCGGGCGGCGAGCGGCTGATCGACGACCGCCTGCTCGCCGAACGCGATCACGCTGTTGCGGTCGCCGCTCTTCATCGACCTGGCGGCTTCGGCGACGAACCGGTACGCGCGCTCGCGCGAGGCGAGGCTCACGCTGTCCGACAGGTCGAGCAGGAACACCACGTTCATCCGATCGACCCATCGGGGCAAGGTCGGCCGCAGCAGGGTGAAACAGAGCACGATGACGAGCGCGCTCCGGAGCGCCAGGGCCCACCGGTCCCCGGGGCTCGACGGCAGGCGCAGCCGGCCCGCGCTCTGACGCCGCCAGTAGAGCAACCCCTCGCCCGCGAGCAGGATCACCGCCAGCAGCACGAAGAGCGGCCAGAGCTCACGCTGGACCGGCACCGGCGGCGCCGAGGGGCCGTGGCCGGTCGGCGTCGGCAGCGGATGCGGCGTCAGGTTCGACTCCTCGGCGCTCATCAAGTTGACGGCCACGCGGGTCTCACCGCGCGCCGTGGCCAGGGTGTAGATGCCGGCCTCGTCGGTCTCCGTGAAGCTGATCGCGCCCCGCGTGACGCGGCCCTGGACGGTCCGGCCGCTGGGCGTGGTCACCGTGACGGTGCTGACCCCGTGAGGCGCGGGCAGCAGGATGGGCTGGCCGGTCGCGAACTGGAAGCTCGACTGGTCGAGCCCCGCCGGGTGCAACCAGCGGAGCGTGTTCGAGAGGACCAGCGGGAACGCGATCCGCAGCGGGAAGTCCGTCTTGAACAGGTCGAATCCCACGAAGAGCGCCTTCCGGTCGGGCTCCTCGAGGGCGTAGACGATCGGGCCGCCGACCGCCTCGACGACCGGCCGTCCCGCCGCCAGCGGCCGGATGCGCATCGCGTCCTCGATCGTCACCTTCGCGAACTCGACGTGACGCATGACCGGGTGGGTGCGGTCCCAGTCCATGATCGTCGGGCGCTCGATCCGGCCGAGAACCTCCAGGGGCACGTCCGGCGGCACGGCGTTGACGAACACGAACCGTCCAGGACCCGCGCGCGGCGGCGTCACCGAGTCGAGCACGACGACGTCGGCCTCGGCCATCCCGCCCTGATACTGGTCCGGCGTGCGGATCTCGAGGGAAACCTGCGGATCGGTGCGCAGAACCTTCTCGAGGAAGAGGTTGCCGGGACTCACCAGGAGGACGGCGATCTTGCGCGGCGGCGGCAGGACCGCGTACGCGACGTTGTCGACCTCGAGGTCGTCGTTGACGCGGATCCGCGCCGTCACCGTACCGCTGCCGCCGTGGCTGAACGGCATCACCACCGAGCGGCGGACGTTCGGCTCGAGCGTCACTTCCTTCTCGGCGATCGACTTGCCGTCGAGCTCGAGCCGGAACGCGAAGGTCTGCGCCTCGCCGGAGTAGTTCACGAGTGAGACGAACGCCTGGTAGTCGAAAGCGCCGTAGTAATTTTTCCGGATCGAGAGACTGGTGATCGCGACGTTGCTGCCCTGGCGGCCGACGCCGATCCACCGCACGCGCGCGTCGGCGGTGTCCTCGCCCTCGGGCAAGGTGAACGCGCCGTCGGTGAAGACGTGGATCTCGGCACGTGGATCGGCGGCGACGAGGGCCCGCGCCGTCCGCACCGCCTCGACGAGCCGGGTGGGTAGATCGCGGGCCTGCGCCGATCGGATGGCCGCGAGGGCTCGCTCACGGTCGCGCGCCAGCGCCGCCGTCACCCTGGGCTGCACGCCGGCCTCGATCACCATGACTTCCGCGCCCTCGCCGAGCCCGCGCACGAGCGCGGCCGCGCCGGCGCGAGCCACCTCGAAGCGCGAGGGCGACACGTCCTGCGCCTTCATCGACGCGGAGGTGTCGAGCACGACGACCACCTTGCGCGCACCCTGCCCCATGACGGTCGCGACCGGACGCGCCAGCGCCAGGGCCAGCGCGAGGAGGGCCAGGAGCTGGAGCAGGAGCAGCGGATCGCGGTGCAGGCGCTGGAAGAACGTCGACGCCTCCCGATCGCGCAGCGACGCGCTCCACAGGAGCAGGCTCGACACCGTCCGCTCGCGGCGGCGGACCTTGAGGAAGTAGAGCAGGACCAACGGCACGGAGAGCGCGAAGAGCGACAGCGCGAGCGGGGAGAGGAAGCTCACGCGACCACCCGCCCCCGCAGCTGCGCGAGGACGAACGGCTCCACCGGCGAGTCGGAGGTCATCCGGTGGTAGCCGATCTCCTTGGTCCGGCAGAACGTCTCGACGCGGTCGAGATATTGGCGCAAACGCTCGCGATACCCGCGCACGGCGTCGCCGTCCATCGAGAGCTCACGCGTCTGGCCGGTCTCGCTGTCGATGAGACGCAGGTCGCCGGCGAGCTCGGGATTCATCTCCTCCGGCGCCAGCACGTGGACCAGGTGCACGTCGAAGCGCCGCTCGAGGAGCGCCCGCACGCCGGCCTCGTATCCGGCCGGGTCGAGGAGGTCGGAGATCACGACCGCGAGGCCGCTCTGCCGCGACCGCGTGGCGTAGTTCGCCAGCGCCTCGTTGAGACTCGTGCCGCCCGCGGGCCGGACCGCGGCGAGGAAATCGACGAGGCCGGTGACCTGATTGCGGCCGCGGGTCGGCGGCCAGCCCTCGGCGATCCGCTCGCGCAGCACGCCCACGCCGACCCGTTCCAGGTTCACGAGCCCGACGAAGCCGAGCGCGGCGGCGATCCGCACCGCGCACTCGAGCTTGCTGGGCGTTCCGAAGTTCATCGACGCGGAGGCGTCGACGATCAGGTGCAGGCAGAGGTCCTCTTCGTCGACGAACAGCTTGACGTGCAGGCGGTTCAGCCGTCCGTAGATGTTCCAGTCGACATAGCGGAGGTCGTCGCCCACGCCGTAGGCGCGATAGTCGCAGAACTCGACGCTGTGCCCGCGCCGGAGACTGCGGCGCTCGCCCTTGACCCGCCCGCGGAAGATCCGCCGCGAGAGCAGCGACAGGCGCTCGAGCTGCGCCAGGAACTCGGACGTGAAGAACGCTGGGCGCGTGGCCGGCATGGCGTCGCGTCTGTTAGCGCTCGTCGAGCGACTGGAAGTAGTTGCGGATCTGATCGTGAAAGTCGCGGGGCACCTGCTCCCGCGTGATCGCGTCCTCCATCTGTTTGCGGTATTGCCCGATGACCCCGAGGTATTGCAGGCGCGAGGCCATGCTTCCGCCGCGCCCGGTCAAGTTGGTGTCGTAGCCTTCCTTGCGACCCTGCCGCGACTCGCCCTCGACGCCCACGTCGAAGGGATTGGCGCGCAAACGCTGACTGGCCTCGCCCTTCGGGTTGCCGCTCCGGCCCTTGCCCGGCATCAGCCCTTCGCCCTCGCCGAAGTCCTGGTCCTCCGGGCCCATCCCGTCGCCGCGCGCGCGGTCCTTGCCTCGCCCGCCGCGCTCGGATTCGCGACCGCCACGCAAGCCCTTGCCCGAGCGCTGCGCCTCGTCCATCGCCCGCATTTTGTCGAGTGCCTTCTGCATCGCCTCGAGGGCGCGATCGCTCTGACCGCCCTCGAGCGCCTCCATGCCTTCCATCGCGTCACCGCTCCAGTTCCCGCCGCCCTTGCGGCCGAGCCGCTCCATCTCCTCGAGGAGCTCGCGCAGCTTCTGGGGCGAGATCTGGTCGGGCCGGAGGCCGCCCGTCAGCGCCTTCGACTTGCGGTAGACCATCTTGTACTGGCTGTTCGTGAAGTCCGACTGGAGGTCCGGCATGCGGTCCGTCTGCTCGAGCATCCGCAGCCGCTCGTCGCCCTTCTTCATGAAGCTGTTGAAGTCCGGGCGCGCGTTCGCGAGCGAGGTGTCTTTGAAGATCGCCGACAGATCGCCCGTCGTCGTGGCGCCGCTGCCGCCGGCCCGCTGCGCGAAGTCACGCTCCTCGAAGGACGGGCGCTTGAGCGGGTCCTTGGCGAGCTGACGTGTCGTCTCCTCGAGCATCGAGGAGGTCGTCCGCTCCTCGCGCTCCTCCTCGGTCGACGACAGGAAGTCGGGAAGGCGCCCCGAGGGCATCGGGATGGGCGGGGCGAGCATGAGCACCAGGCACGCGACCACCGGAAGGACCAGGAGTGGACCTTCGCGCGGGATCACCCGCTTGACCACCCGCTTGAGCTCGAGGCGCTCGACGCGGGCGACGGTGTCCTTGACCAGCGCGTCCACGAGCCGCGTGCGGTCCGGCCGGTCGGCCCATTCGAGGGTCGTCGCGACGCGGTCGTCGAGGCCGAAGGCCCGATCGGCGACTCGCGCGACGTCGCCGCGCCCGATCCTCCGCGCCGCGCCGCCGACGACGCCGGCCAGCGCGCCGAGCACCATGAGCCCCGCGGCGATCCACGCGGCCTTTCCGCCGAGCCCGTGCTTGGCCAGCAGTACCGCGACACCGGCGACGGCGCCCCAGAAGGCGCCGCGCAGCCCGTAATATTCCGCCCGGCGGCGGCGGATCTCCCGCCGGACGCGCCGCAGGAGGCCTTCGATCCGTGGCGAATCGGTCATGAGCTCCTCCCGCGGCTAGCGGAGAAAGGGTTCGCGGCTCTGGGCGACGCCCGCCTCGGTATCGGCGACGACGCGGGAGATCAACGTGTCGGAGTCGACTCCCTCGGCCTCGCCTTCGAAGTTCAAGATCACGCGGTGGCGCAGCGCCGGCACCGCCAACGCCTTGATGTCGTCGAGGCTCACGTTGTAGCGCCCCTCGGCAAGCGCCTTCACCTTCGCGCCGAGGACGAGGGCCTGGGCGCCCCGCGGGCTCGCGCCGTAGCGCACGAAGCGGCGCGCGACGTCGGGCGCCTGCTCCCATTGCGGGTGCGTCGCCATGACGATCGCGGACGCGAAATCCCGGACGTGTGAGGCGATCGGGACCTCGCGGATCAGCTCGCGGAACGAGAGCACGTCCGGTCCGCCGAGGACTCGATTCACGGTGGCCGTGCGCGACTGCGTCGTCCGGTCGATGATGGAGTTCAGCTCCTCGATCTGCGGATAGCGCACCCTCAGCTTGAAGAGGAAGCGATCGAGCTGGGCTTCGGGCAGCGGGTAGGTCCCTTCCATCTCGATCGGGTTCTGCGTCGCGAGCACGAAGAACGGCGCCGGGAGCGGGCGCGTGGACCCGCCGACGGTGACGGCGCTCTCCTGCATGCCTTCGAGCAGGGCCGATTGCGTCTTCGGCGTCGCGCGGTTGATCTCGTCGGCCAGCAGGATGTGCGCGAAGATCGGACCCTGCTGGAACTGGAAGTGCTTCCGGCCGTCGGGGTCCTCGACGATGATGTTCGTCCCGATGATGTCCGCCGGCATCAGGTCGGGCGTGAACTGGATGCGCGAGAAGGAGAGATCGAGCCCTTCGGAAAGCGTCTTGATCAAGAGCGTCTTGCCGAGGCCGGGCACGCCTTCGAGCAGGACGTGACCGCCGGCGAACATTCCGGTAAGCACGTGCGTGATGACTTCTCGATGGCCGACGATCACCTTCTCGACTTCGGCTCGCAGACCCTCGAAGGCGGTGACGAACGCCTGAACCCGGGAATCCTGACTCATCAAGAAGCTCTCCTCTCGCGAATCCTAGGTGTCATTCTATAGAGAGCCGTCAAGCGATGGCGTAGCCGCCCTCTCCACGACGCTTACGTCTCATACTACTCGATGATTGCAGCAAGTTGCCTGCCAATTGCGTCGTCCGCCGTCGTCGCCGAATCGGGCCGAAATCCGCGGACTCCGACGGGCCCGTGCCTCGCGAATCGGCGTCCGACGCGTCGCTGCTCAATCGCCGGGCGCTCGCCGCGTGACGCCGACGTCACGACGCCGACGACCGTGCCGGCACCAGCTCGTCATACACATCGCAGTAGCCGTCGATCTCGCGCGCGGGTGAAAAACGCGCCGCGACGAGCGCGGAGCCGGCCCGGCCCAGCCGCTCGCGAAGCGCCGGATCGCGCGCGAGCAGCGCGGCGCGGCGCTCGAACTCGACCTCGTCGAGGAACAGAAATCCCGTTGCGCCGTCGTCAACGAGCGACCGGTTGCCGTCGATGTCGGAGGCCAGGACGGCGCGCCCGAGCGAAAGCGCCTCCAGCACGGAGTTCGCCATGCCCCCTTCCGAGACGGAGCAGTTCAGCACGACGTCGGCCCGCGACAGCAGCGAAGCCATCTGGGCGTGCGGCACCTCGCCGAGGTGACGCGCCCAGGGAAGCGCCGAGAGCTCTCGCGCCAGCGCGTCGCCCACGGAGGGCTCCAGCACCGGGCCGACATAGAGGAGGCGAATTTCCGGAATCGTCTTCACGAGCCGACCGAGCGGTGCCAGCGGAAAGGCGGGGTTCTTCACCGCTCGCAGGCCGGCGGGAAACACGAAGAGGACGGTCCGCGGGGGAAGCGGCCAGGACTTCCTCAGGTCGAAGAAGCCGGTCCCCGGCAGGCGCACGGATTGGGGGACGACGGCCAGTCTTCGGCCGATGCCGGGCAGCGCGGCGCCCACCCGCACGCCGACGGACCAGTGGAAGACCGTGATGCGCTCCGCCCGTTCGAGCACCCGGCGGACCACCGGCGCGCGCTCGTGGTCGAGGAGATCGTGGTTGGCGTCCGTCCCCGTGAGCGTGATTACGAGCGGAGCTTCGACGCGCTGCGACAGGCTCAGGGCCAGCGGACCCACCCGATACGCGTGGAAGGCGTGGATCAGCGACGGCCGATACGCCGCGACCTCCGACTCGATCGTCCCGGCGGTCGCCATCGAGAGGTCCCACAGCCGCACCTCCACGCCGCGCTCGGCGAGGCCCCGGGCGATCCTCGACACGGTCACGGCGTTGCCCCTCACGGCCGGCGGAGCGAACGGGGTCAGCATCGCGAGGCGGAAGGGCATCGGCGGGAGCATACCGGCGACGCCGCACTGCGTAAAGACTAGCCGGCCAATCGGGGCTCGAATCCCTCGCACGAGGTCTAGCGTCTACATATAATGTGTACGGCGATGCCTGACTGCGGTGCCCCGAGCCCCTCATCGATTGAGTGTCGGCAGATTGCCGACCTCCTGGGTGACTATCTCGACGGAAGCCTTCCGAAAGCGACGCGAGAGCTCCTCGAGTGGCACATCGAGGGCTGCGGGCCCTGCGTGGCGTTCGTCAACACGTACCGCGGAACCGTGAACGCGGCGACCAAGCTGAAAGAGGTCGAGATCCCCTCGGAGCTGAAGCAGCGACTGCTGTCCGTCCTGCGAAACCAGCGCGCCACCCACCGGCCCAGCGCGTAGCTCCCACGGCCCGGTCGAGGCGTTCCTAGCGGAAAAGACTCTGCGTCACCTCGAAGGCGGTATCGCTCCCCCAGTCGATCTCGCCGATCACGCTGTACCGCACGCGCCCGTCCGGGGCGATCAGGAAGCTCGACGGCAGCACGCGGACTCGCCACGCCCAGGGCGCGTTCTGATTCGGATCGAGGAGGATAGGAAACCCCAGCGCTTCGCGCTTGACGAAGTTGGCGACCCGCGCCCTCGCTTCTCCGTAATTCACCAGAAGGACGACGAACGGCCGTCCAGATAGCTTCGCCTGAAGCTTTTGCATCGAGGCCATCTCGTCCCGGCAGGGCTCGCACCAGGTCGCCCAGAAATTCAGCAGCACGAGGCGGCCCCGGTAGTCGTCGAGTGTGTGCGGGCTCCCCGCGAGGTCGTTGAGGACCAGCGGAGGTGTGGGCGCGTCCTTCCACGGAACGAAGCGAGTGGCGTCGGCGCCGACGGATCCCGCCAGCACGATCGAGACGCAGAAGATGGAGCCGAGGCTCAGAGCCGAGGCGCGCGCGGCGAGACGGCGGCGGAGGACGCCGCCGGACGCCGCCCCGATCGTCACGGTGCCCGCCGGGAGCCGCGTGTCACGCTTTGATTTCGCGCGTGGTGATCGTGTACTTGAAATTGTCGGGGTCGAGGCTGTCGCGTCGGCCCTGCGCGCTCTCCGATTGCGGATACATGAAGAAGCCGAGCTTGCCGCCCTGGGTGGCGTTCGGGAGCGCCACGTCGTGAGCCGTGTTGAAGGCGACCCAGTTGCCTTCCCATCCGCCGAAGAGCTTGGGGCGCACGGCCTCGACCAGCGGATGATCCACCTTCAGCCATTCGCTCGTCTCCTCGCGGGCCACCTTCGTGACATCGGCGGGGTCCATGGCCACCCAGCCGTAGTCCTTCAAGAAGACCTCGGCGCGGCAGTGCTGGGCGCGGCTGATGTTGGCGCTTCCCGCGCCGAGTGACTTGTAGCCGAAGGCCGACGGCGCGACCCGGATGCCGTACACGTCACGGGCGGGCACGCCGATGGAGCGCACGAGCCCGACGAACAGCCCGTTGATGTCGCCGCACTTGCCGCCGAAATTCTTCGTCTCGAGCATCGTCTTGATGTCGCCGACGCCGCAGCCGCGCACCTTGGGCTCGCGGTAGGTGTTGGCGAGGATCCAGTCGTAGACCGCCCTCACCTTCTCGAGGTCGGTCGTCTTGCCTTTGGTGACCTCGAGCGCCGTGTCGCGGACGATCCCGTCGGTCGGCATGAGCTCGGTCGATTTCGTCCACGTCTTGAGGATCGCCGGATCCTCGTCGGCCGCGACCTTCTTCGACCAGTTGACCGCGCGGTCCTGAGTCTGGAAGCGGCTCGTCAGCTCCACCACCGGTGCGGTCTCGCCCGGCGCGAACTCAGCGTAGAGCATATTGGCGCCGTAGGCGTTGTCGGTCGCGACCTTCATCACCTTCGCGCTCCCCGTCCACTGATCGCCGAGAGGCTTCTGGAACTCGGACTTGACCGACGGAATCGGAAGCCAGGCCCGGCCCACGCCGGCAGGCTCCAGGATCTCGACTCGCGTCGTGATCTCGAACGTCCGCCAGGTGCCGGGCCGCGGCGCGAATTCCTTCTGCTGAGCGTGGGCCGGAGCGACGAAGCCGGTAACCCGTGATGTGGCGGCGGCCGCCGAGAGCGAGGCGGCGGTTCGCAGGAATGTCCGTCGGTTCATACGGGCGATCTCCTTGAGCTCGGAGCTGATCGTTCGATGACGTTCGACAATATCGGGATTCGCCGAGAAGACAAATCGGTAGCGCCGATTGGTACCGGGGGGAGTTATGGACTGGCTCCGATAGGGGCGGGCGCGCTACGGCTCGATGCGGATCACGGGCTCGGGCAGGACCTGGCCGATCTCCCAGCACTCCTCGCCGCGCCGCTTGAAGGCGTCGATGACGGACCCGGCGCGGTCGGCGGCGACCGAGAAGAGGAGGCCGCCAGAAGTTTCCGACTCGGTGAGCAAGGAGGCAAGATAGCCCGGCACCGACGGAGCAATGGTCAGCGCGCTCCCGAACGCCGTCTCGACGTAGCGCCGGTTGCGCTTCATCCCACCGCTGAACTGGCCCGCCTCGGCGAGCTCGCGCGTGCCCGGAAGCACCGGAAGGCGCGACGCACCGATCGCCAGGCCGGCGCCAGAGGCCTTCACCATCTCTCCGGCGTGGCCGAGGAAACCGAATCCGGTGATGTCGGTCGCGCCCTTCGCCCCGCTCTCGCGCGCGACCGCGGCGGCCACGCGATTGAGCCGGAGCATGCTGGCGACCGCGGCCCCGAGGCGCTCGGCGCCCGCGACGCCGTTCTTCGCCGCCGTCGTGATGACGCCGGTTCCGAGAGGCTTGGAGAGGAACACGCGGTCGCCGGGTCGCAGGCCGCCCTTCAGCAAGATTCGGTCGGGATGGACGCGGCCCGTCACGCAGAGCCCGTACTTCGGCTCGGCGTCGACGACGGTGTGCCCTCCCGCGATCACGCCGCCCGCCTCGGCGACTTTGTCGCGGCCGCCGCGGAACACCTCCGAGATGATCTCTTTCGCCATCTCGCGCGGGAAGCCCGCGACCGCGAGCGCGAACATCACCTCGCCACCCATCGCGTAGACGTCGGACATCGCGTTCACCGCCGCGACGGCGCCCCACGTCCACGGGTCGTCGACGACCGGCGGAAAGAAGTCCACGGTCTCGACGATCGCGAGGTCGGGCGCCAGGCGATAGACCGCCGCGTCGTCCGCCGCACCGAGGCCGACGAGCAGGTCCGCGGGCGGCGGCGTCGCGCCCGGCCTCAGTACCGCCAGCACCTCCTGGAGATCTCCAGGAGCCATTTTGGACGCTCAGCCGGCGCAGGACGCGTACGAGGTGAGGCGGACCTCCGTGTGCGTGTGCTCGACCATGGCCGTTAGGACGCGCGCGAGGGGAGCTGGGATTCCACGAAGTCGACGAACGCCTGCGCCAGCGGCGAGCGGCTGCGATCGCGATGGGTCACCAGGTAGAAGAACCGGGAGACCCGCAGATCCTTGAGCTTCACGCACGAGAGCAGTGCCGCCTTGCATTCATCGTCGACGGCGCGCTTCGAGATGATCGAGATCCCGACCCCGGAGCGGACCGCTTGCTTGATCGCCTGCGTCGAGCCCATCTCGCCGACGACCCGCAGCGCCGTCAGATCGACGTTTGCCTCGCCCAGCGCGTGCTCGAGCGCTTCGCGAGAGCCCGACCCCTGCTCCCGGACGATCAGGGGCTCGCGCTTCAAGTCGGCGAGCGTGACGCTCTTGCGTCCTGCCCAGGGGTGCTCGGCCGGAAGGACGACGACCAGCTCGTCGGGCATCAGCTCGCGCGAGACGAGAGTCCGAAGTCCTGGGCGCGCGCCGACCACGCCGACTTCGGCGCGACCCTCGTCGACCCACGCGCTCACCTGACGGCTGTCGCCAATGAGCAGCGAGATCGAGATGTCCGGGTACTTGGCCTTGAACTGACCGATCAGAGAGGGCAGCAGATACTCGCCGGGGATCGTCGAGCCGCCGACGACGAGCTGCCCACTCAGCCGTCCCTGGAACTGGTCGAGCGCCTGCCGCGCCTCGCGCGAGAGGGCGAGCATGCGGCGGGCGTAGCCGAGCATCAGCTCGCCCGCGCGCGTCGGGGTCGCGCCGCGCCCGAGACGGTCGAGGAGCTGCACACCGAGTTCGTCCTCGAGGGCGCGGATGTGCTCCGAGATCGTGGGCTGGGTCAGGAAGAGCGCCTCGGCGGCGCGTGAAAAGCTCCCGAGCTCGGCCACCTTCGCGAAGATCTCGAGCCGGCGAAGGTCCATCGGGGCGAGACGGAAGCCGCGGGGTTACTCAGTGGCAGGCGCAGCCGCCGCCGCAGCACCCACCGCCGCCCGACATCCCGGACGACGTGTCTGAGGAGAGCGCGCCGACGGTCTTGAGGCCGAACACCGACAGCTTCCGCATCACCTGCTCGCTGGCGCAGGTCGGACACGCAACGGCGGCCGCCGCGGCGGGGATGTACTTCTCGAACTCCGCCTCGCACTGCTTGCAGCGGTATTCGTAGATCGGCATCCTTACTCGCCGCCTCGCTGCACGTAGCTCTTCACGAACTCCTCGGCGTTCTCCTCGAGGATGTCGTCGATCTCGTCGAGCAGCTTGTCGATGTCTTCCTTGATCTTCTTGCCCTTCTTGGCCAGCTCAGGGCTCGGAGCCGCGCCGTCTCCACCTTCCGCGGGCTTGGTCGGCCTGACTTCCTTCTTCTTCTGCTCTGCCATCTCGCCCTCCATGGGGCAACGGGCCGTGTCGCACGGGAGCCGAAACCACTACTGCACGCATTTTAGCACGCCCCCTCTCAGGGGCGTTTGAAGTGCTTGCTGAGGGTCAGGGTCTGCCGCTGGTAGGACGAGCCGATCCCTGCGCCATATACCCTCTCGGGGCGCGAGCGCAGCCGCTCGAACAGGACCTTGAACGACGTCTGGCCGTCATAGACCATGAACGGCACCTCGCGCGCCCGGACCTCCATGACGACCTTGGTGCCCAGAATCGTCCCGTCGCCCCAGCCGAATCCGGGATCGAAGAAGCCCGCATAGTGCGTGCGGATCTCCCCCGCCCCGGCGTCGTAGACGACCATCTCGGCCGCGAACTCCGGGGGTACCCGGATCCGCTCCTTGGAAAGGAGAATGTAGAACCGGTTGGCTTCGAGGATGTACGCGTCGCGCGAGGGGCGCTTGATGGGCTCCCAGAACTCCGCGGGATCGTAGAAGCCGATCCGGCTGAGATCGACCGCCGGCGGATTGGGGTGGGCGCGGTAGCCGATGATCCCGTCGGTCAGCCGACCCGACAGGTCGACCCCCATGCAGAGGCCGTCGCTGACCACGACCCGTGCCGGCGGAATCGGCCGTGCGTCGTCGTCGTAGAGGAGCGGCCGCTCGCGATACAGCTGCTCGAGCTCCTCGTCGGACATCGAGGTCTGCCCGGAGAGCAGCCGCAGCTGATTCAGCGAGGCGCCGGTCTGCACCCGGACGGGAAACGACTGGGGCGAGACTTCCAGGTAGAGCGCGCCGCGGTAGCCCGCGCGGATCTCGTCGAAGCGCGGCGTCGCGTCGGTGATCACGCGCGTGAAGATGTCGAGCCGCCCCGTGGTCGATTTCGGATTCGAGCGCCCGCGCACGTCGGGCGGCAGATCGAGCGACTCGAGCAGAGGCACCAGATACACGGAGCCGCGCTGGAGCGTGGCGCCGGAGCCGGCCAGCGACAGCTGATCGATGACGAGGTCGCTCTCGGCGAGACCGCGCTCGCCGAGGCGGCTCTGCACGCTCTCCCGGAACGGCAGGAAGCTCGCGCGTAGTTGATAGGCGTCGGGTCCCAGGCGCAGGTCCAGGCTGGCCGGCTGGAACTGCTGGTCGTCGATCGCGGTCGGGGAGACGATCCAGCCGTCACGCACGGCGAGGCGCAGCTCGTGATCCGAGAGGACGCCGTCACTCATTGTCGATCCAGTTAGCATCGCGTGCCCGAGAGGTCAAGGCGCCCGGCCGCCCGGCCAGCCAAAAGCACGCGGAGCCGAGAGCGCAGAACACGGTGGATGTGAGGAACACCACGCGGTACGACCCATGACGTCGTGTACGACGCCGCCGAACCACGGACCGATCGCGCCGCCCAGGCCGTTGCCGACGCTCAGGGCACCGTAGATCACGCCGAGGCGACGGCCGCCGAACAGGTCGGACGCCATCGCGGTGATGATCGGCCCGCGCGCGCCGAAGCCCAGCCCGAAAAGGAACGCGTAGGCGACGAGCCAGCCGACGCGCGGATCCGTCTCGAGCGCCAGCAGCGCGAGAGCGCCGGCGGCCGTGCAGCCGTAGAAGACCGTTGCCGCGAGCGGACCGCCGAAGCGGTCGGCCGCCAGTCCGAAGCTCACACGCCCCACGATCGACATGAGCCCCGTGATCCCGAACACGGAGGCCGCCAGCAGCGGCGCGAAGCCGCGGTCGATCGCGAAGGCGACCTGATGGGTCGTGATGGGGAAGACGGCCAGCGGCGTGCACAGGTTGGCGAGCCAGAGGGCCCAGAACGCGGGCGCGCCGAGCGCGCGTCGCAACGTGCCGTCCTGGGCCGCATCGCCGAGAAGGCGATGCCCACCGCGCGTCCTCGACGCGCCGAAAACCAGCGCGAGAGGATCACGCGCCGGGGCCCGAACCGGTCGACCAGGATTCCCGCGATCGGCGCCAGGAGGCCCTGCAAGACCGTCGACAGGGACTGAGCCCCCGCCGTGAGCCCGCGTGACCAATGAAAGTCTGCGACGAGGGGCACCAGGAACACCGGGAACGAAAAATAGAGGCCGTTGCCGACGGCCAACGCGACCCATACGACGAGAACGATCGTAGCGGGGCGCGAGCTGGAAATGGAGGACGGCCTAGGGGACCGTGGCGGAGGCGCCCGCGGAGTCGACGTCGAGGATGCGGGCTTTGCCACGGACGTGGGCCTTGGCGAGCGCCTCCTCCATCGCCCGGCCGACGGCTCCGCCGTCACCGGCCACGACCGCGAGCAGCGACGGGCCGGCGCCGCTCAGCACGCAGCCGAGCGCGCCGGCGACGCGGGCGGCGGCCGCGACCTCGGGCATCCACGGGTAGAGCTTCAAGCGGTAGGGCTGGTGCAACCGATCCTCGAGGGCGACCGTGAGCGCCCCCGGGAGCGCGGCCTGGAGGCCCGCCAGCAAGAGCGCGACGCGCTGCACGTTGAACACCGCGTCCTCGCGCGGTACCGAGCGCGGCAAGAGCGTGCGGGCCTCGGCGGTGGCGCTCGTGACCTCGGGCACCAGCACGACCCAGGCGAAATTCTTCGGTACCGGCAAGGTGACGGCCGTCACACCGTCCGCACTTCCGCACGAGACGGTCAGGCCGCCGAAGATCGCCGCTGCAACGTTGTCCGGATGGCCCTCGGCGCGCGCCGCGAGAGCCAGCAGCGCGTCGCTCGACAGCGGCGATCCCAGGAGCGCATTGCCCGCCACCAGGCCGCCCACCCAGGCCGCGGCGCTCGAGCCGAGACCGCGCGCGGTGGGAATACGGTTCACGCACTCGAGGGCGCAGCCCTTGAACGATCGACCGGCGGCCTCGTAGGCGAGCTTGACTCCGCGCGCCACCAGGTTGGAGGCGTCCCGCGCCAGGCGATCGGCGCCCTCGCCCTCGATCGACACGCTCACGCCGTCGCGCTCCTCGGCGACGACCTCGTTGTGGAGGGCCAGAGCCAGCCCGAGCGCGTCGAAGCCCGGGCCGAGGTTCGCTGACGTCGCTGGGACGCGGACGTGAACGCGCACGCGGCTACAGCCGCTTGAGGAGCCAGTCCGGGGTGAGCGAGACCGCCCAGGAGTTCAGCACGACGTAGTAGTTCGTGAAGACGAGGACCCCGACGACGACGAGGACAACGCCGGCCGCGCGCTCGACCACCGGGATGAAGCGGCGGTAGCGCTTGAAGAACGCGAGGAACGACCCGAGCGCGGCCGCGGAGATCAGGAACGGCAGCCCGAGCCCTGCCGAGTAGGCGACCAGGAGGCCGATGCCGCGCTGGACCGTCTCGGCCGTTCCGGCGAGCGAGAGAATGGCGCCCAGGATCGGCCCCACGCACGGCGTCCAGCCGATGGCGAACGTGATGCCCACCGCGAGAGAGCCGAGATAGCCCGCCGGCTTCTCGCGAAGCTGCCATTGCTGCGAGCGTCCGAAGAATCCGATTTTCAAGACTCCCACGATGTAGAGCCCGAAGACCACGATCAGCACGCCGCCGATGCGGCGGATCCAGTCGCGGTAGTCGAGCAGGAACTGCCCGGCGGCGCTGAACGACGCCCCGAGGGCGACGAAGACGAGCGAGAAGCCGAGCACGAAGGCGAGGGCGTGGATCAGCACGCGGCGCCGGGCCGCGGGTGAGAGATCGGCGGTGAGGTCGGCGACGGACATGCCCGTGATGAATGAGACGTACGAGGGAAACAGGGGGAGCACGCACGGCGACAGGAAGGAGAACAGCCCGGCCGTGAACGCGACCGCGACGCCCAGCGACTCTCCCGTCATTGCGCCAGCATCCCCTCGACCAGCGCGTGGGCGGCGCGATGGTCCCAGGCGCGCGGACCGAGCGCCAGCGCCGTCAGGTAGCCGTTGCGATCGATGAGGAAGCTCGCCGGCAACGCGCGCACGCCGTAGGCGTTGGCCAGATCCATCTTGGCGTCGAGCGCGACGGGGAACGTGAGCTTGAGCCGCTCGAGGAACGGCTTGACGAGCGAGGCGTCCGTGTCGACCGAGACGGCCAGCAGCACGAAGCCGCGCTCCCGGTGCTTGAGGTAGAGCCGCTCCATCGCCGGCATCTCCTCGCGGCACGGCGCACACCAGGTGGCCCAGAAGTTCACCAGCACCGGCTTCCCGCGCTGGCCCCTGAGCTTGAGCGTTTCTCCCCCGAGGAGCGACACGGTGAAGTCGGAGGCCTGCTTGGGCCTGGGAGGCCGGATCAGATCGAGCTCCCGCACCGCGTCGTCGACCCCGCTGGCGTGCGCCACGCTGGCGGTCAGCACGGCGGTATCGCCCGGCCCGTCCGTCGACGCCGAAGCCGGATCACGGGGGCCATCGGTCAGCACGGTGAGCAGCGCGACGGCGACGAGCGCGGCGCCGGCCACCGCCATCCCCGTCAGCATCAGCGTCGCGCGCATGCCGTCACTCGAACTCCCCCGGCTGTCATGGAGAAGACCGGAAAAGTATACCTCGACGGGTCGAGCCCGATTTGCTCGGACTGGGTCACTTGCTTATAGTAGGCGGACCTGGCTGGCCCGCGCGAGTCCTCACCGACGAGCAGACCGGCTGCGGAGACGCGCACCGCTGACGGGCCGCCCGACGGCCACCGGCTGGAGGACGACCTCATGGACGAACGAGATATCCACGGTCTCATCGCGGACGTTCGGGCCTCTCGCCTGTCGCGCCGCAATTTCACCCGGATCATGGTCGGGCTCGGCCTCACCGCGCCGCTTGCCGCCCAGATGCTGGGCGCCGCCGCGGTTGCGGCACAGCCGAGGGCGGACGGGTTCACCCCGACGCGTCGCGGCGGCGGCGGGCAGCTCAAGGTACTCTGGTGGCAGGCCCCGACGCTCCTGAACCCGCACTTCGCCGTCGGCACCAAGGACCAGGACGGCTCGCGGGTGTTCTACGAGCCGCTCGCCGCGTTCGACCCGGAGGCCAATCTCTTTCCGATCCTCGCCCAGGAGATTCCGACGCTCGAGAACGGCGGCGTGGCGCGGGACGGGAAATCGGTCACCTGGAAGCTCAAGCGCGGTGTCAGCTGGCACGACGGAAAGCCGTTCACGGCCGACGATCTCGTCTTCAACTGGGAGTATGCAGCCGACCCGGCGACCGCGGCGGTGACGATCACCACCTACCGTGACATCGAGCGGGTCGAGAAGCTCGACAATTACACGGTCAAGCTCGCGTTCAAGAACCCGACCCCATTCTGGTTCGACGCCTTCTGCGGGGCGCGCGGCATGATCATTCCTAAGCATCTGTTCCAGGCCTTCAAGGGCGACCGGTCGCGGGAGGCGCCGACCAACCTGAAGCCGGTCGGGACGGGACCCTACCGCTTCGTGGATTTCAGGCCCGGCGACCTCGTTCGGGGCGAGATTAATCCCGCCTATCACGTCTCGAATCGTCCCTTCTTCGACCAGTTCGAGATGAAGGGCGGCGGCGATGCCGCGTCGGCGGCGCGCGCGGTGCTCCAGACGGGGGAGTACGACTTCGCCTGGAACCTCCAGGTCGCGGATGAGGTCCTCAAGCGATCCGAGCAGGGCGGCAAGGGCCACGTCGACATCGCAACCGGCGGTGGCATCGAGCACATCCAGCTCAACAACACCGATCCGTGGAAGGAGGTCGACGGGGAGCGGTCGTCGATCAAGACCACTCACCCGTTCTTGACCGACCCGGCAGTCCGCAGCGCCCTGAACGTTCTGGTCGACCGCGGCGCCATCCACGAGGAGCTCTACGGCCGCCTGGGCCAGGCGACGCCGAACTTCCTCAACGGCCCCACGCGGTTTCGCTCGCCGAACATGCGCTGGGAGTTCAGCATCGACAAGGCCAACCAGATTCTCGAAGCTGCAGGCTGGAAGCGCGGTGCCGACGGCGTGCGCGCCAAGGACGGCAAGCGGCTCAAGGTCGTCTTCCAGACGTCCATCAACCCGGAGCGCCAGAAGACCCAGGCGATCGTCAAGCAGGCCTGCGCGAAGGCCGGCATCGACGTCGAGCTGAAGTCCGTCGTGGCGTCCGTGTTCTTCTCGTCCGACGTCGCCAATCCCGACACCTACACCAAGTTCTATACGGACCTGCAGATGTACAACGTCGGTCCGGGGGCCCCCGACCCGCAGACGTTCATGTCGAACTTCACTTCGATGGAGATCTGCTCGAAGGAGAACAAGTGGGCCCGGCGCAACACCACGCGCTGGCGCAGCGAGGAGTACGATCGTTTGTGGAAGGCCGCCGAGAGCGAGATGGATCCGGCGAAGCGCGCCGCCCTATTCATCCGGATGAACGACATGGTCACCCAGAACGTCGTGGTGATCCCGATCGTGTGGCGCAACTCCGTCTCGGGAGTCTCGAACCGCCTCAAGGGCACCGACCTCTCCGGCTGGGACTCGTATCTGTGGCGCCTCGCGTACTGGTACCGGCAGTCTTGACACTCCGCCGCGCGAAACGGTAAGAAAGCCAACCACCCGGCCGGTGGGTCCGGGCGAGAGGGAGATTCGATGGAAGAGCGTGAATTGCGGGCACTGGTCGATCGGGTGAAGGCGGGAACCTTGAGCCGCCGTCGCTTCGTTCGCATGATGGTCGGGCTCGGCCTGACGGCCCCGATGGCGGCCCAGATGCTGGCGTCGGCCGGCGTCGTAGAGGCCCAGGCCAAGTGGACGTTCAACCCGACCAAGCGCGGCGGTGGCGGTCTGGTCAAGACGCTCTGGTGGCAGGCGCCCACCTTGCTGAACCCCCACTTCGCCAACGGCACCAAGGACCAGGACGCCTGCCGCATCTTCTACGAGCCCCTCGCCTCCTACGATCCCGACGGCAACGTCATTCCGGTCCTAGCCGCCGAGACGCCGAGCCTCCAGAACGGCGGCGTCGCGAAGGACGGGATGTCCGTGACCTGGAAGCTGAAGAAGAACGTCGTCTGGCACGACGGCAAACCGTTCACCGCTGACGACGTGGTTTTCAACTGGGAATACGTCATGGATCCGGCGACCGCCGCCGTCACCATCGGGCCGTACCGGGACGTCGTCAGGATCGACAAGCTCGACAGCCACACCGTGAAGATCGTCTTCAAGTCGCCGGCGCCCTTCTGGGCGGCGCCCTTCTGCGGCGCCGCGACTGGCGTGATCATCCCCAAGCACCTGTTCCAGGCTTACAAAGGCGACAAATCGCGCGAGGCGCCGAACAACCTGAAGCCCGTCGGCACCGGCCCCTACAAATTCGTCGATTTCAAGCCGGGCGACATCGTTCGCGGCGAGATCAACCCGAACTATCACGTGCCCAACCGGCCGTTCTTCGATCAGGTCGAGATGAAGGGCGGCGGCGACGCGGTGGGCGCCGCGCGCGCCGTCATTCAGACCGGCGAGTACGACTTCGCCTGGAACCTGCAGGTCGAGGACGAGATCTTGAAGCGCCTCGAGCAGGGCGGCAAGGGCCACGCCGACATCGTTCCGGGCGGCAACATCGAGCATATCCAGGTCAACACGACCGATCCGTGGACCGAGGTCGACGGCGAGCGCGCCTCGGCCAAGACCAAGCATCCGATCCTGAGCGACCCGGCTGTCCGCCAGGCGCTGAACCTCCTGGTCGACCGCGGCTCGATTCAGGAAGAGATCTACGGGCGCACAGGCATCGCGACCGCCAACTTCCTCAACGCGCCGTCGCGCTTCGTGTCGAAGAACACGAAGTGGGAGTTCAACGTCGAGAAGGCCAATCAGATCCTCGAGGCGGCCGGCTGCAAGCGCGGCAGCGACGGCGTGCGCGCGAAGGATGGCAAGAAGCTGAAGTTTCTCTACCAGACCTCCATCAACCCTTTGCGGCAGAAAACCCAGCAGATCGTGAAGCAAGCGTGTGCCAAGGCGGGCATCGAGCTCGAGCTGAAATCCGTCACGGCAAACGTCTTCTTCGCGTCGGATCCGGCCAACCCGGACACGTACTCGCACTTCTACGCCGACCTGCAGATGTACACGACGACCATGACGCAGCCCGATCCGCAGCGCTTCATGGATCAGTTCACTTCCTGGGAGGTCTCGGGCAAGGACAACAAGTTCGCGCTGACGAACAAGACGCGCTGGCGCAACGAGGAATACGACCGGTTGTGGAAAGCCGCCGAGAGCGAGATGGACCCGGTCAAGCGTGCGGCGCTCTTCGTCAAGATGAACGATCTGGTGATCCAGAATGTCGTGGTGATCCCCGTCGTGTTGCGCCCCGGGGTGTCCGGCGTGTCCAACCGGATGCGCGACGTGGTCCAGAGCGGGTGGGACAGCAACTTCTGGGCGCTCGCCTACTGGTCGAAGACATAGCCGCGCCGGGCGGGGCCGGGCGGGTCGCCCGGCCCCGCCCGACGGCCTGGACCGCATGTCCAAGTATTTTTTGCGGCGCACGCTGATCCTGATCCCGGTGCTCTTCGGGATCAGCGCCATCCTGTTCACGATCCTCGTGATGGCGCCGGGCGATCCCTTCGAGGAGCTGGCCACCAACCCCAACGTGCCGCCCGAGGTGCGCATGAACCTCCGGGCGAAGTTCGGCCTCGACGATCCCCTGCCCGTCCGCTACGCCCGCTGGGTGGCGTCGATGGTCCGCGGCGACTGGGGATTCTCGTTCGTGAGCCGCGTCAACGTCGACACCTTGATCCTGCAACGCTTGCCCACGACGCTCATCGTCCTCGGCTCGGCCCAGCTCCTGGCGATCCTCGTCGCGGTCCCGATCGGCACGTACTCCGCCTTGCGCCCCTACTCGATCTTCGATCAGATCGCGACCACCCTGGCGTTCATCGGCTTCTCCCTGCCCACGTTCTTCACCGGCCTCCTGTTCATCCTGCTGCTGAGCATCCATCTGGACTGGCTGCCGTTCATCTACCGCTCCGACATCAGCGCGACCGGCTGGCGCTGGTACTGGGAGCACGTCCGGCAGGCGATCATGCCGGTGGCGGTGCTGGGGCTCGCCCAGGCGGCTTCGATGACACGCTTCATGCGCGCGGCCGTGCTCGACGTCATTCGACTGGATTACGTCAACACCGCGCGCGCCAAGGGCCTCTCGGAGGGCGTCACGCTCGTCAAGCACGTCGTCCGGAACGCGCTGATCCCCGTCGTCACGCTCGTGGCGATCCAGATCCCGACCATCTTCGGGGGCGCGATCGTCACCGAACAGATCTTCCGCGTTCCCGGGATCGGCTCGCTGCTGATCACGTCGATCCTCGCCAACGACACACCGGTCGTGATGGCGGTGACCTTCATCTTCTCGGTCCTGGTGCTGCTCTCGAGCCTGGCCGCGGACATGCTCTACGCGTGGCTCGACCCGCGGATCTCGTACCGCTGATGGCCCGGGTGGTCTCGGGGAGCGTCGCCGGGAAGCTCGCGGTCGCCGCGGGGCCGCCGCGCACCTCGTTGTGGCAGGAGACCGGCCGGCGCTTCCGCCGCCATCGTCTCGCGATGGTCGGTGCCGTGATCCTCCTGGCCCTCGTGCTGTCGGTGCTCCTGGGGCCGCTCCTGTGGCGCGTGCCGATCAACGACATCGACTTCAAGGCCAAGCTCAAGGGGCCCTCGTGGAGCCATCCCCTCGGCACCGACGATCTGGGCCAGGATCTCCTGGCGCGCATGCTCTACGGAGGCCGCATCTCGCTCGCGGTGGGCGTGGCCGCCATGCTGATCGCGATCTCCATCGGCACTGCGATCGGCGCGATCTCCGGATTCGCCGGTGGCGTGGTCGATCACACGTTGATGCGGATCACCGACATGTTTCTGGCGCTGCCGGGCTTGCCGCTGCTCCTGCTGATCGTCTATCTCTTCCGCGACACGCTCCGGAAGGCGTTCGGGCCGGAGGTGGGGATCTTCATGCTGATCGTCGCGGTGATCGGAGGGTTGCGCTGGATGCAGGTCGCCCGGCTGGTGCGGGCGCAATTCCTGTCGCTGCGCGAGAAGGAGTTCGTCGAGTCGGCGCGGAGCCTCGGCGCCCGGCCGTTCCGTCAGGTCGTTCGCCACATCCTGCCCAACGCGATGGGGCCGGTCATCGTGGCGGGCACGATCGACGTGGCCGCGGCGATCATCGCCGAGTCGACCCTGTCCTTCCTCGGCCTCGGCTTTCCGCCGGACATCCCGACGTGGGGACGGATCCTCTTCGACGCCAAGGACAACCTGGACTTCGCCCCGCACTGGGCGATCTTCCCGGGAACCGCGATCTTCCTGACCGTGCTCTCGATCAACTACATCGGCGACGGTCTGCGCGACGCGTTCGATCCGCGCAAGGTCCTCGGGCAGTAGCTAGGTCTCGCTCTTCCGCTCGCTCAGCGCCTGCTTCACGGCCGCCTCGAGACGGTCGATCTGCAGGGGCTTGCGCAGCAGCTGGAATCCCAGCCGCCGGCCGTGACCGTCGAGGTCGGCGCCCGACGCGGTCAGCATGATCACGCCGACGTCCGCGTCGCTGTTCCGGACGTTCTCGACCAGCTCGAGCCCGGAGCCGCCGGGCATGACGTAGTCGGTCAGCACGAGGTCGTAGCTCTTCTGCTTGAAGAGCCTCAGGCCTTCGGTCCCGCTGGCCGCCACATCGGCGTGACATCCCCACACCGCGACGAGGTCGGAGAGGAAACCGCGGACGTAGCGCTCGTCGTCGACGATCAGGACGCGCGGCGAGTAGAGCACGGTGGAGTACGGTAGGGTGGCGAGCGCAGCGAGATCAACCCTGAACATCGCCGCGAAAAATGCGGCGTTCCTTCGCGCGAGCGCGGGAGAGCCGCGTCAGCACACGGCATCGCGGAGTGCGCGCGTGGGCGAGCGCGACTTTCCTGTGTTCAGAAGCTTTCGCGTCTGTCGCGCCGCGTGGCGCCGTGCGATTTTCGTTTTGTGGATTGCTGGGGATAAGTGGATAAGCGCCGGACGAGCGGCGGAATCGCGACGGGTGAGAGCAACGGTGCGTCGTCGTCGCCACCAAAAAATGGCGCGACCTGGGCGTCGCGCCATTGTCGGGTTGAGGAAGCTCCGCCGCTTAATCGACTCCAGCCTCCGACCGGAGCCGCTCGGAGACGCCGCTCCGATTTCTGGAGCAACCGCAGGAAGAGTGCGAGGCACATCAGGGCGAGCGAGAAGAACACGATGCCGCTATGGTCGTGGAGATGGCCGTGGAGGAACCTCGGGTCGACGTAGATCGACAGCAGCGACAGACTCACGATCCGAATCCCGTTCTTGATGATGAGCAGCGGGAGCGTGGCCAGGACCAACGCACACTTCGCCCACGTCGACCGCAGCATGAGGTGCCCGATCAGGAGACTCGTGATCATCAGGGCCAAGCTCGAGCGGATTCCGCTGCATTCCTCGGCGATCTCGATGGTCACGCCGGGCAACGCGAAGATTGACCCGGTCCGAAGCACGGGAACCCCGACGAGCGCGAACAGCACGTACGAGACCTCCGCCGAACCCAGCTGGAGCGCGGTGATCGCCCGATTCAGGAGGAAATCGGGAATGGGCACCATCAGGACGAGAAACACGAGCGGAAACAGAGCCGACCGGCCCGCTCGACGACCGTAGCAGAGGACGAATCCACCGACGACGACGAGCACGACGCCGGACATCGTGATGGAGAGCTGATCATTCAGGCTGATCGCGCCGGTTGGCCGTTGCCCGAGTCGGAACACGACAAGGCCCGTGCCGGCGAGCCCGAATCCGGCCAGCCAGCCGGCCTGGAGGTGGGCGAAGATCCGTTTCTTCTCGACGAGGATGAGGGTGGCACTGATGAAGGGGATCAGGACGATGTGAGAATAGTGTGGCTGCTCGAACGAGAAGGCGAGCAGGGTTGCCAGCGGTGTCCAGAAGGCGGCGAGCGCACCGCTGACGAGCAGCGCAAAGCACACGCTCCGCGCGGTGAGACCAAGGGAAGGCGCGCCCGTGAAAATTACGTGTCCCCCCGCGATGGAAATAAATGGTCTTCGGCCCTCGTCGTCCAGAAGCGGTCGGGGCGGCGCGCGACGCGATCGGTCAGAAGCCGCTCGGCGCGCTCCGTGTCCCCCGCCCTGAAACAGGCCTCGAGCAGGGTGTCGTGGAAGACGTCACGCTGGGCGCGGCTGCCGCCGAGCTCCACGATCCGCGGCGTCAGCGGCTCGATCCGCTCGATCGAGCGGCGGTAATCTCGGGCGGCGAACGCCTGGATGCCCTCGACCAGCGGTATCAGCACGTCGCGGACCAGTCCCGTCCGATCGCGCGCGCTGCGCTCGCGCAGCATCCCGAGCTGGCGCTCGGCGGTCGTCCAGTCACCGCTCGCCGCGAGCGCCATCGCGAGATGCGCCGCGTGGAAGAGGAGCGCCTGCCGATCCAGCCGCTCGCCGGCGATCCGCGCGAACGGCGTCCACCGGTCACCGACGTCGCGGCCGAGGAGCTCGAGCCGCCACAGGAGCGAGATCGAGTCGTGGAGGTCGCCCGGAATCGACGACGGCGTGCCCTCGAACACCGTCCGCCCGAGCTCGGACGCCGCGTCGTACTCGCCTCGCCCCATGTGCATCAGCGCGAGATGCCACAAGAGATGGTTTCTGAACCACCCGAGATGCGTGCACGGCTCGACGGCCGGCGGCAGGCGCGTGATGCCCGTGTCGAACGCCGCCATCTCGTAGAGCGCGTGGGCGAGCGCGTGGATCGCCCAGGCGTCGCGTGGGTTCTTCTGGTTGGCTACCAGCGCCATGCGGACGGCCTCGTCGCAGCGGCCGGCCTGCTCGAGCGCGAACGCGTGCAGGCCGAGCATGAAGCCGTTGCCCGGATGGTGGCGGGTCAACGCGTCGGCCAGCGCCAGCATCTCCGGGAACTTGCCCTGCCAGAACAACACGAAGTAGAGGCGCTGAAAGACCAGGAGGTCCCGCGGATAATCCGCCAGATGCTCGCGCATCGCGCCGGCGGCGTCGTGGCCCTTGCCCTCGACGACAAGGGCGAGGCCCTCGACGTGGCGGCGCTCGCGATCGGTCTGCGATACGGCCGCGGCGCGCGCAGTCTTCGCGGCGTCTTGCGCCTCGGCGAAGCGCTCCTCGAGGAACAGGCAGACGGCAGCGCCGGCGTGAGCGAGTGCGAGTCCCGGATCGAGGGCGGTCGCGGCGTGGAAGCGCTCGAGGGCCCGGGCGTCCCAGGACAGGAGGCCCTCGACCGCGTGGTCGTATGCTTCGACGGTGGCCGCCGCCCCGGTGCTTACCGGCAAGCCGTAGCCGTCGTGGCGCATGCCCGGCATGCTAGCAGAACGGCGCGGCGCGGGACGCGGCTTCGCCCTCGACGAGGGCGGCGAGGAACTCGACCGCCCGGCGCTCGGCCCACGATTCGACGCGCCACGGCCAGCGGCCCTCGAGGAAGGCCGCGTGCCCGCCGCGCCGGACGAACTGCGCCTGCACCGCGGGCGGCAGGTCGGCCAGATCGGGCAGCGCCCCGGCCGGGACGATCGGATCGTCGAGCGCGTTGACGAGCAAGGTTGGCCGCTGAATGCGGCTGAGGTACGGGGCGCTCGACGCGCGCGTCCAGTAGTCGCGCTCGTCCTTGAAACCGTTGAGCGGCGCGGTCACGGCGCGGTCGTACTCGGCGAAGGTCCGCGCGCGCAGTGCGAGCGGCCCGTCGACGATCTCGCGCAGTCCCGGGTCGCGCGCGGCCTTCAGGCGCACCTTGGCCCGCATCGTTGCCAGGAAGTTCCTGGTGTACACCAGGCGGCAGAAGCCGCGATCGAGGGTCTCGGCGCAGGACGCGAGATCGAACGGCACCGAGATCGCCACGGCACCGGCGACCGGGCCGGGGACGTCGGCTTGCCGCTCGCCGAGCCACTTGAGCAACACGTTCCCGCCCAGTGAGACGCCGACCGCGCCGAGGCGCAGGCCGGGCTCTCGCGCGGCGAGCATCCCGACGACCTCGTCGAGGTCGGCCGTGTGGCCGGAATGATAGAAGGAGCGGAGGCGGTTCAGCTCACCGCTGCAGGATCTGAAGTTCAGAGTGACGGCCCGCCAGCCGCGGGCGAGCGCCTGGCGCGCGAGCCCCACCACGTAGTGCGAGCGCGACGAGCCTTCGAGCCCGTGCAGCACCAGCAGGAGCGGCGCATCCGGCCGGGCGGAGTCGGCCCAGTCGAGGTCGACGAAATCGCCGTCCGGCGTGGCGACGCGCTCCCGCCGCCACCGGATCCGGTGACGGCGGAAGAGCGGGCCCCAGATCGTCTGCACGTGCGGGTTCCGGCCCCACCAGGGCGGCCGGAACGCCGCGGCTAGTCCTGGCCGCGCAGCAGGAGCTTCGCGACCTCGGGTGCGATCGCCCGCGCGCGCTCGTCGAGCTCCGCCTCGGTGAGGTTCGCGATCGGGTGCGGCATCATCAGGAACTTGTAGGTCGGTACGCCCCATTGCTCGGCCATGGCGCGAGCGGTGCGCTCGAAGACGTCCGTGACGATCGAGGCCGCCGGCACCGCGTTCTTCTCCAGCACGATTCCGTCGAGCACACTGCCCGACGAGCAGGACCCTCAGTCTCCGATGCCGGCGACGATGACGTCGCAGGTCTTCCGCACCTCCTGGATGATCTCCTCGTGCGCGGGGACCGACGCGTTGTGCTTGCGGAACATGCGCGTCTCGCTGGCGCCGTACTCCGACTTCAAGATCTCGCCGATCCGGAGCAGGAGCTTGTCGGAGTTGTACTTCGTGTTCTCGATGAGCCCGATGCGCTTGCCCTGCAAGGTGCCGGGCCGGTCCACATACGCGATCGGCTGCTTCGCCGCCTCGACGGTGGGATCCAGAAGCTCGATCATCGCTTGACCTCCTTGGTCGTGGCGAGGGAGGAACGGGCACCGCCCCATCCCGGGATGAACGACGAGAACGACCCGGCGCGTCCGCCCGCCGCGACGATCAGGATGTCGTCGGGCTCGGCGACGATGGGCCTGAGCTTCGTGTCATCGCCGGGCTGGATCGCTCCGGGGATGCGATGGGTGCGCTTGAGGTGCGCGAGCGTGTTCTGCGTGTTCTCGAACAGGAACTGGCGGACCTCCTTCTTGCCCCAGCCGCTCCCGGCGATCGTCCGCATGTGCTCGCCGGCCAGGGTGACGACGTACTGCGGCTGGCGGCCGGCGCCGCCGGAGTGCTTCATCGAGTCGGCGAGCGTCGTCAGCACCCCTTCGGCGTCGGGCGAGAGCTGGTTGTAGAACTGATGCGGCGACTCGGCCGCCATCACCGTGACCGCGCTCTGGTCGGGCCGGAAGCCGCGCTCGACGTGCAGCGGTGTCCACGGGCTCTCCGCCTCATTCTCGGCGATCACGTACGAGAGCTTGCCCGGGTGCCCGAGCGTCCCGCGGTCGAGCAGGCCCGGCAGCGAGCCGCAGACGTTGCGCATCACCAGGCGCAGCGCGCGCCCGATGGAGAGATTCGCGCGCCAGCCCGGGCCGAAGAGGTTGTCGCCCGAGTTGATGTCGAGCTCGCGGGTGATCGGGCCGTTGACGATCATCAGGACCGCGGCGCCACCGGTCGACGTGCCCGGGCCGTGATAGCCGAAGGCCGGGTCGCCGATACCCTGGACCGCGGCGACGACCACCGGTATGTACTCGGGCCGGCAGCCCGCCATGACCGCGTTGATCGCGACTTTCTCGGCGGTGACCGACACCGACCGATTCGTGATGTACGCGATCTCCTGCTTGGGATCGAGGTGCCCCGCCGCGAGCATCATGGTCACTCGATCCTCGGTCGGTGGGACCACCGGCAAGCCGTCGGTCCACCCTTGCTGGAAGCAGAACTCGCCCGCGTCGACGTCGTCGACCCGATACCGCTTGGACGTGAGCGCCACCGCCATCGCCGCCTCCCTCTCCTATCCGCCTGCCTTCATGGCCCAGCAGTATAGCGCCCAGACCGGCTATCGCCGAGCGCGTGTCCCGGCCAGGGCGAAGACCGAGGTGGCCGCCACCGCGAGCGCCGCCACCAGCAGTGACTCGGCGAACGCCCCGAGGAAGCCGACCGCCGCGCTCCGGGCGGCGACGATCTGGCCCGTCACCGCGACGCCCGCGACGACACCGAGCGTGCGGGTCAGGAACGAGAACCCGCCCGCGGCCCCCTGGCGGCTCGACGGAAACGCCGCCATGATCGCCGCCATGTTGGGGACCTCGAAGAAGCCGAGCCCGAAGCCGGCGACGAAGAGTGCCAGCGCGATCGCGCCGAGCGGCGTGGTGGCGTCGACGAAGCCGAGCGCCGCGAGGCCGGCGGCCTCGAGCCCGAGCCCCACGACGGCGGGCATCGAGGCGCCGACGCGGTCGGCGAGGCGGCCGCCCAGGGGCGCCGCGACCGTCGTGCCGAGCGGCGTCAGCATGAAGAAAATCCCGCCGACGAAGGCACCGAGCCCGCGTGTCTCGACTAGATAGAACGGCGCCAGGAGCCAGATCGCGAAGATCGCGCCCCTGGCGACGAAGGACAGGGCGCCCGCGCGCAGCACAGGCCCTGGTGCGACGCCGCCGAAGACCACCGGCTGACGCTCGGACTGCCCGGGCTCGGCGCGCGTGGCGGCCGCCCAGACGAGGACGGCGAGCGCCGCCGGCACGCGCACGTGATAGACGGCGCGCCAGCCGAAGGATTCAACCAGCGCGCCGGCCGGAAGCGTGCCCAGCAAGCCCAGCCCCATCGCCGCGCTCAGGAAGCCGAGCCGGCGGCCGCGAGCTTCCGGCGGCGCCCCGAAGGTCGCCAGCGCGGGCGCCGTCCCGTAGATCAGCCCTCCCGCGAAGCCCTGGACGACGCGCGCGACGAGGAGCCAGTCGAAGCTCGGGGCGGCGCCGCCCATGACGAAGGCGGCCGCGCTCAGCGCCAGGCCGGCGCGGAACACCGCGACGTGCCCGATCCGGTCGGCGGCGGCCCCGCCGACGAACGACGTGACCGCGTAGGTCAGCACGTAGCAGATGATCACCCAGCGCACGCGCTCGGGCGGCACCGAGAAGGCCTTCGCGATCGCCGGAAACGCGATGTTCATCATGGAGTCGAGCGACACGACGAGCGCGCCCGCGGCGGCGACCCACCGAGACATTCCGCGTATGATGACACGACATGCCCGATCCGATCGGCTGGGCGGTCCTCGTCGTGGGCGCGCTCGCGGGCTCACTCGTCGGCGGCGTCGCCGGGTTCGGGACCGGGATCATCATGCTTCCGCTCGTCGCGTGGGTGCTCGGCCTGCGCTCGGCGGTGCCCGTGCTGACGGTGACGATGGCGCTCGGCAACCTCGCGCGGATCTGGTGAAGCCGCGGCGAGGTGGACCGTGCGGTCGTCCTCGCGACGGATTTCTTTCGCATGCGCCTGCGCTACTTCCCGGTGCTCGGCGCGGTGGTCGGGCTCGTCTCCGGGCTCGTGGTCACCACCGGACCGCTGAACACCCCGTTCTTCCTCGCCGACGGTCTTCGCCGCAGCGCGTACGTTGGTACCGAGGCGGTCTGCGCGATGGTCATGCACCTGTCGCGCGGCGCCGCGCTCGCGCGCTACGCACGGCTGACCTGGGAGACCTTCGTAGTGGGCGCGGCGCTCGGCGCGACGATGTTCGCGGGCTCGTGGGCCGGGCGGAGGCTCCTCGACCGCATGAGCGATCGCGTGTTTCTCGGCATCATCGAGGTCCTGCTGGTCCTCCTGGGCTTGCACTCGCTTCTCTTTCCGCGGTAAAACCGGACCTCGTGGACATCGAGATCGGCGCCACCGCGGAGGTCGTTTACACGGTCGACGACAGCAAGACGGCCCACGCGATGGGCAATCGCGGCGTCCACGTCTTCGCCACGCCGTTCGTCATCGGCATGCTGGAGGACGCCGCCGGCGCGGTGATGCGGCCGCACCTGCCGTCCGGAGCCGGATCCGTCGGCACCATGGTCGAGATGAAGCACCTGGCCCCGACCCCCGTCGGCTTGAAGGTGCGCGCGAAGGCGACCCTGCTCGAGTCGGACGGCAAGCGCTTCCTGTTCGCGGTCGAGGCGTGGGACGACCGGGAGAAGATCGCCGAGGGGCGACACGAGCGGTTCTTCGTGCCGGACATGGAGAAGTTCCTCGCGCGCGCGATGAAGAAGAGCGCCGGCTGATGCCGATCCAGATCAACAAGTCGCTGATCGGCCGGGAGTACCCTCCCTACGCCGTCACGGTCGAGCGCGGGAAGATCAAGGAGTTCGCGCGCGCGCTCGGCGACGCGAACTCGCTCTACCTCGACGACCGGGTGGGCGCGGCCTCCGGGTGGGGCGACATCATCGCGCCGCCGACGTTCTCGGTGACCTTCCGCGACGAGACCGCCGACACCGCCGCCTTCCTGCGCGAGCTCGGCACGGACATCTCGCGCGTCCTCCACGGCGAGCAAGAGTTCGAGCTGTTCCGCCCGCTGCAGCCCGGGCGCACCTATCTCTGCCGCGCCAAGGTCGTCGACATCTACGAGAAGACCGGGCGGAGTGGCCCGATGGCGTTCGTGGTCCGCGAGACCAGCATCGCCGACGGCTCGAACGAGATCGTGGCCACCATGCGCGGCGTGACGGTGGTGCGGCTGTGAAGTATGGGAAGGTCTACTTCGACGACGTCAAGGTGGGCGACGAGCTGCCGCCGCTCGTGAAGGGCCCGATCCAGCAGATCCAGCTCACGCGCTACGCCGGGGCGTCCGGCGACTTCAATCCCATCCATCAGGACGACGAGTTCGCGCGCGCGGCCGGGATGGGCGCCGTCTTCGCCCATGGCATGCTCTCGATGGGGTTCGTCGGTCAGGCGGTGACGGACTGGTCGGGCGCCGGCACGGTCAGAAAGCTCGGCGTGAGATTCGCGGCGCTCGTCAGGCTGAAGGACGTCGTGACCTGCCGCGGGCGCGTGGTCGGCAAGTCGTCCAAGGACGACGTGCACCTCGTCGAGCTCGAGGTGTGGGCCGAGAACCAGCGCGCCGAGAAAGTCGTCACCGGCCGGGCCACGGTCGCTCTGCCCGTGCGTTCATAGAAATGGGGGGCCACGACATGGCCCCCCAACCCCCCCAACGCTCGGAAGCGCCCCGGCGGAGCCGTGGCGCTCCTCGACAACGCTTGGCGAACTAGCCGCCCGGCATCAATCCCTTCGCGGCGACCCACTCGCGCAGGGCTTCGCGCGTCGACTGGAACGCGAGGGCGTCCCACGGAATCTGCTCGGGCCTGACCCATTCGAGCGCGTCGTTCTCGTCGCACGTGGTCAGGGTGCCGCCGATCACGCGCGCCTTGTAGACGATGATCACCGGAGCCGCCGGGTACGTGTAGACGTTCAGGAGTCCGGTCAGGTCCACCTTCAGGCCCGTCTCCTCGAACGTCTCCCGCATCGCGCCGTCCGTGACGGTCTCGCCGAAGTCGACGAACCCGCCCGGAAACGTCCAGAGACCGCTGCCCGGATTGATCGAGCGCCGGGTCAGCAAGATGGCGCCGTCCTGCTCGGGAATGGTCGCGGCGACGACCTTCGGGTTCAGATAGAAGACGAAGCGGCAGCGGGAGCACACTTTCTGTTCGCGATGGTCGGGCGGCACCGCCTCGACCGCGAGCCGGGCGCCGCAGAGCGGGCAGAAGCTCATCGTCGCGGGGGTCAGGACCGGATTGTCGCCCACTCCCACGAGTCTAAACCAGCTATTCTGGATGCGACAATGGCCGACGATCGCCGGGGCCCCCTCGTCATCGGCGCGCTCACCGCGTTCACCGGCGCGGTGGTCTTCCTCGCCCCCGGCGACGTGATCCCCGTGCCCGACAAGACGTTCGGCGCCCCGCGCTGGATCGTCGCGGTATTCGCGCTCAGCTTCTTCTTCGGCGGCGCCTACGCCGCCGCGCTTGCGCTTCCGGCCCCGCAGATGCGGCGGCTGCTCGGGGGCGCCGCCGGGCTGGCCCTTGTCACGGGCGGTGCCCTCTTCATGACGTGGGCCGCGCTCACCGGTCGCGGCAGGCGGGCGTCCGCGCCGGCCCGTCCCGACGCGCTGGTGTTCGGACCCGACGTCGGCGGGTTCATCGTGGGCGCGTTTTTCTGGCTCTTCGCGGTCCCGATCGACGCCATCGCCCTCGTCGCCTGGTTCATCGCGCTGAGATCGCTCACCAGACGGACGCCGCCTTGACACTCCGCGCGGCCGGGTGCTACAACGCGACCGTCGCGCCGGAACGTCTTTCCCGACCAGGAGGTCTTCGCATGCCGCGCCTTGTCTTCACGCTCGCCGTCGCTGTCCTCGCGGTGGTCCTCGGTGGAGAGCTCGCCCCCGTCGACGGCCAGGCCACCTCGGGCGAGTACAAGATCGGGGTCCTGGAGCCGATCACCGGGCCGCTCGCCTTCGAGGGCAAGCGCCACGTGCAAGGTCTCGAGATCGTCCGTGATCTGATCAACCAGCGCGGCGGTGTCATGGGCAAGAAGCTCGTGCTCTCCATGGCCGACGCGACCGATCCCACTGCGGCGGCGACCGAGGCGAACCGGCTGATCACGCGCGAAGGCGTCAAGATCATCACCGGCACATTCTCCTCGCGGCTCTGCGGCGCGGCGAGCGAGGTGGCGGCGCGCCACGACGTGATCTACTGGGAGTCCTCATGCGTCGATCCCCGGTTCAACAAGCGCGGCCTCAAGAACGTCTACCGCACCGAGATCGACGCCACCGGCTTCGGCTGGTACAACATCGAGTTCATCGCCAAGCACCTGGCGCCACGGCTGAATCTGAAGCCCAATCAGATCAAGGTCGCTTTCCTGTCCGAAGACTCGTCCTACGGCCAGGGCGTGACCGAGTCGGCCCGCCAGCGGGCGAAGAGCGAGTTCGGGATGCAGGAAGTGATGCTCGAGTACTACAACTGGCAGACGCTGAACGACATGACGCCGACCATCTTGAAGATGAAGCAGCTCAACCCGGACGTCGTCCACCACATCGGGTTCGGTAACGACGCCGTGCTCTTCTGGCGCCAGTCCAAGGAGCAGAGCTTCCTGTTCAAGGCGCTCGTCCACGCGGGCGCGACGGGCTACGGCGGCACCGACTTTGGCAAGGCCCTCGGCAACGACGCCAACGGCGTCTTCGCGCTGCTCGAGCCCGGCCCCGGCTTCCGTCTCGAGGCGCTCCGGCCCGAGGGCCGGGAGATCGAGAAGGCCTTCCGCGACGCCGTGCAAAAGGAGACCGGCACCTATCCGTTCGGCGCCCACCAGCTCGCCGGCAGCGGCCTCTGGCTGCTCAAGCTCGTCCTCGACCGCGCGCAGTCGGACGACCCGGAGAAGTTCCGGGCAGCCGTCATGTCGCTCGATCTGCCGGTCGGCTCGATGATCAACGGCTGGGGCGTGAAGTTCTCCGAGATCGGTCAGAACGCCAACGACCGCGTGCAGCACTACATGCTGCAGTGGCAGAACGGGCAGCTGGTGACGGTGTGGCCGGAGGAGTTCACGACGCTCCGGGCGAAGTGGATCCCGCTCGGCGCCTGGGACCAGCGCAAATAGGCGTCCTCACCCAACTGGTCGTCGCGACAGTCCTGCTGGGGGGCATCTACGCCCTCATCTCGGTGGGGCTCACCCTGATCTTCGGCATCATGCGCGTGGTGAACTTCGCCCACGGCGAGTTCCTGATGCTCGGCATGTACCTCGCCTTCTGGGCGTTCGTCGCCTTCACCGCCGATCCCTACTTCGTCGTCGTCGTCGCGATCCCGCTGTTCTTCGTCGTCGGCCTGGTGGTCTATGGCCTGGTCATGCGCGGGGTGATCCACGCCTCGCACAACGTTCAGATCTTCACCACGGTGGGGCTGTCGACCGTGCTCCAGAACGTCGCGCTGGTCGCGTGGTCGGGCGACTTCCGGTACGTCCGTCCATGGCACCTCTCGACGGTCCTCCGCGCGGGCTCGACCATCTTCAACCTGACCCAGGTCGTGGCCTCGCTGATCGCCGTCGCCCTCACTCTGACCCTGGTGGCGTTCATGAAGTGGACCCACGCCGGCCGCGTGATGCGCGCGACCGCGCAGGACCGCGACGCGGCCACCTTGATGGGGATCGACACCGACCGCGTCTATCGGCTGACCTTCGCGATCGGCATCGCGGCGGTCGGGGCCGCCGGCGTCCTGGTCGCGCCGCTCTACTCGGTGTACCCGACCGCCGGGCTCCAGTTCGTGTTGCTCTCCTACGTGGTGGTCGTGCTCGGCGGTCTCGGCGACATGCTCGGCGCGATGATCGGGAGCCTCATCGTCGCGGCCGTCGAGGTCGCCGGCTCGTACCTGTTCGGCGCGGCCTGGAAAGAGATCTTCTACTTCATCCTGTTCATCCTCGTGCTCGGCTTCCGTCCGGCTGGTCTCTTCGGTCAGCGCGGCGCCGGAACGCTGGGCGTCTGAGGANNCGCCGTCGTGTTCGGGCTCGCCGCCCTCACCCCGATCCTCGTGCGCGACGCGTATTTCCTGGACAGCCTGGTGCTGATCCTCCTGTGGGGCGCGCTCTCGGCCGCCTGGAACGTCGCGGGCGGCTACGCCGGCCAGGTCTCGATCGGCCACGCCTCGTTCTTCGGCATCGGCGCGTACTCGGCGGCGCTGACGGTGACCCGCTTCGGCGGCGGGCCCTGGTTCGGGATGCTCGTCGGCATCGTCATCTCGATCGGCGCGGGCTTCATCATCGGCTTCCTGTCCAACCGCCTCAAGGGCCCGTATTTCGCGCTGTCGACGATCGCGTTCTCGCAGGTCCTGCTGATCGGGGTCAGCCGCTGGCGCGGCTTCACCTCCGGCGCCGAGGGCATCCCCGTTCCCTTCCGGCCGGGCTTCGCGACCCTGGGCCTGGGCCACGTGGGCTGGGTCTACATGGCGCTGGCGGTGGCGCTCGTCTGCTACGCGGTCGAGGTCTATCTGGAGCGCTCGCGCGTCGGCTATCAGCTGGCGGGCGTTCGCGAGGACGAGGACGCCGCCGAGGCGCTCGGGATTCCCACGCGCCGGCTCAAGGTCGGCGCGGTGACGCTCAGCGCCGCCCTGACGTCCGTCTGCGGCTCGCTCTGGGCCCAGTACGTCGGGTTCGTGGATCCAACGTACGTGTTCTCGGTCGACCTCTCCGTCCGCTTCGCGCTCAACACGATCATCGGCGGCATGGGCACGGCGCTCGGGCCCTTCCTCGGCTCGATCCTCATCACGTCGCTCGAGACGTACCTGCGCGCGACCTTCGCGGGCGTGAAGGCCGGCTTCACCGGCATCTATCTGATCATCTACGGGACCGCGTTGATCCTCGTCGTCCGGTTCGTGCCCGACGGGCTCGCCGGTATCGCGGCGCGGGTCCGCGTGCGCCGGGCTCACGCGTGAGCGACGCGGCCCCGATCCTGGCGCTCGACCGCGTCACAAAGCGCTTCGGCGGGCTCACCGCCGTGTCGGGCGTGAGCTTCAGGGTGGAGGCGCGCGAGATCCTCGGGATCATCGGCCCCAACGGCGCCGGCAAGACGACCCTCTTCAACGTGATCTCCGGGTACTACCGGCCCGAGTCCGGACGCATTCACTTCGCGGGCCACGACGTGACCGGGCAGCCGCCGCACGCGATCTGCCGGCTCGGCCTAACTCGGACGTTCCAGCTCGTCAAGCCGTTCGGCAACCTCTCGGTCATCGATAACGTCATGATCGGCGCGCTGACGCGGCTGCCGACCGTGAGCGCGGCGCGCCTGGACGCCGAGCGCGTGGTCGAGACCTGCGGCCTCGCCGCCCACGCCGCGGGCCACGCGCGGACCCTGCCGATCGGGTTGCGCAAGCGTCTGGAGGTGGCGCGCGCGCTGGCGACCCGTCCGCGCCTGCTCCTGCTCGACGAGGTGATGGCCGGTCTGAACCCGACCGAGCTCGCCGGGATGATCGAGCTGATCCGACGATTGCACGCCGACGGCCTCACCCTGATCGTGATCGAGCACATCATGGCGGCGATGATGCGCCTGGCCCAGCGGATCGTCGTGCTCCACCACGGCGAGACGATCGCCGAGGGCGCCCCGGCCGCGATCACGCAAGACCGGCGCGTCGTCGACGCCTATCTCGGCGAGGAGTTCGTGCTTGCTCAGGCTTGAGGGGATCGACGCGTTCTACGGCGATCTCCAGGCGCTGGCCAAGGTCTCGCTGGAGGTGCGCGACGGCGAGATCGTCGCGCTGGTCGGAGCCAACGCCGCCGGCAAGTCGACCACGCTCCGTGTGATCTCCGGGCTCGTGAGCCCGCGCCGCGGCCGGGTCCTGCTCGACGACGCCGACCTCGGGGGAGTCCCGGCGTACCAGCGGGTCGATCGCGGGATCGTGCAGGTGCCCGAGGGCCGGCGTCTTTTTCCGTTCATGACGGTGGCCGAGAACCTCCTGCTCGGCGCTCACGCCGAGCGCGCCCGCGGCGACCGCGATCGCACGCTCGCCCACGTGTACGAGCTCTTTCCCGTCCTCGGCGAGCGCCGGACCCAGCTCGCCGGATCGCTGTCGGGCGGCGAGCAGCAGATGTGCGCGATCGGCCGGGCCCTCATGGCGCGTCCGCGTATCCTGATGCTGGACGAGCCGACGCTCGGCCTGGCGCCGGTGCTGGTGGCCCGGATCTTCGAGACGGTGCGGACGATCAACAGCCAGGGCGTGACCGTGCTGCTGGTCGAGCAGAATGTCCGGCAGGCGCTCACCCTGGCCCACCGCGCGTGTGTTCTGGAGAGCGGCCGGCTCGTGCTGGAGGGGCAGGCGCGCGAGCTCCTGGGCGACGACCGACTCAAGCGCGCCTATCTCGGGCTGTAGCCGGCGCGCCCGACACGGAGAGAAGAGATGAACGTCGACAGACAGCGCCTCGAGCAGTCGATCGAGGAGCTCGGACGGATCGGCCAGACGCCGCGCGGCGGGCTCACTCGCCTGGCGCTCACCGACGAGGACAAGCGCGGCCGCGACTGGATGGTCGCGCGCATGCGCGAGGCCGGGCTCTCGGTCACGGTCGACCAGATGGGCAACATCTTCGGTCAACGGCCGGGCACCGCGCCGCTTGCCCCGGTGATGATGGGCTCTCACGTCGATTCCGTCCCGACGGGCGGCCGCTACGACGGTCAGCTCGGCGTGCTGTGCGGCCTCGAGGTGATCCGGACGCTCAACGACGAGAAGCTCTCGACGCGGCATCCCGTGACCCTCGCGATCTTCACCAACGAGGAGGGCGCGCGCTTTCAGCCGGCGATGATCGCCAGCGGCGTCATGGCCGGCAAGATCGCCCTCGAGGACGCCTACAACGCCAGGGACAAGGACGGGATCCGCCTGGTCGACGAGCTCGAGCGGATCGGCTACCTCGGCCCCGAGCCGTGCGTCCCCCGCCCCTTCCGCGCGTACCTCGAGCTCCACATCGAGCAGGGGCCGTTTCTCGAGGAAGAGGGGCTTTCGGTCGGCGTCGTCGAGGGCATCGTCGCGATCGCCTGGTCGCGCCTGACCATCCACGGCGTGCAGGACCACGCCGGGCCCACGCCGATGCGGATCCGTCACGACGCGCTCGTGGCGGCCGCCGAGGTGGTCTCCGGCGTTCGGCGGATCGCGCGCGAGATCGGCGGCGAGCTGGTGACCACGATCGGCAACCTGGTCGTCACCCCGAACATCGTCAACGCGATCCCCGGCCGCGTGACCCTGTCGATCGACATGCGCGACCCGAGCGATGCGACGCTCGATCGCGCCCTGGCGCGCCTCGAGCCGATCGTGCGCGAAGCCTGCGAGCGCGAGGGCGTGCGCTACGAGCTCGAGAACTACTGGCGCGTGCCGTACACCCCGTTCGACCGCGGCGTCGTCGACACGGTCGAGCGCGCCGCGCGGGCAGCCGGCGCGCGCTATCGCCGGATCCTCTCGGGCGCCGGCCACGACGCCCAGTACATGGCGGCGATCGGGCCGACGGGGATGGTCTTCGTGCCGTCGCACGACGGGCGCAGCCACTGCGAGGAGGAGTTCACGCCGATCGACGACATCGAGTACGGCGCGCGCACCCTCCTCGTGGCGGCCCTCGACCTCGCCGGCCGCGCCTAGCAGGCTGAAAAAGGCCCATCTGCGTCGTTGGGCCTTTCCGCCGCCTGCTCGAGCGCGGGTCTTTATTCCGGCGGTGGGAGCGCGTCGCCGACGACGTACGGGAAGAGCCGCGGCGGGCGATGGTGCAGGCAGAGGCGCGCGACCACCGGCAGGTGGTCGGAGGCGACGCGGGCCAGACGACTTCGGTGCACGCTGAACTCCTCGCCCTCGAGATCGGCGTCCCAGTAGATTCGGTCGAGCGCGAACAGCGGGAACATCGCGGGGTGAGTCCGCCGCCGACGCATCGGCGAGGCGAACTCGCGTCGGAGCCCGCGCGTGACCGGCCCGCGGTGCCACTCGTTGAAGTCGCCCAGGAGCACCCTCGGACCGGCCAGGCGCCCGGAAGCGCGGATGAAGGCGCCGAGCAGCCAGAGCTGCTGGCGGCGCTCGCGCAGCGCCAGCCCGAAGTGGCAGTTGAACACGTGCAGCGGCGTGCCGTCGACGTCGAGGTCGACGCGCACGCAGCCTCGCGGCTCGCGCATGCCAAAGCTCAGGTCGCACCGCCCGGAGCCGAGCACTGGCAGCCGGCTCAGGACCACGTTGCCGTAGATCCCGGTGCCGTGCGCGCGCGTCGAGCCCATGACGAGCTCCGACATCTCGAGCCGGGTCGCCAGATACGCGGCCTGATCGGCGTCGGGAACGCCGTCCTCACGGATCACCTCCTGAAGGCCGACGACGTCGGGGTCGACCTCGCTGATGACGTCGGCGATCCGGTCGAGGTCACGGCGGCGGTCCAATCCCACTCCGCGATGGATGTTGTAGCTCACGACGGTGAGGTGTCTCACGTCGCGTCCGCCTGATAGCGCGCGAAGTGGGGATAGAGCTGGACCGGGTGCGTGATCGGCGTTGGGACTTGCACGCCCGACGGATGGATCAGGAACGTGTGCAGCTCGTCAACGGACGGTCCGGCGTGCGCCCCGACCTCGGCCACGAACGAGACGTTGCCTTGCGGCGCGTCGATCCCGTAGATCACGAGGTCGCCGGCCGACGGCATCGTCATCAAGTCGCGGATTCCCTCGACGATCCGCTCGAGGTCCGGCCGCTGGGCAAAGGGCCCGGCCGCGAGCGCGTCGAGCCCGTACGGCGCGCCCCGCCAGTAGCAGAGCGGGCCCGATGCCGAGCGCACCAGGACGATGCCGATGCCCGGCGAGGCCGAGATTCGCTTGGCCAGCTCGGGGTAACGCTGCTCGATCTGATCCAGGGTCAGGGGCTCCGGCTTCTCGAGAAAGTAGACGAACGCGTTCGGCCCGGCCGCGATGACCCGGATGCCGTCGTGCTCGCGGGCTCCGCGCATGCCGCCGAGCACCCACGGGAAATCCTGCTCGAGGTAGTTCACGAACCGCTGGAAGAGCCCGGGCGCGCGCTGCGCCCGGAGCGCCGCGAGGCCGCTGGCGAGCCCGCCGGGCCTGCGCTCCGGCGCCGACGCCGCACGATTGACGTCGGAACCGAAGAAGTCCTCGAAGAGCGACTGCTCGATCGGCCGGCCGCCCGTCACCCTGAGGTAGGGCACGCTCGCGGCCTGCCCGTGATCGGAGAGCACGTAGAGATCGTAGCCGTGCTCGGGCACTCGCCGCAGGACGCGCCACAGCCGATGGATCGAGGCGTCGACGCGGCGCAGCGCCCGGAACGCGCGCGGGTGGCGCGGGCCCCAGGCGTGACCGGCGACGTCGTAGTCGAGGTAGTTGACGTAGATCGTCGGGACTCCGGCGTAGATGTCGTGCGCGACCGCCAAGGTCGCGGGGGACAGCGGATCGGCGATCATCCGGAGCAGCGCGCGGGCGACCTCGACGGTGGACGCGACGCTGCCCTTCACGAGCACCCAGCCGATCACGACGAGCTTGGAGGCGGCGCGGACCAGCCCCGCCCCCGTCGGGCGCTTGATCATCGCGAAGGTCAGGAGATTACTTTCGGCGCCGCCGGTGAAGACGCATCCGTAGGTCCCGCCGCCGCTGACGATGCCGCGGCGGCCCGCGGCCTGGGTGTGCTCGACGTGCGCCGCGTCGCCGCCGCGCGGGAAGTAGACGTCGGTCCGGCGGCGCTTGTCGTGGTAGTGGAAGCCGGGAATGTCCGGGCGCACGCCGTACATGGCGGCCAGCTGGAACGCGGGTGTCGAGGTCGGCAGCCCCACGCACATCGGCGCCATGAGATAGCCCCGGCGGCGGAGCAGCCGCGCCAGGAACGGCGCGCGTCCCCGCGCCATCGCCTCCTCGAGGACCGCGCGCGACAGTCCGTCGATCTGCACGATCAGCAGCCGGCGCCGACCGGGCGCCGGCGGCGGCCCGAGCCGGAGCCGGCGCACGAGGCGATCGAAGGTGCGCTGCATACCGAGGACGAGGTCGTCGAGCGGCATGGACCCATATTGTAGTATCTGTTCGCCCATGGACCACCCTGTGGTCGGCGCGGTACGCGAATTCGTTGACGCCGAGGTCCGCCCTGTCGCCGCCGCGCTCGAGCACGACGACGCCTACCCGCACGAGCTCGTCGCCCGCATGCGCGAGCTCGGCCTCTTCGGCGCGCTGGTCCCGGCCGCCTACGGCGGCCTCGGACTCGACGTGACGACGTACGCGCGAGTGATCGAGGAGCTGTGCCGCGGCTGGATGTCGCTCGCCGGGGTCATCAACAGTCACACGATGGCCGCGCTGATCGTCCTGAACCACGGCACCGAGGCGCAGCGGCAGCGCTTCCTGCCCCGCTTCGCGCGCGGCCAGGCGCGGGGTGGCCTCGCGCTCACCGAGCCCCACGCCGGCACGGACGTCCAGGCGATCCGCACGGTCGCGACCCGCCGTGGGGACGACTACCTGATCACGGGCACGAAGCTCTTCATCACCAACGCGCGCGAGGGCAACACCCTCGCCCTGCTGGCGCTCACCGACCCCAGGGCCGAGCCCCGGCATCGGGGGATGTCCTGCTTCATCGTCGAGAAGGGTCACCCGGGCTTCCGCGTGGTGAAATCGATCGCCAAGCTCGGCTACAAGGGCGTCGACACGGCCGAGCTGGTCTTCGAGGACTGTGTCGTGCCGGCGGCCAATCTGGTCGGCGGGGTCGAGGGGCGCGGCTTCAAGCACGTGATGAGCGGGCTCGAGGCGGGCCGGATCAACATCGCCGCGCGCGCCGTCGGCGTCGCGCAGGCCGCCTACGACGACACACTGGCCCGCGTGGGCGGGTCCGGGGCCGAGCCGGCCCCCGCGCTCGCCGACATGGCGACGAAGCTCCGGGCTGCGCGGCTCATCACGTCGTGGGCCGCGGCGATGAAGGATCGCGGCGCGCGGTGCGATCTCGAGGCGGGGATGGCGAAGCTCTTCGCCTCCGAGTCCGCCCAGGAAGTCGCCGTCGAGGCGCTCCGGCTCCACGGCGGCGCCGGCACGCTCGCCGCGCTGAGCGTCGAGCGCTACTATCGCGACACGCCGCTGATGATCATCGGCGAGGGCACGAACGAGATCCAGCGGACCATCATCGCGAAGAGCCTCCTCGAGCGATACGGCGAGCGCTTCGGCGCCCTGACCTCGCGCGACGGCGAGTCCGCCGACGTGCGGCAGATGGTGCTGGCAGTTCGACAGTTCGTCGACAAGCACGTCGTCTCTGCCGCCCAGGATCTCGACATCGCCCATGCCCACCCGGCCGGGCTGGTGACGGGCCTCGCCGAGCTCGGCATCCTGGGCGTGCTCGTCGACCCGCGCTACGGAGGTCTGGGGCTCGACTCGCGGACGGCGACGATGATCGTCGAGGAGATCGCGCGGGGCTCGGCGACCCTCGCGGCGATCGTGGTGAGCCACCTGACGGCCGCTCAGGCGATCGGACGCGCCGGAACCGCCGAGCAGCGCGAGCGACTCCTGCCGCCGATGA
>QHTE01000052.1:221928-337357 GCA_003220685.1 Candidatus Rokuibacteriota bacterium
CGAGACGTGGACCCTCGCCGGCGAGACGCCGCCCGTCGATCACGCCGCCCACGCCGCCCTCGTGCTGGTCGAAGCGGCCTCGCCCGACGGTGCGGTGTGGCTGGCCGTCGACCTCGCGCTGCCCGGTGCGCGCGTCGATCCGCCGGTGGCCACGCTCGGCCTCAGGGGTCTCGACGCGTGCCGGATTCGCTTCGAGCGCTGCTCCATCCCATCTCGGAATCTCCTCGCCGGCGGGAGCGGCCGCGAGACGCTGGCGCTCGCGCGGCTCGGCGTCGCGGCGACCAGTGTCGGCCTGGCCCAGGCCGCCTTCGAAGCGGCGCTCCGGTACGCGCAGCAGCGCACGACCTTCGGCAAGCCGATCGCCCAGCACCAGGCGATTCAGCTGGCGCTCGCCGGCATGGCGACGAAGATCACGGCGGCGCGCCTGCTCGCCTACGATGCCGCCGGCGCCGGGCTCGACGACACGAGGCTCCTGAGCGCGAAGGTGTACGCCTCCGAGGTCGCGTACGAGGTCGCGCTCGACTCGATGCGTGTCCACGGCGGCTACAACGCCGCCGATCGCATCGAGCTCGCCCGCCGTCTCAGCTCGCGCGGGGCCGCGGGCGCCGACCGCGCGCTCGAGCGATGACCCGACCGCCGCTCGCCGGCCTCCGCGTCCTCACCGTCTCGCAGTTCGGCGCGGGCCCGTTCGGAACCCAGGCGCGCCGAGCGCATCGCCGCGCTCCGCGCGGCCGGCGTCCTCGGCGCCGCCGGCTCCGAGGCGACGGCGTGATACTGCCTGTGCGAGTGGAGGCCGGGGAGTAGTCTAAGGGATGGTCGAGAAGGTCACACCCGAGTCGGACGTCGAGCAGCTCGACCAGGAAGCTGTCGCTCCGCCGTGGATGACGATCCTCCACAACTGCGACTGCCACACGTTCGAGCAGGTCGTCAAGCAGCTCCAGAAGGCGATCGGCTGCAGCGAGGCCAAAGGCTGGGAGCTGGCCTGGCAGGTGCACAACACCGGGCGGGCGGTGGTGAAGGTCGGCGCCGAGGTCGAGTGCGTGCGCGTCGGCAACATCCTGGCGTCGATCGGGCTCGTCGTCACGGTCGTGCAGTCGTGAGCCCGGGCGCCCCTTTCGCATACCGGCGCCTCGCCCTCTGGGGTGCGCTGGCCACCAAGTTCGTCGCCGCGTGGGGGCTCGCCTGGGACATCCAGTGGCACATGACGATCGGACGGGACTCGTTCTGGATCCCGCCGCACCTCATGATCTACGGAAGCGTCGTCGTGGGACTGGCGCTCGGATGGGGCGTCCTCGCGTACGAGTGGTGGCGCGGCATCCCGACCACGCGCGGATTCCGCCTGGCTGCGCTGGGCCTCGTGCTCGTCGTCCTGGCGGCGCCCATCGACGACCTCTGGCATCGGCTCTTCGGCCTGGACGTGACGCTCTGGAGCCCGCCCCACCTCCTGGCCCTGCTCGGCTCGGCGATCAGCACCCTCGGCTGCCTCCTGATCGCGGTCGAGCTCTACCCGCTTGGAAGCTTCACGGGACGCGCGGCCCTGATGCTGTCCGGCGCGATCCTCTACGGCGGCGTGCGCGTCACGCTGGACCCGGCGTGGCTCCTCGCCTACTCGTACGGCGGCGTCCTGTTCCACGCCTTCGCGATGCTCGCGGCGCTGATCCTGCCATTGGCCCTCGTGACGACGGCGCGCGTCGCGGCGGGGCGCTGGGCGCCGGCCGTGGTGGTGATCCTGTCGTTCGCGATCGGCCTGGCCGGCCAGGGCATCGCGCGTGCCGGCTTCGCGATCATCCAGCCCGTGTCGTTCATCGACGAGGAGGTCGCCAAAGACAGGAGCTCGTCGATCGCGGTCGGACGGGAGATCGCCGAGAAAAACAAGGCAGTGGCGCCGCCCTCGTGGGCGCTCCGGCTGGCGCTGCCGCTCGGGCCGGCGGCCCTTATGGCGCTGGCCGATCCACGGCGACGGCCCGGCGCGGCGGCGAGCGTCTACGGCCTGGGCGTGTTCAGCGCGTATGCGTGGTTTCTGTCGACGTTGCCGGCGTACGCGCCACTCACCCCGACGGCCGTGGAGACGGCGACGGCGCTCTCGATCACGCTCGCGGCCGGAGCGGCGGGCGGGCTCTCCAGCCGCTGGCTCGCCGCGCACCTCACAGGCAACGCGCCCGAGGCGCGCGCCGGGCGGGAGCGGGCGGTGGCGAGCCTCACATCACCGGGCCGATGATCCAGGGCGCGAACTCTTCCTCGCCGACGCCGGAGAGCTCGCTCTTCGTACGCTTGCCCGAGGCCACCCTGATCACCTCGTCGAAGATCTGACGGCCGACCGTCGCGATCGGCGTGCCCTCGAGGACGACGCCGCAGTTGATGTCCATGTCCTCGGCCATGTGACGGTACATCAGCGAATTGGTCGCGAGCTTGATCGACGGCACGGGCTTGCAGCCGAACACCGAGCCGCGCCCGGTCGTGAAACAGATGATGTTGCAGCCGCCCGCCACCAGGCCGGTGATCGACACGGGATCGTGGCCTGGCGTGTCCATGAACACGAAGCCGCGCGTGGTGATCGGCTCGCCGTAGAGGAACACGTCCATCATCGGCGTCGTCCCGCCCTTGGTCACGCCGCCGAGCGACTTCTCGAACACCGTCGTGATCCCGCCCGCCTTGTTGCCCGGCGCCGGGTTGTTGTCCATCGCCTCGATGCCGCGGCAGTACCACTCCCACCACTTGTAGCGATCGATGAGCTTCTTGGCGACGCCCTCGTTGATCGCGCGCCGGATCAGCAGGTGCTCGGCGCCGTAGATCTCGGGGGTCTCGGCCAGGACGCCGGTGCCGCCGTAGCGGACCAGCTCGTCCACCGCCCAGCCGAGCGCCGGGTTGGCGGTCATGCCGGAGTTCGCGTCGGAGCCGCCGCAGTTGGTGGCGAGCGTCAGCTCGGAGATCGGCTGCGGCGTTCGCCGCGCCTCGTCGGCGAACGGCAGGAGCCGGGCGACTTCCTGCGAGGCGCGGTCGACCGTCTTCCGGATGCCGCCGGCCTCCTGGATGTTGATGATCGTCGGCTTGCGCTCGGGGTGGCCGGGCGCCGCCATCCGCTGGCGCTCGACCATCACCGCGGCCTGGTTCGTCTCGCAGCCGAGCCCGATCAGGATGTACGCGGCCACGTTCGGATGCTTGGCGTAGCCGGCCAGCACGCGCTGGAGCGCCATGTGGTCCTCGCCGAAGAGCTTGGTGCCGCATCCGGACTTGTGCGTGATGGCGAGCACGCCGTCGATGTTCGGATAATCTTTCGACACGTCGCGGAAGCGGTCCTTGACGAACTGGCTGACGCTCGCCGAGCAGTTGACGCCCGAGATGACCGCGACGTAGTTGCGCGTGCCGACGCGGCCGTCGTCGCGCTTGTAGCCGTCGAACGTGCGCATCTGGTCGGGCGGATAGAACTGGACGGGGTGCACGTCGACGCCGATCTCGTAGCGGTCCGCGCTCAGGTCGCCGATGCCGAGGTTCTGCGTGTGGACGTGGTCGCCGACCGCGATGTCGCGCGTGGCGAAGCCGATGACCTGGCCGTAGCGGCGCACCGGCGCGCCGCACGCCACCGGCCGGCGGGCCACCTTGTGGCCGGGCTTGATGTCCTGACGGACCTCGATGCGGCGGGTACCGTCCTCGAGGACGGTGCCGATCGCCAGCTCGGCCTTCGCGACCGCGACGTCGTCCTCGGCCTTGAGGAGGACCGCTTTCTCGGTGAGCGCGTATGTCGCCATGGAAGCCTCCCGGCGAGACTATACCGGATTGCGGGGGATGGACGCGACGAGAGCTCGCGCAGAAAAACTGCCTGGAATTCGGGCCGGTCACGCTATGAATGTGTCGGCGTGGGACGCCGCTCTCGCCGATGAACGCCCGACAGTATTTCGAGGGGGCCAATCTTTCCGTCGCCTGACGGATCCGGCGCCGCGACACGACGCGCGGCGCTGAGGGTTCTAGGCCGAGCTCGGTCCCTGGATGCGCAGCACGGCCGGCGGCGCGGTCTCGAGCTGGATCGTGGTGTGGTCGATGCCGAAGCGGGCGTGCAGGACGGCGTGGAGCGTCTCCAGCAATCGCTCGCTGTCGCGCAGGTCCTCCACGACCACGTGAGCGCTCATGGCCTCGCGCTCCGACGTGAGCGTCCACACGTGCAGGTCATGCACGCGGCGCACGCCGGGCACCGAGGTCATCGCGTCCTCGATCTCCGTCAGGTTAAGGTGGGCCGGCGTTCCCTCGAGCAGGACGTTGACCGCCTGCCGCAGGAGCCGCCACGTGCGGGGGACGATGACGAGCGCGATGGCGCCGCTCACCAGCGGATCGGCGAGCGTCCAGCCCGTCAAGAGGACCAGGGCGGCCGCCGCCACCACGCCGACGGAGCTGAGCGCGTCGCCGAGCACCTCCAGGTACGCCGCGCGCACGTTGAGGCTCGACTCGGCGGCGCCGTGGAGCAGCACGGCGCACGCGAGATTCACCACGAGCCCGACCACGGCGACTGTCAGCATCGGACCGCCGAGGATCGCCGGCGGCGCCAGGAGCCGGCGGTAGGTCTCGATCAGGATCCCCGCGGCGACGACGAGCAGCGCGACCGCGTTGACCAGCGCGGCGAGGATCTCGGCGCGGTAGTAGCCGTACGTCTTCGCCGGCGTCGGGGGCCGGCCGGCGATCCAGATGGCGAACAGCGCGAGCCCGAGCCCGCCAGTGTCGGCGAGCATGTGGCCCGCGTCGGCCAGGAGCGCGAGGCTGCCCGACCAGAGCGCGCCGGCGACCTCGACGACGAGGAATCCACACGTCAGCGCCAGGGTCACGGTCAGGCGGCCGCGCGAGCGCGCGGCGGCGGTCTGCCGGTGTGGACGCGCCTCCATCGAGCGGATCGTAGCAGGTTCCTTGCTAGAATTTGATATGCATCGAGATCGGACGCTCGTCCTCAACGGTCAGCGGTTCCACTACGCGGAGTGGGGTGCGCCGACGGCGCCCGCGCTGCTCCTGCTCCACGGCGTCACCGGCCACGCGCGGACCTGGGACGAGGAGGCCGCCGCCCTCGCCTCGCGCTACCGTGTCCTCGCCCTCGACCAGCGTGGGCACGGCGACTCGGATCCCTCGCCCAACGCCGACTACACGGTCGCCACGATGTCGGCCGACGTCGCCGCGCTGGCCGATTCGCTCGGGCTGGACCGCGTCTCGATCGTCGGGCTCTCGATGGGGGGCCGCGTCGCGATCGCCGTCGCGGGCACGGCGCCTCGGCGCGTCGAGCGGCTGGTGATCGTGGACATCGGCCCGGACATCTCCGAGGCCGGGCTGGTGCGGGTCGGCACGCTCATGGCTCGATCGCCCGAGCTGTTCCCGAGCCTCGAGCACGCGCTGGCATTCCATCGCGTGACCAACCCGCTCTACACCGAGGCGATGCTGCGCCACCGGGTCCAGCACGGGACGCGGGCGGTGGAGGGCGGGCTCACCTGGAAATACGATCGAGGGCTGCGCGAGGCCGTGCGGGCCGGCACGTGGAGCGACCCGATCGACCTCTGGCCGCTCTGGCGCCGGATCGTCTGCCCGATCCTGCTCGTGCGCGGCGCGGACTCCGACGTGCTCTCCGCCGCGACCGCGCAGCGCATGCTCGACGAGAACCCGAACACGCGCTTCGCCGAAGTCGCCGGCGCGGGCCACACGGTTCCCGGCGACCAGCCCGCCGCCTTCCAGCGCCTGCTGACCGACTTCCTCGCGGACTGAGCGATCGCCTCCGCGCGACGCCTAACGCTCGCGGAGCCGGCGTGAAGCTTCGGCGCGCATCTGCTGCATCGCGCGCGTCTCCTGGTCGGAGTAGCGTTCCTCGGTCCACGGGTCGGCGTGCATGTGGTAGCCGTTCTGCTCCCAGAATCCCGGCGGGTTGACGTCGAGGAATTCGAGGGCGCGGAGCCACTTCGAGCTCTTCCAGAAGTAGAGCTTGGGCAGGACCAGCCGCAGGGGGCCGCCGTGGTCGGGCTCCAGGTCGCGGCCGTTGTGCTTGAGCGCCAGGATCACGTCGTCCTGCGCAAGATCGTCGAGCGCGGTGTTGGTGGTGTAGTCCGGGTCGGCGTGCTGCAGGACGAACGCGGCCTCGGGGCGCGGCTTGACCCGGTCGATGATCGCGCGAATCGGCACGCCCTCCCAGACGTTGTCGAGCTTCGACCAGCGGGTCACGCAGTGGATGTCCGAGGTGATCGTGACCCGCGGCAGCGCGAGAAACTCCGGCCACGTCCACGTCGTCTCGTGCTCCACCAGACCGTAGCAGCGGAACGTCCAGCGGGCCGGATCGAATCGCGGCGTACGGCCGTACGTGAGGACGGGCCACTTGGCCGTCAGGACCTGACCGGGTGGGACGCGCGCGGCGAGGGCCGGATCGGCCTTCGGTGTCGTCATCTCGGTCACTATACAACGCCCGCAGAAGCTTTCGGGCGGATGGAGTCGCGCCGTATAATCGACATTAGAAAGGACCGCCGAGATGAACGGGGAACGGAAGCTCGCGATGTTCATCGACTTCGAAAACATCGCCCGCGGGGTAAAGGAAGCGCAGTACAAGCAGTTCGAGCTCAAGCTGGTCCTCGAGCGTCTGCTCGAGAAGGGCAAGATCATCGTCCGGCGCGCGTACGCCGACTGGAACCGGTTCACCGAGTACAAGCGGCCGTTCCACGAGTGGGCGATCGAGCTGATCGACGTCCCGCAGTCGCGCTACAGCGGCAAGAACTCCGCCGACATCCGGATGGTGGTCGACGCGCTCGACCTCGCCTACGGCAAGACGCACATCGACTCCTTCGCGCTGGTGTCCGGCGACTCGGACTTCTCGCCGCTGGTCTCCAAGCTCCGTGAGAACGACCGCTACGTGATCGGCCTCGGCGTCAAGTCGTCGTCGTCCGATCTGCTGGTGGCCAACTGCGACGAGTTCATCTTCTACGAGGACCTCATCCGCGACACCAAGAAGACGACGTTGCTGCGCGGGATGCCCGAGAAGAAGGCCGAGGCGATGGCGCAGCTGATCGATGCGATCCAGGCCCTGCAGCGCGAGAACAAGGAGACGCTCTGGGGCTCGATGGTCAAGCAGACCATGATCCGGAAGAACCCGGCCTTCAACGAGACGTACTACGGGTTCTCCAACTTCTCGAAGCTCCTCGAGGAGGCCGCCAAGCAGAAGATCGTCACGCTCGAGCGCGACTAGCGGGGCTTGCCGCCGGCTAGAGTCGGCCGAAGCGCCCGCGGTCGTTCACGAAGACCGTCAGCGCCCAGCTCACCACCGAGATCAGCAGCGCCCCCCAGAACGCCGGCCGGAAGCCCGCGATGTCGAACCCGGGGACGATCGCCGAGGTCAGCCACAGGCAGAACGCGTTCAGGACGAAGATGAACAGGCCGAGCGTCAGGAGCGTCAGCGGGAGGGTCAGGGTTTTCAGAATGGGCCGCACCACCGCGTTGATGAGAGCCAGCACCAGACCGGCCAGCAGCGCGGGCCAGAGCGGCTTGCCGCGCAGGGTGATGCCGGGCACGACCTGCGCCGCCAGGTAGATCATGACGGCGTTGACGATCACCCGGGCGACGAAACCGGTCAGAGCTCAGCCGCCGAACGGCGCGATGAGCCGGTCGATCGACAGCGTCCCGGCGCCGCCGATCAGGATGGACAGCGCCATCGCGATCAGCACGAAGTTGAATTCGCAGCCGTGTCCCTTGCCCGGCGTCATGGCGAAGTTGAGGAAGAAGCCGTTCCTGGCGTGCACCTTCACGACCGCGACCAGCATCACGAGGATCAGTCCGACGGCCACCGGCCGCGCCAGGAGCCCGACGATCAGCGCGAGCCCGCCAAGGCACTCGATGAACGCCGCGAGCGCGGTCGCCGCGGGCGGAATGTTCATCTGACGGAAGCCGGCGATGGTGGCCGACAGGCCGTGGCCGCCGAACCAGCCGAACGTCTTCTGGGCGCCGTGGGCGAAGAAGACGATGCCGAGCGCGAGGCGCACGACCAGGTGGGACCACGACGGGTACGTCCCGAAGACGAGGTCGACCAGATCTTGCATGGATCCCTCCTTGCTCGTATCCTCGATCCGTGGCGTGTGTGTCGCGTTGGGCCGGCCGATCGGCGCGAGTGTACTACACCTCGCGCTGGATGACGCTCGCGCCGCTGGCGCTCGTCGTCGCGCTCGTCGGCGCATCTTTCCCGCTGCGCGCGCTCGCTCAGGTCGAGATCACCTGGTCGCCGAGCATGGTCAAGGGGCCGGCGGGCGCGCCGGTGACGATCGTGGAGTTCTCCGACTATCAGTGACCGTACTGCCAACTCGTCCAGCGGTCGCTGGCCCAGGTGCTCCAGGAGTACGACGGCCGCGTCCGCCTCGTCTTCAAGGATCGCCCGCTCGCGATGCACACGCTGGCGCGGCCGGCACACGAAGCGGCGCGCTGCGCCGGCGCCGCCGGGCAATACTGGCCGTACCACGATCGTCTCTTCGCCGCCCAGCCGGCGTTCCGGCGCGCCGACCTGCTCGCCTACGCGGGCGAGCTCGGTCTGGACCGTGACGCGTTCGGGCGCTGCCTGGACGAGCGGCGGTTCGCGGCGGACGTCGAGCGCGACATCGAGCAGGCGCAGGCGCTCGGGATCAATGGCACGCCCACGTTTCTCATCAACGGCCAGCGCGTGATCGGCGCGACCGGCATCGAGGAGTTTCGCTCGATCATCGACAAGGCACTCCAGGAGCGACGCTGATGCCCTATGTCAAGGTCGCCGAGGTCGACGAGGTCGCGGTGGGCCAGGGCACGCTGATCGAGCGCGACGGCGTCGCCATCGCCGTCTTCAACGCCGGCGGCGGGCAATTTTACGCCACCAGCCCGACCTGTCCCCACGAAGACGGGCCACTGGCGGAGGGCTGGCTGGAGGGCGACGCGCTCATCTGTCCCTGGCACGGATACGATTTCGCGCTCGCCACCGGCGCGTGCCGGGTCGCCCCGGGCCTCCAGGTGTCCGTCTACACCGTGCGCGTGAACGGAACCGCGGTCGAGATCGACCTGCCCTGAGTCCCGTCGCTCGTTCTCACTTCTGATGTTTGTAATTTTTACTCGGCTCACGACACCCAGGGGGTGCGAACGGTTGCGAAACCACGGAAAGGTGGTTAACGTAGCAGCCACCAGGGGGAACACGGTCCCGTGACAGAGCGCGCCGTCAAGCACGTCAGAAAATTCCTCGGTCAGCGCCTTCGCGCCCTTCGCAAGCAGCGCGCGCTCAGCCAGGAGCGACTCGGCAAAGGATCCGGACTCAGCGGAAAGTTCATCGGCGAGGTCGAGCGCGGTGAGAAGTCGATTTCGATCGACAGTCTCTACCGCGTGTCGGTCGCGCTCGAGGTTCCCCTGCGCGATCTCACCGACGTCGGCGACAAGCACAGCACCGTGCCGACCGAGGAGGCCGAGAAGATCTTCGCGCTCGTCTCGGGGCGGCGGCGTCCGGAGGACGTCCGCAAGGCTTACAACGTCCTGCGCGCGATGTTCAGCCGCGCCTCCTAGCCCCGTCGCTCGCCGCGCACGCCCCGGACGCCGCCGCGCTCGGCCGACGATCGAGCGCCCACGATGAAGGTGTGATATGACCACGGAGCAAATCTGGCTCGGCGTCGGTTTTCTCGGTCAGGCCTTCTTCTCCGCGCGCTTCCTCATCCAGTGGATCGCGTCCGAGCGTCTCGGCAAAAGCGTGGTGCCTCGCGCCTTCTGGTACTTCTCGATCGGCGGCGGCGCGACCTTGCTGATCTACGCGCTGTGGCGGCGCGACCCCGTGTTCATTCTCGGCCAGGCGGCGGGGCTCTTCGTGTACGCGCGCAACCTCTACTTCGTCCTGCGCGACCCCGAGCGCGTCGCGTCCGGACCCGCGTGCTAGAATGCCCGCGGGTTCGACGACGATGAAGCGAGACCGAGAACCAACGAGCTGCCGGTAAGCATGGACAGGCGGGGCCGATCCCCGGGTAGCGAGTAGAGATCGGGCGCGGGCCGACAACCGGACAGCGGAGCCGAGAACCGACAAGCAGGGCCGAATCACGATCAGCGTCTGGGTCGGGCGTGCGGAGCCGGCTCGCACCGATCTCAGGTCACCCTCGGTCCAAGCCGCTCTCACGGCCATCGCGACAAAGGAGCCTTTGAGGTGACGATCAACTGGGCCCAGTGCCACACGCGTCCGGTCCTCATGATCCCCGGTCCGACGGAGCTGCCGTTCCCGGTGATCCAGGCCATGAATCAGCCTCCGACGATCCAGTACGATCGGAGCTTCGACGAGCAGATCCTCGAACCGACGACCCTGGCGCTGCGCCAGGTGTTCCAGACGCAGAACGAGGTCCTCTTGCTCCCCGGCTCCGGCCGCACCGCGCTCGAGGCCGGCGCCCTGTCGGTGATCGAGCCGGGCGACCGCGTGCTGGTCATCGGCGCCGGGCAGTTCGGCGTCCTGATGCGCGAGATCATGAATCGGGTCGGCGCCGACTGGACGGAGTTCCCGGTAGAGCTGGGCGCGCGCCTCGACCTGGATCGCCTCGCCCGCGAGGCCGAGCGTCTTCGTCCCAAGGCGATCACGCTCGTCCACAACGAGACGTCCACGGGGACGACCTACCCGGCGGCCGAGGTGGGGCGCATCGCCCGCGCGGTCGATGCGCTGTACCTGCTCGACACGGTGTCCTCGATCGCCGGCATCGACGTCCGCACGGACGAATGGGGCGTCGACCTCAACATGACCGGCTCGCAGAAGTGTCTGGCGGCGCCGCTCGGCATGGCGCTCGTCTCGGTGAGCCCGCGGGCGTTCGCGGCGATGGAGCGCCGCAAGCGTCCGGCGTCGAGCCTGGTCTACGATCTGCTGCGCTGGAAAGATCAGTGGGTCCCGGTCTCGCGCGGCGGCAAGGTGCCCGACGGCGCGCCGCGGCGGCAGCCCATCTCGATCCCGACACATCTGACCAGCGCGATGCGCGCGGCCGTCGGCCTGATCCTCGAGGAAGGCCTGCCGCACCGCTTCCGCCGTCACGCGGTCGCCGCTGCCGCCGTCAGGCGAGGTGTCGCCGCGATGGGGCTCGAGATGTTCCCGGACGCCTCGATCTTCTCGAACACGGTGTCGTGCGTGAAGACGCCGAAGAACATCGAGCCGGGCGCGGTCGTCACGAGGATGCGCGACCAGTACGGCATCCTCATCGGCACCGGGCTCGACAAGATGCGGGCGACCACGCTCCGCATCGGCACGATGGCCATGACCGCCAGCCCGCACTACGTGCTGCCGACCCTCTCGGCCCTCGAGCTGACATTGCGCGACCTCGGCCACAAGTGCGAGCCCGGCGCGAGCGTGGCCGCCGCTCAGGCCGCCTTTGCAGACGCGGTGTAACAGGTCATGACTCAACGCACTGATCGGGCGTGTCGGAGCCACGCCCCGTCTATCTCAGCTCACCCTCGGTTGGAGCCGGCCTCATGGCACCCGTTACAATAACCGTCCCCGACGATTTCCCGTCGGTCTTCGAGGGCACGCCGGCCCACGAGCGCTGCCGCAAGGTGGGCGACACGCGGGTCTTCACCGCCCGGGGCGCCGACGACGAGGCCGAGCTGATCAAGCGCATCGACGCCGCGCGCGTCGCCATCAACATCCGGGCCCACGCGCGCTTCACCGATCGGGTGATGGAGGCGTGCCGGAAGCTCGAGATGATCTCGATCTGGGGCACCGGCACCGACAACATCGACCTCGACGCCGCCGGCCGCCACGGGATCACGGTCTGCAACACGCCCGGCATCAACGCGTTCGCGGTCGCCGAGCACGCGCTGGCGCTCATGCTCGCCACCGCCCGGCGTATCCCCCGCATCGATCGCGAGGTGCGGGGCGGCGCCTGGCCGCGCGATCTCCTGACGCAGCTCCTCGGCAAGACGCTGGGCGTCTTCGGCACCGGCAAGATCGGCGCCCGCGTGATCGAGTTGGGCCGAGCGCTCGGCATGGACGTGCTGGCCTACAGCGCGCGCGGAGACGCCGCGGCCGTCGCGGGCCTCGGGGCGCGCGCCGCGTCGAAAGAAGACATCCTGCGCCGCGCGGACGTCGTCTCGCTCCACCTGCGCCTGGCCCCCGAGACCCGCGGGTTCCTCGGCCGCCGCGAGTTCGCGATGATGAAGCCCATGGCGATCCTGATCAACACCGGCCGCGGCGCGCTGGTCGAGCGGGAGGCGCTGCTGGACGCGCTCACGCAGGGCAAGCTCGGCGGGGCCGGGCTCGACGTCTTCCACGACGAGCCGATCAAGCCCGGCGACCCGCTCCTGACCCTGCCGAGCGTGGTGCTCTCGCCGCACAACGCCGGGCAGACGCCCGAAGTCATCCGCGACGGGCTCCTGCGCGCGATCGAGAACGTCGAGAACTATCTCGCCGGCAAGCCCACGGACGTCGTCGTCGCCCCGGTCAAGGCGCGGCGCTGAGGCGCCCGCCGGAGGATCCAGCCCATGGCCGTGACCGCGCTCGAGATCACCCGCCGCTCGGTCGTGCTCGACGGACGTCCCTTCGGGGACGCGGGCGCCTACGAGAAGGTCGACGGCGTCCTTCGCTTCGGCGTCGACCCGACTCATCCGGCGAACCAGGCGGTCGCGGACCTGGCCCTGGCGCCCCGCAACGGCGCCGGGCTCGTCGAGAGCGCGGCGGACTTCTATCTGCTGAGACCGGTCGACCCGGCGCGCGGCAACCGCCGGCTCCTGCTCGACGTTCCCAACCGCGGGCGCAAGGTCGCGCTCGGGATGCTCAACAGCACCGTCCGCGTGCCCGAACCGACAACCGCGGAAGACTTCGGCAACGGGTTCCTGATGCGCCACGGCTACACGGTGGCCTGGTGCGGCTGGCAGCACGACGTCCCGCGCCAGGACGGGCTGATGGCGCTCACCGTGCCCGTGGCGCACGGCGCCGACGGGCCGATCGGCGGTCCCGTGCTCTGCGAGTGGCGGCCGAACTCGCGCGTGGGAACCTTGCCAATGGCCGATCGGTACCACATCGCCCAGCCGACGGCCGACCTCGACGATCCGGCGGCGCGGCTGACCGTTCGGGAGCACGCCGGCGCGCCGGCGGCCGCGATCGCGCGGACGGCGTGGCGGTTCTCCGACGCGACGCACGTCGCGCTCGACGGCGGGTTCGAGCCGGGGAAAATCTACGAGCTGGTCTACCGCGCCGAGAATCCGCCCCTCGTGGGCCTCGGGCTCACCGCCGTGCGCGACACGGCGGCCTGGCTCCGGTCGAGCGCGGCGAGCGCCGGCAATCCGTGCGCGGGCCAGCTCGAGCACGCCTACGCGATCGGCGTGTCGCAGACCGGGCGCTTCCTGCGTCACCTGCTCTACCTGGGACTGAACGAGGACGAGGCCGGCCGAAAGGTGTTCGACGGCGTGATCGTTCACATCGCGGGCGCCCGGCGCGGCGAGTTCAATCAGCGCTTCGGGCAGCCGTCGCTGAACGCGACGTGCTCGGTGGGGAGTCTGTTCCCCTTCACCGATACGTCGTCGCTCGATCGGGTGACCGGCAAGCGCGGCGCGCAGCTCGCGCGGCTCGAGGCGCGCGGTATGGTCCCGAAGATCGTGGCGATCAACACGTCGGCCGAGTACTGGCGCGGCGACGCCTCGCTCGTGCATTCCGACGTCGAGGGCACTCGCGACGTGGAGCCGCATCCAGAGACCCGGCTCTACCTCTTCGCGGGCTGCCAGCACACGACCGGCGCCTTGCCGCCGCCCGAGGCCGATCCCAACACCGGCTCGCGCGGCCTGCACACGTTCAACGTCGTCGACTACTCGCCGCTGCTGCGCGCGGCGCTGGCGAACCTCGATCGCTGGGTCGCGGTCGGCGTCGAGCCGCCGCCGAGCGCCGTGCCGCGCCTCGCCGACGGCACGGGCGTTCCGGCCGAGCAGACCCGCGCGCGCTTCGCGCGGATTCCGGGCGTGCGCTTCCCCGACCGGACGGAGCGGCCGCGGCGGCTCGACTTCGGGCCGGACGTCGTGTGGGGCATTGTCCACGAGCTGCCGCCGAAGATCGGCGCGCCGTTCGGGAGCTTCGTGCCGTCGGTCGACGACGACGGCAACGATATTCCCGGCGTGCGCCCGGTCGAGCTCGGAGCGCCGCTGGCGACCTTCACCGGCTGGAACCCGCGGCACCCCGATCAGGGAGCCCCGGGAGACCTCATGAGCATGCTCGGCTCGACCGTGCCGTTCGCGGCCACACGGGCGGCGCGGGAGGCGAGCGGCGATCCGCGCCCGTCGATCGAGGAGCGCTACGCGTCGCGCGCGGCCTACCTCGCGCGGGCGCGCGAGGCGGCCGTGCGGCTCGTCGCGGCGCGGCACATGCTCGCCGAGGACGTCGACGCGGTGGTGGAGCGCGCGAGTCGGCTCTGGGATTTCATCGTCCGCGCTTGAACCACTGGTAGATCTCCTCGCCGGTCGTCATCCAGACACCTTTCTTGCGCTGGATGTAGTCGTAGACCGCCTCGAAGTGCTTGATCCGGTGCGGCACGCCGTGGATGTACGGGTGCACCGCGATCGCCATCACCCGCGGCTGCCTGGCGCCCTCGAGATAGAGCCGGTCGAACTGGTCGCGCACGCGCTCGAGCCAGGCGCTCGACTCGTGATGCTGGATCAGCATCATCGGGATGTCGTTGAGCTCGAGCGTGTACGGCACCGACACCAGCGGGCCCGCCGTCGTCTTGATCTCGTAGGGCTGATCGTCGTTGACCCAGTCGGAGACGTACTCGATGCCTTCCTCGGCGAGGATGTCGAGCGTCTCCCACGTCTCGGTCAGTCCGGGTCCGAGCCACCCCTTGGGCTTCTTGCCGGTGAAGTCCGACACCAGCCGGATCGCCGTGCGGATCGCGTCCCGCTGGTCGGCAATCAGGTGCATCGCGCCCTGCTTCACGCCGTGGCCCATGAATTCCCAGCCGGCGTCTTTCATCGCGCGGGCCACCGGCTCGTAGGAGCGGCACACGTTGGCGTTGATCGCCGTCGTCGCGCGGATCTTCCGCTTCACGAGCGCGTCGAGCATCCGCCAGAACCCGACGCGCATCCCGTAGTCGTGCCACGCCCAGTTGGGCACGTCGGGCACGGTCGCCACGCCCTGGGGCGCCGAGAGCACGCCGCGCGGCATCGGCTTCTCGATGTCCCACTCTTCCACGTTCACGATGGTCCACACCGCGATGCGTGCACCCCGCGGGAGCTTCCAGGGGCGGCGACCGACGATCGGGGAGTAGTCGAAACGCTCGTGCGGCAGTCTCACCGGAGACCTCCTGGGTGCGGACGCTGAGTGCGCCTATAGTACAATCACCAGCCGTGACGCGCGCCCCGGCGGTCGAAATCCGTGCTCGTGCTTCGCGCAGCGAGCGCCTCGGGATCGCCTGACCGTTGGATTTCTGGATCAGCCAGCTCTTCAACGGCGTCTCGTACGGCGCTCTGCTCTTCCTCCTGGCCGGCGGGCTCTCGCTGATCTTCGGCATGATGCGCATCGTCAACATGACGCACGGCTCGTACTACCTGCTCGGCGGCTACGTGGGCCTCACCGTGATCTGGCGCACCGGCAGCTTTCCCCTGGCGGTCGTGCTGGGGGCCTTGACGATCTCGCTGGTCGGCATCGCGGAGTGGAACGCGTTCCTGAAGCGCCTGAGCGGTCAGGAGCTCGGTCAGGTGCTGACGACGATGGGATTCGCGCTCATCTTCCAGGACCTGGCGCTGGTCCTCTGGGGCGGCGATCCCTACACGATCGCGGTCCCCGCCGCGCTCTCCGGCTCGCTCGTCGTCGGCCAGCTCTACTTCCCGGTCTATCGCATCTTCATCGTCGCCGTCGCGGTGGTCGTCGCCCTCATCCTCTGGCTCACGCTCGAGTGGACGCGGATCGGCGCGATGATCCGGGCGACGGTGGACGACCCGGAGATGGCGCGGGGCGTCGGCATCAATGTCTACCTGATCTCGATGGTGGTCTTCGCCCTCGGCGCGACCCTGGCGGCCCTGGCGGGCGTCGTGGCGGGCGGCTTCGTCGGCGTCTATCCGGGCGCCGACTTCGAGATCCTCCCGTACGCGTTCGTCGTCGTGATCGTGGGCGGCATGGGAAGCCTCAAGGGCGCCCTGATCGGCAGCCTGATGGTCGGGCTGCTCGACAACTTCGGCAAGGCGCTCTTCCCGGAGCTGTCCTACTTCACGCTCTTCGCGCCAATGGCCGCGATCCTGGCCGTGCGACCGACCGGGCTCTTCGGGCGCGCCTGATGCGAGTCGCGCTGCCGCCCGGGGCGCCGCGGATCGCCCTGGGAGTGGCCTTCGCCGCGCTGCTCGTGGCGCCTCCCCTCGTCTCGTCGTTCCTGCTGGCGCTGCTCACCCAGGCGGCCATCTACGCCGTGCTGGCCATGAGCCTCGACATCATCCTGGGCTACATCGGCCTGGCCTCGCTCGGCCACGCCGCCTACCTCGGCCTCGGCGCCTACAGCGTCGGGATCCTGGCGACGCGGCACGGCGCGCCGTTCTGGGTCACGCTGGCGGTCGGCGTGCTCCTGGCGACCGCGGTCGCTTCGATCTTCGGGCTCTTCGCGCTGCGCGCGAGCGGCGTCTACTTCCTCATGATCACCCTGGCGCTCGGCATGGTCGTCTGGGGGCTCGCGCATCGGTGGGTCACGATGACCCAGGGCGACAACGGCATCTCCAGCGTCCCGCGCCCCGACCTCGGGCTGCCGTGGTCGTTCTCGCGCGGGATCCCGTTCTACTACCTCGCCCTCGCTGGATTCCTGCTGGCCCTGGTCGTGCTCCGCACGATCGTGCGGTCGCCGTTCGGGCAGACGCTTGTCGGGATTCGCGAGAGCGAGTCGCGCATGCGCACGCTTGGCTATCACGTGTGGCTGCACAAGTATCTCGGCTTCGTGATCGCCGGCGCCGTCGGCGGCTTCGCCGGGGTGCTGTGGGCCTACTACAACGGCTTCGTGAGCCCGGCCGATCTCGACCTTGCGACGTCGACCGAAATCTTGTTGATGGTCGCGCTGGGCGGCCGCGGCACCCTGATCGGCCCGGCTCTGGGCGCCGCGCTCATCGTGGGCCTGAAGAACCTCGTGTCGGTCTACACCCATCGCTGGCTCCTGATCCTCGGGGCCGTCTACATCGGCACGATCGTGTACGCGCCCGAGGGGATCGTCGGGGCGCTCAGACAGTGGACGAAAGGAGAACGGGCCATGGGCAAGAAGGTGATCGTCTCTCTCGCGGTGCTGGCGCTCCTGGTCGGGCTCGCCGCGGCCGGGCCGGCGTGGGCGCAGAAGGGGCCGATCAAGATCGGGGTGATCACGGCCATGACCGGCGGCGCCGCGCAGATCGGCAAGGACATGACCAACGGGATCTCGATGTGGCTCGACGAGAACGGCGGGACGATCGCCGGCCGCAAGGTCGAGGTGATCGTCGAGGACAGCCAGGGCCAGCCCAACGTCGCGCTGACCAAGCTGCAGAAGCTGGTCGAGAGCGACCGCGTGCACGTGCTCGTCGGCGAGATCTTCGCCCACATCGGCTACGCGATGGCGCCCAAGGTCGACGAGTACAAGATTCCCATGCTCTACCCGGTCATCGCCGCCGACGACCTCACCCAGCGCAAGCCCGCGAAGTGGGTGGTGCGCACGGGCTGGGCCTCGAGCCAGCCGTCGCATCCGTTCGGCGAGTACGCCGCCAAGAACCTCGGCTACAAGCGCATCGTTACGATCGGCATCGACTACGCCTTCGGCTGGGAGGTCGTCGGCGGCTTCCAGAAGACCTTCGAGGAGAACGGCGGCCAGATCGTGCAGAAGCTCTGGGCGCCGCTCAACACCACCGACTTCGCACCGTATCTCTCCCAGATCCGGCGCGACGCCGACGCAGTGTTCGCGCTCATGGTGTCGATCTCGGCCTCGCGCTTTCCCAGGCAGTATCAGGACGCGGGGCTGAAGGCGAAGCTGCCGCTCATCGGCGGCGGCACGACCTTCGACGAGTTCGTGCTGCCGTCGCTCGGCGACGAGGCGATCGGCGGCATGAGCCCGCTCATCTACAGCGCCGCGCTCGACACGCCCGTGAATAAGAAATTCGTCGCGGAGTACCGCAAGAAGTACGGCAAGGTCCCGTCGTACTTCTCGGAGACCAGCTACACGAGCACGCGCTGGATCAACGAGGCGGCCAAGGCCGTCGGCGGTGACGTGGAGAACCGCGAGAAGTTCCTGGAGGCTCTCAGAAAGGTCGAGATTCCCGACGCGCCGCGCGGTCCGGTGAAGCTCGACTCGTACGGCAATCCCGTCCAGAACATCTACGTGCGCAAGGTCGAGAAGAAGGACGGCGAGCTCTGGAACACGGTCGTCCACACCTATCCCGCCGTGTCCCAGTTCTGGAAGTACAAGCCCGACGACTTCTTGAAGCAGCCGGTCTACGATCGCAACTTCCCGGCCTGCAAGCACTGCTGATGACCGACCCCGCCGCCGCGCTGAGCCTCACCGGGCTCTCGAAGGAGTTCGGTGGGCTCCTCGCGGTCGACCGCGTGAGCCTCACGATCGGCGCCGGTGAGCGCCGGGCGATCATCGGACCCAACGGAGCGGGCAAGACGACACTCTTCAGCCTGATCAGCGGCGAGACGAAGCCGAGCGACGGCCACATCGCGCTGTTCGGCCGGGACGTCACGCGCTACGCGCCGCACCGGCGGGCGAGCCTCGGCCTGGCGCGCACGTATCAGATCACGAACCTCTTCCCTCGCCTCACCGCCCTCGAGAACTGCCTGCTGGCGGTGCAGGCCCTCACGCCGGCGAAGTTCCACCTGCATCGCGGACTGCACCGCTACCCGGCCTTCTACGAGCGCGCGCGCCGCGTCCTCGAGGCGGTCGGTCTCGCGGACAGGGAGGGCGCGGCGGTGCGAAACCTCTCGCACGGCGAGCAGCGCCAGCTCGAGATCGCCCTGGCGCTGGCCGGCTCGCCCAGGCTCCTGCTGCTCGACGAGCCGACGGCGGGCCTGTCACCGGCCGAGTCGCACGCGATGACGGCGCTGCTGAAGGAGCTCGACCCGGCGATCACGCTGCTGGTGATCGAGCACGACATGGACGTCGCCTTCGCGCTCACCGACCGCATCACGGTCCTGCACTACGGTAAGGTCGTCGCCGACGGTCTCGCCCACGAGGTCAAGGCGAGCGCGCTGGTGCAGGAGATCTACCTGGGAGCCTCTTGATGCTCGAGGTCCGCGACATCCACACCTACTACGGAGACAGCCACGTGCTGCAAGGGGTGTCCCTGAGCATGTCGCGGGGCCAGGTCGTCGGGATCCTCGGCCGCAACGGCATGGGCAAGACCACCCTGATCCGGTCGATCATCGGCTTCACCACACCGCGGCGCGGTCGCGTCGTGTTCAAGGACCGGGACATCACGGCCTGGCCCTCGAATCACGCGGTGACCCTCGGCCTCGGTCTGGTGCCGCAGGGGCGGCGCGTCTTTGCCTCCCTGACCGTGATGGAGAACCTCGAGGTCGCCGTGAAGAGCGGAGGCGGCCCGTGGACGGTTCCGCGCGTGCTCGAGCTCTTCCCGCGCCTGCGCGAGCGGGGGGCTCACCGCGCCGGCAAGCTGTCGGGCGGCGAGCAGCAGATGTTGGCCATCGCCCGCGCGCTGATGACCAATCCCGACCTGCTGCTGATGGACGAGCCCACCGAAGGGCTCGCGCCGCTCCTGGTGCGCGAGGTCGGGAGGGTCATCGAAAGTCTCAAGGCCCAAGGGCTATCGATCTTGCTCGTCGAGCAGAATCTTCCGCTGGCGCTCCGCGTCGCCGACCACGTCCACGTCCTGTCGCGCGGCCGGGTCGTGCACTCGAGCGCGCCGGACGCGCTCTGGCGCAACGAGGAGATCAAGGCGCGGTATCTCGGATTGTGAGGGCGACGTGATCCAGCGCATCGCGATCGTCGGTGTCGGGCTCCTGGGGTCGGCGGTGGCCTCGCGTCTCCTGGCCGGTGGCTTCGCCGTGACCGGCTACGACAGCCGCCCGGAGCAGCTGAGAGGGCTCGGGCCCCGCGGCCTCAGGCCTGCCTCGAGCCCGAAGGACGCCGTGTCGGGCGCCGACGCCGTCTTCACGATCCTGCCCTCCCTCGAGACGGTCGAGCGCGTGATCCTCGGTCCGGAAGGCTTGCTGCAGAGTCTGCCGCGCGCGGCCACCCTGATCCAGATGAGCACGATCTCTCCCACCCTGACGCGGCGCCTCGGCGAGGCCGCCGCCTCGGCGGGGATCGGATTCCTCGACGCGCCGATGAGCGGGACGAGCGCGATGGTCGAGCGTGGGGACTGCACGATCTTCGCCGGGGGCGACGCGGCGCTCGTCGACGCGTGCCGGCCACTCTTCGCGGCCATCGCGAAGCGGACCGTCCACGTCGGCCCGATCGGGAGCGCGTCGCTCGCCAAGCTCGCGACGAATCTCCTGGTCGGCCTGAACACGGCCGCGCTCGCCGAAGCGCTCGTGCTCGGGGTGAAAGGCGGGCTCACGCCCCAGGCGCTCCTGGACATCCTGAAGGACAGCGCTGCCGCCTCGAAGATGGTCGACATCCGCGGGCCGCTCATGGTCGAGCACCGCTTCGATCCGCAGATGAAGCTCGACCTCTTCCTGAAGGACTTCCGACTGATGCTCGAGGAAGCTCAGCGGTTGGGCGTTGCCCTGCCGCTGACGAGTCTGACTCAGCAGATCTGCGCGGCCACCGCCGCCGCCGGACGCGGCGGCGAGGACCTGGCCGCCCTCATCACGACGCTCGAGCGGTTGTCCGGGCTCGGGCCGGAATAGCTCCCCGCTTCGCCTTCGCTCAGACTGGCACTTCGCCGCCGAGCGCGCGGGAGGCGGCGGCCGCCGACTCGCGGACCAGCGCGGCCAGCCGCGGCAGGCGGTCATTCGAGAGCCGCACAGCTGGACCGGCGATGCCGAGCGAGGCCACGACCCGGCGGGAGTGGTCGAACAGCGGGGCCGCGACGCACTTGAGCCCGAGCGCGAACTCCTCGCCGTCGAGCGCATAGCGCGCGGTGCGGATCTTCGCCAGCTCGCGGCGCAGGTCGGCCGGCTCCGTGAGGGTCGACGGCGTGTAGGAGCGCAGGCGGCGGCGAAGGAAGCGCTCGATCCAGTCGTCGGGCTCCCACGCGACGAGTGACTTCCCGAGGGCCGTACAATGAAGTGGGGCCCGGCGTCCGACGCGCGAGTACATCTGAAAGGGATGGTCGCTCTCGATCTTGTCGATGTAGACGACCTCCCATTCGTCGAGGACGCCCAGGTGCACGGTCTCCTTGGCTGCGAGCATGAGGCTCCTCAGGAAGGGCGCCGCGATGTCACGGATGGCGCCGCGGCCGGCGGCCAGCGAGCCGACCTCGAAGGCCTTGAAACCGAGACAGTACCGATCGGTCTCGGGGTTCTTCCGCACGTAGCCGCGCGCCGCCAGTGACGTGAGCAGCCGATGGACGGTGCTCTTGCCCAGGCCGAGCGTCTGAGAGAGCTCGGTCACACCGATCTCCGGGCGCTCGACACTGAACGACTCCAGAACTGCGAGGGCGTTGTTGACCGATCGAAGCACGCCCGCCATCTGGTCTACCTCGCTACTGTTCCGCAATACAGAACGCCATTCCGCGGAGCGACTGCTTCATAGCAGCCGCGCCGCTCGCCTGTCAAACTGAAATCTCGGCGGAGGATCGCGATGACGATCCGCATCGCGCGTCTGGTGCTGGTCCTGACGCTCCTCACGGTGCTCCGCGCCGCCGCGGCGCCTCCCGACGACTCGTTCATCGCGGGGTACGCGGCGGCGGTGCTCGAGCGGGTCCCGGGCGTGACGCGCGTCGTCGTCCTCGAGCCCGGCGCGCCGACGCCGATGGCGCCGCCGCCCGCCCTGGAGCCGCCCCGCATCCTGTCCGAGTGGCAGGCCGGCTTGTTTCCGGGCGGAGTGCTCTTCAAGCCGCTGATCGCCGACCCGCGTTGGCCGCACTTCGCGGCGGCCTGGCAGCACTACATCGACGCCCGCCAGTTCAGCGACGTCGCCGCGGTCAGCTTCGGCGAGAGCTTCGCCTTCTACCGCGACCGGATCGGGGGCGCCTGGTGGGAGGTCGGTCTGCACGCCGGGGTCTTCTCGGTCTTCGACCTCGACTCCCAGTCGTTCGATCTGGTCAACGCCGACTACCTGGTCGGGATTCCGCTCGCCCTGCGCTACGAGGACTTCAGCGCGCTCTTCCGCGTGTACCATCAGAGCAGCCACCTCGGCGACGAGTTCCTCCTGCGGACCAGGACGAACCGGATCAACCTCAGCTACGAGGCGATCGATCTCAAGCTGTCCTACGAGATCGCCGACGTCGTCCGGCTGTACGCGGGCGGCGGCTACCTCGACGTCAAGCAGCACGAGGAGAACGACTGGAACGCCGACGTCTCGGCGCGCGCCGGGATCGAGATCGACGGCGTGCTGCTGACACGGAAGCTCCAGATCCCGCTCGAGTACTTCATGGGCCACTCACCCAACGGGCAGTTCTACAGGGACAAGGTCCAGTACTTCGGTCTCGGCACGCACTTCCACTTCTGAGGCCCTCTCGGGGTAGGATCGTCTGCCATGGCCGGTCAGGACCTCCGGAGCTTCGTCGCCGCCTACGAGCGCGCCCATCCCGGCGAGGTCGTCCGCGTGACGGATCGGGTCTCACTCGAGGAGGACGTCATGGCGGTCGTCCTCGAGTACGAGCGCCGCCGCCGCTACCCGCTCCTCGTCTTCGAGAAGGTCGCCGACCACGACATCCCGATCGTCTGCAACGTCGTGGCAAGCCGGTCCGCGCTCGCCTTCGCGCTCGGCGTCGACGAGCGCGGGCTCGCCCCGGAGTACGCGCGCCGCATCAAGGACTACGTCAAGCCGGTCGTCGTCCCCGACCCGCCCTTCCGCCACCGGGTGCTCACCGGGCCGGCCCTCGACCTGCCCCGGCTGCCGATTCCGCGATACTTCCCGGGCGACGCCGGACGCTACCTGACCGCCGGCATGCTCGTGGCCCGCGATCCCGACACCGGCGTCGAGACCGAGGGCTATCACCGCTTCCAGCTGAAGGGACGCGACCGCATGGGGGTGAGCCTCCACTCGCGCCGACGCATGTTCGAATACCAGCGTCGCGCCGAGGCCAAGGGCCGCGCGCTGCCGTGCGCGATCGTGCTCGGCCTCCATCCGCTGGTCTCGATGGGCTCGCTCGCGTACCCGCCGGCCGATGTCGGCAAGTTCGAGGTTGTGGGCGGGCTCCTCGGCGAGCCGCTCCAGATCGCACCCTGCACGGCCATCGACCTGCACGTGCCGGCGTCGGCCGAGATCGTGATCGAGGGCGAGATCCCGCCGGGTGTGCGCGAGCCCGAGGGCCCGTTCGGTGAGTTCACGGGTTACGTCTCGCGGCGCTCGACCGAGCACGTGTTCGTGGCCAAGGCCGTGGCGATGCGCGAGCGGCCGTGGTTCCAGTCGATCGGCTCGGGCCGCGCCGGCGATCACATCACGACGCTCGGCCTGATCCGCGAGGCCGAGATCGCCAACGCGCTCGGCCGCGTCATCCCCAACGTGCACGGCGTGCACGTGCCGCTGTCCGGCACCTCGTCGTTCACCGCGTACGTGTCGATCGCGCAGAGCCGGCCCGGCGAGGCCAAGCACGTGATCCCGATCGTCCTCGGGGTGGACCATTACCTGAAGCTCGTCGTGGTCGTCGACGACGACATCGACGTCTTCGACGAGTCGGAGGTGCTCTGGGCGATCGCGACGCGGATGCAGGCCGACCGTGACCTGGTCGTCATCTCCGGCAGTCTCGGCGCGATGCTGGACCCGAGCGCCGACGAGCGCGGCCTCACCGCCAAGCTCGGGATCGACGCCACGCGACCCTTCGGCCAGCCGTTCGCGGAGAAGCTCGTGATGTCGCCCGAGAAGATGGCCTGGGCGCGAACCCTCGTCGACCGCCTGAGCCGATGAGTCGAGAGGAGGGCCCGTGAAGCGCTACATCGATCTGTCGGTCACGGTCGACAACGCGACCCTGTCGCCGCCCTCGACGAACATGCGGCTCGAGATCACGCCGCATCGCCGCGGCCCGGGCTTCTGGCAGGTCTCGAGCGTGCACCAGAGCCTCCACACCGGGGCCCACATCGACTCGCCCCTGCACGTTTTCCAGGACGGCATCACGACCGCCGAGATCTCGCTCGACCAGGTGATGGGCGAGGCGGTCGTGGTCGATCTCTCGTTCGCCGGAGCGAACCACGCGATCACGATCGAGGACCTCAAGCGAGGCGGGGCCGACGACGTGCGGCGGGGCGACATCGTGCTGCTGCGTACGGATTGGACCGACAAGATGTACGGCCGGTGGCCCGACTACTTCACGCAGTCGCCCTACTTCCCGCCCGAGTCGGCCGAGTGGCTGGTGGCGCGCGGCGCCAAGAACATCGGCTTCGACTTCTTCGAGGAGTACTGTGCGCGGCTGCCGGACTTCTCGTCGGAGGATTTCCCGATGCACCGCGTGATCCTCGGCGCGGGCGTCGTCATCATGGAGGGCCTGACGAACCTGGCGGCCCTGCCGCGCCGCCGCGTGGATTTCGCCGCGCCCTTCTACAAGATCGCCGGCACGGAGGGAGCCCCGGCCCGGTTCTTCGCGGTCGTCTGAGGTCTTCCTGCTCGTGCATTCAGGTGTTTCCCCGATTGTTCCCTCCGGCTCCGTGCCCAATCCTCTCACGTGGGTGCGCGGGCGCCGGGCCCGCGCGCCAACGCGTGGGTAACTCGCCCGCGGCTCACCAGGGGGACATGTGATGGACAGCACGGGCGCCTTGGCCGTCGAGTACCTGCCGGACCTGAAGCCCTCGAATCATCGCTCGACTCGCCAGGATCTCGCGTCCCGGACCTGGGCCGTGGTGCTCGCGGGCGGAGACGGGTGCCGGCTCAGGCCCCTCGTACGGCGCCTGTTCGGCGAGGACCGGCCCAAGCAGTACGTGCCCCTCCTCGGCCCGACCTCCCTGCTGCGCCAGACCCTGGACCGTGTGGCTCGGCTGGTTCCCGCCGAGCGGACGATCGTCGTCAGCCAGTACGACCACGCCCGGTATCTCGACCGCGATCTCTGCGACGCGGCAGCCCCGCGCGTGCTCTTGCAGCCCGAGAATCGTGGGACCGGCACGGCCGTGCTCTACGCCGCGCACACGATCCGCCGGATGGATCCCGACGCCGTCATCGCCGTCTTTCCGTCCGACCACTACGTCCGCGAGGAGGACGCCTTTGTGGCCCACGTCGCCGAGGTGAGCGCGTTCGTGACGCAATACCCCGAGCGCCTCATCCTGCTGGGCGCCCGGCCGACCTCGCCGGAGGCCGAGTACGGATGGGTGCGGCCCGGAGCCGTCATCGGCGAGACGAGCCGTGGGCCGATCTGCCGGGTCCAGGGATTCCTCGAGAAACCCGAGCCCGAGAGCGCGCAGCGGTGCATGGCGACCGACTGGCTCTGGAACACCTCTTCGTTCGTGACGACCTTGCCGACCTTGCTCGGCGCCGGCCACGAGTTCCTGCCGGAGGTCGACGACCGTCTCAACCTGATCGCCGCCTTCTCGGGAAGCCGGCACGAGGGATGGGCGGTGCGCCAGGCCTACTCCATGACTCCCACCAGCGACTTCTCCCGAGGCATCCTGGAACACTGCCCGGCGTGGCTCGGTGTCTCGGGGCTATCCGGTCTGACCTGGTCGGATCTTGGGACACCGCACCGGGTGGTCGGGATCGCGAGCACCCTACCGGTGCGGCCGCTGTGGATGGCGCCTGGACGCAATACGGCCGACGCGCTGGCCTCGCTCCTACAGACCCGCGCCGCGAGCGGCGGCAGACGACGGTGAACGGCCTGGGATCGTCGCGCTAGGCGCGCAGGTTCTTCGCGAAGAAGTCCGTGCAGCGCTTCCAGGCGTCCTGCGCGGCCGCGGCGTTGTACGACGGCCGGTAGTCGGCGTGGAAGCCATGGCCTGCTCCGGGATAGATGACTACCTCGACGTGCTTGTTGCTCTGCTTCAGGAGCTCTTCCATCCGCCTGGCGTCCTCGGGCTTCGGGTTCTGATCGGTTTCGCCGTAGAGCCCTAGGAACGGGCAGTGGATGTCCCTGGCCAGGTCGAACCCGGTCACCGGCCCCGAGGCGCCCTGGTAGGGCCGCGCCGGCGGGCCGTACCACGCGACCGCTCCCTTCATGTCATGGTTCGTGGCCGCGACCTGGTAGACGGTTGAGCCGCCCCAGCACCAGCCGGTCACGCCCACGCCGGCCGCTTTCACGTTGGGTCGCGTCTTGGCCCAGTCCACCGCCGCCTTGAGATCGCTCAGGGTCTGCTCGCGCTTCTGGGCGAGGACGATCTTCAAGATATCCTGGACGTTGGCGATCTGTGCCACCCCTCCCTCACGCTTGAAGAGCTCGGGGGCGACGGCATAGTAGCCGGCCTTGGCGAACCGCCGGGTGCAGTCGCGGATGTACTCGTGAACGCCCCAGATCTCCGAGATTACGAGCACGATCGGGGTGTCCTTACCGGCTGCCGGGCGTGCCTCGTAGACGGGCATCTCGTACGTACCGATCTTGACCACCTGGTCGCCAGCGACGATCCCCTCGGTGTCGGTCTTGATCGCCTGGGCCAGCACCTTGTCCACGGCCACGGCATATCCGGCGAACGTGGAGGCGGTGGCGATCATCTGGCGGCGTGTGAGCATTTGATACCTCCCTGATTTAGAGTTGCATCTCGGCCGGCGGGGGCCGATAAGGGCTCGGGGCCGGGCCCCGGCGAATGATACTATGTAACTGCGCCACATCGGCGCGGGTTTCAGCGCTCTTCCCGGTCCGGGGAGGATCATGGATCTGCTCGAGGTCAAGAGCCGTATAGCTGAAGCCCTGGTGGAGTCCATCTTCCGCCGCGCCCGTTACCAGATCCGCCCGTTCCGGAACAACACCTCCCCGCTGCGCTTCGGGCGCGAGGACTTCTCCCCCGATTTTCGGGTGTCCTCGGAGACCGACAGCGACAACGGCGGAGGGGAGTTTCTGGTCGAGGTCAAGTACCGGCCGTCGGCCTATCAGTTCGTGTCGGTGGAGAACCAGCGCGGCGAGCGCTCGATCTTCTACATGGCTCGCCGGCAGTGGCCGAACCTCTACTTCATCCTGGTGACCGACCGGCCCGAGGCCGGACGCTCGTGCTTTCAGGCGATCGCCTTCGGCTCGATGCGCCCGGGCGAGGCCTTCCGCACCGTGGACCTGGTCGAGCTGAAGGAGCTGCGCATCTTCCAGCACAACATCGAGGACCACGAGGAGCTCATCCGCCGAATCTTCTCGCTGCTGACCGGCGCCCAGGCCTGAGGGCGGTCAGAGCGCCCGCGCCACCAGCCACACACCGAGCACGGCCATGAACACCAGCACCGCGCGGTTGAAGGACCGCTGATCCAGCCGATCTTGTAGCCTCAGGCCGAGCCCGAATCCCGCGAGGCCCGCCGCGGCCAGCCCGAGCGAGCCCAGCACCAGGGTCCAGCCGAGGAGCCCGTACCAGACGAGGGTGGCGAGCTGCACCGTCTTCACGACCAGAAACGTGAACGCGATCGACCGGACGAACTCCTGCTTGTCCATGCCCATGGCCACGAAGTAGAGCGCGATCGCGGTGCCGGGCGCGTTGGTGATGCCCCCCATGATGCCGGCCGCCAGCCCGACCGGCACCGCGAGGCGTCGCTCCCAGCCGGCGGGCACCCGGGGCGAGAACCGGGCGAGATCGAGCAGCACGTAGCTCAGCACGAAGGCTCCGAGCAGCAGAGTGACGGCGCGGGCCGAGAGCGCGACGAGGAGCCTGGTGCCGATCACCGTGCCGATGATGGTGAAGAGCAGGAGCGGCGCGAGCCGGCGCGGCGCGTCGCCGAGGGGCCCGCTGCGGCGCAGCTGCAGGCTGTCCATCATGAGGTTCGGGATGACCAGGAGCGCGACGGCGCTCTTCACGTCGACGGCGAGGGCCAGGAGCGGCGTGCCGAGCGTGGGAAAGCCAAAGCCGATCGCGCCCTTGACGAAGGCGGCGAGCAGGACGGCGACGAGGGCGGCGAGGGCTAGCGCGAGAGAGACTCGTGCAGGACTTCGGCCGGATGCTTGGCGCGGCGGCCTGCCAGGTGCTGGATCTGCTGGCGGCAGGAGACGCCGGGCGCGACGATCTCGGTGTCGGCAGCCGCGGCCTTGACCGCGGGCGCCAGCCGGCGATTGCCGAGCGCGACCGAGATGTCGTAGTGCTCGCGCTCGAAGCCGAACGAACCGGCCATGCCGCAGCAGCCCGAGTCGACCTCTTCGACCTCGAACCCGGCCCAGCGGAGCGCCGCGACCGTGGGCGCCGTGCCGACGAGCGCCTTCTGGTGGCAGTGGCCGTGGAGGAGCGCTTTCCGGCCCTTGGCGCCGAACGAGAGTGCGAGCCCGCGGCCGCGCTCGCGGACGAGGAACTCCTCGAACAGGAGAGCCTGGCGCGCCACCGCGCGCGCGTCGTCGGTCCGGACGAGATCGACTACTTCGTCGCGCAGGGTCAAGAGGCACGAGGGCTCGAGCCCGACGATCGGGACGCCGCGCCGGGCGTACGGCGCCAGGCGCTCGACGTTCCAGGCGGCGTGCTCGCGTGCCTCGGCCAGCATGCCCTTGGAGATCAGCGGCCGCCCGCAGCACTTGCGGTCGACCAGCACGACGCGATAGCCCGCGGCCTCCAGGACGCCCACCGCCGCACGCGCGATCTCGGGCACGTTGTAGGTCGTGAACGTATCGTTGAACAGCACGACCTCGCCGCGGGCCGCCGCCGCCGGCCGAGCGCGTCGCGCGAACCAGTCGGTGAACGTCTGTGCCGCCAGCGCCGGGAGCGGGCGGCGGCGGTCGATCCCGGCGAGCTTCTCGAGGGCCCAGCGGCTCCACGCGAGGCGGGAGATCCAGTTGACGAGCCCGGGCATCCGGGCGCCCAGGCGGTTCAGGTGCGCGATGCGGCCAAACAGGCGGTTGCGCAGGGGCAGGCCGTTCGCTTCGTGGTAGTGGTGGAGAAACTCGTACTTAAGCTTCGCCATGTCCACGTTCGACGGGCACTCGGCCTTGCAGCCCTTGCACTCGAGACAGAGGTCCATTACCTCGTAGAGCCGCTTGCCGGTGAACTCGCTCGCCGGCAGGCGACCGGAGAGCACGGCGCGGAGCGCGTTGGCGCGCCCGCGCGTCGAGTGCTCCTCGTCCTTCGTCGCCATGTACGAGGGGCACATCGTGCCCTCGAGGGTCTTTCTGCAGGCGCCGACACCGTTGCACATCTCGATCGACGCCATAAAGCCGCCCTGCTCGGAGAAGTCGAGCAAGGTCTTCGGCTCCCACGTCGTGTACTGGGTGCCGTAGCGCAGGTGATCGGTGACGCCCGCCGGCGCGACGATGTTGCCGGGGTTCATGCGGTTGTCGGGGTCAAAGGCGCGCTTGAGCTCGCGGAAGGCCTGCATGATCCGCGGCCCATACAGGCGCTCGAGGAACGGGCTGCGCGCCCGGCCGTCGCCGTGCTCGCTCGAGATCGTGCCGTTGAAGCGCACCACCAGGTCGGTGATCTCGTCCGCGATCGCCCGCACCTGCTCGAGTCCGCGCGGGGTCTTGAGATCGATGACCGGGCGGATGTGCAGGCACCCGACCGAGCAGTGGCCGTAGTAGGCGCCCTCGGTGTCGTGCTTGGCGAAGATCTCGCGGAAGCGGCTGACGAACTCGGCCAGGTGCCGGGGCGCGACGGCGGTGTCCTCGACGAACGCGATCGGCTTCTTGTCCCCCTTCATCCCGAGCAGCAGGCCGAGCCCCGCCTTCCGGAGCTTCCAGATCGACTGCTGCTCGGCCGCGTCGTGGGCCACGTGCGCGGCGTAGCCGAACCGCTCGCGCTGGCGCCGCGCATCGAGCGCGTCCATCTTCGCACGCACCTCGGCGTCGGTCTCGCCGGCGTACTCGACGATCATGATCGCGCCCGGGTCGCCCTGGACGAACCCCATCCGCTGCGACTGCTCGATGTTGTTCCGGGCCAGGTCGAGGATCATCTTGTCGGTCAGCTCGACCGCGTAGGGGCCGGTCTCGAGGATCGCCGACGAGGACTCGAGCGCTTCCTGGATCTCCCGGTAGTGGATCACCTCGACCGCCGTCTTCTTGGGACGGCGGATCAGTCGCATCTTCGCCTCGACCACGCCGACGAACGTGCCCTCGGAGCCGACGATCAGCCGCGCGACGTTGAGCGTGCCGTTCGTCGCGTGGCGGCGCCCGACGGCGGGCACGAGCTCGTTCAGGTTGTAGCCCGAGACCCGCCGCCAGTGCGGCGGATACTTCGACCGGATCTCGTCCGCGTACGTGTCGCGGATGCGGGCGATCTGGCGGTAGATCTGGCCCTCGAGCCCGGGCGCGCGGCACTTGGCCGCGAACTCGTCCGGCGTGACCTCGCCGAACACCGCCCGCGAGCCGTCGGCGAGCACCGTCGTCAGCTCGATCACATGCTCGACCGTGAGACCGTACGCGATCGAGTGCGAGCCGCCCGAGTTGTTGCCGAGCATGCCGCCGAGGGTCGCGCGGTTCGACGTCGACGTGTCCGGGCCGAAGCCGAGCCCGAGGGAGCGGACGTGATGGTTCAGGTTGTCCTGCACGAGCCCGGGCTGCACCCGCACCCACAACTCTTCGGCGTTGACCTCGAGGACCTTGTCCATGTAGCGCGAGTAGTCGAGGACGAGGGCGTCGTTGACGGTCTGGCCGGTGAGCGAGGTGCCGCCGCCTCGGGACAGGATCGCGACCTTGTGGCGCGCCGCGGTCTCGATCGCCGCCCGGACGTCGTCGGCGTCGCGCGGGATGACGACGCCGACCGGCTCCATCTGGTACATCGACGCGTCGGTCGAATAGAGGAGGCGCGAGCCGGCGTCGAAGCGGACGTCGCCGCCGATCGCCTTCCTCAGCTCGCGTTCGAGGTCGTTCACGTCAGGCCATTATACTCGGTGGTCGCGCGGCGAGGGCTACGGGTACTATAGGCGTGTGATCCGCTTCCTCGCCGCGGTGCTCCTCCTCGCCCTGGCCGCCGGCAGCGACGCGGCGCCCGCGGCCCCGGGGTTCAAGGTGCGGCTGATCGACGGCAAGACCTCGGTCGATTCACGCGACCTCATCGGCAAGAAGGTCCTCGTCCTGCGATTCCAGGCGTCCTACTGCAAGGCCTGCGCGAAGGAGTCCCCCGCCCTCAGTCGGCTTTTCGAGAAGTACCGGTCACGGAACGTCGAGGTGCTGGCGCTCCACGTGCAGGACACGGTGGCCGACACGCGGGCCTTCGCGCGCAGGTACAAGGCCACCTACCCGATCGGGCTCGATCCCAGGCTCACGATCGGCAACACCTTCGGCTTCAAGGGCACGCCGTACACGGTCGTGATCGACCAGAAGGGCGAGATGGTGGCGCAGATCCACGGCGAATGCGTGCCGCGCGTGTCCCGTCTGCTCGACGAGCTGCTCAACAAGCCCGCCGAGCGATCCTGACTCAGGGCCGCAGCATCACCTTGATCGCGCGGTCCTCCTTGCGGTCGAAGATCGCGTAACCCTTCGGCGCGTCGCCGAGCGCCATCGTGTGCGTGATGATCCGCGACGGCTTGAGCTTGCCCACGCGGACCAACGGCAGGAGCGGCACGATGTAGTTGCGCGCGTTGCAGATCCCCATCTTCAGGGTGAGGTCCTTGAAGAAGGCCTCGCGCGCCGGGAAGCCCAGGCTGGGCTCGACGTACACGCCCACCGACGCGACGGTGCCGCCCGCGCGCACGGCCTGAATCGCCTGGGTGAACGGCGTCTCGTGGCCGACGCACTCGAGCACGACGTCGGGGCCGCGCCCGCCCGTCAGCGCGCGGAGCTGCTCGGCCGGGTCGCCCCGATCGAGGCTCACTGGCTCGGCGCCGAACTCCTCGGCCAGCTTCAGGCGGTAGCCGACGCGGTCGACCGCGAAGAGCCGTGCCGGCCCGAAGAGCTGGGCCGATTGCGTCGCGAGCAGCCCGACCGGCCCGGCGCCGAAGACCGCGACCGTGTCGCCCGGGCGGATCCCGCCGTTCTCGGCGCAGAAGTAGCCGGTCGAGAGGATGTCGCCGAGGAAGATCGCGTCGTGATCGGTCATCTCGGCCGGCACCCGCTCGCAGAGATGGTCGGCGAAGGGCACGCGGATCCACTGGGCCTGACCGCCGCCCCACACGTGGCCGAACCGGCCGCCGAAGACGGCGCGGCCGGTCGTCGTACACTGGGTGGGCAGCCGGCGCTGGCACCACTCGCACTGGCCGCACGAGACCGAGAACGGAACGATCACCCGATCGCCCCGGCGGACCTGCCGGACCGCCGGACCGAGATCCTCGACCGTGCCCATGAACTCGTGGCCCATGATGGCTCCGGTCTGGACGAGCACGCCGCCTCGGCCGTGGTACTGATGCAGATCCGAGCCGCAGACCGCGCTCGTGGTGATCTTCAGGACGACGTCCGTCGGATCGACGATCTTCGGCTCGGCCACGTCCTGCGCGCGCACATCCCCGACGCCATGGAACGTGATGGCTTTCATCGCGTCCTCCTCGAATCGATCGTCTGTTCGTACAGCGCGAGCGCCGCGGCCCCGCGCACGCTCGCCCGCTTGTCGCCCACCACGATCTCGACGCGCGTCGCGGCGAGCGCCCGCGGGAACGCGTACTCGCGGGCGGCGCTGAGGATCTTCGGCTCGAGCCTCGCGAATGACTCCACGACGCCTCCGGTGACGATCAAAACCTCCGGGTTCAGGCCGTTCACGATCGTCCCGATCATCGCGCCGAGCGCCCGAGTCGCCTCCTCGACGATCGCTCCCGCGAGACCGTCGCCCCCCTGCGCGGAGCTGAAGACCACGGCCGCGGTGATGCCGGCCGGATCGCCGCCGGCGGCCGCCAGCAAGGTGCTCCGCTCGCCGGCCCCCACCCGCGATCGCGCGATGTCAGCGATCCCCCGCCCGCTGGCGTAGAGCGCGAGACACCCGCGCAAGCCGCACCAGCATCGCGGGCCGTCGAACTTGACCGGCGCGTGGCCCAGCTCGCCGCCGAACCCCGCGGCGCCCCGCACCAGCCGTCCCTCGAGCACGATCCCCGCGCCGATCCCCGTCCCCGTCGAAAGCACGACCAGCGAGCGGGCGCCCCGCGCGGCGCCGAGCGTCGCCTCGCCCAGCGCGAGCGCGTTCACGTCGTTGTCCACGAACACGGGAAGGCCGACGCGGCCGCCGAGCTCGGCGGCGAGCGGTCGTCCGGCCAGCTCCGCGACGTGAGTCACCGGGTCCCCCACGATACCGCGTTCGGCGTCGACTGGCCCGGGCACGCCCACGCCGACCGCGGCGATCGCGCGGGCCGCTCGGCCGGCGCGCTCGGTGACCTCGGCCATGAGGCCGACGATCGTCTCGAGCGGATCGCGTTCGCCGGCGCGGGTCGGCGCGCTCGCGTCCGCGATCACGTCGCCGTCCGGGGTGACCAGACCGACTGCCGTCGTCGTCCCGCCAACGTCGACTCCGACGATCGCCCCGTGACGCCGCCCTCCGCGGCTCCGCGCGGCGGCGGCCATGGGCTAGAGCTCGCCGAAGTGGCAGAGCGTGATGCCGAGACTCGACGCCGCGGCGCGCGCGGCCGACGTGCCGACCCCGATCATCTCCGTCTCGCGCTGCCGTCCGTAGCGGCTGTACGAGAGCGCCGCGTCGCACCAGCCGGGATGCGCCATGAACTCCGAGACGCCAGACGGCAGAGCGCGGAGATGGGCGAGCGTGCGCGCGAGCGACCAGTAGGCCCCCGGCCCGGATTCGCCGAAGAAGTGATCGGGAGTCTTGAGTCCGGCCGTCAGCGCTCGAGCACGGGCCGGCGCGTTCTGGCTCCTGACGGCCACGCCCAGCCGACGGGCCGCGTCGAGCACCACCTCGGTGACCGGCGGCAGCAGGCCGACGTGATGGTGCGTGTCGAGATGGGTCGGCTCGCGCCGCATCAGGTAGGCGAATTTCTCGATCTGGGCGTTCACCTCGCGCTCGACGTCCCGCGCGTCGGCGCGCGCCGCGGCGTGGCGCGCGTCGCGCACGAATCGGCCGTCGGCGTCGACGAGGGAGTGCCCGCCGGAGAGCGGCCGCCCGAGCGTGAGGTTCACGTGAATGCCGACGCCGAGCCCCGAGTCGCGGAGCGCCGCCAGCTGCTCGGCGTCGATCGCCGCGGTGACGAGCAGGGTCGTGCTGGTGACGATGCCGTGGCGGTGTGCAGACAGGATGCCGGCGCTGACACCCGGCGTGAGGCCGAAGTCGTCGGCGTTGACGATGAGCCGCCGGATCACGCGCCGGTCACCTCGGCGCGGTCCCCTGGATCGCGTACCGCTCGACCGTCTCGGGGATCCCCGACGGCATCGTGGCCTCGAGGTCGTGGGCCCGGATGTGCTCGAGGCGCTCGTAGCCGATGCGCGGGAACGACTGGATCTCGCTGCCGATGATCGCCGGCGCGAGGCCCGCCGCTTCGATCTTCGCGCACGCGGCCTTCGGCCCGAGGAACGCGAAGAGCGTGAAGATCAGCCGTCCGCCGGGCACGAGATGCCGCGGGGCGCCCGCGATCACTCGATCGAGCAGCTGCCAGCCGTCGGCGCCGCCGTTGTCGGCCACCGCCGCCGCGTCGCGCCGGGCGTGTCCCGGCGGCGTCGGCGTCTGCGGCGGGTTCGTGCAGATCAGGTCGAAACGCTCGCCGCCGACCGGTCCGTAGCAGTCGCCGAGCCGCGCGTCGACGGCGACAGCGTTGAGCGTCGCGTTGATGCGCATCACCTCGACCGCCTCGGGCAGGATGTCGGTCGCGGTCACCCGGGCGCCGTCCTTCGCGGCGAGCACGGCGGCCACACCGAGCCCGCCGCCGATCTCGAGCACGCGCTCGCCCGGACGCACGGCGAGGTGGCGACAGAGAAAGAGCGAGCCCGCCTTGGGCGCCTGGACACGGTCAGGGACGCGAAACAGGCAGCCGCGCCAGGAAAACAGGAGGGTGCCGGCGTCGCTACTTGCCAAGGACGCGCCGGAAGTAGAGTCGGAGCGATTCCTTCAGCTGCGCCCTGGCTCCGGCGGATGTCTTCGCGTCTTCGAGCTGATCGATGTCGATCTGGAGCGGGACCCCCTCGCGCTTGACGCCGTCGAGCTCGGCGGTGAGCCCGCACCGCTCGTCCGACTCGGTGAAGACCAGCTTCGCGCGCTTGAACGAGGCGTCGTCCTGCGCGAGCTGCTGGACCGTCTCGACCAGCACGCGCTTGATCTCCTCGGCCTCCGCCGCGGGAACCGTCGAGAACGCCGCCGTCAGTTCGACCTCTGCCATGGCTCCCTTCCTAGTGCCCCCGGGCACTGCCTAGTGCCCCCGGGCACTGCCTAGTGCCCCGCTGCCGCCGCCGGCCGGAGCGCGTCGAGCCCGGCCTCGAGCCCGCGCCGTCCGATCCGGACGCCGACCGGCTTGGCAAAGTTCAAGGTGGCGTACGTCTCTTCCCGCGGCGCGACGCGCTGCCCTAGCCGGCCGAGCGCCGCCAGCACCGTCGGCCCCACCCGCGTATCGACGAGCACCTCGGCGCTCTCCGCGTGCAGGCGCGGCGCCTCGATGGCCTCCTGCAAGTCGCAGCCGCTGTCCACGAGCGTGGCGATCACTTGCGGTATCGCCGACACGATCCGACGCCCGCCCGGCGCTCCGAGCGTGAGGTACGGCTCGCCGTTCTTGAAGCCTAGCACCGGGACCATGTTGACGAGCGCTCGCTTGCCCGGCGCGACCGAATTCGGCCGCCCGGCCTCCGGATTGAACCAGATCATCCCATTGTTCAGGAGAATGCCGGTGCCGGGCACCACGACGATCGAGCCGAAGAGCGAGACCGCCGTGTGGGTCAGCGCCACCATGTTCCGGCGGCGGTCGACGACGCTGATGTGAGTCGTGCAATCCCCACCCGCCGCCGATTCGCCGAGGGTGTCGACCGGCTCGCGGCGGCGGCCCCGCTTGCTCGACCGCCGGCGCAGCTCCGTCGCGACTTCGCGCGCGTACTCCTTGGACACCAGGCGGTCCCACGGCGCGTGGATCACGGCCGGATCGCCCAGGTGCTCGAAGCGATCGCCGAACGCGCGCCGGACTGCGAGCGCGCGCAGGTTGAGGCCGCCCGGCGTGCGCCAGCCGACCGCGGTCTTCGGGAACTGCTCGAGGATGTTCAGGATCTCGAGGGCCGTCACGCCGCCGGTCGCGCCGGGCGCGAAGGCGAGCTCGAGGCCGCGATACGTGCCGGTGAGCGGCGGGCCGACGCGCACCGAGTAGGCCGCGAGATCGTCGCGGGTGATCAGGCCGCCGTGCGCCGCCATCGCGTCGTGGATCGCCTGCGCGATCTCGCCGCGATAAAAGGCGCTCGGCCCGTCATGCGCGATCAGCTCGAGGCTCCGCGCGAGGTCGGGATAGGTCGTGCGATCGCCTTCTTCCATCCCCGTCGGGGGCCGGTAGACCGAGCGGCCGTTTCTCAGATAGACACGCCCGGCCTCACCGGCCGCCGCCAGCTCCTCGAGCTGCCGCGCCGTGCTCAATGCCTGGTACCAGTCCGCGACGAATCCGCCGCGTGCGAGCTCGATCGCCGGCTGGATGACGTCGCGCAGCTCCATGGTGCCGAACCGCTCGAGCGCGAGCGAGAGTCCCGCGACCGAGCCCGGCACCGCCGGCGCCAGCCAGCCGCGCTCGTTCGCGGCGTTCTCGACGTTCGGCCAGGCGAAGAGGCCGCGCGAGATGCCAGTCGTCACGCGGAACATCGAGGCGTGCGCGCGCGTCGGGGCGCAGCCGTTGAAATCGAGCGCGATGGTCTCGCCCTTCCGGGCGACGTGCACGAGCATCGTGCCCGAGCCGGCGATCGTGGACATGAAGGGCTCGACCACCGTCATCGCGAACGCGGTCGCGACCGCAGCGTCGACCGCGTTGCCGCCGCGCTCGAGGATCCGCGCGCCGACCCGCGCGCCGAGCGGGTGCTCCGCGGCCACCAGGCCGTGCGGGGCCGGTGGCGTCCGCTTCGTGACGACCAGACGGGATTCGATCATCGAATGTCTCGGAGCCAGAGAAATTGCGTCAGTACTGCGCGTACTGCGTGATGTCGACGACCGTCTTGTCCTTGAGATAGATCCGCCAGCCCGCCGGGTACACCCACGCCTCGGTGGGCTCATTTTCCTTGACCGACGGCCAGAACGCGCGCGCCAGCTTCTCCATCTCAGCCGCGTCGGTGACTCTCACGAGCGGCGGGCCCAGCAGAATCAGGACCTGCTCGGACGTCTGCCCGACCGATACCTGGCGTATGAACTTGAAGGTCGAGACTTCGAGCGAGTTGGCGGCCTCGGGATTCTGGCGCAGGTACTGACCGATCCGCTGCTCCATGGCGTTGTCCCAGCGACGCCGCTCGTCGAAGTTGGGCTCGCGCCCATTCGTCATGTAGACCTTCTCGGTCCAGATGGACTCGGCCAGCGGCCCTTCGGTGGTCCGTTGCTCCTTGACCTTCCACGACGCGCATCCCGCCAGGACCATCACGAGGCCGACGATGAGGATTCGCCTCACGCCTGGAATCATATCAGGGCCGACTCCAAAACAATGCCACGATCAATCACCCGGGAGGCGTGAGCCAGCACCCGGGCCGTCTCGGCCGGGACCTCCGGGCTGTCTGCCAGCTGCCGGAGCAGGTCGATCAGGCGGCGCATCGCCCGGATCAGGTCCCCCTCGTGGCCGCCGAACGCCTCCTCGACGATTCCGCTCCAGTCGTCCTCGCCGGCCGCCCAGCGGAAGACCGCCGGCATGAACCCGGAGTGCACGGCGATGGGAATGCGCAGATGGCGCGCGCGCTGCGCCTCGTGCACCGTGTCGGCTACGCGCATGAGCTGGTCCAGCTTGCGCTTGAGCTTGGGCCGCTTCTTCAAGAACGTGCGCGCCAGCGCCGGGTCCCCCGAGCGCGCCTCCTCGATGAGCGCCGAGCAGATCGCGGCGGCTTCGGGACCGGACAGGTCGTTGAACACGCCCTGCGCCACGCCCTCGGTGACGAGCAGCTCGTTGTCGTGACGGAGGCCCGCGATGAGCCGTCCCTTCTCCTCGAGCTGCCGGTCGCGGACCGCCCCGAACTGCTCGAGAACTTCTACCACGCGCAGGAACTCCTGCCAGTAGGCGCCGCGGAGCTGCTCGAGCTGGCGCCGGCGGATGCCGAGACGCTCGGTGACGGTCTCGAGCTCGCGCCACTCGCGGTCACAGCGGGGGGTGGCCCCCCACGGGCAGCGGTGGCACTCGATCGCGGCGAGCGCGGCCTCGGGACCCTGCGCGCGCTCGCGGTCGACCAGCTCGGCGACCGACAGCCGCTCGAGCTCGGCGGCCAGATGGCGCAGGCTTCGACCGTCCATGGCGTGCCGGTCGCGACCCTCACGCTCACGGCCGTCACGCTCGTGAGCGTCGCGCTCGCGGTCGCGCCACGAGCGCGCTCGACCGCGCTCGCGCCCGTCGCTCCCGCGGTCGCGGGGCACGTGCAGCGGCGGCGTCGCCCAGAAGACGCGCTTGATCACGCCGCTCTTTATGCGCACGGTGGCTCCGTGAGGAAGGAGCGCGTCGATGAGCACGCGGTGGCCGCGGATGGCGTGGATCCCGAGCACCATCGCCAGAGTCGGCGCCCCGCCGCGCCGCACCAGGACGAGACGTCCCGGCTCGGCCTCCGCCACCGTCCGCTCCCCGCGCCTGCTGCCCACGCCCCCGCCGCGCCCGAGCGCCTGGCGGCGCGCCTCGACTTCCTGACGCGCGCGCCGATAGCGGCCGATCCGCTGGAAGTCGCCGCAGGGCGCCGGATAGCGGCGGAGCTCCTCGAGCGAGGCCTCGAGCGCCCGCACGTCCGCCTCGACCTCGCGGACGCGCTTGAGGTTCTGGTACTGGCCGAACGACGATTCGACCCGCCGCCGCAGGGCGTCCGGCGAGGCGCCGGTCGAGAGCAGGAGCGCGACCGAGCCGTAGCCGAGCTTGAACTGGCTCTCGATCGGCTCCGGTGAGCCGTCGATCACCCGCAAGAGGTCGTCGAGGCCGTCGCGGGCGTCGAGCGCGATGACGCACGTCCCCTCCGGATCGATCCCGCGGCGTCCCGCGCGGCCGGCCATCTGGGTCAGCTCGTTGTGCGACAGCGAGCGGAACCCGCGATCGGTCCGCTTGGTCAGCCCCTGCAGGACCACCGAGCGAGCCGGCATGTGAATGCCGAGCGACATCGTTTCCGTCGCGAAGACCGCCTTGCAGAGCCCGCGCTCGAAGAGCACCTCGATCAGGCGCTTGACGCTCGGCAGGATCCCGGCGTGATGGAGCCCGATGCCCAGGCGCAGCGCCTCGAACACGCTCTGGTTCAGCACCGACTCGGCGACCGTCGGGCTTTCGCGAATCAGATCGCCGATCGCCGTGTCGACCTCGCGCTGCTGCGGCGCTGCGAGCAGGCTCTTGCCCTCGGTCAGCACGTCCTGCATGGCGCGCTCGCACCCGACCCGGCTGAAGATGAAGTAGATCGTCGGCAGCCAGCCGCGCGCCTCGAGCGCCTCGAGCAGGACCGTCGGATGCACCACGCGCCGCGTGTACCAGCGGCCCCGGTCGTCCGGCCCGCGCGGCTCGTCGCCCACGACACGCGCGCGCCCGCTGCGGACGCGGTCGACCTCGTGGATCTCGCCGGCCAGGTCGGCGATCACGTAGGCGAGCGGCACGGGCCGGTGCGGGTGGTAGATCGGCACGATCGGCCGGTGTACGATCGAGATCCAGTCGGCGATCTCCTTCACGTTGGCGACCGTCGCCGAGAGTCCCACCAGCACGACCTCAGGCGGCGCGGCGACGATGATCTCCTCCCAGACGGTGCCGCGCCCTTCGTCGCCCATGTAGTGACACTCGTCGAGCACGATGTAGGCGAGGCCGTCGAGGCCGCTGCCGTAAAGTGCATTTCGAAGGATTTCAGTTGTCATGACCAGGATCGCCGCGTGCGGATTCACCTTGACGTCGCCGGTCAGGATGCCGACCCGGTCGGCGCCGAACTCGCGGGTGAAGTCGGCGAATTTCTGATTCGAGAGCGCCTTGAGCGGAGTCGTGTACGCTAGGCGACGGCCGGCGGCCAGGGCGGCATGGATCGCGAACTCGGCGACCAGGGTCTTGCCGGCGCCGGTGGGCGCCGAGACGATGACCGACTGGCCGGCTTCGATAGCGCGGATGGCTTCGACCTGAAAATCGTCGAGCGGAAACGGATAACGCGAGCGGAATCGCTCGAGCAGCTGCATCTCGTGACACAGTAACACGGAGCGTCACGAGGCTCAGGCACTGCGCGCTGCAGGCCGTCGCGGGGCTGGGGCCCGGCCAGCCGAGGCGCGCCCACAAAGGAGACAGACGCGTGATCGTTTTTCACTTCACCCTGACGGCGGCCGACGACTATCTGACGCGACGCGAGGCCCATCGCCGCAGCCATATCGAGCGTCTCCAGGGACTGCGCGCCAATGGCATCCTCATCGGCGGCGGTCCTTCGGCCGATCTCCGCACCGCCGACCTCTTCTACCGCTTGCAGCAGCCGGCCCAGCTCAAGCACGCGATCGAGGAAGACCCGTACTGGACGGGCGGCGTGTGGACGCGCTACGAGCCCAGGAGCTTCAGCCAGTTCGTCGAGCCCTGGGAAATGGTGCCCGTCGTGCTCGACGGCTCGCGCAAGGTCACGATCGTCGAAGGCCCGACCGCCCAGCACGACATGGCGCAGTTCGCGCTGATCGAGATGCGCGGCGCGGGCCGGCTGGCCTTCGGCGGCTTCTTCGAGGACGGCGGCACCCTGGCCGTCGTGAAAACCACCGACCCGGGGGAGGCCCTCGGCTGGTTCACCGAGACCGGCTTCTGGAAGCCCGACGCGCTGACGGCACGGCCGTGGATCCACGTCCTGTGAGTGGACCGATCGTCGGCCTGGTGACCATCGGCCAGTCGCCGCGCGTCGACGTCGTGCCCGACATGGAGGCGATCCTCGGGCCCGCCGTGACGGTGCGAGAGCGCGGCGCCCTCGACGGCCTGGACCGCGCCGAGATCGCCGCCCTGGCGCCCGGACCGGGTGACGATATTCTCGTCACGCGCCTGGCCGATGGAATCCCGGTCTTCGTCGCCAAGCGACATATTCTCGGCCGCGTTCAGGCGGCGATCGGCGAGCTCGAGCGGACGGGCGTGACGATGACGGCACTCCTCTGCACGGGCGCGTTTCCGGCGCTCGAAGCCTCGCGCCTGCTCGTGCTGCCGCACCAGGTGCTCCTGGGCGTGCTGCGCGCGCTCCGCTGGCCGGGCCGGCTCGGCATCGTCACGCCCTCCGTCCAGCACGTGCCGCAGACCGAGGCCCGCTGGCGCGCCGACGGATTCGACCCTGTCGTCGTCCCGCTCTCGCCGTACGAGGAAGAGAGCCCGGCGGAGCTCGAGCGCGCGGGGCAGGCGCTTCGCGCCGCGCGTGCGGGCCTGGTCGCGCTCGACTGCATGGGGTTCAGGCGAAAGACCCGCGACGAGCTCCAGCGGCTCACCGGCGCGCCGGTGCTCCTGGCCAATCTCCTGGTCGCTCGCGTCATCGCCGAGGCGTGCGGAGTATAGAGACCCGCCCTACCCGCGGCTCTGCGGGTCGAGGATGTCGCGCAGACCGTCCCCAAGCAGGTTGAAGCCGAGGACGGTCAGGTAGATGAAGAGCCCCGGGAACGCCGAGTACCACCACCAGGTCGGCAAGTAGTTGCGCCCGTGGCTGATCATGGCGCCCCACTCCGGGTACGGCGGCTGGGCGCCGAGCCCGATGAAGCCGAGGCCGGCCGCGGCCAGGATCGCCGAGCCCATGTCCATGCTCGCCTTGACCGTGATGGGCGACACGCAGTTCGGCAGGATGTGCACGAAGACGATGCGGAGCCGGCCGGTTCCCACCGCGCGCGCGGCTTCGACGAACACCTGGCCCTTGAGCGCGAGCGTCTTACTCTGGACCAGCCGCACGTAGCCGGGCCACCAGACCAGACCGAGTGCGACGATCGCGTTGACGATGCCCGGGCCGAGGGCGCCGACGATCGCGAGCGCCAGCACGAGCGCCGGGACCGAGAGGAACACGTCGGTCACCCGCATGATGGTCTCGCCCAGCGGGCCGCCGACGTAGCCGGCGACGATGCCGAGCGGCACGCCGAGGGCGGTGGCCAGCAGGGTGATGATCAGCCCGATCTGGAGCGAGACCCGCGCGCCCAGGACGACCCGAGTGTAGATGTCCGTCCCGACCTCGTCCGTGCCGAACCAGTGACGCGCGCTCGGCGGCTGGAGCTTCTGGTCCAGGTGCACCGCCCCCCGCGCGTCCTCGGGATAGGGCACGATCCACGGGCCGAGCGCCGCCAGGAGCAGGAACAGCGCCACGAGGCCGAGCCCGAGCAGGGATGCGCCGCTCCGCGCGAACACCCGCGCGTAGAAGCGAAGCTCGCGAGCCGCCCCCTGGGGCTCGGCGAGCCAGGCGGCCGCGGAGCCCGAGGATACCGCGCGGCCCATCACGCCGACATGCTCGAGCGGACCCGCGGGTCGAGCCAGCCGTAGGCGAGGTCGACAACGAAGTTCGCCAGCATGAAGTTGAGGCCGATCACGAGCGTGACCCCCATGATCGGCTGGAAGTCCGACGACACGGCCGACGCGACCGCGTAAAGCCCGATCCCCGGCCAGTCGAACACGGTCTCCACGAGCACCGTGCCCCCGAGCATCCATCCGTAGCGCAGCCCGATCATCGCCAGGGTCGGGATCATCGCGTTCCGCAGCGCGTAGCGCGCCACGATGCGGAGCTCGGACACCCCCTGCGCCCGCGCGTTGACGATGTAGTCCTGCTTCAGGGTCTCGAGCATCTCGGCCCGGTTGACGCGCACGATCGAAGCGAGCGCCGGGAAGCACAGGGTGACGGTCGGCAGAACCGCGTGGGCGAGCGCGTCGCCGAGCACCCGCCAGTGGCCGCCCAGCAGCGCGTCTACGACCAGGAGGTGCGTCACGGGCGCCGGCGGCGCGGTCATGAGGCCGAGGCGTCCGCCGAGCGGCAAGATGCCCAGGTGGAGCGCCAGGAGGAGCTGGAGCATCAGTCCGGCCCAGAAGGCGGGGATGGCGATGCCCGAGACCGAGACGACGCGCGTGAGCTGGTCCACCCACGTGTCCCGGTAGACGGCCGAGAGGATGCCGAGCGGAACGCCGAGGCCGACCGCCAGGAGCATCGCGCCCGTCACCAGTTCGAACGTGTTCGGGAAGTAGCGCGCGAGGTCGGCCGCGACCGTCTCGCGAGTCCTCAACGAGCGTCCGAGGTCGCCCGAGAGAACTCCTCGCAGATACTGACCGAACTGAACGGGCAGCGGACGGTCGAGCCCGTACTCGGCGCGGATCTTCTCGACCATCGAAGCCGTCGCGTCCGGCCCCGCCGCGAGCCGCGCCGGGTCGCCCGGAGCCACGTGGGAGATCGCGAAGGTGATGCACAAGAGACCGAACAGCATGAGGCCCAGCAGGAGGACCCGCCGGGCGAGGTAGCCGAGCAACCCCTACTTGGCGACGATCGCGAGCGGGTAGAGGTCGACCTCGCCGGTGAAGCGCACCGGGCTGAAGACGAAGCCCTTCACGTGGTCGCGCATCGCCCAGCGGCGGTTGGCCAGCATCCCGAAGATCTCCGGGGCGTCGGCGGCGATCCGCCGCTGGATGTCGGCGTAGATCGGCGCCCGCTCCTCCCACTTCGCGATCGTGCGCGCGCGGTCGATCAGCGACCACACCGCGTCGTTGCTGTAGAACGACGAGGCGTAGTACTTACCGAAGGACCCCTTGTGGTACTGGTACGCGACCGCGTCGGGGTCGCTCGAGAGCGGTGTGGTGAACACGGCCATCATGTCGGGAGACGTCTCGACTTTGGCGCCGCGTGCGACCATGTTCGGCCAGATCAACGGGACCATCTTCACAGCGATGTTGAGCTTCTGGAGGTTGTCGATGAGGACGAGCCCCATCTTGCGCTCCTCCTCGAGCCCCTGGACGTAGACGTACTCGAGCTCGACTCCACCGTTCGGGGACGTGGACTTAGCCAGGAACTCCTTCGCCTTTGCGAGGTCCTGTCGATAGATCCCGGACACCGGCACGTACCCGCGCGTCGCATTCGGAAACGGGCTCGTTTGTAGCACGGCATGGCCGTTGTAGATCTTGATCAGGGCGTCGTAGTCGAAGGCGTAGCAGACGGCCTTCCGGAGATTCGAGTCCTTCGTGGGCCCCTTCTGCGTGTTCATCTTGATGCCGAACGTCGTCATGCCCGGGAAGTTCGGCACGACGATCCCCGGCATCTTCGCGACCTGGTCGAAGTCGTCGCTCGAGAGGCCCTCGACGATATCCGCCTCACCGCGAATTACCGCGGCGCGCTGAGCAGCCGATTCGCGGACGATCTTATAGATGATGCCGCCGATGTGGTCCTTCGACGGCCAGCCCTTCCAATAGCCGTCGATCGCCTCGAGCTCGTAGAGCACGCCCTGCTCCCAGCGCTTGATCTTGAACGGCCCGCTGCCGGCGGCGTTGGTGGTGAGCCACTTCTGGCCGAGGTCGCCCCCCTGCTCGTTGGCCAGCACCTGCTTCGGGTTCATCACGTACCACCAGGGCAGCCACGAGAGGAACGGCGAATATGGCTGCGTCAGCGTGAATTGGATCGTGTGCTCGTTGAGCACCTTGATGTCGTCTTCCTTCAGGAACTCCGCCAGCGTCCACGCCGGGCCCTGGTTCAGCTTGAGCGTTCGCGCGAACGAGAAGCGCACGGCCTCGGCGGTCACGGGGTCGCCGTTGTGAAAGCGCGTGGTCTTCACGAGGTGGAACGTCCAGGTCTTCGCGTCGGGCGAGCTCTCCCACTTCTCGGCGAGCCACGGTACGATCTCGGGCGGGTTGCCGACGTACTTCACGAGCGCGTCGTAGAGCGACTGCTGCGCCATGCGGATCGACCAGTCGTATTTGACGCTCGGATCGATCGTCGGCACTTCCTGGCGGCCGGCGAAGACGAGGATCTTCCGGTCGCCGGCCCGCTCGAAGGCTTGCCCCTGCGACGCCGCGACCAGCACGGCGAGGGCTGCAGTCAGCAAGACGCGCATCGTCAACCTCCCGGTTTGCATCGCGATGGCGGGAGGATAACATACGCTCCCGATGACCCTCCGTCCCGTCTCCGCGGCCGAGATCGAGTCGCTGGCGATCGGCGCCTGGATCCTCGGCACCGGCGGCGGCGGCAGTCCCTACCTGGCGCTCCTGAACATGCGCAAGCTCTACCGCCGGGGGGTTGTCGTCTCATTGCTCAATCCCATGGACCTCGCCGACGACGCGCGCGTCGCGGTCGTCTCGAACATGGGGGCTCCGCTGGTCGGCCAGGAGCGGCTGACCGACCCGCGCACGATCGCGCTGGCGGTGCGGATGATGGAGGAATACCGGGGCTGCCGGTTCGACGCCGTGATGTCGCTCGAGATCGGCGGCGGCAACTCGCTACAGCCGTTCATGGCCGCCGCGGTGCTCGGCCTTCCCGTCGTCGACGCCGACTGCATGGGCCGCGCCTTCCCCGAGGCGCAGATGACGAGCTTCGCGATCCACGACCTGACGATGTACCCGCTCACCCTGGCCGACGTGCGCGACAACGCGGTCGTCGTCGCGCGCGCCGCCTCCTGGAAGTGGATGGAGCGCCTCTCGCGCAAGGCGTGCGTCGAGGTCGGCTCGATCGCGTCGACCTGCAAGGCGCCGCGCACCGGCAAAGAAGTCAAGGAGTGCGGCATCCTGTATTCGACGAGCAAGGCGATTCGCCTGGGCGAGACGGTGCAGTCCGCGCGTAGGCAGCACCGTGATGCCGTCCAGGCGGTGATCGAGGCCGAGAGCGGTCAGCTCATGTTCCGGGGCAAGATCCGTGACGTTGCCCGGCGGACCACCGAGGGGTTCCTCCGCGGCACCGCCAAGCTCGATGGGCTCGACGATTTCCGCGGCCGGAGCTTCGAGCTGGCCTTCCAGAACGAGTTCGCCGTCGGCTGGCTCGACGGCCAGCCGCGGGTGATGACGCCCGATCTGATCTGCGTGCTCGACAGCGTCTCGGGCGACGCGATCGGCACGGAGACGTTATGCTATGGCCAGCGCGTCAGCGTGATCGCGCTGCCGGCGCCGCCGGTTTTGCTGACCCCCAAGGGCCTCGAGCACGTCGGCCCGCGCGCCTTCGGCTACGATCTCGAGTTCCGGAGCGTCTTCGCGTGACGGTACGCCTTTCGTGAAGAGGAGCGCGCTCTCGTGAAGCGGCGGATCGGCATCGACGTCGGCGGCACCAACACCGACGCTGTGTATCTCGAGGACGCCCGCGTGGTCCACGCGGTCAAGACGCCGACGACCCGCGACGTAACGTCGGGCGTGACCGACGCGCTCCGCCGGTTGCTCCAGGCGGGAGCTCCCGTCGCCGTCGACGCGGCGATGATCGGGACCACGCACTTCACCAACGCCGTGGTCCAGCGGCGCGACCTGACGCGCGTGGCGGCGATCCGCATCGGCCTGCCTTCGGGCGCCTCGCTCGAGCCGTTCGTCGACTGGCCCGAGGATCTCGCGGCGCTCGTCCGCGGCGAGGTCTTCATGCTCGAGGGCGGCCACGAGTTCGACGGCCGGGCCCTGGTCCCGCTCGACATCGCCGGCGTCCGGGCCGCCGCTCGGCGAATCCGCGAGGCCGGTCTCACATCGGTGGGGATCGCCTCGGTCTTCTCGCCGCTCAACGCCTCGTGCGAGCTGGAGGCCGCCCGGATTGTCGCCGAGGAATGCCCCGGCGTGGCGCTGACGATGTCCCACCAGCTCGGCCGGATCGGCCTGCTCGAGCGGGAGAACGCCACCCTGCTCAACGCCGCGCTCGTTGGGCTCGCCCGCACGACGGCGCAGGCGTTCACCGACGCGCTCGCCGCGAGCGGCATCCGCGCGCCGCTCTATCTGACGCAGAACGACGGCACGGTGATGCTGGCCTCGGTCGCCGAGGCGTTTCCCGTCTACGGCTTCGCGTCGGGTCCGACGAACAGCATGCGCGGCGCCGCATTCCTCTCGAAGCTCACCGACGCGCTGGTGATCGACGTCGGCGGGACCACGACGGACATCGGCAGCCTTCGCCGCGGCTTTCCGCGCGAGGCCAACAACGTGATCGAGATCGGCGGGGTCCGGACGCTCTTTCGCATGCCGGACCTGCTCTCGATCGGGCTCGGCGGCGGCTCGCTCGTCGGACGCGCTCCCCTGTCGGTCGGCCCGCGGAGCGTCGGCTATCGCCTGGTCGAGGAGGGGCTCGTGTTCGGCGGCGAGGAGCTCACCGCCACCGACATCGCCGTCGCCGCCGGCCTCATCGACCTCGGCGACCGGCGCCGGGTGGCGTCGCTACCGGCCGAGCTCGTCAGCGGCGCGGTCGCGCGCATGCACGCGATGATCGATGAGGCGGTCGACCGCATGAAGACCGACGCGGGCGACGAGCCGCTGATCGCGGTCGGCGGCGGATGCTTCCTGGTCCCGGAGCGTATCAACGGGATCTCGGAGGTGATTCACGTCGAGCACCAGGCCGTCGCGAACGCCGTGGGCGCCGCGATCGCCCAGGTCAGCGGCGAGATCGACCGGATCTTCCAGGATCTGTCACGCGATGAGGCGATCGCGCGAGCCCGGCAGCTTGCGGAGGCTCAGGCCGCGAGCGCCGGCGCGGACCCGCGGACGTTGACCACGGTCGAGGTCGAAGACCTGCCGCTAGCGTACCTGCCGGGGAATTCGCTCCGCGTCCGGGTACGGGTGGTGGGCGAAATCGCCTGAACAGGGAGTCTCGTGGCGACCGACGTGCCGGTGACGATCGCTATCGCACAGGCGATGATGCGGTATGGCTACCGCTGAACTGGCGGAAGCGAGTCCGATTGTACAAGCTCTATCATGCTCTGGAGCTATGGGATTGGTTGGCCACCGTAGGGAACAAAGCCGCAATTGTTCGCCTGACCGACGACATTCGGCGGTTCGCGGCCACGTGACTGCTCGATCCGGCTCGGGCCGCCGCCGTTACTCCACGCCAGCGACCGCGAGCACGCGGCGCATGCGCGCGGTGGCGAGGTCGGGATCGCGCAGAAGGCCCGCGCGGTCCATCAGCACGAACTGCTCGGCGAGGTGCACGACCGAGCGCGCGCTCTCCTGGCCGCCGACCATCCTGAAATGCGACTGATGGCCGTTCAGGTAGGCGGCGAAGACGACGCCGGTCTTGTAGAAGCGCGTGGGCGCGCCGAAGACGTGGCGTGAGAGCGTGAGGGTCGGCGCCAGCACGTCCGCGTAGCGGACGAGGTCGCCCGCGTCCAGCGCCTTGAGCGCCGCGGAGGCGGCCGGCGCGATCACGTCGAAGATGCCGAGGAGCGCGTCGGAGTGGCGATCGCCGTCGCCGCGGATCGTCGTCGGATAGTCGAAGTCGTCGCCGGTGTACATGCGGACGTTCGCCGGGAACCGCTTGCGCATCGCGACCTCGCGGGCCTGGTCCAGGAGCGAGATCTTCACGCCGTCGATCCGCGAAGCGTGCTCCTTCACGATCGTCAGCAAGGTCTCGGTCGCCTGATCGAGATCGCGCGAGCCCCAGTAGCCCGCGAGCGCCGGGTCGAACATCTCGCCGAGCCAGTGGACGATCACCGGCTCGCGCACCTGCGAGAGGATGCGTCCGTACACCTTCAGGTAGTCGCCGGGCTCCTTGGCACAGGCCGCCAGCGCGCGGCTCGCCATCAGGATGATCCGGCCGCCGCAGCCCTCGATCCACGCGCACTGCTCCTCGTAGGCCGCCTCGACGTCGGCGATCGTCACGCGCGGCCCCGGCTCGAGCTGATCGGTGCCGGCGCCGGATGCGAGCACGGCGCCCGGGACGGTCTTCGCCTCGGCGACCGTGCGCCGGATCAGCTCCTTCGCGGTGCGCCAGTCGAAGCCCATCCCCCGCTGCGAGGTGTCCATCGCCTCGGCGACCGCCAGCCCGAGCGACCAGATGTGATGGCGATAGCGGAGGGTCGCGTCCCAGTCGAGCGCCACCTCGAGCGTCGGACTGATCGGCGCGAGCGGATCGGCGACGACGTGGACCGCCGCCATGCCGATGCGGCGCCTGATCGGGCCGGGTGGCGCCGAGACCGGCGCGCGGCCGGCGAGCGTGTAGGGCGCGAGCAACCCGTCACGGCGCGGAAGCTTGAAGGTGGTGAGCATGACGTAGCCAGTTTACTCCACGGTCGCCCGCGATTGACAGGCTCGCACCCGGTTCTGTATGGTTAGCCCACTTTTCACCGGGGTTCCCTCCGAAGGAGGTCGGCATGGTGTCCAAGGCGAACGATCGGAGCCGCACGAAGTTCCTGCTCGACGAGAAGGACATCCCGACGAAGTGGTACAACATCCAGGCCGACCTCAAGACACCCGCGCCGCCGGTGCTCCATCCCGGGACGAAGAACCCGATCGGACCGCAAGATCTGGCGCCGCTCTTCCCGATGGAGCTGATCAAGCAGGAGGTCAGCCAGGAGCGCTGGATCGAGATTCCCGAGGAGATCCGCGACGTCTATCGCCTGTGGCGCCCCTCGCCGCTCTATCGCGCGCGCCGTCTGGAGAAAGCGCTCGGCACGCCCGCGCACATCTACTACAAGTACGAGGGCGTGAGCCCGGCCGGCAGCCACAAGCCCAACACGGCGGTGGCGCAGGCGTACTACAACAAGAAGGAAAAGGTCACGCGGCTCAGCACCGAGACCGGCGCCGGCCAGTGGGGCTCGGCGCTCGCGCTCGCCTGCCAGCTGTTCGGCCTGCAGTGCAAGGTCTACATGGTGAAGGTGTCGTATCAGCAGAAGCCGTACCGGCGCATCATGATGGAGACCTGGGGCGCGCAGGTCGTGGCGAGCCCGAGCACCGACACGCAGTCCGGCAAGAAGGTGCTCGAGCAGGACCCGAGCTCGCCCGCCTCGCTCGGCATCGCGATCAGCGAGGCGGTCGAGGACGCGGCGACCCGCGACGACACGAAGTACTCGCTCGGTAGCGTGCTGAACCACGTCCTCATGCACCAGACCGTCATCGGGCAAGAGGCGAAGAAGCAGCTCGAGCGCGCCGACGCCGCCGCGGACATCGTCATCGGCTGCGCCGGCGGCGGCTCGAACTTCGCCGGCCTCTCCTTCCCGTTCGCGGCCGACAAGCTCACCGGCAAGAACAAGAAGGTGCGGATCATCGCGGTGGAGCCGTCCGCGTGCCCCAGTCTCACCAAGGGCAAGTACGTCTACGATTTCGGCGACACCGTCGGGCTCACGCCGCTGGTGAAGATGCACACGCTCGGCCACACGTTCATCCCGGCGCCGCTGCACGCCGGCGGGCTCCGCTACCACGGCATGGCGCCGCTGGTGTGCAAGCTCTACGACGAGGGCGTGATCGAGGCCCAGGCGGTGCCGCAGCTCGCCACGTTCGAGGCGGCCGTACAGTTCGCGCGCACGGAGGGCATCATCCCGGCGCCGGAGTCGGCCCACGCCATCCGCGTCGCGATCGACGAGGCTCAGCGCGCCAAGCGCGACGGCAAGCGCCGGACGATCCTCTTCAATCTGTCCGGCCACGGACATTTCGATCTGGGCGCGTACGAGGCGCACCTGAGCGGCAAGCTTCAGGACTACGAGTACCCGGCCGCGAAGGTCGAAGAAGCGCTCAAGAGCGTGCCGAAGGTGTGATCGTCGTACGCCGCCTGCGGCTCGGGGCGGCGTACGTCTTACTCCTCTACCTCACCCTTCACTTCACCAACCACGCCCTCGGCCTGATCTCGCTCGACGCGATGGCCGCGGGCCGGTGGTGGTTCCTCGCCCTGTGGCGGAGCGCTCCCGGCGCGCTCGCGCTCTACGGCGCGATCACCGTGCACGGCGTGCTGGCGCTCTGGCTCCTGTACGACCGGCGAAGCCTTCGCATGCCTCTCTGGGAGGCCGCGCAGTACTCGCTGGGGCTCTTGCTGCCCGCGCTGCTCGTCGTCCACGTCGTGGGCACGCGCATCGCGTGGTGGCGCTTCGGCACCGACGACTCGTATCCCCGGATCGTGCTCGGACTCTGGATGCTTTCTCCCGAGCACGGCGCCCGTCAGGCGCTCACCCTGGTCCTCGCCTGGCTCCATGCGTGCATCGGCGTGCACTACTGGCTTCGCTTCCGGCCGTGGTATTCGCGGGCGCTGCCCTGGCTCTTCGCCTCGGCGCTGCTCTTACCGACACTGGCGCTGCTCGGCTTCGTCAGCGCCGGCCGCGAGGTGGCGGCGCTGGCGCGGACTCCGGGCTGGACCGAGGCGATGCTGCGCGCGGCGAAGGCGCCGGGACCGTCCGAGGCCGCCCAGCTCCTGGCGATCCGGCGCGGCTTTCTGCACGCCTACCTGGGCGCGCTCGTCCTGGTGCTCGCCGCGCGCGGCGTGCGTCATCTGCTCGAGCGTCGCCGCTCGATCCGCATCGCCTACCCGAACGGCCGCGTGGCGGTTGCGCCCGCCGGGTTCACGATTCTCGACGCGAGCCGCCTGGCGGGGATCCCGCACGCGTCGGTGTGCGGAGGCCGAGGGCGCTGCTCGACCTGTCGCGTGCGCATCGCGAGCGGGCTCGAGTACCTGATGGCGCCAGGCGAAGCCGAGCGACGCGTGCTGGCACGCGTCGGCGCCGCGCCCGACGTGAGGCTTGCCTGCCAGACTCACCCCACGCACGACGTGTCGGTCGAGCCGCTCCTGGCCCCGTCGATCGCCCCGGCCGAAGCCTTCGGCACCGACGCGCGCCAGGGGCGCGAGCAGGAGCTGGCCGTGCTCTTCGCGGACCTGCGCGGGTTCACCCGGATGGCCGAGAACAAGCTTCCGTACGACGTCGTGTTCGTCCTGAACCGCTATTTCGAAGCGGTCGGCACGGCGATCACGCGAGCCGGCGGCGTCACCAACCAGTTCATCGGGGACGGGGTGATGGCGCTCTTCGGCATCGAATCGGGCCCGGCCGCCGGCTCCCGCCAGGCGCTCGCGGCGGCCCGCGCGATGGTCGCAGCGGTGAGCGCGCTCAGCGCCGAGCTCGCCGCCGATCTCGCGGCCCCGCTCCGCATCGGCGTGGGCATCCACACCGGTCCCGCGGTCGTCGGCCGGATGGGCTGGGGCGAAAGCTTCTATCTCACCGCCGTCGGCGACACGGTCCACGTCGCCGCCCGTCTCGAGCAAGCCACCAAGGACTACTCCGCCGAGCTCGTCGTCTCGGAAGACGTCGCGCGCCACGCGGCTCTGGACCTCTCGCGCTTCCCCGCCCACGACCTGACCGTCCGCAACCGCGCCGGCCAGATCGCCGTAAGAGTCATCGACCGCGTCTCGACGCTCCCCACCACATAGTCAGCACATAGTCAGCGCCAGGGGCAGCGGACGCGTGCCGCGTGGTCCGGTCGCACCCCACCCCGCACCCCGCCGCCCCGGTCGACGTTGATGGAACGTCAGGAAGAGAGAATGCGATCGTACCGCCCGTACTCGCGCGCCGCGTTCATCATCCACTGCACGCAGTCGGGATCGGCGCGCGGCGGCAGCTCGCACGAGGTCGACAGGACGAAGCGCGAGCGCTTGCCGGCGGTGTCGATGCAGCGCTTCACCTCGGCCTCGATCTGCTCCTTCGTCGCGCGCTCGAAGATCGTCGCGTCGACGTTGCCGATCGCGACCACGTTGCGCTGGTTGCCGAGCGTGATCAGGCGGTCGAGCTGGTCGACCTTGAGCGCCGGGTCGCCCTGCTGATCGAGGTCGATCGTGATCGCGACGAAGCCGACGTCGACCAGGTCTTCGTGGATCTGATGCGTGGTGCCGCAGATGTGGACGGTCGTCCCGACCTTCTTCGCGCGAAAATAGTTCACGAGCTCCTGGTGGTACGGCTTGATGAACTCGCGGTAGGTGTCGGGCCCGACCAGCGAGCACGAGGCGGTCGGATCGGAGTAGCTGAGACCGATCTTCGTCCCGAGCACGGCGTCGCCCACCTGCTTGGCGTACTCGGTGGTGAAGCGCATCAGCTCGTGGACGAACGCGGGGTCGTCGATGGTGTCCAGGCACATCAGCTCGGGATTGCGCAGGAGCATCGCGATCGTCCACGGCCCGACCAGCACGGCGCCGAGCCCACTCGGCAGCCGAGCCGCCGAGAGCGCCGCGCACTGCTCGAGGAAGGCCGGCAGCCGGCCGGCCGCTTTCGGATCGGGGATCTCCAGGCGCGCGAGCTTGCCCTTGTCGTCCTGGAGGACGTGCTGATCGATCGACGGGACGACGTAGTCGGAATACTTCACGCGGCAGCCGACGGCTTCGGCTTCCTTGGCGAGGTCGTTGAAGGCCACCATGATGTCCGGCTGGTAGCGCTCGTAGTAGTTCAGCATCGCCCGGACGGCCTTGGTGGGATTGGTGCAGTACTCCTCGATCGTGAGACCGTCGAGGCACCCGGCGAACGAGCCCGCGATCGGGTACGCCGGCACGCGGTCGGCGTAGCCTCCCTTGTAGGCGGCGACGACCCGCTCGCGCCCGGTCACCTCGCCGGAGCTCATGCTCGCGATTCTAGCATCGGCGCGAAGGCGCCCAGCGTGCGTTTGACCTGCTCGGGCGTCAGGTTGGGGCGCAGGAACACGAGCGGCATGTCGGCGCCGGCGGCGTGCCATTGTGCGAGGCGCTCTCGGGCTTCCGCCGGCGCGCCGAACGCCGTCAGCTCCTCGAGCAGGCTGTCGGCCGCCGGCGGAACCTCGCCGGTGAACTTCGGGCTGTTGGCGCCGAGCACCGCGTCGATCTCGCGGCCGAATCCCTGACGCGCGAGCGAGCGCCGGTAGAGCGGGCCCATCGTCGTCAGGTAGAACGCGACGAACCACGCGGCGCCCGCGCGCGCTTCGGCCGGATCGTCCGCCACCACCGTCGGCACCGTCGGATAGACCCACACGCGCCGGCCGGGACCACCCGAGCGCGCCGCGCCCTCGCGCAAGAGCTCCAGCCCCTGCGCGAGAGACCGCCGCGGATACAGGAACGGAAGCCAGCCGTCCGCGACCTCGCCGGCGAGCCTCACGGACTCGTCGGTGAGCGCGGCCAGGAAGATGGGCACCGCGCCCGTCGGAGCGAGGTTGAGCTTGAGCGGCCGCGCCCCGGTCGCGACCGCGAGGGGAACGCGCTCGCCGCCGAGCAGCGCGCGCACCTGCGTCACCGTTCGCCGCATCTTGGCGAGCGGCGCGATGAACGGGACGTCGTGCAGACCTTCGGTGAGCTGGGCGGTGCTGGCGCCGAGACCGAGGACGAAGCGGCCCGCCGAGACTTCGGAGAGGCTCGCCGCGGCCATCGCGAGCGTGCCGGCGCTCCGACCCCAGACCCCCAGGATGCCCGTGCCGAGCGCGAGGCGATCGGTTCGAATCGCCATCTCGGTCATCAGGACCGTGACGTCGTGCGCCCACGTCTCCGGAAGAAAATAGGCGCCGTAGCCCAGCTGCTCGGCGATCGCGCCGACACCGAGGAGCGCTTCGCGGCGGTTGTCGAGCGGCATCACGCTGACGCCGAGAGGCCTGGCGTTCATGATAGAAGGGTGTGTTAACTCTTAGCAGAGGAGCGCCACATGATCAAATCGTGCGTGGCATTGGCCGCCGTGATCTTCGCGGCGGTGGCCACGCCGGCGCCGGGTCACGCCCAGGTCTTCCTGGCTTCGCAGCCGCACCCGGACTTCATGATCGGGCCCCTCTTCGTCGTCGCCAGCGTGAGCCCGGGCGTCCCGCACGTCACGGCCAACCTCTCGTGGAGTCTCACGGCGGGTCCGGTCACGCGCAAGGCCGACATCGGGCAAGACCTCTTTCTGCTCTGGCCGGCGGAGGTCGTGGAGCCCACGGCGCCCGGCCCCGCGGAGCCTCAGCTCGTGCGCGAGGTGGAGCGCCGAGGCCTCGCCGTCGTGAGCAGCGGGCGTCTCGTGCTGAGGAGCCGCGACCGCATGCTGCTCGGCACCACGGCGCTCGGCGAGCCGGTCGCGGTGACCCCCTCGTACGTCAATTTCACGCGGCCCGGGACTCAGGCCGGCGTCGTGACGTACATCAAGATCCCGTGGACGCCGAGCATGGCCGATCAGCTCTCGATCGTCACGCTCGTCCTCCCGCTCCGTGGCCTCCTGACGCCGAAAGCGGGGACGTGGCTCGAGGATCTCTTCTGGGGAGGCCGTCAGGTCCTCACCACCGGCTTCGGCGATCTCGGCCCGCCGGCGCTCGGCCTCTTCGCGCTCTACTACGAGCGCCGCGACCGCATCGTGCACCTGGCGCGCGACTACTCGCTGGTCATCGCCAACTTCGGCGACTCCGACCATCTCAAGATCGAGGAGATCTCGCCCCCGACGGCGGTGCGCCGCCAGAGCCGCGTGCGCGCGGGCGGCGAGGTGGTGGCGCTGACCCTGCTCCCGTCGCAGGACGTCGCCGCCCAGAGCCTGCGCGTGCAGTACCACTATTTCGCCGGCCGCATCAACTGGCGCCCGATCGTGATCTCGGCCCTCATCTTGCTGGTGACAAACTTCGCGGGCGTGCTCATGTTCAGCATGGACATCAACCGCCGCATCCGTCGGCGTCGCCGGGCCCGGCGCCGGTTCGCGGCGGCGGCCGCCTCGGCGAACGGCGACGTGCCGTCGCGCGACTCCCTCGTCACCCTGATCCCGGCCGGCACGCGCTACGACGAGGTCGTGGCCCGCTTCGGCCGCCCGGACGAGGAGCACGAGCGCATCACGCCGCCCGGCCGGCGCACCATCATCTATCGCGCGTCCAACGGCGCGGAGCAGAGCGAGGTCGCGATCGAGCTCCACGACGATCGCGTTCGCGAGGTCACGTGCGTCACCACCCGGTGAACACTCGAGGAGCGAGCGAATGATCAAACCCTACACCGCCGTCGGCCTGATTCCCACCGTGCGCGGCATCCGCAAGCGCGGGGACATCAAGATCAACCTCGAGCACCTCTCGCACCTGGTGAAGGCGGCGTCGTGGCTCTCGAGCCTCGACATCCCGGTGCGGCTCATCGCGTTTCCCGAGGGCGCCTTGCAGGCGTTCAACGACGAGGTGCTCGACCTCGATCACGTGACGTTCGCGCGCGAGTGCGCGATCGACATCCCCGGCGAGGAGACCGAGGCGCTCGGCAAGATCGCCAGGGAATACAACGCGTTCATCATGGCGCAGGCCAAGGCGAGGCATCCGGACCTCAAGGACCGGTACTTCAACGTCGGCTTCATCATCAACCCGCGCGGCCGGGTGATCCTCAAGCACTACAAGGTCTCCCCGCTCTTCCCGGTCGAGCACTCGGTCTGCCCCCACGACGTGTACGACTGGTGGGTCGAGAAGTACGGCAAGACCCTCGACGCGTTCTGGCCGGTCGCCGACACCGAGATCGGGCGGCTCGGCATCATGATGGCGAACGAGGGCTCGTATCCGGAGAACGCGCGGGCGCTCGCGCTGAACGGCGCCGAGGTCGTGTATCGCGCGTCGTATCCGCATCCGGCCACCGGCAACGAGATCTTCGAGATCCAGAGCCGCGCCCGCGCGCTCGACAACAACATGTACCTCGTCGCCCCGAACATGGGGACGTACTATCTCTTCCCCGAAGAGACGACGCCGATCGACACGTTCGGCGGCCGTTCCTTTATCATCGACTACAAGGGCCGGATCGTTGGCCGGCAGGACTACGGCGCCGGCTCGACGTACGTGGGCGGCGTGATCGACATCGAGGCGCTCCGCGATCACCGGGCGCGGGCGCAGTGGGACAACTGGATGAAAGATCTGAGAACCGAGCTCTACCAGATTCTCTACGAGCGGCCGATCTACCCCAAGAACCTCTACCTGAAGCGGGCGCCCATGAAGCACGCGGAATACCGCGAGAAGGTCATCCGGCGCCAGATCCGGCTGATGCACGACCGCGACATCTGGAAGCGGCCGGCCCGATGAGGGGCCGACTCGTCGCCGCGCTGCTGTTGCTGCTACCGCTGCCGGCGGCCGCCGAGCTCAAGCTGCCCTCGGGCTTCACCGCTCAGGTCTACGTGACCGGCGAGGGCTTCGACACCGACGCCACGCGGGGCATCCGCGGCATCCCGGCCACCTCGACGCTCGTCTTCGATCAGGCCGGGCTCCTCTACCTGGGGCGCACGGGACGGCGCTACTTCGGCGCCGAGGCCTACGACCTCTGGCCCGTCTACCGGATTCCCGCGGGCGGCGCGCGGCTGAGCCCCGACGTCGAGGGCCGCTACTTCTACGGCCCCCCGCTGATCAACCCGCAGGTCGGCGCGGTCCGGCGCGGGCGCGAGCTGTTCGTGACGACCTTCGATCGCGAACGGAAAGTCGGCGCGCTCTATCGCATCGTCGACGGGCGGGCCGAGCTGTTCGCCGGCGGCACCCCCGAGCGTGGCGCTCGGCCGATCCTCAAGCAGCCCGAGGCAGCGGCCGTCGACTCGGCGGGCAACCTCTACGTCGCCGATCGGGCCGAGGGTGCCGTCGTCCGGCTCGACCCCGAGGGCCGCGTGCGCGATCCGAAGTTCGTCGCGATCTCGCGGCCCCGGCTGCTCACCGTCGACGACCGGGACCATCTGTGGGTCGGCAGCGACGGGAGCGCCGAGGCACCGTACCAGCCGGGCCCGGGTGAGATCGTGCGCGTCTCTCCGCAGGGCGTCGCCGAGGTCGTCTACCGAGGGCCGGTCGTCGCCTCGTTCGGGGTCGGCCCGGGCGGCACGCTCTTCGTGGCCGATCGCCACGAAAAGCAGATCTTCGCCCTCGCTCCCGACGGCAAGCGCATCGAGTTCGCCAGCTTCACCGACGGCGACCTGCCCCGAAGCCTCGTCTTCGCGCCGCTCACCCAAGAGGCTCGCCGCGCTGGTGTAGCCGGCGATCTGTTCGTGATCGCGATCAAGGGCGGCACGTGGCCCGTCAACGAGGTCCTGCGTATCTCCGGCCCGTTCGACGATCACGTCCGGCCGCGCTGAATCCTCCCGAGCCGATCGGGCATCCGTCCCAGGAGTTCCCGGAATTGTGCCCTGGCGCTGTCGCGGGTCCGATCTCTAAACGACTGATTTCGCGGGTCTCGACGTCAGGCACGCCTCGTGCTTAGCAGCCACGTCCAGATGTAAGTGACCGAACAGGGGTGCAAGGCGCCCGGAGGTGATTGCAATGCAGCACATGGACCTCTGGTTGGACCTGGCCGTCAGGGGAGAGCCCAATTTGGAAGAGGACGCGCTGGCTCGCCTTCGGCTCTCGGACGGCGCGGATCCCGATCCGCGCGCCGACGATCGGGGCAGCGAGGAGCCCGTTCTGCCCAGCGAGTTCTTCTAGACGCCGGCGTCAAATCGACGCCGGCGTCTAGTCCTCAGCGCGTCGCGGCGCGGATGACCGCCAGGATCCCCACGGCGACCGCCACGACGACCCAGATCGCCCCTTTGGGCAGGCGGAGCATCTCGACGACCGCCACCGCGAATCCGGCGGCGATGACGACACTCGCCGAGAGAACCGTGCCGGTGCGGGACCGCTTGCTCCTCAGCAACGGCGTCTCACCGTAGAAAGGCCGTGAGCTCGGCTGTCACTCGCATGGCGTCGGATCTCTCCGCCCCGGGCGAGATGACCACCGGCTCGACGTGCTCCGCCCACGGGCGCCACATCAGCCGCTCGGCGCCGAAGAGCACGATCGAGGGAACGCCGACAGCCGCGGCCAGGTGGCTGATCCCGGAGTCGTTGCCGAGATAAGCCGTTGCGTGAGTCAAGATGCCCGCCAGGAGCGGGAGCGGCGGCTCCCGGAGCGTTATGGCCCGTGCCGTCAGGGGCTCCGGGAGCGCCGCCACGGCGTCGAAGTCGGCCGGCCCCTGATGGAGAACGATCGCGAGGCGCGGCAATGTCGCGACTTGCTCGAGCACCGCGGCGAATCCCGTCGCCGGCCACCGCTTCCCGCGCCCCCCTGCCCCGGGATGTGCGAGCAGCACCCGATCGCTCCCATTCCATCCGTCCTCTACGAGCTCGCGGCGCGCCTCGTCTCGGAGCGCGTCGGGCACCTCGAGCGGGACGCGGATCGCGCGGTCGCCGCGTGCCGCGCCCGCGCCCACCGTGTCCACGAGATGCTCCCACACCGGACGCCCCGCGCCGACCGACGGGGCCACGATCGAGCCCGGCACGAGCGCGGTGAGCCGCTCCACGAAGCCGGGCTCGCGCGAGCCGATCCACGCGATCACCCGCCGGGCCCGGCGCAGATCGTCCGCGCAGCGCGCCGGCCATTCGCGCCGGCGGTCGTCGGGCTCGGGCTCGAACAGCGCGTCGAGCCCCAGGGCCTCGAAGTCGAGCGCTCGATGCACCACGCCGAGCATCTCGAGGAGCCGGCCGATCCGCGGCTGCGCCGCGAGGACGAGGCGGTCGCCCGGCGAGGCCCGTCGAAGGACGCGAAGCGCCGGAATCGTCAGGAGCACGTCCCCGAGCGCCCCGGGATGGATCGCGAGCGTCAGGGGCGGAGCAGCGCCAGCGCGGCATCGTGGAGGCGTCGATTCGTCGCCAGCGCGGAGCTCGAGTAGATCGTCGGACGGCCCTCGAGATCGGTGAACCGGCCGCCCGCCTCCTCGACGAGGATCTTGCACGGCGCCAGATCCCACGGCTTCAATCCCGACCCTTCCGGGTAGATCTCGGCGTAGACCTCGACCTTGCCCTCGGCGATCAAGCAGTAGCCTTTGTAGTCGCCGAAGCCGCGCTGCCGGTCGGTCGCGTCCACGAGCCGCATGAAGCCGTCCCAGTACCTCGTCGTCCGCGCGGCGCGCAGCCCGGCGTGCAGCAGATACGCCTGGCTCAGGTCGGCCTCGTCGGAGACGCGGAGGCGCTCGCCGTTCAGGAAGGCGCCGCCGCCGCGGCGCGCGGTGTAGAGCTCGCCGGTGACCGGGTTGTGGATGACGCCGACGGTGATCTCGCCGTGCTCTTCGAGCGCGATCAACGTCGCCCAGATCGGGATGCGGCGCACGAAGTTCTTCGTCCCGTCGATCGGATCGATGATCCAGCGCGTCGCGGCGTTCCCGGAGCCACCGAACTCCTCGCCGAGGAACCCGTGCTCGGGAAACGCGCGGCCGAGGATCTCGACGATCGTCCGCTCGGCCTCGCGATCCGCCTGGGTCACCGGGGTGGCGTCCGGCTTGAGGGCGATCTCGAACCCGGCGTTGTAGTACTTCAGCGCGACGCGCCCGGCGGCCCGCGCCGCGTCGACCGCGGCCGCCAGCGCCGCGTCGCTCACTTCGCGGGCTCGTCGGCCGGGAAGGGCTCGCCGCGCTCGGCCAGGACCTGCGCGTAGACCTCCAGCGCGTCGACGACGACCGGCATGCCGCCGTAGGTGACCATCTGGAAGATCACCTCCGCCACTTCCTGGCGCGTGGCGCCGACGTTGAGCGCCGCGTGGATGTGCGCGCGCACCTCGGTCGGGCGATGGAGCGCGGTGAGGGCGGCGACCGCGCAGAGCTCGCGCTGCTTCTGCGAGAGGACTTCGCGGCTGTAGAGCACGCCGGTGAAGAACAGCGAGAGCTCGCGCGCGAGCCCCTTGTCGAACCGTTTCCACATCTCGAATCCCGAGCCGCCCTTCAAGGTGTGGAACAGCTTCTGACTCGTTTTCTTCGTGAGGGCTTTCAGCTCGGCGTCGTCCATGAGCGCCATGGCGTCTCCTTCGTGGGGATGGTAACCTGCGACGTCGGCGGCGCGTCGCGCCGTCACAATAACGTAGCCGAGGGGACCGCACAATGTTGAACCCGCACGTGTTCCGCGCCTACGACGTGCGCGGGCTCGTCGGCAGCGACATCAACCCCGACGTGTTCCGCCAGGTCGGGCGCGCCTACGCGACCATGATCCGCCGCAACGGCGGCCGGCGGATCGCCGTCGGCCAGGACAATCGCCTGTCGTCGAACGAGCTCAAGGGGGGCTTCGTCGAGGGCGTGCGCGCGGCCGGCGTCGACGTGGTCGACATCGGGCTGTCGACCACGCCACTCCTCTACTTCGCGACCGCGCACTGGAAGCTGGACGGCGGCGCCAACATCACCGGCAGCCACAACCCCATCGAGTACAACGGCGTGAAGATGGTGCATCCCGCGGCGGCGCCCCTGTCCGAGGAGGAGATCCAGACGCTGCGCACGACGATCGAGCGCGGCGACTTCGAGACCGGAAACGGCGGGCTCCACGACCGGAGCCCCCGCGACGACTACTTCGACACGATCGCCGGGATCGTCCGTCCCCCGCGGCGCCTGAAGGTCGTGGTCGACGCCGGAAACGGCGTCGCCGGGCTCTACGGCCCCGAGCTCTTGCGCCGCATCGGCTGCGACGTCGTCGAGCTCTTCTGCGAGTCGGACGGGCGCTTTCCCAATCACCTGCCCGACCCCGAGGACGAGCGCAACGTCGCCGATCTGAAAATCAAGGTGCTCGAGGTCGGCGCCGACATCGGCATCGCCTACGACGGCGACGCCGACCGGGTGGGGGTCGTCGACGAGCGCGGCCAGCGTCACGAGGCGGATCTGATCCTGATCCTGCTCGCGCGCGATCTCTTGACGCGCCATCCCGGCGCCAAGATCGTGTTCGACGTGAAGTCCTCGCAGGCGCTGGTCGACGACATCCGGCAGCACGGCGGCGTGCCCATCATGTGGAAGACCGGCCACTCGCACCTCAAGCGCAAGATGCGCGACGACCACATCCTGCTCGGCGGCGAGGTCAGCGGGCACATGTTCTTCGCCGAGAACTACTACGGCGTCGACGACGGGATCCTCGCCTCGTGCAAGATCATCGAGCTGACGGCGCGGGCTACCGAGCCGCTCTCGCGGCTCTTCAGCTCGATCCCCCACCTGCGCGCGACCCCCGAGCTCAAGGCGCCGTGTCCGGACGGCGAGAAGTTCCGGGTCGTCGAGGCCGTCACGCGCGAGCTCAAGCAGCGGTACGAGACGATCGATACGGACGGCGCGCGCGTCATCTTCCCCGGACGCGGGTGGGGGCTCGTCCGCGCCTCGAACACGAATCCGTATCTCACGCTCCGGTTCGAGGCCAGGACCGACCGCGAGATCGAGGAGATGAAGCGCGAGATCTACGCCGTGCTGCGCCACTACCCCGTGACGCTGCCCGACTAGCGGCTCGACGCGGCTACTTCCAGCTCAGCGCAAGACGGACGGCCGAGAGCAGGTCGGGCGCCATCGCGCAGTCGCGCGGGCCCCAGAAGCCGCCGGGATCGAGCAGCACCGCCCGCAGGCCGGCGGCGCCCGCACCCCGGACGTCGATCGAATAGAAGTCGCCGATATAGGCCGCTTCGGACGCGGGGACTCCCGCCTGCGCCAGCGCCAGCTCGAAGATCCGGGGGTCCGGCTTCTCGACACCGACCTCACGCGAGTCGATGACGAAATCGAGATAGGGTGCCAGCCCGACCGTCGTCAGCATCGATCGGGCCATGCTGTTCGAGTTGGAGATCGCCGCGGAACGCGCGCCCGACCCGCGCACGAGCTCGAGCGCTTCGAGCGCTTGAGGATCACGGCTGGACCAGATGCCGACCGGCGGATTGTAGGTCCGCCGCCACTCGGCGACCCGCTCGACCGTGTGGGCGTCGCCGACCCCGAGCCCTTCCAGGACAAACCTCATATAGCGAGTCGCGGACGTCGCGGTCTCGGTCGACGCGCCCGCGACGCGCGCGAACACCTGGTCGTCCAGGTGCACGCGCGCCTGCCACTCGGCGCGCTGGACCGCGTCGGGCGCGACGCGCACGCCGTGGCGCGCCAGCTCGGCGGCGATGGCAGCGTAGTCCATGCGGAGCAAGGTGTTGCCGGCGTCGAAGAAGATGACCCGAATGCTCCCAGTATAGTCGCTGACCCATCCGGTACACTGGCCCGGTGTACGCGCTCGGACTCGCCGCCCGCTGGCTCCATCTCGCCAGCTCGGTCCTCCTCGTCGGCGCCGCGGCGATGATCGTGATGGCCGGCCGCTCCGACCGCGCGACGGCGCAGCGCTGGGAGCGGCGCGTGCTCGCCTCCGCGTGGATCTGGGCGCTCGCGGCGCTCGCTTCCGGTGTCGTGATCGTCGGCACGCAGACCGCGCTCTTCGAAGGCCGCGCGGCCGCCGCCTTCGAGCCCCGCGCGATCGGCCAGATGCTGCTCGAGACCCAGGCGGGCCGCGTGTGGCTGGTCCGCGCCGGGATCCTCACGATCCTCGCCGTCTTTCTTTCCCTGCACGTGTCGGTCGAGCGGCGCGCCGACTGGCGGGCGGCGCGGGGTGAAGTGGCCATGCTCGCCGTCGCCGCGCTGCTGCCGCTCGCCGCTTCAGGCCACGCCGCCGCCGTCGAGCCCGACACCGCGCGCGCGATCGCATCCGACGGCCTGCACGTGCTCGCGGCCGGCATCTGGGTCGGCGGCCTCGTGCCGCTGGCGCGTCTGCTGAGGGCGGCCGCCACGGAAGAGGGCGCCGACGCGCGACCGTACGCCGTCCTCGCCGCGCGCCGCTTCTCGCGCACGGCGCTGGCCATGATCGTCCTGCTGGCCGCCACGGGCGCCGGGCTCGCGATCTTTCACGTCGGCAGTGTCGCCGGGCTGGTCGGCACGAGCTACGGACGACTGCTGCTCGGCAAGCTCGCACTGCTTGCGCTCGCGCTCGCCATCGCCGCGCTGAATCGCTCCGTCCTGCTCGCCCGCCTGGGTGGCGACGGGCCGACCGTTGGACGCCCCGCGATGCGCCGCCTCTCGGGCTTCGTGCTGGTCGAGGCGGCGCTGGCGCTCGCGATCCTCGTCATCGTGGCGGCGATGAACGTCACGCCGCCGGCCCGCCACGAGCCGCCGGTGTGGCCGTTCACGTTCCGCCTCTCCTTCGCCGCGCTCGAGGGCCGCGCCGAGGAGGCGACGCGGGCGTTGATTGGAAGTCAGATCGGCATCGTCGGCCTCGTCGCGCTGATCGCCGGGCTCGCGATGCGCGCCTGGCGGCTTCCGCTCGCCGCCGTCGCGCTCGCCTCGCTCGGTGCCGGCGCCGGGCTCGCGCTTCCCCCCCTGGCGATCGACGCCTACCCGACGACGTATCTCAGGCCCTCGGTGCCCTATCAGGCCGGCGCGATCGTGGCCGGCGCCGCGCTCTACCAGGCCAACTGCGCCGGCTGCCACGGGCCCCGCGGCGCTGGCGACGGCCCCGAGGGGCGCGGGCTGCCGCGTGCGCCCGCCGATCTGCGCGCGCCCCACACCGCGCAGCACACCGCGGGCGACCTCTTCTGGTGGATCAGCCACGGGATCCCCGGCTCCGGCATGCCGGGATTCGCCTCCCGTCTCGGCGAGGAGCAGTGCTGGGAGCTGATCAATTACCTGCGCGCGCTGTCGGCCGGATACGCGGCCCGCAACATGGGGCCCACCGTCGAGCGCGACCGGCGCTGGCTCGTCGCGCCCGACTTCACGTTCGCCGTCGGCCCCACACCGCCGCGCGCGCTCAAGGACTTTCGCGGACGCACCGTGCTGGTCGTCCTCTATGCGCTGCCCGGGTCGCGCGCGCGCATGAGCCAGCTCGCAGGGCGCGAGGGCACCCTGGCCATGCTCGGCGTGGAGGTCATCGCGGTGCCGATCGACGCCGACCCGGACGCGATCCGCCGTCTCGGTCCCGACCCTCGCGTCCTGTTTCCGGTCGTCACCCAGGGCGCCGAGACGATCGTGGCGGCGTACCGGCTCTTTGCGGTCGCGCCCCACGTCGAGCTGCTGGTCGACCGCCAGGGCTACGTCCGCGCGATCACGCGCGGCAGCGGTGACGCGGCCGACCTGGACGCGCTGGTCGCCCGGGTCCAGCAGCTCAACGCGGAAAAGATCGCGGCGGAGGCGGCGCCGGAGGAGCACGTGCACTGATGCGGGCCTGGAAGGCGGTGCTCCTGATCGACCTGGCGCTGATCGTCGGCGTGGGCTGGGGCTACGCCTTCTGGGGCCTGCGCGAGGGGCGGCTCGAGCGCGAGCTGTCCGAGGCGCGGGCCGCCGCCGCGAGCGGGATCGAGCGCCGCTGGGTCGTCGAGGGCGTCGTGCGCGCGATCTTCCCGGAGCTCGGTGTGATCGTGCTCACGCACGGCGACATCCCCGGCTACATGCCGGCGATGACGATGGGTTTCCGCGTCGCGTCGCCCAAGATTCAGGAAGCCGTTTCCGTGGGGGACGCGGTACGATTTACCCTACAGGGTGTACTACCGAACGTGGCGGTGACCACGATCGAGAAGATCAAGTGAGGGCCGCTTCCGTGCGATTGTCGAGCCTCTTCCTATTGATCGCGACGCTCTGTGCTGCCGCCCCGGCCACGGGGGCCACGCTCTACATCACCAACACCAAGTCCGACTCGGCCTCGATCGTCGACACCGACACGCTCGAGGTGGTCGGCACGATCCAGCTCGGTCAGGGCAAGCCCAACCGGATCGTCTTCCACCCGGACGGCAAGGCGGCCTGGGTCGTCTACGACAAGAGCCACGACCTGGGCGTGATCGACGCCGAGTCGAAGAAGCTCGTGCGCCGCGTGCAGATCGGCGGCAACCCGTACAACCTCGCCTTCACCCCGGACGGCCGCCACCTCTTGGTGCTCGACTGGTCGAGCGACACGAGCAACGACGAGGTCATCTTCTACGACCTCAAGGAGCAGAAGATCGACGGGCGGGTGGAAGTCTCCACGTGGCCGGCCCACGCGATCTTCTCCCGGGACGGCAAACTGGTCTATGTCTCGGGCGAGACGGCGGGCGACGTGACCGTGATCGACGTCGCCCAGCGCAAGGTCGTGGGGCGGATCGTCCACGGCGGGGGCGACGCGATGGGCCTGGCCCTTCCCGCCGACGGTAAGACCCTCTACGCCGCCGCGGGCGAGAACAAGACGATCGTCAAGATCGACACGACCACGAACAAGACGGTGGGCGAGATCCCGGTGCCCGGCATCGTTCACGAGGCGACGCTCACGCTCGATGGCAAGTACCTCTACACAACGCTCCGCAAGACCAACAAGATCGCCGTGGTCAGCGTGTCCGACGAGAAGGTCGTCAAGGTGATTTCGCAGAAGGGCTATCCCGACCTCGTCACGATGGAGCCGACGGGCCGGTACGCCCTGGTCACCAACCGCTACGCGGATCTGGTCGGCGTCATCGACCTGTCGACTCAGGCCCAGGTGCGGACGATCCCGGTCGGCAAGGCCCCCCACGGGATGGCGCTGCGGCCCAGGTAGGTGTGAGCCGGCTCCTCATGGCGGGCCTGGCCGCGCTGGCGCTCTGGCCCGGTGCGGCCCTCGCCCACGCCGTCCTCGTGAAGTCCGTCCCGGCCCAGCGGGCCACCCTCGCCGAGCCCCCGCCGCGCGTCGAGCTCTGGTTCAACGAGCGACTCGAGCCGGCGTACTCGCGCGCCTCCGTGACCAACGAGGCGGGCGCCCAGGTCGACCTGCGCGACGGCGCCGTCTCGGTCGAGGACCCCCGGCGCCTTTCCCTCTCCCTGCCGGCGCTCGTGCCCGGCCGCTACACGGTGAGCTTCCGCGTCCTCTCGGTCGACGGCCACGTCGTCGAGTCGAAGTTGACCTTCACGGTGAAGGAGCGGCGATAGCTTGCAATCCGCCACCGATCGTGGTGTTGTAGCCGCAATGCCGAAGCGCCGCGCTTTCCCCTTGCTGCTGAGCGTCGTAGCGCTTCTGCTCGCCGGCGCGAGCCTGCCTCACACACACGCCGGCTCGAGCCCGGGCCTCTGGAACGCCGACCACGACCTGACTCTCATGGCGGCGTTCGGCACCCATGCGTGCCAGCTCGACGCGATGCCGGTCATCGGGATCGCGCTCGTGCTCGCGGCGGCGGTCTCCCTGGCCGCGGCGCAGGTCGGCCCGGCTCCGGCTCGACTCTCCGACTCGCGCGCCCCGCCCCGCTTCTAGCTCCTCTACTCGTCCACCAGCTTCGAGCTCGTCCGCGACCCCGCGTCGCGGCAACGGTCGACGAATTGAATTCACCGGAGGACCGGAATGCGCGCACTGGCTTTGATCGTCATCTCGATGTGTACGGCGCTGGTGCCCGCCGCCGCCGCCGCGCAGGACCCGGCGGAGCTGCGAAGGCAGATCGAGCAGCTCCAGAAGCAGCTCGACTCGGTCACCGATCGGCTGCGGCGCCTGGAAGCCCAGCCGCCGCAGCCGACGCCGGCGGCGCCGGCCCCCGCGGATGCACCGCCCGGCCCCGGGGTCGCCGCGCCGCCGCCGGCCACGGCTCCGCCGTCGGCCATGGATCTCGCGCGACCGCGGCAGCCGTTCGGGCTGTATCAGCAGCGCGGCGCGGGCCAGCTGCTGTTCGACATGGGCATCGCGGGCGACTTCGTCGGCAACATCACCCAGCGCAATGTCGAGAGAGCCGGGGGCGGCACGTTCGCCGGACAGGAGAATCGATTCTTCCCGCGCGAGGTCGAGCTCTCGCTCTTCGGCCAGATCGATCCGTATGCGTCCGCGGTCGTCAGATTCGAGGCGGGAGAAGAGGCGCGAGGCGCCGACACCTCAGTCCACCTCGCCGAGGCCTACCTCACCTTGCTCACCCTGCCCTACGGCACCCAGGCGCGGCTCGGCCAGATGCGCAACCGCTTCGGCTGGTCGAACGAGGTCCACGAGCACGACCTGCCCTGGGTCGATCGCCCTAACGTCATGCGCAACTTCCTCGGCCCCGAGGGACTTCAGGAAAAGGGGGCCGAGCTGACCTTCGTTCCCGATCTCCCGTTCTACGTCGAGGCGCTGGCCGGCATCTTCAACGGCGACAACACGACGGCATTCGGCCGCGGCACCTTGCAGCATCCTCTGGCCACCGGCCGCATCCGGACGTTCTTCGAGCTCGGCCTGGAGCACGCGATCCAGCTCGGGATGTCGGTCGCGAGCGGCGATACGCCGGACCGGAACCGCTCGACCATCCTCGGCTGGGAAGCCCGCTACAAGTATCGCCCGGACGGCTGGCTCCATCCGCTCGTCACGCTCACCGGCGAGGCGCTGTACTCGCTGCGGAAGGTCGACGTCGGCGTCGACCTCGACGGAGACGGCTCGATCGATCGGGTCAGCAAGCGCGAGCGCGATCACTCCGGCTACTACGCCGGCCTCGAGGTGCAGCCCTTCCGCCGCTGGGCCGGCGGCGTCCGCTACGACTGGTCGCAGTACCCGACCACCCCCGGCTGGGAGTGGGCCATCGAGCCGTACGTCTCGTTCTGGCCGTCGGAGTTCCTGCGCTTCCGGCTGGCGTACAAGTACACCGACCGGAGCCCGCAAACGCGCGACGCCTTCAACCTGAACGACTCGAGCGCCCGGAAGGTGGACGAGATCCTCTTCGAGGCCTCGTTCATCCTCGGCGCGCACCCCGCGCATCCTTTCTAGTCCAGGAGGCGACATATGCTTCGGGTATTCCGCCCTCTGCTCGCTCTGGCCTTCATTGCCCCGCTGGTCGCGGCCGCGTCGGCGGCCGACAAGATCCGTGTGGTGGCCACGATCCCCGACCTCAAGGCCCTCACCGAGGAGGTCGGGGGCAAGCTGGTCGACGTCGACGCGCTCGCGCGGGGCACGCAGAACGCGCACGAGCTCGAGATCCGCCCGAGCCTCATGGTGAAGCTGCGGCGCGCCGACCTCCTGATCGAAAACGGCCTGGACCTCGATTCGTGGGCCGATGTCGCCGTTCAGGGCGCGAACAACCCCAACATCGTCCGCGGCGCGCCGGGGCGGGTCGACGTCTCACGCGGTATCCAGGTGCTGGAGGTGCCCTCGATTCGGGTCGACCGCTCGATGGGCGACGTCCATCCGCTCGGTAACCCTCATTACTCGATGGATCCGGGCCTGGCGCCCATCATCACGCAAAACATCGTCGATGCGCTCGCCCGCTTCGCCCCCGATCACCGGGCCGAGCTCGAGAAAAATCGTCAGGCGTTTCTCGCGCGCCTCGACGAGGCCATGGCCCGCTGGACTCGCGCCATGGAGCCGCTCAGGGGAGCCAAGGTCGTCGTGTATCATCCCCAATGGATCTACCTGCTGCATCGCTTCGGGCTGGTCCAGGCGGCCACGCTCGAGGATCGACCGGGGATCCCGGCTTCGCCGGCGCACCTGACGCGAGTGATTCGTCAGATGAAGGACGAGCAGATCAAGCTGATCATCGTCGAGCCGTGGAATGACGTGAAGCTGGCCAATCGTGTGGCCCAGGAGGCGGGCGCCAAGGCCGTCGTGCTGGCGTCGATGGTCGGTGGGGTGAAGGGCGCCGACTCGTACATCGGTGCCATCGACCACAACGTCAACGCCCTCGTGACGGCGATACGGTGATGCGCGTCAGGACCTCGGTTCTCGTCGGTCTGCTCGTCCTGGTCGGGCTTCTGTCCAGCGGCGCCGAAGGCGCCCACAAGCTCCGCGTCGTGACGACCATTCCCGATTTCAAGGCGCTCGTGGAGGAGATCGGCGGCGACCTCGTCGACGTCGAGACCCTGGCGCGCGGCTCCCAGAACGCCCACGAGGTCGAGATCCGCCCGAGTCTCATGCTCCGGCTCCGGCGGGCCGATCTGTTCGTCGAGAACGGCCTCGAGCTCGACGCCTGGTCCGACGTCGCCGTGCAGGGCGCGAACAATCCCAAGATCGTCCGCGGCGCGGTCGGTCGCGTCGACGCCTCGCGCGGCATCCCGGTGCTGGATGTGCCCTCGACCCGGGTCGACCGCTCGATGGGCGACGTCCATCCGCTGGGCAACCCTCACTACTCTCTCGACCCGGGTCTGGCGCCGATCGTGACCCAGAATCTCCTCGACGGCATGGTCCGCGTGGCCCCCGAGGCTCGCGAGACCTTCGAGAAAAACCGCGAGGCCTTCCTGGCCCGCGTCGAAGACGCGATGGTGCGCTGGCGGAAGACGCTCGAGCCGTTCAAGGGCGCGAAGGTCGTCGTGTACCACCCGGACTACGCCTACTTCCTCGCTCGGTTCGGCGTGGCTCAGGCCGGTATGCTGGAGGATCGACCAGGCATCCCGCCCTCGCCGCAGCACCTGGCGCAGCTGATCCGTCAGATGAAGGACGAGCGCGTCAAGGTCATGCTCGTGCAGCCCTGGAACGACCTGAAGCTGGCGCAGCGGGTGGCCGACGAGGCCGGCGCGAAAGCGGTCGTGGTGCCCACGATGGTCGGCGGGGTCAAGGGAGCCGACACCTACATCGGAGCCATCGACTACAACGTGAACGCGCTCGCTCAGGCGCTTCGCTAAGAGGTTCGACGGGCGACCGCATGCTCTCCGATCTCCTGGCGCTCCTGTGGGCGCCGTTCCTGATGTGCCTGGTCCTCACGGGCATCCACGCCTATCTCGGTGTCCACGTGCTGGCGCGCGAGGTCGTCTTCGTCGACATCGCGCTCGCCCAGATCGCCGCCCTCGGCGCCACGGCGGCGTTCCTGTTCGGCTACGAGCTTCACACCTGGGAGTCGTACGGCGCCGGGCTGTTCGCGACGGTCGTGGGCGCGCTGGTCCTCTCGCTCACGCGCAGCCGCGAGCGGCGCGTGTCGCAGGAGGCGGTGATCGGCGTCGTCTATGCCGCGTCCGCGGCCGGCGCCGTCCTGCTGTCCGACCGCGCCCCCCACGGCGTCGAGCACATCCGGGCGATGCTCGTCGGCTCGCTCCTGACCGTCAACGGCGACGAGGTCCTCAAGGTCGCGATCCTCTACGGGTTGATCGGCGCGCTTCACTGGTTCTGCCGCCGTCCGTTCTTCTTGATCTCCACCGACGCCCGCCGGGCGTACGCCGAGGGCTGGCGCGTGCGCCTCTGGGACTTCGTCTTCTATGCTTCGTTCGGCGTCGTCGTGACCAGCTCGGTCCGCATCGGCGGCGTGCTGCTCGTCTTCTCGTATCTCATCGTCCCGGCGCTCGCCGCCACCCTCGTCGGTGGGTCGATCGCGACGCGACTGCTCGTCGGCTGGGGCTTCGGCACGGCCGTGAGCGTGCTCGGAGTCATCGCCTCCGCGTGGCTCGACCTGCCGACCGGCGCCACGATCGTCTGCGTCTTCGGCGTGAGCCTCATCGCGCTCTGGGCCGGCGCCACTCGAATCCGCCGCGCCTGATACACTCGAGCGGCGTGACGGTCCGGTCATCCGCTCTGCTCATCATGCTGTCCGGGACGCTCCTCGCCGGCTGCGTCAGCGCCCAGTCGCGTTCCGCCGTGACCGCCGGCCTGGCCGGCACGTGGCGCGGCTGGATGACCGGGCCCCTCGGCAACGCGCCGGTCATCCTGACGATCGGCGAGGACGGCGCGTTTCAGGGTCTTCTCTTCGTCGAGCCGCAGTACAAGGAGATCAGGGGAACGATCAGCGTGATCGGCGCGCGAAGCATGCGCTACGAGGGCAATGACGGCAACGGGCGGGTGACGCTCCACGAGGAGCGCGGCCAGCGGGTGCTGCGATTCGTCCGCGACGGCGGCGGCGGTGGCGCCGAGCTCACTCCGTCGAAGTAACGATCCTAGAGGTCGTCGGCGCGAACGACGGGCTCGGGGTGGCGCAGGAGCGAGTTGTTGTGGCTGACGCGCACCCCCTGGCACTCGCCGCGAAAGTCGACGTTGGGCGGCTCGCCCATCCGGATCAGCGCCTCCCTCACCTCTGCCGGCGAGGCACCGGGATGGTCGGCGATATAGAGCGCGGCCACTCCGGCGACGTGAGCCGATGCCACGCTGGTCCCGCTCGAGGTGGCGAAGCCCCCGTACCGGTAGGTCGAGTAGACGTCCACCCCCGGCGCGGCGATGACGTGGCTCAGATCGGCGCCGGTCGCGAAGTTCGAGAAGCTGGCGAAGCCGTCGTCGAAGCTCGCGCTGGTCTCCGCGCCCTGGCCGCAGGGCTTACCGTCGGCGTCGGCTAGCGCCGTCACGGCGAGCACCTCCCGGTACGCGGCCGGGACGAAGCCGTTCAGATTGGCGGCGCTGTTACCCGCGGCGGCCACGAAGGTCACCCCGTGGAGCACGGCCTGGCATATCGCCATGTGCAGAGGGTCGTTGTTGAGGGCGCCGCACTCGCCGTCGTCGGATCCTGCCCCGCCGAGGCTCATGTTGGCGACGGTGATCGGCCCGCCCCGCGCCGGGGACTTCGAGTCGACGAAGTCGACCCCGCAGATCAGGGTCGAGGTGGACCCGGCGCCGAGGATGTTGAGGACCTGGACCGCCCAGAGCCGCGCCTCGGGCGCGACGCCGACAACACCATTGCCGTCGTTGGCCGCGGCGACGATCCCGGCCACGTGGGTGCCGTGGCCGCTCGAGTCCTGGGCGCTCGGCGCTCCCGTGCAGCTCGTTCCGCCGGCGATGTTGCGCTGGAGGTCCGGATGGGCAAGATCGATGCCGGTATCGAGGATGGCGACGTGGACGCCGACGCCAGTGTTCGTCTTGTACTCGGCGTTGATTCGATCGACGCCAGTCGGGATTCCCTGCTGGAAGGCGCTGACCACACGGTCCTCGGTGACGAGCCGCACCCGGGGATCGCGCTCGACGGAGTTCAGCGACGCCGCCGGGATCGTTGCGGCGAACCCTCGGAAAACGTGCTCGTAGACCTGGAGCACCTGGAGGCTGTGGCGCCGGGCGAGATCATGGGCGACCGGATTCGCGCGCGGCACCTTGTCGTTGAATACCACGATGTACTGATCGGCAATGATCTGCGCCGAGGCGTCGCGCGTCAGGCCCAGCGATGCGGCGACGAGGGGAAATACTACGAAGACAGCGACGGCAACGACACGAGGCACTCCGAATCTTATAGCACGCCGCCCCGCTCCTACCGCACAAACTGATCGCGGGCCAACGGCGGCCGGACCTCGGCCCCCGAGAAGAGCAGGGTCACGACGACCTCGACCGACGCGTTACCCCCCAGGCCCTGACAGCCGATCGCCGCGCGCGTCGGCTTGCCGCGCTCGCCGTAGAGCTCCACCAGGAGGTCGGCCGCCCCGTTGATGACGCGCGGCTGATCGCCGAAGCCCGGCGCCGAGTTCACGAAGCCGAGCAGGTGCACGAACTGCTGGACGCGGTCCAGGTCGCCCAGCGCGTACTTCACCGCCGCCAGGGTCATGAGCGCCGCGTAGCGCGCCGCCTCGTAGCCCTGGTCGAGCGTCAGGTCCTTGCCGACGACACCCGGCAGATAGCCCTGGCCGCCCTTCCTCGGCGTCGTGCCGGACAGGTAGAGCATATTCTGAACGGCGTAGTGAGAAATGTAGTGGGCGCCGGAAGAATTCGTCCGGTACAGGTCCTCGAGGCTCGGCAGCTCCAGCCCCAGCTTCGCGATCTTCGCCTCGACGTTCGTGCCCGCCTCCTCACCGGCCCCCGAGCTCGTTGAACGCGAGCTGAGCCATTCGCCCGATCAAGTGATAGGCGGCGGCAAAGCCCGGCGTGCCGTCGGCGACCGTATCGGGAACGCCGACGGTATAGGCCGTCAGGATGCAGAGCGGGCGGTCGCCCTTGAAGATGATACCGGCGTCGTTGTAGCAGCGGTGGCCCGTGCCGGTCTTGTGGGCGACCTTCGTGCCCAGCGGCAGCAGCGACGGCAGCCGGGTCTTGAGCTTCTGCCAGGAGAGGATGTCGAGCCCGAGGCGGCACAGCGCGGTCGTGCACTCAAGACGCGCGGCCATCTCCGGATCTTCGGTCCCTTTGAGGATCAGCTCGAGCAGGAGCCCCTGATCGTTGGCCGTCGTCGTCGTGACGCGATCGAGGGAGCTGTCGCGCCCGGTCCGGGGCGGGATCCCGTAGCGGTGCACCGTGCTGGTCAGGCCCACCGCCTCGGTGTAGCGCTGGACGTTCGGGAGCCCGACCAGATCGACCACGTGCCCCGTGCAGGTGTTGTCGCTGACGATGATCATCATGACCATCGCGTCCCGCAGGGTGATCCAGAACCCCGGCGTCAGGTGCTGGAACGTGCCCGAGTCGTTGTCCTGGAACCGCCCGTCGATCGTGACCCTCTGATCGAGGGAGAGCTTGCCCGCGTGGACGGCCGCCAGCGCGGCCATCATGATCGAGGTCTTGCGGGTGCTGGCCGAGGGCACCGTGACCTTGCCGCGCCGATCGGCGGCGACGCCGCTGGCGAAGTCTTTCAGATACCAGCTCACCTCGAATTCGGCGCCGTCGCACAGCTGATTGAGGCTCTTGACGAGGTCACGCATGCCTGAACCATACCACGGGCCCGGTCGTCGCCGCCGCCGGCTTGACTGCCATCCCGGCCCACGGGACAGTAGCGCGGGATGGCGTCCACCCAGCTGATCCACGACGCGACGATCGTCACCGTCGACCAGGCCGGATCGATCCTCTACGGCGCGGCACTCGCGGTGAGCGACGGCCGCATCGCCGCACTCGGCCCGACACCGGAGCTGCTTGTGAAGTACCCGGACGCCGAGCGCGTCGACGGCCGCGGGCGGGCGGTGTTACCGGGCTTCGCCAACACGCATACGCACCTCTCGCGCGTGCTGGCGCGCGGGATCTACGAGGATCTCTCGCCCCCTCACACGCCGCCCTTCACGGGCGGCCTGGCGCCGCTGCCGCTGCCACCGCTCTCACGAGACGAAGAGCGCGTGATGGCGTTGCTCGGCGCGCTGGAAGCCATCCGGAGCGGCACGACGCTCGTGCTCGAAGAGAGCGCCGGGCTCGACGGCTACGCGGGCGCGCTGCTCGACACGGGGCTGCGCCTGGTCCTCTGCGAGCGCGCGTGGGACCGCGCCAACGCGTCGATCGGCCAGCCCGGGGCGTTCCAGGTCGATCCGGCGCTCGCCGAGGCGGGCCTGGCGCGGATCGCCGACTTCCACACGCGCTGGAACGGCAAGGGCGACGGGCGGCTCGCCGCGGGGCTTGCCGCCTGGGCGCCCGACATGTGCTCGCCGGGTCTCCTGGATCGGCTGCGGAAGCTTCAGTCCGAGCTCGGGGCGATCGCGACCGTGCATTTGAGCCAGATCTGGGGCGAGGTCGCGGCCGTCCAGGAGCAGCGCGGCGTCCTGCCGACGGAATACCTCGCGCGCTGTGGTGTGCTCTCCAATCGCCTGGTGGCGGCGCACTGCCGGTGCATGACCGCGGGCGAGGAGCGCATCCTGGGCGCCTCGGGCACCGCCGTCGCGGTCAATCCGGCCATCGCGGCACGCCGCGGCCTGGCGGCTCGCATCGCCGAGCTCGAGCGCGCCGGCTGTCTCGTCACGCTCGGCACCGACAACATGGCCGAGGACATGGTCGAGGTCGTGCGGACCGCAATGTTCATGGAGCGCGTCAGGCGCCGGGACGGCCGGCATCCCACGCCCGAGGACGCGCTCGCGTGGGCGACGCGCAACGGCTACCGGGCGCTCGGCATCCCGGACGGCGGCTGGCTCGCACCCGGCAATCGCGCCGACCTGATCCTGATCGATCTGCGAAAGCCCCACCTCACGCCGGCGCTGCGCGTGGTCTCGTGCTTTGTCCACCAGGGGCTGGCCAGCGACGTCGAGGCGGTGATGGTGGACGGCCGCTGGATCATGCGCGCCGGGCGCGTGCTGACGCTCGACGAGCCGTCGATCGTCGCCGAGGCCGATCGCATCGCCCGCGCCGCCTGGCGGCGGCTCTTCGAGCGGCGGCCCGATCTGCCGCGTCCGCCGGGCTTCGATCTCGGCCCGCGGTAAACTGAGCCATGCGAATCGCCACCTGGAACGTGAATTCTTTGAACGCGCGGCTCGAGAAAGTCGTCTGGTGGCTCGACCGCGCCAGGCCGGACGTGCTGCTGATGCAAGAGACGAAGCTCGCCGACGCCGCGGCGCCGGTGGCGACCTTCGAGAAGGCCGGCTACGAGCTCGCCCACCACGGCGAGGGCCGCTGGAACGGCGTGGCGATCGCGAGCCGCGTGGGCATCGCGGACGTCATCGGCAATTTCGGCCAGCCCTTGCGGCCCCAGGCGACGCCGGATGTGCCGGACGACGAGCCGCTCGCCGAGGCGAGGATGCTCTCGGCGGTCTGCGGCGGCGTGCGCGTCGTGAGCCTCTACGCCCCCAACGGACGCTCGCTCGATTCGCCCTTCTATCAGGCCAAGCTCGTCTGGTACGAGCGGCTCGCCCGCTGGCTCGCCGAATCGCGCGATCCGGGTGAGGCCCTGGCGCTCGGCGGCGACTACAACATCGCCCCAGCGGACGCCGATGTGTGGGACCCCGAGGCCTGCCACGGGGGGACGCACGTCTCGGAGCCGGAGCGAAGCGCCTTCGCCAAGCTCTGCGCCTGGGGCCTGGTCGACATCTATCGTCTGCGCCAGCCCGAGCCCGGGCGCTACACCTGGTGGGACTATCGCGCCGGGAACTTCCACAAGAACTTCGGGATGCGGATCGACCACCTGCTCGTCACCAAGTCGGTCGCCGGGCGAACGGTGGCGGTGGAGATCGATCGCGAGGCGCGCAAGGGCAAGCCCCTGCCCTCGGACCACGCGCCGCTCGTCATCGACCTCGACGAGCCGGGCCACGCGTTCGACGCGGGCTGGGTGGCGGCGGCGGGCCGGATCGCGGCGCGACGCGGTTAGCTCGGGAGTCGCCGGCTCACCACTCCAGCGCGTCGGCCATGCGCCGCTTGTGCCAGCGCGGATCGCCGAGGTAGTGGAACAGGGTCCGCGACATTTGCGTGTGTGCCGGCAGCCCGTACTCGATCAGCACTCCCATTCCGGCGTGAACTTCGTGGGCCGCGTTGCAGACGTCCAGGTACGCTTCGCTCGCGACGGCCTTGGCCATGTGAACGCTCGCCGTCGCCGGACGACCCGTGTCGAGCTTCCAGAGCGCCTCCCACGTCGCCCAGCGCGCGCTGTCGAGGTGGTTGACCAGGCGGACGACGTGGTCCTGCACCCGCTGGAATCGCCCGATCGGCACGCCGAACTGGACGCGGGTCTGCGTGTAGAGGACCGACTTCTCGTAGACCGCCTGGCAGCCGCCGACGATGTACGCGCACAGGATTGGGATGGCCCGCTCGAGCGCGCGGGACAGCGCCGCCCAGCCCCGCTGAGCCTCGCCAAGGAGCGAAGTCGCCGGCACCTGGACGTTGTCGAAGCTCACCTCGCATTGCCACGAGAGGAAGCCCGGCAGGCGGCGCGTGCTCACCCCGCGAGCCTTCGCGTCGACGTGAAGCAAGCTCACGTCGGTCGGCCCGTCGCCCGTGCGGACGGCGACGATCAGATCGGTGGCCGAGGTCGCGTCGCTCACGAAGAGCTTGGTGCCGTTGAGCACGAAGCTTCCGTTCCGCCCTTGCGGCGCGAGCGTGATGCCCCCCGGCCCCCACGACGTGTTCGGCTCGGTGATGGCGACGGTCAGCACGGTCTCGCCGGTGGCCACGCCAGGCAGGATCCGGCGGCGCTGCTCGTCGGTCCCGGCCTCCAACACGGTCAGCGCGCCGAGCACCCCTGAGCTGAAGAACGGACCGGGCAGCGGCCCGCGGCCGAGCTCCTCGTAGAGCACCGCGGCGTCGCTCAGGCTGTCGCCGCTTCCGCCGTACTCGGCGGGCAGCACGATCCCCAGCCATCCCAGGCGCGCGGCCTTCGCCCACAAATCCCGCTCCAGCGACGACTCGGCCTTCTGCAGACCCACGACGACGTCGACCGGCGTCTCGCGCTGCATGAAGCTGCGCGCGGTGGTGCGGAGCATCTCCTGGCTTTCGGTGAGCGACAGGTCCATGGCTCACTCCGCTCCGTGCACGGTGCCGGCCTTCTCGCGGGTCGAGCGTCCGATGCCGATGCGGCGGGCCATCTGCACGCGCTGGATGTCGGTCGTGCCGCCTGGATGGACGGAGACGATCCCGTTGCGCTGCTGGGTCTCGAGGAACCCGGACGGCGCGCCCCACGCGGGATCGGTGGTGAGCGCGGCCGGCCCGACCGCTTCCAGGATCGCGCCGGTCATCCAGAGGCCGGTGGTCTTTCGGTAGTACGAGAGCTGCGGGCCCTCGTACGACTTCGGCTTGCGCGCGTACGTGAGATAGAAGTTGCGCAGCCCGAAGAGGCGCTGCACCTCGGTCTTGATGTAGATGTCGGCCAGGCTGTCGCGCACGTCCTGCTGCTGGCTCAGCGGCACGCCGTCGCGCTTGGTCTCCTGGCAGTAGCGCAGCAGGCGGTCCCACACGCGGTTCCGGCCGATGCGGCCGCCGCCGCCGTGCTCGAGCTCGAGGTGCGTCGTGGCCACCGTCCAGCCCTTGTTCTCGCCGCCGACCAGCGCGAACGCCGGCACGCGGACGTCGTCGAAGAAGACCGTCTGCTTGACGCCCGAGTCGGTGCCGCCTTCGCCGCCGGTGCCCATCAGCTCCATCGGCTGCATCGTGATCCCTGGCAGGCTCGCGTCGATCATGAACCACGAGAGGTTCTCGTGGCGCTTGCCCTTGGGGTCGGTGTTGACGATCATCCAGATCCGGTCGGTCCCGTTGTCGCTGCCGACGAAGATCTTCTGTCCTCGGATCACGTACCCGTCGCCGTCGCGTACCGCCGTCGTCATGCGCACGCCGGCCAGGTCGGAGCCGGCGCCGGGCTCGGTGAGGAGCTGCCAGGTGCGGACCTCGCCGCGATAGATCGGGGGCAGGAACGCCTGCCGCTGCTCCTCGGTGCCCCACACGAGGATCGACGCCGAGCCGAGGCGGCCGCCGCTGTCGTAGTAAGGCGGCAAGGACAAATCGAAGCGGTCGACCTCCTCCTCGAGGATGATCGCGTGGTCGACGTCGAGGCCGCCGCCGCCGTACTTCGCCGGCGCGGTGGGATAGAGCCAGCCCTTCGCGCCGAGCTTCCGACCGAGGTCGCGCAGCTCGAGATAGCGCCGGTAGTTGTCCTCGGCGGAGGTCGGCGTGCGCAGCATCGACGGCGCCACGTTCGCCTCCAGCCACGCGCGCACTTCGCGCCGGAACCGCTGCTGCTCCTCGGTGTACGTCACCTCGAAATCCATACGCTCTCCTCTCGCGGCCCTGGTGCCTGGGAAGGTAGCACAGTCCAGTACGATGATCGTATGAGGAGGTAGCGGCATGTCCCGTCGCAAAACGGCCCGGATCTTGATCGGGACCGCCTTCGGGGTCCAGCTGGCCGGCTTGATCGTCGATATCGTGTGGCACGCGCTCCATTCCGACTTCGCGGCGGCGACCACCGAGCAGATGCTCGTCCATCTCGGGACCGTGCACATGCCGATCTACGTGGGCGTGGTGTGCGTCGTGCTGACGACCGCGTGGGCGCTGATCGATCAGGCGCGCCGACCGCCGATCGGCGCGGCGTTTCCGGTCGCCTTCGTGGGCGCACTGATCTCGGCGGCGGGCGAAGCCTGGCACGCGTTCATGCACCTGCAGCTCGACACGCACGGCGGGCCCATCGCGGCGGCGACGTCGTTCGTCGGGCTCCTGATCGTGGCGGCCGCGATGTGGGCGAGCGGGCGTCGCGATCGACGGAGGACCCCGGCCGACGTCGACCAGCGGCGCGCGGCCTGAACCGGGAAGCGCTCGCTAGCCGACCTCGCCGCGGATCTTCGTGTGCAGCGCGCCGAGCACGTCGGTCATCGCGGCGACCGAGCGCGCGCCGGCCTGGAAGATCGCGGTCGCGTTCAGGGCGACCCACTGAAAGCCCATCGCCTTGAGCTCGACCACCCGCGCCACGACCCGGTCGTGCTCGGCGTAGAACTTCTTGCCCGCGGCGTCGCGCGGCGGCGAGGCGACCATCGCCTGCAGGCCGATGGCCGCGGGGTCGCGCCCGGCGGCCTCGGCGTGCCGGCGGATGGTGTCGATGCAGTGGCGAGCACTCTCCGCGTCGGCGAGCTGGTTGCCGAGCCAGCCGTCGCCGAGCTCGCCCACGCGGCGTAGCGCGCGCTCGGAGCGGCCGCCGATCCAGATCGGCAGGCGGCTGCCCTGCGGGGGCTTGGGCTCCATGCCCATCGCCGTGATCGGGTAGTAGCGGCCCTTGAAGTCGACCTGCGCGTCGTTCCAGTAGGTGCGCAGCAGACGGATCGCCTCGTCCATGCGCACGCCGCGCGTGTGAAAATCCTCGCCGAGCGCCTCGTACTCCGACTCCTGCCAGCCGACGCCGACACCCAGGCGCACGCGGCCGCCCGAGAGCGTGTCGAGCGTGCTCACCTGCTTGGCGACCAGGGTCGGATGGCGCTGCGGCAGCACGAGCACCTCGGTGCCGAGGGTCACCCGTGTGGTGACGGCGGCCATGTACGAGAGCACCATCAGCGCCTCGAGGATCGGCATCTGCGGCGGATACGGACCGGGCGGCCGGCCTTCCCTCGGGTAGCCCATCACGACGTGGTCGAACATGTCGATGTGGTCGTAGCCGATCTGCTCGACGGCCTGGGCCAGGCGCATCACGCCCTGCGGCCCTTCGCGATAGGAGATGCTCGGGAACTCGACGGTGAGCTTCATGGCTCGATCAATATATCCCCAAGTGCTGGCGCAGGTCGACGCCGCTCCGGGTGAGCTCGGCCGCCGGCCCTTCGACCACGACCTGGCCGCTGTTGAGGACGACGATGTCGTCGGCGACGTCGAACACGAGCTTGGCGTTCTGCTCGACGAGCACGATCGAGAGCCCCTGAGCCTTGAGACGCCGGATGGTTGCCATGACCTCGGCGACGATCTGCGGCGCCAGCCCCTCGGAGGGCTCGTCCATCAGGAGCACGCGCGGGTTCGACATCAGCGCGCGCCCGATCGCCAGCATCTGCTGCTCGCCGCCCGAGAGCGATCCGGCGATCTGCTTGTCGCGCTCGCGCAGGCGCGGGAAGAGCTCGGAGACCGAGTCGAGCGTCCACAGCATCGGCAGATCGCCCTGCGGCTTCCGCCCGGCCACCGCCAGGTTCTCGCGCACGGTCAGGCTGCGAAAGACGCGACGGCCTTGGGGCACCAGGGCCACGCCGAGGGCCGCGATGTTCTCGGGCGCGCGCCCGGTGACGGCCCGGCCGTAGACGCTGACGGCGCCACGGCGGGGCGCGAGCAGACCGACCGTGACGTTCATCGAGGTCGACTTGCCGGCGCCGTTGCGTCCGAGCAGGCCGAGCAGCCGCCCCTCGCCCAGCCGGAACGACACGCCGTGGAGCACGTGGCTGTCGCCGTAGAAGGCGTCGATCTCCTCGAGCGCGAGCGCGTCGTTCGCCAAGGCGCCAACTATACCGGATACAATGAGGCGTCATGAAGACGATCGCTGCGCTCGTCGCGGTCGTAATCCTGCTCCTGCATGGCGGCGTGCTCGCCCAGAGCGCGCGGCCGACCCTCGTCATGATCTCGATCGACGGTCTGCGGCCCGACTACGTGACGGCGGCCGACGCGCACGGGCTGAAGATCCCGAACCTGCGCCGCTTTCTCAGAGAGGGCGCGTTCGCCGACGGGGTCGCCGGCGTGATCCCGACCGTGACGTACCCGAGCCACACCACCCTGATCACCGGCGTGTGGCCCGCGAAGCACGGCATCCTCGCCAACACGACCTTCGACCCGCTCGGGACGAATCAAGGCGGCTGGTACTGGTACGCCGAGGACATCAAGGTCCCGACGCTCTGGGACGCGGCCCGGCAGGCCGGCATGACGACCGCCAGCATCCAGTGGCCGGCCAGCGTCGGCGCTCGCGTCACCTGGAACATCCCCGAGGTCTGGCGCGCCAACACGGACGAGGACGCGAAGCTGCTCCGGGCGCTCGCGACGGCAGGGCTCCTGCCCGAGCTCGAGCAAGAGCTCGGCCCGTATCCGCGGGGGCAGGAGATCGAGGACGACGAGCGGCGCGGGACCTACGCAACGCGTCTGCTCGAGAAGAAGCGCCCGCAGCTCCTGACCCTGCACCTGCTAGCGCTCGATCACGTCGAGCACGAGACCGGCCCGCTGTCTCGCGAGAGCTTCGCCGTCCTCGAGCGCCAGGACACCGTCGTCGGCAAGCTCCGCGACGCGGCCGATCGCATCGCGCCGGGCAACGCGTACGTCGCGATCGTCTCCGATCACGGCTTCGTGAAGATCGAGACGCGATTCAATCCCTTCCCCGCGTTCCGGGATGCGGGCCTGATCACCCTGAACGGGCGGGGCGCGGTGACGGACTGGAAGGCGATGCCCTGGACCGCGGGAGGGTCTGCGGCCATCGTGCTGAAGGATCCCGCCGACCGAGCGACGCTCGCCGAGGTGCGCGCGCTGCTGGACAAGCTCGCAGCCGATCCGGCGAACGGCATCGATCGGGTCCTCGACGCCGACGCGCTGCACGCGCGCGGAGGCTTTCCGATCGGCTCCTTCCTTATCGGCTCCAAGCCCGGATGGTTCGTCGGCTCGGGTTACACGGGCGGCGTCATCACCAAGACCAACCGGTCCGGCACGCACGGCCATCTGCCGGATCTTCCCGAGCTGCGAGCGGCGTTCTTCGTCGTCGGGCCTCGTGTGCCCGCGGGGCGCTCGCTCGGTCTCGTCGACATGCGGGACATCGCGCCGACCCTGGCTCAGCGCCTCGGGCTGTCACTGCCCTCGGCGGATGGCAAGCCGTTGCTGCCTTGATTATCGGCGAGTAACTCTTGACGAGTAACTCTTACGGGAGCCTCAAGTGCCGTGTCGACCGATAGGAGGGCGCCGGGACCGAGTGGTCGACCACGTCCATCACCCTGAGTCGCTTCGAACCCTCCTCGAGGGCGCCGGCGATCGTTGGGAAGGTCTCGTGTGACTCTTCGATGAGCTCACCGGCGTAGTTGACGATCCGCCAGCGCCACAGAGGTGTCTGGGGCGTCGAAAACGCCAGAACTTGCACGGTGCCCGCCGCCCTACCAGCGACTCCGCTTGAACCCGCCGCCGCGAAGACCGCCGCCCGATCCGGAGGGCTTGGCCAGCTCGACTTTCAGTGTCCGCCCGTCGACCTCCTGGCCATTGAGCTTCTTGACGGCCGCCTCGGCCTCCTCGGTGGTAGCCATCTCGACGAAACCGAATCCCCTCGATCGGCCGGTCTCACGGTCGGTGACGACGGCCGCCGATTCTACGGCGCCGACCTGCGCGAAAACCTCCCGCAGGCGCTCGGTGGATGTAGAGAAGGAAAGACCGCCGATGAAGAGCTTCTGAGCCATGACACACCTCTGAGGAATCTCCCGCAGTTGAAGCCACACCCCGGTACGCGGAAGACGGCGCCAGAGTCGTGGTCTGGTAGAGGAGCGGCGCTCCGAATGGAGTCACGCCAAAGGCCAGACCACGCTAGTGTGACACACATTATGTGTTTGCGCTTCTGGAGGTAGAATCGCCCCATGCTCAGCGAGGAGCAGAACCGAGCCTTGACGCAAGTCGGCGCCGACACGCCCATGGGCGAGCTGCTCCGGCGCTACTGGATGCCGATCGCCGCCGTCGCCGAGCTCGACGACCGCCCGACCAAGCCCGTGCGGCTCATGGGCGAGGACCTCGTCCTCTACAAGGACAAGGCGGGCACGTACGGGCTTGTCGACCGACACTGCCCTCATCGGCGCGCGGATTTATCGTATGGCTGGGTCGAAGGCTGCGGCCTGCGCTGCCATTACCACGGCTGGCTCTGGGAGCACACGGGCCGGTGTCTGCAGCAGCCGTTCGAGGCGATCGCGCACCCCGAGGCGAAGTTCAAGGACCGCGTGCGCATCAAGGCCTACCCGGTCGAGGCGAAGGCCGGCCTCTTGTGGGCCTATCTTGGGCCGCCGCCGGCGCCGCTGGTTCCGACGTGGGAGCCCTTCACCTGGGGCAACGGCTTCGTGCAGATCGTGTTCTCCGAGGTCCCGTGCAACTGGTTCCAGTGCCAGGAAAACTCGATCGATCCGGTGCACTTCGAGTGGCTCCACTCGAACTGGTCGCGCGCGCTCGGCGGCGCCGACGGCGAGCGCTCGCCCGCGCACCTGAAGGTCGGCTTCGACGAGTTCGAGTACGGCTTCGTCTACCGGCGGATCCTCGAGGGCCAGTCCGCAGAGGACGAGCTCTGGACCGTCGGGCGCTGCTGCCTCTGGCCGAACTGTCTCTTTACCGGCGGCCACTTCGAGTGGCGCGTGCCGATCGACGACGCGAACATGCTGAGCGTCGGGTGGTTCTTCGACCGCGTGCCCAACGAGATGGAGCCGTACCGGCAGGAGCGGATCCCCTACTGGGTGAGCCCGATCAAGGACGCGCTGACCGACCGCTGGATCACCTCGCACGTCATGAACCAGGACTTCGTCGCCTGGGTCGGCCAGGGTACGGTCGCCGACCGCACGCAGGAGCACCTCGGCGAGAGCGACCGCGGCGTCATCATGATGCGCCGGCGCATCCTCGAGGACGCCGAGCGCGTGGCGCGCGGCGAAGAGCCCAAGGGCCTGATCCGCGATCCGGAGAAGAACCGCGTCGTGCGGCTGCCGATCATCGGCCGCGACTTCTTCGTCAACGGCTCGGCAAAGGTCGAGAGCGAGACCTCGCGCCAGCGAACGCCGGGACTGCTGCTCCGTCGAGAGTTCCCGTTCCTGGTGGGTCAGCCCGAAGAGGTCCGCGCCGAGTACCGCCGCGCGATGGGACTGCCCGAGCCCGGCGTCGACGCCCGCTCACGCGCGGGCTAAGGGGGCGATCATGGCCAATCTCGTTCTCGGCATCGCCACGTCTCACACGCCGATGCTCACCCTGCCGGCCGAGCTCTGGTCGTCGTACGCTCGGAACGACGAGCGCAACCGCGAGCTGGCCTTCCCGCCGCACGGCGTCGTGATGTCCTACGAGGAAGGGCTGCGCAGCGTCACCCCGGAGACCAGCGCGAAGTTCCGGGGGATCGAGCCGTATCGCGCGCAGGCCGAGGCCTGCCAGCGCGCGCTCGACGAGCTGTCGGCCACGTTGCGCGCCGTGAATCCCGACGTCACCGTGATCATCGGCGACGACCAGGACGAGTGGTTCTTCGAGGACAACATGCCGGCGCTCTCGGTGTACTGGGGCGACACCGCGCCGCTGATCCCGCGCCAGGTGCCGCCCGGCACGCGCGATCCCGAGGTGATCGAGGCCATCAGGCGCGGCTACGGCGACGTGCCGATGGACGTCCCGGTCGCGAGCGCGTTCGGCCGCTACCTGATCGAATACCTGATCGAGCACGACTTCGACGTCGCCCACATGCGCTACGTCAAGCAGCCCTACGGCGGGCGCATCGCGCGCCGCTATCCCACGAAGCGGGGCGAGCTCGACTACGTCCGTGAGACGCCGCCGCGCGAGCAGGGCCTGCCCCACGCCTTCTCGTTCATCGTCAAGCGGCTGTTCGACAACACGCCGCGGCCGATCCTGCCCGTGTTCCAGAACACGTGCTATCACCCGAACCAGCCGACGCCTCGCCGCGCCTTCGCCACGGGAGAAGCGATCGCCGGGGCCATCGCCGAGTGGCAGGAGCCGGCGTCGGTCGCGGTCATCGCCTCGGGCGGGCTGAGCCACTTCGTGGTCGACGAGAACCTGGATCGCAGCTTGCTGCGCGCGCTGCAGCAGCGAGACGCCGCGGGGCTGCGCGCGATTCCGCGCACCCAGCTCTACTCGGCCGCCTCCGAGGCGCTGAACTGGGTGGCGCTCGGCGGCGCCATGCAGAAGACCGATCTCAAGATGGAGCTGCTGGACTACGTCCCGGTCTATCGCACGCCGGCCGGCACCGGCGGCGGCTGGGCGTTCGCGCGCTGGCGCTAGGCGCTTCGCTACGCGCGCTTGAATATCGAGGTCACCGCCTGGTGGCCTCCGTCCTCCGCCAGCGCCTCCTCTCGGTAGAGCCCCAGCGCCTCCAGCACTGGACGGTCCTGGATCGAGAACAGGATGGCGGCGTCGTGCGTCGAGGTGTTCGCGTGCTCGTGGAGGGCCCAGGACGGTAGCGTGATGACGTCGCCCCGGCCCCACGCGAAGCGGCAGCCGTCGATCCCCACGCGAAGCGCATGCCGTCGATGATCGTCTCGCCCGCCCCCTGCACCACGTAGTACACGGCGCTGCCCGTGTGGCGGTGCGCCTTGAGCTTCTTGCCCGGCCGCAGCATCTGGATCCAGCACGACATCGTCGGCAGGAGCGTGCCTCCGGTCTGCGGGTGCGTGTACTCCAGCGCGATGTCGTCCCACTCGTCTCCGGGGATGTCGCGCATCGAGTTCAGCGACCGATACGTCGTCTCCCAGGAGTAGAGGAGCAGCGGCGACGACTGCAGCCGCTCCTTCACCCACGTGGGGCTCAGGCTCACGTGGCCATGGAGCGCCAGCGAGGCGTTGTTGGGCTTCGTCAGCGGGAACCGCTCCTTGTCGTACATCTGGAAGAACATCGCGTTGAGCGCCTGGATCAGCGGCACGTCCAGGCCGTCCATCCACACCACCGGCTTGTCGGTCTCGTTGCCGTGGTCGTGCCACGCCCAGCTCGGCGTCAAGACGAGATCGCCCGGCGCCATGTAGACGCGCTCGCCGTCGACGGCGGTGTAGCCGCCCGAGCCTTCCATGATGAAGCGGATCGCGGTCGGCGTGTGGCGATGGGCGCGCGCCACCTCCCCGGGCAGCAGGAGCTGGATCGCCGCGATCATCGTGTTGGTCGTCGCCCAGCGCCCGTCGAGGCCAGGGTTGAAGAGCTGCAGCGCCCTACGCTCCTCGCCCACCGGCACGGCTTCGCCGGCCTCGCGCACGAGCGACTCGATCAGCGACGCCTTCCACATGTACGGGATGGCCTTCGGCTCGGGGTGCTTCGTCATCTGGCTCGCCAGCTCCCAGAGCCCGTACATGTGGGCGGCGTGCATCTTCTCGTGGAACTCTTTCTCGGCTGCGGTCGCGACGGGACGCGTCATGGCTACCCTCCTACTTTTGCTACCGGCGCCTTCAGATCGTAGAACCGGAGCGCGTTCTGTCCGAGGATCTTCGCCTTCACGCGGGGCTCGATGTCTTTGCGTTTCATCAGCTCGTCGACCGTGTGGGGCCACTCGCTGTCCCAGTGCGGGTAGTCCGAGGCGTAGATGATGTTGTCCTCGCCGACCCAGCCGACCACATACGGGATCGTCTTCTCCTCCGGCTCGCACGAGAAGTACGCGCGACCGCATGTCACATACTCGCTCGGCTTGGCCTTGCAGAGCGGCGCGTCCCACGGGCGCTTCTCGAACTCGCCGTCCATATGCTCCATGAAGAACGGCACCCAGCCGGCGCCCGACTCCATGAACCCGATGCGCAGCCGCCGGAACTTCTCGAAGAGCCCGCCGTAGACACAGCTGATCACGGAGATCATCTGCTCGGGCGCGTGGGTCCACGTGTGCACCGCCAGGAAATTGCTGAACCGGTAGGGATCGCCCGTCTCGCTGCCCGAGGCGTGCATGCCCACCGGCACGCCCAGGCGTTCGGCCTCTTCGTAGATCGGCCAGAAGAACGGGTCGGCCACGTTCCGCCCGGGGATGAAGGTCGGGAACATCAGCCCGACCAGCCCCAGGCGCGAGACGGCCCGGTCGAGCTCGCGGGCGGCCTCGGTCGGGTCGAGGTAGGGCACGATCGCCACGCCCTTCAGGCGGTCGGGCACGGCCTTGCACCAGTCGGCCATGAAGTCGTTGTAGGCGCGGCAGAGTGCCGCCTGGTAGTCCGGCTCGCGGATCTCACCGATCCGTAGCGCGGACGTGGGATAGAGAAACGCGAGGTCGATCCCCTCCTGCCCCAGGTCGGCCAGCATCTCCTGCGGCGTGTCGGGGTCGCGCCCCATGTCGCCGTTGGGGGCCTGGCGCCGGTCCCACTGGGCGCCCGGGAAGAAGGCGATCCGGCGGCGGTACTGTTCCGGCAAGTATTTCTGGTAGCACCGGTGCGGAAAGTCCATGACATGGCCGTCGCCGTCGACGATGTAGATGCCGTCGCGCATGGGAACCCTCCTTGTGGCCTGGCCACAGAATATAGCCTTTCTGGAAATCCGCGGGGAGGGGAGGCGACCAGACTCGTGCCACTGATCCGATAAGAACTGGCTCGCTCCCCCGGCGCAGCCCCGGGGTCAAGCGACAACCTTGCGATTCTTCGGTCCCGGAATCACGGGCACCGCCCTTGCTTCGTTAGCGTCTATGACCCTGCGCCCTCGCCCGACCAGAACCGCTGCGCTCGTGAATCGCCTGTGGTCGCTGGTGCCTTCGGGCGGATCGCTTCCGGAGCGCGTATGGCGGGCACGGCATCGCTTCCTGGTCGGGCTGACGTTTTTCCACGTCGTGATCATCGCGCTGACCGGACCAGTGCTCGGCAAACACTGGGAGCTCTCGTTCCGCGCGCTCCTCGACGACGACAGCTCGCTGCACGTCGTGGGCGAGGCGCTCGTGGTGGCGTTGTTCGGCGTCCTCGCGTGCTGGCGGCGAGTGGGCCGCACCGTGCAGGCCACGTTCGTCGGCTTCGGCCTCATGAGCGCCTCCGCGATCCTCGTGCACCTCTCGGGGGGGTACATCGAGCTCCACTTCCACTTCTTCGTCATGCTCACGTTCCTGGCTCTCTGTCAGGACTGGATCCCCTACCTCCTGGCCGTCGCCTTCGTCGCGGTCCATCACGGCGTCGTGGGCGTGCTCTGGCCGCAGTCGGTCTACAACCACGAAGCGGCGTTCAGTGCGCCGTGGACGTGGGCGGGCATCCACGCGCTGTTCGTCCTCTGGTCGTGCGTGGGCAGTGTCGTCGCCTGGCGCTTCAACGAGCGGGCGTTCGCGCAGACCGCGCTCATCCTCCAGGCGGCCGGCGAAGGCATCTTTGGAGTCGACATCGAGGGGCGGATCACCTTCATCAATCCAGCGGCCGCCACGATCCTGGACGTGGACGCGCGGGCAGTCATCGGCAGGAAGCTCGGCCAGGTCGTGCATCACCTCGCCTCCGACGGCGCGCGCCTGCCCGACGAGGACTCGCCGATCCTGGCGCCCCTCAAGGGCTACAAGGCGCATCACGCGACGGACCAGATCTTCGGGCGGATGGACGGCAGCTACGTGCCGGTCGACTACGTGAGCACGCCCATGCTCGAGCGCGAACAGCTGACGGGAGTGGTCGTGAGCTTCAACGACATCACCGCGCGCCATCGCTCCGAAGCCGCGCTGCAGCAGAGCCATCGGATGCTGGAAGAGACCCTTCGGCAGCTGAAGACGACCCAGCAACAGATGCTCCAGCAGGAGCGGCTGCGCGCGATGGGCCAGATGGCCAGCGGCATCGCCCACGACTTCAACAACTCGCTCTCCCCGATCGTGGGCTTCGCCGAGCTGCTCATGAAATCGCCCGATCTGCCGCGCGAGACGACGCGGACCTACGCGCAGCTCATCAACACCGCCGCGCTCGACGCCGCCTCGGTCATCCGTCGCCTGCGCGAGCTCTATCGTGACCGCAGCGAGGGTGTCATCGGCGACCCGGTGGACCTGCGGCGTTGCATCGACGAAGTGGTGGCCCTCACGCAACCGCGCTGGAAGAATCAGGCGCTCGGACAGGGCATCGCGATCCGGGTCGATACGCGCGTCACCGACGTGCCGGGCTTTCCGGGGGACGCCGCCGGCATTCGCGAGATGCTGGCCAACCTGATCTTCAACGCGGTCGACGCGATGCCGAAGGGCGGCACGATCACGGTGTGCGCGCGCGCGGAGGGCGGCGGGGTGCGCCTCGAGGTCAGCGACACCGGCACCGGCATGTCGGACGAGATCCGGCAACGCTGCCTGGAGCCCTTCTTCACGACGAAGGGCCAGCACGGCACCGGCCTTGGACTCTCGCTCGTGCACACGACCGTCGAGCGCCACGGCGGGACCTTGAGCATCGAAAGCGCCCCGGGCCGCGGCAGCACGTTCATCGTGCGGCTTCCCCTTCACGGCGAAGCGGCCACCGCGATCGCCGACGCCGAGTCGTCCGAGCCGTTGCAGCCGCTGCATATCCTCCTGGTGGACGACGATCCGCTCGTGCGCACGTCCGTCGTCGCCCAGCTCAATAGCCAGGCGCACAGCGTCGAGACCGCCGCGAACGGGCGCGAAGGGCTCGACCGCTTCGCGTCGGGCCGCTTCGATCTGGTCGTGACGGACCGCGCGATGCCGGAGATGGGCGGCGACCAGCTCGCGGCCACCATCGAGCGGTCGGCCTCGAACACACCCGTGATCATGCTCACCGGCTTCGGCGATTTGATGGGCGCCAAGGGCGACCGCCCGCCGGGCGTCGATGCCGTGGTCAGCAAGCCCGTAACGCTCGACGCCCTCACTCAGGCCATCCTCAAGGTCATTCCGCGCCGCTAGACATCCCCCGCCCCGCGGTGGTACACGTCCGGACTATCCGGGACGCGGAGGGCGCCTCATGATCCTGATCATCGGCGGCATGGGCTTCATCGGCCTAAACACGGCGCTGAGGTTCCTGGAGGTCGGCAAGCGGGTCGTCATCTCCCAGCACAGCGCGCGCCGCATCCCCGACGTGCTCAAGGGCGAGATCGGCAACCGTGCGATGGTTGCCCAGATGGACGTGACCAACCCCTACGAGGTGTTCGAGGTGGTCCGCCGCCACCAGGTCGAGTCGATCGTGAACCTGATGGCGCCGCCGGCGCGCAGCCTCTCGACCCAGTCCGACTATCACCTGTACACGGCCGGCCTGCAGAACGTTCTGGAAGCCGCGCGCACGTTCGGCCTCAGGCGCGTGTCGCTCGGCAGCTCCGTCGCCGTCTACGGCGGGATCCCGGTCGGGCCCTACCGCGAGGACACGCCGCTGCCGGTGCCGTCACCGACGCAGGTCTCGGCCTTCAAGAAGGGCATGGAGATGCACGCGCACTTCTACGCGGCCCAGACCAAGCTCGACGTGGTCGCGCTGCGCATCGGCAGCATCTACGGCCCGCTCTACTACAGCATGCACAACCCGATCAGCCGCATGTGCCATGCCGCCGCCCGCAACACGGAGCCCGACTTCAGCGACCGTACCGGCGGCAAGATCTTCGAGGACGACCAGGCTGACTGGACCTACGTGAAGGACGTCGCCCGCGGCATCCAGCAATTGCACACGGCCGAGAAGCTCAGTCACCGGATCTATAACGTGGCCTCGGGCCGCGCCAGCTCGAACCGCGACGCCTTCGAAGCCGTGCGCAAAGCGGTGCCGGGTGCGAGGTGCTCCGCGCTGAAGCCGGGCAAGACGCCGGGCGCATCCACAAATCCGGCGACCGACCTGGCGCGGGCCGCGGAGGTGGGCTACCGGCCGGAGCACTCACTGGAGACCGGGATCGCGGCGTACATCGACTGGCTGCGCGCCAGCCCGCAATAGGCGCGGCTGACGCTGGAGGAGGTTTCCATGGGAAGACTCGACGGTAAGGTAGCGCTGATCAGCGGCGGCGCGCGCGGACAAGGCGCCGTCGAGGGCAAGATGTTCGTCCGCGAGGGCGCCGCCGTGGTGCTCGGCGACGTCCTCGATGACCAGGGCAAGAAGGTCGAGGCCGAGATCAGGGCCAACGGAGGCAAGGCGACCTACGTTCACCTCGACGTCACCCGCGAGGCCGACTGGCGCGCCGCCGTCGCCACGGCGGTGCAGGCCTACGGCAAGCTGAACGTGCTCGTCAACAACGCCGGCATCCTGTTCCGCTCGAAGATCGAGGAGACGTCGGTCGAGGACTGGGACCGCATCATGGCCGTCAACGTGAAGGGCGTCTTCCTCGGCACGAAGTACGCGATCCCGGCAATGCGCCAGGCCGGCGGCGGCTCGATCATCAACATCTCGTCCACGGCGGGTCTGGTCGGCGCGCCCGGCTTCACCGCCGCGTACACCGCCACGAAGGGCGCCGTGCGGCTGTTCACGAAGTCGACGGCCATCCAGCACGCGAAGGAAGGCATCCGCTGCAACTCCGTGCATCCCGGGCCGATCGCGACTGACATGATCAAGGACGTGCTCGAGGACAAGGCCCAGTGGGAGGCGCGGATGCGGCGACTGCCGATGGGCCGCGTCGGGACACCCGAGGATGTCGCATACGGGGTGATCTATCTGGCGTCCGACGAGTCGTCGTTCATGACGGGTAGCGAGCTGGTCATCGACGGGGGGACCACCGCCGAGTAGCTTCACTCGGGGCTTCACTCATAAGGAGGACACTCATGGCTCTGACACTCGCTGAAGCCAATCGCATCCTGCAGGCAGCCATCACCAAGGCCCAGGAGATGAACATCAAGGTGAGCGCGGCGGTCTGCGACGCCGGCGGCCGCCTGGTCGCGTTCAACCGGATGGACGGCGCGATCTGGGGCAGCGTCTACGGCTCGCAGGGCAAGGCCATCGCGTCGGTCGCGTTCGGCCGCGCCAGCGGCGAGCTGACCGAGCGCGCGAGCACGCCGATCATCCAGGGCATCGTCGCGGCCGAGGGCGGACACATGATCCCGAGCATGGGCGCCGTGCCGATCATCAGGAACGGCGTAGTCGAGGGCGCGTGCGGCGTGGGCGGCGGGACGTCGCAGCAGGACGAGGACGTGGCGAAGGCTGCGGTGGCGAAGCTCTAGCGTCCGTCGTTGTGCAGCGGCACCTGGGATTCCCGGGAGGCGGCGGCTAAGTGGCAGAGCGTGGCCGCGACCCGCCGCCAGTTCTTCGCGCCGGCCACGGAGCGGATGCTCGATCTGGCGACCATCCCCGTCGGCGGGCGCGTGCTGGACGCGGCGACCATGCTGGACCAGGCCGCGATGATCGCCCGGCGCCAAGGTCTGTCGAACGTCGCCGCCCGAGCCGTTCGGCGAGTTCCGTCTGGCCGGACCCAACGTGATGCGCGACGCGTAGGTCGACGCGGGCTGGCGAAATGTCGTCATCCATGAGGTGTCGACTCGACGCCGGTTCGACTCGCTGGCCGCGGCGATGGCATACATGAAGGACAGCCCGCGTGGCGAGAGATCGAGCGCGAGCTCGGGAAATTCGTCGGGCCCCAGGGTTACGATTCTCCGTGCGATCTGCTGATCGGGGTCGGGAGCAAGTAGCGAAGTCTGAGTGCTCGCGTAGATGGGCTGCACCTTATCCGCCTGACTATCTCTGAATTTGCACTCTTGACAGATGCGGCCACAGCACTTTCCGAGCGGTGCCCACACCATCGGGGAATCGATCGAGCGCTTCCTATCACCACGCAGAGCTGCGATCGATACGTCCGTTGCCGAAAACACCGACTGCCGTCGCGATCGCTGCTCGTCGTGCCTCCCAGGACTCGCCAAAACCTGGGTGTAGAGTCGCCCTCGAGAAAGGGAGACTCGGCATGCAAACAGTCTCGGTCGAGCAGCTGGGGGACGAGATCGCTGGGCTCTGCGCATCTCGATGCCGCGACCGCACACCTCCTCGATCTGATCCGCGAGTTCGACGCCCGTGACGGCTGGAACAACGGCTTTCGCTCCTGCGCCGCCTGGCTGACCTGGCGAGTCGGGCTCGATCCGGGCGCCGCGCGCGAGCGCGTGCGAGTGGCCCGAGCTCTGGGAACGCTGCCGCGGCTAGCGGCAGCCCTCGCGCGGGGTGAGCTCTCCTATTTCAAGGTCCGCGCGCTGAGCCGCGTGGCCACGCCCGAGACCGAGGAGCGGCTGCTCGCCGTCGGGCGCGCCGGCACCGCCGAGCACGTCGAGAGCATCGTGCGCGGCTGGCGCAGGGTGGACCGCAAGGCCGAGATGGCCGAGGACCGGAAGCGTCACGTGAGCCGCTGGCTGCAGGTTTATCAAAGCGATGACGGCATGATGACCATCAGAGGGCAGCTGGCACCAGAGGCCGGCGTGCTGCTTTTGAAGGCCCTGACTGCCGCGCGCGAGACCTTGTACAAACAGACCCGCAGGACATTCGACGATCCTCCGGTGGACGTTTCCGCGGAAACGCCCGCTATGGATCATCAGCAGGCCGACGCCCTGGCGCTGCTCGCGGAGTCGGCCCTCCACCACGGCATCGATCCCGGCGCTCCCGGCGAGCGCTATCAGGTGGTCGTCCACGTCGATGCGCTCGTGCTGGCCGACGCCGACGCGGCCGGCCAGTCGGTCCTCGAGGGCGGCACGAACGTTTCCGCGGAAACGTCCCAGCGGCTGGCGTGCGACGCGAGCCGTGTGATCATGCGACACGATGCCGATGGCCGGGTCGTGGAAGTAGGGGCTCGGACCCGCACGATTCCGTCCGCGTTGCGGCGGGCGCTGCAGCACCGAGACCACGCGTGCCGCTTTCCGGGCTGCTCGTGTCGGTTCGTGCAAGGCCACCACATCCGCCACTGGGCGCACGGCGGCCCGACGACGCTCTCGAATCTCGTCTTGCTGTGTCGCCGTCACCATCGCACGGTCCACGAGGAGGGCTATAAGGTCGAACGGGAGCCCTCCGGCGAGCTACGGTTCCGGCGGCCGGACGGCGAGCCCCTACCCTACGTCCCGGAGACCCGGCCGGTGAGCGACGATCCCGTGAAGCTGTTGCGCGCTCGGCACGATGCGGGGGGACTTGTCGTGCACGCCCACACCGCCACTCCGAGCTGGCATGGCGAGCGCTTGAACGTCGGCTATGCGATCGACGTGCTGCACCCGCTGGCGATCGGAAACGGCATTCCCGTTTGCTTCCGCGAGGACGACCCTCAGCCCGCGAGCCGGTAGAACCTCCGCGCGTTCAGCCCCAGCACCTTCCGGCGGGCTTCCTCCGGCAGCGGCGCGAGCCGTTGGTGCAGCTCGCGCACGACCCCGAGCGAGGCGTCGATGTGCGGATAGTCCGAAGCCCACACGAAGTAGTCGGCCCCGATGTGCTCGACCATCTGCGCCGTGACGGACTCGTCGGGGTCGGCCGAGATCAGGCACTGGCGGCGGAAGTACTCGCTCGGCGGCATCTTGATCGGCGTCTGGTGAGCGAGGACGCGGTACTTGTGGTCGAGGCGGTCGAGCCAGGCGGCGATCCAGTTCGAGCCCGCCTCGAGCACGACGCAGCGCAGGCGCGGGTAGCGCTCGAACATGCCCGAGCTGAGCATCTGCGTGAAGGCGGCCATCACGTCGATCGCGAGGAAGACGATGCTGAACAGGCCGTCGGACGGATCGCGCCGCTGCCACTGGCGGAACCACTGCCGGTCGCGCACGACCACGTGGAAGCCGACGGGCATTTCGAGCTCCTGCGCCGTTTCCCAGAACCGCGCGAACACGGGATCGTCGAAGTGCCGCCCGCCGCGCGCGGCGAGATCCGGCGAGAGATAGATGCCGACGCAACCGTCGCGGCGGGCGCGGATCGTCTCCTCGACCGCGCCCTCGGGATCGAGCAGCGAGATGTGGGCCACGGGGTAGAGCCGCTTGGGCTCGGCGCGGCAGAACTCCGCCAGCCAGCGGTTGTAGGCGCGCGTGTACGCGGTCGCCAGGGCGCCGTCGGTGACGTGTCCTTCCCAGCAGATGCCGATGGTCGGGTAGAGCAGGACGGCGTCGATCCCCTCGCCGTCCATGACGCGCAGTCTCGCCACGGGATCGTACGAGCCGGGCGGGCTGCCCTCGGCGTAGCTGATCTGGCCCCGGGTCAGGAGCTTGGCCGTGTCCATGTCGATCCCGCCGAGCGCCCCGAGCTGGCCGCGGAGCGTCTTGAGGGGCTGGCCGTCGATCAGGAGCACCTCGAGGTTCTGTTCGTCTCGGGCGATGCGAATGGCGCGGTCCCTGTATTGGGGATCGAGATACTTGCGCCATGTGTCGGCGGGCTCGAGGACGTGGCCGTCGGCGTCGATCACGCTGCGCGTGGGGTCGGTGGTCATCGGAGCCTCCTCGCTAGGGTGCGTCGAAGACGGCTATGCGTCGGCGAGCCCGGGCCAATGTCGTGGTGTTGGTTCGCAGGCGTTCCCGACTTTCGAACAACAAGCACAGACCGACTTCAAGCCGGCGAATGCTCGCCTCGACTAGCGTCAGCGTGCTCGCGATCGGGTTCGAGACGAAATCACGGCGACTTCGCTCGTCCATCCGTATCAGCAGAAACCGCAAGCGCGTCGGCTGCATCATCCGTTCCGCCCGGCGGTACTCAAGCTAACACAAAGCGGTGACTTGACGGGACACCTCTCTTCGGCAGATTCTCGGGCGCATTCAACGGCTCGCACGGGGTGGCACGATGACCGAAGGCAGAACGCTCGCGGACGGCCTCGCGACGTTGGATTCCTTGAGCGTTGCCGTGCTCACGGACGATGTCAGCGACAACTACGTCAGCAAGACTCCGTTTGCCGTGTCGGAATTCGCCAACGTCGTCCGTGAAGGAGCCAGCGTCATCTCCGGCGAGGCGCTGCTGTGCGCGAATCTGGGCTTTGGGTTGAGACTGGTCTCGAGTGTTGGGGAGCAACGCCACACGCTGCTCTTCGACACGGGACCGGAAGGGCCCATCTTCCTGCGTAACTGCAAGGCCCTCGGGATACGTCTGGGTGAAGTCGAAGCGATCGCGGTCACGCACGGCCACTGGGATCACATGGCCGCGCTCCCGACGACGATCGACCAGATCATCGAGCAGGGTGGGCGAGTAACGGTCCACGTCAATCCCGGAATGTTCAACGAGCGCGCCGTCCGCCTGGGCAGCGGCAAGCTCGTCCCGGTGGCGAACGACAGTCGTCAACAACGCGGAGGAACGTCTGCTGCTCGACAGCCACTTCTACTACAGCGGGCAGATACCGCGGGTCACACCCTTCGAGAAGGGCCGCGACGATCACTTCTGTCGAAAGAGCCCCGACGCCTCCTGGGAGCCAGACCCCCTGTTGCTGGACGAGCGCATGCTCGTGGCGAAGGTCCGAGGCCTGGGTCTGATCGTGTTCAGCACCTGCTCCCACTCGGGAATCGTCAACGTGTGCACGCACGTCAGGACCGTCTTCCCGAGCACTCCCATCCACACCGTGATGGGCGGATTGCACCTCGGAGGTGTCATGGAACGCAATATCCCCGACACGGTGGATGGGTTGAGGTCGTTCAACATCGCTCATATCATCACCGGGCATTGCACCGGCTGGCGTGCCTTGCACGCTCTGGCCGGCACTCTTGGCGATGCGGTCAGCCAGTCCGCAGTAGGTACGACTTACACCTTCTCGTCAGGTGCGCCGTGAGGCACTACGACACCTCCTCGAACGCCGCCGCCGCGCTGAGCAGCAGCGCATCCTCGAGACGCCGACCGATGATTTGCAGCTAACAACGGACACGGCCGGCTGACTGCTGTCACGTCAGCGCCGCGCCTTGCGCAGGATTTCAGCGAGCCGCCGCGCTGTGAACGGCTGACGGCCGGCGGCGACGCCGAGCGGGGCCAGCGCGTCGGCCACGGCGTTCGAGATCGCCGCGGAGGCGCCCATCACCCCGCCCTCGGCCATGCCCTTCATGCCGAGCGGCGTGGCCGCATCGAGCCGCTCGAGGTGCTCCACTTCGAACGACGGCATCAGGCTCGCGATCGGCAGCGCGTAGTCGAGCAGGGTCGCGCTCTGGTTCTGACCGTCGGCGTCGTAGACGATCTCTTCCAGGAGCGCGCCGCCGAGCCCCTGCGCCGTCGCGCCGTGAAGCTGACCTTCGACGATGCGCGGATTCAGCATCCGCCCGCAATCCTCGACGATCGTGTAGCGCGCAATCGCGAGGGCACCCGTCTCGGGGTCGATCTCGATCTGGCAGATGTGCGTCCCGCTCGAGAATGTCAGCGGCGGCGGGTCGAACGCGTGGGTGACCTCGAGCCCGGGCTCCATCCCCGGCGGCAGCTCCGTCGGAGCGAAGTAGGCTTTCTGCGCGAGCTGGGGAATGGTCATCGCCGACGCCGGCGCCCCGCGCACTCGGATCGATCCGTCGACCAGCTCCAGGTCCTCGAGCGGCGCCTCCAGGAAATGCGCCGCGATCCGCAGAAGTTTCTGCTTCAACATGCGCGCGGCCCCGAGCGCCGCTCCTACACTCACGACGCCGCCGCGCGCGCCGCGCGTGCCCATGCCGTACGGCGCGGCGGCCGTGTCCCCGGATTGCACGCGGACCTTCTCGATCGGCAACGTCAGCGCATCGGCCAACGCCTGGGCGACCGTCGTCAGGTGGCCCTGCCCTTGACTGACGACGCCGATCTGCGCCGCGACGGCGCCGCTGGGCTCGATGCGGACGATCGCCGCGTCGTGCCCCGATCCGGGGATGCCGGCGGTCTTGTAGAACTCCGACCCGTACGTGTTCGGCTCGACGTAGGTGGCCACGCCGATCCCGGTGATCCGTCCAGCCGCGCGCGCCGCGGTTTGCTCGCGCCGCCGGTCGGCGTAGTGGAACGCCTCGAGCGCCCGCTCGAGCGTGTCGCGCGGGTACACCGACCGGTAGACCAGCTCCGTCGCCGTCGTGTAGGGCAGGTCGGCCGTGTCGAGCATGTTGCGGCGGCGGACCTCGATCGGATCCAGCACGAGAGCCCGAGCCACTGCCTCGATCGTCCCCTGATCGAGATGATGTCCGAGGACTACGTGCGCACGGCCCGCGCGAAGGGGCTGCGCGAGCTCTTCGTGACGAGCCGCCACGCGCTGCCCAACGCGCTGATCCCGCTGGTCACGGTGGTCGGCCTGCAGTTCGGCTACATCCTCGGCGGCGCCGTGGTGATCGAGACGATCTTCACGTGGCCGGGAGTCGGCCTGTTCACGATCCAGGCGATCCTGAACCGCGATTACCCGGTGGTTCAGGCGTCGGTGTTCATCCTGGCCACCGCGGTGGTGCTGATCAATCTCGCCGTGGATCTCTTGTACGTCTGGCTCGACCCGCGCATCCGGGTGACGTGATCCGCCTGGCGCGGCGAAGCCCGCTGGCCAGCGCCGGCGCGCTGGTGGTCGGCCTCGTGATCATGGCCGCGCTCACGGCGCCGCTGCTGGCGACCACCGATCCGATCGATCAAGATCTGGCGGCGGCGCTCAAGCCGCCATTCTGGGCGCCGGACGGCTCGCTCCACCACCCGCTCGGCACCGATCACCTGGGAAGGGACGTCTACTCGCGAGTCATCTACGGCGCTCGCATCTCGCTGATGATCAGCGTGCTGGCCGCGTTCCTGGGCGCCGTCGTGGGCGTGGCGGCTGGTCTGGTGGCGGGCTATCGCGGCGGGCGAGCCGATATGGTGATCATGCGTCTCGCGGATCTCAATCTGGCGTTTCCCTTGATCTTGTTGGCGCTGGCCGTCGTTGCACTGCTCGGCGCGAATCTGAAGAATCTCGTGATCGTGATGGCGATCACCACGTGGATGATCTACGCGCGCGTGGTGCGCGGACTCAGTCTCGGTCTGCGCGAGCGAGAGTTCGTCCAGGCAGCCCGCGCGCTCGGCGCGCACGACGCGCGAATCATCGCGCAGCACGTCCTGCCCAACGTGCTGGCGCCGGTGATGGTGATCTGGACGCTCGAGGTGGCGCGCATCATCCTGATGGAGTCCGCGCTGTCCTTCCTGGGCCTGGGCGTGCCGCCGCCGACGCCGACGTGGGGGCGGATGCTCGCCGAGGGGCGTGACTATCTGACGGTGGCGGGGTGGATCGCGGTGTTCCCGGGGCTGGCGATCCTGTTCACGGTGCTCGGGATCAATTTTCGGGGGGACGGGCTGCGCGATCTGCTGGATCCGCGGCTGCGGCGGCAGACGTAGAGCTCAATCCCGAACAATCGGGAATGACCACGGGCTGATCCGCTCGGCCGTGCGTTCGAGCGGATCCCACTCCTGGACGCGCTCCCACACGCGCTCGCCGGCGTCCTGGGCCGCTCGGCGAACCGCGGCGAGATCGACGCCGGGGATGACGCGATCGCGCATGCGCAGCACACCATCGACGATGACGGTGACCACATCGTCCCCGATGCCGCACTCCACCAGGGCCTTGATCGGGTCGCGCACCGGCCCGAAGCGCAGGCTGTCGCGCGTCTCGAGATCGATCACCACGATATCGGCCTTGGCACCCGGGGCCAGACGACCGAGGTCAGTACGCCCGAGTGCCCGCGCGCCGCCGAGGGTGGCGGCCTCGAACACTTCGGCCGCCGACGCGGCCGCGAGATTGTGGCTCATGACCTTGCCGAAGTAGGAGGCCATGCGCATCTGCATGATCAGGTCGCGCGGGTACGTGTCGCTGCCGAGGGCCAGGTTGATGCCCGCCGCGCGATATTTCGCCCACGAGTCGAGCGAGCGCGCCCGCCGCGCGATGTTCACGGGGCAGTGCGAGACGGTCACGCCGTAGCGGCCCATCAGCTCGAGGTCGCGGCCACCCGAGTAGCTCATGAGCCCGTTGTCGGCGACGAGATTGCCGTGGCCCACGGTGAGGTCGCGTCCCAGGAGGCCCACGCTCTCCATCAGCTCCACCGGAGTCATGCGGTGCTCGCGCACGATCTCGTAGAACTCGATGATGTTGTAGGCGGCGTGGGTGACGATCGGCAGGCGCAGCTCGTCCGCCGCCTTCCGCGTCGCGCGCAAGAGATCGAGGCTGCACGTCTCCACCTCGCGGGGAGCGAGCAGTCCGCGCACGCGCCCGTTCACCGTGCCGTCGACCTTGCGGATGAAGGCCATGGCGCTCTCGAATTCCTTCACGCCAGCCGCCTCGTCCACGACCCGCTTGAGCCTCCCCTTCTCGTCGCCCACCCAGCGACCCGAGTCGTAGCCGGCGCCGAGATAGGCACGCAGGCCGAGGCGATCGACCTCGCCGAGCAGCGCCTCCTGCACGCGGAGCTGGCTTCCGAACTCCATGAACGTGGTGATGCCGTTTCGCAGCATCTCGGCGATCGTGAAGGTCGCGAGCAGCCGTGTGCCGGCCTCCGCGTCGGCGTCGGTCGGTCGCGCGTAGCGGGGATCGCCACCCACCCGCGTGCCCTCGCGCGGCACGCTGATGTCGAGGAACGGCTGGCCGAAGAAGTCGGGCCGACCCGAGTCGGTGATGAGGCGGTGCGAGGCGCGGTGGCCCGAGTGCACGTGGGTATCGATGAATCCCGGGCAGACGAGCTTGCCGCGCGCGTCGATCTCGGCCTCGGCGCGCCCGTCGAAGCGGCGGCCCACGTGGACGATGCGATCGTCCTCGTAGGCCACCACGCCGTCCGGGACGAGCGTGTGCGTCCCTTCCGCGAAGCCAACGACCCATCCGCCGCGAACGAGCGTGCGCATCACCGGCTTACGTGAGCTTCGGGTACCCCGCGTCCCGGGCGGCGCGCTCGCGGTCGAGAAAGACCGCGAAATCGGCGGGGGCCACGCGATCGAAGCGCGCGAGGAGCAGATCGTCGAGCGGTGTGGGGTCCGACTCGTCCATGATGGCCAGATCCACGCCGGCCGTCGTCCCACGCGAGCAACCGGCGCCACGCTGCGGCGAGGGAGGGCGACCAGGTGTACATCCGCGCCGAGGCGATCACCGGACCGCCTTGGCCTCGCGAAGCTCGGGCCGCTCCGTGTCCGCGGAGGCCGCAGTGGTCAGGAGCTTCGCGTAGTAGGTCTTCGCGCGGTCCCGGTCGCCCGCGCGCTCGAAAGCTCGGCCCGCGCCGTGCAGCGACTTGAACCGGTTGGGCGCGACCCGCAGGGAGGCCTCGTACGCCTGCGCGGCCGGACCCGGTTGGCCGCCTTCCATGAGCATGTCGCCGTAAAGCTCGCGTGCCGTGACGATCGGCCCGGGCGTGATGTTGTGCTTCTCGGTCGAGGCCTCGAGCTCGACCGCTGACCGCATCAGGGTAAAGCCCTCGTCGGCCTTGCCCTCCGCGCGCGCCGTCCAGGCCGCCGCGGCGCGCCGCTGGATCTCGATCTGCTCGGCCCAGTACGGGTCCTTCATAGCCTCCTTGAGCGCGGCCAGCCGATCGACGTCGGCCCGGGCTCGGGCGGCGTCGCCGCTCCGGGCGGCGCCGATGGCGCGCGCGAAGTAGACCATGGCTTCCGTGTGCGGAAAGCGGTTGGGACGGGGCTCGATCGCCGCCGCCTCCGCCCACCTCCCGCGCTCGAGCGCCCACCGCGCCTCGATGGCGGCCATCGCGAAATGCGCCGTCGGCCGGCCCGAGTCGTACTTGCGCGCGGCGAGGTCGGTCATGATGCCGCGCGCCTCGTCCAGAACCCGACGGGCTTCCACGTCCTGCGCCTGCTGCAGATAGGCGTACACGAGATAGTCAAGGGCATGCATGCGATCGTCCGGGTTCCCTCTATCCTTTTCTGCCGCGGCCGCCACGAGATTGCCCTGAATCGTCTCCGGCCACATGCCCAGCAGCACGTAGATGTGCGAGGGCATGTGCAGCGCGTGGGGCACGGACGGCGCGAACTGCGCGTAGCGGCGGGCGGCGGGCAATCCGCGCGCGGCGAGCGGCGGGTAGTCGTAGCCGTGGATCATGTAGTGAGCGGCGCCGGGATGGTCGGGCGCCGAGGCGAAGATCTTCTCGGCGATCTCCGCCGAGCGTTTCTGGCTCGCATAGGTCTTGTCGTGAGGATCGGCCGTGGCCTGAAGCGACAGCGCGTAGAAGGCCATGACCTCGCGATCGTCCGGATAGCGCTGCGCCATCTGCTCCATCAGCTTGCCGTATGCGAGCGCGCGCGTGCGGTGATCGAGCTTGTCCGCGTCCTTGAAGAACGCCTCCGCGGCCGCGACGAAGTCGCGCTCGCGAGGCGTCTTGGCGCCCGCGGCTGTCGCCTTCTCGACGGCCTCCCAGCCCCGCTTGAGCGCCGCCGGCGGCGGCGGCGACCAGATCTGCGTCCAGCTGCTCAGGGCCAGGCCCCAGTAGGCCATCGCGCAGTCGGGGTCGGCTTGAGCGACGGCCGTAAACGCCTTCGCCGACTCGAGGTACCAGAACGAGTGCAGGAGCGCGACGGCCCGCTCGAACGGCTTCTGCACGGACGCGCTGCACGAGACCGGGAACCGCACCTGCCCGATCTTCTCCGTCTCGTCCGCAGCGACGGCCGCGCCGACGACAGCGGCGATCACGAAAGCAACCAGCGGCGCGCTCCTCGTCATGGTGTGTGTCTCCTCAACGGTATTCTTTGGCCTGCCGGATCACCGCCGGATGATCGAAGCGGTTGATCTCGTCGATCAGCTGGTTGGTGAACACCTCGTTGACGTCCACGGCGCCCTGGATGAGCTGCTGCTCCCGATAGAGCGCGTGGAGCCGAGCCCACTGCGCGGGTGACGACGCGCCCCACCGCTTGTCCTCGCGGTTGTCGACCCGTTGGGTCTCGAACCGGGCGTTGAAGATGCGGAGGGCGTTCGCGAGCGCCACGGCCTCCTCGGCTCCCTGGAGCCGCGTCTGTGGGTAGAGCTTCCAGTGGATGCGCACCGCGGCCTCGGGGTTGGTCAAGCCGAAGAGCGTGGCCTTGGCGAGACCGCGGGCAAAGGCGACCGCCACACCCGGACGCTCGGCCAGGAAGTCGTCGCGGGCCACCACCACCTGCCCGAGCAGATCCTTCATGAAGGGTGCTGTGATCTCACGGAACTGCAGACCGCGGTTCTCGAGGCCGGCTTGAAAGTCGCCCCAGAGGGCCATCGCGTCCACGCTCTTCTGGGTGATCGCGACGGCAGCTGGCGCTTGACGTCCTTGTCCGGATCGACGCCGCCCGACGCCAGGAGAGCCCGGGCCACGGGCACCGCGCCGGAGGTGAGCGCCGAGACCCCGATCGTCTTGCCGCGGAGATCGGCCACGCTCCGGAGCGAGCTTTCGGCGGGAACGACGACGCGGAAGATGGTGACGCGCGAGATCGCGTAGAACGCCTTGATCTTGACGCCCTTCTCGCGGGCGATGAGGGCGGTCTCCGGGCCCACCGTCGCGAACTGGATGTTCCCCGCCGCGAGCTGCTGGACGCCGGCCGTCGATCCTTCGAGCGTGGTGATCTCGAGGTCCAACCCCTCGGCCTTCCAGTAGCCGAGCGTCTGGGGGATCGACGAGTTGGCGGAGAGACCAACCGAGATGTCCTTGGTCGTGATCGTATAGATGGCCTTCTTCGGCGTCTTTTGTTGAGCGATGACGTGCTGGGCGGTGACGACGGCCGCCAGCGCGAAGGCGGCGATCAGGCGCCGACGATGTGGTCGGCCTGCGCCCAGAAGATGACGCGCCGCTGGATCGCCTGGATAGCGAGGTGGAGCCCGACCCCGAGCGCGGCCAGAAGCAGCAGCACCGCGAACATCCCGGCGATGTCGAGCGAGGTGTGGAACTGGAGGATCAGGTTGCCGAGCCCGCGCTGGGAGCCGACGAACTCCCCGACGATGGCGCCGAGCACGCTGAAGACGATGGCGATGTCGAGCCCCGCGAACACGAATGGCAGCGCGTTGGGGAACGTCACGTACCGGAACGTCTGCCAGCGGCTGGCGTCGAGCGAGCGCATGAGGTCGAGCTTGGACGCATCGACGGTCTTGAGGCCCACGATGACGTTGACGAGGATCGGAAAGAATGCCACGAGCGCGGCGATGACCACTTTGGAGGTGATCCCGAACCCGAGCCAGACGATCAGGAGCGGCGCGATCGCGATCTTGGGCAGGGTCTGCAGCGCCACGAGATAGGGGTAGAGCGTCTGCTCGACCACGCGGAACTGCGCGATGAGAGTGCCGCAGGCGATCCCGGCGGCGGCCGCGATGAGGAACCCGAGCAGCGACTCGTAGAGCGTGACCCCGAAGTGATCGAGGTAGAGCCGGCTGGTGAGCCCGGCTACCAGCGCACGCCCGATGGCGCTCGGCGCGGGGACGAGGAACTCGGGGATGCGCCAGGCCCACACGACGCCTTCCCAGGCAAGAACGAACACGACGAGGACCAGCGGCACCAATGGTAGATGCGGCCGCTGGCGGATGAAGGCTCCGGGCGCGCGCCGGAATTCCTCGAGCGCCGAGAGCTGCTCCGCCGGCGCCCCGTCGTCTTCGACCACGCTCATTCGAGCCACCCTTTGGGTCCGAGTAGGTGCCGGATCTTCCGCGTGTAGCTCCCGAAGGCGTCGGACCCCATCATGTCGAGATCGCGCGGGCGCTCCAGATCGACCGTGACCACGTCAACGATGCGCCCGGGCCGCGGCGACATGACGACGACCCGACCGCCGAGGAAGGCGGCCTCGGGAATCGAATGCGTGATGAAGGCCACCGTCTTGCCCGACTCGCGCCAGATGCGCTGCAGCTCGAGGTTCATCGCCTCGCGCGTCATCGCGTCGAGCGCGCCGAACGGCTCGTCCATCAGGAGCAGGGCCGGATCGTGCACGAGCGCGCGCGCGAGCGAAACGCGCTGCCGCATGCCGCCCGACAGCTCGTGCGGGTATTTGTCCTCGAACCCCGCGAGGCCGACCAGGCCGAGGAGATCGAGCGCCCGGCGATGATGCGCCCGGCGGTCGAGTCGCAGGACGGCGACCGGGAGCATCACGTTCTCCAGCACCGTGCGCCACGGCAACAGCACCGGATCCTGGAACACCATCCCGACGTTGCGGCTGGGGCCGCTGACGCGCCGGCCCAGCAGCTCGACGCTTCCAGACGACGCCGAGAGGAGACCGCCGAGGATACGGAGCAGGGTCGTCTTGCCGCAACCCGAAGGGCCCACGATCGTGACGAACTCGCCGTCGGCGACGTCGAGCGTGACGTCGGCGAGCGCTCGAATCCGGGTGCCGACTCGCGTGAGGTACGTCTTTTCGAGGCGCGAGACGGCGATGAGCGGAGCGGTCATTCCCGGTATGGTGCGACGCAGGAGCTACGGGCGCAAGGGGCCGCGATCGACCGCGAAGAGATGCGTCTCCCCCGGAACGCCATTCAGGGTATGGAGCCCTCGGTCGTCGAACTTCAGTCCCGAGCCGGCGACGAGGTCCTTGACAGTGTTCGAGACCAGAACCTCGCCGCGCTTGGCCATGCCGACGATGCGCGCTCCGATGTGCACCGCGATGCCGGTGAGCTTGGAGCCGCTCACCTCGCACTCGCCGGTGTGAAGCCCCGCGCGTACTTCCAGCCCCAGCCGCGTGACGCCCTCCGCGATCGCGCAGGCGGCGCGCACGCCGCGCGCAGGGCCGTCGAACGCTGCCAGGAACCCATCGCCCGCGGTGTCGATTTCCCGGCCACGGAAGTGCGCCAGGCGGTCGCGGACAAGCGCATTGTGGGCGTCGAGCAGGTCCCGCCAGCGCCGGTCGCCTATTTCGAGGGCCTTGCGCGTGGAGCCGACGATGTCGGTGAACAACACCGTGGCGAGCACGCGGTCCGGCTCCGGACCGCGCCGCACTCCTGTCAGGAACTCTTCGATCTCGAAGAGGATCAGTCGCGAGAACGAGGCGAGCCGCTCGAAAAACCGAGCCACTCGCGGCTCTTCCCAGAAGACGTCGATGTTCGAGATCCAGCCGGGCACCACGACGAGGTCACGGGGCCCATCGCCCACCACCTGGTAGGCGATGTTGACATCACCGCTGCGCGCGTAATGCGTCTCCGGCGCCACGGCGAAAGACTAACTCATCGGGAGCGGGCGTGCCATTTGCGCTAGCATCCCCCCGGGAGGTGCGCCGTGAGGTACTACGACATCTCGCTCAATCTCTCGACCGACACCGTGCGCTGGGTCGTCGCGCCGCCGCTCGAGGTTCACGAACGACGGCGAATCAGCCGGGGCGACGAGGTGAACGCTTCCGCCCTCACCGTGAGCGTTCACGCCGGCACGCACGTCGACGCGCCGCTCCACTTCGTGCCGGGCGGGGTCAGCATCGATGCTGTCCCGCTCGAGCGGTTCGTCGGCCCCGCGGTGGTGCACCAGGTCGACGCCGACCGGTTCATCACCGAGGCGCACGTGAAAGCGATCGCACTGGATGGGGCCAGACGCGTCCTGTTCAAGACGCGCAACTCCGAGCTGCTGAAGCGCCGCGAATACGACCCGAACTTCGTCGCGTTCTCGGTGGAAGCGGCGCGCGCCCTGGTCGCGCGCAGAGTGGAGCTGGTCGGTCTCGACTATCTCTCCGTGGCGCACGCCGACCAGCAAGTTCCGGTGCACCGGGCGTTCCTGGACCACGGCGTGGTGCTCCTCGAAGGCGTCGACCTGTCGGAAGTGGCGCCCGGGCGCTACGAGCTGATCTGCTTTCCGCTCCGGCTCCGCGGCCTCGATGGCGCGCCGTGCCGGGCCGTGCTCCGGGACTTGACAGGCTGAGGCGGTCCGGGCGCCGAGCCAGCTGGCGCGTCTACGGCTTCGGGGGCTTCCAGAACTGGTCCACGTCGTTGACGACGTCGAGCACCGTGTTCTGGAGCTTGCCGCCCACCTTGTCCACGCGCCGGATGTAGGTCGGGATAATTGCGTTCTGCTTCTCGTCGAAGCGGAAGGCGCCGCCCGGCGCCTCGAAGCTCACCTTGCGCAGGGCCGCGAGGAAGCGCGCCTTGTCCTCGACATTCGCGTTGACGGCCTTCATCGCCTCCCCGCCCGACTTCGCGGCCAGGTAACCGAGGTGGTTGTTGTAGACGGGATCCTTGCGGAACTTCTTGTTGAACGCCTGGACGAAGCGCTTGTTCTCCGCGGTGTCGAGCACGGGTGAGTACGAGAGCCAGCTGACCACGCCCAGCGCGGGGTCGCCGACCGAGCGCAGATAGGTCTCGTTCACCGTCTCGCCGAGCGTCAGCAGCGGCAGCTTGCCCTTCAGGCCGTACTCGTTCCACGCCTTGAGCCACTGCGGCGCGCTCGGTCCCCAGAGGATGCCGACGACGGCGTCGAGCTGAGGCGCCTTGTCTTGGACACGAGTGATGTACGGTGCGACGTCCATCGCCCCGAGCGGCATCAGCACCTTGTCGACGGACTGGCCGCCGCCTTCCATGAAGGCCTTGATGAAGCCGTCGGCCTGCTCGTGGCCGGCGACGTAGTCGAGCGCGACGACCGCGATCCGCTTGTGGCCGAGCTTGGCCGCCACGTACCAGCCGCCCCCCGCCTCCTGCTGATAGCTCGACATCGCGCTGCGGAAGAGCGATGGGCTGGCCTTCTCGGCGGTCAGGCTGTTCGCCGTGGCCTGCGTGATGATCGTGGGGATCGCCCGCTCGTGGACGTAGTCGCGGAAGGCCACGGCCACGGCGCTCGACACCGGCCCCAGGATCAGGTGGACGCGATCGGACTCGACGAGCTTCCTGATCTTGGTGAGCCCGACGTCCGCTTTGCCCTCGTCGTCCTCGACGAGCAGCCGCACGGGCCGGCCCGCCACCTGGCTGCCCATCTCGTCTTCCCAGTAGAGCCGGATGCCCTCGTTGATCTCCGTGCCGTTGACGGCGAGCGGGCCGGTGATGGCGTTGAGCAGGCCGATCCTGATCGGCTCGCGCTGCGCCTGGGCTACGAGGGCCACGCCCGCCAGCGCCAGCGCGACGACGAGCCCTACCAGCACGCGAGAGACCGTTTTCCGTCGCATCGTCGTATCCTCCCTCCCATGACCAGCAACCAGCTTCGACTCGGGCTCTTCGGCGCCAATTGCTCGAGCGGGAGAACCTACGCCGTGCTCCCGGAGCGTTGGCAGGCTAGCTGGGAGAATAACCTCAAGCTAGCGCAGATGGCAGACGAGATCGGGATCGAGTGCATGGTGCCCATCGCGCGGTGGAAGGGCTACGGCGGCGATTCCAACCCCAACGGGTCGAGCTTCGAGTCGATCGCCTGGGCGTGCGGCCTGCTAGCGGCCACCCGTCGCCTCCACGTGTTCTGCACGGTCCACGTGCCCCTGCACCATCCGCTCGTGGCGGCCAAGCAGATGGCCACGGGCGACCACATCGGGCGAGGGCGCCTCGGCGTGAACATCGTCTGCGGCTGGAACGAGGACGAGTTCCAGATGTTCGGCGTGACCAAGAAGGAGCACGACGCCCGCTACGCGCAGGGCGAAGAGTGGTGGAGCATCGTCAAGAGGGTCTGGTCCGGCGAGGCTCGCTTCGATTTCGAAGGAACCTATTACCGGCTCCACGGTGTGGAGGGCGCGCCGCGGCCCTTCGGCAACGATCCGGTGATGATGAACGCCGGCAGCTCCGAGACCGGTCGCTTGTTCGCGATTCGCCACTCGGACATGCACTTCGATGCGGTGGAAACACCGGAGGCCAGCACGGCGCGTATCGCGGAGACCAAGAAACTGGCCCGCGAGCGTGGCCGCGACATCCAGGTCTGGACCCCTGTCGGGATCATCTGTCGCCCTGCCCAGAAGGAGGCCGAGGACTACTTGCAGCACGTCGTCGATCACGCCGACTGGGGTGCTATCGGATATCTGGCCGACATGCATGCGAAGGAGGGTCGCCGACCGAGCGATCCTCAGCGTCTGGTGCACAGCGGAGCCAATCCGCTCGCGCGGCGGGCGCTCGCGCGGGGGTCGTATTGCGTGGTCGGGGATCCGGACGCGGTCGTGAAGGAGTTCTCGCGGCTTCGGGCGGCGGGGCTCGACGGGCTGGCCATCAACTTCGTGGACTATCTGAAGGAGCTGCCGTACTTCGCCGCGGAGGTGCTGCCGAGGCTGGAGCGGCTGGGGCTGCGGAGCGTGACCGGCTCTCGGTAGAGGAGATGAGCCTCGAGCGCGACGTCCTGCCAGCCGATCCGCTCGACCGCAACGGCGTTCCACAGGGCCGGCACGTTCACGCTCTGCTCGCCGGCGGCCATGATGGCCGAGTGACGGGGGCCCATTGAATCGAGGAGGAGGCTGGCGATGAGCGAGATTACGCACCGCTCGGTGGAGACGAACGGCATCCGCATGCACGTGGCCGAGCAGGGTACCGGCCCACTCGTGATCCTGTGTCACGGCTTTCCCGAATCCTGGTACTCCTGGCGCCACCAGCTCGCCGCGCTCGCCGCGGCCGGCTTCCACGCGGTGGCGCCGGACATGCGCGGCTACGGACAGACCGACGCGCCGGCGGATATCGAGGCCTACACGCTCTTGCATCTGGTCGGCGACATGGTAGGCCTGGTCAACGCGTTGGGCGAGACATCCGTGGTGATTGCCGGACACGACTGGGGCGCGCCGGTCGCCTGGCACGCCGCGCTACTGCGCCCCGATCTATTCCGCGCCGTGATCGGTCTCAGCGTGCCGTTCCGGCCGCGCAGCACAGTGCGGCCCACGGCCGTCATGCCCCAGTCCGATGAGGCCGTCTTCTACCAGCTCTACTTCCAGACTCCGGGAGTGGCGGAGGCCGAGCTCGAGCGCGACGTGCGCGCGACGATGCGCCGGCTAGCGTACTCCGGCTCGGGCAACGCGCCCGGCCGCGAGAACATCGCCATGGTCCGTCGGGGCGGTGGCTTTCTCGATCACACGACCGATCCGGACACGTTGCCGCCGTGGCTAACTGCCGCCGACATCGAGTTCTACGCGGCCGAGTTCGGCCGCACCGGTTTTCGCGGTGGGCTCAACTGGTACCGCAACATCGATCGCAACTGGGAGCTGCTGGCGCCGTTCGCTGGCGCCGCCGTCACCGTCCCTGCGCTCTATGTCGCCGGCGATCGCGATCTCGTCGTGCGGTTCCCCGGAATGGATCAGCTCATCGCGAATCTGTCGACGTTCGTCCCGAAGCTTCGGCGAACCGTCATGCTGCCGGGTTGCGGGCACTGGACGCAGCAGGAGCGGGCGCGCGAGGTGAACGACGCTATGCTGGAATTCCTGAAGGGGGGTTGAACGGCGGGTAGGGTCAGCGCCGCTCCGACCAAAGGCGCATGCACTTCGCACCCAAGTCCGATTTGGCCTCTCACCTATCTGTGTTAGGAATTGAGCCCTCGGGCCAGAACCTCAAATCACAACACTCATGCGAGTTTTATGTGCCTGGTGCTGTCGCGACGGCCAGCCCGGCTACCTGGGTGAGCGCGCGCCGCTGGACAACCCGGAGCCGACGCACGGAGTCTGTGCGCGCCATAAGGCCCAGCTTCTCGAGTCCCTGCCGTCGCGATCCCTTCCCGATGCAGACCTGCTCATCGTCGTCCACCGCGACAACATCGAGCTCTACGAGAAGTTCAAGCGGGTGTTCGCAGCCGTGTCTCGGATAAAGGTGATCCTGGACCGTCGCGTGGCGGATCGTCGAACGGTGCCCGGCCAGGAGTCGGACGAGCGCCGCCACGCGAGAAGCCGGCGAATTCGCGAAGGTGGGATTTCGTCCCGGGGCGGTTTCACGGTCGTGCGGTTCACGCCGAAAGACTAAAAGTTTGGAGCTAGAGGGCAGACATCCTTAGCAGGGTCGCCGAGCTCGGGCGTTTTACCCGAATCGGTGGGGGCCGAGCACGGCCGGGCCGTCGGCCCGAGCGCCGCTAAACATCGCCGCAACGCCCACTTTCACGCTCTCAGCACGAGCCAGGGTCGGGGTGGCACGACCTTCGCAGGCTTCCGGAATCGACATGCGGCGTTTATGTGCGTGGTGCTGTCGCGAGGGGCTGTCCGGCTACCTGGGTGAGCGCGAGCCGCTGGACAACCCGGAGCCGACGCACGGAATCTGCGACCACCACAAGACCCAGGTCCTGGAGTCCCTGCCATCGCGATCGTTTCCTGATGTAGAGCTGCTCATCGTCGTGCGCCGCGAGAACACCGCACTCTACGGAAAGCTCAAGCGGGTGTTCGCAACCTTCTCTTGCGTAGAGGTTATTCTGGACCGCCGCCTGGCTGACCGTCGAGCGGCGCCCGGCCAGGAATCGTCCGAGCCTCGCCGCACGAGAAACCGGCGGATTCGCGAACGGACGAATTCGCTCCTCGGCAGTTTCGCGGGCGTGCGGTTCACGCCGAAAGAACGGCCCGCGCCGGAACCGCTCGGAGTCAACGCGTAGCTTATTTGGCCTTGCCAGCGGTCGTAGCTTCTCGGACTTCTTCCAATTTGCCTGTTCTTACATCGTAAATGTACCCGTGGATCGGAATCGAGCTAGGAATCAGCGGATGGTTGCGAATGCGCCTCACGTCGGCGAGGACCGCGGCCGCATTATCCCTCATCGTGAGCCAATCAATGAACTCACCTTCCGTCGATCCGGGACCTTTCCCGACATCGCGAAAGCCGCTGGGCGTGAGCTCCGCGGTCTCGAGGCTACTGGCAAGGAGATTTCGCATCACCTCGTCGGTGAAGAACAGCATGCCGCAGTCAGTGTGGTGGATGACGAAGAACTCATTCGTGCCGAGCAGCTTGTAGGAGATGACCAGGGAGCGGAGCGCATCGTCGCTCGCGCGTCCGCCTGCATTGCGAATCACGTGGGCATCGCCCTCCGCGAGTCCGGCGTATTTCGCCGGATCCAGCCGGGCGTCCATGCACGTGAGAATCGTAAAGTGACGCGCCGGAGGTATGGTCAGCTTGCTCTTCGCGCCAAACGTCGCCGCGTAGCCCGCGTTCGCCTTCAGAATTTCTGGTAGCACGCTCATCGTTATTCTCCGCTCAGCTCTTCTTCGACGTCTGCACCATGAAACCCGCGAGTTGCGGCACGACCTTCGAGTTGTTGCACTTGGGACATTTCGCCTGACCCTTCTCCCGCTCCGCGATGGTCATGATCAATTCGAACGGCTCGTGGCACTTCTCGCATATGAACTCGTAGCGCGGCATGGTGATCCCTCGTTTTTTCCCGCTCACCCAGGGAGGCGAGCGTCCACGCGGAAAAGTTGGAACGTGTCTACGCCATCTACGATCCTGCGACCCCCGCCAAGCCGCGCTCCGGCACGAACTGACTGGTCGATTCCGTCAGCGTCGGGCCGCCGCCACACTCGCGCCGTAGCGTCGGCATCACCTCGGAGGCGAAGACCTGCATCTGCTCTTCGATTTCTTCCGTGGAGTAGCCGCCCGCCTCGAACCAGGCCGTGAACATGAAGTCGTCGTAGCCGCCGCGCTCCTTGATCAGCATGATCTTGTCGACGACCTCGTCCGCGGTGCCGACGATCGCGATCTCTTTCTGCATGATCAGATCGGCGGTGACTTTCATGTTCAGGTCGTACATCGGTTCACCCAGGTCGGACAAAACGGCGGCGAAGCCGAAGGGGCCGTAGTAGTCCCACTGCAGCTCGATCGGCTCCTTATAACGCTGCAGGTCTTCCCGCTCGTGGCCGGGACGAAGGATGTGCACGTAGCGGCAGCACCCGAACCCGCGGTGCTTCGCAGCGTCCCAGCCGAACTTCCAGGGGCCGCGGTTCAAGCGGTCCGGCCAGCCGTTCTTCTCCGCCTCCTCGTAGTAGATCTCGATGTTTCGCTTCAGGCGTGAGGTTGGCTCGGGCACCGTGAAGGCATTGACCTTGTTGCGCGCGGCCCAACGAATCGAGCGCTCGCTCGTTACCGGTTCCCACACCTGCGGGTGCGGCTTCTGCACCGGCTGTGGGAACACGCTGATCTCCTTCAGGGTCGTGGTCGAGGCCATGATCGGGCTGCCCACCGAGTACATGTCGGGGGCGCCGACCTTGAGCACGTCCTCCACCCGACGCCCCGCCTTGGCCATGCTGAAATAGGCCATTGTCGCCTTGTGGTTCCACTTGGTGTGCCGGGGCGGCAGCGACCAATACTCGCCGTGGTGAGAGAAGGACGGCTGCGTCCAGGCCTTCATGATGATCTCGAAGGCTTCTTCGAAATAGGCGCGGTTGCGCTCTTGATCCTGGATCGTTGAGCCGTAGCGCCAGCCCCAGGTTTCAGCCTCGCGCGGCTGGTAGCCGCGCCCGATCCCGAACTCCAGCCGCCCGCCGCTGATCACATCCAGCATCGCCGCCTGCTCGGCGACACGCAGGGGATGCCACCAGGGCAGGATGTTTGCCATCTGCCCGAAGCGGATGCGCTTCGTCTGCGACGCGATCGCGGCTTCCGTCAAGAGTGGGCTGGGGCTGAACTCCGGCCCCTCGGGCATGAAGTGATGCTCCGTCATGAACCAGTAGTCGTAGCCGAGACGGTCGGCCAGGATCCCTTGCCGCACCTGGCCGACGAGCACGCGCTGGTAGCTCCGGTGTACCTCCTCCAGTGAGCCGTCGTTGACCACCACCCCGTTCGGCGTGGTGACTGCCTTCAAATCGGAGGCGCCGTTGTGGAAGATGCCGATTTCGATCGCCATGCCGGCCTCCTCTTCTTTCCCACTCCTCGACGTTTACGGGCGTGCGCGTTGGCGTTGCAGTCCTTCGGAGCGTGGCGAACTCACTACGTGCGGTGCCCCTCCCCCCAGAAACCGACCGGAGCGAAGGAATCCTACGGAGGACTCAGCGTGAGGCTTGTCTAGGCGAAGTGCTCTACGAAGTCAAGTGCCGTCTCCCGGTCCTACCGGGCGACTGCCTGGCTCAAGGCTCGACCCTACGCCGGGCGCTCTGCCTCGTAGGCAAGCGAGATGCGGTAAGCGAAGCGATTCAGACAGTGCCGTGGAGCGACGCGGGATCCGCCCCCTTCGGTGCCGCGGCACATCTTGACGTTCTCCAGCTCCGCGCGGCGCGTCGCGACCATTTCGCGCAGCGTGTGATGAAGGTCAACCCCACCACGCTGACAGAGGGGATTGTGGCAGTCGAGCTGAGTGACGCTTCCGAGCGTTTGCCACTCGGGGCTCCGCCCCGTGCCCTTTCCTTCTTCGAGCACCGTGACGATCAGCTCTTCGACTTTCGGATTGAGCTCTCGATACGGTCGTTGCCAGCTCATCCCAGCCTTCCCTCATCGCCGTAAAACCGGCCGCGGGTAAGCCCCGCCACCACCAGTCCAAAAGGTCTCTCTAGCGTACATCACATCCCCTGTTCCTGGGCGCCTAACTAGCTCTTGCACAACCCCTTCGGCGTCCAGCCGTCTGCTGGGGTCGACGCGGGCTGCCCTCCCGAGTCTGGACCGGTGAAGACTAGAACCGTGCGGGCGGGCCTAGTCTCTCGCTACTGGCTGGTCAACTGGCGGGCGCAAATCATTCGATGACCTGATCCGCCCGCTTCAATAGCGTCTGCGGGATCGTCAGCCCGAGCGTCTTCGCGGTCTTGAGATTGATCACCAGTTCGAACGTGGTCGGTTGCTCGATGGGGAGATTTGCGGGCTTGGCGCCTTTCAGGATCTTGTCGACATACACCGCAGAGCGCCGGAACGAATCGGGAACGTTCGGCCCATAGGACATCAAGCCGCCGGCATCGACGAATTGCCGGAACGCATAGATCGCGGGTAGGCGAGCGCGAGCCACGGACTCGACGATGCGGGAGGGGTGGCTCCCCAGCATCGAGTCCTCGATGGCCAAAATTCCGTTTGCCTTCGCGCCGACGATCGCCTCGAACGCGCCTGGCAGCTCGTCCGGCCCTCGCACGCCGGCGTCATGCCAGCGGAGCCCAAGGATCTGAGAGGCGGTCCCGACCTCTTTGAGCTGGAGCACGTTGCCCGGGTTGGCTCGATTCCAGAGCACGGCCACCCGCGACAGCCGCGGGACGGCTTCTTTCAGTAACTGAAGTCGCTTGGAGGTCAGCTCCAGCGACATGATGGCCAGGCCCGAGAGGTTGCCCTCGGGTCGGGCGAGACTCGCCGCGATGCCGAGGGCCACCGGGTCGATGACCGTGGCCATGACGATGGGGACCGTACTCGTGGCCCGTTTGAGCGTCAGGATCGCTTCGCTGCCCGACGTGACCAGCACATCCGGCCGAGTAGCCAGGATCTCTGCCGCGAGCCCGGCCAGCCGATCGGGCTTTCCCTCTGCCGACCGGATCTCCAGCAGCAGATTCTGCCCTTCGACGTAGCCCAGATCACCGAGTCCTTGCCGAAGCGCCTGGATATAGGTACCGCCCAAACCATTACGCGGTACCAACAGCAGCACACCGATGCGTGCTTTCTTCCCAGACTCCTGCGCCTCGGCGAGCGGCGCGACGAGGAGACCGAGGGCGAGAATTGCGGTGAGCGCGGTGAACCAGATAAGTGCTAGCTTCGCCGCCCGCTCACCCCGACTGGGCCGCCAGCTCGTGAGCCTCGCGCTCGATCTTTCGATTGATCTGGGCGGTGACATCGAAGCTCCCGTGGAGCACGCCCCAGCTCGCCATCCAGTCCCAGGCCCAGCGCGCCTCGTCCTCCGGAATCGGAGTCGGCTC